>NZ_JAKKFD010000018.1 GCF_022229005.1 Micromonospora trifolii
GGTGAAGTGCCGAACCCGGAAGCTAAGCCCTCCAGCGCCGATGGTACTGCACTCGTGAGGGTGTGGGAGAGTAGGACGCCGCCGGACAATCTTCCAGATTAGGCCACCCCCATCGGGGGGTGGCCTAATCTGCGTTTCCCTGTCTGGTTGATCGACCCGGGATCCTGATATGCGGGGCCACGGGACGACCGGTGAGGCCGTGCACAGGGGTTCGACGCGCCCGAGGCCGCCAAGGTCACGCTCGATCCTGGTTGTAGTGGTGTCCGCACGTCGTGAGGCCACTACATTCAGGATGTTGCGCGATCTTGCGGTCGGGCCACGGTTGGGCGGGCGTTTGCGACGACCGAAAGTGCAAGATCGAGGCGGTCCAGGTCCAGGTCCAGGTTCAGGTCCAGGTCCAAGTCTGGGCCTGGCGCCCAGGGCTAGGCTCGGCCTGTGGATGAGGTCCTGATATTTGCGGTCTTCGCGGGCTGCGTGGCGGCGATCCTGGGCACGCTCTGGTGGCTCGCGTCCCGGGTCCGTCGTCGTGGCATCGGTGGCGAGGTCATGGGTCCGTTCGAGGAGATGTGGCACCCCGCGGCGCACAGATTCCGGGCCGAGATCCGGGTTCAGGAGAGTCGTACGGTGCCGATGCCACAGCAGGGCGGCAAGCGCAATGGGCGGGTGGGACTTCAGGACGTCTTCGGACCGCAGACGTAGCGGGGCTCGGCGTCGTAGCGCCAGGTGAACTTCTCCCGCTTGACCACCGCGCCGTCCTTCTTGATGACCCGGAAGGCGTCCTGGGTGAAGCCGTTGATGCCATTGGTCTCGATGCACGAGGGGCCGGGAGCCAGGTGGATCTGCTTCGGCGTCGTGATGTTGCGGCGTGGCCCGTACTCGGTCTTCACGCTGTCGTAGATCTTCGTGCTCCAGATGGACACGGTGATCGTGCTGGACGTGTACGAGGTGTCGATGAGCACGCCGTACTCGGTGTTGTTGCGGAACTTGAAGTCCAGACTGGGCCAGAAGATTGTCGACTCGATGACCGCCGGGTACCTGTCGAACCAGTACGAGTGCGGCTTGTGCTCGACGTCCTCCAGGCCGGCGTAGTAGGTAGCGTTGAACAGCGTGGTGGTGAACTGCGAGGTGCCGCCGCCCACGCCCGGCACCAGTTTGCCGTCGAGGATGACAGGCGCGTCCCGGTAGCCCTGGGCGTAGCCGCGCTCGCCGGTGTGCCCGTTGAGCGAGAACGTCTTCCCGGGCAGCACGACGGTGCCGTCCACCTTCCTCGCGATGGTCGCGATGTTCTGGCTGCGCGACGAGGTCATGCCGCCGGTGAACCGGGTGGTGAAGGTCGACACCCGCTCCTTGATGCCCAGACCGGCGAGCTTCTCCCCGGTCAGCTGCGGCGGCGTCGGCTTCAACTCGCCGGTCACCTCGCGGCCGTCCGCCTTCGGTAGCACGGCCAGCAGGTCCCGACCGAGGGCTGCCGTGTCCAGCTGCTGCCCGGATCGCCCCTCCTTGGCCGTGGGCCGGCCACCGGAAATCGTCATGGTGGCGTCCTTCGGCGGCACCTCGATGGCGGCCAGCTTGTCGCCGAGCGCCGTCCTCAGGCGTTTGACGTCCACCGAGGCGGTGAGCTTGCCGGTCTTGTCGGCGCCGAACCGGAGGCTCTTCGCGATGGCGGCGGGCGGGATCGTGACCTGGCCCTTGTTCGTGCGCAGGGTGACCGGCGCGGCGACGGCCGGCTTCGCCAGCTCGCTGACCATCCGGTCCAACTCCTCCGGGGTGGTCGCCGGGTGGGTCTCCACCAGGGGCACGGTGACCGGGGCGCCGGCCAACCAGCCGGTGCGGACCACCTCGGCGGAACGCTCCGGGTTGAGAGCCAGCCCGGGCTTGGGTTGTACGACCTTCGGCGTGGTGCCCTGATAGGCGATCGTCGGCATCGTCATGCCCTGGGCCTTGTCGCCGAGCACCTTACGGAGCGCGTCGTCCAACCGGCCCACGTCGACTGTCACCACCGGCTCGACGGTGCGGGAGCCGACCAACCGGCTGACCGGGTGCGCGTCCGCCTCAGCGGCTGCCGCGACGGTCGCCGGCACGTCGACGGTCAGCCCCACGTCGGCCGGGTTGATCTCGGCGGTACGCCCGTCGACGGTGACCTTCAGCGGCGTGGCGAGCGTTGCCGCCCGGCGGTCCAGCTCAGCCCGCAACTCCCGGTCGGCGTCCGCGCGGCTCCGGCCGCCCAGTTCGGTGCCGAGCACGCTGGTGCCACGGGGAACGTCACCGGCGTACGCCCAGGCTCCGGCACCCGCCACGGCGGCGAGGACGCCACCGGTGATGCCGGAGGCGAGCAGCATCCGCACCCGACGCGGCCGGCGCGGGCCGCCGTCCGGCTCGCCGGGAGCGGCTGTGGTGGCCGGCTCGGGTCCATCGTCCGGCCAGGTGACCGCGGTGACCTGCACTGTGGGCCGGTCGTCGGCGGGTGGACTGTTTTCGCCGTACAGCGTCACTGCAACCTCGATCGCCAGGGTGCCGCGGGAGGTCCTCCCTCCCGGAGGCACCTACGGTAACGAATGCCCGGCCGTCCTCGGGGGCTGCGCCCACCAGGCGCTGCTACCGCGTGTCGTTCGGCGTGTCGCACCGGTCCGGGGGCGGTGCCGACGGCGGACCGCCGACGTGGCACGGTGACCCTGTGGACACTGCGGAGCGGGTGTTGGCGTACGGGGGCGGATCGCTGGACCGGGCGGGCCCGTTGCGCACCGATCCGACGCGGTTGGGCGCGCTGCTCACCGAGTCGACCACAGTGCTGTTGCCGATGTGGCGGGACCGTTGTCTCGTCGACGGGCACGGCCCGGTTCGGCTCAGCGCGGAGCGGGCCGCACTGGTCCGGTCCGCCGCCGGCGAGACCGTCTTCCTGGGGCTCGACGGGGAGACCGCCGTGTTCGCCGCGGACCTCTCCGCGCTCCCCGAGCGGTCCGCCGTCGAGATGGCCGGTGCGGTGCGGTCCGTCGACGTGCGAGCACTGGTCGGGCGGCTCGAACCCGGCGACGCGGCCGTTCATGCGTACGCCAGGGGTCTGCTGCACTGGCACCGGCAGCAGCGATTCTGCGGGACGTGCGGTGCGCCGGCCGTCGCCGACGGCGGCGGGCACCTGCGGACCTGCACCGGGACGGAGTGCGAACGCCTGCTGTTCCCACGGATCGAGCCGGCGATCATCGTGTTGGTCGAGGCACCCGGTCGGTCGGGGCGCTGTCTGCTGGCCCGGCACGCGGGCGCGGCCGAGGACGCGTACTCGACGCTGGCCGGCTTCGTCGAGATCGGCGAGAGCCTGGAGGACGCGGTCCGTCGGGAGATGGGCGAGGAGGCGGGCGTGACAGTCACCGACGTGACCTACCAGGGGTCACAGGCGTGGCCGTTCCCCGCCGGCCTGATGGTGGGCTTCCGGGCCACCGCCACCTCCGACGAGGTGCGCGTAGACGGCGAGGAGCTGCTGGAGGCCCGCTGGTTCACCCGGGCGGAGCTGCGGGACCGGGCGGCCTCGGGTCGTCCGCTCGGTCGGGTGGATTCGATCGACCACCGACTGCTGACGGACTGGCTCGCGGAGAGCTAGTCGGCTCGGTCGCCGGAACCGGCGCGGGCCGACGGGCCGTCACCGCCATCAGCGCTGTGGTGACGATGGCAGTGCCCAGGGCAGCGAGGAGAAGACCGGGGACGCTGTGCGGCCGGAGGGTCGCGGTGACGGCCACCAGGCCGACCACGCCCACCCACAGCGGTGCCGCCGCCCAGCGTGCGCCGGCCGCGAGGCGGTCGTTGAGCAGGACGAACGTCACCGCGTAGAGCGCACCGACCGCCGCGAAGAGGGGCGCGTACCGGCCCAGGTGGTCGTAGTCGGGCCCACCGGCGAGGCGGAAGGCGAGCCCTCCGGCGAGCGTCGAGGCGAGGACCAGCACCAGGCCGCAGCCGCCCGTCACCGCGAGCGCAACCGTCCGGCTGCGCCGGTCACCGCGGGCCAGCCGAGGTAGGGCGAGAACGGCGGCGACCTGCGGCGCCCAGAGCGCGCCCTTGCTCAGGACGGTGCCGACCGAGTACGCCCCGGAATCCGACGGGGACAGCAGTTGTCGGGCCAGCAGCAGATCGGCGTAGGAGACGACGAGCATCGCCAGTGTCGCACCGCAGCCGGCAACGACCTGGGCGGCGGTCAGCCGTGGGGCGGTGGACGACCGTCCGGGCTCACGGGCGAGTCGGGCCAGCACCGCCGGGGTGAGGGCGGCGGTCAACGCGCCGACCGCCAGCGCGCCGGTCGGTCCCGCGCCGAGCAGCAACCCGGCGATCACGCCGCCGTAGCGGCCGGCGGCGAGCACTGCCATCCCGATGGCGAGTCGTACGAAGCGCTGGCCACCCTGCAACTCCCCGAGGGACCGGGAGGAGAGCACTATCGCCGCTGTGGTGACCGCCAGCAGCGCGGGCATCTCGACCGGGAGATCCAGGGCGGTGACCAGCAGTGGTGTCGCCGCGACGAGGGTTCCCGCGCACACGGCGGCGGTGACGGCTGTGAGCCGCCGGGTGTCGGAGGCACCGTGGCGGGAGTGGTGCACGGCGACGGCCAGTTGCAGGCCGAGCCCGGGCACACCGACGATGGCCACCAGCCCGAGGGCGGCGGCGAGCGCGCTGAGGTCGGCCGGGTCGAGTCGCCGGGCGGCCAGCACCGGCACCAGGTAGGCAAGGCCGTTGACGAGGACCCCGGCCACTGTGACGCTGACCCCGGCAGCGCCGAGGCCAGTGCTCCAGCCGCGTGTCAGCTCCGTCTGGGCCGTCTTCTCCCGACGGACGGGTAGTCGGGGGCTCATGTGATCTCGGAGAAGGTCGGAAGCTGCCCGTCGGCTGGTCCGGCCGGTTCCGGCTCGGTCTCGTCCAGCTTGGCCGGGTATGGCTTCGGGTCCTCCGCGACCAGCGCGGCCGGCGCAACGGCTGCGGTCGCGGCGGTCGGCGTGGGCCAGCGTACCGGGCGTCGTCGGGCGGCGGTGGAGAGCCAGAGGGCACCCAGGGCGACGACGATCGTGAGTTGCACCAGCGCGTCGGTGTTCCGCCGCGTCGAATCGAGGTAGAGCAACCCGGCGAGCAGGACGAGCGCGCCGGGAAGCCAGGTCTCGACGGCCCGGCTGATCGTCCTGGCCCGACGTGGGTCGGCCGGCCACGGCAGGCGACGTGGGCCGGGTACCGCCAGCATGAAACCCGCAGCGACCAGCAGACCGCCGATGAGGCCGCTCCACAGCACCAGCGCGGCGGCCCCGACCGCCAGCAGCGGCAGCGAGCGGGTGACCCGGCGTCGGCCGCGCGGTACGACGGTCGCCGAGGCGCCCCCGCGAGGGTGTCGGGCGGGCAGCACCGCGAGCAGGACCACCACCGCGAGCAGGGTGCCGCCGAGGAGAAGCCCCGCCCGGTACGGGGTGTCCGGGGCGAAACGCAACAGCACCTCTCCGGAGGCGCCGGCGGGAAGGATCCAGCCCTGCTGCCACCCGTCCACCACCAGTGGTTTCAGCGTTCGCCCACCGAGGGTGGCCTGCCAGCCGGTGTTGGTGTTCTCCCGCACGGCGAGCACCCGGTTGACGGGATGACTGGCCACCCGTACCCGTCGCTCGGTGGCCTCCCAGGATTCGATCTCGGTGGCGCTGGCGGCCGGCGGGGTGGCCGTCGAGGCCGGCGTGGTCGTCCGGGGCACCAGGGCGACCCGGACGGGTGAGGCCAACTGGCTCGGGGTGGCGACGATGCGGTGTTCCCCGCGGCCCAGGTCGAGCTGCCGGGGCGTGGCCCGGCCGCACGGCGTCACCGGCATCTCGCGCATTTCCAGCAGGTCACGGAGCGTGCCGCGCAGCGTGGTGGTCACCCGCGCCGCGCCGATCTGGAGCGTCGGCCCCGACCCGCAGGCCAGCGCCAGGGGTGTGTCGGGGCTCGGCCCGACGGTGGGCGCTCCGGGTAGCACTGTCACCTCACCGACCGCGACGGGCAACTTCTCCGGCAACCGCAGCTTGTACGGGTCGGTGCTGGCGGCGGATGGCTTGTCGAGGAACTGGATGGTGATCTCGTCGGTCCGCATCGGCGGGTCCAGGCGGAGCAACCCGTCGTCGCCGAGCAGGCTGCTGCGGAAGCCGTCGTCGCCGACCACCCGCACACTGCCGAGCCGGGTGGCGGCTGTCTTGTCGTCGACGGTGAAGCGGAGCCCGCTGACAGTCTGCGGCTTGAGCCACTTCAGTCGCAGGATCGGTGCCTCGTCGTCGATCGCCGGTGACCAACTGGTGGCGGGGTTCCCGTCGAGCGCCGCCCCGGCCCGGCCGGTCGGGTCGGGCACGGCCGTCGAGGAGGCGCTGATCTGCGCCGCGAGGCGCAGCGGCTGCGCGTCGGTCACCACCTTGTCGAGGGCGTTGTCCAGGTCGGGGCCGGCCGTGGGCCGCGCCCACAGTTCGGCGTCGTACGCGCCGGCCGCCGGCAGGGTCAGGGTTCGGTCGATTGTGGACGCGTCCTCGGAACCACGGACGGCGTCGGTGGAGCAGCGCGGGTGCCCGTCGACGGAGAAGCAGGCCGGCGTGGTGGGTGCCGCCGACACGACGACGGTCGCCGGCCGGTCGGTGACGGGTGCGGCGGGCAGGACCAGGGTGCGGCTGGTCTGGATGCCCGGAACCTTGATCTCGGCGATGCCGACCGAGCCGTTTCCCAACGGGCGCAGGTCGTACGCGCTGTCGACCGCTACCCGGACCTCGCGGGTGGCGTGCACGCCGGGCAGTTCGAACACCATGTGGTCGCTGAACTGTTCGATGGTGCTGCTCTCGTACCCGGCGCTGACGGTCACAGTGGTGGGCAGGGCATCGGCCTTCAGGTCGAACCACACCTCGACCCGGGTCACCTTCGTCGGGTTGGCGAGTCCTGCCTCGATCCACTGCTGGTTGCTGGGCGAGTACGGCGCGGACTGCCAGGAGGTCGCCGGGTTGCCGTCCATCGCCGCGTACGGCTGGTGCTCGGGGCGGGCGCCGCCCGGAGAGTCCACCTGTGAGCGGGAGGTGGAGGTGCGGATCGCGTTGATGCCCTCGAAACGGGCGACGGTGGAGTGCTGGGCACCCCACTCGGGCAGGTAGTCGTGGGCGGGCGCGTCGACCTCGAAGGTGTCGTCGGCGGTCAGCGTCTGGGACGTGTTGTCGCGCAGCCCACCGAACGACACGTCGCGTCTGCGCAGCCCATCGGTCATCGCCACCGGCCCGGCGACGTCGGCGGTCGACGTGTCGCCGGCCAGGATGGTGGGCGCCGGGCCGAGCTGCCCCGCCGCGGCGAGGTCGAGCAGTGACTCGGGGCCGCCCACCACTGTTGTCACGTCGGTTCTGTCGTAGGCGACCACCGGCTCGACGGGCCGGTCGACCCGGTAGACCTCCAGCGCCCGGACGGGCACGTCGAGCCCATGGTCGCGGAACTCGTCGGGAGACGAGGGCCCGCCGCGAAGGGGGCCGAAGGACGTGACGCGGGTCAGCCCGGGTGAGCGTTCCAGCGCCTGCCGGACCACCGCTGGGCGGGCCGTGTCGGAGCGGCCGTGGTCGAGGTCGGCGCGGAACAGGACGTGACTGATCCCGGATCGGGCCAGCAGGTCCGCCAGTCCGGTCGACCCGGCGCCGGTGGCGAGCGTCGACTCGATCGCGTCCAGCAGCCGGATCGTCGTCGGCGGGGTGAAGGGGATGGCGTTGCGTACCGCCCACCGGCTGTTGAGCAGCGGCTGGGTGATCTCGTCGGTGGTGTTGCCCCAGTCGTACGACGGGAAGCGTGCCCCGGGCACGACGAGCACCCGCCCGCGCCCCGTGTTCGCGTCGAGCCAGTCGGTGGCGTCGTGCCAGTAACCGGGCACCTCCTTGACGCTGCCCGGGGTGGCGAGACCGCCCGCGAGGGCGGGTGTGGCGACCGCCGTGACGGCGACGATGGCGGCGCCGGCGGTCAGCCAGGCGCGGGCGACGGTTCGCGGGCGGTGCCGGGCGGGCGCGGTGCGCGCCGCCCGGACGGCCAGCCCGATCAGGTGCGCCATGCCCAGGCACAGGGGTAGGCGGAGCAGGACGTCGAACTTGTGCACGTTGCGCAGGGGTGCGCCGACGCCGTCGAGGAACTCCCGCTGTGGTCCGGCGAGGATGTTCGGCAGGTCGCCGACGTGCCCGAGCCCGACGAGCGCGACGCCGAGAATCAGACCGGTGATGAGGAACCGGCGGTGCGGCATCCCTCGTCGGGACAGCCCGAGCACACCGAGGGCGGCGACAGCCAGGGTGGCGGCGACCAGCACCGCCTCGTTGGCGAGCCGCGCCCCGGACGGGATTGTCGGCCCGAACGGGGAGGCCAGGTAGGCGACCCAGTACGAGGCGCCGCGCAGCGTCGTCGCCGCGTCGGTGACGCTCGTGGTGTTCCGGGCGGTCTCGATGTAGTCCAGGAAGGGTGGGCTGTACCGCCCGAGGACCAGCAGCGGAACCAGCCACCACGCGGTGGCCAGGGCCACAGCGGCACACCAGGCGGCGATGGCGGTGACCCGGCGGCGTACTGGCTGGAGGGTGGCGAGCCAGAGCACTGCCAGTGGCACCACGGCGAACACGGCAGTGGCGTTCACCCCACCGGCGCAGGCGACGGCGATGGCCGACGCGGCGACGGCGCGTCGCAGTCGCGTGCCGGCGGCGAGACCGACAAGTGGAATGAGCACCCAGGGGGCGACGGCGCTGGGCCAGGCTTCCACCGAGGACCAGCCCAGCTGGGTGAGGATGCGCGGTGACAGCGCGAAGGCGACGCCGGCGATCATGCGGCCGGCGGGCGTTCCGATGGTGAGCCTGCCCGCCAGGCGCACGGCCCCCAGGTAGGCGACACAGAAGAGCAGTGCCCACCACAGCCGCTGCACCACCCATGGTGCGAGGCCGGACTCCGACCCGAGCAGGAAGAACGGGCCCATCGGCCAGAGATAGCCGTACGCCTGGTTCTGTAGTTGGCCGAACGTGCCGGTGGGGTCCCACAGGTGCAGCGAGCGGAGCAGCCAGCCGGCCGGGTTGACGGACAGGTCGACCTTGGTGTCCGGGACGACCTGGCCCGGGGCCTGCTGGAAGGCGAGGGCGGTGAGTGCGATGCAGATGACCAGGTGCCGGAACCGTCGGGCCGTGTGCCGGCTCCGGCTGGACCCCGGAGCGGCGCCACTGGCCACCTCTGCACGCATGTCGGCTCCTGTCTTCACGGCCGGACGCGCACCTGCAGCCGACGACTGTCGCGCGACGTTATCCGGACCGGGCACGGACGGGCGACCAGGGGCGCTGCGGTGGCGTTATCGGGAGAACGGCCGTCCCCACGGCGTGTAAGCGTGTGGCAGGCTGCCGACCATGTCAATGCCAGAAGCTGAGGCCGAGACGCATCCGGAACGCGTCGCGTCCGATGGCGGCGGGCCGGGGCCGATCGGCCGATGGCTTCGCGCCGACGCCGTTCGCGCCGTGGCGATCGCCCTCATCGCCGTGTCCGTCGCCTGGCGCGCCGGCCTCGCCACCCGTGGCTGGTTCTCGCAGGACGAGTTCGTCATCGCCGCCCAGGTTCTCGACACCGGGCTGGACGCGGACTATCTCCTGCGTACGTTCAACAACCACCTCATGCCCGGCGGCCTGTTGGTGGCGTGGGCGATGGTGCGGGCGGCGGGCTTCGCCACCTGGCCGTGGGTGTTGCTGCTGGCTGTTGGTCAGGCGGCGACCGGGCTCGCTGTCTACCGGTTGCTGCGCGATCTGCTCCGGCCCGGTTGGGGCCTGCTCATTCCGCTGTGCCTGTTCGTGTTCAGCCCGCTGACGCTTGAGGTCTCGTCGCTGTGGTTGGTCGGCCTGCTCGTGCTGCCGATGCAGTTGGCCCTGGTCATGGCGGTGGCAGCCCAGGTCCGGTACGTGCGGACCGGTCGCCTGCGGCACCTCGTGGCGGTCGCGTTCTGGCTGGTGTTCGGCCTGTTCTTCGACACCAAGTCCCTGCTGATCGTGCCGTTGCTGTTCCTGCTGACCGTCTTTCTGTTCACGTCCGGTGGCGTGTGGCGCAGTCTTGCGACGGCGATCCGCCGGCACTGGCCGGCCTGGTTGATACTCAGCGCCCTGTCGGGGGGATACCTGGCGTTCTACCTGACCCGTCCCTCCGGTGAACTGCGGGATCCGACCTCGGTCGGTCCGGTCCTCAACTTCCTCGGTGACCTGGTCGGCAAGACAGTGGTGCCGGGTCTGCTCGGCGGTCCGTGGCGCTGGACCTACGCCGGTGACGGTCCCCCGCTCGCCGACCCGTACGACATCGCCAAGTGGTTGTCGTGGGCGGTGCTGGCGACGCTGGTCGTGGTCACCGTCCGGCGGCGTCCGTCGGCCGGCCGGGCCTGGCTGCTGCTCACCTCCTACCTCGGCCTGGTCGCCACGCTCTTCGCCGTCACCCGGTTGGGTGGCCCGCTCGGTCCACTGGTCGGCGTCGTCCCCCGGTACGTGGCCGACGTGGTGCTGGTCGCCGCGATCTGTGTCGGCGCGGCCCTGCTGGGGATCAAGGACACCGACGAGGACGAGGTGTCGGCGTGGCCGGTGCCGACGGTCCTGCGGGAGCCGGGTGCCTTCGCGGTCGGCCTGGTCTCGATGATCGTCGTCCTGGCGACAATCGGCGTGGGCACCCTGTGGAGCACTGCCCGTTTCGGCGACAACTGGAGCACCAAGTACGGGCGGGACTATCTCGCGACGACGCAGGCCGAGCTCGCCGCCGCGCCGCCGGGCACGGTCTTCTTCGACACAGCGGTCCCGGACCGGGTCGTCGCCGGTTACTTCTGGCCGGACAATCGCCAGTCGCACTTCTTCCGCCCGGCCGAGCGTCGACCCACCTTCGTGACGGAGGCCGCGCGACCGTCGACTTTCGATGATCTGGGCCGGATCCGTCCGGTGGTGGTCCAGGGTCGGAAGATCATGCCCGGTCCGGTGGACGGCTGCGGGCACCTGGCCCAGGGCGGCCAACCCACTCGGATCCCGTTGGACGGGTACCTGGTGGAGTGGCCGTACGTGGTGCACTTCGGCTACCTCAGCTCGGGTGACTCGACAGCGCTGTTCCGGCTCGGCGACGCCACGCGCGAGATCACCCTGCGTAAAGGGCTGAACGACCTGTTCTTCCTGCTGGAGGGTGCGGGGGACGCCGTCGAGGTCACAGTGCGGACGCCAGGGGTCGGGGTGTGCACCGAGCTGATCACCGTCGGCCGGGCGGTGCCGGCATCGTGAATGGTTGAGCCGACCGGCGGCGTCGAGGCCGCACCGGTTCGGCGGGCGCGGGACACGCTGTCGCTGTACGCGCTCGCGGCGGCGGTCACTGTGGTGGTGCTGGCCCCGCTGGCGGCGCCCGGCTACGCGTTGCTGTACGACATGGTGTTCGTACCCCGGCAGCCGTTGACCTGGGATCTGGTCGCCCCGGCGCAGAGTCTGCCCCGGGCGGTGCCGATGGACGCACTGGTCTCGCTGGTCACCCAGGTCGTGCCGGGCTGGTTGGTGCAGCGGTTGGCGCTGGCCGGGGCTGTCTTCCTCGCGGCGGTCGGCGCCGGCCGGTTGGTGCCGACCGACCGGCGCGCGGTGCGTCTGTTCGCCGCATTGGCGTACGCGTGGACGCCGTACCTCGCCGAGCGGTTGCTGATCGGGCAGTGGGGGTTGCTGCTCGCGTACGCCGCGCTGCCCTGGCTGGTGCGGGCGGCGCTGGACCTGCGGGCGGGGCGCGACGGCGCGCTCGCCCGGGTGGTGCTCGCCGCCGCTCCCGCCGCCATTACGCCGACCGGTGGTCTGATCGCGCTGGGCACGGTGCTGGTGCTGGCGTCGGACCGGATGCGCGCGCCCCGGTCGCTGCTGGTGTCGCAGCGGATGCATCCGCACCGGTCCCGGCAGGCGTTGGCGGCGGTCGGAGTGCTCAACGCCCCCTGGGTGGTCGCGGCCCTGGTCACCGGCGCCGGGGGTTCCTCGGACCCGGCGGGGGTGGCGGCGTTCGCTGCGCGTTCGGAGAACTGGGCCGGCCCGCTGGTGGCGCTGGCCGGCACCGGCGGCATCTGGAGCGCGCAGGCCACCCCCTCCAGTCGCGCCGGGCCGCTGGTGCCGCTGGCGACAGTGGTGCTGCTGCTCCTGGCCGGTGTCGGTGCGGGCCTGCTGCGGCGCCGGCTGCCCCCGGGTGTCGCGGCGCGGCTGGCGGTGCTCGCCGGGACCGGTTGTCTGCTCGCCGCCTTCGGGCTGCTCCCCGGCGGGGATGCCGCGCTGCGCTGGGCGGTGGTGCACCTGCCGGGCGCGGGGCTGTTGCGAGACGGCCAGAAGTTCCTGGCGCCGTACGCCCTGCTGCTGGTGGTCTGCGCGGCGTTGGGGGCCGAGCGGCTGGTGGCCCGGATCGACCGGGAGGTGGCCGGGGTGGTCCTGGTCGGGTTGCTGTTCCTGCCGGTGGCAGTCCTGCCGGACCTCGCGTTCGGCGGTGTCGGTCGGCTTCGTCCGGTGAGCTACCCGGCGGAGTGGCAGCGGGTGGCCGAGCACATCGAGGAGGAGCCGGGGGAGATCCTCGCGTTGCCGCTGAGCGCGTACCGGGCGTACCCGTGGAACCCGGGCCGGGTCGTCCTGGACCCGGCGCCCCGCTACCTGCCGGGGACGGTGCTGACCGACGACACGCTCCGCGTCGGCGACGTCGCCGTGGCCGGCGAGAACCCACGCGTCCGTGAGATGCGCCAGGCGCTGGCCGAGGGGCGGCCGGTCTGGACCACCGGGGTGCGCTGGGTCCTGGTGCAGCACGAGGTCTCCGGCGAGGTGGATCCTCAGGTGCTCGGCGGCCTGGTGCGCGTCCACGACGGACCGTTCCTCACGCTGTACCGCAACCCGGCGACGGTGCGGGAATCGGGCGGGTCCGGGCCGGCCCGACTGGCGGTGGTGGCGGCCCTCAGCGTTGCCCTTCTGGTGGTCATCGCTGCCGCCGTTTCGGCACTACACCGGCGAGCTACCGCGTGGTAACGTCCGCTCGCACGTCTCGCCATTGGAGGATTGGCATGCGTAGAGCTCTGACCCTGGTCGTGTCTGGCCTGGTGGCGGCGTTGCTGGGGATCCTGGCTCTCGGCGGGATCTCGGCCGCCGCGACCGCCACCGACGAGGAGGCCGCGAGTGAGGCCAAGCTCGTCTCGGAGGCGGCCAAGCGGGCCGGAAAGAAGGACCCGTACGCCCCTGCGGTTTACGGCGACAGGTAGGACGGCTCGCCCCGCTGCTGCACTGGGCGGGGCGACTCCACACCCTTGAGGATCGCTTCGAAGCGCCCACCCGCAGCCTGCCAGGTGAAGCTGGCCGCGTGCTCCCGGGCCTGGGCGCCCATCTCCCGCCGCAGCTCATCCCGGTGCAGAAGCGTGCGCACCTTCATCAGGTAGTCGTCGATGTCGTCGGCCAGCAGGCCGGTACGCCCGTCGACGACAGCTTCGGCGACTCCGCCCGCTGCCCGGAACGCCACCGTCGGGGTGCCCGCCGAACCCGCCTCCACGATCGTGAGCCCCCACCCCTCCTTGAGGGACGGGGTCAGGGCCACCCAGGCGGAGGCGAGCAGTGCGGCCTTCTCCTCCTCGGTCACGAAGCCCCGGAAGTCCACCCGCTCGGTGATGTCCAGCTCGGCGGCGAGTTCACGCAGGTGCGACTCCCACCAGCCCTGGCCGGCGACGACCAGACGTAGTTGGGGCAGCTCGTCGGCGAGGGCCGCGACGGCCCGCAGCGCCACCTCCACCCGCTTGTGTGGCACCAGCCGGTTCAGCGTCACGAGCAGCGGGAACGTCGCCCGCTCGGCGTCGGTGTGGGGCAGCGTCGGGGTGCCGTTGTGCACAACGGAGACCTGCTCCGGTGGCACGCCGAGCACTGCCAACTCTCGGCGGGTCGCCTCGGAGACGGTGACGTACCGGCACCGCTGGTAGAGGCGTACGGCGAGCGACGATTCGATCCACCAGCCGAACCGGGCCGCCCACTGTGGAAGCACCACTGGCCACTGCTCGCGGTGCACGTGGTGGATCAGCTTGACCACCGGGCGTCGTGCCCACAGTGGGGCGAGGAACGGCAACCCGTTGCAGACGTCGACCAGGACATCGGGCCGACCGCCGCGTCGGGCCGCCAGCGGGCCGATGCCCAGCGCGCCCGCGACGTAACAGAGCGCTGCCCAGAGGTAGACGCTGTGTCGGCCGCCGCGCCGCACCAGCCGTACGCCCGCCTCGTTGATCTCGTCGGCCGGAGCCTGGCTGTGGGCGGCGCAGAAGAGAGTGGCGCGGAATCCGCGCGCCACCAGCTCGGCGGCGATCCGCTCGACGTACACCTCGGAACCGCCACCCTCGGGGTTGCGGGTGTCTCGCCAGTTGAGGAACAACACGTGTCCGGGCATGCCGAAGCGACGCTCCACGCGAACCCTACTCTCAAGTAATTTAGCGACCCGCGTCACATTAGGGGCTGGTAGGCCGGCCGGCAATGCCCCGATGGGCCAGCGCTGAGAGCTACCCGCCGACGGTGGGCACCGGAGTGCCGGCCGCGACAGTCGGCGGTGTGGTGGCCGGTGCGGCCGCGTCGGTGACGGGGGTCCCGGGCGTCCGCCCACACCCGGTTGATCGGCGCCGCCCCTGCGCCCCGAGCAGTTGCAGGGGGCGCTCGACGCCGTAATAGCTCACCGCGGCGTACACCAGGCCGAAGGCCATGGTGAGGGCGAAGGTGCTGAGCAGTCCGCCGGTGAACAGCTGTCGGTCGCCGACCAGGTAGATGAGTTCGATGACCATGGGGTGCCACAGGAACAGTCCGTACGAGACCGCGCCGAGCCACCGCGCGGACGAGCTGCCGAAGACCTCCTTGGCCCGGCTGGGCCCGCCGAAGGCCACCGGGATCAGGATCAGCGCCGCGATCACGAGGTACAGGGCCAGCTTGACGCCGAACTCGGCGGCCGTCGGCTCGGCGAGGTCGCGGGGGCCGGCGACGGGCGTCGTCGCGATCGCCATCAGGCCGACGGCGGCGGCCCAGCAGGTGACCGGCGCCGACGCCAGGTCGTCCAGGACCCGGAAGGCCGCGGGCGCGGTCCCGGTGCGCAGGGCGACGTGCGCCGCCGCCAGAGCCATTCCGGTGCCGAACCAGGCGGCGTACGAGGGGAACCACATGGTGTGCAGGGCGGCGTCGAGCCAGCCGAACCCCATCAGGGTGAGCCACCCGGCGGTGAGCAGCGCACTTCCGCTGACGATCACGATGGTTCGGACCGGACGCCAGGACCGGCCGACGGCGAGCACGGCGACCAGCGGCAGGATCAGGTAGAACACGACCTCGGTGGCGAGACTCCAGGTCTGGCTGAGCCCGGCGCGCAACTGCCCGGCCTGGTAGATCTGGGTGAAGGTGAGGTGGCGGATCCAGTCGCCGACGGACGCCTGCCCGTTCTGCGGCAGGACGATCAGGCAGACCGCGATCGCCAACCAGTAGGCGGGCAGGATGCGTAGGGCCCGCCGCCACAGGTACCGCTTGGCGCGGGGCCGGGCGCGGCCCGTCGCAGCGCTGAGCGCCCACGGCCGAAACAGCAGAAACCCGGACAGTACGAAGAAGATGGCGACGCCGACGTCCAGTCGAGCCAGCCAGCCGCCCCAGGTGGTGTTCATGGTGACGGCGGTCTGGAACCCGACGTGGTGACCGACGACCGCCACCGCGCCGATTGCTCGCAGCGCGTCGAGGGCGGGGAGTCGGCCGGTTACCGAAGGCTCCGAAACTGTTGGCGCGGCGGCTGTGGACATCTGGACATCCAGGGGGTCGCTTTGAAGGTGACCGGGGAGTAACCTCCCGCCATGTTAAGGATCGGGTGCCCCGGACAACAGGTCGTAGGGCGGCAGGTTACAGGAGGATGAGTGAAGCTTCGCGTGGGCGCCGCGCTCTTCGGGCTTGGCGTCTTATTGCTGGTCTTCGCGGCCGGGCTGCCGTTTTACGTGGCCCCCGCCGTGACCAAGCTCCCCTACGATCTTGAGCCAACGACGTCCGTCGCCGAGGCGAAGAACGCCAGGTTCCTGAAGATCACGGCAACCGGGAGCTCGGTGAGCATCGAGGTTCCGCAGGGCGATCTGATGTCCAATGTGGAGGTCATTCCACAACCCGACGACACCAAGGATCGGCTGCCCGAGGACCTCAAGGGCGACGCGGTGATCTGGGACGTCTACCAGACGGTCCGGCGCACCGACAACCAGGACGTGGTCAGCCAGTACAGCACCGAACTCGCTCTCTACCGGATCTCCGGTGCGGCCGCCTCCTGGAAGGACCAGTGGCTCAACGAGACCGGGGCGGACGGGACTCCGGTCGGCAACGTGAAGTACACCGGCCAGATCTACAAGTTCCCGTTCGGCACCGACAAGCGCGACTACCAGATTTTCGACCGTGACCTGAAGCGGGCCACTCCGGCGAAGTTCGTCGGCACCGAAAAGATCAAGGGCATCGAGACGTACCGCTTCGAGCAGCGGATCGACAATGAGGTGCTGGCCACCCCGGAGAGCAGCATCCAGACGCTGGTCGGCAAGTTCGCCCCCGGTGCCACCAGCGGTCAGATCGTCTACAGCAACATCCGGACGGTCTGGGTGGACCCGGTCACCGGCTCCTACGTGAACGTGCGGGAGCAGCAGCACAAGGAGTTGCGCCCCAACACCGGCACCCCCACCGTGCTGTTGGACGCGGACTTCAACTACACCGACGACACTGTCAGCCGCAGTGTCGAGACGGTCAAGGACAACCGCTTCAAGATCGGCCTGATCAGTTTCTGGGGTCCGATCGTCGCTGGTGTCCTCGGTCTGATCGCTGTCGTCTTCGGTGTGTGGCTGGTGACCCGGCCCGAGGGTGGGACGGCCCGGCACCGCGCCGAGCCGGCGGTCGACGACCCGACTCCGACCCGGGTGGACCAGGAGCCGGTGCGCGACACGGACACCGTCGAGCAGCCCAGGCCGCAGCCGGTCGGCGGGCCACTGTCCGACGAGATCCCGCCGGCTTCGACCAACTGGAAGTCGGAGGACCCGACGGTGCCGACCCAGCGGCCGGCTCCGGGCGAGGTGGAGCAGCGCTGACGCGCGTACGACCGGACGTACGACCTGAGGGGTGGACCGCTGAGCGGTCCGCCCCTCGGTCGTGTGGCAACCCGCACGACCTGCGCGCTTTACATTTGTTATTCGATTGTAATTAGTCAATGTAGCGTAACTATGCGCTGATCCCGCCCCCACCGCACGCCTGACTTGTGGACATATAGGAGGGTTGCGACGGCGAGTGCACTCACCTTCTGTGATATCTCACCTCCGTCCGGTCGCCCGACTGTTACCGCCCGGTAATCAGGGGGTTGTGACCTGCACCGCAACAGGTGCACCATCAAGCCCGATGGTTACCAGCCGGTAACAGAACGCGGGCTCCCAGCGCGGCCGCCCGCTCGGGACCGGCCACTCGCGCGCATCGACCCGAGGAGGAACCCGTGCAGGATCGGTTGGACAGTCAGGGTCGTACCCGATGGTGGCGGTTCGCCGCCATGATGGTGCCCGCCACGGCGGCTGCCGGCGCCATCCTCTTCGGAATGTCGACCGGCGCGATCGCGTCCGACATCACCGTCTCCGGACAGACGTTCAAAATCGGTGCCGACCGCCTGGAAGGCGACGGCTTCAAGCAGTACGGCGGCATCGTCCGCGAGAAGGGCAAGGACGGGAAGTCCGGCCAGGTCCACCCGATCGCTCTCTCCGAGATCAGCAGCGCCGAGCTGTACAGCCTCTGCCAGTCCGTCCGCGCCGACCTGCCGGGACTGCCGGTGGTGCTCACCATCAACGCCGGCGAGGGCAAGGAACCCGCCCGCGCCAAGGACCTGCTGATCGCGATGGACTCGTTGAACGGCAACGCGACCTTCACCAACATCAGGATCGGTCGGGATGCCACCGACCTGAACCCGACGGCGCAGGCCGGCTCGTTCGGCCAGAACTCCGACCACGTCACCATCACCAACCTGCAACAGGTGTCCCGCTACACGACGGCGGCCACGTTCAACCTGGTCGGCCTCCGACTCAAGGTCAACGTGGGTGACGACGCCAAGGGCAAGGAGTGCTTCTGAGCTGAGCCGAGGCCCGCGGTGGTCAGCGCCGCGGGCCGGGCCCATGCCCCCATCCCCGCTCGGTCCCGTCCCCGCTCGGCCAGGAGGAGTACGTGACAACCGCGAACCCGTCCCACGCCCGGCCCGGTGGCCCGGCCCAGGCGTGGCGGCTCTTCCGTCGCTGGCAGCGCAGCCGGCCGTTCTGGGGCGGACTGCTCATCGCCCTGGCCGGGCTGGAGATGTTCGCCTCCACCCGGATGACCCTCAACGGTCTCAGCTTCCACAGCGGCGCGACCGGGCTGCTCTCGCTGCTGATCCCGATCATCCTGGTGACCGGTGGCCTGCTGCTCTGGTTCACCCCGGCGCAGCGGCTGTTCTACTCGGTCGTCGCGGCGGTCACCGCTGTGTACTCGCTGATCGGGCTCAACCTCGGCGGCTTCTTCGTCGGTCTGCTGCTCGGCATCGTCGGCAGCGCCCTCGCCTTCGCCTGGACCCCGATCCGCCCCGCACCACCCACCCCACCGCAGGCCGAGGTCGAGCAGGACGGCGATGGGCCGGGAGACGTCGGCCTGGCTGATGTCGGCCTGGCTGGTGTCGACCAGGACGGTGACGAGCGTGCCGATCGTCGTCTCCGGGTGTCCGACGAGGATGTGCCGTCCGAGCGGCCGGGAGGTTCCGCTGATCCGCGGGCCTTCGCCGTCGCTTTCGTGATCCTCGGCCTGGCGGCCGTCGGGCTGGCCGGCCAGCCCCGAGCGGTGCAGGCCGCGCCGAGCCGACCAGGCTCGGCCGGCTGCCCCACGCCGCCCCGGGCCGTCACCCCGTCACCCAGCCGCAGCGCGGCCACGCCGACGCCCGCCCCGAGCCCGGCACAGGGCGGCAACGTGATCACCGACATCCTGGACGGAATCGGCGATCTGCTCGGCCTCGGAGGCCGAGCGGACCCCGCGCCCTCGGTGCGCCCCACCGCCACCCCCACAGCCCGGCCGACCGGCACGGCGACGCCCCGTCCCGGCCCCACCGACTGCCCGGCGCAGCCACCGGGCAAGCCGACCCCGGGCAAGCCCGGCGCAGCGGACAAGCCGGGAACCGTGCAGCCGGGCAGGCCGCTACCGCGGATCGCCGCCGATCCGACCCTGCCGACTGTGGCCCAGGCGCCGTCGAAGCTCACCGGGTCGTCGGTGCGGATGACCGGGCTGCGGTTCGAGGGGGTCACCGACCTGCACACCGTGAAGGGCGACCTCAAGGTGCTGAAGTTCAGCATGCGGGAGGCGGTGACCAGCGACTTCCTGCTGCGGGCCGACGGCCCCGCAGGGCGCAACCAGCGGTACGCGACCAACCAGTTGACCGTCCGGGGAGACGTGGCCTTCTACGCGACCAGGTTCGTCGGCCGACTGCTCGGCATCAAGATCACACTGACTCCGGATCTGCCGCTACCGGACGGCCTTCCGATCACCTCGCCCATCCCGATCACGTTCACCGACCCCGCCATCGACCTGGCGTACGTCACCAGCGACACGCTGACCGCCCGCCCGGCGTTGGCACTCACCCTCGGCTGAGCGCACCGCCCCGGAATCGGCACTCGGGCGGAGCAGCACCGGCTCGGTGCGTGGCTGCGCGCGGCGACGGACCCGTCGTACCGTCGGCGCGCGCAGCCGTGCCCGGTCAGAGCCGGGCCAGCGCCCGGCGCAGCGGGTCGAGACCCAGCGCACCCAGGTCCAGCGCCTGCCGGTGGAACTCCCGCAGGTCGAAATCGGCGCCCTTGCGGGCCTTGGCGTCCTCGCGGGCCTGGAGCCAGATCCGCTCACCCACCTTGTACGACGGCGCCTGCCCCGGCCAGCCCAGGTAGCGGTTCAGCTCGAAGCGCAGGTTCTCGTCCGGAACCCGGCAGTGCGCCCGCATGAACTCCCAGCCCAGTTCGGGCGTCCACTGCTCGCCCGGGTGGAAACCGAAGGGATTGTCCTTCGGGATCTCCAGCTCCAGGTGCATGCCGATGTCCACGATGACCCGTGCCGCGCGCATCGCCTGGCCGTCGAGCATGCCCAGCTTGTCGCCCGGGTCGTCCAGGTAGCCCAGCTCGTCCATCAGCCGCTCCGAGTAGAGCGCCCAGCCCTCACCGTGCCCGGAGACCCAGCAGAGCAGCCGCTGCCAGCGGTTGAGCAGGTCGGCCCGGACGGCGGTCTGCGCCACCTGGAGGTGGTGACCTGGCACGCCCTCGTGGTAGACCGTGGTCACCTCCCGCCAGGTGGAGAAGTCACTAATGCCCTGCGGCACCGCCCACCACATCCGACCCGGGCGGGAGAAGTCCTCACTCGGGCCGGTGTAGTAGATGGCGCCGTCGCTGGTCGGGGCGAGGCAGCACTCGATGCGGCGGACCTGCTCCGGGATGTCGAAGTGGGTGCCGTGCAGCTCGGTGATCGCCTTGTCGGCCAGCGCCTGCATCCAGTCCCGGAATGCCTCCTTGCCCCGGATGGTGCGGGCCGGGTCGGCGTCCAACTTGGTCACGGCCTCGTCGATGCTGGCACCGGAGCCGGCGATGCGCCCCGCCACGACCCGCATCTCCGCCTCCAGGCGGGCCAGCTCCGCGAAGCCCCAGGCGTACGTCTCGTCCAGGTCGATCTTGGCACCGAGGAAGTACTGTGAGGCGAGTTCGTAGCGCTCCCGGCCGGCGGCCTGCTTGTCCCGCCCGTGCGGGGCCATCTCGGTACGCAGGAACTGGCCGAACTCGGCTGTCGCCGCGGTCGCCGCCGCCGCACCCCGACGCAGCTCCGAGCCGAGCGTCCCCTCCGCCCCGAGCCGCTCGACCAGCCCGTGGAAGAAGTTGTCACCGGTCGGGTCGACCCAGATGTCGCACTGCTTGGCCACCTCGACCAGCTGCACCTTCGAGCTGACCTCACCGGCGGCGAGCGCCTCCCGCAGCGTGGTCTTGTAGCCCTCCAGGGCGGCGCCGAAGCCGTTGAGCCGGGCGGCGATGTTGGCCTGCTCGTCACTGGTCGCGGTCGGCATCAGGTCGAACACCATGCGGATCTCGTGCAGCCCGCTGGCGATCACGCTGACCTCGCTGGTCACCTCGCCGGCGTCGTACCGGGCGAGGTCCAGGCCGAGCCGTTCCTGCATGGCCTCCTTGGCGGTCCGTTCTGCTTCGGTCTCCGGCTCGGTCACCTCCAGCTCGGCGAGCGTCCGCCGGGTGAGGTCCGCGCGCGCCGCGTAGCCGTCGGGCGAGAGGTCGTCGAGCTGGTCGTCGTGGCCGGCGATGCCGACGAAGGTCGCGCCGGTGGGGCTCAACGGCGCCCACTCGGCCACGTAGCGGTTGGCGAGTTCATCAATTCGTCCCACGCTGCGACCCTACGTGACCATCCCACCCGCATGTCGCCGACGTTTGTCGTGTTGGAGCTGCGGGTTCAGGCACGGCGTGACGGCCGAAAGGCGCGCGACTTTGTCGCACGGTTGCGGCAGAGTGTCAGGGGTGACCACCGATACCACTCCTGACAAAGCGCCGGTCCGCGCCTGGCTGCCCGGCTTCGTCGCCCTCGCCGCGATCTGGGGTTCCAGCTTCCTCTTCATCAAGGTCGGGGTGGCCGAGCTGCACCCGGTCCAACTCACCCTCTACCGGGTCGTCGCCGGCGCGTTGACACTCCTGGTGGTCCTCGCCGTGCTGCGCGACCGGCTGCCCCGCGAGCCGCGGGTCTGGGCGCACCTGACAGTGGTCGCCGCCTTCGGCGTGGCAGTGCCGTTCACCCTCTTCGGCTACGGCGAACAGCGGGTCGAGTCGATGCTGGCCGGCATCTGGAACGCCACCACGCCGTTGATCGTGCTGCCGCTGGCGGTGCTGGTCTTCCGCACCGAGCGGCTCACAGTGCGCCGTGCGGTCGGGCTCGGGCTGGGCTTCGTGGGGGTGCTGGTGGTGCTCGGGGTCTGGGAGGGCATCGGCGGGGCGCACTTCACCGGGCAGCTCATGTGCTTCGGTGCGGCGGCCTGCTACGGCGTGGCCATCCCGTACCAGAAGCGGTTCGTCGCCGGCAGCGCGTACTCGGGTCTGTCGCTGTCCACCGCGCAACTGCTGCTCGCCGCCGCGCAGCTGGCCATCGTGACCCCCTTCGTCGCCGGCCTGCCGCCGCTGCCCACCGAGCTGTCGGCAGGGGTGGTGGCAAGTGTGCTGACCCTCGGCGCGCTCGGCACCGGGCTCGCCTTCGTGATCAACATGCGCAACATCCGGGTGGCCGGGGCGAGCACCGCGTCCACCGTCACGTACCTGATCCCGATCTTCGCGGTGCTGATCGGCGCTCTGGCGCTCGGCGAACGACTCAACTGGCACCAACCGGTCGGCGCGCTGATCGTGCTGCTCGGGGTCGCGGTCTCGCAGGGGATGTTCGGTCGCCGCCGGAGCAGCCCGGTCGTCGGCGTCGGCGCACCCGCCATACCCGCCGCCGAACCCGCCCGCCGCTGACAGATCAACGCCGAGGGCTGGTCAGGCGCGGTCGTGCGTCCAGGCCACCAGTTGCTCTGCCGACCAGGTGTTGATCACGCGGTCGGCGGGGACGCCGCAGAGGGCGGCGCGTTCACAGCCGAATCGTTGCCAGTCGAGTTGGCCGGGCGCGTGCGCGTCGGTGTTGATGGCGAACCGGCAGCCAGCCTCCAGGGCGCGGCGGATCAGGCGCTTCGGCGGGTCCTGCCGCTCCGGCCGAGAGTTGATCTCGACGGCGGTGTCGTGCTCGGCGCAGGCGGCGAAGACGGCATCCGCGTCGAAGTCGCTCTCCGCCCGGGTACGCGCCCGGTGCCCCCGATCGCCCGGCCCGGTCACGCCGGCCGGGCGGGACGACACCATCCGGCCGGTGACGTGACCGAGGATGTCCAGGTGCGGGTTGGCGACCGCCTTCACCATGCGCCGGGTCATCTTCGACCGCTCGTCCTTCAGCCCGCTGTGCACCGACCCGACCACCACGTCGAGCCGCGCCAGCAGGTCGTCGTCCTGGTCCAGGGAGCCGTCGGCGAGGATGTCCACCTCGATCCCGGTGAGGATCCGGAAACCCTCGGGCAGCGCCGCGTTGACCTGCGCCACGTGGTCGAGCTGCCGGCGCAGCCGCTCAGCGGTCAGCCCCCGGGCCACAGTCAGCCGGGGCGAGTGGTCGGTCAGCACCAGGTACTCGTGGCCCAACTCCACAGCGGCCAGCGCCATCTCCTCGATGGGCGAACCGCCGTCGGACCAGTCCGAGTGGGTGTGGCAGTCGCCGCGCAGGGCGGCGCGCAGCGCCGTGGCCTCGGCGTCCAGGTCGCTGCCCTCGGTCGCCACCAGCCGGCGGAGGTAGACCGGTTCCTCACCGGCGAGGGACTCCGCCACGCAGCGGGCCGTGACATCACCGACCCCGGCCAGTTCGGTGAGCGTGCCGTTGCCGGCCCGTTCGGTCAGCTCCGCCGCAGGCAGGCCGGCCAGCGCCTTCGCCGCCGACCGGAACGCACGCACCCGGTAGGTGGCCTCGTTCGCCCGCTCCAACAGGAACGCGATCCGGCGCAGATCGACGATGGGATCTCTCGCGCGAGCCATGTCAGGGCGCCTTCGGGCAGCCGCGCCGGCGTTGCCACGCCGTAACCTCGGCGGCCGGCTCCCGGTTGCCACCGCCCCGCCAGGAGTCCAGGTAACGCGCCGGCCAGATCACCCCGCGCCGGATCCACCAACCGTCCTTGCCCGCGCACGACGGCGAGATGCCGAAGTGCACGTGACACACGTTGTTCGCGTTGCCGGTGCGGCCCACCTTGCCGAGTTGCTGCCCGGCGCGGACCCGCACCCCGGCGTCGACGCCGCTGCTCACGACGCTCAGGTGCGAGCCGTAGTAGCGCACCCCGTCGTCGCCGAGCAGGGAGACCGACAGGCCGCCGTTGTCCGGGCCCTGTGGCCCACGCTTGCGGTATTTGTCGACGCGGCTCACCTCCAGCACGGTCCCGTCGGTCACCGCCACGAACGGCTCGCCGCAGTCGGCGAAGAGGTCCGTCGCCGGGTACGCCCCGTGCGTCGGGTGGTAGTCGACGTCGTCGGCGCGTACCGGAAAGACATGCTTCAGGCCGGTGCGGGGTGCCGTCGCCGACGGCCTGGCCGACGACGGCGCCGGGGCGCTCGGCTCGGTCGCCGTCGGCGTGGGCGGCTGCGACGCCGGCTGCTCGGCGGTCGCCCAGACCGCCGGCGGCGTCGGCGCGGCGCCGTCGGGCACCCCCGGCCGGGTGGTCGCGCAGCCGGCGGCCAGCACCGGGGCGAGCAGCAGCAGGATCGGGTACGCCGGACGAGCCCGGCGGCTGATCGTCGGCGAGGACATCCGGTCATCCTGGCAGAGCCGGTACCGTGGGCACGAGCGGCACGCGTGAGGGAGGGCAGCGACGGTGACCATTGCCCGACCCGACAGTGGCCCGGATTTCGGTGCCGTCCGCCCGGTGCCGCGTACCCCGTCGGGCCTCTTCCCCTCCGGGCCGCCGACCCGGCCCACCTACCGCGAGCCGCACCCGGTCACCGGCGGTGGTGTCGCCGCCGGCGCCGGCGCGGCGGCCGGTTGGCTGCTGCTGTTCGGCCTGCTCGGCACCGACGTGGCCAGCTACGCGTGGTGGACGGTGATCGCCGGCCTGCTGGCCTGGGTCACCGCCCTGGTGCTGGTCCGCTACGGCGACCGAGGGGTGGCCACCGGGGTCGCCATCGTCACGGCGGGTGGCTGGAGCATCGCCGCCGCCGTGGTGGCGGTCCGCTGGGCGACCAGTGCTGACTGGCCGCTGTGGTGACCGGCACGGAGGGGCCCCGAGACGGCGCTCGGTGACTGCACCGTGTGCCCGGTTGGCTGCGTAGCGAACGCCGTCTTGACGTGGCCGCCGAGACTCGGCACGCTCGGGACTATGGCCTGGACCACTCCCCGGCAGGATCCCGATCGCAATCGCCGTCGACTGCAGTTGCTGGCCGAGTTGGCGGGCGCCCGGGCGGTCCGTCAGCGCAGCCGACCGCAGCGGCAGCGCACCGAGCGTCTGCGCCAGCTCATCGCCACCCGCCGTCGAGTCGTCGGCTGATCCGACTTTGTCAGGAATGACCCGCCCTTCGGGGCGTTGACGGGTCGCCTGCCGACCCGACCGGCTAACGTGCACGCGTAACGAGTCGACGCTGTGTCGAGGGCTATTGGGGGGACCGTGTCGTACTTCGCTGCGGCCGTGGTGCGCGACGACAGTGGCTGGACCGCCGCCGAGGTCAGCCTGCGTGGCGCCACCGACATCGACGAGGTTGCCGACCGGCTGCGTGACGTCGACCTGGAGGCCGACGTGTCGCTGCTCTTCGTCGAGGCCGACGACGCGTATCTGGTGATCCTGCGCCTCGACGAGGGCGAGGACCTGCGGGTGTTCGGTTCGGACTCCGCGTACGCCGAGGAGTCGCAGCTCGGGTCGCTGCTGGTCGGTGACCTGAAGACCTCGGTCACCGGGCTCGACGGTGACGACGAGCCACGCCCGGTGAGCACCGGTGACGAGGAGAGCGAACAGCCCGTCGTCGACCCGGAGGCCGACCCGGTCGGTGACGCCGACCTGCTGGCCAACCTGGGCATCTCCGCGCAGAAGCTGCTGACCCTCTGCACCCACGAGGGGATGATGCCGGCGGACGTCACCTCCGAGATCTGCCAGGTGCTCGGCTGTGCCGACGAGGTCGAGGAGCTGCGTGAGGTCTGAGCCGGCCGACGCCACCGATCCGTCTTTGGAGTCGATCCGACCGGGCCAGCCGACCCCCGGCGCGGTGGGCCGCGCCGGGCCCGGCGCCCACGAGGGTCTGGCCGACCTGGGCGAGGTCGGCCGACGGCAGCGGCACGAGCTGTGGATGCGCCGCGCCCTGGAGGTCGCCGTCGCCGGTCCACAGGTCGACGACACGGTCAGCACCGACGTCGACGACGTGCCGGTGGGGGCGGTGCTCTACGGGCCGGACGGCACCGAGCTGGCCACCGGACGCAACGAGCGCGAGCTGACCGGCGACCCCACCGCCCACGCCGAGGTGCTGGCCCTACGCCGGGGCGCCGAGCGCACGGGCCGGTGGCGGCTGGACGGCTGCACCCTGGTGGTCACCCTCGAACCGTGCACCATGTGCGCCGGGGCGCTGGTGCTGGCCCGGGTCTCCACAGTCGTGTTCGGCGCGTGGGAACCCAAGACCGGCGCGGCCGGTTCGCTCTGGGACGTGTTGCGGGACCGTCGGCTCAACCACCGCCCCGAGGTCTACGGCGGGGTGCTGGAGGCCGAGACCGCCACCGTCCTGCGCGCGTTCTTCCGCTGAGGCCGGGCCGTCGGCGGCCGTCTGACTTGTGCGGCCTTTTGCGGGCGGGCGGGGCGGACGGGTCGGGCGGGTCGGACGCGAAAGAGCGTGATGACTGTGCGGCATCTTGATGCCCCACAGTCATCACGCTCTCCGCGGTGTTGCCCGCCCGGTCAGACGGCTCAGGCGATGATCGTGTCGAGGGCGATCTCGACCATCTGGCTGAAGGTCTGCTCGCGCTCCTCCGAGGTGGTCTTCTCACCGGTCTTGATGTGGTCGCTGACCGTCAACACGGTCAGCGCGCGGGCCTTGAACCGGGCGGCGATCGTGTAGAGCGCCGCCGACTCCATCTCCACCGCCAGCACGCCGTAGTCGGCGAGGGTGTCGTAGAGGTCCGGCCGGTCGGTGTAGAAGGCGTCCGCCGCCAGGATCGGCCCGACGTGCATGGTGATGCCGCGCCGCTCGGCCACCTCGACCGACGTACGCAGCAGCCCGAAATCGGCCACCGGGGCGTAGTCGATCAGCCCGTCGAACCGCATCCGGTTCATGTTCGAGTCGGTGGACGACCCGATCGCCGCCACCACGTCCCGCAGTTGCAGGTCCGTGCTGAGGGCGCCACAGGAGCCGACCCGGATCAGCGTCTTCACGCCGTACTCGTTGATCAACTCGTGGGCGTAGATGGAGGCCGACGGCATGCCCATGCCGGAGCCCTGGACGGAAACCTCGACGCCGTTCCAGCGGCCGGTGAAGCCCAGCATGCCCCGAACCGTCGAGTAGCAGGTAGCGCCCTCGAGGTAGGTCTCCGCGATCCACTTGGCCCGCAGG
The DNA here is from genome assembly GCF_022229005.1 of Micromonospora trifolii. Classification (GTDB taxonomy): domain Bacteria; phylum Actinomycetota; class Actinomycetes; order Mycobacteriales; family Micromonosporaceae; genus Micromonospora; species Micromonospora trifolii. Next base: position 27,137 of record NZ_JAKKFD010000018.1, read on the forward strand.
GGGTCACCCGGCATCAGGACCCGCTCGGCGATCTCGCCCGGCTTCGCGCCGATGTGCGTACTCATGGCAAAGATCCTGCCAGGCCGGCCCGGGCGATACCGGTTCGGCGTCGGAACCGGCGGTCCTGTACCCTCGTCGGCGGTGGCGTGTCCGAGCGGCCTAAGGAGCACGCCTCGAAAGCGTGTGAGGGTTAACGCCCTCCGAGGGTTCAAATCCCTCCGCCACCGCTCTGTAGTGCAGAAACGCCCGGTCGATCCGCGAGGATCGACCGGGCGTTTCGCGTCAGAGCTGCTGCTCGCCACCGTCGACGAACAGCTCGCCGCCGGTCATGAAGCTGCTCTGGTCGGAGGCGAGGAAGAGCGCGGCGTTGGCGATCTCGTCCGGGTGTGCCATGCGCTGCATGGGCACGCCCGAGGCGATGGCCTTCAGCAACCCCGGGGCCTCCGCGGGGCTGGGCGCGAGGCCGGCGAGCCCGGGGGTTTCGGTCGAGCCGGGCACCAGGGTGTTCACCCGGATCTTCCGGCCGATCAGCTCGCCGGCCCAGGTGCGACCGAACGAGCGGATGGCCGCCTTGGACGCGGCGTAGACGCTGAACGCCGGCGTGCCGTTGCTGGCGGCCGTCGAGCCGGTGAGCACGATCGACGCGCCCTCGTTGAGCAGGGGCAGGGCCTTCTGCACAGTGAAGATGGTGCCGTAGATGTTGGTGTCGAAGGTTTTGGCCACGTGCTCGGCGGTGATCGAGTCGAGCGAACGGAACTCACCGCCGCCGGCGTTGGCGAACACCACGTCCAGTCCGGCGCCGCGCTCCTCGATCGCCCGCATGACCCGGTCCAGGTCGTCGAGCTTGCTGACATCGCTGGCGATGCCGGTGACGTTCGCGCCGATGCTGGCCACGGCCTCGTCCACCGGGCCCTTGCGACGGCCGGTGACGAAGACGTACGCGCCTTCGGCCGCGAAGCGGCGGGCGGTGGCCAGGCCGATGCCCGTGGTGCCCCCGGTGACGAGAGCGGTCTTGCCGTCGAGCTGTCCCACGATGGATCTCCTCTGTTGGGGTGTGGTCGTGTGCGGCCGGCCGGGCCTCAAGCATTCTGTACCGAGCGGTACGTATCCGACCGTAGCAACCGTCGGCGGGGGGCGCAAATTTCTGTACCGATCGGTTTTCGCTGCCGGTAGGATGGGCGGGGAAGGGGTGGTGGGCTGTGCCGCAGCGAGGGCGACCACGGGGCTTCGACGTCGACGAGGCGCTGGAGCGCGCGGTCGAGGTGTTCTGGCGTCAGGGGTACGAAGGAGCCTCGGTGACCGACCTCACCGAGGCGATGGGGATCAACAAGCCCAGCCTCTACGCGGCCTTCGGCGGCAAGGAGGAGCTGTTCCGCAAGGCCGTGGCCCGCTACGCCGAAAAGGACATGGGGTACGCGCGGGACGCCTTTGCCCAACCGACCGCTTACGAGGTGGTCGCCACCCTGCTGCGCGAGAACGTGATCGCCGTGACCCGGACCGACCGGCCGGCCGGGTGCCTGTCGATCCAGGGCGGCACCAGCTGCTCCACCGACAACGCGCCCATCGCCGGGTTCCTCGCCGCCAGTCGCCTGGGCGGTGAAGGCGCCCTTGCCGACCGGCTCGCCCGCGCCGTCGCCGAGGGTGACCTACCCGCGCACGCCGATCCGGTCGCGCTCGCCCGCTTCATCATGATCGTGACCGAGGGGCAGGCGGTGCATGCCGCCGCCGGCGTCAGCAGGGAAGACCTGCGACAGGCCGCGGAGATCGCGCTTGCCGGTTTCGCCGCCGCATCCGGGGCACGACTGCCGGAGCAGGCCACCCGCCCGGTCTGAGCGGTCACCGTTCGAGCAGCGCCGCCATGCCATCAAGCAGACGGTGAAGGCCGAATTCGAAGAGACTCTCGACATTGAGGTCGACCGCCGTGCGGCTGAGTCGGGCCAGATGCGGAAACTCGCCCGCCGGGCAGGACGGACTTCGCGGCGGCCCACTCGTACGACTTCTGGCGGTCGCTGCGCCGCTGATGCCAGTGGGCCGGGTCCCGGGGGATCCGGCCCGCTCACCGGCCCGGATCCTTGAGGAAGGTCAGCACGGCGGCGACCCGGCGATGCACGTCACCGTCGGGTGGCAGGTCGAGCTTGGTGAAGATGTTCCCGATGTGCTTGCTCACCGCGCGCTCGGTGATCACGAGCTGGGCGGCGATGCCCGTGTTGGTGCTGCCTCCGGCCATCAGCGCGAGCACCTCGCGTTCCCGTGCGGTGAGATCGGTGAGCGGGTTGCGCCGGGCGGTGACGAGTTGGGCCACGACCTGCGGGTCCAGCACGGTGCCTCCGGCGGCGACCCGACGTAAGGCGTCAAGGAACTCCTCGACCCGGGACACCCGGTCCTTGAGCAGGTAGCCGACCCCGCCCTGCCCGTCGACGAGCAGCTCGGTCGCGTACGCGCGCTCGACATACTGGGACAACAGCAGCACCGGCAGCCCGGGGTGTAGCCGGCGCGCGGCCAGCGCGGTGCGCAACCCCTCGTCGCGGAACGTCGGCGGCAGTCGGATGTCCAGGATGGCGACGTCGGGCCGCTGCCGGTCGATCGCCGCGATGATGTCGTCCGGTGTGTCCACCGCTGCCGTCACCGTGAAGCCGGCGGTGCTGAGCAGCAGGTTGAGCCCTTCCTGGAGCAGGACGTTGTCTTCGGCGATCAGGACGCGCACGGCAACTCCACCCGTAGCACCGTCGGCCCGCCGATCGGGCTGCTCAGCTCGACAGTGCCGTCCAGTGCCGCGACCCGGCGCCGGATGCCGGTCAGGCCGGTGCCGGTCGACGATTGTGCGCCGCCGATGCCGTCGTCGGTCACGTTCACCACCAGCTGACCCGCCTGGTGCTCCACCCGCAGGTCACCCCCGGTCGCCCTGCTGTGCCGAGTGATGTTGGCCAACGCTTCCGCCACGACGAAGTAGGCGGCGCTCTCCAACGCCGCCGGTAGTCGTCGCAGTGGGGCGACCCGGACCGTGAGCGGCACCGGACAGTCGGCGGCGAGCGCGTGCACCGCGCCCGGCAGCCCTCGGTCGACCAGAATCGGTGGGTAGATGCCCCGCACCACGGCGCGCAGCTCGGTCAGCGCTGCCTCGACGCTGGTCCGTGCCCGCTCGATCAGCTGGTCCGCCAGCGCCGGGTCGGCTGCCCGTTGACGTTGCGCGACGCCGAGCTGGATGGCGATCGCCACCAACCGGGCCTGGGTGCCGTCGTGCAGGTCGCGCTCGATCCGCCGCAGCTCCCCCGCGTGGGCGTCGAGCGCGCCGGCCCGGGTGGCGGTGAGCTCAGTGACCCGCCGCTCCAACCGGCTCCGCGAGGACGGCGCGAACGACACTCGCGCCGCCCGGGCGTACGCCACGGCGCAGGCCGGGACAGCCCACCGGAGAAGTGCCAGCGCGGCGAGCCCGAGCAGGGGTGGCACCAGCAATGCCTGGGCCCAGCTCCGGATCGGCACGACGAAGGTGAGCGGCGCCTCGACCGGCACGGCCCACCACATCAGCGGCACGATCAACCCGCCCAGCGCGAGTAGCCAGAGCAGCAGCACACCGGCAGCCAGCGGCACACCGGCGATGGCGTGAACGGTCAGCCAGAGCGCACCTCGGTAGGTGGCCGGATCGCCCGCGGAGGCGCGTAGCCACGCGGCCTGACTGGCGCACAGCACCTGGGACCCGGCCGGAATCGCCAGGCCCAGCAACCGGTCTGCGCGGCGCCGCTCCAGGCGAGCGATCGACCGGAGGACACGCACGGCGGGCGGCAGCAGCGCGATGCCGACCAGGACGATGCTCAAGCCGAGTGCCCCGGCGAGCGCGCCGACCGCGACCGCCGACGCCACCGCAGTGGCCCCGCCGGTCACCAGGTACGTCGTCGCGAACCAAGCCCGCCGCATCGTCACATTCTCCGTCCACGGGGGCGGCCGGGGCAGTGTAGCCAGCTACACCATTGATCCGGGTCTCTGCTCCCTCGTGCCCCCGCGTGGCCGTCCCTAGCGTCGACGACATGAGAAGACCGACACGACGACGGCACACATTCGGCGTGCTCGCCGGAGTTGTCCTGCTCACCCTTGCCGGCGTGGGAGCACCAGCCGCGGCCGGTCAACCGGGGCCGGCGTGCTCCGACCGACCGGCGACGACCGCCGCGCTGCACGACCTGACCGGCACCCACCGGTTGGTCGGCGCGGCCATCGAGGTGAGCGGACCCGGGTGCGGCCGGTGGTCTGCTGCCAGCGGCCGGGCCGACCTGCGAACGGGTCGGCCGATGCGTGTCGACGAACGGATCCGGATCGGCAGTTCGACGAAGGCGTTCACCGCGACAGTGGTGCTGCAACTCGTCGCGGAGGGCCAACTGGTCCTGGACGCTGCGATCGAGAGGTACCTGCCAGGCCGGGTCCGTGGCAACGGGTACGACGGCCGACGGATCACCGTCCGCGATCTGCTGCGGCACACCAGCGGCCTGCCCGACCACGTCGACGCGCTCGACTGGGACCGGGTGGATCGTTGGCGGTATCGGCACTTCGCGCCAGCGGAGCTGATCGCGATGGCGCTGGCCCAGCCACCGCCGACGACCAACTGGCACTACTCGACCACCAACTACGTCCTCGCCGGCCTGATCGTCGAGCAGGTCACCGGCCGCGACATCAGCGTGGAGATCACCCGGCGGATCATCGGGCCGTTGGGCCTGCGCGATACCTACTGGCCGGGCGACTCGGTGCGGATCCGGGGCCCCCATCCGCGCGGCTACGCGTTGGCCGGCGCCGAGGGGCGGCGGGACGTCACCGAGTTCGACATGTCGTACGGCGGCGCTGGTGGTGCGCTGGTCTCGACCCTCGCCGACCAGAACCGGTTCTTCGCCGCGCTGCTCGACGGTCGACTGCTGGACCCGGTCCGCCTCGCCGAGATGACCCACACCGTGCCGACCGATCCGGACCGGCTGTGGCCCGACGCCCGATACGGGCTCGGGATCATCTCGACGCCGTTGGCCGGCTGCGGCGGGGCCCTGTACTGGGGCCACGGTGGCACGACGCCGGGCTTTCGCACCCTGGGCGGGGTCACCGCCGACGGTCGCCGGGCGCAGTTGGTGGTGAACGACGAGCCGGCGTCGTACGAGAGCTGGCAGGCGCTGTCCACGACCCTGCACACCGCCCTGTGTGAGGCCCGGTGATCCGCCGCCGGGCCGATTTCTCAACCGAGGAGATGACGATGACCTGGAGCAGATGGACCGCGACCGCGCTGAGATTGGTGGCCGCGCTGACCGTGCTGGCGATCACCGCCACTGCCGCCGGGCCGGTGCCGGCCGCCGCCGCCGACCTGGCCGGTCTCCAACGGCAACGGCTCGACTGGCACACCTGCCAGCGGGGCTCGGCCGACCCGGCTGGCGCCGAGCTGGACCAGGCCGGCGCTTCCTGCACCGAGCTGGCCGTCCCGCTGGACTACGCCCGCCCGGACGGCCGCACCATCACCCTGGCACTGTCCCGGCTGCCGGCGACCGACACAGCGCACCGGCTCGGCGTCCTGCTGCTGAACACCGGCGGTCCCGGTGCGCCGGGGAGGTCGGACGTTCTGCCGATCCGACAGTGGCTGGGCAAGGTCGGGGCGAGGTTCGACCTCATCGGGCTGGACCCTCGGTTCGTCGGTCGCAGCACCCCACTGGACTGCGACTGGCCAACGGGCACCTGGACTCGCTCCGCCGGGCCGGACCGCGCCACGTTCGACCGGCTGATCGCGTTTGAACGGGACCTGGCCTCCCGATGTGCCCGCCGGCACGCCGACCTGCTGCCGCACGTCACCACCCGGAACACGGCCCGCGACATGGATCTGCTCCGGGCCGCGCTCGGCGAGCAGAAGCTCTCCTACCTGGGCTACTCCTACGGCACCTATCTGGGCGCGGTCTACACCCAGATGTTCCCGGAGCGTGCTGATCGGGTCGTCCTGGACAGCGCTGTCGACCCCGCCAGCTACGGCGCGAGGGTGCTGCGCGAGGCCGGGCCCGCCAACGAGGCGGGCCTGCGCGACTGGGCGGACTGGACGGCCCGCCACCACGAGCGATACGGCCTGGGCAGCACCGGTCAGCAGGTGCTGGCAGTGGTGGACGGGGTCCTCGCCGCCGCGACCCGCCGCCCGCTACGTATGGGTGGCTATCAGGTGGACCGGCAGGTGGTGCCGTACCTGCTGCTCAATCGGCTCGGCGACGATCGGGACGAAACCCAGGCCGACCTCGCGGAGACGGTTCGGGTGCTCTGGCAGGCCGTGGTGTCGGGCTCCGCGACGGCGACCGCGTCTCTGGCGGACACTCTGTCGTTTTTGTTGACCGGTGCCGAGTCGGCAACCGGCAGCGTGCAGGCCGCGATCCTCTGCGGGGACGTACCGGTACGCCGTGATGCTCGGCACTACTGGCGCGATATCCGCCAGCATCAGACCGCTGAACCCCGTTTCGGTGAGTTGACCAGGGCGATCAGCCCGTGTGCGTTCTGGCCTCAGCAACCCCGGGAGCGACCGACAGTCGTGCAGAATTCGGTGCCGGCACTGATCGTGCAGTCCACCGGGGACACTCGCGCGATCTACCGGCATGGGCAGGCCATGCACCGGGCGCTCACCGGCTCCCGGCTGGTCACCCTGCACGACGCTCGGATTCACGGTGTCTTCGGCAACTACGGCAACGTCTGCGTGGACGATGCGGTCGTCGCCTACCTCGCCGACGTACAGTTGCCGGCCAGAGACCTCGACTGCGCCAGCCGTACGTCGTCCTGATCAGTCCACGCCGGTCAGCACGGGCCCGCACCCTCGTCGAAGAGGCGGCGGGCCCAGTCCGCGTACCCGGCGATGGTTTTTCGGACAGTGCGCCCGTCGTGCAGGAACAGGTACGCGCGGTCACCGCTGCGGGCGAGTAACCCGTCGAGGCGATGCGTCCCCTGTGGAGCGCGCAGCCGACTGACCTCCGGGTAGCGGTCCCAGACCTGGTCGACGGGCGAGCCTGCCGTTATGCCCTCCGGTGTCCGCATCGGGTCGCCGACCCAGAGCAGCACGAGTTTGTCCTCCACGAAGACCGGGCTGACCGTGTCGTGGCCGGCGAGCATCGGCCCGCAGGCGTCCAGGCTGGTGCGCAGGATGCCGCGTCGGGTCAGCTCGTCCTCGGTGGCGCCGAACTCGATGTTCTGCAGGCCGTTCAGGTCGATGATCTCCACGCTGCCGGCGGGTCGGCCGTTCGGAATCGACCCGGTTGGCGGTACGCCGCTGCCCGCGATCGAGGCAGCCGTCAAGAGCGTGGCGATAAACGCAAATTGTCGCAATTTCATGTAATCCCCCAGTCCCCAACGGAATGGGAGCGTTCAGGTTGCTGCCGATCGCAGGATTACTGGTTTTCCCACTGTTCGACCAGCTCGTCCCAGTAGTCGGCGCTGAGTCGGCGCCGCCCGTGCGCCAGCCAACCCTCGGTGCTCCGCTCCAGGTGCAACCCCAGTTCGGCGAACGCGTCGATCCAGGAGCCGGGCTCCACGCCAAGCTGGCTCAACGCACCGTTGATCGGCCACTGCTCGCGCGGCGCGCTCAACTCGTCGTCGAAGCACGGGCCCCAGGATGGCGCTCCGCCCAACCACACCGCTGCCGACTGGTAGCCGACGCCACCACCGAACTCCGCCTCCACATAGGCCACCGGCCCCGACTGTGACCAGCGGGTCAGCGCCTCGACCAGCGCCGTCGACAACACCAGGCCGAACGGGCGCGCGGCGCTCCGGTCGTCTGTCGCGAAATCCGGCAACGACCCGGTCAGCTCGTTCACCAACTGTGGGGTGATCGGCAGCAACGCGAAGTCCTGGCGCAGCTCGCCGAGGACCGCGTGATCCAGCTCGGCGGTCTGCTCGCGCAGCAGCTCAACGTCCGCGACCACCGCGCTGAGCTGGTACGCCATTGAGCCCTCCACCGTCCACAGCCTGTGGATAGAACATGTGTACGACGGTTCCAGGTCCGCCGGGTCGCCCCCGGACGGTACCCGCCGTCCACGCTCAGTTGCCCACTGCCGATGGTCCGTCACCCGCACTGCCCGTTCGTCGTATTTCGATGATCGAGTTGGCTGCCTATGGTGTCCAGGCGCCCATCGAAACGGGGTATCTATGCAGCGAAGCGCATCCTTTCTAGTTCTCCCAACTGTTCTGGCCAGCCTGGCAATCAGTGCCCCCGCAAGGGCTGCGGAAGGCGTCCGGACCATCACCCGGGACGGCGTCGTTCTCCAGCACCACGAGGTGTCCTTTCCCAAGGCGACGCCCCGGGTGCGGGGCACAGGTGTCGGCCAATCCGACTTCGACGGCGACGGCATCGACGACATCGCGGTCACTGGCGACCCGTTCGAATACAACTTGCCGCTGGTCCCGGCTGGTGTTGTCACGGTGCGGTACTCCTCGGCAGCGAAGGTCGACTACCTCTTGGGCGCCATTCCGGGGGACGGCGGCGCCCTCGCCTTCGGCATGACTCTCGTCGCGGGGGACTTCAACGGCGACCGCTACGACGACCTGGCGATCGGCAACCCTGACGAGCCGGACCCCCGGAACAAGACACACGCCGGCGGGGTCTGGGTCATTCCGGGCAGTTACCGCGGCCTGGTGGTCAATTCAGCAATCCACTTCAACCAGGACTCGCCGGGCGTTCCAGATAGCCCGGAGGAATTCGACCAGTTCGGGGGTTCGCTCGCGGCCGGTGACATCAACGGGGATGGCCGGGACGATCTCGCCATCGGCGCCTGGGGAGAGTCGATCGGAAGCAAGGCGATCGCCGGCGCGGTCACCGTCCTCTTCGGTGCGCCGGCCGGCCTCACGGCCACCGGGGCTCAGCACCTTCAGCAGGACCAGGCCGCGGTACCCGGAGGGGCCGAGAGCAACGACCAGTTCGGCTTCACGCTCGCGATCGGCAAGGTCGACAACAACCGGTACCAGGACCTGGTCATTGGCGCCCCTCGGGAAAATGACGGCGCGAGCTGGGGCGGCACCGGCATGGTCACCCTGATGTGGGGCTCGGCGGGTGGTGTGTCATCCACCGGTGCCACCTCGGTCACCGGTGCGGCGATCGAACCCACCGATGGGACCGGCACCGTCGCCTGGTACCTGGGCGATGCGCTGGCAATCGGCGACCTGAACGGCGACGGGCTGGGCGAGGTGGTCGTCGGCGCCCCCGGCGCGCAGACCCCGCACATCAACGGTGGCCTCATCGCGGCCTTCGCCGGCCGCTCCGCAGGCCTGTCCAGCAGCGCGGTGCAGATCATCACCCAGCGTACGGCCGGCGTGCCGGACAACCCCGAGGATGAAGACCGCTTCGGTGGCGTGCTGGCGGTGGGCGACGTGACCGGTGACGGCAGAGCGGACGTGCTGGTCGGTACCCCCGGCGAGGACATCGGCTCGCGGGTCGACGCCGGCATGATCACCCTGCTCAAGGGCTCCGCCGCCGGGCTGACGGGGGCCGGTGCGCAGGCGTTCGACCAGAACCACTCGGCCGTCCCGGACGGGTCCGAGAACGGCGACAAGTTCGGTACGGCCATCGCCCTGCTGAACCTCAGCCGCGCCAGCGGGCTCGACGCCGTCGTGGCGTCCCCCGGTGAAGAGGTGAAGGGTGACTTCGGCGGATATCCGTCCGGGGTCATCAACCCGTTCTACGGCTCCGCCGGCGGGCTGGTGCCGCAGAACAAGACGTGGAGCGGTCTGGCCGACCGGACGGGGATCGTCTGGCCCCAGCGTTACGGTCTCCGGATCGCTGGGCCGCAGAGTGGCGGCACGATTTTCTAAGTGGTGCCCAGCAACGCCCGGTCGGTCTGTAGTGGACCGGCCGGGCGTTTGTGCGAACACCGGCCGTGCGCGGCCCGTCGGCCGGTCAAGCCCTCAGATCTTGGACAGTTTCCGTTCAGCGCGAACGGAAACTGTCCAAGATCTCGACCGAGTTGAGGGGCAGGACTTCGCCGACGCGGAGTTCAAGCTCGGTCGGCCCGGCGGCGACTCCGGCGACCCGCCGGGCCGCCCGTCCGGCGGGGACGACGGATACCAGACCCCCAGGCCCGGCACCCCGGAGTACGACCGGCGGCTGGAGGAACTCGCCGCCGACCCGGCCCACAACGGCAACATCAGCGCGAAGTCCCGGATCGAGGCCGAGGTAGGGCTCGCGGTCGAGGCGGACGGGAAGATCGCCGGGCCGAACTCGACAACTCCGATCCCGCATTCCAGAAGTTCCAGGGTGAGTTCCTCGATTCCAACGGGGAGAACTGGGACGTCAAGTCGCCGAATGATTTGTTCCCCGCCGGACGGCGGGCTGGTGAGCCGATGCCCGAGGTTATGAAGGGCCGCTACGATGGCGAGGAGTTCGAGCAGAAACTCGCCGATGAGGTCGCTGGTGGACAGAACGTCATTCGCAACACCCGGAGCCTGTCGCCGAGTGCGTTGGCCGACCTCAGGGCGCGGGTCGCTGATCGACCGGAGTGGGACGGCAAGGTGGTGTTCGACGCCAACCTGACCAACGCGGCGCGGATTTCTCCTTCGCCGATCTGGCCAAGGCGGAAATGGTCGGTTGCTCGGCCGGTAAGGCGTTGTTCCGGTCGGCTCGGTTGTTCGCGGTGCAGCTCGACGACGCCGTTCTGGAAGGGGCGGATCTTCGCCACGCGATTCTCAATTCCGCCAAGCTCTACAGGACCGATCTGCGCGACGCCAATCTTGAGCGGGCCAGCCTGCGCTGGTGCACGCTCGGCGGGACGGGCATGCCGACGGTGCTGACCGGCGCGAGGATGTTCGGCTGCCAGTTCGAGGGCGCGAAGGGTGTCGTCGTCGGCCCGGTCCTCGTCGACGAGGAAGCGACAGGGTTCTCGGGGGTGCCGAGTTGGAGGCGTGGTTCTCGGCGCAGGGCGCGGAGCACGTCCAGGTGGTGGGCTGACGCCACAGCACAAACGATTCAGGGCCGGTCCCCGTTGGGGCCGGCCCTGTCGTTGGTGCTGCTCAGGCGAGCGGAGGATACGAGATTCGAACTCGTGAGGGTGTAAACCCAACACGCTTTCCAAGCGTGCGCCCTAGGCCTCTAGGCGAATCCTCCGCGAGCCAGGATACAGGCCCGTGTCGGCCGGGCCACCCCACCACCCCCTGAAGATCGACGGGCGGTCGGGTAGGCTGGGCGGCACCTCCCGTGCGGCGGTATCTCGTGAACCTCCCCAGGGCCGGAAGGCAGCAAGGATAAGCGAGCTCTGCCGGGTGCACGGGAGGCCTTTTTGTCTGTGGGCCGGTTGATCCACTCGGCATCCGTGATGTCGCGGTGTCCCGGCCACACGGACACCGCGGTTTCCAGGAAGCCGAGTCGATCAAGCCCGGCGGCCTGGAAGCCGAGCCCGCAGGCCCAAGCGCCCCCGGGGTGGTGGGTGGTCACCCGCGCCCGACCGGCGCAGAATGGCTCGGTCGAGAGGAGGCGGGACGAGTGACGCTGGCGCTCTACCGCAAGTACCGGCCGCGTACCTTCGCTGAGGTCATCGGTCAGGAGCACGTGACCGAGCCGCTGTCGCAGGCGCTGCGCAGCGGACGACTCAACCACGCCTACCTCTTCTCCGGGCCCCGTGGCTGCGGCAAGACCACCAGCGCCCGGATCATGGCCCGCTCGCTCAACTGTGAGCAGGGCCCCACTCCCGAGCCGTGCGGCAAGTGTGACTCCTGCCGCTCACTGGCCGCCGACGGTGCCGGCTCGATCGACGTGATCGAGATCGACGCGGCCAGCCACGGCGGTGTCGACGACGCCCGCGAGCTGCGCGAGCGCGCCTTCTTCGCGCCGGCCAGCAGCCGCTTCAAGATCTACATCATCGACGAGGCGCACATGGTCTCGACCCAGGGCTTCAACGCCCTGCTCAAGCTGGTCGAGGAGCCCCCGGAGTACGTCAAGTTCATCTTCGCCACCACCGAGCCGGAGAAGGTCCTCGGCACGATCCGGTCGCGGACCCACCACTACCCGTTCCGGCTGTTTCCGCCGAAGGTGGTCCGCCCGTACCTGGAGCAGCTCACCCAGGCCGAGGGTGTCGCCGTCGAGCCGGCGGTCTTTCCGCTGGTGGTTCGCGCCGGTGGCGGCAGCATGCGGGACAGCCTCTCGGTGCTCGACCAGCTCATCGCCGGCGCCGGCGCGGAGGGGGTCAGCTACGCCCGGGCCGTCGCGCTGCTCGGGGTCACCGACTCGGCGCTGATCGACGAGATGTGCGACGCGCTGGCCGCCGGGGACGGCGCGGCTGCGTACGCCACAGTCGACCGGGTCGCCGAGGCCGGGCACGACATGCGCCGGTTCGCTTCCGACCTGCTGGAACGGCTCCGCGACCTGATCGTGATCCAGCAGGTGCCGGACGCCGCCGCGAAGGGTCTGATCGACGGCCCGGCCGACCAGATCGAGCGAATGGCAGCCCAGGCGTCGCAGCTCGGCTCGGCCACGCTGTCCCGCTGCGCCGACATCGTGCACAACGGGCTGGTCGAGATGCGCGGCACCACAGCGCCCCGCCTGCTGCTGGAGCTGATCTGCGCCCGGATGCTGCTGCCCGGCGCTGACGACTCCACCGGCGGCCTGCTCCAGCGCCTGGAGCGGATGGAACGCCGGCTCACAGTGGGTGCCACCGACGCGCCGTCGGCCGCCGCCGGCTCCGCGCCAACCAACCACCAAGGGGTACGCCCACAGCCAGCCACCCCGGTCCCGGCTGCCGCCACCCCGGCACCCGCGAACGCCCCTACCTCCGCACCGCCGTGGGCGGTCGACCCGGCAGCGCCCCCGACCCGGAGCGCTGCGGGTGCCCCCGCCCCGGCTGCTTCGGTCACCGAGGCACCCGCTCCGACCTCCGGTGCACCGGCCTCGTACGTCTCGGCAGCCGACTCGCCGATCCCGGCGTCCCCCGGTGCGTCAACCGCTGACCAGGCCGCACCCGTCTCGCCCGCCGGGCCGGCCCCGCGTCGTGTGGTGCCGCCGTCGGCGGTGCTTCCCGACCCGGCCACGCCCGCGCCGCCCCGACCGGGAGCTCCGGCCGCCGCGCTGGACGCGGTAGCGGTCCGCCGCGTCTGGCCCGATGTGGTCGGCAAGGTCAACCGCACCAACAAGCGGATCGCCGCCCTGATGCGGGACGCTGTCGTCCGCGAACTCGACGGCGACATGCTGGTGCTGACTGTGAAGTCCACAGTGCTGGCCAAGATGATGGCCGACCACGCGGCGGTGCTCACCGACGCGCTCTACGAGGAGTTGGGCGGGCGCTGGCAGATCCGGTGCGAGGTGGCCGGCGAGCGCGGTGGCGTGTCGCTGTCCGGCTCACCGCGCACGCAGCAGACCGCACCGGCCCGACCCGCCGCGCCGCCAGTCACGTCGGACACGCCCGCCGCCACGACGAACGCCGCGACTGCCGCCGCCGGCCCGACGAGCGCCCCACCAGCCGCGCCTGGCTCGAACGCTGCG
>NZ_JAKKFD010000019.1 GCF_022229005.1 Micromonospora trifolii
CGCCATGCTCGACGCCGACCCCAGGCGTCTCAGCCCTGGCCCCGCACCGGCCCTCACCATCCCGTCACCACCCGTCCCTCCTCCGACCCCGCCGCCCACCTCGCCGCCCACGACGCCCACAAAGCCGCAGCACACGCCCTCGCCCCCCAAGACCACCAAGCCGACGCCCACGCCGACGCCCACGACGCCGACGCCGACGCCGACTCTGACGACCACCCCGACGCCCACCCCGACCGGCAGCACCACGCCGACGCCGTCGAAGACCCCGAGCAACACTCCGACGGCCCGGCCCTCGGCACCGACCAACGCGCCGACCAGCTCGTCTCCGGCGACCACGCCGAAGGCCAGCACGAGCGCGACGGGCAGTGGCAGCGCGACGGGCAGCCCCAGCGCCACGGGCTGATCCGCCACGACCCGCTCCGGCTGTCCGCTCGGCAAGATCTGTGGCACCGTGACAACCAGGCACATCCGGCTCGACGTCACGGGTCCGGGTGCGAGCATGGCGCGGAGGGCGGAAATGGCCGAGCAGAGAGATCCGGCGGAGACTGTCGACCCCGTGGTCGACCAGGCCGGCCCACCAGGGCCGGGCACCGCCGACCCGGTGGCCGCCAGCGACGCCAGCCCGGCTGCCACCAGCTCGACGGGCAGCGAGACCAGCTCGGCGGACGCCGGCCCCGCTGACAGCGACGCCGCACCGGTACGCGCACGCGCCAGCGTCGTGACTGCCGGCGCTCTCCGCAGTGACCTGCCGGCCAGCGCTCCGGTCACCGCGACCACCTACCGTGCGACCGGCTCGGCCAGCCCGGCCGACGTGTCGTTGCCGGGGCAGCGGAGCGACTCCCCCGCGTCGGCCCGGGCCAGCGCCACGGTTCCGAGCAGCAGCCGGGGCACTGCCAGCGCCCTGGGCGCCCCGGACCGCCGCGAGAGCGCGCCCGGCGTCTATCGAGCCGCGCCGGTCGGTGCCGAGCCGGCCCAGCCCCCGACGCCGTCGACTCCGGAACCGGAGCCGGAACCCACGCCACCCGGCCCGGGGCCGACCCAGCCGTCGCCACCGGAACCGGAGCCCGCGCCGGCCCCGGGTCCGTACCCGCCCGGTCCGGTGCCGACGCCGGGTCCTCCACCCACGCCGCCGCCCGGTCCGGTTCCTCCCGTTCCGGGCCCGCCCATCCCACCGCCCTCGCCGGTGCCGCCCATCCCCGGCCCGCCGACGCCGCCCGTCCCGAGCCCGCCGCTGCCGCCACCCGGTCCGCCGGTGCCGGCACCCCCGGCCCCGCCCGGCCCGATGCCGGCACCGCCGTTTCCGCCGCCGCCGGCGATGACCGACACGCCCGGCGCACGGGCCAGCGCCTCGGTCTCCGCACCGCCGGCCGGGTGGCCGTCCACCGGTGGGGCGACGCGCCCGACGTCCGGTGCCGGATGGGCCGGGGCACCCGCCTCCGCGCCGCCGGTGGTGCCCGCACCAGCGCTGCCGAGCTGGCCACCGTCCACCGCCGGGGCCCCTTCCTCGACCAGCCACAGCAGCGGAAACTCCCGCGTGACGGCGCAGCCGAGCGGCCCACCGGCTGGTTCGGCCGGACGGGACGCGGCCGGCGCCCTTGGTGGGCGGCACGACAGTCGCACCGACCTGGCCGGCACCGTCTACGGCAACGGCGAGGGGGCCGGCTTCACCACTGTCGCGATACCCGCCAACGCTGTGGAGACCTCCGGCTCGCTGACCGGGCACATCCTGGCCCAGGGTTGGTCCGACACGCCGGCCGAGCGGTCCAGTAACACCCGGGTGATGATCGTCCTGGCCGCTGCTCTGGGGCTGCTGGTGGCGATCAGTGTCATGGTCGTCCTGCTCGCCGGCGACGCCTTGGACGGTCTGGTGGGCAGCGTGCTCAACGGGTGAGCCAGCGAGCGCCAGCGATGGTGAGTCCGCCCACTACGGTCGGTCAACCGGCTGGCGGCTTCGCCAGACCGCCGTACACTGGCTGAGATCACTGACCCGGCGCGCGTGGTGTGCGCCCCTGGGCGATCTTGCGGGCGATCCGGCGGTACAGCCGCGGCAGGCCATCGCGAAGATGCGCCCCGCTCGAAAGGTTTTTGTTGACCACCTCTGCTGACCCCAGCACCGTTACGTCCGTTTTCAACTCAGTCCCGGCGGCCGACGCCGCCCGGGAGCAGCTCGACGTCCCCCTGAGCGAGGCCGGCACCGCGCCGGTGGCGACCGCGCAGGCCGAGCCGACCGAGACCGTCGAACCGATCAGCTTCGCCGACCTCGGCCTGCCCGAGCAACTGGTCCGCGCGCTGGCTCAGCAGGGCATCACCAGCCCGTTCGAGATCCAGCGGGCCACAGTTCCGGACGCGCTCGCCGGCCGCGACGTGCTGGGCCGCGGGCAGACCGGTTCGGGCAAGACGCTCGCCTTCGGGCTGCCGATGATCGCCCGGCTGGCCAACCGCAACCGGGCCCGGCCGATGCGTCCGCGCGGTCTGGTCCTGGTGCCCACCCGCGAGCTGGCCATGCAGGTCAACGACGCCCTGGTGCCGCTGGGCAAGTCCGTCGGGATCTTCCTCAAGACCGCCGTCGGCGGCGTTCCGTACGACCGTCAGATCGACGCGCTGCGCCGCGGCGTGGAGATCATCGTGGCTACCCCGGGCCGGCTCGGCGACCTCATCGAGCGGGGCATCTGCCAGCTCGACGACGTCGAGGTCACAGTGCTCGACGAGGCCGACCAGATGGCCGACATGGGCTTCCTGCCCGAGGTGACCGATCTGCTGGCGAAGACGCCCGCGAACAGTCAGCGGCTGCTCTTCTCGGCCACCCTGGACGGTGACGTCGACGCGTTGGTCAGGCGGTTCATGACCGATCCGGTCACCCACTCCACGGCGCCGTCCACCGCCTCGGTGTCCACCATGGACCACCACATGCTGTTGATCCCGCCGCACGAGAAGTTCCCGGTGGCGGCCTCGATCGCCGCCCGGGATGGCCGGACCATGGTCTTCGCCCGTACCCAGCTCGGGGTGGACCGGCTGGTCGAGCAGCTCGCGGCCGTCGGCGTACGCGCCGGTGGGCTGCACGGCGGCAAGACCCAGCGGATGCGCACCAAGACGCTCGCCGAGTTCCGTGAGGGCCGGATGAACGTGCTGGTCGCCACGGATGTGGCGGCCCGGGGCATCCACGTCGACGGGGTCACCCTGGTGCTGCACGTCGACCCGCCGAAGGACCCCAAGGACTACCTGCACCGCGCGGGGCGTACCGCTCGGGCCGGCGAGTCGGGCGCTGTCGCCACGCTGGTGCTGCCCAAGCAGCGCCGTACCACCCTGGCGATGATGGAGAAGGCCGGCGTCGCGCCGGCCGAGACCCGGGTCCGCGTCGGGGACGCGGCGCTGGCCGAGCTGGTCGGTGCCCGCGAGCCCAGTGGCGTCCCGGTCCGCGTCGAGGCCGAGCCCCGGGGCTACGGCGACCGCTCCGGCGGCCCGCGCCGGTTCGGTGACCGCACAGGCGGCGAGCGCCGCTACGGCGACCGTCCGCAGGGCGACCGGCGCTTCGGCGACCGGCCCACCGGCGAGCGCCGCTTCGGCGACCGCCCGCAGGGCGACCGGGGCTACGGCGACCGCCCGCAGGGCGAGCGGGGCTACGGCGACCGCCCGCAGGGCGAGCGGGGCTACGGCGACCGGCCCACCGGCGAGCGTCGCTACGGCGACCGGCCCACCGGCGAGCGCCGCTTCGGCGACCGCCCGCAGGGCGAGCGGGGCTACGGCGACCGCCCGCAGGGTGAGCGCCGCTACGGCGACCGGCAGCAGAGCGACCGCCCGCAGGGCGACCGGGGGTACGGCGACCGGCCGACGGGCGAGCGGCGTTACGCCGATCGGGACACCCGGGGGTACGGCGACCGGCCGCAGGGCGAGCGTCGGTTCGGCGACCGGCCGCAGTTCGGTGACCGGGACGGTCGGGGCGATCGACCGACCGGCGAGCGGCGCTTCGGTGACCGTCCGCAGGGTGAGCGGCGCTTCGGCGACCGGGACACTCGGGGTGGTTTCCGCCCGGAGAGCCGGGTCCGGGACGACCGGCCCCGTGACGACCGGCCCCGCGAGGACCGGCCCCGCGAGGACCGCCCGCGTGACGATCGGCGCGGTTTCGGCGGGCGACCGGCGGCGCGTACCCACTGATTGATCCACCGAACGCCGTCGTGAAGCCCAGGCTTCGCGGCGGCGTTCGCGCATGCCCTGCCGATGTCGGTCGGGTCGCGTAACGTCCGGCTCATGCCGACCATGCCGAAGTCAATCTTCTGGTCCCGGACGGACACCGCCGGCAGCGAGCAGGTCCTGCTCGACGACGGCCACGGGTTGGCGGCCCGAGGCACTCTGCTCGCCGTGGATCCGATCCCGTGGACCGCCCGCTACCAGCTGACCACCACGCCGGACTGGGCCACCACCCGGGTCGAGGTCGAGGCCGAGGGTCTCGGCTGGCTGCGCCGAGTGAAGCTGGAGCGGGCCGCGGGTCGCTGGCGGGTGACCACCGCCGAGCAGGGCGACCTGGACGCGGCCCTGGTCGCGGCCGGTCATCGCCGGGCCGGCCTGCCGGGCACCGACGACCCGGACCGGCTGGCCGACGCGCTCGACGTCGACCTGAGCGGTTCGCCGCTGTTCAACACCCTGCCGGTCCACCGGCTTCGGATGGCAGCCGAGCCAGCCGATGTGGCACACCGGATCACAGTTGCCTGGGTGCTGCTGCCCGGCCTTGAGGTGGTGCCGGCCGAGCAGATCTACACCGGGCTCGGGCCGGGTCGGGTGCGCTTCGCCAGCGGCACCTTCACGGCCGACATCGATCTGGACGACAGCGGCTACGTGGTGCGCTACCCCGGGCTGGCCGAGCGGATCGACCCGCGCTGATCGGCGCCCCGGTGGGCGAGGCCCCGGGCGGGCCCGGCTCCGCTGGGCGGTTCAGGCGGGCCAGACCCGCTGGGCGGTTCAGGCGGGCCAGACCCGCTGGGCGGTTCAGGCGGGCCAGACCCGCTGGGCGGTTCAGGCGGGCCAGACCCGCTGGGCGGTTCAGGCGGGCCAGACCCGCTGGGCGGTTCAGGCGGGCCAGGCTCCGCTGGCCAGAAAGCGGTCGATGGTGGCCAGGTGCGGGGTCAGGTCGAGGCCCTGGGCGGCCACCCAGTCGTCGGCGTAGTACGTGTCGGCGTACCGGTCGCCCGGGTCGCAGATCAGGGTGACCACCGAGCCCGTCCGACGCTCGGCGAGCATCGCGGCGATCAGGCCGAACGCGCCCCACAGGTTGGTGCCGGTGGACCCACCCACCCGGCGGCCGAGCAGCGCCGACCCGGCGCGCATGGCGGCCAGTGACGCCGCGTCCGGCACCTGGACCATCCGGTCAACCACCGAGGGCAGGAACGACGCCTCCACTGTGGGCCGGCCGATCCCCTCGATGCGGGAGCCCTGCCCGGTCCGTACCGACCAGTCGGCGGCCAGCCAGGCCGGGTAGAACGCCGAGTTCTCCGGGTCGACCACGCAGAGCTTGGTGGCGAGCCGGCGGTACCGGGCGTAGCGGCCGATGGTCGCGCTGGTGCCCCCGGTGCCGGCGCCCACCACTACCCAGGCGGGGATCGGGTGCCGCTCCAGCTCCAACTGTGCGTAGATCGACTCGGCGATGTTGTTGTTGCCCCGCCAGTCGGTCGCCCGCTCGGCGTAGGTGAACTGGTCCATGAAGTGCCCGCCGGAGTCCTCGGCGAGCCACCGGGCCTCGACCACCACGCCCGCCGGGTCGTCCACCAGGTGGCACCGACCGCCCTGGAACTCGATCTGCGTGATCTTCTCCGGCGAGGTGGAGGCGGGCATCACAGCGATGAACGGCAGGCCCAGCATCCGGGCGAAGTACGCCTCGGAGACCGCCGTGGAACCCGACGACGCCTCGACGATCGTGGTGCGCGGGCCGATCCAGCCGTTGCAGAGCCCGTAGAGGAACAGCGAGCGGGCCAGCCGGTGCTTCAGCGAGCCGGTGGGGTGTGACGACTCGTCCTTGAGGTAGAGGTCGATCCCCCATTCCCGGGGCAGCGGAAACGGCAGCAGGTGGGTGTCGGCGGACCGGTTCGCGTCTGCCTCGACGGCGGCGATCGCCTCGGTCACCCAGGTTCGGCTGGATTCGTCGCACCGGTCGAGATGAGTCACGCTCGGAAACCTAGCAAGCGGGCCAGCTGAGGTCAGCGCCGGTCCGGTGGCGTTGACCTGCGGCGTTGGCGTCGCTGACCGGCGCGGCCGGCGGCCCGGACGAGCGGGGTCAGTGCGACGGCCAGCCTGGGCAGTGCGTCCAACAGGCGCACCTGCGCTCCCCGCCAGCGGGGCAGGCTGACCACCGGACGTGGCCGGCGGGCCAGCCGAACCGCCCGGGCCGCCACCTGCTGCGCGGTCAGCATCGATCCGGTGAACGAGGCCACCGCCCCCGGGTCGTCCAGCCGGTCGTGCAGCATCGGGGTCCAGATGCCGTCCGGGCAGAGGCAGGAGACGTGCACCCGCCGGTACCCGGCCATCCGCAGGTCGGACAGGGTGCCGAGGCTGAACGCCAGCAGGGCGTGCTTGCTGGCCGCGTACACCGTCTCGCCGGGCGCGGCGACCAGCCCGGCCAGCGAGACGACGTTGAGCACGTGGCCGTGGCCCTGCCCACGCATCACGGACAGCGCGGCGAGGGTGCCGTTCATGGCGCCGTGGGTGTTGACGTCGAGCAGCCGACGGCGGGTCGCGGCGTCGTGCTCCCACGACGCCCCGGTTACCAGGATGCCGGCGTTGTTGACCCAGAGGGCGAGGTCGCCCCGGCTTGCCGCGTTCGCGGCGGTGGCGGCGCAGGCGTCCTCGTCCCGGACGTCCAGGGCGGCCGACCAACCGCCGAGCGGCGCCGCGGCGCTCTGCGCCGCCGCCGGGTCGAGGTCGGTGAGCAGCACCGACCAACCGTCGGTGTGCAGCGCGGTGGCGATGGCCTGCCCCAGACCGCCGGCAGCACCGGTCACCACGGCCACGGGACGCGCCGGCGGAGTCATCGGCGCACGCTACCGCCGGCCGCCCGGGCGACACCAGGGGTACGCGGCGGTCAGGCCGCGGGCGAGCCGACCGGCTGGGGGCGGTTCTCCCATTTCGTGGAGAGCGCGATGGCGGT
Organism: Micromonospora trifolii; assembly: GCF_022229005.1. GTDB lineage: Bacteria > Actinomycetota > Actinomycetes > Mycobacteriales > Micromonosporaceae > Micromonospora > Micromonospora trifolii. The sequence continues at coordinate 7,133 of NZ_JAKKFD010000019.1, forward strand.
ACGGGTGGAGGCCACCCCCGGTGTCCGGTTCAACCGCACGATCAGCTGCTCCAGCTCGGCGATCGTGCCGACCCGCGCCTTGAGCAGGAACGACTCCACGCCGGCCATGAAGTAGCAGGATTCGATCTCGGGTAGCACCCGCAGCGACTCGAGCATGTCGTCGGTGTCCGCGCCGGAGTCCTCGACGATGCCGATCAGCGCTGTGACACCCAGCCCGATCGACTCCGGGGCCACGTCCGCTCGGTAGCCCCGGACCACGCCGCTGCTCTCCAGCTTGCCTACCCGCTCGTGCACGGCCGGGGCCGAGAGGCCCACCTGTCGAGCCAACTCGGCGTACGAGAGGCGGGCGTTGCCGCGCAGTAGGTCGACGAGGCTCAGGTCGATGGCATCCACAGAGAGTGACCTTAACCGCTGACACGTAACGTGCGGCCTTCGGCACCCGTTGGACTGAGCGGTGAGTCACTGTTCATAAACCGCCGGTCAGGGCAGAGGTAGCACCAGTAACATTACTAACTCCCCACTCAGTGCATTTTTCGCGTTTGGGCGGACAGGCCATGTCCCTGGTGCTGTAATTGCCATACGTCCCTCATGACGGCTCTGGGCTACGCACCAGCCGGGGGCAGTGTGTTCAGCCGGGGGCTTCGTCGACGCGAGGAGGGGGCTGTGGACACTGGAGATCGCCTGCTGACACCGGGTGAGGTCGCCGCGCTGTTTCGGGTAGACCCGAAAACTGTGACGAGATGGGCGGCGGCCGGCCGGATAGGAAGCATCCGGACTCCAGGCGGGCATCGCCGGTTTCGGGAATCCGAGGTGCGAGCCCTGCTTGAGGGGGAGGGCATGCTGGACGAGGTGGATGAGGTCGGTAAGCCACGCAATGTGGGGCCGGCGGCATCCACGGGGCCGGGTCCGGCCAACGCTGGCATGTACTGAACTGGTGCGGACAACGCCACGCGGACCGGACACCAGTCCGGTCCGCGTCCCGCTTCGGCCGACCGCCGGGCGGCAGCACCGCTCGTGCTGAGCGGCACAACCGCGCCCAGCACGAGCGGACGGCTCTGCACGAGCGGGACGGCTCAGCTTCGGGCTGCGCCGAGCTGGCCTGACCACCGCCGGAACAGGGTGTGCGGGACGCCGAGCGCGTCCAGCACCTTGCCAGCCACGAAGTCGACCAACTGCTGCGCGCTGGCCGCCGCGCCGGCGCCGTAGAAGCCGGGGCTGGCCGGCAGCACCACAGCGCCCGCGTCGTGCAGGGCGATGAGGTGCTCCAGGTGGCTGCGGGTCACCGGTGTCTCCCGGGGAACCAGCACCACCGGACGGCGTTCCTTGAGGTTGACCTCGGCGGCGCGCTGCAACAGGTCCTTGGAGAGCCCGATCGCGATGCCGGCGCAGGCGGCCGTGCTGGCCGGGACCACTGCCATCCCGCGTACCCGGTAGGAGCCGCTGCTCGGCCCGGCCGCCAGGTCGCCGGCCGGCCAGTGCCGCACGTCCGCGGTGGTCAGGTCCCGGTCGAGCCAGGCGGCGAGGTCCTCGGCCCAGTGCCCGTCCCGGAAGGGTCGGCCGGTCTCGTCGAGGACTGTGAGTCGTGCCGCCCGGGACACGATCAGGTCCACCGGCTCGCCCGCGTCGAGCAGGCCGCCGATGACGGCTGCCGCGTACGGCGTACCGGAGGCACCGGAGACCCCGACCACCCATGGTTCCCGCATACCCCCAGCCTGCCTGGTCTGGCTGGCCCGCTGGTGGGCACCCCCGGAGTTGGTCCGGCCCGACATGTCCGACGGGGTACCTGCGCATCCCGTCGACCTGACATGCTGCCGCTGGCGATTCGCACCGGAACCATCTCGAAGAGGAGGCATCGGTGACGACCGGCGAGATCCTCCGGGCGCTGCGTGCCGAATGTCCGATCCCGTCCCAGCCTCCACCACCACACGCCGATCGTGTGCAGGCCTGGCTGCTCGGTCTGCTGCCCGAGCTTGGCCACTCACTGGACGACGCCGCGCTGCACCGGCTGTCCCGGGGTGCCTTCGCCCGGTACGCCGGGCGGCTCTACCCGGCGGCGACCGAAGCCGACCTGCGGGTGCTGACCGCGCTGTTCACCTGGTTCTTCCTGGTCGATGACGCCTGCGACGGGCCGCACCGGTTGACGCCGGAGCAGATCCGGGCGCTGCGCAACGGCACACTGGCGCTGCTGCACGACGGCACCCGGCTGCGGCAGACCGGGCTGACCGGCCCGCTGCGGCGACTGCTGGTGCTGGCCTGGCGGGATCCGCGCCGCCGGATGCCGGCCCGGTGGCGGCAGCGTTTCGCCGACGCGGTGGCCCGACACCTCGACGGCACCTGGCAGGAGGCCGTCAACAAGGAGGTCGGCCACCGTCCCAGCGTGGACGAGTTCGTCGCGCTACGTCGGTCGACCTCGGCGGCGGAGGTGTCGTACCCGCTGGTGGAGTTCGTCAGCGGCCGGCCGTTGCCCGACCCGGTCTACCATCACCCGCTGCTGCGTCAGATCGCCCGTACCGGCAACGACCTGCTCTCCTGGTACAACGACATGGCCTCGCTGGATGGGGACCGGGTGACCGCGGGCGGGCACAACCTGGTCCTCGCCATCGAGGCCGAACTGGGCGTGCCGGAGTCGGAGGCGGTCGAGCGGGCGGCCGAGCACTGGAGGGAGGCGATGCGGCGCTTCGTCGCGTTGCGAGCCGCGGTGCCGTCGTTCGGCCCGGCCTTGGACGACGCGGTCGCCGACCATCTCGACGGGATCGCGAACGCCGTGCGCGGGACCATCGACTGGACCTTCGAGAGCGCCCGCTACCCCGTCAGCGCCACCCCGCCCGTCGTAGGGCCGTAGGCCGAGCCGGACCCACCCAGCCTCACTGCCGCAGGCCGAGCCGGATCACCAGGTCGAGCAGGGCGAAGAGGAACAGCGCGATGCCGACGAACCCGTTGGCGGTGAAGAACGCCCGGTTGACCTTGCTGAGGTCGGTCGGGGTGACCACCAGGTGCTGGTAGCCGAACGCCACGGCGGTCAGCGCCAGCCCGATCCACCAGAGCCAACCGAGACCGATCAACGCGCCGAACCAGATGAACAGCGCGAAGGTCACCACGTGTGCGACGGTCGAGGCGTGCAGCGCGAAGCGCCGACCGTACCGGGCGGGCACGCTGTGCACGCCGATCTCCCTGTCGATCTCGGAGTCCTGGCAGGCGTAGATCAGGTCGAAGCCGCCGATCCACAGCCCCACTGCCGCGCCGAGCAGCCAGGCCGGCCCGGAGCCGTCCAGGGTGCCGGTGACCGCCAGCCAGGCGCCGACCGGGCCGACCGCCTGGGCGATCCCGAGGATGGCGTGCGGCCAGTTGGTGAACCGCTTGGCGTAGGGGTAGACGACCAGCGGCACCACGGCGAGCGGCGCGAGCACCAGGCAGAGCGGGTTGAGCAGGGCGGCGGCGCCGAGGAAGACCACGAGTGCGACGGCCGCGCCGGTCCAGGCCGTCCGCACGCTCACCGCTCCGGTGACCAGTTCCCGGCCGGCGGTACGCGGGTTCCGCGCATCGATCTTGCGGTCGAGGATCCGGTTGGCGGCCATCGCGAACGTCCGCGCCCCGACCATCGCCACGGTGATCAGCAGCAGGTCGAGCCACCGTACGTGCCCGCCGAAACTCTGCATGGCGGCCAGCGCCGAGAGGAACGCGAACGGCAGCGCGAAGACGGAGTGCTCGACGGCGACCAGCTTCAGGAAGGACTTCGTCCGGCCCGGCTTCACCCTCGGTGCGTCGATGACGGCCATCAGATGCCGTACTCCTTCCAGCGCTTGTCGACCAGGGCGGTGACCTCGGGGGCCATGGTCATCTCCTCCGGCCAGCCGCGGGTGTAGCCCTCGGTGGGCAGCTTGCGGGTCGCGTCGACGCCAGCCTTACCTCCCCAGAACTGCTGGTACGACGAGTGGTCGAGGTGGTCCACCGGGCCCTCGGTGAGCAGCAGGTCCCGGGCGTAGTCGACGTTGCCGAAGGCCCGGAAGGCGACCTCGTTGTAGTCGTGCACGTCGCAGTCCTCGTCGACGATCACGATCAGCTTGGTCAGTGACATCAGGTGCGCGCCCCAGATCGCGTTCATCACCTTCTGCGCGTGCTTCGGGTAGCGCTTGCGGATCGAGACGATCGCGCAGTTGTGGAAGACGCCGGCGGCCGGCAGGTCGTAGTCGACGATGTCCGGGATCATCAGCTTGAGCAGCGGCTGGAAGATCCGCTCGGTGGCCTTGCCGAGGCCGTGGTCCTCCTGCGGCGGCTTCGAGGTGATGATCGAGTGGTAGACCGGCTTGCGCTGCATGGTCATCGCCTCGATGTGCAGCACGGGGAACGGCTCGACCGGCGTGTAGAAGCCGGTGTGGTCGCCGAACGGCCCCTCGGGCAGCCGCTCACCCGGCTCCAGGTAGCCCTCCAGCACGATCTGCGCGTGCGCCGGCACCTGCAACGGCACTGTGAGGCAGTCGACCATCTCCACCCGCTCGCCGCGCAGGAACCCCGCGAACAGGTACTCGTCGATGTCGCTGGGCAGCGGCGCGCTGGCCGCGTACGAGACGACCGGGTCGCAGCCGATCGCGATCGCGACCGGCAGGCGCTGCCCGAGCCGCTCGGCGACCGCGTGGTGCGCCGTCGAGTCCTTGTGGATCTGCCAGTGCATGCCCAGTGTGTTGCGGCCGTGCTGCTGGAGTCGGTACAGGCCGAGGTTGCGCTTGCCGGTCTCCGGGTGCTTGGTGTGGGTCAGCCCGTAGTTGTGGAAGATCCCGCCGTCGTCGGGCCAGACCTGCAACCCCGGCAGCCGGTTGAGGTCGACGTCCTCACCCCGGTAGACGACCTCCTGGCAGGGTGCGGTCTTCACCTTGCGCGGCGGCACCGACTTGAGCTGCATGACCTTGCCGAGGCCCTCCCGGATGCCCGACCAGCCGACCGGCAGCTCCGGCTTGATCATCGCGCCGATCCGGGCACCGACCTCGTCCAGCGAGTCGACGCCGAGGGCCATCGCCATCCGCTTCTCGGTGCCGAACAGGTTGATCGCCACCGGCATCTCGCCCCGGGTCGGACGCTCGAAGAGCAGCGCCGGGCCGCCGGCCCGCACCGTGCGGGTGACCACCTCGCTGATCTCCAGGGTCGGATCGACCGGGACGTCGATCCGGCGCAACTCCCCCGCGCGCTCCAGCGCCGCGATGAAGTCCTTGAGATCGGTGTACGGGAAGCCACGAGCCGCCATGTCGCCCAGTCTCCCGCACCGGCTCCCGCACGGCCCAAGCCGGGTGCTGTGACGCTCGCGATCCCCCCGACGTCAACTGCAGCCGGGCGTAGATCGACTCGGCTTTCAGGAAAGCGCGGTGTCCCAGGCCGCCGGACACCGCGACTTCAAGGAAGGCGAGTGGATCAGCGAACCTGGCGGGCATGGCGGGCCTTTGAGCGGGTAGCCGGGCAGGCGGCGGGCAAGCGGCAGCGGGCATGCGGGGGCGGACGGAGGCGGCCATGGGCGGGGAGCGGGTTCCGGCGGGGTTCACTGAGCAACGGGCGCGGGTCGGCCAGATCACCATGAACTACGTCCGTGGGGGTGCCGGCCCGCCACTGGTGTTGCTGCACGGATATCCGCAGTGCTGGTACATGTGGCGGCACCTGCTGCCCGAGTTGGGGCGCTCTTTTGAGGTGGTCGCGCCCGACCTGCGCGGCTTCGGGGGCAGCGACGCCCCGGACGGCGGGTACGACAAGAAGACCGTCGCCGCCGACCTGCACGGACTGCTCGACCAGCTCGGCCTGGACGGAGACCTCCGGCTGGTCGGGCACGACCTGGGGACCATGGTGGCGTACGCGTACGCCGCCGCCCATCCGCAGCGGGTGAGTCGGCTGGCGCTCACCGAGGCGCCGATCCCCGACGAGAGCATCTACACGTTCCCCGCGCTCACCTCGGCGGGGCCCGGGGTGTGGAACTTCGGCTACTTCTCCCTCGGCAACGGGCTCCCGGAGGCGTTGGTCGACGGGCGGGAGTCGCTCTGGGTGGACAAGTTCACCGACGCGCTGATGGTGCGCAAGGGCAGCATCGCCGCGCCCGACATCGAGGAGTTCGCCAGCCATCTGCGCGACCCGGCGCATCTGCGGGCCAGCTTCGCCTACTTCCGGGCGTTCGAGCAGGACATCGCCGACAACGCCGCGTACCGGGGCACGAAGCTGACCATGCCGGTGCTGGCCGTCGGGGCGGCGGCCAGCCTCGGTGGGCAGATTGCCGAGCAGGTTCGCCGGTACGCCGACACGGTGCGCGGCGAGGTGATCGAGGACTGCGGGCACTGGCTGTACGAGGAGCGCCCGGACGAGATGCTCGCCCTGCTGCGGGACTTCCTTGAGGCGGACTGAGCAGGGGGCCGCGGGTGTCCTCGGTCAGGCGGCGGGCGACCAGGCGTGGGCGGCCAGTGGCGGGTCGAGCGGCGCCCGGGTGAGCCGGTTGGCGAAGGTGGACATGGTGTACGCGCCGACGCCGAGCACCACGTCGAGCGCGTGCCGGGGCTGGTAGCCGGCGGCCAGGAAGTCGTCCATCTCGTCGTCGGGCACCGCGCCCCGGTGGTCGAGCACGGCCAGCGTGAAGCGGCGCAGCGCCTCCAGGCGCGGCTCGGGCAGCACCGAGCCGGCCCGCAGCGCTGTGATCAGCTCGGGGGTCGCGCCGAGTCCGGTGAGCTTGCCGGTGTGCAGGGCGACGCAGAAATGGCATTCATGACTGGTGGAGACCGTCAGGATGACCACCTCCCGGTCCAGCGGGGCGAGGTCGGTCTGCTCGAAGCCTGTGCTGGCGGCGAGGAAGCCGGTCAGCAACTGCGGCGAATCGGCCATCAGGGCCACCGGGGTGGGCAGCCAGCCGAACCGGCCGCGCACTCCCTCGATGGACCGACGGGCGGCGGCGGGTGCGGTCTCAGCGGTGTGGGCGGTGAAGACGGACATGGTTACCTGCTTTCCGGAGCCTGGTTCGGGGGACGCTACGATAGTCAACGTGGTTGACGAAATAGTAAACGTGGTTGTCGAACATGGCAACCGCTGATCCCACCCGGCCCGGCTTCCAGCTACCGCTGCTGCTGCTTGCCGGCTTCCGGACGCTGATCGACGACCTGCACACCGAGCTGGCCCGGGAGGGGCATCCAGAGCTGCGACCGCTGCACGGGTTCGTGCTCCAGGCCGTCGGGGCGGGCGGCACCACCGCCACCGAGCTGGGCCAGCGGCTGGGCATCTCCAAGCAGGCAGCGGGCAAGACCGTCGACCGGTTGGTTGCCGTCGGCTACCTGGAACGGGTCGACGACCCCTCGGACGCCCGACGCCGGCTGGTCCGGGTGACCCCACGCGGTGCCGAAGGGCTACGCCGCTCGGCCGAGATCTTCGACCGGTTGCGCGCACAGTGGGCCGACACCCTCGGCCCGGAGCGGGTCACCGCCCTGGAGGACGACCTGCGCACGATGGCCTCGGCCAACTGGTTCCGGCTCGACGTGCCCGGCTGGTTCGGCGGCTGATCGCGGGAGCGGGCGGCGAGCGAGACCTCCGGGCCATCCTGCTGGGTGGCCCGGAGGGGGTGCGGGGACGCCTGCGGCTGCGCGGCTCAGTGGACGGTCAGTGGGTGCGGGCCAACTCGACGAAGGCCCGCCACGCGGCCGGGGTGAAGGTCAGCAGGCCGCCGTCGCGGTCCTTGGAATCACGGACGTGCACCCGGCCGGCCAGGTTGTCGGCGACCTCGACGCACGCACCAGCGTCGTTGCCGCTCCGGGTGGACTTGCGCCAGTGGGCTCCGGTCAGATCCATGGCTTCACGATCTCCTCGAGCAGGTCGATCGACTGCTGCCGGGGCAGCGCGTCACTGCGCAGACTCTCCCACCTTCCAAGCAGGGTCGCCAGCTCGTTGATGTCGTCCACGGCGGTGCCGCCGGTCTGGTTGTCGAGGAAGCCGAGCCAACTGCCGTCGGCGGTGCGGCCGAGGATGAACGGCCCGAAGAGGCCGGCGTGCAGGCCCACGCCCTGCGGCAGCACGTGCACCCTGATGTGCGGGCGGCGGGCGCACGCCACCAGATGCCGGAGCTGCTCGGCCAGCACCCCGGCGCAGCCCTCCGCGAAGCGCTGCAACGCGGCCTCGTCGATCACGGCGGTGAGCTGCGGCGGGTGCTCCCGGTCGAGGATCGTCTGCCGCTCCAGCCGAGCCGCCACCAACTCCTCCACCCGGTCGGCGGTCAGCCCCAGGTCGAGCCGGAACACCGCCCGCGCGTAGTCGGCGGTCTGCAACAACCCGGGAATCATCGTCGCGCCGAAGCAGCGCAGTTGGGTGGCGACCCGCTCGACCTCCAGCCAGGGGCGGAACCAGACCGGCTCACCGTCGCGCCGACCCAGGTCGCGCAGCGAGGTCAGCAACCCACCGGTGTCGAGCACCTCGTCGGCCCGTTTCAGGTACGCCTCGTTGGGCGCCGTCTGCCCCAGCTCGACGGCCGACACCATGGACGGCGAGTAGTGCGCCCTCTTGCCGTACTCCTCCTGAGTCAGCCCGGCCGCGAGCCGCGACCGCCGGAGCTGCTCCCGGATCAGCGCCGCCGTGGACACCACTGTGGTCACCGCACCCCACCTTCCGCCGCGATTGTCGGGGTCGTGCAACCCCATCTGCCGCACGGTAGCGAGCAGTCAACGCTGCGTCACCCCGTGACGCGCATATCGGGGTAACGCGACCTGTGACCCGACCCGGGGGGCGGCCGGCAAACACATGATCCACTCGGGTTTCGCGAAGTCGCGGTGTCCCGGGCTGCAAGACCCCCCGACTTCCTGGAAGCCGAGTGGATCAACGGCCGACCGGGCGCGGGACACCGCCACATTGCCGATCAGGACCGGGACAAGCCCGGCGGGCACATCTCACCGTGCCTGGCCGAACGGCGGGACGCGGGAGCAAAGTGGGTTCATGTCGGACGCGTACGTCGTCGGCAACCCGGACGGGTTGTCGCCCCTGCTGGTCGAGCTTCGCGACGCCGTCGCCCGGGAGCTGCACGCCCAACTGGCGATGCGCGGTGAGCGGATCGAGCTGGCCGATCTACCGGAGGTGTCCTACCAGGTCACCATCCAGGTCGAGCGGGCGTTGCGGGCCTGGCGGGCCACCCGGTAGACGCGGGCCGGTCACGGACGAATCCGTGACCGGCCCGCACCGCGTTGCCACTGTCAGTCCAGCCCGCCGTAGGAGTGCAGGCCGGTGAAGAAGATGTTCACGCCGAACAGGTTCATCAGCATGGTGAGGAAGCCGAGCACCGCGATCCAGGTGGCCACGTTGCGCTTCACGCTGGGCGTCGCGCGCGCGTGCAGGTAGCCGGCGTACACCACCCAGGAGATGAACGCCCAGGTCTCCTTCGGGTCCCAGCCCCACGGCCGACCCCAGGCCGCCTCGGCCCAGATGGCACCGGCGATCACCGCGAAGGTGAAGATCGGGAACGCGAAGGCGTGCAGCGCGAAGGTCAGCCGCTCCAGGCCGACCGCGCCGGGCAGGCGCTTGGCCAGGGTGTACGGGAAACTCCGCTTGCCCTGCTCGTACCCGTTGCGCATCAGGAAGCCGACCGCCGGCACCACGCCGAACAGGAAGATGCCGGACGCGAAGACGATCGTCGAGACGTGGATGACGAACCAGTACGAGTTCAACGCCGGCACCAGAGGCACGATCGGCACGTACAGCACCAGCTCGGCGGTGGCGACCAGCAGCACCATCACCAGGGTGAGGAAGAGCCCGAGCTTGCGCAGCGACTGTCGCTTCCAGAGCACCACCAGCCAGGCGGCCACCCCGATGAACGTCACAGTGAGCACGAACTCGTACATGTTGCCCCAGGGCATCCGGTCCGCGGCGAGCCCACGGGTCACCAGCGCCGCCAGGTGCAGCGCTGCGGCGACCGCTGTGGCCCCGACCCCGATCAGGCCCGCGAGCCGGGCCCGCCCTGCGGAACGGTCGACAGTGGGCGGCGACGGAACCGGCGCGGGCGGCGTCGGGACGACACCGCCGCCGGCGCCGACCAACTCGCGCGCCGGAGCCGCCGTGGCAACCCGGGTACGCACGTTGCCCAGCGCGTACTCGACGGCGTGGCCGATCATCGCGACCAGGTACACCAGGATCGCGAAGGTCACCAGATTGTCGGAGAGTGCGGACATCACTCGGCTCCTTCTCGCACGCCGGCCCGGTCAGCGGAGTCAGCGCCAGCACCAGCCCGTTCGGCACCGCTGACGGCGGCGACCAGCTGGGTGAACTCGTCGGCGAACCCTGGATAGTCGGTACGCGGCAACCCACCGACCTCCATCAAGCTACTACCGCTCGTCGGAGATCCTTCCCCGGGGTCGGCCGGCACCACCCGGAAGAACACCCGGCGGCGCTTTCCGAACAGCGAACCCATCAGCCCGACCAGCAGCACGCCGCAGCTGACCAGCAGCATCGTCGAGCCCGGATCGTGTCGGATGGAAAGGGTGACGTACCGCTCGGTGCCCAGGAACTCGACCGTCGTGCCGTCGTCGAGCTTCCAGGTCTCGCCCTTGCGGAGCAGCTTGGTGCCGACCTCCTTGACCTTGCCGGCCCGCACCTGCCGCTGGTCGAGTTGGTAGACCGAGCCGGGGATGCCGGCGTCCAGGCCGAGGTTGCCCCGGTAGGCGACCAGGTTCAGCGCCGGGTTGCGCTCGGTCGGGTACTGCGAGCGGACGAACGGCGCCTGCTCGGGCGCCGTGGGCAGGTAGATGCCGGTGAACGCCATCTGCTGATCCGGTGCACGCTGGCCGGTCGCCGGGTCGACGTTCGCGTCCGGGAAGGCCGCCAGCCCCTCGCTGGTCAGACCCATGTCGCCGGTGGTCAGGAACGGTTCGTCACTGATCTGGCTGTTGCCGAACCGGTCGGTGTAGCGGATCACCGGGGCGTACCCGTGGCCGAGCAGGTAGACGCTCGCGTCGTTCAGGCGCAGCGGCGAGTTCACCGAGAAGTCGGCACTGCGGGTCGGCTCGTCCGGGCCGTCGACGGTGACAGTGGCGTTGAAGAACTCCGGCTGACCGGACGCCAGGAACCGGGCCTCGAAGTCGTCCAGCCGCAGGCAGAAGCGGGGCAGGTCGGCGCTGTTCACGCGGGGGCCGAGCTTCGCCTCGGCGTACTGCTGGCGGGTGTTGCAGAACGCGTTGTCCGCGCCGGCCACCAGCAGCCGGTTGCCGCTCCAGCCGTACCAGGAGCCGAGCGCCACGCCGATCAGCACAGCGATCAGCGAGGTGTGGAACAGCAGGTTGCCGGTCTCCTTGAGGTAGCCCTTCTCGGCGGAGACCTCGTCGCCGCGCACCTCCACGCGCCAGCGGCGCTTGCGCAGCGCGGCGGCGATCGCCGCCGCACCGCCGGGCGGGGCCGGCATCACTGTGTGCTGGGGCAGCCGGGCCATCCGCTTCGGCGCGGCCGGCGGCCGGGACCGCAGCGTGCGGACGTGGTCGCGGAGCCGGGGCGTGATGCAGCCGATCAGGGAGGTGAACAGCAGCAGGTAGATCGCGGAGAACCAGACCGACCCGAAGACCTCGAACGCGCCGATCCGGTCCAGTCGGGGGGCCCAGTCCGGGTGGTCGACGAAGTACTCGTTGACCTTCTCCGGGCTGATCCCGCGCTGCGGCAGCACCGAGCCGGGGATGGCGGCGATCGCGAGCAGGAAGAGCAGGATCAGCGCCGTACGCATGCTGGTGAGCTGCCGCCACGAGTTGCGCAGCAGGGCCAGCAGCCGGTTCGGCCGGCGGCGTGGCGCGGGCGCCACGGTCTCCGGTCGGTCGTCGACGACCGTCATCAGATGCTCACCTCGCCCACCCCGACGGTGGTCTGCAACCAGATCACGAAGCTCTGCCAACCGCCGGTGACCAGGGCCAGGCCGATCAGGATGAGCAGAGCGCCGCCGACCCGGGTGACCCAGCGGCTGTTGCGCCGGACGGCGCGGAAGACCCCGAGCAGGCGTTCGAAGCCCAGCCCGAAGACGATGAACGGTATCCCCAACCCGAGGCAGTACGCCACGGCGAGCACCACAGCGCGGTCGCTCTGGCCGCTGGCGGTGGCCATGCCCATCACCGCGCCGAGCGTGGGGCCGGTGCAGGGCACCCAACTGAGCGCGAAGACAGCCCCGAAGACCGGTGCGCCGAGCAGCCCGGCCGACGGCAACCGGGAGATCCGGAACTCCCGTTGCAGGGCCGGGATCATCCCGAGGTAGCTCAGCCCCGCCACGATGACCAGCACGCCGACGCCGATCTGCAACTCGCGCTTGTAGTCGAAGAACACCCGGCCGATGCTGGCGAAGAGGATCGCGGTGGCCACGAAGACGACCGTGAAGCCGCCGATGAAGAGCAGCGTCCCGGCGAGCACCCGCCCCTTAACCGCGCCGACTCGCGCCACCCGCTCCTTGACCGCGACACCCCCACTGCCCGGCGCGGGATCCGCCGCGGGCCGGCGGCCCTCCAGGTCGGCGCCGGCCAGGCCGGTCACGTACGACAGGTAACCGGGGACGAGCGGAAGCACGCACGGGGAGAGGAAGCTGACCAGGCCGGCGAGCGCCGCCGCGCCGATGGCGAGCAGCAGCGGCCCGCTGAGGGCCAACTCCCGGAAGGTATCGCCCATCAGTTCGGCGCTGACTTCTCGGCGGCGATCCGTTCGACGATCGGTTGCAGGCCCTCCTGCTTGACGGCGGCCCGGATCACCGCCGCGATCCGGCCGTCCCGGTCGAGCACCACAGTCGCCGGCACGCTGTTCGGCGGGATGTCCAGGGCGAGTGCCGTCTTGCTCGACGGGTCGAACAGGCTCGGATAGGTGACCCGGCCCTTCTCGAACGCCTTGGCCTTGTCCCGCGAATCCTGGACGTTGATGCCGAGGAAGTTCACCCCGGAACCCTTGGTGGCCTGGTAGACGGCTTCCAGGTCGTCCGCCTCGGCGCGGCACGGCGCGCACCAGGAACCCCAGAAGTTGACCACCACGACCTGACCGCGCGCCTCGCTGACGTCGTAGCTGCCGCCGAGCAGCAGCTCACCGGCGACCTTCGGAGGTGCGGAGCGCTGGTCCGGTGCGCACTCGAAGATCCCGTCGGTGGTGGTCGTGCAGGTCTTCTCCTGCGCCTTCGACGACGTGCAGCCGACCAGCGCCACCGCGGCGACGGTGGCGAGCAGACCGGCGGTCCACCTCCGGGCGTTCATCAGGCCCCCTTGGCCGTCCGGGCTGTCGCGGAGAGAGCGATCAGGTGCGCGGCCGGCTCGCTGTAGCCGATGCCCACCACCTTCGCGTCGTCGAAGTGGAACGAGGTGAGGCTCGCCAGCCCGCACTGCCGCTTGCGCGGGTCGTGCCAGAGCCGCTTGCGCTCGACGTGACGGCGCAACGTCCAGATCGGGAGCTGGTGCGACACCAGCACCGCCTCGCGGCCCTCGGCGGCGACCCGGGCGGCCTGCACGGCGGCGAACATCCGCTCGGCGATCACCCGGTACGCCTCGCCCCAGGACGGGGTCACCGGGTCGCGCAGCACCCACCAGTTACGCGGGTCGCGGAACGACCCGTCACCCGGGGAGACCTTCTTGCCCTCGAACCAGTTGGCGCTCTCGATCAACCGCTCGTCCACCCCGACCGGCAGCCCGAACTGGGCGGCGATCGGCTCGGCGGTCTGCTGGGCGCGCTCCAGCGGGCTGGCCACCACGTGCACGATCTCCCGCTCCGCCAGGCCCTGCGCGGCGGCCTTGGCCATCTGCACGCCCAGCTCGGAGAGGCGGAAACCGGGCAGCCGGCCGTAGAGGATCTGGTCGGGGTTGTACACCTCGCCGTGCCGAAGCACGTGCACCACCGTCTTGCTCAAGGTTTTTCTACCCCCCGTGACCGGCCGCTGCCGCCGCGTTCGCCGCCGTGGGCAGCGCGTCGGCGATGTGTTCCAGAGCGGCGTCGTCCAGCGCCGCCGACACGAACCACGATTCGAACGCGCTCGGCGGCAGGTAGACGCCGGCGGCGAGCATCGCGTGGAAGAACGCCTTGAACGCCGGCACCTGCTGGGTGCGCGCACTGTCGTAGTCGACCACGTCGGCGTCGGTGAAGAAGACCGAGAACATGCTGCCCGCGTACGACAGCCGGTGCGGGACCCCGGCGGCGGCCAACGCGTCGGACGCCAGCTTGCCCACGACGGCGGCCGTCTCGTCGAGGCGCTGGTACAGCGCGTCGTCGGCGAGCCGCAGGGTCGCCAGGCCGGCGGCGCAGGCCAGCGGGTTACCGGAGAGGGTGCCGGCCTGGTAGACCGGCCCGGCCGGCGCGAGCCGCGCCATGATGTCCGCGCGCCCGCCGAACGCCGCGGCGGGCAGGCCACCACCCATGACCTTGCCGTACGTCCACAGGTCGGCGTCGGAGGCGTCGAGGCCGTGCCACCCGGCGCGGGAGACCCGGAACCCGGTCATCACCTCGTCCACCACGAGCAGGGCGCCGTGGGCGTGCGCGATCCGGGCGAGCTGCTGGTTGAAGCCGTCGCGGGGGGCCACCACGCCCATGTTGCCGGCGGCGGCCTCGGTGATCACCGCGGCGATGTGCTCGCCCTCGGCGGCGAACGCCTCCTCGACGGCCCGGATGTCGTTGTACGGAAGCACTATCGTCTCGCTGGCCGCCGCACCGGTCACGCCGGGCGAGTCGGGCAGGCCCAGGGTGGCCACGCCGGAGCCGGCGGCGGCGAGCAGCGCGTCGACGTGGCCGTGGTAGCAGCCGGCGAACTTGACGATCTTCGAGCGGCCGGTGAAGCCGCGGGCCAGCCGGATCGCCGACATGGTCGCCTCGGTGCCCGAGTTGACCAGGCGGACCTGCTCCATCGGGGTCCGGTCGACCAGCTCGGCGGCCAACTCCACCTCACCGGGGGTGGGCGTGCCGAAACTGGTGCCCCGGGCGGCGGCGACCTGGACGGCCTCCACCACCTCCGGGTGGGCGTGCCCGAGGATCAGCGGACCCCAGGAGCAGACCAGGTCGACGTAGCGGCGGCCGTCGGCGTCGTACAGCCACGGGCCCTCACCACGGACCATGAAACGCGGGGTGCCGCCGACCGCCTGGAAGGCACGCACAGGGGAGTTCACCCCGCCCGGCACGATGGCGCGGGCGCGGTCGAACAGGGCCTCGGAGGCCGGCGCGTCGGCTGGATAGCGGCCGGACCCGGCGGGAAAGATGTCGGTCACGATGCCGCCATTGTGACAGCGCCGGGCCGTCAACCAGCAGCCACCCCGTTGTGGGGTTACCCGGCTCACCCATGACCTGCGCCGCTCAGCGGCACCGACACGGGGGGCCTCGCGGCCTGGACGGGGACGGCTCGCGGCCTCGACAGGCCAGGTCGGTCGGATCGCGCTAGGCTGACCGGGTGGATCGTGCCGAACTGTCCATCACGCTACACCGGACGGGCGACGAAGCAGTCTTGCGCCTGGCCGGTGAGATCGACATGCTCACGGCGGCCCAGCTCTCCACCGTCGTCAACGAGGTGCTGGCCGACCCACCCCCGCGGATCGTGCTCGACCTCGGCGGCGTCACCTTCTGCGACTCGCAGGGCCTGGGCACCCTTGTCGTGCTCAGCCGCAAGGCCAGCCACGCGCAGAGCCTGCTGATGCTGACGCACGTGGGCGACTTCCTGATCCGCGTTCTGGACATCACCGGCCTGCGCAGCGCCCTGATGATCCGCAACGACCAGCCCACCGGCTGAGCCGCCCCGCCGCGTCAGGCGGTGTTGCCCCAGCGGGCCTGTTCAAGCATCCGTACCGCCCGGTCGCGGACCTCCGGGTCGTCCGAGCGGAGCAGCGTGGTCGCCTCGTCGACAGCGTCGGTGAGCCGCCGCCACTGCGTGTCGCGCTCCCGGACCAGATCCGACTGGGTGGCCAGTTGGCGGGTCTTCACCCACAGCTCGACGAAGACCGACACCTTGGCCCGGAGCACCCACGGGTCGAACGGCTTGGTGAGGTAGTCCACAGCCCCCACCTGGTAGCCCCGGAGAGCGAGCTGGGCGTCCCGGTCGGCGGCGGTGAGGAAGATGATCGGAACGTGCCGGGTCCGTTCGCGGCGCTTGATGTGGCTCGCCGTCTCGAAGCCGTCCATGTCCGGCATCTGCGCGTCCAACAGGATCACCGCGAAGTCGTCCACCAGCAGCTGCTTGAGCGCCGCCTCGCCGCTCTCCACCGCCACGGACTGGACCGGCAGGCCCTGGAGGATCGCCTCCAGGGCCGTCAGATTCTGCCGCCGGTCGTCCACGAGCAGGGCCTTGGCCATCTGGGTCACGAAGTCTCCTCGGTCCGGCTGCCGTTGATCCAGGACGACATCAGTTCGATCAGGTCGTCCAGGTCGACCGGCTTGGTGATGTAGTCGCTGCCCCCGGCAGCGAGCGCCGACTCACGGTCACCCGGCATCGCCTTCGCGGTCAGGAAGACCACCGGAAGGTCGGCGAACCGGTGGTTGCGGCGAATCTGACGGGTCGTCTCGTAACCGTCCTGGTCGGGCATCATGGCGTCCATCAGCACGATGTCCACCTCCGGATGCTCGGCCAGCAGACGAACACCGTCCGCCCCGTTGTCCGAGTACAGCACGGTCATCCCGTGCAGCTCCAACGCGCTGGTCAAGGCGAAGACGTTGCGAACGTCGTCGTCCACGATCAGCACTGTGGCGCCGTCCAGCTGACGGGTGACCGGTGCCTCCGGCCGTTCCTGCAGCAGTTCCAGCGGCGGCATCAGCAGCGACGACGGCAGCCCGGCGCGCTGCGGAGACGGAGCCTGGGGCGCGACCACGGCGTCCGGGGCCAGCACCTGCGGTACGAACAGGGTGAAGGTCGAGCCCTGACCGGGCGCGGACGAGACGGTGATGGTGCCGCCGATCAGTCGGGCCAGATCGCGGCTGATCGACAGGCCCAGGCCGGTGCCGCCGTACCGGCGACTGGTAGTGCCGTCGGCCTGCTGGAACGCCTCGAAGATGATCGACAGCTTGTCGTCGGAGATGCCGATCCCAGTGTCGATCACGGTGAAGGCGATCACCTGCTGGGCGTTCGTCAGCGCCGGGACGTCGAAGACAGCGTTCTCCGCGGCCGGAGCGATCCGCAACGTCACGGCACCGTTGTCGGTGAACTTCACAGCGTTGGAGAGCAGGTTGCGCAGGATCTGCTGCAACCGCTGCGCGTCGGTCACCAACGCCGGCGGCAGATCCTTGCTCACCCGTACCTGGAAGTCCAGGTTCTTCTCCTCGGCCTGCGGCGCGAACGCCTGCTCGACGTAGCCGCGCAGCTCGGTGAAGCGGATCTCGGTCGGCTCGACGTCCATCCGACCCGCCTCGATCTTGGACAGGTCGAGGATGTCGTCGATCAGTCGCAGCAGGTCGGAGCCGGACCCGTGGATGGTCCGGGCGAACTCGATCTGCTTCGGGCTGAGGTTCTGCTCCGAGTTCTCGGCCAGCAGACGGGCCAGCAGCAACAACGAGTTCAGCGGGGTCCGCAGCTCGTGGCTCATGTTGGCCAGGAACTCCGACTTGTACGCCGACGCCCGGGTCAGCTGCTGCGCCTTCTCCTCCAGGCCGAGCCGCGCCAGCTCGATCTCCCGGTTCTTCGTCTCGATGTTGCCCTTCTGCTCGGACAGCAGCGTGGCCTTCTCCTCCAGCTCGGCGTTGGTGCGCTGCAACTCCGCCGACTGCTCCTGCATCTCGTGCGCCAGCCGCTGCGACTGGGCCAGCAACTCCTCCGTACGCCGGTTGGCCTGGATGGTGTTGACAGCGATGCCGATCGTGAGCACCAGCCGCTCCAGGAACGACAGGTGCAGCTCGGAGAAGGCCGACACGCTGGCGAACTCGATCACCCCGAGCAGTTCGCCCTCGAACAGGACGGGGAGCACCACCAGGTCGGACGGGGGTGTCTCGGCCAGGCCGGAGCGCAGTGTGAGTCGGCTGTTCGGGGAGGCGCTGACCCGGATCGTGCGACGGGAGAGCGCGGTCTGCCCGACCAGCCCCTCACCCGGCCCGAAGGTGACGTCGTGCCCCCGTGCCACGTACCCGTACGAGGAGGTCAGCCGCAGCCGCATGCTGCCGTCGGCGTCGTCGGCCAGGAAGAAGGCGCCGAGCTGGGCGTCGACCAGCGGAGTCACCTCCGTCATGATCATGCGGCAGACCTCGCCGAGGTCGCGCTGGCCCTGCAACAGGCCGCCGATCCGGGCGAGGTTGGAGTCCAACCAGCCCTGTTCGGCGTTCTTCTTCGTCGTCTCCCGGAGGGTGACGATCATCTGGTTGATGTTGTCCTTCAGCTCGGCGACCTCGCCCTGCGCCTTGACGGCGATCCGCTGGGTCAGGTCGCCCCGGGTCACCGAGGTGGACACCTGGGCGATGGCCCGCAACTGCGTGGTCAGCGTCGAGGCGAGCTGGTTGACGTTCTCGGTGAGGTCGCGCCAGGTGCCGGAGACGCCCTTCACCTGCGCCTGACCACCGAGCTTGCCCTCGATACCGACCTCACGCGCGACTCGGGTCACCTCGTCGGCGAACGACGACAACTGGTCGACCATCGTGTTGACAGTCGACTTCAGCTCCAGGATCTCGCCCTGGGCGTCCACGGTGATCTTCTGCGACAGGTCACCCTTCGCCACCGCAGTGGTCACCGAGGCGATGTTGCGGACCTGGCTGGTCAGGTTCGACGCCATCGAGTTCACGTTGTCGGTCAGGTCGCGCCAAGTGCCGGAAACGCCCTTCACCTGCGCCTGACCACCGAGCTTGCCCTCGGTGCCCACCTCACGCGCGACCCGGGTCACCTCGTCGGCGAACGACGACAACTGGTCGACCATCGTGTTGACAGTCGACTTCAGCTCCAGGATCTCGCCCCGCGCGTCCACTGTGATCTTCTGCGACAGGTCACCCTTCGCCACAGCAGTGGAGACCTGCGCGATGTTGCGGACCTGGGCGGTCAGGTTCGACGCCATCGAGTTCACGTTGTCGGTCAGGTCCCGCCAGGTGCCGGCGACACCGCGCACCTGGGCCTGACCGCCCAACTTGCCCTCGGTGCCCACCTCACGGGCCACCCGGGTCACCTCGTCGGCGAACGACGACAACTGGTCCACCATCGTGTTGACAGTCGACTTCAGCTCCAGGATCTCGCCCCGCGCGTCCACAGTGATCTTCTGCGACAGGTCACCCTTCGCCACGGCGGTGGTCACCGAGGCGATGTTGCGGACCTGGCTGGTCAGGTTCGACGCCATCGAGTTCACGTTGTCGGTCAGGTCCCGCCAGGTGCCGGAAACGCCCTTCACCTGCGCCTGACCGCCCAGGTTGCCCTCGGTGCCCACCTCACGGGCCACCCGGGTCACCTCGTCGGCGAACGACGACAACTGGTCGACCATCGTGTTGACGGTGTTCTTCAGTTCCAGGATCTCGCCCTGGGCGTCCACAGTGATCTTCTGCGACAGGTCACCCTTCGCCACGGCGGTGGAGACCTGGGAGATGTTGCGGACCTGGCTGGTCAGGTTGCCGGCCAACTGGTTCACGTTCTCGGTGAGGTCCCGCCAGGTGCCGGAGACGCCGCGCACCTGGGCCTGACCGCCCAACTTGCCCTCGATGCCGACCTCGCGGGCCACCCGGGTCACCTCGTCGGCGAACGACGACAACTGGTCCACCATCGTGTTGACAGTGTCCTTCAGCTCCAGGATCTCGCCCTGCGCCGCCACCGTGATCTTCTGCGACAGGTCGCCGCGCGCCACCGCGGTGGAGACCTGCGCGATGTTACGGACCTGGGCGGTCAGGTTCGACGCCATCGAGTTGACGCTGTCGGTCAGGTCCTTCCAGGTGCCGGCCACGTTCGGCACCTCGGCCTGGCCGCCCAACTTGCCCTCGGTGCCCACCTCGCGGGCCACCCGGGTCACCTGCTCGGCGAAGAGCCGCAGCGTGTCGGTGAGGTAGTTCATCGTGGCGGCCAACTCGGCCACCTCACCACGCGCGCCGACCGTGATCTTCTGCGACAGGTCGCCCTTGGCCACCGCCGTCGCGACCTGCGAGATCGACCGCACCTGGCCGGTCAGGTTCGACGCCATGGTGTTGACCGAGTCGGTGAGGTCCTTCCAGGTGCCGGCGACGCCCCGCACGTCGGCCTGGCCACCCAACTTGCCCTCGGTGCCCACCTCGCGGGCCACCCGGGTCACCTCGTTGGAGAACGACGACAGCTGGTCCACCATCGTGTTCACGGTCCGCCCGATGCGCAGGTACTCACCGCGCAGCGGCCGACCGTCGATCTCCAACGCCATGTGCTGGGACAGGTCACCGTCGGCGACCGCCACGATCACCCGGGCGATCTCGGTGGTCGGCCGACCCAGGTCGTCGATCAGCGAGTTGATCGCCCGCTGCCCCTCCGCCCAGGAGCCGTCCAGCCCCTCGTCGTCGAGCCGCTCGGTGAGCCGGCCGTCGCGACCGACGATCCGACTGATCCGCCGCAGGTCCAGGTACTGCCGCTCCTGGAGCGAGACGACCTCGTTGAACGCGTCCGCCACCTCGCCGGCCGCGCCGGCCCGGCGGGGAAGCCGGACCTTCAGGTCGCCGCGCCCGATCCGTCGCAGTGCCTCGGCCAACTCACCGAGGAGCGCCTCGTGGTCGGGCGCGGACGGATCCGCCACCGACTGCTTCGACGTGGTCATCATTCCTCGCTCAACTCGGGGGTCGCCGGTCCGTGCGGACACACCGGCACCCCATATTGTGCCCGCGCGCGCCGTGGTGCCAGGGTGCGCGACCCGCCGGATGGCATCGATCGCCCGGTCGACCCGCCCGATCGGCGTCGAGTCGACACGGCGCGCCGCAAACCTCGCCCGGCTCTCGGACCTGTCGTTTCGACACGTCAACACGCGCGCTGCCACCGGTGCCGCTGACCGACGCGACAGGCCCGCGATCGGTGATCGGCTTGGCACCCGGCAGGGCGACGGTGGAGGATACGGGGGTGCCAGACGAGGCGGGGCCCGCGATGGCCGGGGCCCGGGACGGGGCCGTCCGGCGTGTCCGGCTGCCCGCCGACCGCCGCACGCCGGCCGCCGCCCGCGCCGTGGTCCGCTCGGTGTTGACCGAGTCACACCTGGACGAGCTGGCCAACGAGGCGCTGCTGCTCACCACCGAGCTGACCACCAACGCCGTCGAGCACGCCCGTACCGAGCTGGACATCGAGGTCGTCGCGGACGAGATCGGGCTGACCGTCACCGTCTCCGACTTCGCTCCCGGTTCCGGCGACGAGCTGACCGTCGGCGACCGCAACGACTCCACCGAGATCAACGAGGTCTCCGTGCGGGGCCGGGGCCTGCTGCTGGTCGACCAC
This sequence comes from Micromonospora trifolii, assembly GCF_022229005.1. Taxonomy (GTDB): domain Bacteria; phylum Actinomycetota; class Actinomycetes; order Mycobacteriales; family Micromonosporaceae; genus Micromonospora; species Micromonospora trifolii. The sequence continues at coordinate 28,425 of NZ_JAKKFD010000019.1, forward strand.
TTCGCCAGCCGCTGGGGCACCACGTACCTGCCCACCGGGAAGGGCGTCTGGTTCCGGCTGGACCGCCCCGGTGCCGACCCACCCTCCGGGCGCGCCATCGGCGAGTCGACACCGGCCAACGCCGGCCCCCGGACGAGCGCCGACGGGTCCGCGCCGAGCGCCAGCGCGATGAGCGAGCTCATGCAGACCGCCCCCGACCTGTACGGGGACGACCCGTTGCCCGACTTCGCCACCAGCCTGCTCAGCCGGGTCGCCGAGATGGTGGGCGCGGCCGGCGGCACGATCCGTCTGGACCGGGGCGACGGGCAGGGCCGCCAGGTGCTGGCCCGCTTCGGTCGGCCGCCCCGCCCCGGCAGCGAACTGCTCCGGGTGCCACTGACCGTGCACCGCCCGTACGCCGGTGAGCTGGAGTTGGACGCCGCGCCGTCGGCGTACGCCCAACCGTTGGCGGTGCTCACCGCCGAGCGGCTGTCGCTGCACCTGGAGAACGACCGGCTGCGCCGGGCCGACGTCCGCCGGCAGGCGTGGCTGACGTTCCTGGCCGAGGCGAGCGAACTACTGGCCCAGTCGCTGGACGTCGACCTGACGATGGCGCTGGTGCCGCAGTTGGTGGTGCCGCGACTCGGTCAGTGGTGCGCTGTGCACACCACCGACGAGTGGGGCCGGCTCCGGCTGGCGGCGGCCAGCCACGCCGACGAGTCGATGCTTCCGCAGTTGCACAAGGTGCTGGCGGAGACCGGGCCCGACTCGATCCAGGCCCGCCTGCGTGAGGCGTCCCGCAGCGCGGCGCAGATCCCCCTGGGCGGGCCGATGGAGGGCTTCGCGGTCCCGTTGATCGCCCGCGGGCAGCGGCTCGGGACCCTGGCGGTGGGGCGGCACCAGCGGCACCGGCACGACCCGGACGAGGTGGCCGTGTTGGAGGACGTGGCCCGGCGGGCCGCGCTGGCCATCGAGAACGCCCGGATCCACGCCGAACGCCGTCGGGTGGCGCAGACGCTCCAGCAGTCACTGCTGCCGCCGGTGCTGCCGCTGGTGGACGGGATCGGTTTCGCCGCCGAGTACGTCCCGACCGGCGACGACGCCGAGGTGGGCGGCGACTTCTACGACGTGGTGCCGTTGCCCGACGGGCGTTGGCTGGTGGTCATCGGTGACGTCTCCGGCAAGGGTGTCCAGGCCGCCGCGGTGACCGGGCTGGTCCGGGACGTCATCCGGGTGCTGGTCGGCGACGGCAAGCCGTTGCCGGAGGCGCTGGCGCGGCTCAACGAGACACTTGTCGAGCGCGGGGGCGGTCGCTACTGCACGCTGGCGCTGGCAGCGGTCGGGCCGGGCGAGGGCGACCAGTTGGACGTGTCGCTGCACCTCGCCGGGCACGACCGGCCGGTGCTGCTGGCCGGTGCGGGCGGCGCCGAGTTCGTCGGCACCGGCGGCACCGCGCTCGGCCTGCTCGACACGATCACCTCGCCGACGGCGCAGATCACGCTCGCGCCGGGCGATTCGCTGATCTTCTACACCGATGGCGTCACCGAGCGGCGGCGCGGCCGGGAGCTGTTCGGCACCGACCGGCTGCGGGATGCCGCCGCGCCCCTGGCCGGCTATTCGGCCGACGTGGTGGCCGCCCGGCTGCGCGCCGCGGCGATCAACTTCTCGGTCGAGCCGCCCCGGGACGACATCGCCGTTCTGGTGCTCCGCAACGACGCGACCTGACCGCCGCGCGGCCCCCCGGATATCGGGTCCGCTCGGTAGATTGACTGTCATGACGAGCGTCGCGCAGGTCACGTCGTACTCCCGGCCGGCGGCCCGGGCCCTCATCGTCGCGCAGTTCGCGACCATCGGCGGGTTCCTCGCCGTGCTGCTGCTCTACGTCGGTCAGATGACGAGCGCCGGCGTCGGCCCGGCCGAGATGCTGACCGGCGCGTACGACCCGAAGGACGTGGCCTTCTTTGGGGCGCTCCACCCCGTGGTGGCGGTGCTCTACCTGACCGGTGCGGTGCTCGGGCTGCCGTTGGCGATCGTCGCGGGGGTGGTGGTCGCCCGGGAGCGCGAGGCCCTGCCCCGTGCGACCCGGTCACTGCTGCTGGCCGGCGCGGTCGGCAGCCTGCTGGTGCTGGTGGCCCGTCTCACCCCGCCGCTGCTGGACATGCACCGGTGGTGGATGGACTGACCCCGGCGGGCTCACACGGCCAGGCCGGCCTCACAGGCCGCCGGGGAGCCGCCCGGGCGCAAGCCGGTGCTCCGGATCCAGGTGCCGCTTCGCGGCCCGCAACTGGGCCAGGCCGGCCAGCTCGCCCCAGAGGTCGACCGCCTGGCGGACCGCCGCCGGAGCGGAGACCACCACGCAGCGGCCCTGCCGGGCCAGCAGCACCCCTCGGACAGCGGCCAGAATGGACGCGACCCGATCGGCTGCCAGTGCCCCGGGCAGCGCCGCGTGCACCACGCCCAGCCCGGCGGACCCGCGCACCGGCACCGGCGCTCCCGCCGCGTCGCGGAGCGCGTAGACGGCGGCGTGCAGGTCGCCGATCGGCACTTCCAGGCGCAGCGCCGTGTCACCGGGCGCGAACGGGTAGCGGCGCCACCACGTCGGCGCGGAGTGGGCGATCGTCGCCTCCCCGTGCAGCAGGCCGACCATCCGCTCGGCACGTTCGGTGACGTCGGCGGGACCGCCCTCCAGCAGCACCACCAGGCTGCCGGCCCGGGACGGGGCGCCGGCCCGACCGGACATCGACGGGTGACGCTCCCGGGCGGTGGCCGCCGGGTGACCGGGCGGGTACGCCGTACGTGGGCGGGGGGTGCCTCCGGGCAGGTCCAGCTCGATGGCCGACGGCTCCAGCCGAGCGGCGAGGATCGTCCGGACCAGGTCGTGCACCTCCAACGGCGTCCACACCGGGCGGGACACCCAGAGCCTGCTCGCCGGCACCGGCTGCACCCGCATGCTCGCCGACACCAGCACGCCGAGTGCGCCCTGGGAGCCGCAGAGCAGGCGGGCCAGGTCGAGCCCGGGCGCGCCACCGCCGACGCTGATCAGCTCGCCGTCGGCGGCGAGGTAACGCACGCCCAGCAGTTGGTCGCAGGGGCTGCCGTGGCGGTGACGTAGCGGGCCGGCCTCGCCGGCGGCGAGCACGCCGCCCACTGTCGCGCCGGGTGAGGGGGCGTCCATCGCGAGCCGCTGCCCGGTGCGCTCCAGGGTGGCCTGCACCGCCCGCAGTGGAGTGCCGGCCCCCACGTCGGTCACCAGCGAGTCGACCGGCTCGTGGCCGATGCCGGCCAGCCGGCCGGTGTCGAGCAGGATGTCGACCTGAACGGGGGCGGCACCCCAGTCGATCTTCGTGCCCGCGCCTCGGGGCACCACCGCCAGGTCGTGCACGGCGGCCAGTCGCAGCACCTCGGCGGCGGCGTGCGGGCCGCCGGGAACTGCCACCCAGCGCGCCGGTCGCCCCGCGACCTCGTCGGCGGGCCCGGCCAGCCGGGAGAACGGTGGACCGCAGATCGCCGCCAACCGCCGGGTGATCTCGAGGGCTCCGGACCGGCCGAGGGAACTCGCTGCTGCCGCCATGCCGGACATCGTACATGTGTTCGAAAGCCGTGGTGACGAGTATCGGGATGCCGCTGGTCCGGCACGCTGCGGCTGCTGGCCGGTAACGTGGCCGCCGTGACCACCGAGACTGCCCCGCCCGCGGCGAAGCGGGTGCCCAGCGAGCGCACCCACCACGGCGACACCGTCGTCGACGAGTACGCCTGGCTCGCCGCCAAGGACGACCCGGAGACGATCGCCTACCTGACCGCCGAGAACGAGTACACCGACGCGCGTACGGCACACCTGGCCGACCTGCGCGCCGACCTGTTCGAGGAGACTCGCCGACGCACCCAGGAGACCGACCTGTCCGTGCCGACCCGCAAGGGCGGGCACTGGTACTACACCCGGACGGTCGAGGGGCAACAGTACGGAGTGCAGTGCCGCCGGGCGGTCCGCGACGGTGAGACCGACCCACCGGTCAGCGCGGACGGCGCCCCGCTCGACGGCGAGGAGGTGCTGCTCGACGGCAATCTGCTGGCCGAGGGGCACGACTTCTTCTCGCTCGGCGCGTTCGACGTCAGCCCGGACGGTCGCTGGCTTGCCTACTCCACCGACTTCTCCGGTGACGAGCGGTTCACCCTGCGGGTGAAGGACCTGACCACCGGCGAGCTGCTGCCGGACGAGGTGCCGGACACGTTCTACGGCACCGCCTGGTCGGCCGACGCCTCGGTGCTGTTCTACGTGACGGTGGACGACGCCTGGCGGCCGAACCGGGTCTGGCGGCACACCATCGGCTCCGCCGCCGCCGACGACGCGGTGGTCCACCAGGAGGACGACGAGCGGTTCTGGGTGGGGGTGGAGCTGACCCGGTCGGAGAAGTTCATCCTCATCGACGTGCACAGCAAGGTGACCAGTGAGGTGCTGGTGATCCCCGCCAGCAACCCGACCGGCGCGCCGGCCGTGATCGCTCCCCGCCGACAGGGCGTCGAATACACGGTGGAGCACCACGGCCACCGTTTCCTGATCCTGCACAACGACGGCGCGGAGGACTTCGCGCTGGCGTTCACCTCGGCGGACGTACCGGGCGACTGGGTGCCGCTGATCGAGCACACCCCCGGCACCCGGCTGGAGGCAGTCGACGCCTTCGCCAACCACCTGGTGGTGTCGCTGCGTACCGACGGGCTCACCGGGCTGCGGGTGCTGCCGGTGGGCAGTGACGACGGGTACGACATCGACTTCCCCGAGCCGCTGTACAGCGTCGGGTTGGACGCCAACCCGGAGTACCGCACCGGCCAGGTCCGGCTGCGCTACTCGTCACTGATCACCCCCGACTCGGTGTACGACTACGACCTGGTCACCCGGCAGATGGTGCTGCTCAAGCAGAAGCCGGTGCTGCCCGGGCCGGACGGGCGACCGTACGACCCGGCCGAGTACGAGCAGCACCGCGACTGGGCGCTCGCCGACGACGGCACCCGGGTGCCGATCTCACTGGTCTGCCGCGTGGGCACCCCGAGGGACGGCTCGGCACCCTGCGAGCTGTACGGCTACGGCTCGTACGAGGCCAGCATGGACCCGTGGTTCTCGGTGGCCCGGCTGTCCCTGCTGGACCGGGGCGTGGTCTTCGCGGTGGCGCACATCCGGGGCGGCGGTGAGCTGGGCCGACGGTGGTACGACCAGGGCAAGCTGCTGGCCAAGAAGAACACCTTCACCGACTTCGTGGCGTGCGCCCGGCACCTCGTCAAGGCCGGCTGGACAGCCAGCGACCGACTGGTCGCCCGGGGCGCCTCGGCCGGTGGCCTGCTGATGGGTGCGGTGGCCAACCTCGCGCCGGACGCCTTCACCGGGATCGTGGCGCAGGTGCCGTTCGTGGACGCGCTCACGTCGATCCTCGACCCGTCACTGCCGCTGACCGTCACGGAGTGGGAGGAGTGGGGCAACCCCCTCGACGACCCCGAGGTGTACGCGTACATGAAGTCCTACACGCCGTACGAGAACGTTGCCGCCGTGGACTATCCGGCGATCCTCGCGGTGACCAGCCTCAACGACACCCGGGTGCTCTACTCGGAGCCGGCGAAGTGGATCGCCCGGCTGCGGGCGGTTGCCCCGAGCGGCGACTACCTGCTGAAGACCGAGATGGGTGCCGGGCACGGCGGCCCGAGTGGTCGCTACGACTCCTGGCGCGAGGAGGCGTTCATCAACGCCTGGATCCTGGACCGCATCGGCCGCGCCTGACCCGTCGGTCGTCATGATCGCGCTCGATGGTGGGTAGACCACTACTTCCATGATCGGGCGCGATCATGCGTCCGGTCGCGTGTGCGCGGGCCTTTCGGGGTCGCGCCGGATGTCGCGGCCTAGACTTCCGGGGTGACCGGGGCTACCGATAGTGACGGCGACGCCGCCGAGGAGGTGCGCCGACCGAGCGTGGCGACGGTGGCGCGGGACCGCCGGGTCTGGCTGATCCTCGCGGTGGTCGCCGGTCTGCTGGTCTGCTGTTGTTCGGCTGTGGTCGGCACCCTGATCGCACTCTCCTCCGGCCTGCTCGCCGCCTGATCCGGCCGACTCAGGTCGTCCGCAGCTCGTCCAGCGCGGTGCTGGCGCGCAGGAAGAGCAGGCCGACACCGATCGTCACCAGCACCGCCGCCAACGCGCCGGCGCCGAGCCACGCCAGGTGCTCCAGAGGTACGGGGACGGCTCGCTGCACCTCGGGAATCTGCACGATCCGGTTGTACTGCGCGCTGGTGGCAGGGTCCTCACAGAGCGCCACAGTGGCCTCGCAGATCGTCGCCGCCCCGCCGCCCCCTGACACCTCCGACTCGGCAAGCCCTCGGCCGAGCAGCGTGCCAACTGTGAGCGCGAGCAGGATCGCCGGCACGGCCGGTGCCAACGCCTGCCAGGCCACCGAACGGCTCAGCGTGGCGCGGGGCACCCCGGTGGCGACCAACGCGGCGTAGGCCCGTCGACGGGCGACGATCCCCTCGACCAGCGCGACGATCAGCCCACCCGTCGCGATCAGGATGGCAACGGCAATCGCGGCATCGACATAGTTCATGGTGGACAGATAGAAGGGGTCGGTGCCACCATCCAACCCGGCGAACCGGCTCTGCTCCTGCTCAAGCTGGTCCTTGGTCCCGAAGTAGGCCCGCTGGGCGGCCGCGCCCCCGCCGAAGATCAGGGCCGCGAGCAGCGCCGCGAAGGTGCGGCTACCCGCCCACGGGTCGGCCATCAGCCGGCCCGCCGCGAGCAGGGCAGCCGGGCCGCGGGCGTGCCGACGAAGCAACCGCCCGCAGTGGTACGACAGCCAGCCGGTGCCGATCACCACCCCGATCATCGCCGCGAGCGCGCCCACAGCGAACAACGCCGGCACCAGCCAGGCCATCAACTCCACGTCGTCGGCGAACCGGTAGACCACCGGGCGGATCACCGCGAACGAGGCCACGCCGAACCCGATCAGAAGCCCCGCCCACGGACCCGGACCACGCTCGCGGGCGGCCTTGCGGCTCACCCCGAGCGGGCTGGTGGTGACCGTACGCAGCATCAGGGCGGTGGCCAGCGCCGCCACGACCGGCAGACCGAGCACCACGCCGGCCAGCGCGCCGGTCGACGGCAGCACGTCGGTGGGCAGGGCCAGTTGGCCTTGCGCGTCCGGGCGGTGCAGCAGATCACGGCCGACCAGATAGACACCAAGCCCGACCAGCGTGCCGAGCAGAGCGGCCACGCCGGTCTCCAGCACCACCAGCCGGGTGACCTGCCCGGGAGTTGCGCCGGCCAACCGGAGCGCCGCCAACCGGCGGTCCCGTGCCGGCGCGCCGAGCCGGGCACACTGACCGGCCAGCGCCAGCACCGGGATCATCAGCATCAGCAGCGCCAACGCCGTGCCACCCCGCAACCCGGGCTGCACCAACAGTGCGTTGTGGTACTGCTCCGACCACCTGTTCTGGTTCTCAGCCGTCGCCGCGGGGGTCGGGATGGCCCACACGGTGAACGCCGCGAGCCCGGCCAGTGTCGCCAGCAGGGCGCTGAGCGCGGTCAGCACCACCCGGGCGGTGTCGGTGCGGGTGCCGGCGAGCGCGAGGCGGAGCAGCGTCGTCGGTCTCACCGGGCGCCGCCGGCCAGCGGCACGTCGAGCCCCAGGCCGGTGTGGTCCACCAGGCCGTCCCGCAGCACGATCTCCCGATCGGCGTACGCGGCGATCCGCGGCTCGTGGGTGACCAGCACGACGGCGGTGCGCTGCTCGCGGGCGAGCCGGACCAACTGGGTGAGGACCTGCTCGCCGGTGAGCGTGTCCAGTGCGCCGGTCGGCTCGTCGGCGAAGAGCACCCGAGGCTCGGTCACCAGCGCCCGCGCAGTGGCGCAGCGTTGCTGCTGACCCCCGGACATCTCACCCGGCCGCACGTCGGCCACCTCGGCCACCCCGAACCGCTCCAGCCAGGTGAGCGCCGCCGTCCGTGCCTCTCGCCGCCCCGTGCCGGCGAGGAGCAGGGGCAGGGCGACGTTCTCGGCAGCTGTCAACTCGGCCACCAGCTGACCGAACTGGAACAGCACCCCGAACTCGGTGCGCCGCAGCCGCGACCGGGCCGCCTCCGACCAGGTGTCGATGCGGTGCCCGCGCCAGGTGACCTCGCCGGCGTCCGGCCGGAGGATCCCGGCCAGGCAGTGCAGCAGTGTCGACTTGCCGCAGCCGCTCGGCCCGGTGACGGCGACGATCTCGCCCTCGGCCACCTCGAGCGTCACGCCGCGCAGCGCGGGCGTCGGGCCGTACGCCCGAACCACGCCGCGAGCTTGAAGTTGCGTCACGGATGCACCTCCCGGTGCCAGTCGGCGACCCGGCCCAGGGTGGCGTGCAGCCACCGCAGATCCGCGTCGAGGTGGGCGATCGCGAAATCGGCAGCGACCACGTCGCTGAGGGTGGCGCCCGAGTCGGCCTTGACCGCCGTCAGCTCACGCAGCCGTGCGGTGTGCGCGGCGCGCTGGGCGATCAGGTACGACCGGGCCCGATCGACGTCGGCGACCAGCAGCGCCACCACCACCTTGGTGAAGAGCGTGCTGGCCACGTACGGCATGGGGGCTTCCACAGTGGACAACCACTGGTCCAGCGTGTCCCGCCCCTGGTCGGTCAGCGCGTACGCCGTGCGATCCGGCCCGCCCGCCCGATCCTGCCCGGCGGCAGCCACCAGCCCGTCGCGTTCGAGACGACCGAGAGTGGCGTAGACCTGCCCGAAGGCCAGCGGCCGAGCCCGGGGCAGTCGCTCGTCGTGCGCCCGCTTCAGCTCATACCCGTGCCGACTGCCCCCAGCGAGCAACCCGAGCAGAACATGCGGCGTGGACACGCCGCCCACTATTCACCCAGTGAATACCCAAGTCAACAACCCACCCCACCCCACCCGCACCCGCACCCCACCCCGCCTCGGTGATCAAGAAGTTTGCGTCACCGGCGCACCGAAATCTGACGCAATCCTCTTGATCACCGAGGGCGGGGGGTGGGGTGGGGTGGGGTGGGGTTAGGGGGTTTGGGGCCAGGTGGGGGTGCGGCCGGTCTGGGTCAGGAGGTGGGCCAGGTCGGGCGCCAGGTCGAAGGTCGGGGTGGGTAGGGGGTCGGCAAAGACGCCCATCTTGCGGGCGGTGGGGCCCAACTGCTCCACCAGCCCGTGCAGCTCGGCCACCGCCTCCGGAGCCGGGTGGTACGGCTGACCGGTGGCGACCGCGAGGTCCCAGCCGTGCACTGTCAGGTCCAGCAGGGCCATGCCACCGATGACCGGCTGCGGCATGCCCATGCCCGGCGACACGCCCTCCAGGGTGGACGGATCCGACCAGGCGGCGACCAACCGGCCGGTCTCCGCCTCGAAGCGGTCTCGCCAGCCGTCGCCCAGGTGGTCGGGCTTCTCGGCCCACTCCACCTGTCGCTTCTCGGCCAGGTCCTGAAAGTTGACCACCACCTGGAAGAGGTGATTGAGCAGGTCACGGACCAGGTAGTCCTGGCACGGTGTGGGCAGGTCCAGTTGGTCGTCGGAGATACCCCGCACGACATCGACGGTTCGCGGCGCGGCGGCCGCCAGCAGCTCGCTAGTCTGAGTGGGCATAGGGCCAGCGTATGAGGGTGGTCTTGAACAAATGCGACAGCGACCGCGTGGCGACAGCCGGGGGATTCTCGACCCCGGGCGCCTGCTGCGCGAGGTGCGCTTCCGTCGACACCTGCCGACGGAGTCGCTGCGCCAGTGGGTCGAGCACTACTGGTTGATCGACTGGGTGTTGAGTGCGCCGTTCGAGCAGCGGGTCGTGCCGCACCCGGCGGTGAACGTGGTGTTCCGACGAGACGACAACGGGCCCGAGTCCGGCGAGGTGGCCGGGGTGGGCCGCGACCTGTTCCGGATCACGCTCAACGGCACCGGCCGGGTGTCCGGGGTGCAGTTCCGCCCCGGTGGCTTCCACCCTTTCTGGCGGCGCGCGGTCAGTGAGCTGACCGGCCGCAGGGTGCCGCTGCCCGCCGGCCGGCTGACCCACGCGGACGTCCCGGTGGGCGCGGGCGCATCACCGGTAGCACCCACCTCCTCGGCCAACGACGACGAGCGCTGCCGGGCGCTGGACACCCTCCTCACCGCCTGGCAGCCGGAGCCGGACCCGATGGCCGAGGAGGCCGTCTGCCTGGCCGAGGCGATCCGTACCGACCGGACGGTGCTGCGCGTCGACGACTTCGCCGCGCGGCACGATGTTCCGGTCCGCCGGTTGCAGCGGCTCTTCATGGAGTACGTGGGGGTCGGGCCGAAGTGGGTGATCCGCCGCTACCGACTCCAGGAGGCTGTCGAACAGGCCGCCGGTGGCCCGCTGAGCTGGGCCGACCTCGCCGCCGACCTCGGTTACAGCGACCAGGCCCACCTGGTCCGTGACTTCACCTCGGTGGCCGGGGTGTCCCCCGCCGCGTACGCCCGTTCGGTGCGCTGAGGAAGCCGACAGAGCCGACAGATCAGCGGCGCCGCAGGACGACCACGGCGACGTCGTCCTGGATCTCCGGCGGGGCCAGTTCCACCAGCAGTCGGGCACAGAACTGGTCCAGGTCACCGTCGACGGTCGCAGCGACCCGGGACAGCGCGGCCAGTCCCTCGTCGATGGTGGCGTCCCGTCGCTCGATCAGCCCGTCGGTGTAGAAGACCAGCGTGGCCCCGGCCGGCACCACGAACTCCAGGTCGGCCGGGCGCGGGGCGCGGATGCCGAGCAGCGGCGCGGAGTGCTGCACGAACTCGACCTTGCCGTCCATGATCAGCAGCGGTGGAAGGTGCCCGGCGCTGGCCAGCCGAACCCGCCCGGTCGGCGGGTGCATCAGCAGTACGCAGAGGGTCGCCACCTCGTTCGGCAGCAGGGTCCGCATCAGCTCGTTGACCCGGTGCAGGATCTCGCCGGGCTGGTGGCCCTCGACCGCGTACGCCCGCACCGCGTGCCGCAGCTCGGCCATCACTGTCGCCGCGTGCAGCGAGTGGCCGGCGACGTCGCCGATCGCCAGCAGCAGGTGCCCGTCGAGCATCACCAGCTCGTAGAAGTCGCCGCCCACCTCGGTCTGCGCGCTGGCCGGCTCGTAGCGCACCGCGAGGTCCAGCCCGGCCACTGTGGGCAGCCCCCGCGGCAGCAGGCTGCGTTGGAGGGTGACAGCGATCCGGTGCTCCTCGTCGAACGAGCGTTGCCCCTCGACGGCCGCCGCCACCGCCTGGGCCAGCTGCTTGAGCACGGGGGTCCGCGCGGTCTGGGTGGCGGTCGGGACCACCACGTACAGCGGGGCGCGATCCTCGCGCAGCTTGGCGGCGGCGATGGTCAACGTGTCGTTCGCCGGCCACTCGACGAGCGCCCAGTTCGCCGAGGGTTCCACCCGGACCGTGGCGCCGGTGGGCACTCCGGTGTCGTCGACTACCCACGGCACCACGGCGGCCACCTCGCCGGGACCGGCGCAGACGCCGGCGAGGCAGTCACCGTCGAAGGTTTCGGCGATCACCGCCGCCGGGCTCTTGAAGATCTGTGCGGCTCCCTCGGCTGCGGCCTCCAGCAGACGCGCGAAGGTCGGCGCCGCGTGCACAGCGACGGTCGTGTCGGCCAATCCGAGCAGCCGCTCGGCGAGCAGTTCGGCGCGCTGCCGGGCCTGGTAGTAGCGCAACACCGCCCGGGTGGTGGCGATCAGCTCCTCGGGCTCGATCGGCTCGGTCAGGTACGCGTCAGCGCCCCGGGTCAGCCCCTGGGCGCGGTCGGCCACGTCCACTGCGTGCGCCGACACGTGGATGACCGGCATCGCCGGGTGCCGCGCCTTGATCTGTTCGCAGACCTCGTAGCCGCTCAGGTCCGGCAGCCGGACGTCGAGGACCACCAGGTCGATCCGGTCCACCTCGACCCGGGCCAACGCCTCCGCGCCGTTCTCGGCCTCCAGCACTGTGAACCCGGCCCGGGTCAGCCAGCTGACCAGCAGGTAACGCTTGGTACGACTGTCGTCGACCACCAGGATGGTTGTCGGCACGCCGTCCACGCCGTCACGCCCCGCCTGTGGGCAGGGAGACGGTGAACGTGCTGCCTTCGCCCGGCGCGCTGGCCAGCTCCAGCGTTCCGCCGAGCAGCGTCACCAACCGCCGGGCGTACGGCAGACCGAGGCCGGTGCCGCCGACCCGGGTGGCGCCGGGGATCTGGTAGAACTCCTCGAAGATCCGGTCGTGCAGCTCGGGAGCGATGCCCGGCCCGGTGTCGCTGACCTCGAACTGCCAACGGTCGCCGTGCTGGCTGGCCCGCAGCCGCACCTCGCCGCGCTCGGTGAACTTCAACCCGTTGTGCAGCAGGTTGCGCAACACCTGGCCGAGCAGCACCTCGTCGGTGCGCAGCAGGGCCGGCCCGCTGAGCTCCTCCACGACCAGCTCCACGCCCGGTCGGGTGGCCAGCGCGCGTAGGGTGCCGCGCAGTTGACCGAAGACCGGCCGCAGGTCGACCTCGGCCAGCTCCGGCTCGATCCGCCCGGACTCCGCCTTGGCCAGGTCGAGGAGTTCGTTGACAAGGTTGAGCAGGTCCGCCGCCGAGGAACGGATCAGATCGATCTGGCGGCCCTGCTCGTCGGTGAGGGGGTCCGAGGCGGAGTCGGTGAGCAGCCGCCCCAGACCGATGATCGCGGTGACCGGGGCGCGCAGCTCGTGGCTGACGTTGGCCAGGAACCGGCTCTTCGACTCACTGGCCGCACGGAGCTGGGCCGACTTCTCGTCCAACTCGGCGTAGAGGGCGACGACGCCCCGGTTGGTCTCCTCCAACTCCTCGGTGAGCTGGTTGTAGAGCGCCAGCACGCCGCGGTTGGTCTCGGCCAGCTCCTCGTTGAGCACGGCCAACTCGTCGCGCTGACTACGCACCTCGTCCAGTGCGGCGATGAGCTGCCCGTTCTGCACTGTCAACTCGTCCAGCGCACTGGCCGGCGCGGTGCGGCCGAGTTCGGTACGGAACTCGGCGAGCCGCTCCGGGGTCGGCGTCGGCGCGTTGGCCGGGACTCGTCGGGACATCCGTACGACCGTAACCCCCTCGACGGTCGACGCGCTCAGTGTGTCGACCAGTCGGGACACCGCGCCGGACTGCGGTTGGTAGCGGCCGTCCGGCAGCGGGGACACCGGGGCCAGGTCGGCGCGCAGGTGGAACCGGCCGTCGGCGCCCGCGTCGACGTGGAAGGAGACGTCCGCTCCGCCGGTCGTCCGCAGCAGATCCCGGGCCACCTCGCTGAGCGCTGTGGCGATCCGCACCTGGTCCTGGTGTTCGAGGCCGACGACCGCGGCCACCTCGCGCCCGCGCTGACGGATCACGAAGATGTCCTGCTCGACCCGCAGCGCCATCTGAAGCAGCGGCAGCGCTGCCGGCTCCCCGCTCACGCCCACGACCTCGCAACCAGTACGCAGGCGTCGTCACGTCGCACACCGGCGTCGCGGAGCAGGGTCGCCGCCATGACCAGCGGGGATCGCTCGGCCAGGCCCGGGTAGTCGGTCATCCGCCACCGGTCGACCACCCCGTCGCTGTGCATCACCAGCCGGGCACCGGGACCGAACGGGTAGTCGTACTCGCGGATCGCCGGCCGTTGGTGGCCGGCGATGCCGGGCAGTGACACCAGCCCTCGACGGCGGCCGTCACCCTCGACGACCACGCCGGAGATGTTGCCCAGGCCGGCGTAGTGCAGCACGCCGGCCTCCGGCATCAGCTCGCCGACGGCGAGCGCGGCGCCCCGGGTGTGCGACATGCTCCGGTGCAGGTGACCGACCACCATCGCCGGTGGGCCGGCCGGGGCGTCGCGGAACGCGGCCAAGGCGGCGTCGGTGGCGGCCCCGGCGAGCGGGCCGTGCCCCAACCCGTCGCTGACCAGCACCTGGTGCCGCCCGTCGATGACCCGTACGGCATAGCCGTCGCCGCTGATCGTCTCGCCGGTCAGCGGTCGGGTCAGAGCGCCGGCCCAGGACGGCTGAGCCGCCTCGGCCGGCCAGACCTGCACGGCGAGGACGGTGCCCTTGCCGGGAAGTGAGTATCCGTCGAACCAGCTGGCCTGTCGGACGATGGCACCCAGACCGATGCCGAGTGTGCCGGTGGTGGAGTGCCCGTCCTGGGACGAGACGGTCAGGTCGGCCATGCCGGGCCCGGAGTCGATGGCCACCAACTCCACCCCGGCCTGCCCGGCGCGGCGTACCGGTCGGAGCAGCAGGACACCGTCGTCGGCGTGCTTGACCAGGTTGCTGGTCAGCTCGGCGGCGACGATGGCCAGGTCGGCGATGCGCGCCGCACCCATCTCCACCTGTGCGCCGAGGCGTTCGGCGGCGCGCCGGACGGCGCTCGCGGCGCTGCTGGCCTCCACCCGGAACCAGATGCCACTGTCGGTGACCGCGTCGGCGTTCACCTGGACCACTTGGTGACCGTGATCCGCGTGCCGGTTTCCGCTGACGTCTCGATCTGGAACTCGTCGACCAGACGTCGCGACCCACTGAGCCCGAGGCCGAGGCCGCCGCCGCTGGTGTAGCCGTCGGTCATGGCGAGGTCGAGGTCGGCGATGCCCGGCCCGGAGTCGGCGAACACGATCTGCACGCCGTTGCGTCGGCCGTTGTCCACGACCGTCACCTCGACCGAACCGCCGCCGCCGTACACCAGGGTGTTGCGGGCCAACTCGCTCGCCGCGGTGACCACCTTGGTCTGGTCGACGAGGGACAGCTTGCTGGCCACCGCCACGGCGCGGACCAGCTGCCGGACGCGCACCACGTCCTCGTCGCTGCGGACCGACTGCGCCTGTGGCTGGCCCAGGTCGATGCCCGCGGTCACGGCGTGGCCGTCTCGGCGTCCGAATCGTCGTCGAGCTGGTAGTCGAGCTCGTCGGCGTGGGCCGCCGCGATCAGTTCCATGCCGCGCTCCACGTTCAGGGCGGTACGAATGCCGTTCAGCGACAGCCCGAGTTCGACAAGGGTGATGGCGACGGCCGGACGCATGCCGACCACCACAGTTTCCGCGTCCAGCACCTTGGAGATCGACGCGATGGTGGAGAGCATCCGTCCGACGAAGGAGTCGACGATGTCCAGCGCTGTGATGTCGATGATGACGCCGTGGCAGCCGGTGTCCACGATCCGCTCGGCCAGGTCCTCCTGGAGCTGGACCGCCGTCTGGTCGGACATGTCGAGCTGGATGGAGACGAGCAGGATGTCGCCGATCTTGAGGATCGGTACGCGTTCCATCAGACGGCCCGACGCGGCGGGCGGCGGGCGGTCTCCACCCCGGTGAGTCGCAGCACGTGGCGCAGCGCGTCGGCGAGGCTCGCCTTGGTGGCGATGTCGCCGAACTCGATGCCGAGCGCCACGATGGTCTGCGCGATCTGCGGACGGATGCCGGAGATGATGCAGTCGGCGCCCATCAGCCGGGCGGCCACCACTGTCTTCAGGATGTGCTGGGCGACCTGGGTGTCCACCGCCGGTACGCCGGTGATGTCGATGATCGCGTACGGCGAGCCGGTGTCGACCAGGGTCTGGAGCAGCCGCTCCATGACGACCTGGGCCCGGGCCGAGTCGAGGGTGCCGACCAGCGGCACGGCGACGACGCCCTCCCAGAGCTTGACGACCGGCGTGGAGAGCTCGAGCAGCTGCTCGGCCTGATCGGCGATCAGGCTCTCGCGGGTGCGGACGAAGCTCTCGAAGGTGAACAGGCCCATCTCGTCGACCAGCTTCGAGAAGGCGACGTAGTCCTGCAGCGCGTTAGGGCCGCCGCTCTCCTGCACCAGCTCGGCCAGCACGTCCTTCAGCGCGAAGATGCTGATCGTGGTCTCGGTGGCGGAGAAGCCCTGCCGGGCCCGGCCACGGGACAGCTCGGAGAGCGCGGCGCGCAGTTCGCCGGCGTTGTCGGCGGACAGGTCGATGGTGCCCTGTTCGCCGGTGGCGACGATGGCACTGTGCAGGTCCTGGACCTGTCGGCGCAGCTCCGCCTGGCTCAGCCGGCCGCGCAACGAACTGGTGACGATCTCGGTCCACCGAGTCGTGACCCGTTCGTTCTGCCCACTGAGCAGCGCGGCGAGCCGACCACTTTCTTCGGTGCTCAACGCCATTTCGAACCCCCTTGACCTGGACCGGGCGGACTCTATCACCGGGGCCTGATCAACTACTTGCCCCGTAGCAACGGAATGACGATGGCCACCGGATCACGGCTCCCGTTCTACCTCCGACCGTGGTCGTGGGATACCGTTCCCCCGATAACAGGAGGCTTGGCGAATGTCGTTGACGGTGCACACGGAACAACGCGGCGACGTGGTCGTCGTGGCGGTCGCTGGCGAGCTGGACATGGCCACTGCACCGCAGCTACAGGACCAGATCACCGACCTGCTCGACAAGGGCCGCAACCGGCTGGTGTTCGACCTGGCGGACGTCTCGTTCTGCGACTCGACCGGTCTGTCGGTCTTCGTCCGCGCCAAGAACAGCTGCGACGAGGCTGGCGGCGTGGTCCGGCTGGCCGCCCCGCAGCGCGGCGTGCTGCGCATCCTCGAGGTGAGCGGGCTGGTCGAGGTGCTGCACACCTACCCGACGGTGGATGAGGCAGTCGCCGGCGAATCGACGCCGGCTTCCTCCTGACCGTCAGCGTGCGTCACTCGTCCTCGACGTAACGGGGACGAGCGATCGCCATGCCCGCCGTCGTCTGCACGGCCAGGGCGCCCAGCAGGAACCCGATCGGCGCGGTCCAGCCTCCGGTGGCTTCGTAGAGGATGCCGACCATCAGCGGGCCGAGGGCGGCGATCACGTACCCGGTGCTCTGCGCGAACGCGGAGAGGGCGACAGTGCCCTCGGCGGTGCGGGCGCGCAGGCCGATGGCGGTCAGGATCATCGGGAACGCTCCCTGACCGATCGCCAGCAGGGCGACCCAGAGCAGCGCGGCACCGTGCGGTGCGAGCGCCAGCCCCAGGTAGGCCAGGGCCGACGCGGTGGTCAGCCCGAGCACCAGCGGCCGAAGGCTGCCGAGTCGACCGGCCAGGGTGGGCATCAGCAGCGCGATCGGCACGCCGAGCGCGGTCACCCCGGCGAGCAGCAGCCCGGCCGACTCCGGCTGGTAACCGGCGTCGCGGAACAGCTGGGCCAGCCAGCCCATGATCGCGTACCCACTGAGCGACTGCGCCCCGAAGTAGACGGCCATCGCCCAGCCGAGCCGGGTCCGCGCCGGCCGGACCCGCACCGGTGTGGCGACCACCGCCGTCGGGGTCGCCCGCCGCGCCGAGGCGCGGGTCCGCAGCGCCAGCGGCACCCACGGGAGTACGGCCACCGCGGCCATCGCGGCCCAGACGCCGAGCCCGGCCCGCCATGACCCGAAGGCGTGCGCGATCGGCACCGCGGAGGCGGCGGCCACCGTCGTGCCCACTGTCAACGCCATCGTGTACGCCCCGGTGACCAGGCCGGTGCGGTGCGGGAAGTGCTGCTTGACGAGCATCGGCAGCAGGATGTTGGCGACCGCGATGCCGGACAGCGCCAGCGCGCTGGTGAGCACGAAGATCAAGGCCGAGTCGGTGACGACCCGGAGCACCTGGCCGACGGCGAGGGCGAGCATGGCGACCACCAGCACCCGGGCCGGTGCCACCCGGCGGACCAGCCACGGGGTGAGCGCGCCGAGGCCGGCGAACGCGATGGTCGGCAGGGTGGTGACCAGACCGGCGGTGACGCCGGAGAGGCCCAGCCCGTCGCGGACCTCGTCGAGCAGTGCGCCGAGGCTCGTCACCACGGCACGCAGGTTGAGCGCGACCAGAAGCATTCCGACCAGCACAAGCGCGCCACCGGTCGCCGGGTGCGTCCGCCGGCCGGCACCGGGGTCCCGCGTCGGGCGGAGGTCGACGGCGGCGGGGGCGGGCAGCGCCGGAGCGGCGGTTGGTGGCGGGGTCATGACCTCTAACCTACAATCATGGGATGAATTTGGGACCGGTGATGTAACCAGTGCCACCGTCGGTTGATTTCCCCTCCGCGCCGCTGCCGCCCAGCGGCCAGCCAGCAGTGCCGCCCCGCGGCCACCGGGTCCGGCAGACCACCGAGCAACTCCGCGCCCGGATCCTCGGCGGCGAATGGCCAGTCGGCGGGCGCATCCCCACCGAGCCACAACTGGTCGCCGCGCTGGGCGTCGGACGCAACACGGTCCGCGAGGCGGTCCGCGCCCTGGTGCACGCCGGGGTTCTGGAGTGCCGGCAGGGCTCCGGCACCTACGTGGTGTCCACCGACGAACTGGCACCGGTGGTCGCCCGCCGGCTCGGCGACGACCGGATGACCGAGGTCATCGAGGTACGCCGCGCCTTCGAGGTGGAGGCCGCCCGGCTCGCCGCGCTGAGGCGTACCCCGGAAGACCTGGCGGCGCTCGATGGCGCGCTCGCCCAGCGCGAGGCCGCCTGGCACGGCGGCCGGGTCGACGCGTTCGTCGAGGCCGACGTGGCACTGCACACGGCGGTGGTCGCCGCCGCGCACAACACCATGCTCGCCGAGCTGTACGCCTCGGTGGGCACCGCTTTGCGCAGCACCGTCGCCCAGGCCATGGGTGGGGCGCTCACCCCCGAGCGTTACGTCGACCACACCCGGTTGGTCGAGGCGATCCGGGCCGGCGATCCCGGCCGGGCGGCGCTCGAAGCCGGCGCTTTTCTGGAACCCGCCGAACGGGCATAGGTTGTGCCCGACAGAAAAGCGGACACCTCGGGAGTACGAATGCTCAAGGGCTTCAAAGACTTCATCATGCGCGGCAACGTCGTCGACCTGGCGGTCGGTGTCGTCATCGGCGCCGCGTTCACGGGCGTGGTCACCCAGCTCACCAAGTCGTTCCTCGAACCGCTGGTCCGGGTGATGATCGTGCTGATCACCGGGAACAAGGACGGCCTCAGTGGCTCGACCCCCAAGTTCCGGGAGATTCCGTTCGACTGGGTGGCTTTCGTCAACGCGGCCATCACCTTCCTGCTGACCGCGATGGCGCTCTACTTCCTGGTCGTCTACCCGATGAACCGGTTGGCCGAGCGGCGCAAGCGGGGCGAGGAGCCGCCGCCCTCGGCGCCGAGCGAGGAGGTCAAGTTGCTCACCGAGATCCGGGACGCCCTGGTCTCCGCCGGCCACACCACCCCGGGCCAGCAGCGCGGGGCGCTGGACGACGTGCTGGGCCGCCGTCCCGAGCCGCCGACGCAGCGCTGACCCGAACGGATGCACATCGGCCCCTGTGGGATTCCCGCAGGGGCCGCACCTTCTCGTACGTGTGTTCGATAGAGTCCCGCCATGGAGCAGCGAAAGCACTGGTGGAACGGGAAGTGGGGGCGGCTGGCCCGGCGGGACGTCTTCCTGCGGGTGGACGCCGACCGGTGGCACGTCGAGCAGCGGGCCGGCGGCGCCGAGGGCATCTCCCGTTTCTACGAGTACGGCAGTGCGGACGAAGCCGAGGACACCGTCCGGGCGCTGCTCGACGGCCCGGACACCTGGCGGGAGCTGTCCCCCCGCCCGCCCGGCGGCTGGACCCTCCCGAACGGCTGAGTGGGCGGGTGCAGCAGACAGTGCGGGGGCCCTTCGTCCGCCACCGTGGCTCCGCCTCCCGGTGGCGGTACTGCTCTTTACGGTGATGACTCTGAGGCATATTGACGCCACACGGTCATCACGCTCTCCGGCCCATCGCCTCGAGCCACTGCCGCTACCCCATCGGCGAGCGGGCCAAGCGACGCGCGCCAGCGAAGCGACGGCGTTTAGCGTCGCGCCGCCCTGGGAACCGCAGCGGGATGGACCAGCAGGACGAGCAGCAGGCCACCATCTCGCGGATCACCACCGGGATGCCGGTGATCGACTCAGCCGGCACCGAGGTCGGAACCGTGGACCTCGTCCAGCGGGGTGACCCGAACGCGGTGACCGTCCAGACACCGACAGCCGACCCGGGCAGCAGCCTGGACGAGCTGATCGAGGCGACTGCGGTCGAGGAACCGGACGTTCCGGCCGATCTGGCGGCGCGGCTGCTGCACAGCGGCTACCTGAAGGTCTCGACCGATCTGACCCGCACCGGCGCGGTCTACGTACCGGCCGACCGGATCGGGTCGGTGGCCGACGGCCGGGTTCTGCTGGCCGTCGGGGTGGCCGACCTGCCGCCCGAGGAGTGACCCCACCGCCCTTCCCGCGCGGCGGGGATGGGCTGGTCCGGCCCGGGAGGGGCGGGTTGGCGGCGGTGGAAGAGCAGCAGCATCAGGCAGCCCGCGACCAGGCCCCAGAACGCGCCGCCCACACCGATCAGCGTCACCCCGGACGCGGTCACCACGAAGGTGACAACTGCGGCCTCGCGGGTCGCCGGGTCGGTCACCGCCGAGGCGAGCGCTGTGGCGAGGGCGCCCAGCAGCGCCAGCCCGGCGACCGCCTCGATGAGGATCGGCGGGGCGACCGCCACCAGTGTGGTGGCCACACCGGCACCCAGGCCGAGCACTGCCAGCCCAGCGCCGGCGGTGACCGAGGCGATCCACCGGCGCTCCGGGTCGGGGTGCGCGTCGGGGCCGGCGGCCAGCGCGGCGGTGATCGCCGCGAGGTTCACCGCGTGCCCGCCGGCCGGGGCGGCCAGCAGACTGGCCAGACCGGTGGTCCGCAGCGCCGCGCCGAACGGCGGCCGGTAGCCGTAGCCGACCAGCACCGCCATGCCGGGTACGTTCTGCGCGGCCATGGTGACCAGGAACAGCGGCAGGGCCAACCCGACCAGTGCGGACGCGTTCCAGGCCGGCGCGGTCAGCGTGACCGACGGGATCAGCGCGGCACCGGTCAGGCCGGCCGGCGGTGCGGTCAGTGCGATCGCCGCCACCGCCACCACCAGCGCACCGGGCACCGCCCAGCGGCGGGCGAACCGGTGCAGCAGCAGCCAGCCGACGACCACCGGCCCGGCCACCACCGGCAGCTCGACCAGCGCCCGGACCGGGGCGGTGCACAGCGGCAGCAGCACCCCGGCGAGCATCGCGCCGGCCACCGGCTTGGGGATGGCGGCCACCGCACGGCCGAGCGGCGGGAACAACCCGGCCGCGACGATCAGCACGGCGGAGACGAGGAAGGCGCCCACCGCCACCGGCCATCCGCCCGGCGGCGGCCCGGTCGCCACCAGCAGCGCCGCGCCCGGAGTGGACCAGGCCGCGCTCATCGGGATCCGGTACCGCCAGCCCAGCCAGACGGCGACGAACCCGCTCGCCACGCAGAGAGCGAGCAGGCCGGAGGCGGCCTGCGCGTCCGACGCACCCGCCGCTCGGAGCCCGGCCAGCACGACGGTGAACGAGCTGGCGAAGCCCACCAGTGCGGTCACCACCCCCGCCAGCACCGGTTGCACGCGTCCGGCCACCCCATCCTCCCGACTGTTCCGTTTACGGAACGGAAGCGTGTAGCACGATAGCCGGGTGCCGCACCCACCACCAGCCCCGCGTCCGGGCCTCGACGTGGATCCCGCCGTCGTCGGGCGCCGGGTCCGCGCCCTGCGCGAGGAGCAGGGGATCTCGCTGTCCACACTCGCCCGACTCGCCGGTGTCGGAAAGGCCACCCTCTCCGGCCTGGAGCACGGCACCCGCAACCCGACCCTGGAGACACTCTGGGCGGTCACCGCGCAGCTCGGCGTACCGTTCACCGCCCTGCTGGCCGAGCCGTCCGCCGAGCCCGTCGTGCACGGGACCGCGGTCACCGCGACCCTGCTGGAGGTCTTCACCGACACCGACGCGACCTACGAGCTGTACCGGATGCGGGTCGCACCCGGCGTCGCGCAGCTCTCCCCCGCCCACGCGCCGGGAGTCACCGAGCACGTCACAGTCTTCGCCGGGGTGCTGCGCGCCGGACCGGCCGACGCGCCACTGACCGCCCCGGCCGGCGGTCACCTCCGCTGGGTGTCGGACGTGCCACACAGCTACGCGGCGGTGGGTGACGAGGAGGTCGCCGCCAGCCTGCTCCTGCGCTATCCGCGCCGCTGAGACCCCGCCGATCGGTCACGGACCGTCGGCCCCGTCGACGAAAATTGCAATCATTTCTCGACCTAGGTAGGAGGCGTAGAGACGAATGCGGGTTGTTCTTGGCAAGCTTGACCCCATGACGCTGATCCTCCGCTCGGTCATCCTCAACGACATCGGCTTGGTGCGCACCAACAACGAGGACTCCGCCCTCGCCGGTGACCGCCTGATCGCCGTCGCCGACGGCATGGGTGGGCTGCCTGCGGGCGAGGTGGCGAGCGAAATCGTGATCCGGATCCTGGACGAACTGGCTCCCCCCACCGACCCCGACGGCGCCGCCGACGCCCTGCGTGCCGTGGTCAGCACCGCCAACCAGCGCATCCACGCCGCGATCACCGTCGACCCGAGCCGGGACGGCATGGGTACGACGCTCACCGCAGCGCTGCTGGCCGGGGAGACGCTGGTGCTGGCCCAGGTGGGCGACTCCCGCTGCTACCTGCTGCGCGAGGGGGAGCTGACCCAGCTCACCCGGGACGACACGTTCGTGCAGGCGCTTGTCGATCAGGGCACCCTCTCTCCCGAACAGGCCCGCCACCACCCGCAGCGGTCCCTGGTGACCCGGGCCGTGCAGGGCGCCGACACCCCACCCGCGGTCGGGGTGCTCACAGTGACCCCCGGTGACCGGCTGCTGCTGTGCAGCGACGGGCTCTCCGACTACGTCGAGGACGAGGCCATCGCCACGGCCCTGGGCATGTACGCGGACCGTCAGCAGTGCGGTGAGCAGTTGGTGAAGCTGGCCCACCACGCCGGCGCGCCGGACAACGTCACAGTCGTGGTCTCCGACGTCGTCGCCCGCTGACCCGTACGGCTCACTCGGCGGCTCACCCGGACCGACTGGTTCGGGTGCCGCTGCCCCACTAGGTGGTTGTGCCATCTAGCTTGCGCCGCTACTGTCCGACGCGTGGATTCCGACCGGCGCGGGCAGTGGCTGCGGGGGGTGCTCGACATCTGCGTCCTGGCCCTGCTGTCCAACGGCGAGTCCTACGGCTACCAGCTCGCCCAGGCGCTCGACGCGGCAGGCGTCGGGCCGATCCAGGGCGGCACGCTCTATCCCGTGCTGCTGCGCCTACAGAAGACCGGCCTGGTGACCGCGCAGTGGCGGGAGGGCAGCGCTGGGCCGGCCCGCAAGTACTACCGGCTCACCGACGACGGGCACGCGGCGCTCCGCACCGGCGGCAGCGCCTGGCTCACCTTCGTCCGGCCGGTGAACGACATCGTCACGAAGGGGGTCACCCGGTGAACGCCGACGATTGGCTGCGGACGCTCACAGCCGAGCTGCACCAGCGCCGGGTCGCGGCGGACGCCGCACGGCACGTGGTCGCCGAGGCCGCCACCCACCTGCGCGAGGGCGGCGGCGACCCCTGGATTGTCTTCGGCCCACCCCAGCAGTACGCGGGTGCTGTCGTGGAGAGCATCGGCACCGCGCCCGGACCGCGCCCCGGGCCGGTCCGGCTGCACGCGGCGGGCATCACCAAGAGGTACGGGCGGCGAACAGTGCTGCGCGACGCCACGCTGACCGTCCGGGCCGGACAGATCGCCGCCGTCGTCGGCGCGAACGGCTGCGGCAAGAGCACCTTCCTCCGGATCTGCGCCGGGCTCATGTCACCGGACGCCGGCGAGGTGACGGTCTCCGGGCGGCTCGGCTACTGCCCGCAGTCCGGCGGCACCGCCGACTTCCTGCTCGCCGACGAGCACTTCGTGCTGGTCGGGGCCGGTCAGGGCGTGGCCCGGGGCCCGGCCCGCCGCGCCGGTCGGGCGGCGGCCCGGCAGCTCGGTTGGGAAGCGGGCGGCGACGTGCAGGCCCGCCAACTGTCCGGCGGCACCCGACAGAAGCTCAACCTGACCATGTCCACGCTCAGCGCCCCCGACGTGCTGCTGCTCGACGAGCCGTACCAGGGCTTCGACCAGGGCACCTACGTCAACTTCTGGGACCAGCTCAGCAGGATGCGCGACGCCGGCACGGCCATAGTCGTGGTGACCCACCTGCTCAACCAACTCGACCGGGTGGACATCGTGCTCGACCTGACCCCGGCACACGAGACCGGGCGGCACGCGCCCGGCGTCCAGGGAGGCCGCCCGTGAACCGGCTCGTCACCGTCGCCGAGATGACCCTGCGGGAACTGCTGCGGCGTCGGGGCGTACTCCTGCTGTTGTTGTTGATGCCGTTGACCTTCTACCTGATCCGGCGGGACGCCTACCTCGGGCAGTCAGTCCGTTCGCTGCTGCTCGGCGTGGGCTGGGCGGTGAGCACCGCCGCGCTGTTCGCCACGACCGCGGCCCGCGAGTTGGAGCCGAGGCTGCGGCTGGCCGGCTACCGCCCACACCACCTCTATCTCGGTCGGATGCTCGGCCTGTGGACGGTGGGGCTGGTCATCTCCGTACCCTTCTTCCTGCTCCCGATGATCGACGGCGCGGACCTGCGGTACGGCGGCCTGGCGGCGGCGCTGCTCTGTTCCGTCGCGGTGGCGGCGCCGTTCGGGATGCTGATCGGTGCGCTGCTGCCCCGCGAGTTGGAGGGCACACTGCTGCTTCTCACAGTGGTGACGGTGCAGATGCTGATCGACCCGGCCGGTTCCGGGGCGAGGTTGACGCCGTTCTGGTCGAGCCGGGAGATCGCCACCTGGACTGTCGACAACACCGACCAGGGCTACCTCTCCCGTGGTCTGCTGCACGGGCTCGTCGTCACCGCACTGCTCGCCCTGGGCGTGGCCGCGGTGGCCAGCGTCCGCCTGCGCCGCCGTCGTCACCTGCGGCACCTACCGGTCGGCTGACCGCCGCACCGGAAGCGGATCGGGCCAATCCGGTTGCTGCGACCCGCGCGGCGGGTTGAGATAGGCGAATGATGATCCGCCGGGTGACCGACGACGACCGTCTCACCACCAGTTTCCCGCTGGCCGCGTACGCCTTCGAGTCCTCGCCGCTCAGTGCTGCCCGCACCGCCGAGTTCCGCGACTACCTGCCCTACAACCAGGGCAACCGGACGCTGATCGCCGAGGAGGACGGCACCACGTTGGCCGCCGTCTCGGCCATCCCGATGCGACAGAACCTGCGCGGGGTGGTGCTGCCGATGGCAGGTGTCGCCGGGGTGGCGACCCATCCGCTGGCCCGCCGGCAGGGGCACGTCCGGACGCTGCTGCACCAACTCCTCGACGAGATGCGCGACGAGGGCCATCCACTCAGCGCGCTCTATCCGTTCCGGCCCAGCTTCTACGCCCGGTTCGGCTACGCCGGCCTGCCCAAGCCGCGCCGGGTCACCTTCGCTCCGGCCAACCTGGCCGCGCTGCTCCGGGTGGACCTGCCCGGCGAGGTCGGCTGGGAACGCGTCGCCGCCGGCTACCCGGCGTGGCGGGCGTTCACCGAACGCAACCTTCAGGAACGACACGGCTTCGCGATCTTCCCGGACCACCGGGCGGTCGGGATGCGCGACCGTGACGAGTACTGGCTGCTCACCGCCCGGGTCGGCGGGGAGGTCACCGGCGCGGTGACGTACCGGATCGACGAACACGGCGGCACGCTGCACGGCAACGAACTGCTGGCCACCGACCCGCTCGCACGGGCGCTGCTGTTGCAGTTCTTCGCCCGGCACGTCGACCAGATCGAGCGGATCACCGTCCAGGTTCCACCCGACGAGTTGCCCGAGCTGTGGCTGACCGACCTGGACGTGCACGTCGAGGCCCGCACGGCCGTGCCGGGTTCGTCCGCGCCGATGGCCCGGCTGCTGTCGCTGGACGCGTTGAGCGGGCTGCCCGCCGGCCCGGGACGGGTGCGGATCGAGCTGACCGGGGACCGCTGGCTGGCCGGAACCCACCTGCTCGACGGCACGACCGGCGTGCTGGAACTTGTCGACGACACCACCGGCCGCGCGCCGACCGCCACGCTCACCGCCGCCGGGCTCTCCGCTCTCGCGTACGGGGTTCTGGACCCGGCCGAGCTGCCGCTACGCGGTCTGGGCGAGGTGTCGGTGGACGCCGCCACGGAACTGCGCGGCCTCTTCCCCCGCCGGGTGCCGTACCTCTTCGCCGACTTCTGAGCCCTCCTCACAATCGGGTTTGTCGCCTCGGCGGCAGTGGGTACGGTCCCGCGAATGCCGGAATGGTTACAGGCGGGTGGATGGGGGCTGCTGGCGGGATCGGCTCTGCTGGTCGGGGCGGCGGTCGGCTGGTTCGCCCGGGTACCGCAGCGCGTCATCGCGTCGATCATGGCGTTCGGCGCGGGGGTTCTGCTCTCCGCCGTGTCGTTCGAGTTGATCGCCGAGGCGCACGCGCAGGGCGGGCTGCTGCCCACCGTTCTCGGTGCCGCCGTCGGTGCGCTGGTCTACACCCTCGCCAACCTGGTTCTCGCCCGGCACGGCGCCCGGCACCGGAAGCGGTCCGGCGATCAGCAGCCCTCCGAGGGCGAACAGCCCGGCTCCGGGTCGGCGCTCGCCGTCGGCGCGCTGCTCGACGGCATACCCGAATCGGTAGTGATCGGCGCCAGCCTGCTCAGCGGCGGCGCGGTCAGCCTGGTCACGGTGGCGGCGGTGTTCCTCAGCAACGTGCCGGAGGGGCTGTCCAGCGCGGCCGGTATGCGCCAGGCCGGCCGCACCCGACGGTACGTGTTCCTGCTCTGGGCCGGGATCGCGCTGATCAGTGGCGTCGCCGCGCTGGTCGGCAACACGCTGCTGGGTGGCGCGCCGCCGGAGGTGCTGGCCGCCATCACCGCGTTGGCCGCCGGGGCGATCCTCGCCATGATCACCGACACCATGGTCCCGGAGGCGTTCGAGAACGCACACCTACTGGTCGGTCTGATCACGGTGGCCGGCTTCCTGACCGCGTTCGCCCTCTCCCACTAGCATCACGGGGTGCGCATGACGTCGCTTGCCGCTCTCCTCGTCCTCGGTGTCGCCACCGCGGCCCTGCCCGCCTGCGCGCCCAACGACCCAACCCCCACCTTCGAGGCCGGCTCGACCGCCACGCCGACGGCGCTGCCGACCGGCGGTCAGGGCGACGCGCCGGGGGCTCGCGACGGCCTCGGCGGCCCCGGGGCCAGCGCGAGCCCGAAGCCCGCCAACAAGGTGCTCGCCGCCGGCAACCCGAACGGCAGAGCCACAGTGCCGGCCGAGGCGCGGGCGGTGGACACCTCGAAGCCGACCCGGACCATCGGCACCGGCACCCCGGCGAGCTGCACCTCCGCGGCGGTCGTGAAGGCCGTCGCGGCCGGCGGTGTCATCACGTTCAACTGTGGACCGGCCCCGGTGACGATCAAGATGGCCGCCACCGCGAAGGTGCGCAACGCCAACGGGCCGAAGATCGTGCTGGACGGCGGCGGCACTGTCACGCTGAGTGGCCAGGGGCAGCGCCGCATCCTCTACATGAACACCTGCGACGAGGCCCAGGGCTTCACCACCTCGCACTGCCAGAACCAGGATCACCCGCAGCTCACAGTGCAGAACCTCACCTTCGCCGACGGCAACTCCACCGGCGAGAAGGCCGAGGGCGGCGGCGGTGGGGCGATCTTCGTCCGCGGCGGGCGGCTGAAGGTGGTCAACTCGCGCTTCGTCCGCAACCGCTGCGACCGCACCGGCCCCGACCTGGGTGGCGCGGCCGTCCGGGTGCTGAGCCAGTACGAGAACAAGCCGGTGTACGTGGTGGGCAGCACCTTCGACGGCGGTTCCTGCTCCAACGGAGGGGCACTGAGCAGCATCGGCGTGTCGTGGGTGGTGCTGAACAGCCTGCTCAGGAACAACGAGGCGATCGGCAGCGGCGCCAACCCGGCCAAGTCCGGCACGCCCGGCGGCGGCAGCGGCGGCGCGATCTACTGCGACGGCAACGAGTTCACAGTACGGATCGCCGGCACGATCATCGAGAACAACACTGCCAACGAGGGCGGCGGCGCGGTCTTCTTCGTGAGCAACAACCGCACCGGCACGATGAAGATCGAAAACTCGACCCTGCGCCGCAACCCCAGCGCCAAGTTCGAGACCCGCGGCTTCCCCGGCATCTTCTTCCTGGGCGCCCGCAACCCCACGGTCACCAACTCCAAGCTCTCCTAACGCCCGCGCCCTGCCGCACACCGGCGCCCGCCCCCGCGTGCCCACGCCGGTGATCAAGAGGTTTCGGTCATCGGGGCGGCGTTTCCTGACCGAAAGCTCTTGATCAACAAGCCGGGTGGGCTCAGTACGGGTTTCCTTCGCCTGGGGGGCGAGCGTGGAGGAGGGCGGCGGGGCGGCCGGGCAGGTCCCGCGCGCCGGACATCGGCGGGCTTGCCGTGTGATCGCCCTCGGCCATTCCGGCGAAGAGTTCCTTGAGCGCCGTCAGCGCACTGATCTTGGGCTGCCAACCCAGCTCGGTCTCCGCGCGCTCGCTGGACATCAGCGGGGCGTTCAGACCCAGCTCCACCCAGCCCGCGTCGACCGGTTGCAGCCGCGCCCGCCAGGTCAGCGCCGCCGCCGCCCGCAGCACCGGCGCGGCGACCGGCACCGTCCAACCATGGAAGTGCCGGGCCACCAGCTCCGGAGTGAGCACCGGGTCCGCGGCGACATTGAAGGCGCCGCGCGCATCACCCAATACCGCCCTGGCGTACGCGTCAGCCACGTCATCGGCGTGCACCGCCTGCATCCGCAACCGGCGGTTCGTCGGCACCAGCGGGATCCGGCCGAAGCGCAGCAGCCGCACCGGCGCCAACGGGCCGAGGAAGTAACGCGTGATCTCCGCACCAGCGGCCCGTTGGAAGATCAACCCGGGGCGCATCCGCACCACCCGCAGCGTCGGGTGATCCTGTTCGAGCCCGTCCAGCAGCGCCTCCACCTCCGCCTTGTGCTCGCTGTACGACGAACCGGGCACACCGGTGGCCGGCCACCGCTCGCTGATCGGATGGTCCTTCGGGCCGGGCGCGTAGGCGCCGACCGACGAGGCGTACACCACGGCCGGCACACCGGCCTGGACCACCGCGTTGATCACCGCCCGGCTGCCCTCGACGTTGGTCCGGCGCAGCACCCGCTGGTCGTGGCTGGGCTGGATCTGCCAGGCCAGGTGCACGACAGCGTCCGCACCCGCGAACACCTCGGCGAGCTGCCCGACCGCGCCCGGCGCGCCAATGTCGCAGGAGTGCCACTCCACCTGGTCGTACGGCTCGCCGGCATCCGGGCCGGGCAACCGCCGAACGACACCGGCCAACTCCACGCCCCGCTCCCGGCGCAGCCGCCGCAGCACCGCCGTACCGACGTTGCCGCTCGCCCCCACCACCACGATCCGCATGCCCGACCCCGTACCCGCCCAGCAGCAGCTCAACCACCCACCAGCCGGCGGCGCGCCCGGCTTGATCCACTCGACTTCCTGAAAGTCGCGGTATCCGAGCGCCCAGGACAGCCCGGCTTCCGGGATCCCGAGTCGATCAAGGGCGAGGTGACTCCCGTATCCAGCCGTGCTTCTCCTTGCCCCGCCTACCGGCGGTGGCGGCCAGGCAGCGTGGGCAGATCCAGCCCACCGCGTCCGCCTCGGTGAGCACATCGGTACCCGAGTAGTCGAAGCGCACGTGCGGGAAGCGGCGCAGCCGGGTCCGGCTCAGCGCCAGGCCGCAGACCGTCTGGTTCTGGCCGGGCAGCCAAGCGTGCACCTCGCCACCCGGCTGGCGCGCGCCATCGCGCCCGACCTCCTCCCCGGAGGCCGCCACGGCCGGCAATCGGGTCGATCCCATGCCCGTCCTGGTTCCCCACCGATGCGCACCCATGCGGCATCGGGCGAGGTCGCTCGATTCACTCCACATCACCGACCCGACCCCCGCCACAGCGCTGATCCCGCCGAGGTCAGGTCCCTGTCATCGCGGTCGGGCGGTGTCCGCAGGTCGGGCAGGCGTCGTCGAGCACTCGTCGACGTACGGTCTGGTGTCGGGCGGCCTGGCCGGCGAGGGCTGCTGCCAGCAGCGCCGCGCCGACGAGAAGGATCGACCCGGCGGTGACGGCAAAGGTCGTCGGGGCGGGTCCGCCGCCGCTGGTACCCCAGATCGCCTGGCCGAGTTGGTCAGCGCCGAAGAGGCCGGCCGGGGTGACGAGCAGCAGGGTCGCCCAGAGGCCGGCGTCATCGGCTCGCAGGGCGCGACCGAGGCCGACGAGCAGGACCAGTGCGAACATCAACCCCCCGGCCATCGCCAGCATTTCGGGGGTCGAGCCGTACGAGGTGAACATGTTCCCCCCGTTCTCGGCGGCGCTGAATGCCACCGATGCGGCCGTCACACAACCGGCCGTGAGCGGCGGCAGGCTACGCGCGACCCAGCCGGGATGGGAGGGCAGCGCGAGCGCGGCCAGGCCGAGCGCCACGGCGGGGGCCAGCACGAACAGCGGCGGCCCAGGTTGTCCGGTGACGGCGGCCACGAGCGGCACGGCGACGGTCAGTAGGAGACCACCGGCGGCAGCGGTGCGAGCCCAGGCCCCGGGCAGCGCCGTGGCGGTGAGGCCGACGAGCAGCCAACCCAACCAGATCAGGGCGCCGAGGGTCTGGAACGGACCAACCGGGTCCAGCCGAGCGAAACGCGGATCTTCGAACTCGACCTGCAGGAGCAGGAAGGCGGAGACCGCGACCAGAGTGTTCAGCGCCGCGGTCGCGGCCAGCGGAAGAGCCGCAAGCAGCCCGAGAGCGCCGTACCCGCGCAGTCGCTCCCGCAGCCCGGCGCCGAGCAGATCGACGGCGTCGTGTGGGGATGGCCAGCGCCGCCCCGGATCGACGGTGTCGAGGTACGTCCCGACGATCTCGTCGCCCCGCTCAGCCTGGTAGTCACCCGGGTAGGCCCACAGCAGCCGCCGGTAGCGGGACTCCAGCGGCGACCCGGTGTGTTCCGGCGCGGGGTTGGGCTGGTTCATGCCGGGCCTCCGGTCGGTCGAAGGATGGGGCGGGCGGCGGTTCCGGGGATGGTGAGAGGGCCGCGTGAGGTGCCGTCGGCGGTGCGGGTGCCCGCAGGCCGAGCACGTAGCCGCTGCGTGGCGGCCTCAACGTTGCGGCGCAGTCGTTCGGTCTCGGCGGTGAGCACCGACCGGCCGGCTTCGGTGAGCCGGTAGTAGCGGCGCAGCCGCCCCTCGACCACCTCCTCGCGGTCCCGTTCGACCAGTCCCTCGTCGGTGAGGCGGTCCAGTGCGCCGTAGAGGGTGCCGGGCCGCAGCGCCAGCCGCCCACCGGAGAGGGCCGCGACGTCGCTGACGATGCCGTAGCCGTGCATGGACTCCCGCGCCAGGGCGGTGAGGATCAAGAAGGTGGGTTCCCGCAGCGGCGTGGGTGTGGCCATGACCTCAATATATCGGTGATGAAGCTATACCGGTGACAAAGCGGTGCGGAAAGTTTCGCCCACACCGTCATGGCGTAGATCGACATCGCTCCTCCGGACCGGGGGGCGGACATCAGCCGGGGCGCGGACGGTCGGGTAACCTGAGCGCGCGGGCCGCTAGCTCAATGGCAGAGCTGTGGACTTTTAATCCATAGGTTCAGGGTTCGAGTCCCTGGCGGCCCACTCAACAGCGCACTTGAGCTGCAGAGACGTCGCCCGAAGATCATCGGGCCCAACCAGCGCACAACTCATTCATGGTCTTGCCGTCTGCCTGCCGCAGGAGGTGCCGGTCAGGCCGCGCGGGCGTTGGCCTCGGATTATTCGAAGTCTTCGTTTTTCTTCGTGCTGCCTTTCGGTTTTGCACTGGCGGTGTGCGGTGACGATGCGTCCGTCGTGGCGCGCTGCCGGGTGGCGGTTGCGTAGTCCGGGTGGTCGACTCGGTCCTGGCTGGGAGGCGTTGGGCGCCCCCGGGGGCGGCGCAGGTCGGCGGACGGCGCCTCGAGCGAGGCGTAGCAGGGTGTAGGCGGTCAATACGAGCCAGTTCCAGCGATCGACAAGCCGAGGCCGCGACGGCAGAGAGTTTCGTGGTGATTGTCGTACCCTGGGCACTTTTTACGTCAGCCCGATGGCGAGCGGTGATGCGCGCCAGCAGCGACCCCCGCATTAGGTAGACTGGTTCGAAGTAAGACTCGATCTAGCTTCGGAGGGTCGATGTTCATCGGTCGGCGCACGGAACTCGACCTACTCACCAAACAGCTTGATCATGTGAGTCGCACCGGCGAGGGCCGCTCTGTCGCTATCCGCGGACGGCGACAGGTTGGCAAGTCGCGGCTGGTGCAGGAGTTGTGCGACCGCGTCGATCTGCCGTACTGCTTCTACACAGCGGTCAAGGGCGCATCGAGCATCGAAGCGGTCGGCTACTTTCTTGGCGCCTTACGCGACTCGTCGCTGCTGACACCCGGCGGTCGTGACCTTCTGCCGTCCCAGCCGCCGACGGGTGGCTGGGGGGACATGTTGCGGGTCCTGGCGGGTGTGCTGCCCGATACGCCGAGTGTGGTCGTCCTCGACGAACTGCCCTGGATCTCCGAGCAGGACACGACGTTCGACGGGCACCTCCAGGTCGCCTGGGACCGGCTCATCTCCAGCAAGCCAGTGCTACTGCTGCTGCTCGGCAGTGATCTACACATGATGCAGCGGTTCACCGAATACGACCGACCCTTCTACGGCAGGGCCACGAACATGGTTCTCGGCCCGTTCAATCCTGCCGAAACCGCGGCCGTGACCGGGTTGAGTGGCGCGGATGCGATCGATGCCCACTTGATCACCGGCGGGCTGCCCGGTATCGCCCTGGAGTGGTCCCCGCGAACGCCACCCGCCGATTTCCTCAGTCAGGAGGTCTCCAACAAGACCTCAGCATTGTTCACCGTCCCTGAACAGTCTCTGGCGTCGGAGTTTCCCGCTCCGGACACTGCCCGGCGCATCTTGGAAGCGGTCGGCGGGACAGGTAGCCGCACGTTCAGCAACATCGCCGCTGCCGCTGGCGACCGCGGCGGCCCAGTCAGCTCCGGCACCCTGTCCCCGCTGCTCCACCGGCTCGTCGAGGAGAAGCAGGTCCTTGCTGTCGACAAGCCGCTGTCCACCAAGCCCAGCAAATTGGCCCAATACCGGATCGCTGACAGCAACCTGCGCCTGCACCTGGCCGTTCTGCGCGATGTGCATCAACTGGTTCTGCGCGATCGAACGGCGGCAGCACGCGCCATCTTCGACAGTCGGTGGTCCACCTGGCGGGGCAACGCCGTCGAGCCGATCATCCGCGATGCGCTCGCTATCGCCGCCGGCGCTGGAGGCTTGCCCTGGACCGACACGTGGGAGGTCGGCGGCTGGTGGAACCGACAATCCAACCCAGAGATCGATCTTGTCGGAGCCGACCGCGCCCCGATCGCCTCCCACATCGCGTTCGCCGGCTCGATCAAGTGGCAGGACGGCCCGTTCGACAGGCACCATCTCGACGAATTGCGGCGCCACGCCCCGACGATCCCGGGTTTTCAGCCCGGGACCAGCGGCCTGGTCGTCGTCAGCCGATCCGGAGCCGACCTCCCGGCCGGGGCTGCGGATCTCATCTGGGGACCGGACGACA
Organism: Micromonospora trifolii; assembly: GCF_022229005.1. Lineage (GTDB taxonomy): Bacteria > Actinomycetota > Actinomycetes > Mycobacteriales > Micromonosporaceae > Micromonospora > Micromonospora trifolii. Next base: position 61,815 of record NZ_JAKKFD010000019.1, read on the forward strand.
TCGTCAGCGCCTGGTCGGTCTGATGCTGTCCAACGTGCCGATGGACGCGGCACGATCTGACCGCGTCGAGATGGCTCCAGTCGACGACGAGTCCGAACCCTGGCGCCGGAAGCTGACGTAGATATCCTCTTCAGGTGCTGGCCCGTGTGGAGATCGTTGACATGGGTCCGGCGCTGCGAAGGGACTCTCGACATGCCCCGTGTGGTACCGGCGGTCATCCGCGCACTCGACGTCCTCGAACTGTTTCTGGACTGCCCCCAGCTGTCGGCCCGCCAGGTGATGGAGCGACTCGATCTGCCCCGCACGACTGTCCACGAGTTGCTCGTGACGCTTGAGGCTCGCGCGTACCTGATCTCCGTACCGGGGCAGCCGGTGCAGTATCGGCTCGGCATGCCGCTGTTCCAGCTGGGCGCGGCGTTCGCGGGCCGGCTTGATCTGGTACGCGAGGCGCAGGGCGTCGCGCGGGATGTGGCCGCCGCGTGTGACGAGGCGGTTCATGTGGCGGTGCTCGACGGTGCCGATGTCATCTATCTCGTCAAGTTCGACAGCACCCACCCTGTTCGGATGGTTTCCGGGGTCGGGCTGCGGCTGCCCGCGCACTGCACGGCAGTCGGCAAGGTACTGCTGTCGGCTCTCGATCAGGCGGACCTGGACGTCGTCCTGCTCAAGGACCCCCTGCCGGGCATGACGCCGGACAGCATCACCGACCCGGACCTTCTTCGTGATCATCTGAACCGTGTCCGGGCGGAGGGTGTCGCTGTCGACATCGGGGAGTCGGACACCGCGATGCGCTGTGTCGCCGCGGGGATCCGGGACCATACCGGCGCCATCATCGCTGGAATGAGTCTGTCCGCGCCGATCATCCGCTGGACGCCTCAGGTGCAGGTGGAGTGGACCGGGCTGGTTCGCGAGGGCGCGGCCGTGTTGTCGGCTCGCATGGGCTACCGAGCGCAACCTCGGTAGGCAACCTCCCGCTTTCGGTTCGAAACAACATCGAAACATTGACATTGCTCATCGCGCTGCCCTAGCGTCGCGACCACTCGATACGGTATATCGAACCTAGTTCGAAATCTCGAACGGCGGTGGTCAGGTGACCCGACCGAACTGGAACGTCAGCGCTACCACCTCGGCCCGGTCGCCGATCGCCTCAACCTCGTCGCGCCACCCGGGAAGCGCCACCCGACATGCCTCGGGTGGCTCCGACGAAGCGCGCGTGAGCGGACGTCCCACGGTGACGGGCGGGCCCGCTCACCACCGTAGGAAGCCACGAACGAACTGATCTCGACGGGCGTCCCTCGGTGGTCGCCGGCAGAAACCAACTGCAACACAACCATCGCGGTGTTCGCCAGCTGGACCTTCGGCGTGCAGCCGTGCGCGGGACAAGAAGGAGGCGGGTGTCCATGGAGGACAAGTCGGTGTGGTCACGGCGCGGCTTTCTGGGAGCGGGAGTGGGGGTGCTCGGCGCGGCCGGTCTGGCCGCGTGCGGGGACAGCTCCGAATCGCCCAGCAAAGTGCAGCCGGAGGTTCCGCAGGAGCTGATCGACGCCGCGGCGGCGATGAAGGGCTCCTCAATGGGCATGCTGTCGCAGAAGCTCTACTCGACGGCGGCGAACGAGGCCCTGGACGGCTCGATCAAGAAGTTCGCCGACAGCACCGGGACGAAGATCGAGAACAGTCTGGTCCAGGCCGACGCCGGTGACGTGGTGGCCAAGATCGACGCCGAGGTCAAGGGCGGGGTGGCCCGTGACCTGGCGTTCATGACCGACTCGCGGTTCGTCGCGCAGTTCCAGGCGTTGGGCGACCTGGAGGACGTGACCGACGTCGTCCAGGCGCTGACCGCCAAGTACGGCGAACCCTGCGCCGAGGCCAAGAACTTCTGCGTCTTCGACGGCAAGTGGTTCGCCATCCCGTACCACTTCATCGGGATCGGGTCGTTCCTGCGCAAGGACTGGATGCAGGACAAGGGCATCTCCCCCAAGGACATCTACAGCTGGGAGGAGCTGCGGGACCTGTGCCTGGAGATCTCCGATCCGGCCAAGCGCCGGTTCGGCTGGGGCATGACTGTTAACCGGTCCGGTGACGGCAACGGAATGATCGAGGCGCTGATCAACGCCTACGGCGGGTCGATCGCCTCCAACGATGGCCGGAAGGTCACGTTCAACTCCCCGGAGACGGTGCAGGCGGTGGCCTTCCTCGGCGACATCTACACCAACTCCAAGTACAAGCCGATGTTGCCGCCGGGGATCGCGAGCTGGACCGACACCAGCAACAACGAGAACTGGCTCGCCGGAATCCTCGGCTACACCCGCAACCAGTTCAGCGTCTACGCCGACTCGCGGACCAAGAAGAACCCGGTGCACGCGAACACCCACGTGTTCTCCGACTGCATCGGGCCGGCGACCGACAACCCGCTGCTGCTCGGCCAGTCGCAGGGCTTCGTCATCTTCAAGGGGGCCAAGAACCCGGCGCTCGCCAAGCTCCTGGCGCAGTACCTGGTCAGCGCGCCCGCGCTGCTCGGGGTGGCGAAGGAGGCGCCCGGTCTGGTGATGCCCGCCTGGGAGAAGGTCTGGGACGCCGACCCGTTCTTCACCAGCGGTGACGCGGCGTTCCCCATGCTGCGCAGAATCACTGAACTGAAGCTGCCGCTGAACACGAAGAACGGCCTGGCCTTCCCGCAGAAGGCCAGCGCGGGCCAGCAGGCGGTGGGATCGGCCTACGTCCTGACCGACATGATGCAGCAGGTCGTGCAGGGAGCGGCGCCGGCGCAGGCCGTGACGGCAGCCCACGCGAAGATGGTGCAGATCTTCAACCAGCAGGGGCTGCCACAGTGAGGTCGGTCCGTCCTGCGCGGGTCCCGGCGGCGAGGAAATCCCCGCCGTCGGGACCCGGCTCCCTCACGGCGGTCCAGCGGCGGCTGGGTCGTGACTGGCGGCTGGCGGCACTGTTCCTGGCACCGATGGCAGTGCTGGTCGGCGGGCTCGTTCTCGTGCCGATCGCCCGTTCGATCATCACCAGCACCACGGAACGGCACGGGCAGGACAGCGTGTTCGTCGGCCTGGACAACTATCTCGCGCTCGTCAGCGACGATCAGTTCCACACGGGCGTGGTGAACTCGTTCGTCTTCACCGCGTACGCCGAGATCTTCAAGGTCGTGCTGGGGTTGGCCGCGGCCCTGCTGCTGCACCATCGACGCCGCGGGCGGGCCGTGCTCGCCGGGCTGCTCCTGGTGCCGTGGGTGGTGCCGACGGTGGTGACGGCGTTCAGCTGGCGCGCGCTGCTCGACCCGATCTTCGGCAGTGTCAACACGCTGCTCACCGCTACCGGGATCGGGCCGCTGCTGGCCAGCGCGCACCTGGTCGACAGCTGGCCGGCGGGCTGGCTGTCCGACCCGTCGCTGGCCATGCCGTCGGTGATCCTCGTCAACGTCTGGAAGGGGGTGCCGTTCTTCACCGTCTGTTTCCTGGCGGGACTGAAGGCCATCCCGGCGGACCTCTACGAGGCGGCGACCATCGACGGCGCCTCGGCGTGGCAGCGGTTCAGGAACGTGACGCTGCCCGGACTGCGCCACGTGATCACCGTGACGGTGACCCTGTCGTCGATCTGGACGTTCAACAACTTCGACCTCGTCTGGTTGCTGACGCAGGGCGGCCCGGGCGACGTGACAGCGCCGTACGTGCTCATCGCCTACTCGAAGGCGATCCTGCAACTCCAGTACGGCGCGGGCGCGGCGGTCACGCTCGTCATGCTGCCGATCATCGGCGGGCTGGTGTTCGTCCTGGTCCGGTTGTTGCGCCAGGACACCAACATCAAACTGCCCCGGCCACGCCGGAGAGCGCGGTGGATCGGGACACAACGGTGGGCCGGAACGGCGCGGAAGGCCCTGCCGTGGGTCGTCGCCGCGCTGGTCACCGGTCTGCTGGCCTGGGCATCACCGCAGATCTTCTGGAAGGCGGCGGTGGTCCTCGGTGTGATCCTGCTGATCGCGGCGGGGGTCGGCCGGGTGGTCTCGACGCTTCAGTCCCGAGGGGGTCGCCGTTCGTCGTCGGTAGTGTCGGGCCTGGGTTCCTGGGCCGCGCTGGCCGGCTTGCTGTTCTTCGTGCTGGGCCCGTTGTACTGGATCGCCGTCACGGCCTTCAAGTCCGAGGGCCAGGTCGTCATGCGTACCGACGACCTGTGGCCGACGCCGTGGACGCTTGAGCAGTTCGGCGCCCTGTTCGACAACCAGCCGTTCGGCCGCTGGTACCTCAACACCCTGCTGGTGTCCGCGGCGTCGACAGCTGTGGCACTGGTCTGCGCCGCCCTGGCGGGGTACGCGCTGGCCCGGCTGCGGTTCCGCGGGGCGCAGGGCTTCACCGTCACGGTGCTGCTCACCTACGTGATGCCGGGTGCGCTGCTGTTCATCCCGCTGTACCAGATGCTCATCGGCGCCCGGCTCACCGACTCGTTGTGGTCCCTGGTGGTGACGTACCCGACCTTCACGCTGCCGTTCGCCACCTGGCTGTTGGTGGGGTACTTCTCGTCGATCCCCATCGAGTTGGAGGAGGCCGCGCTGGTCGACGGTTGCAGCCGCATCCAGGCGTTCGGCCGGGTGGTGCTGCCCCTCGCCAAGCCAGGTCTGCTGGCGGTCGCGCTCTTCACCCTGACGAACGCCTGGAACGAGTTCCTCTTCGCCTTCGTATTCATCACGAAGGACGAGTACAAGACGCTCCCGGTGGGGATGCAATCGATGATCGCCGGAGACGTCGTGCCGCAAGGGCAGCTCGCCGCGGCATCGCTGCTCGTGAGCATCCCTGTGGTGATCATGTACGCCCTCGGGCAGCGCTTCCTGACCGAAGGGCTCACAGCGGGCGCGGTCAAGGGCTGAGTTCGTGAGGTGAACCGGACGGGCCGCTGGTGCCGATCGGGCACCAGCGGCCCCGCACGAAACGCTCCCCTACGGCACGCCGCCCCTCAGCGCCAGGCCATGTTGATGGCCCGCTCGAAGTTGACGTAACCGGCGCGGGCGAAGGCCTTTGCCATGGGTACGTTGCCCAGGTCGGTGGCCGCGCGGATGCGTGGGACGTCCTCGGCGGCCAGGGTTCGGGTGCCTTCGGCGAGGAGGCCGTCGACGTACCCGTGGCCCCGGTGTTCGGGGACGACGCCGAGGTAGGCGATCACCGGGTGGTAGGAGTTACGGGCCGGGACGACGAACCCGACGGGCTCGCCGTTCTCGCCCAGTGTGCCGATGCGCCACCACTCGCGAGGGCTGGAGTAGGTGGCGAGTTCCTGCTCGTAGTGCTTGAGCGCGGCCTCGTGGGGCGACATCTGCGCCAGGTCGGTACGGCTGTGCGCGTCCAGGGTCCCGTCCAGTGCGCGGGTCATCAGCGCGACCAACTCGTCGGTGTCCAGGGCCGGGCGGAAGGCCAGTCGCTGGTCCGGCATGGGCAGGCCGGCCGCGGGGCGCCACTCCAGGCGTAGGCGTTCGACAGTCAGGCGGGCGCCGGTGCTCTCGAGGACGCCCATCCTGGTACGCACCGCCCGGTACGTGTCCGGGTTGTCGCGCCAGTCCGCCGGGATGAAGCGGCCGTATTCGGGAGGGACCGCGCCGGGTGCCAGGACCTGCTTCGCGGCGGTCTCGTACAACGCCTGCGCCATCTCGGTCAGGTCCTCGGCGGTGTCGTCGACGTCGAGGATGTCCAGCAGCAGCGGAGCGGCGTCGTCGCCACGGCCCCACCAGGCGACCCTGGCCAGCAGGCGGTCGCCGCGCACTGCCACCCACATCCACTCCGGTCGGCGGCGCTTGTCGGCAAGGTCGTCGTCGAGCTCGTGGTTGATGGTGTACGGCAGGCGGTTGAACAGGGCGATCTCGTCCGGCCCGGTGATGGGACGGATCGTGACGTCGTTCTGGGACGTGCTCATGCGGACTCGTTTCCGGCCTGTGGGCGGGTGTAGGTGAGGAAGAGAGCGCCACTGTCCAGGACGGTGTGGTCGGTCAGGCGCCAGGTGCGTGGTGCGAAGACGGCGTCGCGGCCGAAGAGGGGGATGCCGGCACCAATGGTCAACGGGGCGAGCTTGATGATCAGCTGGTCGATCTCGGGATAGAGGGCACCGGCCAGCGCGCCGCCGCCGATCACCCAGACGTCCCTGCCGTCGTGGCGCTTCAGCTCTCGTACCGTGGCAATGGGGTCTTGGCCGATGACCTCGACGGCCGGGTCCGGGCTGCTGCCCAGCGTGCGGGAGAACACCAGGTGGCGCAGGTGCGGGTAGGCGTCGGTCACGCCGGCCTTCAGGCCCACCTCGTAGGAGTGGCGCCCTTCCAGCACGGTGTCGAACCGGCTGCCCTGGTCGGTGATGCCGAACGCCTGCCGGGCCGGACCGGGGAGGGTCTCCGGATATTCGCTGACGAGGTGGTGCAGGTAGTCGTCCGGGATGGGCCAGAAGCCGTCGGGGCCGGTGGGGTCGGCGCCGTCGGGACCGGCGATGAAGCCGTCCAGGGTGGCGGCGATGTAATACACGAGCTTGCGCACGACGATCTCCTCGTTCAGGGTGCCGGATGCTGTTCAGCGGCGACGTCCGTCAGCCTGCCGGGCGCGGCACCGGGCTACAAGATCACAACTGGTAACGTGCCATAACCCTTCGCTAATGCGTGGATCGGGAACAGCACATGGAACTCCGCGACATCGAGATCTTTCTGACCCTGGCGGAGGAACTGCACTTCACCCGCACCGCCGAGCGGCTGCACGTGACCCAGGCCCGGGTCAGCCAGGCGATCAAGAAGCAGGAACGTCGGATCGGCGCCGCGCTGTTCGAGCGGAACAACAGGCAGGTGGCACTCACACCGATCGGCCAACGGCTCTTCGACGACATTCAGCCCATGTACCGCGGTCTGCACGAGGGAATGGACCGGGCCAGGCTCGCCGCCCGCGGCAAGACCGGGGTGCTGCGGGTCGGGTCGATCGCCGTCAACCTCCACGACTTCCGCGAGTTGTTCGACGGGTTCGCGAAGGATCACCCCGAGTGCGAGGTGCAGCTGCGGCATGTCGACTTCGGCGACCCCTTCGGTCAACTGCGCGCCGGCGACATCGACGTGCAGATCGTGTGGCTGCCCGTCAAGGAGCCGGACCTCACCGTCGGCCCGGTGATCTACACCGAACCCATCGTGCTGGCCGTCGGGGCGACCCACCGGCTGGCCGGCCGGGAGTCGGTCTCCTACGAGGACCTGGCGGACGAGACGGTCATGGGCGGGGCCCGGCCGGACTACTGGCGGGAGATCCTGGTGCCCGTACGCACGCCCAGCGGACGGTTGATCCCGATCGGCCCGTCGGTCTCCAACTTCCAGGAGATGATCCCGATCCTCGTCACTGGCGAAGCCGTCTCGCCGGTGCACGCCCAGGCGGCCCGCTACTACGCGCGGCCGGACATCGCCTACGTGCCCATCCACGACGCCCCGCCGGGCCGGTGGGGGCTGATCTGGCGGACCGGCAGCGAGACGGAACTCATCCGGTCGTTCGCCAGCGCCGCTCACCACCTCAGCTCCATCGAGTAGCCCGGCTGACTCACCCCTGCCACGTGGTACGAATGCCGCAGAGCGCGCATAACCCACAGGACGGGCGAGCCGATGACGACGAGTGGTGCGGGCAAGCTGCTGCGGAAGCCCGGGGATCCGCAACGGGCCACCTTCCTGGAGCTCTTCTTCGACCTGGCGTTCGTCTACGTGCTCACCCAACTCGGGCGGGTGCTCAGCCAGGACCTCACCTGGCGTGGCACCTTCCACACGCTGGTGCTGCTCCTGGCGGTGTGGTGGGTCTGGTGCAGCACGGCGACGGTCCCGGACCGCTTCGACCCGCAGCGGCCGACGATCCAACTGCTGGTGATCGCGACTCTGGTAGGCAGTCTGCTGATGGCCGTCGCGCTACCGGAGGCATTCGGAGTGCAGGGCCTGGTCTTCGCGGGCGCGTACGTCGTCGTCCAGGTCGGCCGCAGCATCGGCCTTCTCATCGCCCTGCGGGGCCACGAATTGCAGCGCGGCGCCCTGCGGGTGGTCGTCTGGTTCTGCGCGTCCGCTGTGCCGTGGATCGCGGGGGCACTGGCGCACGGCACCGCCCGGGAGGCGCTGTGGGTGCTGGCGGTGGCCATCGACTATCTGGCGGGAAAACTCCGCTACCTGACACCCGGCCTGGGCCGCTCACCGCCCTCAGAGTTGCCGAGCGCCGCCGAACACCTGGCCGAGCGTCACCGACAGTTCTTCATCATCGCGCTGGGCGAGATGATCCTGGTCTCCGCGTCGACCCTTGGCGGCAGCGGCTTCGCACCCGACCGGACCACGGCGTTTCTGGTGTCGATCGCCGCCACTGTGCTGCTCTGGCGCATCTACATCTACCGTGCCGGGGAGTTGTCGGCGTCAGCCATCGCCAACTCCCGCGATCCGGCCCGCCTCGGACTGTCGGCGTTCTACGCCCATCTGGTCATGGTGGCCGGTGTCGTCGTCGCGGCGGTCGGCGCCGAACTCGTCATCGCCCATCCGTCCGGACATCCTGAACCGGCCTGGATCGCGATCATCCTCGGCGGGCCGGCGCTGTTCCTGGCCGGGCGCTCCCGCTTCGAGTACGTGGTCTTCAGCCGGGTCTCCCGGGACCGGCCGATCGGGCTGCTCGCCCTGGCCGCCTTGACGCCGTTGATGCTCCTCGTGCCGCCGATCGTGGCCGCCCTCGCCGCCGCCGCGGTCCTGGCCGGGGTCGCCATCTCGGACGCCGCCCGCACGCGGGGCCGCCCACCTGAGCCACCGTCGCCGCCTGGATAGCCGGACAGGACCACGTCGGACCAGATTTCGTCACCGTCGCAGCTGTTTCTCGAACCAGTGGTGGGCGTAGTGCTCGGTGTTGTATGCCTCGATCTCCCGGTAACCGGTCGCCCGGTACAGGGCGATCGCCTCGGTGAGGTTGCGGTTGGTGTCCAGCCGGACCGCTGTCGCACCGCGCTCGGCGGCGTACCGTTCCAGCTCGCCCAGCAGCCGCCGCCCGACGCCGAGCCCGCGTACGGTGTCGGCCACCCACACGCGTTTGATCTCGGCGGGCGCGTCGCTGTGGAGTTTGACGGCGCCGCAGCCGATCGGTTCGCTGTTGAGGGTGGCGAGCAGAAGCACCCCGTTGGGCGGGACGAGGGCTTCGTCGGGGAGCGGTTTGCTCAGTGCGGGGTCGAACCCGCCGTCGAACCGTCGTGCGATGTCGCGGACGTAGGCCCGCAGGCACGCGCGGGCTCGCGGGTCGCTCGGCGGGCACGGCTCGATGACGACCATCGAGCCCATGAGCAGCCGTTCGACCTCGGCCATGGCGGCGACGAGTCGTTCGCGGCGGTGATCGGTCAGCGGTTCGAGGATCGAGGCGGCGAGATCGTCCGACCGCTGGTCGAGGTCGGCCCACTGGGCCCGGCCGGCGTCGGTGAGCGTGGCGACGCGTACCCGGCCGTCGGCGCCGGTCTGGTCGGCTGGCCCGACGGCGATGAGGCCGTCGTTCTCCAGGGTGCGCAGGAGTCGGCTGAGGTGTCCGGAGTCCAGGCCGAGCCGGGCCCGTAGCGCGGCGACCTCGGCACCGGCGGGGCCGATCTCCCAGAGCAGCCGCGCCTGCCCCAGCGGGCGCCCCTGGGCCATGTACTCGTCGTCGAGCGCGCCCACCCGTTGGGTGACCGTCCGGTTGAACCGCCGCACAGCGGCGATGAGAGCCGATTCCATATACCTGACTTTAGTCAGGCTTCTTGACTATGCGCCAGATCGGTGGCGGTAGGACCGGATGCCGGCGTGGTCCAGGACGACCACCGCGAGCACCACCCCCGTGGCGACCGCGCTGACCGCCAACAGCGGCAGCCGCACGACCACCGCCGCACCGATCAGCACCACCAGGGCGGCGACCCGGGGCCAGGAGAGTCGTCGGTGGATCGCCGCCGAGAAGAGGATCCGCCCGACGAGGAACAGCAACGGGCCGCTCAGGATGACCAGGACCGCAGTGCGGTCACCAGTCTGCAGCGGGTGGGCGATGCTCAGTTCGGCGCCGACGGCGGTGACCACCAACCCGGCGATCATCACCAGGTGCAGGTATCCGGTGATGACCCCGAGTCGGGACGGGTCGGCGTGCTCGATGGCCGGGCCGAGCCGCTGGCCGGCGGGCGTGACGTAGAGCAGACCGATCAGCACCGCGGCGGCGAAGACCAGCAGGAACGCGGCGGTCTGCGGGAGGGCGAGGTCGCTTTCGGCGTACGAGAGGCCGGCCACCAGGACGAGTTCGCCGAGCGCAATGATCATGATTTGTTGGTACCGCTCGGCGAAGTGCTCACCGGCAAGATGCAGCTCCTGCGGCCCGGTCCGACCCATCAGTGGAGTGGGCCAGCCGAGTCGTGGGCCGGTGAGATCGATGGCGAGGGCGAGCAGCCAGAGCGGCACCCGCCACTCCGGCAGGAACCCACCGGCCAACCACGGTACCGCCGAGACGCTGAACCAGCAGAGGATGCGCAGCGCCCGGCTCTGCCGCGGGTGGCCGCGTAGCGCCAGGGCGGTGACCACGCCCCGGGCGATGTGCACCGAGGCGTACGCGCCGGCGAAGAGCAGGCCCCGCCCGTCCAACGCCCGCGGGATCGCCACCCCGGCCAGCAGGCTGCCGAGCGCGGAACCGACCAGCAGCCAGCGCACCGCCGGGCTCTCCGGGTCGTACCAGTCGGCGAACCAGGTGGTGGTCACCCAGATCCACCAGACCCCGGTCAACAGCAGAGCGGTGTGCAGCGCGCCGCCCAGACTGAGGTCGTGCAGCAGGTGGGCGGCCAGCTGACTGAGGGCGAGCACGAACGCCAGGTCGAAGAACAGCTCCAGGAACGAGGCGCTCAGCGGCGAGTCGTCGCCCCGCAGCAGCCGTTCGGGTCTGCTCGCCATCGGCGCTCCTCCCGCCGGCGCACGCCCTGCGTCCGTCGTACCACCCGAGGCCGGCCACCGGAGGCGAAAGCGGGGTCAGCGGCGGGAGCGAAACTCGATGTCTAGCACCCGCGGCGACGACCCGCTGACCCCTCGTGTCGTTGATCCGGCTGCGCCCATGGTCACCGCTGACCACGGTGGGGGCACCGACTCAACGAGGAGGGACGCCGATGACCGCTCAGCGCGAGACCGTGCAGGTCGATCATGACCTGTTCCGCGCCGTGTACGACTCGCCCGCATCACTGCCCGGCCGGCACCGCTGGACCACCCCCGAGTCGGACGTCCGGCGGCTGGAGAAACTGTTGGGCATGCCGGCGCGCAGCATCGGCGCCCCGCTCTGGGTCAGCGGCGACGAACCCGACTGCCCGAAGTGCCGCCGGCGGGTCACCTGGTACGACATCGTCTCGTCGGCGCTCTCCGGCCTGCACGACAAGGCCATGATCGCCACGGTCATCCTGGGCGAGCGCAAGTACGTCAACACCGAGATCCCGGATGCCATCGCCGGGGTGCGCTGCTCCGACTGTCACACAGCGATCGACGGTCTGCGCAGCTTCAAGTGCCACAACTGGGCGTACGCCTTCGAGGAACTGGAGGCGATCCGCGAGCGGATGGCCGGCGGTCTTGCACCGACCTGAGGCGGCAGCGGGCTCAGTCGGCTGAGCGGCGGGTGGGACGGCGGCCGGGCGGGGAGGGCGGTTCCGGACCGGGATCGGGCACCGGCGGCATCGGCCGGGCGGCCGGTTCGGCGCCGGTGACCCGCAGCGACTCGCCGTGGTGCCACAGCTCGACCTCGGCATCTGCGGCGGCGTCGGGCAGTTCGTAGCGGGCCTCGGCCGGGGTCAATGTGACCCGCAGCCGGTGGCCGCGCCAGCGCAGGCTGAACGCCAGCCGGTCGATCCGGCGTGGCAGCCGGGGGTCGAAGGAGAGCACCCGCCGGTCGTCGCGCAGCCCACCGAAGCCCTGCACCAGCGCCAGCCACGCGCCGGCCAGCGAGGCCAGGTGCAGCCCGTCGGCGGTCTTGTCGCCCAGGTCGGCCAGGTCCTGGAGGACCGACTCGGCGAACAGGTCGTACGCCAGATCCAGGTACCCGACCTCGGCGGCCAGCACGGCCTGCGGGGCCGCCGACAGTGACGAGTCGCGGACCGTGCGGGCCTGGTAGTAGGCCAGGTTGCGAGCCTTCTCGTCGGCGGTGAACTCACCGGGGCAGAGCTGCATGGCCAGCACCAGATCGGCCTGCTTCACCACCTGCTTGCGGTACAGCTCCAGGTACGGGAAGTGCAGCAGCAGGGGGTAGTCGTCGTCGCCGGTGTTCTCGAAGTCCCACTCGGGCTGTTCGGTGAACCCGGCGGCCTGCTGGTGCACCCCACGCTCGCTGTCGTACGGGACGGCCATCGCGTCGGCGGCGGCCCGCCAGCCGGCCACCTCGTCGCGGTCCACGCCGAGCCGGTCCGCCAACTCGGGATGCCCCTCGGCGGCGTCCGCGGCGCCGCGCAGGTTGCGCTTCGCCATCAGGTTGGTGAAGACGTTGTCGTCGACCAGCGCCGCGTACTCGTCCGGGCCGGTCACCCCGTGCAGGTGGAAGTCGCCCTCGCCCGACCAGTGGCCGAAGCCGTGCCAGAGCCGGGCGGTCTCCACCAGCAGTTCCAGCCCCGCCTCGGCCAGGAACCCCTGGTCGTCGGTAGCAGCCAGGTAGCGCAGCACCGCGTCGGCGATGTCGGCGTTGACGTGCAGCGCGGCGGTGCCCGCCGGCCAGTAGCCGGAGCTTTCCCGGCCACCGATGGTGCGCCACGGGAAGGTCGCGCCGGTCAACCGCAGCTCGGCGGCCCGCTCCCGCGCCTCGGGCAGGTGGGCGTGCCGCCACCTCAACGCCGAGCGCGCCACCGCCGGGGCCAGGTAGGTGAGCACCGGCAGGACGTAACTCTCGGTGTCCCAGAGGACGTGCCCGTCGTAGCCGTTGCCGGTCAACCCCTTGGCCGAGATGGTCCGGTCGGAGTCCGGGCGACCGGCCTGGATCAGGTGGAACATCGCGAACCGAACGGCCTGCTGAAGCTCCGGGTCGCCGTCGAGCTGCACGTCGGCGACCTGCCAGGCCGCGTCCAGGGCGGCGCGCTGGTCGGTGAGCAGGGCGTCGAACCCGTCCGCGCGCGCCGCGTCCGCCTCGGCGGCGACCAGGGTGGCCAACTCGTCGGCGGGCGTCGCGTCGATCGCCGCCCACTCGTAGGCGGCGAACTTCGTCAGCCGCAACTGCTCCCCCCGGCGCAGGCGACCCGTCGCGGTCAGCCGCACCCGGTCCGGGGTGCAGTCACCGGTGGTGGTCACCGTGCCCGGCCCCTCCACCAGGTGACTGACCGCGACCGCGACACGCTGGCCGCTGCGCTCGGTTTGGTGCACCAGCACGCCGTCGAGGCCGGTCGCACGGTACGTCTCGGCGGTCAGCGGGTCGGTGGGAACCGAGGCGGCCCGAGGGTCGTCCGAACGCTCCGGCACCTTCTCGTTGGCCAGCAGATCCGAGCAGACCCGTAGCTCGACGGCGGCGTCCAACGGCTCGACCTCGTACCGGACGGCGGCCACCGGGCGACGCGGCAGGGACACCAACCGGGTGCTGCGGATGCGTACGCCCCGCCCGGCCGGTGAAATCCACTCGGTCTCCCGGCGCAGCACGCCGGTACGCAGGTCGAGCACCCGTTCGTGGCTGCGCAGCGTCCCGGTCCGGAGATCCAACGGCTCGTCGTCGACCCAGAGCCGGATCAGCGCGGCGTTCGGTGCGCTGATGACGGTGTCGCTGGCCGGCGGAAACGCGTACCCCTCCTCGGGATAGCTCAGCTCGCGCCGCTCGTGGAAGCCACTGACGTAACTGCCCGGCATCCCGCACGGGGCACCCTCGTCGAGCACCCCGCGCCAGCCGATCCACCCGTTGCTCAACGCGAAGATCGACTCGGTCTCGCCGAGCCGGTCCAGGTCCGCCGTCGTGCGCCGCATCCGCCAGGTTTCGTCGTCCGCCGTAGCGGCGGTGGACTGCTGTTGATCGGTGGCCGAACCGGTCTGCACGAAGCCTCCTGTCGATGTCGACGTTCTGCAAGAGCCAACCAGAGCCGGCTGTGCGGTTCCTGGACGAAGGTCGGGTGGGCCGCCCGACCTTCGACGGCAGCGGTGCCCTCTGCCGCGTTCCTAGGGTGTCCCCCAGGTGAACAGGGTATGAACGTGAAGTGAGGTGATGCATGGTCGACAACGGCAGCATTGACGTTCCGGAGATCAGCGCCGAGTGGTACAGCGACGTCGTCGACGCCGCCGCCGGCAGCCCAGAGCCGGTGCAGTGGTTCGTCGGACACGCCACCGAGGGGGTGATTCTGCTACTCGGCGCGCTGCTGGTGATGGCCGCGCTGAGCCGCCGGTCCGGCGGCCCGCACGACCGGGCACTCGCCCTGATCGCGCCGGTGCCGGCCCTCCTGGCGTACGTGGGCAGCGAGTTCCTCAAGACCGTGGTGGACCAGGATCGCCCCTGCCGCACGATCGGTCGGGAAATCATCGCGGGCGCCTGCCCACCCCCGGGCGACTGGTCGTTCCCCAGCAACCACGCCACCATCGCTGGCGCGCTGGCGGTCACCACGTTGCTGCTCTCCCGCCGGCTCGGCCTGGTCGCGCTGCCCCTGGCCGCGCTCGGTGCCTTCTCCCGGGTCTTCGTGGGCGTGCACTACCCGCACGACGTGATCGCGGGTGTGCTGTTCGGCGCCCTGGTCGCCGTGGTGGTCACCCCGTTGCTGGCCCGCCCGACCGGCGAGGTGCTCCGCCGCCGGGCCAACCGCCCCGACAGCCCGGTCCCGAAACTGGCCAGCCGCTCCCGCCCCTGACCACCGCCGCCCCCTCGCCCCTCGCCGCCCGCCGCGGCGCCCGCCCACAGCTGCTGGCTGTCGCTCGCCCCGCCGACAAGATCGCGCTCGATCCTGGTTGTAGTGGCCTCCATGGCGACCGACACCACTAGATCCTGGATCGAGCGCGATCTTGGTGGCGGCGGCGGGCCGGCGGGGGCGAAGGGGTTGGCGGGCGGCGGGCGGGGGCCGGCGAGGCGGCGAGGCGGCTGGTCAGGTCGCCAGTAGGAGGGCGGCCGTGGTGCCGAGCAGCAGGAACGGGCCGAACGGCAGGTGGGTGTTCCAGTTGGCGCGGCGGGTGGCCAGCAGGCCCAGACTCACCAGGGCGGAGAGCCCGAACGTGAGCACCAGCCCGAACAGCAGCACCGGCCAGCCGTACCAGCCGAGCAGCGCACCGACGCTGAGCGCCAGCTTGGCGTCGCCCAGCCCGAAGCCGCGGCGGCCGAGCAGCACCGCGGTGCTGGCGAAGAACAGCGCCAGGCCGGTGCCGCCGAGGACGGCCCGCAGCCAGTGCCCCGGGTCGGCGTCGAGCGCGGCCACGCCGAGCAGCAGCCAGGTGCCGGCCGCCGCGGGCAGTGTGAGCCGATCCGGCAACCGGTGCACGGCCAGGTCGACGAGGATCGCCGGGATGGTCCAGCCCAGCCACCAGATCAGCGCCGGCAGTGCCCCGCCCGGCGGACCGGCGAACGTCAGCAGCACCGCCGCCGCGAGCACCGCCAGCTCGACGGTGGCCGGCGGTGGGCCGACCCGGGCGCGGCACCGACCACACCGGGCTGCCGGGCCCAGCGCCGGCCAGGGGCGGGTCAGGCCGACCGGCGCGTCGCAGGCGTCGCAGCCGGCCCGGCTGGGCAGACCCGGGGGTACGGCGTAGCGCAGCGCTGCCAACCGCATCAGCGGGCTGATCGCGAGGATCGCGAACACTGCCGGGAATCGGGTGCGTCCCACCGCCGGCACGTGGCCCGCCGGTCGTTCACGCAGCGGAGAGGGCGTTGCCTGCGGTTCCGTCGCATCACCGGACGGCGGGGGTGCCGGGCGCCGATCGGGTGGGTCTTCCCGACCGGGGATGGCGGCCGGGGGGCCGGTCAGCGCCATGTCGCCTCCATTGCGGCCAGACGCTCGCCCGCGATGGCGAACACGGATCGTGATTGAACAATCGCTGCGGTGTAGCGGATGGCGCAGAAAGCGACCTGCCGACCGGGGCCCGCACGGGTGCTTTCGACAGCTTCCGGGTCAGGCGTGGCGATGGACGAGGCGGCCCGCCGACAGGGTGCCGACGTCGGTCGAATGCCGGGATGAGACCACGATGTCCCACTCCCGCGACCGGTGACGCAACTCCGGTGAACCCATCCGGCCCGGCGACGCCGCATCAATAACGGCAGTTCGCTCGCCCACCGCCCGGGGCGCAGTGTGGACACCCGCCACCACCACCTGTCATCACGCTGAGTGTTCGCTTGAATTGCCTCTGTTGCATCGGCGAGCGTCAGCCTATGCTCGCCCCTTGGGTGTGACGCAAGCCTCACCTTCACCATCGGACGACACAGGACCCCGAATTTGTAAAAGATCCGTAACGGTGAATGCAGAAGCGCAATGAACGGCTCCGGATGTGCTGATCCGGGCGCGCTTCCGTATGCCCGGCGGCGGTGAACCGTCACCGACCCGGGCGACCACGAGGAGGCTCGACGGTGCGCGGAAGGCAGCTCAGAAGAGCGGCAATCTGCCTGCTGGTGGGCGTGGCGGCGATGCCGATCACCGCCTGCGCCAGCGGACGGGAAACGGTCGAACGGCCGACGGAAGTTCGCGACAACGGGCCCCGGACCGATTCCGACGTCGAACGACGCGCCGCCGAAAAGGCGGCACTTGACGCGTACTCCGGGTATCTCGCGGCCTCGCGCACTGCGGGCCTGCGCAGTGATCCACGTTTGCCGGAACTGTCCCGGTTCCTCGGTGATCCACTTTTGACCCGGGTCCGGGTTTCCATTCGCGAGGCTAAGGAGCACGGCGCGATGCGTACCGGGACGTTCAAGTCCGACCCGACCGTGACCGCCGTCAGCCTGGACGCGAAGCCGGCCACAGTGGAGATCCAGGACTGCCTGGACACGACCGGCTACCGGCTGGTCTACGCCAAGGACAAGCGCTCGGTCCCGGGCAGCGGTGGCGGCAGACACCTCTCCACCGCTACCGCGACCCGCTATCCCGACGGCCGCTGGCTGATCAACTACGGCACGACGCACCGGGACCAGCCGTGCTGAGCGGGGCCGCGACAACCCGACGGGCGCTCACCGGAATCGGCCTCACGCTCCTGCTGGTGATCGGTGCGACACCGCCGGCCGTCGCCGCCCTACGGGCCGACCCGGGAGCGGGCTGCCCGCCCGACCAACCCGACTGCAGCGTCTGGGACGACGAGCCAGGCAATCCCGGTGATCCCGGGGGCGGCGGGGACAACGGTGGGGGCGGGGACGACGGTGGCGGTGGCGGTGGCGGCGTCTGCCAGTGGAACGGGCGGACCATCCCCTGCTACGACGAGGACCTGGGCTGGTTCAACAACGGCAACGGGTGCTACTACAAGCTGACCGAGGGGCCGGTCGAGGCGCCCGAGGGTCACCAGTGGTACCTGCAAACCTGCAACGGCGGCTCCCTGGGTGCCCAGGAGGTGGTGTCGCTGGCCGATCCGCCGGCCGGTTTCGGCGCGCCGCCGGACCCCGAGGAGTTGGCCCGTCGCGCACTGGCGTCGATCAAGCTGCTGCCGGCGCGGCTGAAGGTCGCCCCCCGTAAGGACATCGGTCCGGGCCTGGTCGGCCTGCCCGTGTGGATGTGGGCAACCGCGGGGAAGAACTACTTCGGCCCGCTGTACGCCGACGAGTCCGACCGGGGTCTGACCGTCTACATCGAGGCGAAGGTCGACCGGATCGTCTGGGAGATGGGCGACGGCAAGAAAGTCACCTGCTACGGCGCCGGCACCGAGTACAAGGCCGATGGCGCGCGGGCGGGTGCCACCTCCCCGGACTGCGGCTACGACGACGGCTACTCGAAACCCGCCACCTACAAGGTCACCGCCACCACGCACTGGACGGTGAACTGGTGGACCAACAGCGACGCCACGAGGCGGGTGATCCCGCAGACCCGGAGAAGCGGCATCGTGCAGATCAGGATCAACGAACTCCAGGTGGTCACCAGATGAGCCTCGCGACGCGCAACGGAACCCCGTCGGTGGACGCACCCGTCAACCCGCCCACAGTGGTCCGCCAGCGACGGGTCCGTCCCGGGCTGCTCGGTCTCGCCGTCCTCCTGATCGCCCTGGGCGGGCTGGGCGCGGCCTTCGCGGTCACCTCGGTACGGGCCACCGGCAGCTATCTGGCGGTGGCCCGACCGGTGGAGGTGGGTCGGGAGATCAGCGCAGCCGACCTGGTCACCGTGCAGGTCGCCGGCGGTCAGGGGTTGCGCCCGGTGCCTGCCGCACGGCTCGACGAGGTGGTCGGAAAACGGGCCGCCGTCGCGCTGCTTCCGGGCACGCTGCTCACCCTGGGACAGGTCACCGACGACCCGCTGCTCGGCCCCGGCCAGCAGCAGATCGCGCTCGGCCTGAAGACCGCCCAGGTGCCGGCCCGCGAACTGCACCCCGGAGACAAGGTCCTGCTGGTCAGCACTCCGGACAACGATGCCGACGGGGACACGGCCGCCGCTGGCACCCGCTTCGCGGCCACCGTCATCGACATGGTCAGCCCGGCCAACGACGACAGGGTCGTGTACCTGGCGTTGCTCACCCGTGACGTGCCCGCGGTGGTGGCGCTCGCCGCACAGGAACGGCTCGCGGTAGTGCTGACCGAGGCGGCCTGAGCATGGCGATCATCGCGCTGGTGTCCGCGAAGGGTTCGCCGGGCGTCACCACCTCGGCGCTGGCCTGCGCGCTGGCCTGGCACCGGCGGCTGGTGATCGCCGAATGTGACCCGGCCGGCGGCTCGATCCTCGCCGGATACCTCGGCGGCCAACTGGACGGCCCGCGCGGCATCGGAGAGCTGGCCGTCGGGGAGTTGCGCGACGGCAACCTGGAGACCGCGTTCTGGTCCCAACTGGTCGACCTGGACGCACCCCGCCGGGAACGGCTGCTGCTACCCGGCCTCGTCGACCCGACCCAGAGCGGCAGCGTCACCCCGCTCTGGCAGCGCTTCGCCGACTACTTCGACGCCCTCGACCGCGGCACCCCCGGCTACGACGTCCTGGTCGACTGCGGCCGGCTGCACGTGACCGGGCCACCGTGGCCGGTGCTGCGGGCCGCCTCGGTGGTGCTGTTGGTGACCCGGGCACACCTGCCGGACCTCTCCGGCACCCGCGCGGTGGTCACCGCGATGGAACGGGACTTCGCCGAGCACCGGGTACCCCCGGGCACCCTGCGGCTGCTGCTGGTCGGCGACGGGCACGGGCGGGCCGAGATCAGCCGCGCCCTGAAACTGCCGGTCATCGCGCGGCTGCCGCACGATCCGCGTACCGCCGGGGTGCTCGCCCTGGGCGGGACAGTGCGGGCCGGTCGGCCGCTGATGCGCGCGGCGGCCGCGCTGGAGGTCCCGATCGGGGCGCTCCTGGAACGGCGACGGGCCCGGTTGGCGTGGCCCGTGCAGCAGGGGGTGCCGGATGCGGTTTGAGCCGGTCTCCACCGATCCGCGCCAACAGCCACCGGCAGTGACCTCCACCGCGCCGCCCCTGGCCGTGCCGAACGGCCGGCACCACCAGTCCGGGCCGCAGCCGCAGCCGCAGCCGGCGCCGGCGGCCACCCCGCCGGCGGAGGCACCGCCCCGGGCCCGGATGGATTTCCAGGTGGTCCGGGAGCTGCGCCGGGAACTCACCGAACGGCTCACCCTCTGGCAGCGCGGCCGGGAGTTCACAGTCGACGAGGAGGACACCGAGCGGGCCCGACTCGCCGTCGCCGTGGTCTCCGCGTACGCGGACTCGGTACGCCGGGCCGGCACGCCGATGGCCGCCGGCGATGAACGCCTGCTGCTCGACCAGGTGACCGCCGAGCTGGTCGGGCTCGGCCGGCTACAGACGCTGCTTGTCGACGACACCATCGAGGAGGTGCACATCCTCGGCTGCGACCAGGTGCGCATCACCCGGCACGGCGGTGGGGTGGACTGGGCGGAGCCGATCGCCGACAGCGACGCCGAGCTGGTGGAGATCCTCCAGGCGGCGGCCCGTCGGGCGGGCGCGACCGAGCGGTCCCTCTCCACTGTGAAGCCCACCCTCGACCTGCAGCTGCCCGACGGCAGCCGGTTGGCCGCGGTGTTCCTGGTCAGCCACCGCCCGTACGCGGTGATCCGCAAGCACAACACCCTGGACGTGAGCCTCGACGACCTCGCGGGCGCCCGAGGTGACCTGGACGAGATGATCGATCCGCTGCTGCGCGACTTCCTCCGCGCGGCGATGCGTGCCGGTCTGAACATCATGGTCGCCGGGTTGGCCGGTGCCGGGAAGACCACTGTCATCCGGGCGCTGATGAACGAGATCCCGCAGGACGAGCCGTACGTGCTGCTGGAGGAGAGTCGGGAGCTGCTTCCGGCCCGCCGCCGGGAGCGGCACCGGGCGGTGATGAGCTTCGAGGCCCGGGAGGGGCACGGCGAGCGCGGCTTCGACGGCCGCCCAGCCGGTGAGGTGACCATCGCCGACCTGATCCCGCTGTCGCTGCGGATGGGGGTCCTGCGGATCATCGTGGGCGAGGTGCGGTCCCGGGAGATCGTGCCGATGCTCCAGGCGATGACCACCAGCCGGGGGTCGATGTGCACCATCCACGCCCGTACCGCCTCCGGTGTGGGTGAACGGATCGTCGAGCTGGCCCTGGCACACGGCCGCGAGATGACAGTCGACCAGGCCCGCCGGATGGCCGGCAACGCGCTCGACCTGATCGTCTACGTCACCATCGAGGACGAGACCGCGATCGGCGGGCGGAAGCACCGGTTCGTCTCGCATGTGGAGGAGGTGATCGGGGCCGGCGAAGCCGGTCGGATCACCACCACAACTGTCTTCGGGCCGGGCCCGGACGGTCGTGCGGTTCCCCGGCACCTGCCGGAGCGGGTCCGCGACCAGTTGCTGCGGGTGGGTTACGACGCGCGGCTGCTGACCCGGTGGGTCGAGGCCGGTGCCGGTGCCTGGCGGCGGCCTCGGCAGACCCGACTGGCCCGGCGGTCCTGATGGTCGACAGCCTGGAGTTGATCGCGGTGGTCTCCGGCGCCGCCTGTGTGGCCGGGCTGCTGCTGGCAGTGGTCGCCCTGGTCGGCACCCGTCGACCCCCCGGGCCGCGGCCGGGCAGTGGGCCGGGGCTGAGCCGACTGTGGCGCGGGCCGGGCAGCACTCCGGCCGAGCGGCGGGCCTATCAGGCGCTGCTGGTCGCCGCGCTGGTCGCCGGCGCGTTGGCGTTCCTGCTGACCGGGCTGCCGGTGGTGGGCCTGCTGGTGGCGGTCGCGGTGCCCGGCACGCCGTGGCTGTTCGGAGTGGGCAAGGCCGAGCAGCGGGCGATCGCCCGCATCGAGGCCGTCGGCGAGTGGACCCGCCGACTCAAGGACGTCTCCGGCACCGGGCAGGGCCTCCAACAGTCGATCATCGGCACGATCGGCAGCGTGCCGCCCGGCGTCGAGGACGAGGTACGGCTGCTCGCCGCCCGTCTCCAGGCCGGCTGGATGGCCCGCTCCGCGCTGCTGGCGTTCGCCGACGAGATCGCCGACCCGGTCTGCGACCAGGTGGTCGCTGCGCTGATCCTGCACCTGTCGGACCGGGGTGAGCGGCTTGGTGACGTGCTCGGTTCGATCGCCGGCGCGGCGTCCGCGGAGGTGGCAACCCGTCGGGAGATCGAGGCCAAACGCACCCAGCCCCGGTTCGCGGTCCGCTTCCTCACCGGGATGACGCTGGCAACCTTGGCGTACGGGCTGATCAACACCGAGTACATCAAGCCGTACGGCACACCTGTGGGTCAGCTGGTGATGGCCGCCCTCGGCGCCGCCTTCATCGGCCTGCTGGCCTGGGTGCGGTCGATGAGCCAGCCGCAACGGCCGGCGCGGTTCCTGCCGGCGCCCAACCCGGCCGAGGTGATCGCGTGAGCGCGAGGAGTGCAGCGCAGCGGAGCCCCGCAGTCGCGAACGAAAGGCCAGCCCCGGTGAGCGCGAGGAGTGCAGCGCAGCGGAGCCCCGCAGTCGCGAACACAAGGCGGCTCGCATGATCGTGAACTGGCAGTTTGTTCTCGCGGTCTGCGGTGGCGCCGGGATCGGTCTGGGTGTGTTCCTGGTGGTCCGGGAGTTGGTGCCGGCGACTCCGGCGCTCGGGCCTGCGCTGCGCCGACTGCATCAGCCGCCGGGCACCGGTCGGGTGGCCACGCCCGCGTCCCGGCGACTCGACTGGCTGACCGGGATGTCGCGCTGGTTGCGGCCGCCGCAGATGCAGCTCGCCCTGATCGGTCAGACCTCCGAGCAGTACGCGCTGTCGGTGTTGCTCTCCGCGCTGATCGGGTTGGCCACACCGACTGTGCTCGGGGTGGTGATGTGGCTGCTCGGCATCCCGTTCCCACTGGTGGTGCCGGTGCTGGGCAGCCTCGGTTTGGCGCTGCTGGCCGGTCTGCTGGCACACCGCTCCGTGCTGACCAAGGCCAACGCCGCCCGCGAAGAGTTCCGCCAGGCGGTCTGCACCTACCTCGACCTGGTGGCGTTGCAGCTCTCGGCCGCGCACGGGCCGGTGCAGTCGCTGGAGCGGGCGGCGGCGGTCTGCGACGGTTGGGTGTTCGACCGACTCCAGGAGTCGCTGCGGATCGCCCAGATGCAGATGCACGCGCCCTGGGACGAGTTGCGCGACCTCGCCGACAAGATCGGCATTCCCGAGTTGGGCGACGTCGGCGCGATCATGCGCTCCTCCGGCAGCGAGGGCGCGCAGGTGCACGAGACCCTGCGCAGCCGGGCCGACTCGCTGCGCGACCAGATCCGCACCGACAACCTGGCTCGTGCCGAGGGGATCACCAGCAAGCTCGACATCCCGGGCGCGCTGCTCGTCTTCGTGCTGCTCGGGTTCGTCCTCTATCCGTTCATCGCCCGTGTCTGACCCCTCCCCCTTGAAGGAGAACGCCATGTCCATCCTCAGCTATCTGCACGTCGTGGTGACGACGCGCCTGGCCGAGCTACGCCGTGACAGTGAGCGCGGCGACAGCCCGGTGCCCACCGCGGTGATCATCGCCGGCCTGGTCGCCGTCGCCATGGCCGTCACCGCCCTGGCCCTGACCAAGGCCAACAGCTGGATGACCGGTATCCCGAATTACACGAAGCCGTAGTAGCTGGCGTGCGTGCAGCTGCGTACCCGAGATGGAGCCGGGCGGTCACCGCCGCCCGGCGCCGCCTCGCGGCCGGCGACCGCGAGCGGGGTGCCAACCCGGTGGAACTCGCCGTGATGATGCCGCTGATCCTGGTGCTGCTCTTCGCCTCGATCCAGGTCGCGGCCGTCTTCCTCGCCCGCTCCACAGCCTTGAACGCCGCGCAGAGCGGTGTCAACGCGCAGCGGACGTACCAGGCGCGCAGCGGCGCCGGGGTGGACAGCGCCTCCCGCTTCCTGCGGGCCGCCGGCGGTTGGCTGGTGGGCTGGGACAGGTCCGGCCCGACCTGCGTGACCACCCCGACCGAGGTGACCTGCACGGTGAGTGGCCGGTCCCTGTCGGTGGTGCCGGGCGTGGACTTCGCGATTCGGCAGACCGCCCACGGAACGGTGGAGAGGGTGACCCCGCCATGACCCGTACCGCCGAGCGGGGCTCGGTCTCCATCGAGGTGGCGGTGCTCGCGCCCGCGTTCATCGCGCTGATGGTGCTGGCCGGTGTGGTCGGGCGCAGCGCGGTGGCCGCGGAGGCGCTCGAAGCGGCCGCGCACGACGCCGCCCGGGCGGCGTCGATCTCCCGGAACTCCGACGTCGCCAAGGAAGAGGCGCGGGAGGCTGCCCAGAAACAGCTGGACTGGCACGGCCTGGCCTGCGCCAACGGCCTGGACCCGGAATTCAGCGGCAAGTCGCCCGGCAACGGGTCCAGCTTCGACAAGGCCTTCAGCAGCACGGTCGGTACGAACGCCACGGTGACGGTGAAGATCAGCTGCCGCGTGTCCTTCAAGGACATCACCCTCGACATCCTGCCCGGGATGGAGAGTGAACGGCTGATCTCCGCGGAGTTCACCTCCCCCCTCGACCGTTACCGGAGTCGGCAATGACGGCCACGACATCGGCTGCCAGGCCCTCGCGGGCCGGTGAGCACGGCCGGGTGAGCATCTTCCTCGCGGTGACGATGGTCGGTGTACTGGCCATCATCGGCCTCTCCTTCGACGGCGCCGGACAGCTCCGCACCCTGCAACGCGCCCAGAACCTGGCCGCCGAGGCGGCCCGGGCCGGCGGTCAGGCCATCGACCGGGCCACCGCCATCGAGGGCGGGCC
Source organism: Micromonospora trifolii (assembly GCF_022229005.1). Taxonomy (GTDB): domain Bacteria; phylum Actinomycetota; class Actinomycetes; order Mycobacteriales; family Micromonosporaceae; genus Micromonospora; species Micromonospora trifolii. The sequence goes on from NZ_JAKKFD010000019.1 coordinate 86,043, forward strand.
GACGCGGATCAACGAGCCGGAGGCGCGCGATGCGGTCGCCAACTACCTGGCGGCGGTGAAAACCTCTGGCCACTCCGTGAACTTTCCCCAGGCCGATGGGGAAACCCTGATCCGGGTGACCGTCTCCATCACCTACCACCGCTCGATGATCGGACCGTTCATTCAAGAGAAGACGGTCACCGTCACCGGCGAGGCGACCGCGCGTGCCATCACCGCAACACAGTAGGAAGGAAGGCAGTCATGCCCGTATCGGGTGGGTCCGTCGTACGGCGGACCGGACGGATCCTCACCGGCATCGGCGCGCTGGCCGTGCTCCTGGTGCTACTGGTCGGCGCGCCGATCGCGCTGCTCGCCTTCGCCGGTAACCCGCTGCCCGATCACCTTCCCACGATCAGCGAGGTGGGCACCGCGCTGACCAGCCGGGACGACGGTCAGCTCTTCCTGCGGGCTCTCGCAGTGGCCGGTTGGTTCGGCTGGGCCACGTTCGCCTTCTCCGTCCTCGTCGAGCTGGGCGCGCAGACCCTGCGCCGGCCGGCGCCGAAGCTGCCCGGGATGGGCCGCCAGCAGAAGGCCGCCGCCGCGCTGGTCGGCTCGGTCGCGCTGATCCTGGTCGCCAGCCCGGCCGCCGCGAGCGCCGCGGCAATCTACGGAACTCCGGTGTACGCCAGTCCGAGTGCGCCGGCCGTCACCACAGTGGCCGCGCCGACTCGCGCCGCGTCGACGGCGAACGACGAGGCCGCGCCGGTGTACCGGGTGGCGCGGGGCGACTACCTCGGTGAGGTGGCCGAGCGGTACCTGGACGAGTTCGGTGACTACCGACAGCTCGCCAAGCTGAACAAGCTCGACGACCCGGACCGGATCCGCCCCGGCCAACTGCTCCGGCTGCCCACTGAGGCCGCCGACCAGGGGGCCCGGCAGCACGCCACCGGCCGGCTCGTCGACCGGCCCGCGGCGCCGAAACCGCCCGCGCCCCGGCCGGCGCCCGAGCGGGCCGCACCGCCGCGGGTGGCCCCGGCACCGCCCAGCGGTACGGAGTCAGCGGGCCAACCACCAGCGATGACTGTCGGTGCGGCCCGAGCCGGTGCCGCCGATCGGGTGAACCGTCCGCTGGCGGTCTCCGCCGTACTGGCGGTGGCGAGCATCGTCGGCGCCCAGATCGGCGCAGTCCTGGGGCTGCGTCGCCGTCCAGCCACCGCCGGGGCAGCTCCCCGACTGGCCGCGTCCTCCCGCACCTCCCGAAGCGGCGCAGGCCGACGAAGCGGTGGCGCGGGCCAGAGCGGCAGTGGTGCAGGCCGGCGTGGCGGTGGTGGGGCGGCCGGGAGCGGTGCCGCGTGGGCTGCCAGCCGGGCGGCGGCGGCCATCGAAGGCCCGGCGGCACCGCACGGCGGCGCGGCACCGAGCGGGAGCGGGGTCGCACCTCGCGGTGGCGGAGAGAAGCCTGCCGGCAGTGCTGTCGCACCTACCGGAAGTGGGGTGATGCCCGCCGGCAGCGAGGTGGCACCCGCCGGCAGCGGAATGGCTTTCCCCGGCAGCACGGCGTTTCCGGGCAGCGGGATGGCTCTCTCCGGCGGCACGGCACCCTACGGCGGCGGAATGACGGCCGCCGGCCCTGATGGCTGGGATGGTGACGAGGGCTGGGCCGGTGCTGGCGGCGAGGGCGGGCTGTTCGACGGCGGGCACGGCCTGGACTCCGTGCCGGACGGTCCGCCGGTGGGCCGACACCGACGCATCTGAGCGGCCCGCACGTCACGCCGCCCTGGCGGGGGCGGCCGGGGCGACGTCTCGGAGAGCGATATGCCTCTGGGTCATCAAGATGACTCACAGACGTCAGCGTCGAAGGAGTTCCTGCCTTGGGGCGCGGAGCATCTGCGTGAGGTAAGGCATCCCGACGCCGGAGGCGCGCGGACCAGCGCCACGGCGCGGGCGGGCCAGCGCGAACGGGTCAGGGCAGGCGGGTCTGGAGCACGCCGTCCTGGATCCGGGTGGGCAGGATCTGCTGGTCGTTGCCGGACGGCCCCTGCACGACCTCACCGCCGTTGAGCCGGAAGGCGCTGCCGTGCCACGGGCAGACCACGCAGGCGTGGCCGTCGATCTCCTGCACTTCACCCTCGCCGAGCGGCCCGCTCTGGTGCGGGCAGCGCTCCAACATCACCGTCACCTCGTCACCGTGCCGGTAGAGGATGACCGAGATGTCGTCGTCCACCTCCCGGGTGATCAGGGTGCGTTGCGGCAACGTCGCCATGTCGGCCAACGAGTGCCAGCCATCGGTCATCCGGTGCAGCTCGGAGACGCTCTGGTTGACCTGCGCCCCCTGCTTGTACGCCAGGTGACCCCCGATGTAGGCGCCGAGGCTCACTGTGGAGAGCCCGAGGAAGCCGAGGGCGCGACCCATGCCGTGACGGCCGGACAGTCGGGCGGCCAACGAGCCGGCGTAGAGCGTCATGCCGACGGTGTTGGCGGCGGCGTGCACCAGGCCGACCCGGCGCTGGTCCCGGGCGAGTGCCGCCCAGTCGTTCAGACCGGCGACCGCCGCTGGCAGCGCGCTGACGGTGCCCAGACCGACCAGCACGGTGGCTGGCCGGCGCTGCCCGGGCATGAGGTCCAGCACCGCGGCGCTGATCCACGCGCCGACCGGCACCTGCACCATCGCCGGGTGCAGCGGGTGCCCGAGGGTCACCCCGTGCAGCAGGTCGCGCAGCCGGCGTGGACGCAGTGTCCCCAGGACGACCTTCTGCAACCGGTCACCCGCGCGGTCCAGCCGGGAGTCCTGCTCAACTTTCGTCAAAAGTGCTCGCACGAGTACCGACTTCCCGGCGATCGCCGTCGCAAACCGGTCGGCAACGACAAACCTGACCCCACGCCCCACACCGCCGATCTTGCAGTTTCTGCTCCGATGAATCGGGGCACAAGCCGCGAACCGGCAACCGGAAGTGCAAGATCGACGGGGATTGTGGGGGTCGGGCGAGCCGGGCATGCTGGCGGGATGGGTGTGTGGGTGGAGCGGGTCGGGGCGGTCAGCACAGTTGTGCTGGATCGACCGGCAGCTCGGAACGCCGTGGACGGTCCTACGGCTCGGGCGCTGGCCGACGCGTTTCGGGCCTTCGACGCCGACCCCGACGCGGCGGTGGCCGTGCTCTGGGGTGCCGGTGGCACGTTCTGCGCCGGTGCCGACCTCAAGGCGATCGGCACACCGAGCGGTAACCGGGTCGAGCCGGAGGGGGACGGCCCGATGGGTCCGACCCGGATGACGCTCAGCAAACCGGTGATCGCGGCGATCTCCGGGTACGCGGTGGCGGGCGGGCTCGAGCTGGCGCTCTGGTGTGACCTGCGGGTCGCCGAGTCCGACGCGACACTCGGCGTGTTCTGCCGCCGCTGGGGAGTGCCGCTGATCGACGGCGGCACCGTTCGGCTGCCCCGGCTGATCGGCGAGAGTCGGGCCATGGACCTGATCCTCACCGGCCGCCCGGTGCCGGCCGACGAGGCGTACACGATGGGGTTGGTCAATCGGTTGGTGCCACCCGGCCAGGCGCGGGCTGCGGCCGAGGAGTTGGCGGCGGCGATCGCCCGGCATCCGCAGACCTGCCTGCGCAACGACCGGGCGGCGCTGCTGGCCGGCGCGGGGCGACGAGAGCCGGAGGCGCTGGCGACCGAGTTGGCGTACGGGATGGACTCGCTGGCCACGGACGCGGCGGCCGGCGCGGCCCGGTTCACCGCTGGCGAGGGCCGACACGGCGCGATGCCGCCGGGAGGGGTACACCCCCCGGCGGCGTCGGCTACCGGTTAGCTCAGTTGCGGTTGATGGTGAAGGTTGTCGTGGGGTTCTGGATGTCCACCGCGTTGTTGCTCAAGCGGAGGTTGTTGAAGGTGACCGAGCCGACGGCCGGCCCCTGCCCGGCCTCCGGCATCGGGTTCGCCCAGATGGCGAAGCCGGACTTCGCGTCGTAGGCGTCCCCGCTCTTCCGGGCACCGCTGATGGAGACGTTCGTGAAGACCGTGTCGGTGATCGGGTTCTGCGGCTGCCCACCGACGTAGTTGGTCTGGAACATGATGCCGCTGTAGGTCGGATCGATGATGTCGACATCGCTGACCCGGATGCCCTGGAACACCTTCGAGGCGGAGAAGACCCAGATCGCCGGGAACGTCTGCCCACCCCAGAAGTGCCCACCGGCCCGCACGATCGAGATGTTCTCGAAGCGGGTCGGCGGGTTGGCACCGAAGCCGTTCATCGGGTAGCCGAAGTCGAGCGAACTGATGGTGATGCCCGAGTAGACCAGGGTGTCCGCGATGTAGATGTTGCGGAACGTGTTGCCGTAGCCGCCGTACACGGCGACACCGGCGGCCCGCCAGGTCAGGGTCGAGGTCAGGTTCTCGTAGATGTTGTCCTTCATGTCGGCGCCGCCCGCATCGATCGCCGAGAACAGCGCGAAGCTGTCGTCGCCGGTGGCCCGGGCGTCGTTGTTGCTGACCAGGTTGTTGGTGCTGCCGTTGGTCATGTTGATGCCGTCGGCGAACATGTTCCGGATCCGGGAGTTCTTGATCGTCATGTAGTCGGTGTTCGCGCCCCAGTAGAGGCACACCATGTGCTCGTTCCAGATGTTGTCGATCACGATGTTCGACACGTTGGCGAAGTCGAACACCTTGCCCGGACCGTCGATCCGCGAGGTGTAGTTGCCGAAGTAGGCGAAGTTCTTGAACGACGAGTTGGCCGCCGAGTTCTCGGCCCGGAAGCCGATGTCGGTGTTGTCCTGGCCGGACGGCGCGTTGAACCGGGTGTACCAGGGGCCGGCGCCGGTCACCTGGACCGCCTTGCCGTACACCTGGAACTTCGACGAGGTGGAGTAGTTACCGGTCGGCAGGTACACCCCGACCAGGTTGCCGGTGGTGTCCATCCGCACCCGGTCCAGGGCGTTCTGCACGTCCTGGTGGGTGAAGCCGGTCGGCGTGGTGTAGCGGGTCGGGTCCGGGTTGGCGATCGGCGCCACCTGCTCGGTGTTGATGAAGTCGATCGCGTACGTGGTGGTGTTGGCCGGGTCCTTCTGGAGGCGGATCTTGCTGCCGGCCGGGACTGTGGAGTTGAGCATGACGTTGGCTTCGTCGTAGATGTGCCGCGGTCCGCCCGCGCTCGGCGAGTTGCCCGGGCTGGCCTCGCTGCCGTAGAGCCAGGCGTACCGGGACGTCAGGTCGATGGCCTTGTGGAACGTGCCGTTGACGTAGACGTTCAGCGTCGAGTTGATCCCGCCGCCGCCCGGTGCGTCCGGGATGGAGAAGCGCGTGACCAGCGTGTTGGTGCTGCCCCGGGTGGTGAACTCGACGTAGCTGCCGGTCGAGTTGAGGGTCACCGCCCGCCGACCGGACGCCTCGCCGGCCAGGTCACCGATCTCCCGGTTCGGTCCGACGACGGCGGCGCCGCCGCCGATCGCACCGTCCTCGGCCTCGTACATGTCGTACGGCATGTTGGCGCCGCGACCGACGAAGAGCGGACGGTCACTGGTGTTGTTGGCCTGCTTCACCGGCAGCTCGTTGCCGTCGACGGCGAGCACCACCCGGACTGTGTACTTGCCGTTCGCGGCGGTCCAGGTGCCCAGGCTGATCGGGCCGACCGTCGCGCCAGCGTTGATCACGCCGGAGTACGAGCCGGTCAGGGTACGGATCACGGAGCCGGACTCGTTGAGCACGGTCAGGGTGATGCCGTGCGCACCGGACGCGGAGGCCTGGTTGCCGGCGTTGCGGATGGACACGGAGAAGGTCACCGTGTTGCCCGCCGACGGGTTGCCCGGCGACCAGGCGACCGCCGAGGCGACCAGGTCGGAGCTGGCGACCGCGGCGACGACCAACGGGGTGGGGTTGGTGTAGCTGTTGTTGGTGTCGTCCTGCTCGACGACTGTGTTCGACTCGTCGACCTTGGCGCTGAGCGGGTAGCTGCCCGAGTCCCGGGTGCCGATGCTGGCGCTGACAGTTGTCGAGGCGCCGGCCGCGAGACCGCCGACCGATGCCGTGCCCACCCGGGTGGAGCCCAGGTAGAAGTTGACGTTTGTCGCGCCGGAGGCCGCCGAGCCCGCGTTACGCACCGTCGCGGAGAGCGTGATGGTGCTGGTCTCCACCGGTGCGGACGGGGTGAACGACATGCCGGTCACGGTCAGGTCCGGGTTCGGCGCCGGGGTGCCGAAGACCTGGAACTCGGCCACCTGACCGGCCGGAGCGCCGGTGTTCGAGGCGATCGAGAGCCGTACGTCGGCCGCGGCGCCGGAGACCGGGATGGTCACCGTGTTGCCGCTACCCGGGTTGAAGGAGTAGTTCGCCGCGCCCACCAGCGTGGTGAAGGACGACGAGCCCTGGTCCCGGCCGAGCACCGTGATGTTCTGGGTACGCGCGCCCCACGCCGAGTCCGGGTTGAGCTTCACGACGACCTGGCTGAGGCTCGCGTTGGCGCCGAGCTGCACCGTCAGTGTGCTCGGGTTGCCGTTGCCCTCCCAGTAGGTGGCCACGTTGTTGTCGTTGGCGTTGGTGGCCACGAACGTGTGCACGAACCCGGAGGCGGTGATCGGCTTGCCGATCGCCAGGTTCGAACCGGTTGGCGGGTTGCCGGTGCCGGTCCGGGTCACCGTGTTGCTGTTGGCCGACTGGTTGCCGGCCGCGTCCTTGGCCCGCACGTAGTACGAGACAGTGGCACTGGTCGGCTGGCTGTCGGTGTAGGTGAGCGTCGAGCCGCTGACGCTGCCGCGCAGCGCGCCGTTGGCGTAGACGTCGTACCCGGTCACTCCGACGTTGTCGGTCGACGCCGACCAGGCGAGCCGGATCTGCCCGCTGGCCGGCTGGGTGTAGGCCAGGTTGCCCGGGACGCTGGGCGCCTGGGTGTCGGTGCTGCCGGTGGCGCCGTAGACCTCGACCTCGGACAGCTGGGCGGCCGCCCAGCCGGTGTTGCCGGTGACCTGCACGCGTACGTAGCGGGTGCTGGCGGCGGTGAAGCTGACCGTCGCGGTGTTGCCGCTGCTCGGGTTGAACGTGTAGCCGGCGGACGCCTTCAGGGTGGTGAAGGACGAGCCGTTGGTCGAGCCGAGCACCGACAGCGTCTGGGTGCGGGTCTGCCAGTCCGAGGCGGGCGGCAGCTTGAGCACCACCCGGTCCACGCTGACAGTGGCGCCCAGGTCCGCCTGGATCCACTGCGGGAACGCGTTGTTGGCGCTCTCCCAGTAGGTCGACGCGTTGCCGTCGTTGGCGTTGCCCGCCACGTAGTTCTGGTTGTAGCTGCTGGCGGTCATTGTCGCGGAGAGCCCGGCGAGCATGGCCACACGGGCGGAGGCCGCGGACGGGTCGGCCGCCGGTGCCGCGCTCGCCATGGGGGTGACGACCGGGGCGGTGGCGAGGAGCATCCCGGCGAGCGCGCCGGCGAGCATCCGACGGCGGCCCGTGCGGGCGGTACGGGGGACGGTGGTGGGCGCGCCGGTTGGCGGCGTGCCTCGTCTCGTGCCAGTCCTGGACATGGGGTCGCTACACCTCTTTCGGGGGTGGGTGTGGGTGCGTTGCCCGGCGACGGGTGCAGGGGTACGCCCGTCGTACCGCGACAGGTGGGGGAAGGAGCGGGTTGGGGACGGGGTCGGGCGGCCGGCGCGGCGTTGCGCCGGGGCGCCCGGACCGGTTGCCCCCGCCCGCTCCGGGCGGGGGCAACCGACCTAGCTGGAGTAGACCTCGAACTCGCTGAGCTGGCCGGCTGGCCAGCCGCTGTTGCCGGTGACGGTCAGCCGCAGGTACCGCTGGGTGGTCGCCGTGAAGGTCACTGTGACCGTGTTGCCGCTGGCCGGGTTGAAGCTGTAGCCGGCGGACGCCTTCAGCGTGCTGAACGTCGAGCCGTTCGTGGAGCCGAGCACCGCCAGCGTCTGCGTACGCGTCTGCCAGGCCGATGACGGTGGGAGCTTCAGCACGACCCGGGACACCGACCGGTTGGCCCCCAGGTCCACGGTCAACGACTGCGGGAACGCGCTGTTGGCGCTCTCCCAGTAGGTGTTCGCGTTGCCGTCCACCGCGTTGGGGGCGGCGTACACGTCGGAGTGGCTGGTCTCGGTGATCGACCGCCCGGCCGCCAGGTTGCCGCTGGGCGGCGGCGTGGTCGGGGGCGGGGTGGTGGGCGGCGGCGTGGTCGGCGGTGGGGTGGTCGGCGGTGGGGTGGTCTGGGTGCCGCCGTACACCTCGACCTCGGAGAGTTGCGCGGCCGGCCAGCCGGTGTTGCCGGTGACGGTGACCCGGATGTAGCGGCGGTCACCGGAGGGCAGCCCGATCGACACGGTGTTGCCCGCGCCGGGGGCGAAGACCCGACCGGCGGACGACGCCAGTGTGGTGTACGACGAGCCGTCGGTGGAGCCGAGCACCGACAGGGTCTGGGTGCGTTGCTCCCAACCGCTGGGCAGCTTGAGCGCCACCCGGTCGACCGATCGGGACGCGCCCAGGTCGATGGTGACCGACTGGGGGAAGGCGTTGTTGGCGCTCTCCCAGTACGTCGACGCGTTGCCGTCGACCACGTTGGCCGCCGTGTAGCTCTGGTTGGTGCTGGTAGCTGTCGTGGACCGGCCCAGCGCCAGGTTTCCGCTGGTCGGCGGCGGGGTGGTCGGAGGCGGAGTGGTGGGCGGCGGGGTGGTCGGCGGCGGCGAGGTGGGCCCGCCGCCCCACTGGGGGTTCGGCCACGGGCCGCAGTACGGGGTCGGGGTGTACCAGCCGGAGTTGCCGGAGCCTTGGGTGATCTGGAAGCCGGCGCCCACGCAGTTGTGCATCGGGTTGCTCTGCGCGATGTTGGTGGCCCGCACGTTGGTGAACGACACCTGACTGTTCGCCTGCACCTGCAGCGCGTACGTGCCGGCGCCGTCGATTCGCACGTTGTTGAGGTTGATCCCGTTGGTCTGGCCCTCGATCCAGTGCAGCGCCGCGTACGAGCTGTCCAGGATGTCGGTGTCGGTGATGTTGATGGTGGGGTTCTGGAACGCCTCGTTGAGCGCGGAGAACCAGATCGCGCCGACACCGAAGTTCCAGTTGTAGTCCGAGTTGCCGTTACGGATCAGCGTGTTCCGGGCGATCGTCCAGGTGCCCTGGACTCCGGTGGCGCCCTGCACGCCGGGGTAGCGGTTGGCGATGTGGATGCCGCCGCCGTTGGTCAGCGAGTCGGCCGTCACGTTGTCGGTGATCTTGATGTCCCGACCGCCGTAGCTGACCAGGTGGTTGGCCAGCAGGGTCACCCCGATGGTGTTGCGGGTGAAGGAGTTGTTGACGTTCGGCACGCTCTGCGCCCACATCGCCAACGCGTCGTCGCCGGTGTTGCGGACGAACGTGTTCGTCACCGTCGAGTTGGTCACCCCGGTGTGGAAGTTCACCCCGTCCGCGGTCTGGTCCAGGATCCGGCTGTTGCGGATGGTGAAGTTGTCCATCGGGCCGTCCATCCACGCCCCGACCTTGGTGTTCTCCAGCCAGAGGTTGTCGACCACCGAGTTGGTCATCGCCCCGCCCAGGGCGTTGACCTGGTCATCGTCCACCCGCTCGCGGATGTCGCCGATGATGGCGAAGTCCCGCAGCGTGACGTTGCGGCTGGGCCCGTTCGCCTCGTGTGCGCGAACCGGGCCGGTGTAGCCGCCACCGGGAACGTACTTGCCGTAGATGCCGACGGACCTGTTCCGCTCGGTGGGGTGCCGGCCGCCGAGCACCGAGTACCAAGGGCCGGCGCCGCGCAGTGTCACCCCGTCGACCACCACGTGGTCCCAGAGGGTGAAGGTGCCGGTCGGGATCCAGACCGCCCGGCCCTGGGCCTTGCCGGCGTCGACCGCCGCCTGGAACTTCGCTGTCGAGTCGGTCGCGCCGCTCGGGTCGGCACCGAAGTCGGTGACCACGTCGAGCACACCGGAGGGCTTCGTGATCGCCGGGGCGACCAGCTCGAAGTCGGCAAGGTCGATGGTGAACGTGGGCGACTGCGCGGTCGAGGAGACCTGTAGCCGGATCTTCGTGCCGGCCGGCTGGGTGCTGCCGAACAGCGCCCGGGTCTCGTCGTAGAAGTGGTGCGGGTTGGTGTCGCCCGGGTTGTTGTTGAACGGGTATCCGCCGTAGTACCAGCCGTACTTCGACGTCACCGGGACCGACTTCAGCAGCGACCCGTTGGCCCGTAGGTCGATGGCGGCGTCGCGGCCGGTGCCGGCCGGGCTGTCCGGCAGGCTGTAGCGGAAGGTGACAGCGTTGGCCGGGGCGGTGAGGGTGAATTCGACGTATTCGCCGACGGCGTCGAGGGTGACCGCCTCCCGGCCGGACGCCTCGGACGGCAGCGTGCCGTAACGCCGGTCCGGGCCGATCTTCGTGCCGTTGTGGGCGGTCTCCTCCGCCTCCTGCTCGACGAACGGAACCGTGGCGCCCCGGTTGGGGATGTCGAAGGGGGACAACCCCGCCGCCGAGGCCGGGGTCGCGGTGCCGGTCACCGCGAGGACGGTGACTGATGTGGCGGCGAGCAGGGTGGCGCCGATGGCGGCCAACAGTGCCCGGGTCGGGTGTCGGAGGTGGTGCGGGGTGCCGGTGGTGTGGTTGGCCATGAGCTGCGCTCTCCCTTTCGTCAGGCAGGCCAGATCCCCCCGTGTCGGTGCGGTGTCGCGCGTTCCCCCTCGGTTCTCCCTTCCTGGTGGTGTGGTGCCGGCGGCCGGGACGGGCCGCCGGCACCACGGCGAGCAGAGTCAGGTCAGGCCGGGCCGTCCGCCCCGCGCGGCCCGTCGGTGGATTCGGCGGTACGCAGCCAGACAGCCGTGTCGGTCGGCAGCAACCCGTCGTCGAGCGGCCCGCTGGCCAGCAGCAACTCCCCCTGAGCTGGCATCGGCACCGGCGCGGTGGAGAGGTTGACCAGGCAGGTGAAGCCTCCGCCACGGTGGAACGCCAGCACCCCGTCCGGGGCGGGCAACCAGGTCAGCTCGCCGTCACCGAGCGCCGGGTCGGCCTTCCGAGCCTGGATCGCCGCCCGGTACAGCTCCAGCATCGAAGCCGAGTCGCCGGTCTGCGCGCTGGCCGTCCGGTCCTTCCAGTCGGCCGGCTGCGGCAGCCACGGCGCCGCGGCACCAGCGGGGCTGAACGCGAACGGCGGCTCGTCCCCGGCCCACGGCAGCGGTACGCGGCAGCCGTCCCGACCGGGGTCGATCCGGCCGGACCGCTCCCACATCGGGTCCTGCCGCATCGCGTACGGAATGTCCTCGACCTCGTAGAGGCCCAGCTCCTCGCCCTGGTAGACGTAGGCGGCACCGGGCAGCGACAGCGAGAGCAGCGCTGCGGCGCGGGCCCGGCGGGTGCCCAGCTCCAGATCGGTCGGGGTGCCCTCGCGTTTGGCGGCGAAGCTGAACCGGGTGTCCGCGCGACCGTAGCGGGTGACGTGCCGGGTGACGTCGTGGTTCGAGAGCACCCAGGTGGCCGGCGCGTTGACCGGCGCGTGCGCGCTCAGCGTCCCGTCGATGCTCTCCCGCAGCGCCGCGGCGTCCCAGGCGCAGCCGAGGAAGTCGAAGTTGAACGCGGCGTGCAGCTCGTCCGGGCGCAGGTAGTTGGCGAACCGCTGCCGGTCCGGCAGCCACACCTCACCGATCAGCGCCCGGTCGACGTACTCGTCGGCGACCCGACGCCAGCCCCGGTAGATGTCGTGCACCCCGTCGAGGTCGTGGAACGGGTGCGGCTCGTCCTCGCGGACCTCGGGCAGCGTCCCGTCCTTGACCAGGAGCCCGGCCGAGTCGATCCGGATGCCGTCCACGCCCCTGTCGAACCAGAACCGCAGGACGTCCTCGAACTCCTCCCGCACCCGGGGGTGGTCCCAGTTGAAGTCCGGCTGCTGGGGGGCGAACAGGTGCAGGTACCAGTCGCCGGGGGTGCCGTCCGGGTTGGTGGTGCGGGTCCAGGTCTCGCCGCCGAACTCGCCGATCCAGTCGGTGGGTCGTTCGTCGCCGTTGGGCCCCCGGCCGGGTCGGAACCAGAACAGGTCCCGTTCGGGCGCGCCGGGGCCGCCGGCGAGCGCGGCCTGGAACCAGGGGTGCGCGTCGGAGCAGTGGTTGGGCACCACGTCGACGATGGTCCGGATGCCCAGCGCGTGCGCCTCAGCAATCAGCGCCTCGACCTCGGTCAGGGTGCCGAAGACCGGGTCGATGTCGCGGTAGTCGGAGACGTCGTAGCCTGCGTCGGCCATCGGGGACGGGTACCAGGGGCTGAACCAGATCGCGTCGACGCCGAGCGCGGACAGGTGGTTCAGCCGGGACCGGATGCCGGCGATGTCACCGATGCCGTCGCCGTTACCGTCGGCGAAGCTGCGGGGATACACCTGGTAGATCACGGCTCCACGCCACCACGGACTTCTGTCAGCTGTGGACACGAGCACCTGCTTTCTGCGTCAGTACGTCGGCGGGTTCGCCGGACCTGGTTATGTGTCGGGCGAACGGTCGTTGTTCGCCGCGCGGGAGGACCGGTGGTCGCTATCCCTTGATGCTGCCCGTGGTCAGACCGGACATGATGTTTCGCTGGAAGATCAGGAAGATGATGACAGTCGGGATCGCGGCGATGACCGACGCGGCGATCACCACGTTCATCGGTGTGCCGCCCGCGAAGGCGTAGATGCCGACGCTGACCGTCCGGGTCTCGGGCGACGGCATGACCAGCTTCGGCCAGAGGAAGTCCTTCCAGACCGCCGTCACGGCGAAGATCGAGACGACGCCGAGGATGGGTCGCGACAACGGCAGGATGATCGACCAGAGCGTGCGCAGCGAGGTCGCCCCGTCCATCAGTGCCGCCGCCATCAGTTCCTCGGGGATCGAGTCGAAGAACCGCTTCAACAGGAAGATGTTGAACGCGTTCGCGACCAGGGGCAGCCAGATCGCGAACGGTGAGTCCAGCAGGTTGATGTGCACGATCGGCAGGTCGATCACCGTCACGTACTGCGGAACGATGAGGACCATCGCCGGGATCATCAGCGTCCCCAGCATCAGGGCGAGGATCACGTTGCCGAAGATCGGTCGAAGCTTGGACAGCGAGTACGCGGCGGCGGTGTCGAAGACCAGCTGGAACAGCACCGCACCGATCGCGTAGTAGAAGGTGTTGAACAGCAGCTTGGCGAGGGCCAGGTTGTTCCACGCGTCGATGTAGTTCTGCGGCTGCGGATCCTTCGGCCACAGCGACGGCGGGGTCTGCGCGATCTCCTGGCCGGACTTGAGCGCGCCGGTGACCATCCAGTAGAGCGGCCCGAGGAAGACGAGCGTGAACCCTGTCACGACCACTACCAGCAGCGTCCAGTAGATGACCCGGCCGCGCCCCCGGCTGAGCTGGGATTGGGAGATGAGGGTCCGGGTTCCGGAATCCTGTGCCATTCCTCGCCGTCCTAGTCCTGTTTCGCAGTCAGCCGCACGTACACGGCGGAGAAGCCGGCCAGCACCACGAGCATGATCACGCCCAGGGCGGCGGCGCCATTGAGGTCGTTCTGGAAGAACCCGTGCTGGTAGATGAGGTACGCCACCGAGGTCGCCGAGTCTTCCGCGCCCGCACCGTTGGCGAGGATCAGTGGCTCGATGAAGAGCTGCATGGTGGCGACGATCTGCAACATCGCCAGGAGCGCGAGGATCAACCGGGTCTGCGGGATCGTCACGTGGACGATCCGGCGCCAGATCCCGGCGCCGTCGAGCTCCGCCGCCTCGTAGAGCTCACCGGGGATGTTCTGCAACGACGCCAGGTAGATCAGTACCGCGCCGCCCATGTTCATCCAGGTCGACGCGAGCACCATCGCCGGCATCGTCATCTCGGGCGACTGCATCCACTGCGAGGTGGGCAGGTGCAGTGCCTTGAGGATCGCGTTGAAGAGCCCGGCCTCGCTGGGGTCGTACGCGTAGAACTTGAAGAGGAACAACGCCGAGGCCGGCGGCAGCATCACCGGCAGGTAGACCAGGATCCGCAGGTACCCCTTGGCGTGGCGGAACTCGTTGAGCAGGATCGCCACGAAGAACGGCACCACGTACCCGAGGGCCAGCGCCAGGACCGTGAAGTAGAACGTGTTCTGCCAGGCCGTCCAGAAGCTGGGGTCGGCGATGATGCGGGAGTAGTTGTCCCAGCCCACCCAGGTGGTCTCGCCGCGCCGGGTCCGCTGGAAGCTCATGATGATGCCGCGGACCATCGGGTACCAGGAGAAGACGACGAAGCAGAGCACCGCCCCGATCAGGAACGCGTGACCGCTGAGGTTGTCCCGTACCTTGCGGCCGAGACTCGTGCGCTGCGGCCTCGCCGAGTACGGCGACGGCGGGCGGCCCGGTTTCCTGGGGGTCTCCGGGACGGTGGTGATCGCCAAGGCAACTCCTGGGTGAGTCGGTCACGTCGAGATGTGATGCGATTGGCGTGGGGGTCGGGTCGGCGTCCCGACCCCCACACGATCGGTCAGCTCTCGGCGGCGAGGAGCTGGTTGACCTTCTCCTCGGCGGTCTTGAGCAGTGCGTCGATGTTCGAGTTCGGGTTGGTCAGCACACCCGACATCGCGGCGTCGAGCACCGCGTAGACGGCCTGGGCGTTGCGCGGCTCACCCTTGATCGGAACCGGGGTCGCCTCGAAGAGCGCGAAGTTCGCCGTGTCGACGTTCGCGTTCGCCTTACGCAGCTCCAGTTCCTGCTTCTGCGCGTCACTGCCGTTGGCGAAGAGCAGCGGCTGGGGCAGACCCACCGGGTAGTTCTGCGGCTTGGCCCGGGCGTAGTCGAACTGGCCCTTGCCCGGGGTGAGCTTCTGGTACGCGATCCACTTCAGACCGGCCTTGACCTGCTCGGGAGTGAGGTCCTTCTTGAAGAAGTAGCCCTCGCCACCACCGAGCGTCCCCTTGGCCGCGCCGTCCTGGCCGGGCAGCGGAGCCATCGCCCAGTCCTGGAACTTGCCCTGGAACTGGCTGACGATCGCCTGGGTGGCGTCCGGCGCGCCGATGAACATGCCGACCTTGCCCGCGCCGGCGTTCGTCAGCAGGTCGCCCCACTGGAGCAGCTGACGGGCGCCCATGCTGTTGTCGCCGTACCGCATGTCCTTGAGGTTCTGCAGGACCTGCTTACCCTGGGCGTTGTTGAAGTCGGCCTTCTTGCCGTCCTCGGTCAGCACCTTGCCGCCCTGCGAGTAGAGCAGGGAGGTGAAGTGCCAGCCACCGGTGTTGCCGGCGCTGTACTCCGAGTAGCCGGCGATGCCGTTGCCGAGAGCGGAGATCTTCTTGGCGGCGGCCCGGACCTCGGCCCAGGTCTTGGGCGGGTTGTTCACGTCCAGCCCAGCCTGCTGGAACAGGGCCTTGTTGTAGACCAGGCCCATCGAGTAGTTCTTCACCGGGACGGCGTAGAGCTTGCCGCCGTCGGTGAAGACCTCCTTGAGCGCCGGGTCGACGCTGTCCCAGGTCGCGATCGCGTCCTTGTTGACCTGCTGACTGATGTCCATCGCCTGACCGGAGTCGAGCACCTGCTGGAGATCGGTCATGTAGCCGTAGAAGACGTCGGTCACGGTGCCGCCGGCGAGGCGGGCGGTGAAGTCCGGCGGGTTGTTGCACTGCTCGCCGACGCTGACGCTCTTGATGGTGATGTCCGGGTTCTGCTTCTGGAACTCGGCGACGTCGTCGTTCCAGTTCTTCAACAGCTCTTTCTGGGCGCCGACCGGCTGGCAGTCGACAGTGATGGTGACCTTGCCGCCGGCGGTCGAGCCCTTGTCGTCGCTCTTCGTGGAGCATGCCGTGAGGCTGAGCCCCAGGCCGGCCACGAGCGCAACCGCCGCAGCCTTTCGGTATTGCGGTACGGACATCTGTCCATCCCTTCGGGAACGGGTGTCTCCAATGACCTTCGCTGATCTGCGGTGATACGACCTGACGCCCAGTAGCTGCGTCGGAGCCAGGTGTGAGTGGAGTCACTGTAGCGAGGCCGACTCATTTCGGCAAGGTATCGACCCTGTTCCGAAAGGACACGACGCGATCACGACAGATGTTGGCAAGCCTCTGAAAGCAGACCGGTTTGCGGACTATTGATGCCTTATGGCCGATCATTCGGCTTGGTCGATGGCGACCGTGGCGGGCAACGACGAAAACGGCCGCCGACCGCGAGAGGCGGTCGACGGCCGAAGCGTCGTTCGGTGTGGTGCCTAGCGGCCGGGGGCGGGAGCGGTGGAACCCCGCACCACCAACTCCGGCTCGAACAGCAGCTCGTCCTGAAGGACGCCGGCACCCTCGATCTGGGTGACCAGCAGATCCACGGCGGCCTGCCCCATCGTCTCGATCGGCTGCCGCACAGTGGTCAACGGCGGGTCGGTGCACGTCATGAACGCGGAGTCGTCGAAACCCACCACCGACACGTCGGCCGGCACCGAACGGCCCAGCCGCCGGGCCGCCCGGATCGTGCCCAGCGCGAGCACGTCGCTGGCGCAGATGATGCCGGTCACGCCCCGCTCGACCAACTTCGTCGCGGCGACCCGCGCACCCTCCATCGAGAAGCTGGAGCGCTCGACGCACTCGGCGTCGCCCTCGTCCCAGCCCGCGGCCTTCATCATCGCGTCGAGCTTGCGCCGCGACGGCACATGCCCCTCCGGGCCGAGCACCATGCCGATCCGTTCGTGCCCGAGCGAGCGCAGGTGCCCGTACGCCTGCTCCACCGCCACCGCGTCGTCAGTGGAGACCCGTGGGAAACCCAGCTCGTCCACACCAGCGTTGACCAGCACGACCGGAAGCCCCCGGTCGGTCAGCCGCCGGTAGTGGTCGTGTTTGGCGTCGGCGAGCGCGTACGAGCCACCGGCGAAGATCACCCCGGAGACCTGGTGGTCGAGGAGCATCTCCACGTAGTCCATCTCGGAAACGCCGCCGATGGTCCGGGCACAGAGCGCCGGGGTGTAGCCGCGCTGGGCGAGAGTGCCGGTGACCACCTCGGCCAACGCCGGGAAGATCGGGTTCTGCAACTCGGGCAGCACCAGCCCGACCAGCCGGGCACGTTCGCCGCGCAGCTTGGTCGGCCGCTCGTAACCGAGCACGTCCAGCGCCGTCAGCACTGCGGTGCGGGTCGCCTCGGAGACCCCGTCGCGGCCGTTGAGCACTCGGCTGACGGTGGCCTCGCTGACGCCCGCCTTCTTGGCAACTTCAGTCAACCGCTTGGTCACGGTCGCAATCGTACGTCACCTGGATGAAAGAAATGAACAGCAATCTGCCCGTCGTTTGCTGGCCGCCTGTCGCATTCTTCCCACACCGACCATTCCGACCCCGCCCCAGGTGGTCTTGATCGACTCGGAATCCTTGATATTGCGGTGCCTCGCGGGGGCGCTGTGGTCTCGGGCAGGACCGGGGGTCAGGACAGGTCGCGGAGGGCGGTTTCGATGGCCCGGTGGAAGGTCGGGTACGCGTAGATCATGTGCCGGAGCTGACTCAGCGGCACCGCCGCGTGCACCGCCACCACCAGCGCGGACAGCACCTCGCCTCCGGCGGGGCCAGCCGAGGTCGCGCCGATCAGCACGCCCTGGTCGGCGTCCGCCACGAGCTTGATGAAACCGTCGTCGCCGACCTGGTGGATCCAGCCTCGGGTCGAGCTGCCGAGTTTGGTGAAACCGACCTGCACGTTGATGCCGCGCTCGCGGGCCTGCTGCTCGGTGAGCCCGACCGCGCCGATCTCGGGATCGGTGAAGGTCACCCGGGGCAGCGCGCGATAGTCGGCACGCGGGACGGTGCCGGCCGACCCGCTCGATCCGCTGGCGGCCAGCGAACTGGACGCGCCCATCGCTCCGCCGACCACGCTGGAGGTGCCGCTGGCGTCCGCCCCCGCCTTCGCCTGCCGGGCGCGGGCCAGGATGTCGGCGATCACGATCCCCGCCTGGTACATGGCGATGTGGGTGAAGGCACCCTCACCGGTGATGTCGCCGACCGCCCAGACGTGGTCGGTGACGTGCAGACGGTCGTCGACCGGGAGGTAACGCTGGTTGGCGTCCAGGCCGATGGTGTCCAGGCCCAGTTCGGCGAGGTGGGCCTTGCGCCCGGTCACCACCAGCAGCCGGTCGGCGGTGAACTCCGCTCCGCCGCCGCCGCGCAGTGTGAACCTGGTCCCGTCGTGCTCGACCCGTTCGGCGCGTACCCCCGTGTGGATCTCGACGCCGTCGGCGCGCAGCGCCGCTGCGGCGACCTCGGACGCCTCGGGTTCCTCGATGGCCAGCACCCGGTCGAGCGCCTCGACCACGGTGACCCGGACCCCGAAGCGGGCGAAGACCTGCGCCAACTCCAGGCCGATCGCGCCGCCGCCGAGCACGAGCAGCGACTCCGGCAGCTCCTCGACCTCGATCGCCTGGTGGTTGGTCCAGTACGGCGTGTCGGCCAGGCCGTCGATGGGCGGCACCGACGGACGGGTACCGGTGCCCAGCACCACCCCGTGCCGGGCCTCGAACACCTGGTCACCGACGCGAACCCGGCGCGGACCGTCGAGCCGGCCGCTGCCTCGCACGAGCCGGCCGCCCTTGCCGACGAACCGTTCCGCCGCGACAGTGTCGTCCCAGGTGTCGGTGGCTTCCTCGCGGATCCGCTTCGCCACCGGCGCCCAGTCCGGCTGGACCTGCGCCGTCCCGGCGAGCCCGTCGACCCGGCGAGCCTCGGCGAGCGCGTTGGCGGCTCTGATCATCATCTTGCTCGGGATGCAGCCCCAGTACGGGCACTCCCCGCCGACGAGATCCCGTTCGACGCCGACGACGTTCAGGCCGGCCTCGGCAAGTCGCTCGGCCACCTCCTCGCCGCCGACCCCGAGCCCGACCACGACCACATCCACCAGCTCCGGCTCCGCCACACCGAACAGCATCCCCCAGCGACACCACCCCAACCACCGGGGTCGGCGGAAAAGTCGGCACGCGCACCGGCCCGGACGCCTACCGTGGCCGGATGCACGCACGCTTCGCTCCGGTCCGGGACTGCTTCCACGACCTGTTCGCCTCGGGCCGGGAAACCGGCGCGGCCCTGACCATCTGGTACGACGGGCGACCTGTCGTGGACCTGGTCGGCGGCTCCCGCAGCGGCCACGGGCCGGGCGGCGAGCCGTGGCTGCCGGACACCCTGGTGAACGTCTACTCGGTCGGCAAGCCGGTGGCCGCACTCTGCCTGCTGCTGCTCGTCGACCGGGGCACCGTCGATCTCGACGCACCAGTTAACCGGTACTGGCCGGAGTTCCGCACACCCGCCACGGTGCGTCAGGTGTTGTCGCACACCGCCGGGTTGCCGGCCTTTCCGGTGCCCCGACCGGCCACCGCGGTCGCCGACTGGGCGCTGCTCACCGGCGACCTGGCCGCCGCCGACCCCGAGTGGTCGCCGGGCTCGGTCGCCGGGGAACACGCCTGGACGTACGGGCATCTGGTGGGCGAGCTGGTCCGCCGCGTCGACGGACGGTCGGTGGGCAGGTTCCTGGCCGAGGAGATCGCCGACCGGTGGCAGCTCGACCTCGGCTTCGGGCTGAGTGAGGCGGACCAGCTGCGCTGCGCGGACCTGCGGTACGGCGACCCGGGGTGGCCGACCCGGGCGCTCGGTGAGGCGGGCTCGCTGCGGGCGCGGGCGATGGGCAACCCGGCGGGCGGGCTGGACCTGGCCGTGCTGAACAGCCAGCTGTGGCGGGGCGCCGAGATGCCCGCCGTCAACCTGCACGCCACAGCGCCCAGCCTGGCCCGGCTCTACGCCGGTCTGCTGGCCGGTGGTGTCCTGGACGGGGTTCGGCTGTTCAGCCCGGAGCTGGTGGCGGAAACGACCAGGGTCCAGTACGACGGGCCGGACCTGGTGTTGGACCGCGACGCCCACTGGACCCTGGGCATGCAGTGGGAGCCGGACGGCAGCTGGGGCATGGGCGGCATCGGTGGCAGCAGCGCGTGGGCCGACCCCGAGCGCGGCTACACCTTCGCGTACGCCACGGCGCACCTCGCCGAGCACGACCGGGTGGACGAGCTGGTCGAGGCGTTGCACTCGGTGCTCTGATCAGCGCAGCCAGACGGGGTCGGTGCCCGGTACCGAGAGGGGCGGTGGGTAGTCGAGCGTCTGGCGCAGGGCCTCCGGCAGCTTCCACGGTTGGTGGATGGCCTTGCCCTGCACCCCGGCCAGCTCCGGCACCCACCGGCGCACGTAGTCGCCGTCCGGGTCGTACCGTTCGGCCTGCCGGACCGGGTTGAACCCCCGGTAGGGCTTCGTGTCGTTGCCGGTGCCGGCCACCCACTGCCAGTTGCCGGAGTTGTTCGCCACGTCCCCGTCGAGCAGCCAGCGGAAGAAGACCGCCACCCCGGAACGCCAGTCCTGCCCGAGGTGCTTGGTCAGGTAGCCGGCGGTGATCAGCCGGGCCCGGTTGTGCATCCAGCCGAGGGCCCGCAGCTGCCGCATCCCGGCGTCGACGATCGGCATCCCGGTGCGTCCCTCGGCCCAGGCCGCCAACGCATCGTCGTCGTAGCGCCACTGCTCGGTGGCACCCCGCCGGTAAGCCGCTGTCGAGATCTCCGGAAAGGCGGCGGTGACCTGGTAGTAGAAGTCCCGCCAGCACAGCTGCCGGACGAACGGGCCGGACCGGTCCCCGGCGCGGTTCGCCACCGCCAGCGGCGACACGCAGCCGAAGCGCAGGTACGGGCTGAGCCGGGAGGTGTCGTCGCCGGCCATGTCGTCGTGCTGATCGCCGTAGCTCGGCAGGTCGGGCAGCCAGTCGGTGAGCCGCTGCCGGGCGATCCGCTCACCGCCGCTGGCCGCGTCGGGCGAGTCGCCGGCCGGCAGCGCCGGCAGCCGGCCCACGCGTACCCGGTCGGGCAGCGCGGTCCGCCGCGGCGCGGCCAACTCCTCGCGCCACCGGTTGGCCGCCCAGGCCCTGTGGTACGGGCTGAACACCCGGTAGTGGTCACCGCCGCCACCGGGCCGCAACGCGCCCGGCTCGACCACCGTCAGCCCGGGAAACAGTCGCAGGTGCAGCCGGTGCCGCTCGCACTCGGCGCGTAGTCGCCGCTCCCGGCGGACGGCGTAGTGGCTGACATCGGCCGAGAGCGCGACGGCGGTGGCCCCGACCTCGTCGGCCAGCCGGATCGTCTCGGCCACCGGGTCGCCGTGCCTGACCACCAGGTCGCTGTCACGCTCGCGCAGTTGGTCGCGCAGGTCGGCGAGGGCCTGGTGCAGGAAGCGGGTGCGGTTGGCGGAGAGGTCGGTCAGCGCCGGGTCGAGCACGTACAGCGGCACCACCTGGTCGAAGGCCGCACAGGTGGTGGCCAGCGCCGGGTGGTCGTGCACCCGCAGGTCGCGGGTGAACAGCACGATCGCCGTGCTCGCTGTCACCGGCTCTCCGGATGGATCGTCGGCCCGGGGATGACGACCGGGGTACCGGTCGAGCTGAGCAGGGCCCGTGCGGCCACCGCCATCCGTCGCCGCTGCGGCACCAGGGCCCGCCGAACGAAGACGTCGTAGTCCTGCGCGGCCACCTCGTCGAGGATGCCGCCGTAGAGCGCGTACGCGGTGCGCATGCAGGCCTGCGAGGCGGGCGCCAGCATGGTGATGCCCGGTGCGGCGGCGGCGTAGTGCGCCTGGGCGCGGGTCACCTCGTACTCGATCAGCTCGCGGATCCGGGGGGTGACGCGGCCCCGGGCGCGGGCCTCGGCCAACTCCTCGCGGGTGACCCCGAACTTCGCCATGTCCTCGTCCGGCAGGTAGGTGCGGCCCCGGTCGAGGTCCTCGGCGACGTCCCGGATGAAGTTGGTGAGCTGGAAGGCGAAGCCGAGCTGACGGGCCGGCTCCCGGGCCGTCACCGGGTCGGAGCTGCCCAGGATCGGCAGCATCATGGTGCCGATGACCGCCGCCGAGCCCTCCATGTAGTCGAGCAGGTGGTCGTAGGTCGGGTACGCGGTGACGGTCAGATCCATCGCCATGCTCTTCAGAAACGACGCAAAGTCGTCCCGGTCGAGATCGAAGACGGCGATCGTGTGCAGCACTGCCGGCAACAGCGGGTCGTCGACCGGCGCACCGTGCAGACCTGCCACGAACTGGCTGGCCCAGTGGTCCAGCAGGGCGGCCCGCTCGGCCGGCGGCAGGTCCTCGGTGCGATCGACGATCTCGTCCGCGTACCGGGTGAACCCGTAGAGGGCGTGCACATGTCGTCGTTTCCAAGCGGGGAGCAGGCGGGTGGCGAGATAGTAGGTGCGGCCGTGGCGTTTGTGCAGCTCACGGCACCGGTCATAGGCAGCGGTGAGATCAGTTTCCACCGGCCCTCCTCCATTATCGACGCACCAATCGACGCAACTCGTAGCCTAGGGTACGCTCAGCCGCATGGCCAACGACGCAGTTGCGGGCAACGTGACCCGCGTGGCGCCGACAGGGCCGGGGGACGGGGACGATCCAGTCCGCGCCGTTCTGGCCGCTTATACCCACGATCTGGTCACTGCAGTCGACGAGACCCTGGACACCTTCCTCACCGCCGAGGTCGACACCCTCAGGGACATCGACGCGTCGATGGGCAGCTTCGCCGCCACCGCGCGGGAGGCCGTCCTGACCGGCGGCAAGCGGATCCGCTCCACGTTCGCCTACTGGGGATGGCGCGGGGCCGTCGGTGGCACCGCGGCGCTGCCACCCGTGCTGCCCGCGCTGGCCGCGCTGGAGCTGCTGCACACCTTCGCGCTGGTGCACGACGACGTGATGGATGCGTCCACCACCCGTCGCGGCCGGCCCACCGCGCACGTCGCGCTCGCCGAACAGCACATCGCCGCCGGCCACCGAGGTGATCCCGGCCGGTTCGGTGAGGCCGTCGCCGTGCTCATCGGCGACCTCTGCATGGTCTGGGCCGACCAGTTGCTGGCCCACGCCTCGGTGCCGTCGACGCGACTCTTCGAGGTGCGTCGCTGCTACGACCAGATGCGGGTCGAGACGGTCGCCGGGCAATATCTCGACGTGCTCGGCGAGAACGACCCGGGCAGTTGGTCGGTCGACCGGGCACTACGGGTGGCCCGCTACAAGACCGCCAGCTACACCGTCCAGCGACCACTGCTCTTCGGTGCCTGCCTGGCCGGGGTGCCTGCCGACGACCCGCTGGTCACCGCGTACACCCGCTATGGCCTGGCTGTCGGCGAAGCGTTCCAGCTCCGCGACGACCTGCTCGGCGTCTACGGCGACCCGGCGGCCACCGGCAAGCCGGCCGGGGACGACCTCCGCACCGGCAAGCCGACCACGCTGCTCATGCTGGCCCGTGAGCTGGCCACACCGGCCCAGCTCACGGCGTTGGAGCGAGCCGCCGACGGATCGGTCGACACGCTCGCCGCGCTGGTCGCCGAGACCGGTGCGGTGACCCGAGTGGAACAGATGATCGCCGAGCGGGTCAGCGACGCGCTGGCCGCGCTCGACGCCGCACCCGTGGACCAGACGGCGCGGACCGCGCTGACCGGGCTGGCCACCGCCGCTGCCAACCGGCGGGCCTGATGAGCGACTTGAGCGAGGAGGTGGTCACGTGCGGACGGTGACAGGACGGACGGACCGGGTGGTGGTCGTCGGGGCCGGGCTGGGCGGGCTCGCCTGCGCGCTGCACCTGGCCGGCAGCGGTCGACAGGTGACAGTGCTGGAGCGCGAGCCGGTGCCCGGCGGGCGGGCCGGACGCCTCGGCGTGGACGGCTACGAGTTCGACACCGGCCCGACAGTGCTCACCATGCCCGACCTGATCGCCGAGGCGCTCGGCGCGGTCGGCGAGGAGCTGCACGACTGGCTGGACCTGACCCCGCTCGATCCCGCCTACCGGGCGTACTACCCGGACGGCTCGACCCTCGACGTGCTCACCGACACCACCCGGATGGCGGCCGAGATCTCCCGGGTCTGCGGGCCCCGGGAGGCCGACGGCTACCTGCGGTTCGTCGAGTACGCGCGGGAGCTGTGGCGGCTGGAGCGCACCGACTTCATCGAGCGCAACCTGGACGCGCCGACCGACCTGATCACCGGCAACCTGCTCAAGCTGCTCAGCGGCGGGGCCTTCCGGCGCCTCCAGACGAAGATCAACCAGTTCTTCCGGGACCCGCGTACCCAGCGCATCTTCTCCTTCCAGGCGATGTACGCCGGCCTCGCGCCGCACGACGCGCTGGCCATCTACGCGGTCATCGCGTACCTCGACTCGGTGGCCGGGGTCTACTTCCCGCGCGGTGGCATCCACGCGGTCTCCAGGGCGATGGCCGGCGCTGCCGAGAAGCACGGAGTGCAGATCCGGTACGACACCACAGTGACCCGGGTGGAGACCGTTAACGGCCGCGCCACCGGCGTGCTCACCGCCGACGGCGACCTGGTGCCGGCGGACGTGGTGGTGCTCAACCCCGACCTGCCGGTCGCCTACCGGGACCTGCTCCCCGCCGCGCCGCAGCGCCGGCTCACCTACTCGCCCTCCTGCGTCGTTCTGCACGTCGGCTCCCGACAGGCCTATGCGAAGATCGCCCATCACAACATCCATTTCGGACGCGCGTGGAAGGGCACCTTCGATGAGGTCATCCGACGGGGTGAGCTGATGACCGATCCGTCGCTGCTGGTGACCAACCCGAGCCGGACCGACTCCGCGGTGGCCCCGCCGGACCGACACACCTACTACGTGCTCGCTCCGGTGCCCAACCTGCACCGGGCGCCGTTCGAGTGGCGCGGCGACCTGACCCAGCGCTACACCGACCAGCTGATCGGCACCCTGGAGGAGCGCGGCTACGTCGGCTTCGGCGCCGGGGTGGAGGTGATCCGGGCGATCACCCCCGCCGAGTGGGAGGAGCAGGGGATGGCCGCCGGCACCCCGTTCGCCGCCGCGCACACGCTCTTCCAGACCGGCCCGTTCCGCCCGTCCAACCTGCACCGCGACCTGTCGAACGTGGTCTTCGTCGGCTCCGGGACCCAACCCGGCGTCGGCGTGCCGATGGTGCTCATCTCCGGCAAGCTCGCCGCCGGCCGGATCACCGGAGAAGGTCGATGACCAGCCGTGAGAAGCACCTCGTCGAACTGGTCGACGAGACCGGCACGGCCCACGGCGAGACGACAGTGGCGGCCGCGCACCAACCACCGGGGCAGCTGCACCGGGCCTTCTCGGTGTTGCTGGTGAACCCGGACGGTCAGGTGCTGCTCCAGCGCCGAGCCGCCGTGAAGACCCGGTTCCCGCTGCGCTGGGCCAACTCGTGCTGCGGTCACCCCCAGCCTGGGGAGTCGCTCGCCGAGGCGGCCAACCGACGGTTGGGCGAGGAGTTGGGCGCGGGCCCGGTTGAGTTGACCGAGGTCGGCGTCTACGTCTACTACGCCGAGGACCCGGCGACCGGTCGGGTCGAGTTCGAGTACGACCACGTACTGCGAGGCGAGTTCCTGCCCAGCGCTCCGCTACTGCCCGACCCGGACGAGGTGGCCGAACTGCGGTGGGCCGACCCCACCGCGCTGGAGGCCGAGTTGAAGATCGACCCCCGGTCGTACGCGCCCTGGCTGGGCGGGGTGGTGAACCAGCTGCTACGCCCCTCGGAATCCCGGTCAGGCGCAACCAGCCCGGCCATGACGCCGCCAGGATCGTCGGCGGATGACACGGCGGAGCGGTCGGGTGGTCGATGAGGCGCTGAGCGCGGGCGCTGTCGCACGTCGGTTGGGGGTCGCGGTGACCACCCTCCGCACCTGGCACCAGCGCTACGGGCTCGGGCCCAGCGAACACATCC
The DNA here is from genome assembly GCF_022229005.1 of Micromonospora trifolii. Taxonomy (GTDB): domain Bacteria; phylum Actinomycetota; class Actinomycetes; order Mycobacteriales; family Micromonosporaceae; genus Micromonospora; species Micromonospora trifolii. The sequence continues at coordinate 111,669 of NZ_JAKKFD010000019.1, forward strand.
CCGGTCACCACCGCCGGTACACACCCACCGACCTGGCCCGCCTCGAGATCATGCGACGACTCACCGCCGAGGGGGTGAGCCCCGCCGAGGCGGCACGGTGGGCCCGCCAGTCACCGGACCCGACGCCCAACGGCACCGTCGCCCCCGCCCGGATCCACCCGACCGGCCGTGACGGCGGCGGCTCCATCCCGGTCGGCCGCGCCGGCCCGGCGGCCCGCGGGCTGGCCCGGGCCGCCATGCGACTGGACGCGGCGGCGATCAGCGAGACGATCGCGCACGCCCTGGCCGCCGGCGGGGTCGTCGCCACCTGGGAGGGCCTGCTACGCCCGGTGCTCGCCGGCATCGGCGAACGCCACGCCGCCACCGCCGGCCTGATCGAGGTGGAACACCTTATGTCCCGCTGCGTCTCGGAGGCGCTCGCGGCCGCCAGTCGGGCCAACGTCCCCACCGGGCCGGCCCGGATCCTGCTCTCCTGCGCCGACGAGGAACAGCACACCCTGCCGCTGGAGGCGTTGGCGGCAGCTCTCGCGGAGGCCGGTGTCAGCTACCGGATGCTCGGCGCCCGGGTGCCGGTGGCCGCTCTCGTCGAGGCTGTCAACCGGACCGGACCGGCCGCCGTGGTGCTCTGGTCGCACACCCGGGCCACCGCCGACCCGACCCAACTCGGCGCGCTGCTCGCCGCCCCCCGACGCCCGTTGCTGGTGCTCGCCGCCGGCCCCGGCTGGCGAGCCGACACGCTGCCCGCCGGGGTGGTGCGGCCGGTCGACCTGGCCGAGGCGGTCTCGCTCTCCGCCGCCGTCCGCGACTCCCTGGACCAGTCGAGGCGTGATTGATCGCACTGTCGCCGGATCGCGGCGTGAACTACCGTCGGGCGGGTCCGCCTACCCCGACCCTCCGGGAGCGAGCAGATGCAAGCCCGCGCCATCCTGGCGTCCGTCCTCGCCGTGGCGCTGGTCCTTTCCGGCTGTGCCCAGCCGGAACGCACCATCGCACCTGCCGGCGCTCCACGGCCGGTGGAATCGACCACGCCGCCCACCCCGACACCGCACCCCAGCGTCACCAAGCCGGCCAAGCCGCCACTGCGGCCGCTGCCGGCCAAGCTCCCCTCCGGCCTGGGGCGCAACACCGGCGTACGCCCGGTGGCCCTGACGTTCGACGACGGGCCCAGCCCGGCCTGGACACCCAAGGTGCTCGACCAGCTGAAGGCCGCCAAGGTGACAGCGACCTTCTGCGTCGTCGGTCGCGAGGTGCAGCGTCACCCGGAGTTGGTCCGTCGGATCGTCCGGGAAGGACATCAGCTCTGCAACCACAGCTGGCGCCACGACCTCGATCTTGCCCGTCGACCTGTCGGCGAGATCCGGGCCGACCTGGACCGCACCAACAAAGCCATCCGGAAGGCCGCTCCCGGCGCGAAGGTGTCGTTCTACCGGCAGCCGGGCGGCCGGTGGACGTCGGAGGTGCTCGGAGTGGCCAAGGACCTCGGCATGCGTCCGCTGCACTGGTCGGTCGACCCGCAGGACTGGGACAAGCCGACCGCGGCCACGATCGGCAAGCGCGTCCACGCCGCCACCCGGCCCGGTGCGATCGTTCTCCTGCACGACGGAGGCGGTAATCGGGCCGCGACACTCGCCGCATGCCCGAAGTTGATCGCCGACCTGAAGCAGCGCTTCGGCATCACCCGACTCCGCTAGAACCGCTCTGACCTGCGGTTATGACCCGTCCCAAACCCTTGCCCATACCGATTTTGTCGACCGGCGGAGCATCACGTATGCTTTCCAAGCCTCCGGCGGGGCCGGATGGGAGCAAGTCCGCTTGAAGTTGCGAATGTGCAATGATGGCGGGGCCGCCCTCATCGTCTAGCGGCCCAGGACGCCGCCCTTTCAAGGCGGTAGCACGGGTTCGAATCCCGTTGGGGGCACGACCGGCGCAAGCCGGAGCAAGGCACGACCGGCGCAAGCCGGAGCAAGGCACGACCGGCGCAAGCCGGAGCAATACAAGCTAGGTCCTGTGGAGCAGTTGGAGTGCTCGCCGCCCTGTCAAGGCGGAGGTCGCGGGTTCAAGTCCCGTCAGGACCGCAGCGCTGACGCCGCGCCTCGCGCGGCGTTCTGCGTATCGGAGCAGGTCGCCTTGCCGCCGGTTCGTCCGGTTGCCGGGTAACATGAGCCGAGCGACACGGCCAGGTAGCTCAGTTGGTACGAGCGTCCGACTGAAAATCGGAAGGTCGGCGGTTCGACCCCGCCCCTGGCCACATAGCCTTTCGCCGGGCTACAGAGGTCCCCACCAGCGGAAACGCAGGTGGGGATCTTGCTGTTTCCGGCGCTTGGAGCCAACGAGCAGCCCCACGGACCGCATGATCGACTCGACTTCCCTGATGTCGGGGTATCCCAGCGCTCGCGACACCGCGATTTCAAGGAAACCGAGTCGATCACGCTGACGCACGATGGCCCTGATGTCGGCGGCTGCGGCTGCGCGGCGGACAGTGACGCACGACGGCGCGGCGTCAGTGGTCGCGACGGCCCGGCGGGCGGTGCTGCGCCACACTGCCCTGAATCGCCTCCCACACGCTGCGTCCGGCCTCTCGCAGCGTCTCCCCCGCCTGCTCGGCGAGTTGCGCCGCGCTCTGGGCTGCGCTCTGCGCCGCGCCCGGCAGACCACCGTGGCCGTGCCCGGACGGGTTCGGGCCGGGCCCAGCCGATCGACCGGGCTGGTTCGCGGTCTCCCCTCCCGCCGGTCCCTCGGGGCGCTGCTGGTCCCGGCCTGCCCCTCCCGGGCGCTTCCCGTCACCCGAGCCTTCGGGATGCTTCTCCTCGTCGTGACGCGGCCCCTCGTGCCGCTGGCCTCCCGGGCGGTTGCCACCTGGCGCGCCGACCTCAGGCCCTCGGCCCTGCGGCTGCCGTCCATCTGGCTGCCGTCCCTGAGGATGCTGGCCCTGCGCATCCGGACCCTCAGGACGCCGACCCTCCGGCTGCGGGCCCGACGGGTGCGCCTGGTCAGCTGACCCCGGGCCGCCAGCCCGCGCCCCGGGTCCTCCAGCACCTCGGTCCGAGCCGACCGGGCCCGCCCCGGACCGACCCCCATCCGGCCGGCCAGGGCCCGGCCGATCGGGGCCCGGCCGATCGGGGCCCGGCCGATCGGGGCCCGGCCGATCGGGGCCCGGTAGACCTGGATCCGGTCGATCGGAAGCCAGTCGGTCGCGGTCGGCCACCGGGCTGGCCGCGCTCACCTGGCGGCCCGGCTCGTCGCGTACGCCGTCCGAGCGTCGAGTCGATGCCTTGATCTCCGCTGCGCCCGCGGCCAACTGCTGGGCGCTGCGGTTCACGTCGTCGAAGGCGGTGCCGGCCGTGCGTGCGAGCGCCTCGATGATGTGTGGGTTGTGGTCGAGCGTGTCGAGCGCGCGTCCCAGGATTCTGGTCAGCTGCTCCAACCGCACCCGCAGCTGCGCCTCGGCGTTCACCCCGTCGATGTTCAACTCGCCGCTGTTGAGGTGCACGCGTACGCCGGCGTCGACCTGGAGCAGGTTGGCCACCCGGGCCCGCAGCGACAGGTCGGCCTCCAGACCGTCGACCGCCAGCCGGATGGAGTCGACGGAGACCTTCGGAATGTCGAGCAGGACGTCCGGGTTCCCGCTGTCGACGTTCCGGTCCGGCTCCCGCTGCTGCCCGCTGTCGCCCATGCTCTCCCGCCCCACCTGCACACCGGCCCGGTCGTCCGAGCCGTTGGGCGCGGTTACCCGCTTTCCGGCGGGCCATCCCGTCCGTGACGACTCGACGACCCTCTGTCTGGAACCGGGCACCGCGCGAAGCTGCACACCGAGGCATCAGCCGGTATGGTCCGGGCCTATGGGACAGGAATTGACTGATCCGGCCGACATCCGGCAGGACGTCGGCCAGTTCTCTCTCCGGTGCAGCCTCCTCGTCCCGGGCTCCGTCGAGCACGCGTTCGCGGTCTTCACCGACGAGCTGACCGACTGGTGGGTCACCGAATACACCTGGTCGGGCCCGGACGCGCTGGCTGAGCTGGGCATGGAGCCTCGGGCCGGCGGCATGCTCTACGAGTTGGGCCCGTACGGCTTCCGCGCCGACTGGGGTCGGGTGCTCACCTGGGATCCGCCTCGCCGGCTGGTCTTCGTCTGGCAGATCGGCCCCGACCGGGCGCCGGTGCCGGACCCGGCCCGCGCGAGCGAGGTCGAGGTGCTGTTCCATGCCGAGGGGCCGGAACGCACCCGGGTCGAGCTGGAGCACCGGCACTTCGACCGGCACGGCGAGGCCGCCGAGGGTTACCGCAAGGCGCTCACTGCCGGCTGGCACGAGTTGCTCACCCGCTACGTCGCCACGGTGTCGCGCCACCGCCCCACCACGACGGCCTGACGACCCACCGGGTCAGCGGCCGAGCCGCCGACCGGCAGCGGCGCCGCCGAGGTCCCGACCACCAAGGTTCGCGCGTTGGCCGGCCTCGGCCCCCGAGCCGAAGCCGGTGCCGCCCAGCCGTCGTGGCGGTGCGGTACGCAGCCGTGGGTACTCCTCGCTGAGCCGGCGCTGCACCCGGTCGGAGCGGTCGGTCAACACCAGCGCCATCGTCGGTGCGCCCGACTCGCTGGCCGCCGCCGACTCGGCCGCCCAGAGTCGACCTCCGACCACCTCCGCGAAGCCGGCGAGCCAGGAGCGGCGGAAGGCGGCAGGGTGGTCGTCCGCGGGGACCTCGGTGGCGGCCAGGCCGTGTGCCGCCTGCACGAGCAGTGAGGTGAAGAGCACGTCGACCCGTTCCAGGTCGCTGGCGAAGCCGAAGAGGTGCAGGGCGAAGCCGTTGCCCTGCCGACGGCGTACGCAGCGGCAGCGCAGGGGTTCGGCCACCGCGGCGAGCAGGCCGACCTTGTCTCGGGCGTACGGGGCGACGACGTCCAGCACGCGGTCGCCGACCGGGTCGGTGGTCGGATCCCGGGCGGCGAGTAGCGCCCGGTCGACGCCGTAGCGGGCGATCAACTCGGTTGCCTTGGCGGTGAACGCGGCGGACTCGGCCGGCGTGCAGGCCGGGTCCTCGGCCTGGGCCAGCAGCTTGCGCACCTTGCTGAGCATGGCCTCGGACATGCCTACAGAGCTACCACACGGGCCGGACATCATCGGGGCCGCGCCGCGATCGATCGATACGTATCATCGTCACGGCCAGATGATCAGTCCAATACGGACGGTCAGCCAACTGTTTGGAGGAACGAACGGATGCCATCCCCGACCGCTCGTCTGCTCGCCGTCGCCACGGCCACCGCACTGCTCTCCGTCGGTACACCCGCGCTGGCGGAGCCGATCACACCGACCGCGCCGGTCAGCTCCGGGCCGAACGCGTTCGCCCCGCTGGCCACCTGTTACGGCGGGGCGGTCCGGTCGTACTTCGAGACCGGCCGCTACGGCGGCTCGGCCGGCCAGTACCGCACCACGACGCGCTGTCGCGACATCAACGTCCGCAACGCGAGCGTGTACGCCACCGAGGCGTGCGTGATCTTCGTCGACAAGACGAGCGCCTGCAACTACTGGACCTACCTGCCGGCCAACTCGGGCTGGATCACGGTGGCGACCAACGTCCGGGACGGCGTCAACTTCCGGGTCCGCTTCGAGAACCTGCGGTACGAGTACGAACCGCTGATCGCGTACCACGCGTTCTGAGTGGCCCGCGCGGTCGCGGCGTCCGCCCCCCGACGGACGCCGCGACCCGGCGGCGGGTCACCCGGCGCGGCTGCGCAGGGTGGCGATCGTCGAGCCCGCGAGTGTGAGCAGGCAGTCGGGGAGCAGACCGTCGGCGGCCGCCGCGCCGAACAGCGCCTCACCGGTCGGTTCATCCCGGTTCGCGTACGCACTGACGAAGCGGGCGACCCAGCGGGTGTCGTACCCGGCCTGATCGATTCCCGGGAAGTCGAGCGCCGCCCCACTGGCCGCTGGCGCGTCGCCGAGCATGGTCGCGGCCAGGCACCAGGCGACGCCGTACGCGCCGTCCAGGCCGGCCCGGTCGACCACCGCGTCGAACGCTCCCACCACCGCTTCTCCATCGCCGGTCAGCGCCGAACGGAGTACGGCGGCCGCGTCATCGAACGTCTGCTGTGGTAGGTCGGTCACGCAGCGCACAGTAGGACGGGTGGTCAAGCACCCCTCATGACCGTCACTGTCCGTGTTCAACGCGAGCTACCTGCGCATTACGCCACCTCCACGGTCCCGCCGCCGGCCTCGGCACGCTAATGTGCGCAGCGGACCTTCGCCGGAGGAAGGACGACCATGTTCGAATCACGCCGCTCGCGGGTAGCCACACTGGCTGCCTGCGCGACGCTCCTGCTCGCCACAAGCGCTTGCGGGGATGACAAGCCCGACGAGGCAAGCGCCCAACAGGTGCGCCTCTACGGCACGGACGGCAACATGCTCAACTCCTATCCAGCGGAGTTGAAGGAACGGGCGAGTCTCGTCGACGGGATGAAGGGCACCACGCCCCTCGTTCCGCTGCCAGACGACTTCAAGGGCCGGCTACGGGCCGTCAATCCGGCGCTGACGGACTACGTGTACTCCGCCGAGACCTACGACGCGGTGGTGATCGCCGTGCTCGCCGCCCAGTTGGCCGGCAGCACCGACCCGGCCGCCATCACCAAGCAGATCGTCGCCGTGACCAACGACGGGCAGCGCTGCGAAGACCCGGCCAGTTGTCTCGCGCTGGCCCGCAACGGGCAGGACATCGAGTACCGCGGCGTGTCGCTGACCCGGGCGGGCTTCACCGACAAGGGTGAGCCGGCCACCGCGAGCTACGCCACGCTGACCTTCGACGGGCAGCAGATCAACGACGGCAAGACCGAGTTCGTTGGCGCGGGCATCGAGTCGGCGGCGAGCACCAAGACGCCGCCGAGGCCGAAGAAGCAGCGCCCGGGTGGCGCCGCCGACCAGGAGCCGCTGGTTCTGGGCGGCCTGCTGCCGAAGACCGGTGACCTCGCGATCGCGTACCCGCCGATGGCCGCCGGCGCCGCGCTGGCGATCAAAGAGATCAACGCCGCTGGCGGCGCACTGGGCAAGCCGGTGACGTGGCTGGACGGCGACGACGGCACCAACCCGGCGGTGGCCAAGGCCACGGTTGCCAAGCACGTGACGGACGGCGTCAGCGTGATCATCGGTGCCGGCGGTTCGGGTATCTCCCGGGCGGTTCTGCCGGACGTGGTGCAGGCCGGGAAGATCCTCTTCTCCCCGTCCAACACCGACAGCAGCCTGACCGACGTGGACGACCAGGGTCTCTACTTCCGTACCGCCCCGCCGGACAGCCTCCAGGGCCGGGCGCTGGCCGACGTGATCCTTCGCGACGGGTCGCAGAAGATCGTCATCGTCGCCCGCAAGGACTCCTACGGTGAGGGCCTCCAGGGCACCGTCCGCGACGAGCTGGAGAAGGCCGGTATCGCCAACGACCGGCTCAAGCTGTTGACGTACGAGCCGCCGGCCGACGCCAAGGCCGCGCCTGTCGACTTCAGCGGCGGCGCGAAGGAGATCAAGGCATTCGGCGCGGACGCGGTACTGATCATCGGCTTCGGTGAGTCCGCCCAGGTGATCCGCGGCCTGGCCGACGCCGGGGTGCAGATCCGGCAGTAGGCAGGACCGAAACCACGACGGCCGCACCGGCTTCCCGCCGGTGCGGCCGTTTCTGGTACGCGGGGAATCAGCGCGGCCGGCGGCGCTCCAGGAACTCGGTCATCCGGCGGTGCTTCTCGTCGTCCTCGAACAGCACCGCCTGGCTGACCAGGTCGAGATGCGGGTGCGCGGCGGCCGGCGCGTCCACCGCCAGCTTGGTCAGCCGCACCGCCAACGGTGAGCCCAGGGCGATCTCGTCCAGCAACGCGTCCGCCACCGCCAGCAGCTCGCCGGGCTCGTCCACCACCCGGTTCACCAGGCCGATCCGCAGCGCCTCGGTGGCATCCACCCGCCGGCCGGTGAAGAGCAGCTCCTTGGCCCGGCCCTCGCCGATCAACGCGGGCAGCCGGTGGGTCGCGCCGGCGCCGGCCAGGATGCCCAACCGGACTTCCGGTTGGCCGAAGACCGCCCGCGCCGTGCACACGCGAAGATCGCAGGCGTACGCCAGCTCCGCGCCACCGCCCAACGCCGGGCCGTCGACGGCCGCCACGGTCGGCATCGGCAGCGCCCGGATGCGGGCGAAGGCGGCCGAGTTGATCGCGGCGAGAGCGTCGGTGCGACCGCGTTCGCGGAGCTGACCGATGTCGGCGCCACCGGCGAAGATGCCCGCCGCGCCACCGGTGAGCAGCAGCAGTCGCGGACGCGCCTCCAACTCGGCGCAGACCTGGTGCAGCTCGGCGATCAGGTCAGCGTCGATGGCGTTGCGCTTCTCCGGCCGGTCCAGGGTGACCACCAGCCGGTCCGGCCGCTCCTCGATCCGCAACCCGCTCACTGTTTCGCACCGCCTTCCCAACGGTAGAAGCCCTGCCCGGACTTCTTACCCAGCCGCCCGGCGGCCACCAGCTCCTCCAGCAGGGGCGGCGGCGCGAAGCGGTCCCCGTACGCGGCCTGGAGGGTTCGGGCGATGTCCAGCCGCACGTCGAGGCCGACCAGGTCGGTGAGCTCCAACGGCCCGATCGGATGCCGGTAGCCGAGCACCATGGCCTTGTCGATGTCCGCCGGGCTGGCCACCCCGTCGGCGACCATCCGGATCGCCTCCAACCCGAGGGTGACCCCGAGCCGGGAGGTGGCGAAGCCGGGCATGTCGCGTACGACGACGGGGTCCTTGCCCAACCGGCCGGCGAGCGTGACGGCCGCGGCGGTGGTCTCCTCGGCGGTGGCCGGGCCGACCACGATCTCCAGCAGCGCCATCGCCCAGACCGGGTTGAAGAAGTGCAGGCCGACGAAGCGCTCGGGCGCCTCCAGCTCGGCGGCCAGCGCGCCGATGGCGATGCTGGAGGTGTTGCTGCCCAGCAGCGCCGGGCGCAGCGCGGCGGCGTCACGCAGCACCGCGCGCTTGAGGTCGAGGCGCTCCGGCACCGCCTCCACGATCACCTCGGGGGCCGGGGCGACAGCGGCGAGGGTGGGACGCAGCGTCACCCGCTGCCGGTTGGTGGCGGCCTCGTCGGCGCTCAGCTTCCCGCGCTGCACCGCCCGCTCCCACAGCTCGGCGAGCCGGTTCAGCGCGGCCGCGCCCCGCTCGGGGTCCACCTCGACCAACTCGACGGCGTGCCCGGCGCCGGCCGCCACGTACGCGATGCCAAGCCCCATCGTGCCGGCACCGACGACCACGAAACGATCGCTCATCACGCCTCCCTGTCCCGCCCGCCGACGCGCGGGGTCCCCGCAACGCCGGCCCGGGTGTCCCGCCCGCTCCGCTCGCTCATGGTGCGACCCTAGACAGCGCGACGACCCGGCCCATGCGTGGGGGAGCGCCGGATCGGGTAATGACGGCCCGTCAACCGAGGGAAGGACCGCATCGAGATGAGCCAGGCACCGGAGAGCGTCACCGACGGGGAGATCGTGGAGACCCGAGGCGACGAGCGGGTCGAACTGCTGCGCGCCGACACCAACAACGACGGCAAGACCGACGTGTGGGTGGTGGACACCGACGGCGACGGCAAGGCGGACCTGTTCCAGTTCGACACCGACGGTGACGGCAAGGTGGACATCACCATGGTCGACATCGACGAGGACGGCCAACCGGACGAGGTGGTCGACGGCGACGGCGGCCTCCCGCCCGAGCAGCTCCCCCCGACCGTCCAGCTCTGAGACGTACGACGGCCCCCGCTCTCCGCCCGGCGGAGGGTGGGGGCCTCGCTCAGTCCGCGAGGCGCAGTGTGGCCAGGTAGTAGGGGGCATCCCGGTGGTCCACATCGGTGAGCCGCCAACCGGTGCCGTGCACCAGGCTGGCGAACTCGTCCGCCGAGCAGACCAGGTAGTCGAACCACTCGGTGCTCAACTCGCGGTAGCGCAGCCGTAGCCGCAGCTGACCACCGAGCCGGCCGCGCCGACGGTTGCGCTCGTGGTAACCGGTGTGCAGCGGGTCGCGGGTGCCGTACGGGTCGGTGCCCTGCGCGATGATCTGCGCTCCCGGTCGGGCCAGCGCGGCGAGCGCGGCCAGGAACTCGGGAGCCCGCTCCCGCCCCTCGAACAGCCCGAGGTTGTTGCCGAGCAGCAGGAACGTGTCGTATTGCGCCCCGTCGGCGACGTGCGTGTCGACGGTGCCGTGCACCAGCCGCCGGACGCCGCGACGCCGGCTCACCTCCAGCGCACCCGCGGAGGTGTCCAGCCCGGTGACCGGTACGCCGCGCTCCTGGAGCAGCAGCGCGATCCGGCCGGCTCCGGTGCCGATGTCCAGCGTCTCGCCGTGCGCCCGGTCCACCGCGCGGTGGTCGTACGGCTGCCACTCCGCCGGCCCGTCCAGGTAGTGCGCGGCCGGGGCGCCGTTGATCAGGCCGTCGTCCCGTTCGATGATCTCGATGACCGGTCGCGGCAGTCGACCACCGACCAGGGGCCGGGGGCCTACCCCGGTGGCCACGGCGAGCGTGTCCCGCAGCAGTTCGCCGATCACGTCACCGATTAGGGGCTCAACCGTCACGACGTTCACGCTATCCGGCCACTCAGTGGTCCACACCGGCCGTATCCTGGCGGCGTGACCATGCTGGACCGGCTGTCGGCTGAGAAGTACATCCTGCTCACGACCTTCCGCAATGACGGTCGGGCGGTGCCGACCCCGGTCTGGGCGGTGCGCGACGGCGAGGCGTTGGCGGTCTGGACCCGGGCCGACTCGGGCAAGGTGAAGCGGATCCGCCGCAACGGCGAGGTGACAGTGGCCCCGTGCGACGTACGGGGTCGGCCGCACGGGGCGGAGGTGCCGGCCCACGCGACGATCTACGGGGGCGGTGACACCGGTCGGGTCCGAGACCTGCTCAAGCACAAGTACCGCCTGATCGGTCGCCTGAGCCTGCTGGGCAGCCGGTTGCGTCGCGGCGAGGGCGGCACTGTCGGCATCCGTGTGACGTTGGCCGAGCCACGACGCTGATCCGTGGCCGGTGTCGTGCTCGGCGGTGCATACGAAAGGGGCGGCGGATCGAGATCCACCGCCCCTGCCGAAAAAACTATCGCCAGCTCAGTCGCCCTGCCGCTGCTGCGGGATCTGGCCCTGCAGCAGCGCCCTGACCTCCGACTCACGGTACCGACGGTGGCCACCCAGGGTGCGGATGGCACTGAGCTTGCCAGCCTTGGCCCACCGGGTCACCGTCTTCGGGTCGACCCGGAACATCGACGCCACCTCGGCCGGCGTGAGTAGCGGCTCTGGTTCGTGCGTTCGCGATGCCATCGGTCACTCCTCCACATGTATAGACATCGGCCGGGGTCCCGCCGGCCGACGCGTCTCCCATGGTCCGGCTAGTCCCCGATGTCCGACATGGGCCGAACGGATGAAGGTCCCTAGACGGACGGATGAACCATGCCCGATTTTTACGACTTTTACACGGCAGGAACTACCTTATTCGGACTCATGATCACGGTTCGTGATGCGTCAACTACGAGCACAACTCACCTTGGGAGCGCTCCTAGGGTGATATGCCCTAGTTGCACCGCTCCAACAGCTGCACCGCGCGCCACCGAGCCACCAACTTGTCGTACGCGGCCGACGCCTCCTCGGCCTCGCCGCGCGACAGCCCCGCGAGGCCGCCGGCAACCAGTTCGGGCGAGTCGTCAGCGGCAAGCGTCTCGTCGGAGAGCAGGTCGACCAGACCGCCGTAGTCCAGCTCCACCACGGACCGCGGATGGAACTCCTCCAGCCAGCGGGCCGCCTCCTCCACCGCCTCGGTGATCGGCGCCTCGCCCACCGACTTGCGCAGCACCGACAGCGCCCGCGACGAGCGACGTCGGGCCTTGGAGATCTCGGTGCGGTAGCGCAACGCCCGCCGGCCCGGCTGGGTGACCAGATCCCGTTCCGCCGGGTCGAAGAGCACGAACCACCGCAGCGGTACGCCCCAGGTGGCGATCTGCTCGTGCACCCGGGGCACACCGTGCTCCAGCACCCGGGCGCCACTGCGCCAGTCGTCCACCACCGCCCTGGCCTGCCCGGCGAGCACCGGCGGCACGAAGGCGTCGGCGAGCACCGAGGGCACCCCGTCCCGGGCGCTCAGCGCCGCCTCAGCGACCCGGATGCGCAGGTTCCACGGGCAGACCAGCAGGCCGTCGTCCGTCTCCAGGACGTACGCCTCCTCCGGCAGGTCCGGCAGCCGGGTCCAGCCGGCGCCCAGCGCCTCGATCACCGCCGTCCGCTGCCGACCGGGCCCCTCGACCGGGGCGACAGCGCGCCCCTCCGAGACGTAGCGGCGCCAGTAGCTCTGCCGGTCTCGATCGAAGGCGGCCAACGGTTCGTACACGCGCAGGTAAGAAGCGAAGAGCGACGGCACCGCGCGATCCTCCCACGAACCACGCCCGTACGCGGTCAGCGGCCGGAGCACGCGCGCCGCACCGTGAGACGGCGGCGGCGCGTCGAGCGCCCGCCCGGCGGCCGATACTAGGCTCGATCACACCGGCAGCATCCCCGCCGGGGTCCACCAGGTCCGCGTCCCACAAGGACGCACACCACAGTAGGAGCCAACAATGGGCGTATTCGCGAGCACCGACGACCCGGTCTCGACAGGTCACGAACAGGTCGTGTTCTGCCAGGACAAGCAGAGCGGCCTGAAGGCGATCATCGGGATCTACTCCACAGCGCTGGGCCCGGCGCTCGGCGGCACCCGCTTCTACCCGTACGCGAGCGAGGACGACGCCCTCGCCGACGTGCTGGACCTGTCCCGCGGGATGGCGTACAAGAACGCGCTCGCCGGTCTGGACCTGGGCGGCGGCAAGGCCGTCATCTGGGGCGACCCGGAGCAGATCAAGAGCGAGGCGCTGCTGCGCGCGTACGGCCGCTTCGTGGAGTCGCTGGGCGGCCGCTACTACACCGCCTGTGACGTCGGCACGTACGTGGCGGACATGGACGTCGTGGCCCGCGAGACCCGCTACGTGACCGGGCGCAGCGTGGAGCACGGCGGCGCCGGCGACTCGTCGATCCTCACCGCCTGGGGTGTCTTCCAGGGGATGCGGGCCGCGGCCGAGCACGTGTGGGGCACCCCGAGCCTGCGGGGCCGGCGGGTCGGCGTGGCCGGCCTGGGCAAGGTCGGCAAGTACCTCACCGGGCACCTGCTGGAGGACGGCGCCGAGGTGGTCGCCACCGACGTCAACCCGAAGGCGCTGGCGTGGGTGCGCAGCAACCACCCGCAGGTCACCCTCGTCGACGACTCCAGCGCGCTGGTCGCCGCGGACATCGACGTGTACGCGCCGTGCGCGCTGGGCGGCGCCCTGAACGACGACACGGTGCCGGCGTTGCGCGCCAAGGTGGTCACCGGGGCGGCGAACAACCAACTCGCCCACCCGGGCATCGAGAAGCTGCTGGCCGACCGGGGCATCCTCTACACCCCGGACTACGTGGTGAACGCGGGCGGCGTGATCCAGGTGGCCGACGAGATCGAGGGCTTCAACTTCGACCGGGCGAAGCTGCGGGCGACCCGGATCTACGACACCACCCGCGAGATCCTGCACCTGGCTGACGCGGAGGGCGTGCCGCCGGCGGTGGCCGCCGACCGGCTGGCGGAGCGGCGGATGGCGGACGTCGGCCGCCTGCGCGCGATCCACCTGCGCTGAGCGATCCCGGGGGCGGGTCGACGAGATCCGCCTCCGGGCCCCGGTGTCGGGTGTCGCTGGGTAAGCTGAGCCGGGGTCAAATTTGATGCGGTTTGTCCGGTGTCACGGGTGCTAACCGTTCCGCTCCTTACCCGGTACACTGGGTGACGGCCGGATCGACGCGACGCGCAGAGCCGGCTGACGGTAACCCGAGGTGCCGAACGGTGGCATCCCCATGTACCGTAAGAGCCACGAGAGATGCCTGACGTCATCGGGGCCCGCCTTCGGGCTGCCCCGCATTCTGTGCGAGGGGGTCGAGCCATGGGGCGCGGCCGTGCTAAGGCCAAGCAGACTAAGGTGGCGCGGGAGTTGAAGTACCACTCCCCGAACACCGACCTCACCGCTTTGCAGCGCGAACTGGCGGGTGCTGGTAAGTCTGAGCACCACTTCGACGACGACTCTAAAGAGTTCGTCGACGACGATGATGAGGATCACGCGGACGACGATCCGGATCCCTGGGTCCGTCCGACCCGCTGACCTCTCGACGCAGCTGAGCACGCGGTAACCCCCGCGCGCTCACGCACGTGACGTGCAGGTTCAGCCGCCGACGATCAGGGGCCTGGCCCGACCGGATCCACTCCGGCCGCTCGACAGGCCCCTGACAACGGTTTCCTCAGCGCGGGCGATTGTTCCAGTTGTAGAACGTCGGGATGTTCTCGAAGTGGTTCCAGGCGCAGACCGCGCTGGAGCCCTCTCCGCCCGACACCTCCGAACGCAGCCGCCGTGCATCCTCGGCCTCCTGGAGCAGTGCGACGAGCGCGGGAGCCGCGTCCCGCACCCGTTCGGTGACTCCGTTGTCCGCTTCGCGCTCAGGCCGCCGGTGACTGGTGGTCTCGGGCATGCTCCAACACTCCCTCCAATAGGCGGATCTTGCTGTTGCGGCAGTGCTCGGTCTCCGTACCGTCAAAACGCCCCAGCTCGAAGTAACGGTTGGCGGCATGGCCGCCACCGCAGAAGCCGAAGTACGAGCAGGACGCCCGACACGCCTCCACCCCGGCCAGGAACTCCCCCACCCACGGCGTGGTCGCCGCGTTGCCGAGGATCTGCGCCAACGGGGTCGTCAGCACGTTGCCGCTGCCGAAGTCGCCGTAGCGGGGGTCGGTGAACCCGGCCAGCTCCGGGGAGAGCACGATCACCGAGCCGTCGTGCCCGATCGTCGGGATCGGGTCCAGTTGGCGGGGCAGCACCGCGTCCGCCGAGTTGTCGAGCACCGCCGCGGCGTAGCGCAACGACCACTCGATCTCGCGGAGGTGGATCCGGGGCTCCCGGCGCCACGCCCCGACCAACTCCGCCCAGAACGCGGACACGGCCGACGGGTCGTGGCGGTTGTCGCGGGTGTTGACTCCCTCGGTCTCCTCGATGTTGATGCCCAGCACGTCGCAGCCCAGCTCGAGGAAGTAGTCGTACAGCTCGGTGGCGAGCCCCGGCTCCGGCCGGGACACCACGGCCAGCGCGGAGAAGGGCAGACCGCGCCGACGCAGCACCGAGATGCCGTGCAGGATCCTGTCGTACGCCGGCTGACCACCCCGGTTGACCCGGTCGCCGTTGCGCGCCCGGGGCCCGTCGACGCTCACACTCACCCGCATCTCGTGCCGGGCGAAGAAATCACACCAGTCGTCGTCGATGAGGGTGGCGTTTGTCTGCACGTGGTGCTCGACCTCTGGCCCGAACGGGGCGATCAGCTCGGCCAGGTGCTCTCGACCGGTGGCCAGGGGTTCGCCGCCGTGCCACACGACGGAGAACCGACCGTTCGCCGCCCACTGATTGACAGCGACTGCGACCGCCTCGGCCACCGCCACCGGCATCCGGCGGTCGGCGGCCCGAAAAGGCAGATAGCAGTACGCGCAGTCGAGGTTGCAGAGGGTGGTGGGCTGCATGACGACGTACGACGGGACGGCGGCCAGACCGCGCATCCCGCTGAACGACTGTCCCCGAGCAGCCATCGCCCTCCTCCGCCTAGCCTGAGAGGCGGTCGGAAAGCCTCGCGGCTTCCCGACCATCTCTGAAGGGTGCCCTTCAGGCTAGGCGGCATTAGCCACTCGGGTGAAGCCCTGATCAGGTGCCCGTACGATCACCGGAGGGTGATCAGCCTCGGGTGTGCTGACCAACCATCTGCACGTTGCCGGTGCCCTCGATGATCTCGCCGGCCTGCCACGCCTCGACCCCACGGCCGGTCAGAGTGGCCAGCGCCCGGTCGGCGTCCTCGGCCGACACGATCGCGAACATGCCGACGCCCATGTTGAAGGTCGACTCCATGTCGTGGTCGTCGATCCGACCCTTCGTCTGGATCAGGTCGAAGATCGGCTGCGGCTTCCAGGTGGACCGGTTGACCACAGCGTCGACGTGCTCGGGCAGCACCCGGACCAGGTTGCCGGGGATGCCGCCGCCGGTGATGTGGGACAGCGCCCGCACCTCGGCCTCGGCGATCAGCTTGAGGCAGTCCTTGGCGTAGATCTTGGTCGGGGTGAGCAGCTCCTCGCCGAGGGTCCGCTGCCGACCGAAGTCGTCGATCACGATGTCCAGACGCATCCGGGCCGCGCCCAGCAGCACGTGCCGGACCAGCGAGTACCCGTTGGAGTGCAGGCCGGAGGAGCGCATGGCGATCACCACGTCGCCCACCTCGACCCGCTCCGGGCTGAGGATGTCGGCTTCCTCGACAACGCCCACGCCGGTCGCGGAGATGTCGTACTCGTCCGGGCGCAGCACGCCGGGGTGCTCAGCGGTCTCGCCGCCCAGCAGCGCGCAGCCGGCGTAGCGGCAGCCGTCGGCGATGCCCGCACCGATCTCGGCGACCTTGTCCGGCACGACCTCACCGGTGGCGATGTAGTCGAGCAGGAACAGCGGCTCGGCGCCGCAGGCCACCAGGTCGTCGACGACCATCGCGACCAGGTCGATGCCGACCGTGTCGTGAATGTCCATCTGCTGGGCGATCACCAGCTTGGTGCCCACCCCGTCGGTGGAGGACGCCAGGATCGGGCTCTTGTACTTCTTCGTGTCCAGGCGGAACAGGCCGGCGAAGCCACCGAGGTCACCGAGCACCTCGGGACGGCGGGTCTGCCGCACCTTCGACTTGAGCAGCTCCACCGCGCGGTCACCCGCGTCGATGGAGACACCGGCGTCGGCGTACGAGACCGAGCGTTTGCGCGCCTGGCGGCCAGCACCGCCCGTCCACGGCTGGCGGTCGCCGCCGGCGCCGGTCGGGCTGCTTCCTGCGCCGCTGCGCTCGGACACGTGCGTCACGGTTCTCCCCTTTGGTTCTCGGTGCCGCCGGCGGTAGCCGGGCCGCGCCGGTTGGTGCTACGGGCGGTTTGCGGTAACGCCACCCGGAGTGGCGACGGACGAGCCGTTTGTGGGCGAGGTCTCCGGCGCCGAGTTGGCGACGCGTCGGCCCACCCCTTCGAGCACGTGCTTGCCGATCAGGTTGCCGGCCGGCAGCTCGATCGGGTACTCCCCATCGAAACACGCCCGACACAGCCGGGTCTTCGGCTGCTCGGTCGCGGCGATCAGGCCAGGAAGGGAAACGAAGCCCAGCGTGTCGGCGCCGATGGAGCGCCGGATGCCGTCGTTGTCCAACCCGTTGGCCAGCAGCTCCGCCCGGGTGGCGAAGTCGATGCCGTAGAAGCACGGCCAGCTGACCGGCGGGGAGGAGATCCGGACGTGCACCTCCAGCGCCCCCGCCTCACGCAACATCCGCACGATGGCGCGCTGGGTGTTGCCGCGCACGATCGAGTCGTCCACTACCACCAACCGCTTGCCGCGGACGTTCTCCCGCAGCGGGTTGAGCTTGAGCCGGATGCCGAGCTGACGCAGGGTCTGCGACGGCTGGATGAAGGTACGACCCACGTACGGGTTCTTCATCAGGCCGGCGCCGTAGGTGATGCCGGACGCCTCCGCGTATCCGATGGCGGCCGGGGTGCCCGACTCGGGCACCGGGATCACCAGGTCGGCCTCGACCGGGTGCTCCTTGGCCAACTGCCGGCCGATCTGCACCCGCGCCGAGTGGACGTTGCGCCCGGCGATCGTGGCATCCGGGCGGGCGATGTAGACGTACTCGAAGAGGCAGCCCTTCGGCTCCGGGGCGGCGAACCGGGTGGAGCGCAGCCCGTTCTCGTCGATGGCGATCAGCTCGCCCGGCTCGACCTCGCGCACCACGCTGGCGCCGACGATGTCCAGGGCGGCCGTCTCGCTGGCGACGACCCAGCCGCGCTCCAGGCGGCCGAGCACCAGCGGGCGGACGCCGTGCGGATCGCGGGCCGCGTAGAGGGTCGACTCGTCCATGAAGACGAAGCTGAACGCGCCGCGCAGCTGCGGCAGCACCTCCAGCGCGGCCGCCTCGACCGACAGATCCGGTCGGCTGGCGAGCAGCATCGTCACCAGGGAGGTGTCGTTCGTCGAGCCGTCCGCGATGAGGCCGCGCTCGGCGACCTCCTTCTCCAGCTCGGCTGTGTTGACCAGGTTGCCGTTGTGGGCCAACGCGATGGTCGTGCCGGAGGTGGTCGACCGGATCGTCGGCTGGGCGTTCTCCCAGTTGGACGCGCCGGTGGTGGAATATCGGGCGTGCCCGATCGCCAGGTGACCACGCAGGCTGGCCAGGGTGGGCTCGTCGAAGACCTGCGCCACCAGGCCGAGGTCCTTGTAGACCACCACGCCGGAGCCATCGCTCACCGCGATGCCCGCCGCCTCCTGGCCGCGGTGCTGCAGAGCGTAGAGGCCGAAGTAGGTCAGATTGGCAACCTCTTCGCCGGGGGCCCAGACGCCGAAGACGCCGCAGGCATCCTGGGGGCCAGGTCGTTGGGGGTCAAGGTCGTGGCTCAGCCGGCCGTCGCCTCGGGGCACCTACCGCTCCCTCATGCTGGTCTGGACCGGCCGGGCGGGGATCACGGGCGGATCCACTCTCCTCTGCCGGGACCACTGTCATCGCCTGACAGTGTACGCGAATCGACGTCAATACAGAAAGTCACGATTCCCCTGCTCAGTGTCACGGCGAGTGGGACACCGCGGCGATCAGAGGGGCAGATACGCCGAGAGGTCCGCCCGGTTACCGCTCATCTGGACGCGACCGTCGGTAACCGCCTCGGCCCAGGCAACCCTGCCGGTTGCCAACTCCAACCAGGTGCTCGGGGCCATCTCGACCACGTTTGGTGGATTTCCCCTGGTGTGTCGAGGCCCCGGTACGCATTGGATCGCCCCGTATGGTGGGACGCGCACCTCCACCGATCGGCCGGGGGCGCGCTCCGCGAGGACGGCCAACAACGACCGGACCGCCTCTCGGTACACCGGCCGTTCGGGTGTACGCCCCTCGTCGAGCGCCGACAACGCGGCAGTAACGGCAGCGGACTTACTGTGCGGAGAGGACACGACGGGACGATACGACCCCCAGGCCAAACACGCGACGCTGGCCCTGGGTCGCGCTCATGCAGTCGGACAAGGCATAGTTGCCGACGGCGTATTCGTACCGTGATGATCCCCGGCCCGGCGCCCCGCCGGTCAGAGGGAAGTCAGCCCGGAAGGCGGTGGACGTGTCAACACACCGACGTGCCTGGAAGCAGCGGGCCGGTGTGGTCGTAGCGCTGGTTGCCGGCGCTCTGCTCGCCGTCCCCGCCACACCAGCCATGGCCGCGAAGATCAGCACAGCTGACAACTCCGTCACGATTGATGCTGGCAAGAGCAGCACAGTCAGCGTGGTTGTTAGACCCGACGTCGGCGAAGAGTCCGCAGACATCGACGTGTCTGGTCTTCCTGACGGCGTCACCTGCGGCGGGTGCGGCCCGATCACTTTCGAACAACCACTTGCGCCAAAGACCCTGACCCTGACCCTGACCGCGGCGGCCAACGCGCCCGCAGCTAACGGCACTCAGGCGAGGATCACGGTAACGGGGGACTCCAACTCCCGCACTCTCCGCGTCACCGTCAAGGCAGCCGCCGCTCCGCCGCCGCCGCAGAACCAGACCGTGCGGTCGGTCGCCGGCAAGGTGGTCGCGCAGGCCGACGGCAAGGCCGTGCCGAACGCGTTCGTGGTTCTCCAGGACACCGCCGGTCACCGCTACGACGCCACCAGCAACGGCAACGGCGACTTCCGGTTCACCGGCACCACCCAGAACCCGATCGCGCCCGGACGGATCGACCTGGGCGCGTCGTTCGACAACGTCAAGGCGTTCAAGACCTTGAACGCCAACGCCGGGCAGGCCATCACCGGGCAGCGACTCAGCCTCGCGATCAAGGTCGAGGTGACGCCCAGCGCCACCCCGTCCGCCACCCCCGAGGCCACCCCGACCGAGGAGGCGACCGAGGAGGGCACCGAGGAGGAGCCCACCGAGGAGGCCAGCCAGGGCGCTCCGGCGAACGCCGCGAACAACGAGGACGGCGGCGGCCTCAGCTCGTACCTGATCATTCTGCTCGGTGGTCTTCTGGTCGCCGCAGGTGTCGGCACGATCGTGCTGCTCTGGATGAAGCGCAGGGAGAACGGCGGCGACGACGACGCTCCGGCGGCTGCCGGCGGCGGCGTGGTGCCGCCCTCGCGGGGCGGGTTCCGCGGTGCGGACGACCAGACCCGGGTGGTCGGCGGTCGTCCAGGCGCAGACCCGACCATGGTCGGCGGCGCGGCGCTGAGCGAGGCGCCGACGATGATGCACCGCCCGGTGGTCGACGACGTTCCGCCGGACCCGTACGGCGCGCCTGCCCAGGCGTACGGCGGCGCGGGTCAGCAGGGCTGGGGCGGCGCCGGCTACGGCGAGGAGCCAGCATCCGCTGGGTACGGCGCCGGCGGCTACGGCAACGCTCCCGCTTCCGGCGGCGGCTACGGCGCTCCGGCAGGCCCGGAGGGCGGGTACGGCGCCGGTGCGGCCGGTGACGGTTACGGTGCCGCGCCCGGTGCCGGTTACGGCAATGCTCCGGCCTCCGGTGCCGGCTACGGGAACGCCCCGGCCTCCGGTGGCGGCTACGGCGGTCGTGACTACGACGCCCCGGGCGGCACCGCCGCCTACCCGCCGGCTCCGGCAGGCGGAGCGGCCTACGGCGAGCGGTTCGACGAGCCGACCGGCCGCTACACCGGCGACACCCAGTACCCGGCCCCGGCCGACCCGTACGCCACAGGCGTCTACCAGCCGGAGCAGGGGCAGGGGTACGGCCAGCCCGATCCCGCCCCGTACGGCGGACGCGCTGCCGAGCCGACCGCTGGGTACGGCGCTCCGGAGGCTGGCGGCTACGACCAGGGCGGCTACGGTCAACCGGCCGGCGGATACGACCAGGGCGGCGCCTACAGCCAGGAGCCCCCGCAGCAGCGCGGCGGCTACGACGACCGGGGCTACGACCAGGGCGGCTACGGCCAGCCCGCCGGCGGATACGACCAGGGCGGCAACTACGGCCAGGAGCCCCCGCAGCAGCGCGGCGGCTACGACGACCGGGGCTACGACCAGGGCGGCTACGGCCAGCCCGCCGGGCGGAACCGACCGGACACCCCGCCGCCGCCGCCGACCGAGCGCGGCGGTCGCCGCCTCGACTGGCTGGACGACTGACCCCACCACACTGCACGGAAACGGCCACCCGGATCTCCGGGTGGCCGTTTCGCTCTCACAGGACCAAGCCGAGACCCGCGCCGATCTTGCAGTTTCGGTCGTCTATACGCGCGGAATGCCCCGTACGTCGGGACAGAAAGTGCAAGATCGCGGAATCGAGGGGCGGGTCAGGCGGCGGCGAAGACGCCCTGGTGGAGCACCGGCACGACGTCCGACACGCCGATCCGGACGGCGACGTCCACGTCAGCGGCGAAGCCACTCTCGGTCAGCTCCCGCCCGGAGACGCTGCCGCGCACCGCGGCGGGCAGATCCGGGGTGCTCGCCAGCGCGGCGAGCGCCATGGCCGCCTCCACCGAGAGTCCACCGGGCACACCGGAAAGGGCGTCCAGCACCGAGGCGGCGCCGAGTTGGTCCTCCACCGACGGCCGCAGCGACCCGTCCGGCCACCGTTCCCCGGAGGCGATCACGCCGATCGGGGCGTCCAGCGTGCCGTACCCCTGGCGGCGCAGCCAATGCCCGACGGCGCGTGCGTTGCGCAGGCACGCCGCGACCACCGGCAGGCCGGTGGCGCTGGCGGCGGCGCTGATGGCGGAGCCGTTCGGAGAGGGCAGCACGAGGTCCGCCACCACGGGTGCGCTGCTCAGCGCGGCGGGCGAGAGCGACCACGGATGTTCAGCTGTCGTCTGCCGCCGCCCGACCGCAGCTGTCGCGCCCACCCGGACGGCATACTCGGCGGCCTGCTCACCCCAGGGGAACGGGTGCACCCGCATGCCCCGGGCAACCGCCACCTCCACGGCGGTGGTGAACGACAGAACGTCCACCACCACCAGTGCCGCGCAGACCCGGCCGAGTTCGGCCGCCCCGGTCAGCCCCCAGTCGAACCGGGCACCCGATCCGGGTTGGCCGTAGACGGCGGCCGTCAACGCCTCAGCGCTCGTCAGGCGACGGCTCGGTGACACCGGAGTCAGACTCGGACGCCCCGCCGGGCTGCTCCGACCCGATCGGCTCGACAGCGCCGGTCTCCGGGGAAGGACCCGAAGAAGCGATCGGCTCGGAGACCACCGCCGCCGCGTCGACCGGCTCGGCCTGCGCGACCGGCAGCGGGACGGCCTCGACAGCACCCGCCACACCGGCAGCCGGCGCGGGCACCTCGACGGCCGCCGAGCCCCCGAAGAGGCGCGGCAACGTCTCGGTGTGCGCGGTGCGCAGCTCGTCCAGGCCGATCCGGAACTGACCGTGCACCTCGAGCGCCCCGCCGGAGGGGTCGGTGACGCCGATCAGCTCGAACGGCACGCCCCGCTCGGCGCAGAGCGCCGCGAACGCCTTGTCGTGGCCGCGCGGCACCGAGACCAGCGCCCGCGTGGCGGACTCGCTGAACAGGTAGACGAACGGCATCGAGCCCTCGGCGAACTGCTCCGGCACCGCGACCCGGGCACCGACGCCGCGACGCAGGCAGGACTCGACCAGGCTCTGGGCGAGCCCACCGTCGGAGAGGTCGTGCGCGGAGGCCAGGTGACCGACGCGGGCCGCCTCGGCCAACAACTCGGCGAGTGCCTTCTCGCGGAGAAGGTCGACCTGCGGCGGAATACCGCCGAGGTGCTCGTGCGTCACCCAGGCCCACTCCGAGCCGGACAACTCCACGTTCGTCTCGCCGAGCAGGTAGAGCTGGTCGTGGTCGCCACCGGCACGGGGCACGAAGCCCATCGGCACCCGGTCGGCGACGTTGTCCAGCACGCCCAGCACGCCGACCACCGGGGTCGGGTGGATGGCCGCCGCGCCGGTCTGGTTGTAGAAGCTGACGTTGCCGCCGGTCACCGGGATGCCCAGCTCCAGGCAGCCGTCCGCCAGGCCGCGCACGGCCTCGGCGAACTGCCACATCACGCCCGGGTCCTCCGGCGAGCCGAAGTTGAGGCAGTCGGTCACGGCGATCGGCTTCGCGCCGGTCACCGCCACGTTCCGGTACGCCTCGGCCAGGGCCAGCTTGGTGCCGTTGTACGGGTCCAGTCGGGCGTACCGGCCGTTGCCGTCGACCGACAGCGCCACGCCGAGACCGGTCCGCTCGTCGATCCGGATCACGCCGCCGTCCTCCGGCTGGGCGAGCACTGTGTTGCCCAGCACGTAGCGGTCGTACTGCTCGGTGACCCAGCTCTTGTCGGCCAGGTTGGGCGACGCGATCATGCGCAGCACGGTCTCCCGCAGCGCCTCCGGGTCGGCCGGGCGGGGCAGCGTCTCGGCCCGGTCTGCCTGGAGCAGGATCAGGTCGGCCGGCTCACGCATCGGTCGGGCGTAGACCGGGCCGTCGTCGACCAGCGAACCCGGCGGCACGTCGACGACCAGGTGGTCCTGCCAGGTGATCAGCAGGCGGCCCGGGCTGCCGTCCGGCTCCGGTGCGGTGACCTCACCGATCGCGGTGGCGATGACGCCCCACTTCTCGCAGGTCTTGAGCACCGCGTCGAGCTTGTCCGGCTCGACGACCAGCAGCATCCGCTCCTGCGACTCGCTGGCCAGGATCTCGTGCGGGTCCATCGAGGGCTCGCGCAGCGGCACCCGCTCCAGCCAGACCCGCATGCCGGTGCTGGCAGCGGCGGCGGTCTCGGTGAGCGCGCAGGTCAGACCGGCGCCGCCGAGGTCCTGGATGCCGACGACAAGTTGGCCGTCGTACAGCTCGAGGCAGGCCTCGATCAGCAGCTTTTCGGTGAACGGGTCGCCGACCTGCACGGCGGGGCGGCGCGCCTCGCTGCCCTCGTCGAAGGTCGCGCTGGCCAGCACCGAGACGCCGCCGATGCCGTCGCGGCCGGTCTTGGCGCCCATCAGCACGACAACGTTGCCCGGGCCGGCGGCGGCCTTGTTCTGCAGCCGACTGACCGGCAGCACGCCCAGGCAGAGCGCGTTGAGCAGCGGGTTGCCCTGGTAGGACGGGTCGAAGACCAGCTCGCCACCGATGTTGGGCAGGCCCAGGCAGTTGCCGTAGCCGCTGACGCCGGCGACCACGCCGGTGAGCACCCGGGCGGTGTCCGGGTGGTCCGCGGCACCGAAGCGCAGCGGGTCCATCACCGCGACCGGGCGGGCGCCCATGGCGAGGATGTCCCGGACGATGCCACCGACGCCGGTCGCCGCGCCCTGGTACGGCTCGACGAAGCTCGGGTGGTTGTGCGACTCGACCTTGAAGGTCACCGCCAGCTCGTCGGAGATCTGCACGACACCGGCGTTCTCACCGATGCCGGCGAGCATCCGGTCGCTGGGCGGGGCCTTCTCGCCGAACTGGCGCAGGTGCACCTTGCTCGACTTGTAGGAGCAGTGCTCGCTCCACATGATCGAATACATCGCCAGCTCGGACTGCGTGGGCCGGCGGCCGAGGATCTGCCGGATCCGGTCGTACTCGTCGTCGCGCAGGCCCAGCTCGGTGTACGGCTGAAGCTCGCCCGGGGTGCCACCGGCGCGCGGCACGGTGTCCACGCCCTCGGTCCAGACGGCGGCGGCCGGCTGGGCGGGAGCGGTCGCCGGTGCGACCGGCTGCGCCGCGCTCGGCTCGGCCGGCTGCGCCGGGGCGGAGTACGCCTCCGGTGTGTCCCGTACCGGGTCCGGATGGGTGGTCATGACCTCTCCTCGCTGCGCTCGTGCCCGCCAGGCCGGCGGTTGAGCTGACCGATGATCGTGCCGCCGGTCATGCCGGCGCCCCCACCAGGTGCTTGAGGACCGACGTGAAGAAGCCGAGGCCGTCCAGCGAAGGGCCGGTGAGCGCCTCCACCGCGTGCTCGGGGTGCGGCATGATGCCGACCACGTTGCCGGCGGCGTTGGTGATCGCGGCGATGTCGCGCTGGGACCCGTTGGGGTTGCCGCCGACGTAGCGGGCGACGACCCGACCTTCGGCTTCGAGCTGATCCAGCGTCGCGGTGTCCGCGACGTAGCAGCCCTCGCCGTTCTTGACCGGGATGAGCACCTCCTGGCCGGGCTGGAACGTGTTGGTCCACGCCGTTCCGGCCGACTCGATGCGCAGGACCTGGTCCCGGTTGCGGAAGTGCAGGTGCTGGTTGCGGGTGAGCGCGCCGGGCAGCAGGTGCGCCTCGCACAGGATCTGGAAGCCGTTGCAGATGCCGAGCACGGGCAGACCACCCCGGGCGGCGTCCACGATCGTCTCCATCACCGGGGCGAACCGGGCGATGGCACCGCACCGCAGGTAGTCACCGTAGGAGAAACCGCCGGGCAGGACGACAGCGTCGACGCCGTGCAGCTCCGGGTCGCCGTGCCAGAGCCGGACCGGCTCAGCGCCGGCGATCCGGACGGCCCGGGCCGCGTCCCCGTCGTCGAGCGAGCCGGGGAAGGTGACCACACCGACCCGGGCGGTCACGAGCGGGCGTCCGCAGTCTCGTCGGCCTCGACCAGGCGGACGGTGAAGTCCTCGATGACCGGGTTGGCGAGCAGCTTGTCGGCAATCTCCCGAGCGCGGTCCAGGTCCGGTTCACCGGTGAACTCGATCTCGATCCGCCTGCCGATCCGAACCGAGGCGACGTCACCGACGCCGAGTCGGGGCAGCGCGTTTGCGACGGCCTGGCCCTGCGGATCAAGGATCTCGGGCTTGAGCATGACGTCGACGACGACGCGAGGCACTGGGCACTCCTGACTGTGTACGCAGTTGGGTGCCGACCCACAATGGGCGAGCGCAGCCAGCGTACCTGGCAGATATCGCCGCGGACGCACCGGCCGGGTGCAGTTCAGGCAGTGATCGACATTACTGACGCTCAGGCGGACCCGCCAGGCGCGACAGGTGGCCTCAGCAGGACATATACGGCGCGCCGGGTGGCCGAATCGTTACATTGGGCAACCTCGATCACTCCCTTGATAACGACAGCGCCGGGCCCTACTCTACATCGACGTAAGTCGATTTGGCCGCCTGCGGAAACCCCCGCCGCCCGGCCCCATCCGCACCCGGCGACCCCGGGCCCGCCCCGTCCAAGGAGTCCACCCGATGCGCATCCGCCCCCTGCTCGCCGTACTCAGCACCGCGCTGGTCGGCGCCCTCGGCGTCACCTCCGCCGCGTCCGCCTCCCCGCCCAGCCCGAACATCATCGGTGGCGGCACCGTCTCGTCCGCCCCCTGGGCCGCCGCGGTGCTCAGCAACGGCTCGTTCACCTGCTCCGGCAGCGTCATCGCCGCGCAGTGGGTGCTCACCGCCCGGCACTGCATCAACGGCACGATGTCGGTGCGGATCGGCAGCGTCAACCGCACCTCGGGCGGGGTCACCCGCACCGTCAGCGCCACCTACACCCGCAGCGACCTGGCCCTGATGCGGCTCTCCACCAGCGTCAGCACCTCGACCGTGACCCTGGCGAACAGCAACCCACCGATCAACTCGACGAACTCGATCTACGGCTGGGGCATGACCTGCTACAGCGGCTGCTCGGCGTCCACCCAGCTGAAGACCGCCACCGTCCGGGTGACCAGCAACAGCGTCACCGACGCGTACGGCGGCCAGGCGATCCGCAGCACCCGGATCAACGGCAACGCCTGGCGCGGTGACTCCGGCGGCCCGCAGTTCTACAACGGTCAGCAGGTCGGCGTCGCCTCCACCGCCGACGGGTCGAGCATCCAGAACTACGGCAGCGTTGCGTACAACCGGGCCTGGATCACCTCGGTGGCCGGTGTCTGACGGTTAGCGCCCCGCGCGGCGCGGATGGTCGGCCACGTGCCGGCCGTCCGCGCCGCGTCGTTTTGCAGCATCCGATCAGGTGAACAATGCACACGATCGGGTCGCGCCACTCCTGACAGCATCGGAACCGTGCTGGTCGTGACGACAGAGCAACTGCCCGGTTACGAGATCCGCCAGATTCTCGGTGAGGTGGTGTCATCGATGGCCAGGACGCGCAACCCGTACCGCGAGGGTGTGAAGAACCTGCGCGGTGGCGCGTACGACCCGATGGCCCCGGACAACCTGACCCGGTGGCGCACCGACTCGGTGGCCCGCCTCGGCGAGGAGGCCCTACGGCTCGGCGCGAACGCGGTGATCGGCATGCGGTTCGACAGCCGGGACTGCGGTGAGATGTGGATGGAGATCTGCGCGTACGGGACGGCAGTGGTCGCCGTACCCAAGATGCCCGAGGTCATGCCGGCCGACCAGCCGGCGGTCGCTGCCGAGACCGCGGAGGTCGCGGGCATCACGGAGGCGCCCGGCGGCATCGCCGAACCGGCCAGCGCACCCAACCTGAGAACCGCCGCCGAAACCCCAACCGGCGAATAACCCGCGCCCCTGCCCCCTGTTGATCAAGAGATTTCGGTCATCAGGGAGATCGAAAATGACGCAAACCTCTTGATCACCCGGGAGAGGGGGGTGGGTTTAGAGGATGGGGGGTGGGCTGTAGGTGGCGGCCTCCGGGTGAGCTGTGACCACTCTGGTGATGCGGCTCGTGACCGCTGCCACCTGGGCCTGGGCGGCGCCTACGAAGGCGTTGCGGTCCGCGACCAGGGTGTCGATGTCGGCGCGGGACAGGCCGAGCCGGCCGTCCGCCGCCAGGCGGTCGAAGAGGTCGTTCTCCGGTGAGCCCTTCTCGCGCATCGCCAGGGCCACCGCCACCGCGTGCTCCTTGATCACCTCGTGGGCGACCTCCCGGCCGACGCCCCGCCGGACCGCCGCTACCAGGATCTTCGTGGTGGCCAGGAACGGGAGGAAGCGCTCCAGCTCCCGGTTGATCACCGCCGGGTACGAGCCGAACTCGTCAAGCACTGTGAGGAACGTCTGGAACAGCCCGTCGGCGGCGAAGAACGCGTCCGGCAGCGCCACCCGGCGGACCACCGAGCAGGACACGTCCCCCTCGTTCCACTGGTCACCGGCCAGCTCGCCGACCATCGACAGGTAACCCCGGATGATCACAGCGAAGCCGTTCACCCGCTCCGAGGAGCGGGTGTTCATCTTGTGCGGCATCGCGCTGGAGCCGACCTGACCCGGCTTGAAGCCCTCGGTCGCCAACTCCTGGCCGACCATCAACCGGATCGTGGTGGCCAGCGACGACGGCGCGGCGGCGGTCTGGGCCAGCGCGGCCAGCACGTCGAAGTCGAGCGAGCGCGGGTAGACCTGCCCGACGCTGTCCAGCACCCGGGAGAAGCCCAGGTGCTCGGCGACCCGCCGCTCCAGCTCGGCCACCTTGTCGGCGTCGCCGTCGAAGAGGTCGAGCTGGTCGGCGGCCGTGCCGACCGGTCCCTTGATCCCCCGCAGCGGGTAGCGGGCGATCAACTCCTCCAGCCGCTCGTACGCGATCAGCAACTCCTCAGCCGCCGACGCGAAGCGCTTGCCCAGCGTGGTGGCCTGCGCCGCCACGTTGTGCGAACGGCCGGTCATGACCAGCTCGGAGTGCTCGTGGGCCAGCCAGGCCAACCGGGCGAGGGTGGCCACCACCCGGTCGCGGATCAGCTCCAGCGAGGCGCGCACCTGGAGCTGCTCGATGTTCTCGGTGAGGTCCCGGGAGGTCATCCCCTTGTGCACGTGCTCGTGCCCGGCGAGCGCGCTGAACTCCTCGATCCGGGCCTTCACGTCGTGCCGGGTGACCCGCTCCCGCTCGGCGATCGAGGCGAGGTCGACCTGGTCGAGCACCCGCTCGTACGCCTCGACCACGCCGTCCGGCACCGGCACGCCCAGGTCGCGCTGAGCGCGGAGAACGGCGAGCCAGAGCCGCCGCTCCATCCGGACCTTCTCCTCGGGAGACCAGAGGGCGACCAGTTCGGGCGAGGCGTACCGGTTGGCCAGCACGTTGGGGATCGTCGTCACGTACCTCATTGTCCCGCACCCGCTGGTCGACACCGGGACCGGGCCGGGTCGACCAGCGGAACCTCAGGCCGTCAGGGGCGGTTCAGCTCGTAGACGGTGACCGAGCCGGCCACCAGCCGGACCTGGGCCAGCGCCGCCAGCTCCGCCGACATCGCACCCGCCCTGGTGTCGGCGAACAGCCACCTGACCCCGTGCTCCGTGCGGAGCCGATCCAGGTCGGCCTGGGTCGGCGCGCTGAACACCCCGTCGTTCAGTGCCAACAGCGCCGGGTCGGGGAAGCTCTGTCGGGCGTACCCGAGGTTCTCGACGCCGTGCGCGGCGACGACCGCGTCGGTGTAGCCCCAGCTCTCCACCACAGTGCGGTGCCCACCCAGGCCGGTCACCCAGAACGCACGGGCGTCGCAGTGCGGGGTGGTGCGCACCGGCCGGCAGTGCACGTTTGTGGCGACCACGTCGTCGGCGGCGGCGTTGTCGTCAAGCCACAGCGCGGCGCGCATCTCGTCGGCGGTCAGCGCGTACGGCTGCGGCCCGGTCGCCGGCACCGGCTCGGTCAGCACCGAGCGGACGGTCCCGCCCACGACGACGGCGGCGCTGGCACCGAGCATCGCCGCGGTGACCCCGGCCAGGGCGATCGTCGCCGCCCGCCGACGGCCTCCCGAGCCCGCCGCCGAAGCCGCCGGCACCGGGACGCGGCGCCGCCACAGGGCGGCCACCCCGACGGCGAGCGCGGCGGCCACCGCCACGAACAGCACGTACCGGGCGGCCGAGAGACCCAGCACCCGCAGCCACCCCTCGACCGTCGAGGTGGTGGGGGTGCCGGGACGGCTGATCCTCGGCACGGCGAGGCCCACCACAGTGCCGGCCGTGGCGAGCCCCGCCAGCGCGCCGGCCACGGCCGGCACCACCAGCGCCGGCCAGGGCGCTCGGGCCTGGGCGAGGGACCAGGTGGTCAGCACGACGCCGACCGGGATGACGCCCATCCAGAAGTAGATCTGACTGATCGACGGGTGCTGGAACACCCAGGTGGTGGCCGCGCCGGCCAGGACCGTGCCGGCGAGCAGCCAGACGGCCGGGTCGGCCCGGTGCCCACCGTCGACGAGCAGGCTCATGCCCACCCACCGGGGCGTCTGACCGAGCACCCACCAGGCGACAACGGCGAACGCCAGCAGCCACCCGACGAGGCCACCGTCGTTGATGCCCGGTGGCAGCGGAGCGCTCGGCCAGATTCCGTCACCGGTTCCGAGGGTCTCCGAGTACGGGGCGATGAAGTGCAGCAACGCCAACGCCTGCACGCGCAGCGTGGAGGCCCCACCACCGGCGAACAACCGGAAGCCGAGCGCCATCGCCGCCACGAGGCAGACCAGCGCCAGCAGGGCCGGTCGCGGAGCCTGCCGCTTCCGCCACCAGAACACGACGGCGGTGAGACCCAGGCCGGCGATCACCGGCGGCAACGCACTGGACTTCGCCCCCGCACAGACCAGCCCGAGCGCCGGAACCAGCGGCCAGGCCCGACCGAGGGAACGCCCCCGGACCACGTCGACGATGAGCCCGGCGAGCAGCAGCAACGGCACCAGCACGTACGTCTGGGAGGGGCTGCCGTACGACAGCGGCATCTCGCCGGTCGCCCCCACCGGAGAACCGAGCGTGACCCCCGCTCCGATGAAGGCGGCGAGGGCTGCCACCGGACCGGCCCAGACGGCCCCACTCAGGTCGCGGGCGAGCCCGGCCGCGAGCAGCACCGCGGTACCGATCACGGGCACCAGCCAGAGCCGCAGCAGCACCACTGCCGGCGGAACTCCGGTGATCATGCTGCCGCTGGCGATGTGCGCGTCGGACAGGTAGTGATAGCGCAGGGCCTCCCCGGCGACGTGCGGCAACTCGAACGGCATCGCCCGGGTCAGCTCCTGCACCAGACCCAGGTGGTAGAGCACGTCCTGGTAGTAACCGCCGTACACGGGAGGCAGCGGGACCATCCGCCACTGGGTGTATCCCCAGGCGAGCACCACCAGCAGCGCAGCGCCCATCCCCCAGTGCCAGGCCAGTGGCAGCGGACGGCGCTCGCCTACCCGCCAGTGCCGGCGCAGCCCGGGGACGGCCACGAACGCGACGAGAACGGGCAACGGCCACCACCGCAGCACTGACTGCTGACCGGTCGCGGCGGCCAACGCCCAGGCGATGATCTCCAGCAGCAGACCGGTGGCCGCGCCGTAGCCGAGATCCTCCGGGAGGTTGCCCCGGCTGCCGCGCAGCGCGCGGTGCACCAGGGTCCCGGGGAGCACCAACGCGAGGACCCAGTACGCCGAGAACCGCGCGAGGTCCGGGGTGGGCACGCTGCCGCGGGACCAGACCACGAGCAGCGCGGCGATCACGAGCACCCACGGGAGCGTGCTGAGGACCGGCACGAGAGCGTTCCGGCGCGACGTCGGGGCCGGAGCGTCGATCCGCTCGGCCAACAGGGTGTCAGCCACGGATGCCGACCACCGAATCGAAGCTCGGCGTACGGGAGAGGTCATCGCCGCGGGTGACCGGCTCCGCGCCCGGGGCCTCGTCCCGGGAGTCGAACCCGATGTGGAACGCGGGCCGGTTCTGCACTGTGGCGTAGATCCGGCCGACGTACTCGCCCAGCAGGCCGAGGCAGACCAGCTGCACCCCACTGAGCAGCAGTACCGCGACGAACATCGAGGTCCAGCCGGGGATGGTGGTGCCCGAGACGTGGGCGGCCATGCCGAACACGATCAGCGCGAGGCAGAGCAGGAAGCTCGACATCCCCAGCCAGGTGGCCAGGCGCAGTGGCGAGGCGGAGAAGTTCGCAGTGCTCTCCCAGGCCAGGGCCACCATCCGGCGCAGCGGGTACTTCGTCTCGCCGGCGGCGCGGGCCTCGCGGTCGTAGCGCACCTCGGCGCTGGGGAACCCGAGTGACGGCACCAGCAGCCGGTAGACAGGGGAGCGTTCGGGCAACCGGCGCAGGACCTCGATCACGTCCCGGCTGAGCAACCGGAAGTCGCCGGCCTGCGCGGGCAGGTCGACGCCGACGAGCCGGCGCATCGCCCAGTAGTAGCCACGGGCGCTGTTGCGCTTGAAGACCGTGTCGGTGCTGCGGTCGGCGCGAACGCCGTAGACGACATCGACCCCGTCCTCGCGGGCCACGCGGAGCATCTCGGCGATGGTCTCCGGCGGATCCTGGAGATCGGCGTCCAGGCTGACCACCCACTGGCCGACGGCCCGGTGCAGGCCGGCTGTCAACGCCGCCTGGTGGCCGCTGTTGCGCCGCAGCCGGAGCACCCGCAGTTGCGGCCAGTCCCGGCCGTGGTCGAAGAGCACCGACACTGTGTCGTCCCGGCTGCCGTCGTCGACGGCGACCACCTCGTAGTCGACGCCGAGCGCGTCGAGCACCGGCCGCAGCCGGGCGACGAGTGCCGGAATGACAGCTGTCTCATTGAACATCGGGATGACCACCGACAGGGTGGTCGTCCGTGGAACGACGGACTCCATGGTGATACGGCCCCGTTCCGCACGCAGGAGTGATCGAAACGCGCCAGAGGCGCGGCAACGATCACGTTCGCGTGGTAAACCCTCTGCCAGCGGGACAACTCCTGAACGGCCCGTTAACGCCTGCTGGCGGTCACCCCGGTAAGGGACGATCTCGTATTCAGCGCTCCAGGATGGCTGTCACGCTGTGCCGGCTATCCACTCCCAGGCCGGACCTGCTGGTGGTAATTCAGCTCGTGCAGGTGACCGCCCTTGATCAGGACTGACACCTCGACCGGCTGCCCGTGCACCGAGCGAACCACCCGAAACTGGCGGATCACCGGCACCTGTGGTGGCAACGACAGGAGTTCCAGCTCTTGGGTGGTCGGCATGCGGACGGACAGTCGGTCGCTGCGCCGGCTGTGGACAGGAGTGGCCGTGCCCAGACCGTCGGCGCCGGCTGCTCATCGAGTACGCGGACGACCGGCTTTCGCTGGCGTTCTACCTGGGCCTGCGCCTGGCGGACGCGGCAGCCGACCTGCCTGGCCTCCCCGCCGACAGCCTGCACGCCCGCTTCCTCGGCTGGGCCCGGTTCCGCCCATCGCGATCGGTCCCGGGTGGACATCAACACCGTGGCGTATAACGCCCTCGCCGATCTTGCAGTTTCGGTAGTCGATAAGCACGACATGCCCCCTATGCCGCGACAGAAAGTGCAAGATCGCGGAGGAGTGTGGGCCCGCTGTGTCAGCGCTCCAGGATGGCTGTCACACCCTGGCCGCCCGCCGCGCAGATGGAAATCAGCCCGCGCCCGCTGCCCCGCTCGGCGAGCAGCTTGGCCAGGGTGGCCACGATCCGCCCGCCGGTGGCGGCGAACGGATGCCCGGCGGCCAGCGACGAGCCGTTGACGTTGAGCCGGTCGGTGTCGATCGCGCCCAGCGGCGCGTCCAGGCCGAGCCGGTCCTTGGCGAACTCGGGCGACTCCCAGGCGGCGAGGGTGGCCAGCACCTGCGACGCGAACGCCTCATGGATCTCGTAGTAGTCGAAGTCCTGCAACGTCAGCCCGGCACGGGCCAGCATCCGGGGCACCGCGTACGCGGGTGCCATCAGCAGCCCCTCGTCGCCGTGCACGAAGTCCACCGCCGCCGTCTCCGACCAGCTGAACCAGGCCAGCACGGGCAGGTGGTGCGCCGCCGCCCACTCCTCGCTGGCCAGCAGCACAGTGGACGCGCCGTCGGTCAGGGGTGACGAGTTGCCGGCCGTCATGGTGGCCTGCTCGGCGTCCGGGCCGCGGTTGCCGAAGACCGGCTTCAGCGAGGCGAGCTTCTCCAGGCTGCTGTCCGGGCGGAGGTTCTGATCCCGGGTGAGCCCCAGGTACGGCGTCATCAGGTCGTCGAAGAAACCCCTGTCGTACGCGGCGGCGAGTCGCTGGTGTGAGCGCAGCGCCAGCTCGTCCTGGGATCGCCTGTCGATCTGCCAGCGCAGGGCGGTGCGGGCGGCGTGGTCGCCCATGGACAGGCCGGTACGCGGCTCGGCGTTGCGCGGGATCTCCGGCTTGAACGGCTGGAGCGGGCGCAGCTTCGCCGCGATCTTGAGCCGTTCGCCCAGCGTGCGGGCCGAGTTGAGCTTGAGCAGCGTGCGGCGCATCTCCTCGTTGACGGCGAGCGGGGCGTCGGAGGTGGTGTCGACACCACCGGCGATGCCCACGTCGAGCTGACCGAGGGCGATCTTGTTGGCGACCAGGATGGCCGCCTCCAGGCCGGTGCCGCAGGCCTGCTGGATGTCGTACGCCGGGGTGTGCGGATCGAGCCGGGAGCCGAGGACCACCTCGCGGGTGAGGTTGAAGTCGCGGGAGTGCTTGAGCACCGCCCCGGTGACCACTTCGCCGATGCGCTGCCCGGCCAGCCCGTAGCGGGCGATCAGGCCGTCGAGCGCCGCGCCGAGCAGGTCGGCGTTCGACGCGTCCGCGTAGCGGGAGTTGGAACGGGCGAAGGGGATGCGGTTGCCCCCGATGACCGCGACCCGCCGGGTGCTCTGCACGATCCGCCTCCTCGACATGTGTTGCTCGAACCCTACTCGCCAGTAGGCTACGCCCATGACCGACAGGTACGCGAGCTTCGTCCAATCGGCCGCCGGCCGCGCGCTGGTCAAGCGCCTCGGGCTGCCCGACCCGCCCCGACTGCGCCGGCACCACCCCGGCGACCCGCTGCT
Source organism: Micromonospora trifolii (assembly GCF_022229005.1). GTDB lineage: Bacteria > Actinomycetota > Actinomycetes > Mycobacteriales > Micromonosporaceae > Micromonospora > Micromonospora trifolii. Next base: position 146,321 of record NZ_JAKKFD010000019.1, read on the forward strand.
GCCCGGCCCGGCCCTGCTCGGCGCGGCCACCGGCGGCCGGCTCGCCGAGCCGATCGCCAGGATCCTGACCGCCGCCGGGGTCGAGCTGGCTGACCCGACCGCCACCACCCCGCAGCGGTACGGGGCACTGCTCTTCGACGCCACCGGGATCGTCGACTCGACCGACCTGCGCCAGCTCTACGACTTCTTCCACCCGCAGGCCCGGGCCGTGCTGCCCAGCGGCCGGGTGATTGTGCTGGGCACAGCACCGCAGGAGTGCCCGACACCCCGCGAGGCGACCGCCCAGCGCGCCCTCGAAGGGCTGGTCCGCAGCATCGGCAAGGAGTTCGGCCGGGGCACCACCGCGCAGCTCGTCTACGTGAGCGGTGACGCGGCGGACGATCCGGCCCACTCCGCTGGCACGATCACGAGCCTCGAATCGACAGTCCGGTTCCTGCTGTCCGGCCGGTCCGCGTACGTGTCGGGGCAGGTCATCCGGGTCGGCCCCGGCGCGGCGAGCGTCCCGGCCGACTGGGACCGCCCGCTGGACGGGCAGGTCGTGCTGGTCACCGGCGCCGCGCGGGGCATCGGCGCGGCGCTGGCGAAGGTTCTCGCCCGGGACGGCGCGCAGGTGGTGGCCCTGGACATCCCGGCCGCCGGTGACGCGCTCGCCGCGGTGGCCAACGACATCGGCGGCACCGCCGTCCAACTCGACCTGACCGCGCCGGACGCGCCGACCCGACTCGCCGAGCACCTGGCCAGCCGGTACGGCCGGGTCGACGTGGTGGTGCACAACGCCGGCATCACCCGGGACAAGACGCTCGGCCGGATGGACGCCGACCGGTGGGACCAGGTGATCGACGTCAACCTGTCCAGCCAGGAGCGGATCAACGACGTACTGCTGGCGCGGGAGCTGATCCCGGCCGGCGGGCGGATCATCTCGGTCTCGTCGATCGCCGGTATCGCCGGCAACCGGGGGCAGACCAACTACGCCACCAGCAAGGCCGGCGTGATCGGGCTGGTCGACTCACTCGCACCGGCCCTGCAAAAGCACGGGATCAGCGTCAACGCGGTGGCCCCCGGCTTCATCGAGACCCGGCTGACCGCGCGCATCCCGCTGGTGGTTCGCGAGGCGGGCCGGCGGATGAACAGCCTGGCCCAGGGCGGGCTGCCGGTCGACGTGGCCGAGACGATCGGCTGGCTGGCCTGGCCGGCCAGCGGCGCGGTGAGCGGAAACGTGGTCCGGGTCTGCGGCCAGAGCCTGCTGGGGGCGTGATGGGCGTGATGCCGGAGTCGGGCAGCCGTACCCGTGTCGAACTGGCAGGGATGCCGGCGGCCGGGGCGCTGCACCGACGGGCGTTGCTCGGGGCGCTACCGGGCCTCGGCGGTGGGCGGCGCGGGCCCGACCTGCCTGCGGTCGAGTTGACAGTGGGCGGGGTGAACGTCGACCGGGCGCAGTTGGCCGACTACGACCGGGTCTGCGGGTTCCGGCTCAGCGATCGACTGCCCGCGACGTTCCCGCACGTCATGGGCTTTCCGCTGGCCCTGCGCCTGATGACCGCGCCGGACTTCCCCATCCCGCTGATCGGCCTGGTGCACGTCGGCAACCGGATCACCACGCACCGCCCGATCACCGCCGACGAAACCCTCGACTTCACCACGTACGCGGAGAACCTGCGTCCCCACGACCGCGGGCGGCAGGTGGACGTGGTGCTCATCGGCTCGGTCGCCGGGGTGGAGGTGTGGCGCGGCGTCTCGACGTACCTCGGTCGGGAGCGCAAGCCGGGCGGGCGCGACCCGGGCGAACGGCCCGCCGCGCCGACGGCCACCGCCCGCTGGCGTGTGGAACCGCGCGTCGGTACGGAGTACGCGCGGGTCTCCGGCGACCACAACCCGATCCACACCTCCCGACTCGGGGCGCGGCTGTTCGGCTTCCGCCGACCGATCGCGCACGGCATGTGGAGCAAGGCGCGCTGCCTGGCCGCGCTGGAGGCCCGGCTGCCGGACGCGTACACAGTCGAGGTCGCCTTCAAGCTGCCGATTCCGCTGCCGAGCACCGTGAGCTTCGCGCTCCTGCCCGACGGCGGGTTCGCAGTGCACGACTCGCGCGGCCGACCGCACCTGACGGGTCTCGTGCGCTGAGCGCACCGGCTGGCTTAGCGCGCTGAGCGCACTCGGCGGTGTCGTGCGCTGACTCGACCCTTGGCAGGCGCGCACTTCTGCGCTAAGTTGTTCTCACAGCGAGATGTTCTCAGAATGAGAGAGACGTGATGAACGAGCAGGAGTTCCTGGCCGCGTACGACCCTCGGGCCTACCCGTCGGTCGCCGTGACAGTCGACGTGGTGGCGCTGACCATCCGCGACGGCGCACTGCACCTGCTGCTGATCCGGCGTGGCGAGGCACCCTTCGCCGGGCACTGGGCGCTGCCCGGGGGTTTCGTCCGCCCCGACGAGGACCTGACCGCCGGCGCCCGACGGGAGCTGGCCGAGGAGACCGGGCTCGGCGGCGAGGCGCTGCGCCGCGTACACCTGGAGCAGTTGGGCAGCTATGGCGCTCCCGACCGTGACCCGCGCATGCGGGTCGTCTCGATCGCCCACCTCGCGTTCGCACCCGACCTGCCGAACCCGGCCGCCGGCAGCGACGCCGACGAGGCGATCTGGCTGCCGGTGACAGCGTTGACCAGCCGACAGCTCGCCTTCGACCACGGCCGGATCATCGACGACGCGTTGGAACGGGCCCGGTCCAAGCTGGAGTACACCCCGCTCGCCACCCGCTTCCTCACCGCCGAGTTCACGATCAGCGAGTTGCGTGCCGTCTACGAGACGGTCTGGGGGCACCCGCTGCACGCCGGCAACTTCCACCGCAAGGTGCTCTCCGTGCCGGGCTTCGTGGAGAGCACCGGCACCAGCACCGAGCGCGGTGGGGCCCGAGGCGGCCCGCGCGCCCGGCTCTACCGGGCCGGCGACGCCCGCCTGCTGCACCCGGCGCTGCTGCGCCCCGCCCACGAGGAGACGGTGCGGTGAGGGCCGCGGAGGCCATCCGCCTGGTCGCGGCCGCCCGCACCGACGCGGACCTGTTCGGCGCCGACCGGCCGGCCCACCGCTACCGCGAGCTGGTCGCGGCCCTGCACCCCGACCGCCTGCCGACCGACCCGGCGGTACGCGCCGAAGCCCTCGACGCGTTCATCCACGTCACCACCAGGTGGCAGGCACGGCAGTTCACAGTCCTCGGCGACTACCGGCTCGGCGCGCCGGTCCACTCGGGTGACCTGGCCGACCTCTACGACGTCGGCGACGACCGGCTGCTCAAGCTCCCCCGACGGCCCACCGACAACGACCTGATGGCCCGCGAGGCGCACGCCCTGCGCACCATCGCCGAGCACGGCGACCCGCGCTACCTGCCGTACGTGCCCCGGCTCGTCGACGAGTTCCGGCACCGCGACGCCAGCACCGGCGCGGAGCGGCGGATCAACGTACTCGCCACCGCACCCGGCCTGCACGACCTCGACGAGGTGCGGCGCGCGTACCCCGACGGGTTGGACGCCCGGGACGTGGCCTGGATGTGGCGGCGGCTGCTGGTGGTGCTCGGCCTGGCCCATCGGGCGGGCGTGGTGCACGGCGCGGTACTGCCCCGACACGTGCTGATCGAGCCGGACGCCCACGGCGTGGTGCTGATCGACTGGTGCTTCTCCGCGACCGTCGGGAGCACGATCCCCGCGGTCGTGCCAGGCCACGGCTGGGACCCGGAGGAGGTCCTCAAGAAGCAGCAGTGCGGGCCGGGCACCGACATCGCGATGGCCAGCCACTGCATGAGCTGGCTGATGGGGGCACGTGCACCCCGCGAGCTGCACACCTTCGCGCAGGGTTGCCGGCAACGTTCCCTGGACGCCCGGCCCGACGACGCCTGGCGCCTGCTGCGCGAACTCGACCAGGTGCTGGACCGGCTCTACGGGCCACGCACCTTCCGACCCTTCACCCTCACCCCGTAAGGAGCTGTCATGGGCAGTGGAATCTGGTCCACCGACGTGTACGACGCCGCCGACCGCTACCGCCGGTCCACCGGCAAGAGCGCCTTCTCCTACAGCGACAGCGGGGCGCGCACAGTGCACCCCGCGCTCGACCCCAGGGACACGACCCGCGAGAGCCGCGACTCCGACGAGCACCCCCGGTCGACGCCCGTCGCTGTGCTCTTCGACGTGACCGGCTCGATGCGCACTGTGCCGCGGGTCCTCCAGACCAAGCTGCCGCAGCTGCTCGGGCTGCTGCAACGGCAGGGCTACGCCAGCGACCCGCAGATCATGTTCGGTGCCATCGGCGACGCCACCTGCGACCGGGTGCCGTTGCAGGTGGGCCAGTTCGAGTCGGACAACCGGATGGACGACGACCTCGGCCGGATCGTGCTGGAAGGCGGTGGCGGCGGGCAGATGAGCGAGTCGTACGAGCTGGCCATGTACTTCATGGCCCGGCACACAGTCACCGACAACTGGGAGAAGCGCGGCCGGCGCGGCTACCTGTTCATCATCGGCGACGAGTTGGCGTACCAGCGGGTGAAGGCCCGGGAGGTGGCCGGCCTGATCGGGGACGACCTCTCCGAGGACGTGCCGCTGCGGCAGGTCGTCGACGAGGTGACCCGCCGCTGGGACACCTACTACCTGCTCCCCGCCGGCAGCCACTACGCCGGCAACGCCACGGTGCTCGACTTCTGGCGGGACCTGCTCGGGCAGAACGCCGTAGTGCTCGACGACCTCGACGCGGTCTGCGAGACCATCGCGCTCACCATCGGCCTCGGCGAACAGGCCATCAACCTGGACGAGGGCCTGCGCGACCTGGACCGCGCCGGATCCGGAGCCACCGGGACCGTGTCGAAGGCGCTGGCCCGCCTCGGCCGGGACCGGCGGGCCGAGGTGTCGACCCTGCCGGCGTTCCGCGACACCGCCAGCGGGGTGACCCGGCTGTGAACCACGTGGCGGTGGTCGACCTCGGCTACGGCGACGCCGGCAAGGGCACCGTCGTGGACTGGCTCTGCGCCACCCGTCAGGTGCACACGGTGGTCCGCTTCAACGGGGGCGCGCAGGCGGCACACAACGTCGTGCTGCGCGACGGGCGGCACCACACGTTCGCGCAGTTCGGGGCCGGCACGTTCCATCCCGGTGTGCGTACGCACCTGTCCCGGCACGTGGTGGTGGACCCGTTGGCGTTGGCCGCCGAGGCCGACCACCTCGCCACTGTCGGGGTGCCCGACGCGCTCGACCGGCTGACCGTCGACGGGGACGCGCTGCTCGCCACCCCGTACCACCGGGCCGCCAACCGGGCCCGCGAGATCGCCCGGGGAGCCGACCGGCACGGCTCCTGCGGGCTGGGGGTGGGCGAGGCCGTCGCGTACGGTCTCGCCCACCCCGACGACGCGCCCAGGGTCGCCGACTGCCACCACCCGGCACTGCTGCGCCGCAGGCTGACCGCCCTGCGGGACCGGCTGACCGCCGAGCTGGGCCCGCTGGACGCGCCACCGATCGAGGACTGCCTGCCCGCGTTCACCGGGTTCGCCGGGCGGGTCGCCATCGTCGACGGCAGGTGGCTCGCCGGGGCGCTGCGCACCGGTACCTGCGTCTTCGAGGGCGCGCAGGGGGTGCTGCTCGACGAGTGGCACGGCTTCCACCCGTACACCACCTGGAGCACCACCACGTTCGCCAACGTCGACAGCCTGCTCGCCGAGGCGGGCCGGCCCGGCGACGTGACCCGGATCGGGGTGCTCCGCGTGGTCACCACCCGGCACGGGCACGGCCCGCTGGTGACCGAGGACCCGAGCCTGCCGTTCGTCGACGCGCACAACGCCACGAACCCGTGGCAGGGCCGGTTCCGGTTCGGCCACTTCGACGCGGTCGCCCACCGGTACGCCCTCGCCGCGGCCGGCGGCGTGGACGGCCTGGCGTTGACCCACCTCGACGTGGCCGGCCCCGACCTGCGGATCTGCCGCCGCTACGACACCACCGACCGGCTCACCCCGGGCCCGCCCGGTGACCTGGACCGACAGGCCGCGCTCACCGCCCGTCTGCTGCGCTCCCGCCCGGTGTACGACGAACCGCCGACGGACTGGGCCGAGGCGGTACGCGTGGAGCTGAACACCCCGGTGGTGCTCACCTCCCACGGCCCCACCGCCGACGACAAGACCCCGCACGGATCGCTGCTAGCCCCAGGGGCCCTGGCCCGAACGGCCTGACAACACCCCACCCCAACCTCGTCGATCTTGCACTTTCGGCCGTCGGTCGGACACAAGGTGCAAGACCGGCGCGGGGAGAGGTGGGGGTGATCCAGCGGCTTCGGCCACCGGGCGGGTCGCACCCGGCGAGCATGGGGGCATGGACGCCCTGCTCGACCTCCTCCGTGGGACGGTCACGTCGCCGTGGGTCTACCTGGTGATCTTCGGGCTCACCGCGGTCGACGCGTTCTTCCCCGCGGTGCCGGGCGAGGCGGCGGTGATCACCGCCGGGGTGCTCTCGGCGAGCGGGGGGCACCCCAGCCTCACCCTGGTGATCGTGAGCGCCGCCATCGGCGCGCTGGTCGGCGACCACGTCTCGTACGCCATCGGGCAGGGCGGGGGCGCCCGCCGACTGGCCCGCCTCCCCGACGGCAGCCGTCGGCGGGCCAGCTCCGAGTGGGCCCGCCGGGCCGTGGACCGGCGCGGCGGAATCATTCTGACCACCAGCCGGTACGTGCCGGGCGGGCGGACGGCCGTCACCCTCACCATGGGCGCGGTGCGCTATCCCCGCCGGTCATTCCTGTTGTACGACAGCATCGGCGCGGTCACCTGGGCGCTGTACTGCGGGCTGCTCGGCTACTTCGGCGGGCTGGCCTTCGAACGTGACCCGGTCAAGGGCGTGCTGGTCGGCGTCGGGCTCTCGCTGATCGTCACGTTCGGGCTGGAGGGGATCCGGTGGCTACGCCGCCGGGCCCGCCGACACGCCTCCTCCCGGGACTGACCCGGGTCGGGTCGTCGGAACAGGTCACAGCAGGTCGGCGTCGTGCACCAGGATGGCCACCTGCACCCGGTTGCCGGCGTGGAGTTTCGCCAGCGCGCGGCTGACGTGAGCCTTGACGGTTGCCTCGCTCATCGTCAGCCGCCGGGCGATCTCCGCGTTGCCATGCCCGCGCGCCACCTCCCGGACGATCGCCAGCTCCCGCTCGGTCAGCGGTGCGAGCCGCTCACGGGCCGCGTCCCGGCGGGCCGGACCACGCTCGGCGAACGAGCTGATCAGGCGCCGGGTCACCGTCGGGGCGAGCATCGCGTTACCGGCGGCCACAGTACGAACGGCGGCGGCCAACTCGCGGGGCGGGGTGTCCTTGAGTAGGAAGCCGACAGCGCCGGCCCGCAGCGCCCGGTGCACGTACTCGTCGAGGTCGAAGGTGGTCAACATGATCACCTTCGGGCCGGCGGCGACCACGTCGGGCGCGACGGTCAGCCCGTCGATGCCCGGCATCCGCACGTCGAGCAGCACCACGTCGGGGCGTAACCGCTGGGCCTGCTCCAACGCGCCGGCGCCGTCCGCCGCCTCACCGACGACTGTGATGTCCTCCGCCGCCTCGAGGATCAGCCGCAGCCCGGCGCGGACCAGCTGCTCGTCGTCGACCACCACCACCCGGATCACGCCGCACCCGCCAGCGGGATCAGGGCCCGGACCAGGAAGCCGCCGTCCACCGGAGTCGCCTCCAACCGTCCGCCGAGCAGCTCTACCCGCTCCCGCAGCCCGAGCAACCCCTGCCCGGCACCGGGCAGCGCCGACCCGCCCTCGGACGGGCCGTTGCGGACCAGCACCTCCAGCCCATCGGGCAGATAGCGCAGGCAGACCGTCGTCTCGGCGTCGGCCGCGTGCTTGCGCACGTTGGTCAGCGCCTCACGGACCACCCGGTACGCGGTACGCCCCAGCGTCGCGGGTAGCGCCGTTGGCACGCCCTCGTCCTGCCGGGACACCCGCAGCCCGGCGGCACGGGACTCCCCGATCAACTCGTCCAACGTGTCGAGCCCTCGCTCCGGTGTCACGACCGGGCCGGCCTGGCGCAGCACACCCAGCACCTCGCGCAGGTCGGTGAGCGCCTGCCGGCCGGTCGTCCGGATCAGCGCCGCGGCCTCGACGGTCGCCGGGTCCACGGCGGTCACCTCCAGCGCCCCGGCGTGCACCACCATCAGCGAGACCCGGTGTGCCACCACGTCGTGCATCTCCCGGGCGATCCGGGTCCGCTCCTCGGCACGGACCCGGTCGGCGCGGGCCTCCTGCTCGCGTTCCAGCCGCTCGGCCCGGTCCCGCAGAGCGGCGAGCGTGTCCTGGCGGGCCCGCACCCAGAGGCCGAAGACCAGCGGAAGCCCCACCAGACAGGCGGCGAGCAGCAACACGTTGCCGGTGGTGGCGGTGGTGATCCGGCGTGTGCCACCCACCGCCAGCCCGACCAGCACCCCGCCCGTCAGCACCAGGGCCACCCCGGCGAGGTATCCGGCGACTTGGCGACCGCGCAACCGCAGACCCGCCTGGTACGAGGCCAGCACCCCGGCAGCCGCCGCGGCGAGCACCAACCAGCCGACGGCCGCGGCCAGGAACAACGGCCAACGGCGGGTCCGGACCGTGCCGGCTGCCCACGCAGAGCCCGCTGCGATCAGCAGCACGGCCGCGCCCGGCAGCGGTGAACGGACCCCGATGTCACCGGTCGCGCTGGCCACCACGGCCGCGGCGACCAGGACGGCGAGCAGCGGCGGGGCGTACCGATGGACGACCCGTCGGACGGCGACGGCGCTGGAGGCCACGCAGCGAGCCTAGGGCCCTTTGGGCGCAAGGGGCCGTCCCGCGCCCCGGGACCCGGGTGAGCTGGGGGATGACCCCTACCCGCCGTCCGGGCCGGCCGCTACCTAAGTAGTGCCGCCCACCTGACCACTGGCCGATGTCGGAAGCCGCCGCCCCGACCAGCATCGGGATCATGGATCTGCTCGACCTGCTGCACGACACGATGTCCTCACCCTGGGTGTACCTGGCGATCTTCGCGATCGCGGTGCTCGACGGCTTCTTCCCGGTGGTGCCGAGCGAGACTGCGGTGATCACCGCAGGGGTGTTCGCGGCCTCCGGAGCGCCGTACCTGCCGGCGGTGATCCTGGTGGCCGCCGCCGGGGCGCTGGTCGGTGACCACATCTCGTACGCCATCGGGCGGGGTGGCGGCACCCGCCTGCTCGACCGGCTGCCGCCCGACGGTCGACGCCGAGCCGCCATCGACCGGGCCCGTCGGGGGATCTCCACCCGGGGCGGTCTGATCCTCACAGTGGCCCGCTACATTCCGGGCGGTCGGACCGCTGTCACACTCACCATGGGTGCGGTGCGGTATCCCCGGCGACGGTTCCTGGCCTTCGACGCGCTGGCCGCCAGCTCGTGGGGGCTCTACTCCGCGCTGGTCGGCTATGTCGGAGGGCTGGCCTTCGAGCAGGACCCGCTGCGTGGCCTCCTGCTCGGTCTGGGCCTCGCCCTGACGGTGACTGTCGTCGTCGAGGTGGTCCGCTGGCTCCGCAACCGCCGCCGCGCGGCGCGGGCCGGCGAGCCGGGCACCGAGGCTCTCTCCGCCGGGGCGGTCAGTCGACCGGCGGACGCCAGGTGACGCCGTGCAGCAGTTGGGCGGCACCGAGCCAGGCCACGTTCATCATCCGGGTGGCAGTCTTCTCCGGGTCGGCGTCCGGGTGGTCCGCGAGCCAGTCGGCCAACGACTCGGTCGCGCCGACCAGGGCGTACGCGACGACCTCCAGGTCGATGGCGGCGATCTCGCGGCCCTCGGCGCGCAGCGCGTGGTCGAGCATTCCGGCGACCACCTCGACCAGCCGGGCCCGCATGGTGGCCAGCTCGCCGGCGAACGGCTGCTCGCCCCGGGCCTGCCGGTAGAGCACCGCCCAACCGTCCCGGTAGGCGCCCACGAAGCCGAAGAACGCCCTCAGCCCACGCCAGAGCCGCTCGTCGGCCGGCAGGTCGGGGGCCGCCGCCCCGGCGATGGCCTGCATCATCCGGGTGCCCTCCCGGTGCAGGCAGGCGACGAAGAGCTCCTCCTTGGTGCCGAGGTACGCGTACACCATGGGTTTGGAGATGCCGGCGTCCTCGGCGATCTCGTCCATGCTGGCGGCGTGGAAGCCACGTCGGGAGAAGACCTTGACTGCCGCGTCGAGCATCTGCTGCTCGCGGACGGCGCGAGGCAGGCGCTTGAAGGCGGGGACGCTGGACACCTTGCGAGCATACCTACTCGTGCGTAGGGTTACGCGCGAGTAGCCAATCTTCCGGAAGGCGCACCTGATGACTGACTTCGACCCGGCCACCTTCGCCAACGTGGGCCCCAAGGAGTTCGCCCAGCTGGTCAAGTCCACCCCGGACGACAAGATCGCCCAGGTGATGTCCGGCGACCTGCGCGACAAGGTCCTGGGCGAGGTGTTCGGCCGGATGCCGTCGCTGTTCCGCGCGGACCGGGCCGGTTCCACCAACGCGGTCATCCACTGGGTCGTCACCGGTCGCCCCGACGGCGGCAGCGACACCTACGAGGTGGTCATCGCCGACGGCACCTGCGTCGTGAACGAGCCCCCGCAGCACGACCCGAAGCTGAGCCTCACCATGGGCCCGGTCGAGTTCCTGAAGATCGTCTCCGGTGGCGCCAACCCGGTGATGATGTTCATGACCGGCAAGTTGAAGGCGAAGGGCGACCTCGGCCTCGCCGCCAACATCGCCAACCTGTTCGACATCCCCAAGGCCTGACATGGCTGAGTTCTCGCTCGACCTGAACGAGGAACAGCGGGATCTACGCGACTGGGTGCACGGCTTCGCCGCCGAGGTCGTGCGCCCGGCCGCCGCCGAGTGGGACGAGCGCGAGGACACCCCGTGGCCGGTGATCCAGGAAGCCGCCAAGGTCGGCCTCTACGGCTTCGAGTTCCTCGCCACCTGCTGGGCCGACCCGACCGGGCTCTCCCTGCCGATCGCCAGCGAAGAACTCTTCTGGGGTGACGCCGGCATCGGCATGAGCATCTTCGGCACGTCGCTCGCCGTCGCCGCCATCTACGGCGCCGGCACCCCCGACCAGATGGTCGAGTGGGTGCCGCAGTGCTTCGGCGACGTGGACTCGCCGGCCGTCGCCGCCTTCTGCACCAGCGAGCCCGAAGCCGGCTCCGATGTCGGCGCGATGCGCACCCGGGCCAACTACGACGAGGCCAGCGACGAGTGGGTGCTCACCGGCCAGAAGGCGTACGCCACAAACGGCGGAATCGCCGGAGTACACGTGGTCACCGCCTCCGTCGACCCCGCGCTCGGCTCCCGGGGCCAGGCGGCGTTCGTCGTACCCCCGGGCACCCCCGGCCTGGCCGCCACCCGCAAGCTGCGCAAACTCGGCCTCCGCGCGTCACACACCGCTGATGTCTTCCTCGACGGGGTACGCGTCCCCGGCCGCTGCCTGCTCGGCGGACGGGAAGCCCTGCTGGAACGCCTGGACCGGGCCCGCTCCGGTCAGCGGGCCACCGGACAGGCCGCGATGCGCACCTTCGAGCTGTCCCGACCCACCGTCGGCGCCCAGGCGCTCGGCGTGGCACGGGCCGCCTACGAGTACGCCCTCGACTACGCGAAGGACCGCGTCCAGTTCGGACGCCCAATCATCGAGAACCAGGCTGTCGCGTTCGCGCTGGCCGACATGCGGATGGAGATCGACGCGGCGCGGCTGCTGGTCTGGCGGGCCTCGTGGATGGGCCGCAACAACCGCCCGTTCACCGCCGGCGAAGGGTCGATGTCCAAGCTCAAGGCCGGCGAGGTGGCCGTGTCGGTCACCGAGAAGGCAGTGCAACTGCTCGGCGGAGCCGGCTTCCTGCGTGACCACCCGGTCGAGCGCTGGTACCGGGACGCCAAGATCTACACCATCTTCGAGGGCACCTCGGAAATCCAACGACTGGTCATCTCCCGGGCGATCTCCGGGATGCAGATCCGCTGACCGCCGTCGGCCCAGCCCCTTCTCCACGGGGTCGGGCCGACGGTGGCCCGGATCCCACGATCTGTGCCGTCTTTGTCACCCCACGCCGACGCCAACTGGGCCTTCAGCCGCGCCCAGTGCATGATCAAGGAAAGAAGCCCTGATGGACGGGCCGGCGACAGCCCCGTCCGCGCACCACCCCGAGGAGGTCTGCGGCATGGACCTGCCGTTCATCGTTGCCACGCTGACCCGTCGCGGGCTGCTCACCCCCGGCAGCCCGGTCCGGGTCGCCTCGCAGCTCAACGCGTTGCGGACGTGGGGGTGGAGCCTGGCAGGCGAGCTACGCCAAGCAGCCGCCCGGGACCCGGGCCGTCCCGCCGTCATCGACGAGAACGGCGTCGAGCTGACCTACCACGACCTGCTCGACCGGGCCGAACGGATGGCCCGCTCGATGCGGGCCGGGCTCGGCGTACAGGCCGGCGACCGGATCGGCGTGCTCTGCCGCAACCACCACGGGCTGATCGAGACGATCGTCGCCGCCACCCTGCTCGGCGTCGACGCGGTACTGGTCAACACCGGGCTCAGCGCCGCCCAACTGGGCACCGTCGCCGAGGAGCAGCGGCTGCGGCTCCTCGTGCACGACGACGAGTTCGCCGAGCGGGTCCTCGGCCTCCCCGCCGAACTGCCCCGGCTCGACGAACGCGCCCGTGAGGAGTTGGTGGCCGGGGCACTGCCGGGTGACCTGCACCCGCCCGAGCGCGACGGCCGGATCATCGTGCTCACCTCCGGCACCACCGGCACGCCCAAGGGCGCTCGCCGACCGACGCCCAGCGGCTTCGGCCCACTGGTGTCCATCATCGACCGCATCCCCCTGCACGCCCGGGACCGGGTGATGATCGCCGCGCCGATCTTCCACACCTGGGGATTCGCCGCCCTCCAGGTCTGCCTGGCACTACGGGCCACCATCGTGCTGCACCGCCGCTTCGACCCGGCCGCCACGCTCGCCGCCCTGAGCGCGCAGCGGTGCGACGCGCTCTTCGCCGTACCGGTGATGATGCAGCGACTGCTGGAGGTGCCCCCGCCGGACCCGCGCCCCCCGCTCAAAGTCGTCGCGGTCAGCGGCTCGGCCCTGCCCGGCGGGCTGGCCCCGAAATTCATGGACGTCTACGGCGACGTCCTCTACAACCTCTACGGCTCCACCGAGGTCTCCTGGGCCTCCATCGCCGGCCCGCAGGACCTGCGTCAGGCACCCACCACAGCTGGTCGTCCGCCGCACGGCACCCGGCTGGAACTGCTCGACGAGGACGGCCAGGCCGTACCGGACGGACGGGTCGGGCGGATCTTCGTCGGCAACGAGATGCTCTTCGAGGGTTACACCTCCGGTGCCAACCGGGAAACCCGCGACGGCCTGCTCGACACCGGTGACCTCGGCCGGCTGAACGCCGACGGGCTGCTCTTCGTCGACGGCCGAGCCGACGACATGATCGTCTCCGGCGGCGAGAACGTCTTCCCGTCCGAGGTGGAGGACCTGCTCGCGCAACTACCGCAGGTCCGCGAGGCGGCCGTGATCGGCGTGCCCGACCCCGAGTACGGCCAGCGCCTCTCCGCGTTCCTCGCCCTGCACCCCGGCGAGACCCTCGACCCCGAGGCGGTCCGCGAGTACGTCCGGCACTTCCTCGCCCGGTTCAGCGTCCCCCGGGACGTGATCTTCGTGAAGTACCTGCCCCGCAACGCCACCGGCAAGGTGCTCACCCGAGAACTGCGCCGCTACTACGGCTGACGGTCGCTCACGGGTACAGGTTGAAACCCGGCCACCGGCCAAAGGTCACCAACTGGTCCTCGGTCAGCAACATCTCGTCCAGTGACGCACCGGGCTGAACCAGGCTGACCCCCACCGCCGTCCCGTCGGGGCGCAGCACCGTCGCAGAGCGGCGGCTGGTGCCCGCCGCCGCGTCGACCTCGGTGCCCAACGCCATCTGGGTGCCGTCCGGGAGCTGAGCTGTTGAGCAATCTTTCGTCGAATCCATCGCCAACGTGCATCCAGCTACCGCCCCGAGGGCCGGACTCAGCCCGATGACCAGATCGCCACGATCACCGCCCCGGGACAGCTGGATCGGCACGGACACCCGCGACCAGTGCCGGAGCAACTTGACCAGCGTCGCCGACACCAGATCGTCGGCCGTGTGCCAGTCACCGCTGAGCAGGTACGCCGTGCGGCGCAACGGCTCCAGCCGCGCACCGACGTAGTCGCGGTAACCCTCGACATCGACCGGCATTCCGGCCACCCCCTCGTCTCACCGGTCAAACGGCGGTGGAACGGCCGGGGGTTGCCCGAGTTCAGCCGGGAATCGTGATCCGATCCTCGATCGCGGCGGCGGCGATGTCGGTGCGGTGCTGCGAGCCGGCCAGCTCCACCCCGTCCACCAGCGCGTACGCGGCGTCCCGCGCGGCAGTCAGGTCGGCGCCGGTGGCCGTACCGCAGAGGACCCGGCCGCCGGCGGAGAGCAACGCGCCGTCGCTGGCCCGGCGGGCGGTGCCCGCGTGGATGATGCCCGGACCGTCCGCGCCGGTGATCACGTCGCCGGTGCGCGGGGCCACCGGGTAGCCCGCCGAGGCGACCACAACGGTCACGGCGCTGCCGTCGCGCCACCGCAGCGGCGGGTGCTCGGCCAACGAGCCGGTGGCCGCCGCGTGCAGCAGCCCACCCAGCGGGGTTTCCAGCAACGCGAGCACCACCTGGGTCTCCGGGTCGCCGAAGCGCGCGTTGAACTCGATCACCCGAGGGCCGGCGGCGGTAATCGCCAGCCCCACGTAGAGCAGGCCGGCGAACGGGGTGCCCCGGCGACGCATCTCCGCGAGCGTCGGGTGGACCACATCGCGCATCACGTCGTCGACCAGGCCGGACGGGGTCCAGGCCAGCGGCGCGTACGCCCCCATGCCACCGGTGTTCGGCCCGGTGTCGCCGTCGCCGAGCCGCTTGAAGTCCTGTGCCGGCACCAACGGCAGCGCCGCCTCGCCGTCGGTGACCACGAAGAGGCTGACCTCCGGGCCGTCGAGGAACTCCTCGACCACGACACGTCCACACTCGTTGGCGTGCGCCAGCGCGGCGGCCCGGTCGTCGGTCACCACCACTCCCTTGCCGGCGGCGAGACCGTCGTCCTTCACCACGTACGGCGCGCCGAACTCGTCCAGCGCCCGAGCGGTGCTCTCCTCGTCCGTGCAGACGTACGCCCGGGCGGTCGGCACGCCGGCGGCGGTCATCACGTCCTTGGCGAACGCCTTGGAACCCTCCAACTGCGCGGCAGCACCGGATGGACCGAACACGGCGATGCCCTTGGCGCGTACCGCATCGGCGACCCCGGCGACCAGAGGCGCCTCGGGGCCGACCACCACCAGGTCGGCCGCCACCTCCACTGCCAACGCGGCCACCGCGGCCGGGTCTGTCGGAGCGACAGTCCGCAGCTCAGCCACGCCAGCGATCCCCGGATTACCCGGCGCCGCAACGAGCGCGGAAACCCCCGAATCCGCTACCAGCCCAAGCGCAAGCGCATGCTCCCGCCCGCCACCACCCACCAAGAGAACCCGCACGCCCGAGATCCTACTGTCCCCCACCACCCCACCGTTGATCATGAGGTTGACGGGCCATTTGGTGATCCACCGGCTCGCCAACCTCATGATCGACGGACATGAAGGGCTGCGCGGACCGTGTGGGGGATGTAGGTGGGGTGGAGGGTGTCCTGCCAGGTGAAACGGAGGATGGTCCAGCCGGCGTTGACCAGGCGGTTCTGGCGACGGCGGTCGGCGTAGGCGGCCTCCGGAGTGCCATGCGCGTCTCGGCCGTCCGCTTCGGCGATCAACCTTCGGCCGCGCCAGCCCAGGTCGCCAATGCCGAGCAGATAGCCGTCATCGTCACGAACCTCCAACTGCAGCGTGTCCGGTGGAACTCCCCCGTCAACGCATCGCAGTCGAGAACGGGTCTCCAGAGGCGACTGCGCTCGGCCATCCGCCTCAGCGAGATAGCCGCGTGCTGCGACCGCACCGCGTCGACCTCGAATCAGCGCTGGAATGGTTGTTAGGCATTCGGGCGTGACTAGCCCTCGATTGAGGGCGGAATCGAGCACCGAGACCGCCGCGTAGCGGCACTCTCGCAGGATTATCTCGGAAACGGTCAGCCGTGGTTCCGTAGCCGCGATCCCGTTCACCTTCGCGACCGCACCCAGAGGGTGTTCGAGCTGGTGCAGCACGATCGCGGGGTCCGACACCCGTGCCAGCCTTGCCGCCCTGCCCGGCAGCGCCACATGGATCTCGTCCCGACGCGGCAGCCCGGCGATGCCGTACAACTCAGCCGCGGTGCCGAACACCGCATGAGCCGCCGGGCCCAGCGAGAGCACGGCAGCACGAATGCGGCACCGGCGAGCAGGCGGGTCACCGTCCGGGCCGCGCGTCAGATAGACCGCTCGAGCAAGTGGCCGCCAACGGCCGACAGCCAGCAGATGATCGATGTCGTGCCGGCTGAAGCCGGCTCTCAGCGCCTGCGCTCGGGTGATCAGGTCATCCTGTCGGGCAGCAACCGAGCGAACAAATTCTGCGCGATCCACAAGCCCACGCTGACTGCTCCACCAACCAACCACCAGCCCTGTGGATAACCCTGTGGACAAGGGCGCCCATCATCCCAGTGATCATGGGGTTAGCGGGACTGCTGTAGATCGAACAGCCCGTCAACCCCATGATCACCGAGACGAAGCGGAGCGCGGGGCGGCGCGAGACAGGTGGGTTAGGGGAGTAGGGGGTGGAGGACCACGTTTTCTTCTCGGCCTGGGCCTACCCCTACGACGCTCACCTTCGTGTTGCAGAGTTCTTCGACCCTCGCGATGTAGCGGCGGGCGTTCTCCGGGAGGTCGTCGATGGTGCGGGCCTTGGTGATGTCCTCCCACCAGCCGTCGAGTTCCTCGAAGACGGGCTTGGCGTGGTGGAAGTCCGTCTGGCTCATCGGCATGTCGTCGACCCGGACGCCGTTGATCTCGTAGCCGACGCAGATCGGCACCTTGGGCAGGCCGGTGAGCACGTCCAGCTTGGTGATGACCAGGTCGGTGACGCCGTTGAGGCGGCAGGCGTACCGGGCGACGACAGCGTCGAACCACCCGCACCGGCGCTCCCGCCCGGTGGTGGTGCCGTACTCCGCGCCGATCTTGCGCAGGTGGTCACCGTTGGCGTCGAACAGCTCGGTCGGGAACGGCCCGGCACCCACCCGCGTGGTGTACGCCTTGCTCACCGCGATGACCTTGTTGATCGCGGTCGGCGGGATGCCAGCGCCCACGCAGGCGCCGCCGGCGGTCGGGTTGGACGAGGTCACGAAGGGGTACGTGCCGTGGTCCATGTCGAGCATGGTGGCCTGGGCACCCTCCAGCAGCACCGTCTCGCCCCGGTCCAGGGCGTCCCAGAGCATCGCCCGGGTCTCCGCGATGTACGGCTTGAGCCGCTCCGCGTACGCCAGGTACTCCTCGACGGTGGCCTCGAGGTCGATCGCCTTGCGGTTGTAGACCTTGAACAGGATCTGGTTCTTCTCGCGCAGCGCGAGTTCCAGCTTCTTGCGCAGGATACCCGGGTCGAGCAGGTCCTGGAGGCGGATGCCGATCCGGGCGACCTTGTCCCCGTACGCCGGGCCGATGCCGCGGCCGGTGGTGCCGATCCGGGACGAGCCGAGGTAGCGCTCGATGACCCGGTCCAGCGCCCGGTGGTGCGGCATGATCAGGTGCGCGTCACCGGAGATCCGCAGCCGGGACACGTCGACGCCGCGCTCCGCCAGGCCGTCGATCTCGGCGAGCAGCACCTTCGGGTCGACCACCACACCGTTGCCGATGACGATCATCGCGTTCGGTGAGAGCGCGCCGGACGGCATCAGGTGCAGCGCGTACTTCTGGCCGTCCGGGGTGATCACGGTGTGCCCGGCGTTGTTGCCGCCGGAGTAGCGCACGACGTAGTCGACCCGCTCACCCAGCAGGTCGGTAACCTTGCCCTTGCCCTCGTCGCCCCACTGAGCGCCGATGAGCACGATCGCTGGCATCTTTTCCGCCTCCAGAAGGCTCGGGTGCCAGGTGGCGACCGCTCGGCGAGCCCGGGGTGTCAGGTTAACAAGTAGTGACGGCGCGGCCGGCAGGGGTTCGCGTCGAGAGGCAGGAGGCTCCTTCCGTGTACGACGTGGTGCTGCTCACCCTCGGTTCGGAGCGGGACGCTCCCGGGGGCTGTGGCAGCGGAGGGGCCTGCTGCGGCGGCGCGACCGGGGCCGACACCGCCTCGACGAGCCAGACCGACACCGGCCAGGCCAACACCGACCAGACCAACAGCGACCAGGCCAACAACGACCAGGCCGATACCGAGCAGTGCACGACGGAGCGGCCACGGGTGCCGGTGCTGGCGTGCGCCGACGCGCTGAACGCCCGGGGCGCCCGGGTGGAGACGGTCACCGCCCGCTCCGACGCGGAGATCGACGCGGTGTTGGCCCGGCTCGACGGCCCGGCCCGCCCGGACGGCCTCACCTGGCCGGACCCGGACAGCAAGATCCGGCTGGTCGTCGCCACGGCCAGCGACGGGCAGTTGCGCGCCGTGCTGCGCCGGCTGGTCAAGCGGTACGCCCCGGCGCCGAGCAAGCGCCCGGCGGATCTGCCCGGCAACCGGACCCTGCCCGACCTGCCGCCGGTGGCCGTACTCCCGCTCGACCCGGCTCGTGGCGGCACCCACCGGGACCTGGCCGCGCAGCTCGGGCTGCCCCGCGACCCGGCGGCGGTGGCCGCCGCGGTGCTGGACGGCACGCCACGCCGGCTGGACCTGCTGCGCAACGACGGCGGCTCGGTGACCCTGGACGGCGCGCTCCTCGGCGCGGCCGACGACGCCGGCCGGCCACTGCACTGGCGGGCCCGGGTGGAGGTCGACGACACCATCCTCACCGACGGTGCGGAACCGCTGATGGCCTGCGCGGTTGGCAACGCCGGTGGGTACGCGACTCTCAACGACGTGACGCTGCTGACCGCGCCGGACCCGGCCGACGGCCAGGTCGAGGTCGCGGTGGCCGTGCCGGTGGTCGTCCGCTCGGCGTGGGGGCGCAAGCGGGTACGCCTCGAAGTTCGGCGGGCCCGTGGGCGGGCGGTGTCGGTGCTGCCCAGGGAGGGCAAGGTGCCGTACCTCGACGATGGTGTCGAGGGCGAGCTGACCCGTAAGCGTTCCTGGTGGGTCGAGCCGGGCGCCTGGGCGGTCTGGTCGATCTGACTCGACCGCACCGACCAGCCGACCTGCCTGCACCGATCGGCCCTGTTGGGCGATTGGGCCTATCCTCGCAGGAGGACTGGGGAGGGCCGTAATGGACGAGAACGCCGACCGGGCGCAGGTGCCCGGCCAGCAGCCGGTGCCGGAGCGGGACGTCGAACCACTCTGGCCACCAGATCCGGGCGACCGGGGCGCGGTGCCGCCGTGGGCTGCGGTCGCCGAGCAGCGGGGTGGGCCGTCGTCGGTCACGCCACCGGTCACGCCACCGGTGGCCGCGCCACCGACGGGGCGACCGCCGGTCCCCGGCCAGCCCGGCGCCGCGGCCCAGTCGCCGCCCTCGCCGTCGGACTACCCGTCGCTCACCGGCGCCGTCCCGGCGCCCGGGGGGTGGGGG
>NZ_JAKKFD010000002.1 GCF_022229005.1 Micromonospora trifolii
CCTCCGGCGCATGGGGCGGAACGTCTACAGGCCGTCGGAGCCGGTCCGGGACGCTGCCCGCACGTTCGACCGGATACTGGCAGACAGGGCCGAGCCGGCCGGCGACGGGATCGGCTGGGCGGGCGCGGTCAACCCGAGCCGGCCGCTGGCGGGTTTCTCACACGGCGGCTCCGGCATCGCGGTCGCCCTGGCCCGGCTGGACCGGGCCCTCGGCAACCGCGACCACCTGCCCCTGGTCGAGGGGGCGATGCGCTACGAACGCTCGGCCTTCGACCCGGAGCACATGTGCTGGCTCGACCTGCGCGACACCACGCCGGAGCGGTACTCCATGGTCGCCTGGTGCCACGGCGGGCCCGGCATCGCGCTCGCCCGCGCCGACCTGGCCGGCTACGTCGACGACCACGAACTGCTCGACCGCGACCTTTCCGACGCCAGCACCGGCATGTTGCGGTTCGGCCTGACCGGCGAGGTCATCACGGGCACCGGCAACCACAGCATCTGCCACGGCGACCTCGGCAACGTCGAGGCCCTGCTGGCCGCCGCACGAGCGCGCGGCGACGAGGACGCCGCCCGGCAGGCCGAGCTGGTGGCCGCCAGCATCCTGGACTACATCGACCGGGACGGCTGGCTGTGCGGGGTTCCCCTCGGCGCGGAGACTCCCGGCCTGATGAGCGGCATCGCCGGCATCGGCTACAACCTGCTGCGCCTGGCCCTGCCCGACCGGGTCCCGTCGATCCTGCTGGTCGAGCCCCCGGTTTCGAGGGTGGGCGGTGACCCGCGTGGCTGAGCAACAGGTCTGGCCGTACCGCCCGCAGGCGTTGGCGACCTACCGCGGTGGCGTGCACGACGGCCCCGCACTCAGTCCGATCCGGTCCTCGGGACGGCCGCTGGTCGCGCTCGCCGTGTTGTTGCTGATCGGCCTGGGCTTCGCGGCGGTCATGCGGGTGCCGCGCACCGCCGACGGCGCCGCGATCGGTGCCGACGGGTCGAACCTGGTCTCCATGTTCCCCGGACGCCTCGACCCCGAGCCGGTGCCGGGCACGGAGGTCACACTGGTCCAGGAGGGTGGACGGGCGACCCTGCGGGTCGTGCGGGCCGAGGTCGTCGTCGACGACGCCGCGGCTCGGCGCTGGAACATCCCGGCGGAGGTGGCCCGGCCGGTCACCATCGTCCTGCTCTCCGGCGAGACGAAGCAGACCTTCGGCCGGCTCAGTCTCGTGGTCGCCAACCCCACACTGCTGGAGCTGGTGCCGGGCGTCGGGAGGGTCCTCCGATGACACTGAGCTGGCTGCGACAGCGCCGCCGGGTGCCGATCATGCTCCAGATGAGCGCTACCGAATGCGGCGCCGCGTGCCTGGCCATGGTCTTCACCTCCTACCGGCGGTGGACCTCCGTCGCCGAGTGCCGCGAGCAGTTGGGCATCGGCCGCGACGGCGCCACGGCGTTGCAGATGACCCAACTCGCCCGTCGGACGGGCATGCGGGCCCGGGGTGTCAGCGTCGACCTCGACGGACTGCCGCAGCTGCGGCTGCCCGCGATCGTGCACTGGAACTTCCGGCACTATCTGGTGCTGGAGCGGTGGGACCGACGCGGCGCCGTCGTCGTCGACCCGGGGATGGGCCGGCGGCGGATGAGCCGCGAGGAGTTCGGCGAGGGGTTCACCGGCATCGCCATCGAACTCAGCCCCGGCGAGGAGTTCGAGCGCCGCCCCAGCCCGGGTCGGCTGGCCTCGCTGCGGTTCGCCCGCAGCATGCTGACCTTCTCCCGTCCGCTGCTCGGCCTGGTCCTGGTCGTGTCGCTACTGCTCCAACTGGCGGTGCTGCTGCCGGCGCTGATCACCAAGTTCGCTGTCGACACGGTGATCGGGAAGGGGCAGGTCGAAGCCCTGACCGTTCTCGGCCTCGGCATGCTCCTGCTGTTGGCCACCCAGGGCGTTGGCACCTACGCCCGAGGTGTCGCTCTCAACGTGCTGCACGCCCGCATGGACGACACCATGATGCGACGCTTCTTCGACCACCTGCTCGCCCTGCCGTACTCGTACTTCCAACTGCGCAGCAGCGGCGACCTGCTGATGCGGATGTCCAGCAACACAGTCATCCGCGACCTGGTCACGAGCCAGACGATGTCGCTCGTCCTCGACGGACTGTTCGTCGTCGTCTACATCGGCATGCTCCTGGCGTTCACACCGCTCTACGCCTGGCTGGTGCTGGGCCTGGGTCTGCTGCAACTCGGCGCGATAGTGGCGACCTACCGGGCCATGCGGGAACGCACGCACCGCGACATCGCCGCGCAGGCCGAGGAGCAGAACTACGCTGTCGAGGTGCTGGCCGGCGCCGAGACGGTGAAGGCGATGGGCGCCGAGCAGCAGGTCCTCGGCCGCTGGTCCGGGCTGTTCCAGACCCGGCAGTTCGCCTCGCTGCACCGCCGCCAGTTGGAGACCGGGTTGGAGGCGACGCTCGGGGTGTTCCGGATGGGCTCGCCGTTGCTCCTGCTGTGGGTCGGCGCGCACCAGGTCGTCGCCGGCGCGATGTCGCTGGGCACCATGCTGGCCCTCAACGCCCTCGCCGCGGCCGTGCTCACTCCGCTGATGGGCCTGGTCAACACGGCCCGCCAGCTACAGACGGTCGGCACCCACCTGGAACGGATCCGGGACGTGATGGACGAGGCCGCCGAGCAGGACCGGTCCACGTCCCAGCCACCGGGCCGCATCTCGGGGCAGGTGACGCTGAGCGGGGTCGGCATGCGCTACAGCGCCAACGCCGCCTGGGCCGTACGGGGAGTCGACCTCTCCATTCCGGCCGGCGCCAAGGTGGCGCTGGTCGGACGGACCGGTTCGGGTAAGACGACGCTCGCCAAGACGATCATCGGGCTGTACGTGCCCAGTGAGGGCGAGGTCCGCTTCGACGGGCGTCTGCTCCAGGACCTCGACTTCCGTGAGCTGCGCCGCTGGTGTGGCATGGTCACCCAGGAACCCGCACTGTTCGCCGGATCCGTCCGCGACAACATCTCCCTCGGACACCCGTCGGCGACCTACGACGAGGTCGTCCTCGCCGCCGAACGCGCGCAGATCCACGACGAGATCATGGCGATGCCGATGGCGTACGAGACACGACTCACCGAGGGCGGCGGGGGGCTCTCCGGCGGCCAGCGGCAACGGCTGGCCCTCGCCCGCGCCCTCGTGCACAACCCGCCGCTGCTCCTGCTCGACGAGGCGACCAGCCACCTGGACGTGGTGACCGAGCGTCGGGTGGACGAGGTCCTCTCGGCGCTGTCGTGCACCAGGATCGTCATCGCGCACCGGTTGAGCACAGTGCTCAACGCGGACCTGATCGGTGTGATGGAGGAGGGTTCCCTGGTGGAGCAGGGCACGCACGACGAGCTGATCGCGCACGGGCGCTACTACGAGGCGCTGATCCGCGACCAGCTCCAGACGGCCCGCCCGCTGTAGCCGGCTCTCACTCAGGCGGGGTCACCGGGCCGGGGTGGCCGGGCGCGACGCGTGCCAGCAGCTGTCGCACCACGTCGGCGGCGGGGTCGCCCAGGTCGTCGTAGATCCGGATGGCTCGCTGCCACGCCTCGGCAGCGGCCGGAGGGTCCGCCATCGCCTCGCGCGCCTCACCGAGCCGGACGAGGGTCAGCCCTTCGTGATACCGGTTGGCCGATTCCTGGAAGCGTTGGACGGACTGCTCGTAACAGACAGCGGCCCTGGCCGGGTCACCGAGCCGGTGGTACGCGAAGCCCAGACTGTCCAACGTCGCGGCCTGCCCGACGCGATCGTCGATCGCCTCCTGTTGGGCCAGCGCCTCGGCGCAGTCGACGACGGCCTGGTGGTAGTCGCCGGTCAGGGCGTGCAGGTAACCCTTGACGTTCAGCGCGCGCGCCTCGGCGTACCGGTTGCCGATGAGCTGCGACACCCGCAGCGCCTCGGCGCTGTGCTTGAGCGCCTCGTCCAACCGGCCGTACTGGGTGCAGTGCTCGGTGTACTGGCGCAGGATCAGCGCCAGGCTGTCCAGGTCCTCAAGCTGCTCGTACAGTTCGAGCGCCCGCTGTACGTGGTGCTCGGCCGCGTGCTGGTCGCCGAGTCGCATGAGCGCCCGTGCGAGCATCCGGCTGGCCTGCGCCTGCGCCCGGACGTCGCCGATCCGCTGCGCCGCCGCGAGGGCCGCCTGCTGGGCCGCGAGCTGCTCCTGGAACATGCCCCGAGGCGCGAGGTACGCGGCCAGGGCCCAGGCGAGCTGGCAGGCGTACCGCTCGAAACCGGTCTCGGCGGCCTGACGCAGCACCCGCAGCAGGACGGGGTGCTCGGCGTGGAACCAGGCCGCCGCGACGACCCGATCGGGCATCGGCACGTGTACGTTCGCCGGCATCTGTGGTTCCAGCTCGATGGGCGCCCAGGTGGGCTGGAGCAACACCGCGCCGGGGTGCGCGCTGTGCAGGTAGTGGTCGTACATCCGGCGCGCGGCGGCCTGTCGCTCCTCGGCCAGGTCGGAGGCCTGGGCCAGTTCGGCAGCGTACGACCGGAGCAGGTCGTGCAGGGCGTAGCGCTCGGGTAGGTGCTCGGTCAGCAGGTGCAGCCGGGTCAGCTCCTTCAGCAGCGGGGTGAC
Source organism: Micromonospora trifolii (assembly GCF_022229005.1). Lineage (GTDB taxonomy): Bacteria > Actinomycetota > Actinomycetes > Mycobacteriales > Micromonosporaceae > Micromonospora > Micromonospora trifolii. The sequence continues at coordinate 4,605 of NZ_JAKKFD010000002.1, forward strand.
GGCGGCCCGGGGGCGGCCGAGCAGCGCGGCGGCGGCGTCTCCGGTCAGGTCGGGGCCCGGGTGCAGGCCCAGCAGGCGCAGCAGGCGGGCCGCCTCGGTGCTCAGCGCCCGGTACGACCAGGAGAAGATCCGGCGGACGTCCCCGTCGGCCAGCTGCTCCAACCGGGACTCGGACGGGCGTAGTTGGGCAGCGACGGCGTCGATCGGGAAGGTGGACCGGGCGGTCAGCCGGGCCGCCACGATGGACAGGGCGAGCGGGAGGCGACCTGTCGACTCGATCACCTCGTTGGTCGCCGCCGGTTCCGCGGCCACCCGGTCGTCGCCCAGCCGGCTGCGGAGCAGCCTCGTCGACTCGGCGGCCGTCAGCACCTCCAGCGTCAACGGTCGGGCGCCCTCGGCCACGGCGAGGCTGCTGAGCTGGTCGCGGCTGGTCACCAGGACCGCACACTGACCGACGCCGGGCAGTAGCGGGCGCACCTGGTCGGCGTCGCGCGAGTTGTCGAGGACGACGAGCATCCGACGTGAGGCCAGCAGGCTGCGGTACAGCCCGGCCCGAGCGTCGACGCTGCTGGGGATGCGACCGACCGGTACGCCGAGCGCCTCGAGGAAGTCGACAAGGGCGTCGGCGGGGGACACCGCGTCCGCGTCGTCGTAGCCTCGGAGGTTGACGTACAACTGGCCGTCGGGAAAGCGGTCGGCGGCCCGATGGGCCCAGTGCAGCGCGAGCGTCGTCTTGCCCACGCCGGCCATGCCGCTGATGGTGACGATGTCCACCGTGGCCGGTCGCTCGGGCCGGGCGCCCAGGGCCGCGTCGAGGAGGTCGAGTTCGGCGCTGCGGCCGACGAAGCCGGGCAGGGCCAGTGGCAGTTGCTGGGGGCGGCCCGGTGCCGCGCCGGGCGACGCGTCGTCCGCCGGCCCGGTCGTGGCGGCCTGCTGGCCGAGACGGTGGTGCAGGATGTCGTCGTGCAACCGGGTCAGCTCGGGGCCGGGGTCCATGCCGGTCTCCTCGGCCAGCTCCCGTCTGGCCTGCTGAAACGCTGCCAGCGCCCCGGCGATGTCGCCGATCTGGTAGAGGCCGGTCATGAGCTGGGCCCAGGCCCGTTGCCGCAGTGGGTGACGGTCGAGCAGCGCCCGCAGCCGGGGGATCACCTGGGCCGCCTCGCCGAGCGCGAGCCGCGCCGCGGCGTGGTCCTCCTCGGTCAGCAGCCGCCGCTCCGTGATCCGCGCGACCCGGCCGGTGAGGAGCCGGGGCAGCGGCAGCCCGGCGAAGGCCGGCCCCCGCCACATGCCGAGCGCGAGCGCCAGTTCCGGTTGCGCCGCCGCCGGGTCGCCGGCGGACAGCGCTGCCCGTCCGCGCGCCGCCGCCGCGTCGAACCGGTCCACGTCCCGCTCGTCCGGCTCGACGCGAAGCAGGTAGCCGCCCGGTGTGGTGAGGATCCGCCGGCGCTCGTCCGCGGCGCAGTCGAGCGCCTGGCGCAGCCCTCGCAGGTAGGTGCGCAGGTTCGCGGCGGCCGAGGCGGGGGGCTGGTCGCCCCACACCATCGTCATCAGCTCGCTGGCGGAGATCGCCTCACCGGGACGTAGCAGCAGGGCGGCCAGCACCAGCTGCTGTTTCGTCGATCCGAGGGCGACCGGTTGGCCGCCTCGGGACACCGTCAGCGGCCCGAGCAGGTCGAAGTGGAGAGGCATCCTCACCTCAGCGGGCGGTGCCGGCCGGGCGAGACTGACGATCGCATGAACATCGATCAATGACGTTAGCATCGATTGAACATGATCTTCATGTTGGTCGGGCGCTCGCCCGCAGGGCCTCGGTCGATCCGTGGCGTGACAGAGGGGCCCGACCGACGGTGGGTCAGCGCAGTCCGCGGATGAGGTTGTCGACGAGGGTGCGGGCGAAGTCCTCGGTGAGCGGCAGGTCGGCGATGAGAAGCCGGTGATAGCAGGCGCCCCAGAGTTGGTCGACGACGGATTCGCTGTCGATGTCGGGGCGTAGCTGGCCCCGGGCCATGGCCCGGGTGAGGGTTTCGACGGCGAGGGCCCGACGGGGGCCGGAGTAGCGCTCGCGGTAGGCGGCGGCCAGCTCCGGGTCGGTCTGCGCCTGCCCGATGAGTTGGCTGATGACCCGCCCGGCGGTGGTGTCCCGCACCAGGTGCACGAAGGCGACGAGCTGGTTGGTGAGGTCGGCGACGATGTCGGCGGTGTCGGCGAAGGCCAGGGTGGGCGCGACCACTGTGAAGTAGCCGTCCAGGGCGAGCGCGCCCTTGGAGGGCCACCACTTGTAGATGGTCATCCGGCTGGCTCCGGCGTGGGCGGCGACCTTCTCGATGGTGAACCCGGCCATGCCCTCGGCCAGCAGGAGTTCACCGGCGGCCGTGAGGATCTCCGCGCGTACCTGATCGGCGGGGCGCCGGCCGCGACCACGGCGCGCTGGCGTCTGGGCATCCGGCGTGAACTCGGCCACTGGTCCTCCCGGTTATATGGACACGCTGTCTACTTGCTGGTTATATGGACACAGCGTACACAGCGGTGTCCGGAAACACGACGCACCGCGACGACGACCGAAGGAGACGAGGGACATGGCGGGTCTACGACGGCGACGGTTGGGTGTTTCCGGGCCGGAGGTGTCGATCATCGGGCTCGGCGCGATGGGCATGTCCGACCTGTACGGGCCGGCTGACGAGGCGGAGAGCGTCGCGACACTGCACGCGGCGATCGACGCCGGCGTGAACCTGATCGACACGGCGGACTTCTACGGGTCGGGTCACAACGAGCTGCTGATCGGCCGGGTGCTGCGGGAGCGTCGCCGGGACGAGGTGGTGCTCAGCGTGAAGTTCGGCGCACGCCGGACACCGGACGGCGGCTTCCAGGCGGCACCGTACGACGTGTCGGCGGCGGCGGTGAAGGACCGGCTGGCGTACTCGCTGCGGCGGTTGGGCACCGACCACATCGACATCTACCGGCCGTCGCGACTGAACCCGCAGGTGCCGATCGAGGAGACAGTGGGCGCGCTGCTCGAGATGCAGCAGGCCGGCTACATCCGGCACATCGGGCTCTCCGAGGTGGGCGCGGACAGCATCCGCCGGGCCGCGGCCGTGGCGCCGATCAGCGACGTCCAGATCGAGTACTCGCTGCTCTCCCGGGGCCCGGAGGCCACCATCCTGCCGGCGCTGCGGGAGCTGGGCATCGGGTTGACCGCCTACGGGGTGCTCTCCCGAGGTCTGCTCAGCGGCCACTGGTCGGCGGACCGTGCGCTGACCGGCACGGACTTCCGGGCGAACAGCCCCCGCTTCCAGGGCGAGCACCTGGCCGCCAACCTGCGCCTGGTGGAAGCGCTCGGCCGGGTGGCGCAGCGGCTGGAAGCCACCACCAGCCAGGTGGCGATCGCCTGGGTGGCGGCGCAGGGCGAACAAATCGTGCCGTTGGTCGGTGCGCGGCGGCGCGACCGGCTGACCGAGTCGCTGGGCGCTGTCGACCTGGTGCTCGACCAGGACGCGTTGGACGAGATCGAGCGTGCCGTGCCGGCCGGCGCCGCCTCCGGCCAGCGGTACGCGACAGCGATGATGGCGCTGCTCGACAGCGAGAAGTGACCCTTAGGCAGTTGCTCGCCAGACCCAGTTGCGGCGTTCGTAGAGCGGCACCAGCCCGGCCCGGCGCAGGTTGTTCAGCGAGGGGTTCTGCTGACCGGGCGCGGGCTTGCCGGTCTCGGCGAACAGCCACCGGCATCCCGCTTCGGCGGCGGCTCGGGCGCGGGCGGCGATCAGCGCCGACTGCGCCCCGCGGCCGCGGTGACCGGAAGCCGTCGCGGCGGCGTTGAGCGACGCGGCCTCGCCGTGCAGGAACAGGTTGCCGCCCGCCACCAGTTCACCGTCGTCCCAGGCCGCGTACGGTCGCCACGCCGGCTGGCCGACCGTCGCGGCCAGCATGTCGGTGAGCCCACCGCTCGGCATGCCGAACCCGGCGAGCAACACGTCGGCCCAGCGCCGCGCCTCGGCGGCCGGCACCGGTGCGACGCGCAGACGGGTCTGCGCGCCGGTGACGTCCTCGGGTCGGGCGGCGAGCTTGATCCAGGTGCTTCCCGGCTCAAGCCCCCGCGCGGCGGCGACCTCGTCGAAGCCCGCGGGCAGCACCGACGGGACAAGCTGGAGCACTGCCTGGTCGACGCCCTGCTCCCGGTAGAAGTCGAGGACGCGATCCAGGACCTGCACGGTGAACGGCTCGGTGGTGCCGAAGCCGAGGGCCTTGCTCCAGTAGCCGCCGGAGGGATCGTTGCGCATGGCGAGGGCGACACCGCCGCCGACGCGGGTGGTCGCGATCCCGAGATCGGTGTACGTGGGCCCGGGTGCCTGCGACTCGTAGGAGTGCATGAATTCGCACTCCACGGCCTCGGCGAGCGGGGTCAGGTCGGCTGGCGTGGTCATCGGCTGATTATCGTCCGGTGCGTTCCCAGACCCGCACCAACTGCATCCGATTGTGAATGCCCAGCTTGTGGTATATGGAGCGGAGTTGGGTGTCCACGGTGTGGAAAGAGACGAAGAGGCTCCTCGCCGCCTCCTTCTTCGTGGCGCCGGAGGCGAGCATCTCTGCCACCCGCTCCTCGGCGGGGGTGAGCGCGTCGATGCCCCGGCTTGGCGGCTCGTCGATCGACGGCCGGCGCTGTGGGCGGGCGGTGAGGTCGGCGTAGCGCCGGTCCGCGATCGCCTGGTCGCCGGGAGCGCCGATCCGGGCGTAGAGGGCAGCCGCCTCGTGCGCGGCATCGCGCGCCTCCCCGGTTCGCGCCCGGGGGTTGTTCGCGAGGTCGAGCAACGCGTCGGCCAGCGCCGGCCGGGCCGCGGTGGTGCGCAGCTGGTCCACCGCCGACCGGAGGGCGTCCGGGTCGCCGTCGCGCAACCCTCGGCTCTGGTCGGCCAGCGCGTGCCACAGCGGCACCGGAGTACGGGTGGAGACCAGCTCGACCAGTTCGGTGACCCGTTGGGCAGCCCGGGTGTCGTCGGCCGCCACCGCCGCGCGTACCAGTCGGGGGCCGAAGTGCGGCACGGGCAGGAGCGACCGGACCGACCGGTGCAGGTCGGCGACGACAGTGGTGAGCAGGCCGACCGGCTCGCTGAGGGCGCTGTCGCGCACCGCCACACAGAACGCGAACGTCCACATCGTACGGTCGGGCCATCGGTCCTCGGCGAGGCAGGCGCGGAGGATGGCCCGGGCGTCGTCGTGTTCGCCACGGCGGTAGCGGACCTCGCCGATCACCGCGACAAGCAGGGCACGAACCTCCCTACTGAGGTCCGCCGAGCCGGAGCTGAGCGTCGTGACGGCCAGAGCGGCCGCCTCGGGCAGCTCTCCCACCGCCACCATGCGCAGGCAGTCCAGCGCGGTCAGCCCGGTGAGTGAGACGTCGGGCGCCTGGCGGGTCGCGGCCTGCGCGTCCTGGTGCCGGCCCAGGCCGAGCTGCACGAGGATCCGTTCCGCCCGGATGGACGGGGCGTCGGCGCGTGCCGCCCAGGAGTCCGGCTCCAGGGCTGCCAGCACGGCTTGGGCGCCCGGCAGATCACCGTGCGCGAGCGAGCGGGCGGCCCGGCCGAGGGCGAGGTGGCGAGCTGACGCCGGGTCACCCGACGCGGCGTGCGCGGTGCCCGCCTCGCGCAGCAGGGCATCGGTGTCCGGATGTCCCGTGCGGGCCGCGATCGTGGCCACCAGGGCGAGCAGGGTGCTGCGGCTGCCGGCGTCCAGTCGGAGGTTCAGCGCCTCGCGGAGACCGGCGAGGGCGATCGTCGGCTGCTCCAGTGCCACGACCTGGGCCAGGCGACCGAGCAGGAGCGCGCGGTGGCGTTCGCCGCTGCGACTCGTGGCGATCTCCGCCGCGAGGACGTGCAGCGCCTCCATCCCGCGTCCGGCGAGTCGGAGCTGATCCGCGGTGGCGAACAGCCGGTGCCGTCGTAGCTCGGCGTCGGCGGCGATGTCGTCGGCCGGAAGCGTTCCGGCGTTGAGAGGTGATTCGGACAATGGCGGTCTCCCCGGTTGTTACCAGGCGCGTCGAAAGGCCGTCCTGCGACCGAGCCTAGCCATGCCGGCGGGTACTGGCGACCAGATCGACGAACCGACGGGATTGCGCCGAATGGCCCCGCCGTCCGGGATTTGACCTGCGGTTATGGCGCGATCACGTGATGCGACGGGCGGTGTTCGGCGCCGATCATCGAATCATGGCTCAGCTCACCGAACTTCCCGGTCTGCATCGGCTCCGGGTCGTACTGCTGATGTTCGTCCTCTATGCCGGCACCGGGGCGGGTGGTCACGCTCCGGCGTGGACCCGCCTCGTGCTGATGGCGATCGCGGCGGCGGTTCCGGTCGCGATCGCGGTCCAGTACGGCCGGCCCGGACTGCGTGCCCTGCTGGGGATCTCGTCCCGGCTACGGCTGCGGGGCGGATCCGTTCCTGCGCCCCACCCGATCCAACCCGAGTGAGGAGACAGCGATCATGGCGAACAGCGATCCTCAGCCGCGACGCGGCGACCAGGGCGCCCCGCCCTTCGCGGGCCGCAACGTCGAACTCGAGCGGCAGAACCCGGACCTCCTGGTTCCACCGACGACCGACAGCCGGCTGGTGCCCAACCTCAAGTTCTCTTTCTCACAGGCGCACACCCGGGTGGAGAAGGGCGGCTGGACCCGGGAGGTCACCAACCGCGACCTCCCGATCGCCAGTCAGTTGTCCGGCGTCCAGTTCGGTCTCGAGCCGGGCGCGTACCGGGAGATCCACTGGCACCAGCAGTCCGAGTGGGCGTACATGCTCAGCGGCAGCTGCCGGATCAGCGCCGTCGACCACGAGGGCCGCAACTTCATCGAGGACGTCAACGCGGGCGACCTGTGGTTCTTTCCGCAGGGCGTGCCGCACAACATCCAGGCGTTGGAAAACGGCGCGCAGTTCCTGCTGGTCTTCGACGACGGCGCGTTCTCGGAGAACAACACCTTCCTGCTCAGCGACTTCTTCGCCCACACCCCCCGACACGTCCTGGCCAAGAACTTCGGCTGGACGACGGAACAGATGGAGAACCTGCCCGAGCGGGAGAAGTACATCTTCCAGGGCGACGTCCCACCGCCCCTGCAACAGGACCGGGTGGTCAGCCCGACCGGCGACATCCCACGAAGCTTCAAGCACCGGATGCTCGCGCAGACCCCGCAGCGTTTCCGCGGCGGAACGGTCCGGATCACCGACTCGACCAACTTCGCCGCCTCCGTGACCACCGCCGCCGCCCTGGTGGAGGTCGAGCCGGGAGGGATGCGCGAGTTGCACTGGCATCCCACCACCGACGAGTGGCAGTACTACATTTCCGGCACCGGGCGGATGGGCGTCTTCGCCTCCCAGGCCGCGGCCCGGACGTTCGACTTCCAGGCCGGTGACGTGGGCTACGTCCCCTTCGCGTACGGCCATTACATCGAGAACACCGGCGACGAGCCACTGGTGTTCCTGGAGATGTTCCGCCATCCCCGGTTCGAGGACATCTCGGTGATGCAGTGGATGGCCAACACGCCCCACGAGGTCATCGCCGACACGATCAACGTGCAGAAGTCGATAGTCGACGGCCTGCCCAACACCAAACAGGTGGTGATCTGAGCGAGGCGTCCAGCCGTCCGTCGGAGGACGGACGGCCGGACCGGTGGATCAGCTCCCCGCCGGTGCCGGGGAGGTGGGAGTCGCGGCGGGTCGTCGACGTCGAGACACCGCACCCACCACCACGTCGATGACGAGGAAGGCGAGCACTGTGAGCCCGAACAGGGGCAGTGCCCAGCCGATGGCCACGGTCACCGGTACGCCGATCAGCAGCGCCCACAGTGGCAGGCCGCGTACGCCGCCGCGCGCCGGTGGGGTGCCGGCGATCGTCCGGCGGTCGGCGCGGGTGGGTCGGCGTTGCCACCACATGCGGTAGCCCCAGAAGATGACGCAGAGCAGGCCGAGGGCGAGCGCGGCGAGCAGGATCTGGTTGACCAGGCCGAAGAGGATGCCCATGTGGGCCTGGATGCCGAGGCCGCTCAGTTTGGCCAGTAGGGGCCAGTCGGCGAAGTCGCTGCGGGCGGTGACAGTGTCCGAGGCCGGGTCGACGGCGACGCGGTCCTTCTTGACCGGCCAGGTGTTGTCGACCTGCGTGACGGTCCAGGCGGAGCCCGGCTCCGGCGCGGGACTGATCTCGACCGGGCCGGAGAGGCCCGCGCCGCGAGCGACAGCCAGGACCCGGTCGAAGGCCGCCGACTCGACGACCCCGCCCGCCCCGGCGGCACCGTGCTCGTGGCCCCCGCCGGTCTCGGCGGGGGCGGGGGGACCGGCGGTGAGGCTGGTGGAGATCTCCGGAGTGCGGGCGCTCAGCGCGTCGAGGCCGGCGGCGAAGTTCGCGCCCGCGTAGCGGGACCAGGTCAGGCCGGTGACCGAGAGGAAGAGGAGTCCGACGGTGAGCCAGATGCCGGTGGTGGCGTGCCATCCCCGGGTACGGCGGACACCCTTAGCGGTGGACAGGTCCGGCACGAGCAGGTGTCGGACGGCGGCCTTGGCGGCGCCGCGTCGACGCCACCAGAGAATGACCCCGCCGAGCGCCATCACCCACAGCCAGCTCGCTGCCAACTCGGAGTAGTGCTCGCCCACAGTGCCCAGGTGCAGGTGGCGGTGCAGGTCGTCCAGCCAGGTAGTGGCCGGCGTGGACCCGAACCAGGTGGTGAGCTGCCCCTGGGACTCGCCGGTGTACGGGTTGATGTAGACGGTGTGCTGGTTCTCGCCGAGCTCGGGCAGTGAGAACACCACCTTCGTGGTCCGGTCGGCGTCGCCGGGTTGCACTGTGGTGATGCTGCCGTCGGGGTGCGCGTTGCGCGCGGCCCCGATCTGCTCGGCCAGCGGGAGCTGAGCGTCACCCACCTGGGCGACGGTCAGCTGGTCGCCGTAGAGGATGGTGTCGAGTTGCGGGGTCGTGGTGTAGGCCAGGCCGGTCAGTGCGGCGACCACCAGGAACGGGGCGACGAGGATGCCGGCGTAGAAGTGCAGCCGCAGCAGCAGCGCACCGAACGGCGACGTGCGCCGGGCCGGTCGGGTCGGTTTCTCGGCGGTCGTAAAGGGTTCCGGCGTCGACGTGCCGGACAGTTCGGTGAGAGACATGGTGATCCGATCGGAGAAGTCGGGAAGCACGAACGTGTTTCCCGTACTGGTCTGGTCGCCCGTTGAGGTGTCGCGTCGGCCCTGACTGGTAGTCGGGGGAGAGACGCCGGTGGTTCCCCGGGCAGTGGAAGATCGGATCCCGTTGTCTCAGGGCTGGTCGGCGCGAATCCACTGGCGAATCAGGACGATCATGACGACGACGGCGGGCAGCTCGCCGAACGCCCAGGCGATGCCGGCGCCGAGCTTCTGGTCGGACAGCAGCGACGACGCCCAGGTGGGGTGCACGGCGAGGTACCAGTCGGGGGCGATGACCGTGGTCGTCTGCATGAGGACCAGGCCGAAGAAGCCGTGCGCCATCATCGACGCCAGGTGGATGATCACCAGCAGGGGATGGCGGAGGCGTCGGCGGCCCGGGTCGACACCGATGAGCACCCAGAACAGCAGGTAACCCGCGACCACGAAGTGGGTGAGCATCGCGAGGTGACCCAGGTGGTAGCGCATCGACACGCCGAGCAGGTCGCTGAAGTACAGGCCGAACAGGCTGGCGGTGTAGATGCCCAGCGCGACGAGCGGATGGGTGAGCAGTTTCGTGAGCCGGCTGTGCACAGCGATCAGCAGCCACTCCCGGGCACCGCGTACCCCCGGGTCGGCCGGTCGACGCAGGGTGCGCAGGGCGAGGGTGACCGGTGCGCCGCCGACCAGCAGGATCGGCACCAGCATCGACAACACCATGTGCTGGGCCATGTGCGCGCTGAACAGCACGTACGCGTAGCGGGCGACACCGAGGTTGGTGGACGCGGCGAGCAGCAGCAGCCCGCCCACCCAACTTGCCGTCCGGGCGACCGGCCAGCGATGTCCGCCGAGGCGCATCCGTCGCACGCCGGCCAGATAACCACCGATGCCGACAACGCAGAGGGTCAGGAAGAACATGTCCGGCAGCGGCTGTCCGAGCAGGTTGCCCGCAGTGGGTGCGGTGGGCATCGGGAAGCCGAGCAGCTCGGTGATCGGGTCGGCGTCGGTGCCGGCTTCGGCCACCGGGGTGGGGCTGCGGGAGAGCGCCACCGCCAACCCCACCGTGGCGGCGAACACGATCAGTTCACCGGCGGCCAGTCGGCCGAACGCCCATCGTCTTCCGGCGCGCAACGCCGGCAGGGTGCGGGAGCGGTGTATCGCCCCGAGCGTGCCGAGGACCAGCAGTGCGGCGAGCTTGCCGAGCACCAACCAGCCGTAGCGGGACTGCCAGAGCTGGTCGACCGACCCGAGACGGACGGCGGCGTTGGCCGCCCCACTGACCGACACGGCGACGAAGCAGCCCAGGGCGAGGCGACTGTACCGAGCGGCGGCGTCGGCCAGCAGCCGACTGCGTCGTACCACCAGTAGGGCGATGAGGGCGCCGATCCACACCGCGGCGGCGAGGATGTGCAGGGCCAGGCTGGTCACGGCGATCTGGTGGTTACCGGCCCCGGCGGAGTGCCCGGTGAAGGCCGGGGGAAGCACCGCCACCAGGGCCAGGACCGCGACGGTCGCGGCGAGCCCACGGGACACTCCGAACCGGGCCAGCACTGCCACGGTCAGGGCCAGTGCGGCCTGCACCATGAGCGACTGGCCCTGCGAGATGGTGGTGGCGAAGCTGACGACCGTCGCGGGCCCGAGCGTCGTCAGTGGTTGTCCGAGGAGATCCGAGGCGGTCAGCGCCATCAGGGACAGCGCCGTCACCGACCAACCGAGCGCGGCGACACCCGCCCGCCGCAGGAGCAGGTAGCCGTGCGGCGAGACGCTGCGTCCGTCCCCGGGCAGCAGGAACGCGGCGGTCACCAGCATGCCGACGGTGACGGTGGCGAGACCGTCGGACAGGAGCCGGAACACGGGTAGTGCCCAAGTCGTGCCCGGCCCCGCGTCGGGGAGGCCCGGGATCGTGGCCGTGAACGCGCCCCCGACCCGGAGGCCGAGCACCAACACTGTGACCGCCGACGCGACGACGGCGACGGCGACCAACCAGCCGGATCCCGGAGAACCCCTGCCCTGGGCGGCGGACGGGGCTGGACCGGTCGGGGCTACCGAGGCGGTGGCGACGGTGCGGGCACCGCTCGGGTCGTCGATGGTGGACTGCAGTGGTTCTGCGTCGGACACGTGTTGACCTTGCTTGGTGAGGTGATGAGGCGAGCCGACCGCGCGGGTCGGATCAGCGCCGGGCCGCCCGCCGCCACAGCAGCCCGGCCGCCACCAGGACGACGAGGGCCAGCGCGGCACCCGCGACGAGGACACCGGCGCTCGGCCCGCCGCCGGACTCCACTGCCGCGGCGGCTGGCGTTGACGCGCTGACGTTGGCGACCGGTGCGGCGCTGGACGTGGGATCGGCCACAGTGAACGGATAGGACCCCTGCACCGGGTGCCCGTCGACGGAGACGACCCGGTAGGCCACCGTGTACGTCCCGTTCGGCAGGGTGTCGGTCACCTGGACCGTGCTCTTCGCTCCGGTGACCACCGGGTCGCTGGTGGGAAGCTTCCGCTTGGCGGCATCGGTGAGCACGATAGTGGTGAACGCCGGGTCGAGTCGCTGCATGAATTCGAGCGCGACCTCGGCCGGTGCGCTCGACAGCGTTGCGTCCCGAGCGGGTGTGGCCGTCTTGAGCGAGTTGTGCGCCCACGCCGGGCTGGCCGGGATGAGCACCGCCACGAGGACGGCGAGCACCGCCGCGCCGAGCCGGACGGCAGTGGGCCGGGACGACGGTACGGTCAAGACGACACTCCGGTTGGTCATCCGAGCACCTGCTCGCCGATCCAACCGCCCGGTGGACATCCGGGCGGGATGGCGAAGACGGCGGACCCGATCGGCGTGGTCCACTCATTGAGCAGGTCCCGGTCGGCCAGCCGGCGCTGGATGGGCAGGTACTGCCGGGCGATGTCGGCCTGGTAGGACGTGAAGATCAAGCCGGTGTCGGCGTGCCCTTCCGCTGTCGGCACCCCGTCGTAGTTGTAGGGCCGGCGCAGGATCTTCAGCCGGTCGTCGGTGACGTGGGCGCGGGTCATGTGCGAGAAGTCGGGGATGACTGTGAGGCCGTCCGGGTCGGTGGCGGCGAAGTCGGGTTCGTCGTGTTCGGCGGTGCCGGTGAGCGGGGCGCCGGTGTCGAGTCGTCGCCCGACGGCGAGTTCGCGGTCGGTCCGGCCGAGCAGGTCCCAGGTTTCCATGTTCATGCTGATCCGCCGGAGCACCAGTGTGGTGCTGTCGCGCAGCCACGCCGGGCCGTCCGGGACCCAGAGCGCGGTGTCCATGGGCGCGCCGGGGCGGGGGTTGGCGGTGCCGTCGAGTTGGCCGAACAGGTTGCGCTGGGTGTGGCCGCCCGGCTCGACGCCGGGGCTGCGCCGGAAGCCCTGCTGGACCCACCGCACCGTGGCGAACGGTCGGCTGTCCTTGATCAGGACCCGCTGGGCGTGGGCGACGGAGATCGCGTCGTCCGCGCAGATCTGGAGCAGCAGGTCACCGCCGGACCAGGCCGGCTGGAGCCGGTCGATGCGGAACGACGGCAGGTCGCCGACCGATGCCGGCCTGCGGTCGTCGACGCCGGCCGCCCGGTAGAGGCCGGGCCCGAAGCCGAAGGTCACTGTCAACCGTGCCGGCAGCAGCCCGAGTTCGGCCTCGGTGTCGGCCAGCGCGGGTCGGCCCTGGGTGAGCCGGGCGGCGTCGTCGGTGAGCAACCGCAACATCCGGCCCAGCGCGGCCCGGTCGACGCCGGCCCGCAGTGTGAGGGCCACGAACGACGCGTGCGCCTGCGGGTCGGTGGCCACCCCGGCCTGCCGCGCGCCGTGGAACGGCTCGACCAGCCCGCCGACGGTCGCCACGGGCGTCGTGTCGGCAGCGTTCGCCGACGGCGGCCCGGTCCTCCCCGCGCGGGTGGCGGCGATCGCGGCACCGCCGGCCAGTGCTCCGCCGGCGGCCAGGGCTCCGCCGGTGAGCAGGCCACGCCTGCTCACCGGCCGAACATGTGGTGTCTGCGTCACGATGCCGGGCTCATGCTCATCCCCGGCGTGGGGCTCGTGCCGGTCATCGGCTCGCCGTGCCCGGGGGCGTAGCTCTCCTGCGCGCCGGTGAACGGCTTGGCCACCGCGCGGAACTCCTGGGTCTTGCCGTCGGCGAAGGTCAGGGTGACTGTCAACTCGTCGCCGGCCTGGACGGGCTTGGTGAGGTTCATCAGCATGAGGTGGTCGCCACCGGGCTCCAAGGCGTGGGTGCTCTTGGCCTTGATCACGATGCCGCCCTGCTTCTGCCGCATGACCATCTTGCCGTCCTTCATGGCCATCTCGTGCAGCTCCATCGGCGACAGGGAGGTCATGGCACTCGTCACCGTGACATCGGTGTCGCCGTCGTTGACCAGGGTCCCGAAGGCCGCCGTCATGCCCTTGTCCGCCGCCTTCACCCACGGGTCACGAATGCCGAGCACGCCGGCGTCCGGGTTGGCCGAGGCCGACGCGGACGGGCCCGCCTGCGCTGTCGACGGAGAGTCGGACGAGCCGCAACCGGCGACGCCCACCGTCAGGATCGCGGCGGCGAGGATGGCGGCCGACCGGCGGCGTGAAGCGTTCGGGCTGGTGGTGCGCATGTGTTCTTCCTCCGATGGTTGCTGCTGGGAGGTTGGTCGGCCGCAGCTGGGAGAAAGTTCCGGACTCAGGGCACGTTGATCGTGAACTCCCCGGTGTGTACCTTGCCGGCGACCTGGAAGTCGAAGAAGGCTCGGTACCGGCCTGAACTCGGCGCAGTCAGCCAGAACTTCACAGTCCCGTCGACCAGTTCCTGCTCGGGGTGGACGTGCACGTAGCCGAGGTCGCCCTCACGAACGACGACCAGGTGCCCGTACGCGCCCAGGTACCGCTCCAGCTGCACCGGTACGGTCGGGTCGGCGCTGACCTGGAAGTGGATCGGCGCCGTCACCCCCACCGTCGGGGTGCCGGTCATCGACACCGCGTACGGACCAGCCGTCGCCTGCGCCGCCGCTGGCGGCAGCGCGGTCGGGCTGTGCGCGCCGGGCACGATGTGGTCGACGCCCAGCACGAGAGGCTGCTGCTTGCCGTCGGCCGCGGTGACGGAGAAGTCGGCGAAGACGCGGTAGCCACCGGGTCTGGCCAGCGTCAGGGGGACGCTCCAGGTGCCGTCGGGTGCCATCGTCGGGTGCAGGTGCTGGTAGCCGGCCAGGTCGCGACCGACCACGATCAGGTGCAACGGCTTGTCGTGGACGACCGCGAAGCTCGTTGCCGGCTGCCGGTCGGTCCCGACGATGCGGAACCGGTAGTCGGCGCGTACACCAGAGGGTTGGGACCGCTCCAGCGGTTGCAGGGTGTACCCACCGGCGCTGACCGTCGTCCCGGTCGCCAGCGTCGCGCCCGACGCGTCGTCACCCCGATGCGTGTGCGGCCCCGTACCGGCCGGGTGTTGGTGCCCGTCGGTCGCGGAGCCCACCTGGCCCGAGTCGGGCGGTCCACCGGCCGACGGTCGTGCATTGCCGGTCGCCGGACTCTCGTCGGCGGTGCCGATACGGGCCAACCCGAACCCGGCCAGCAGAGCCACCACCAGCCCGCCGACGAGCAGCGCCAGGTGCGTGTTGCTCAACCGGGACCCCGGCGTCGCGGCGGCGAGGTCCGTGTCGGGCCGTGGGCCGGGGTCGACAGTCAGCTCGCCGTCCGTGCTGGCGAGGGGCCCGGTCACCTTGCCAGCGCCGGCCTTGCCGCCGACGGTCCTGTCCCCGGCAGCCTTGCCGCTGACGGTCTTGCCAGTGCCGGCCCTGTTCGGGGTACGGGCGCCGCCGCCGCGTCGACCGGAGGTCGCCGCCGAGGTACGGCCCCGGCCGGTGGGTGTGCCGGCGGATCGGCGACGCCAGACGAAGAACCCGACCACCGCCCCGACCGCCGCGACCGCCGCCGCCCAGCCGGCCCAGGCCAGTGCCCCGGGACCGCTCTCCTCGGTCGACCCGGTCGACGGTGCCGCCGCGGCCGGCGGGGTCGACGGATCGTCCGGTGTGGTCGGCACCGCCGTGGCTTGCCCGGAGTTGTGCTGCTCGGTGGCGGCCACCAGCGCCGGGTCCGGTTGGGTCGACGGCGGGCTCCACCCCTTCGGCGCTGCGGTCACCCGCCCGTCGTAGCGGAAGGTCTGGGTGCCCCGCACTGTGTCGCCGTCCGAGGCGACCGACAGGTAGCTCACCGAGTACTGGCCCTTGGCGGGCAGGTGGGCGACGGACACCACAGCGGGGAACCCCGTCGTGTACTCCCGTGGCTCGAACTGCCCATTGACCAGGAAGTACTCGCGCACCGGCTTGTCCAGCGGCTTCGGCTCCCCGTACGACCAGCCGTTGTCGACCCGGATGCCGCCCGGGGCGGTGATCGTGAAGAACGCGTTGGCGGCGGCCTTCTCGGTGAAGAACAGCCGCACCTCGGTCAACGGCTCGCGCACCGTGGCGCCGCTCGCCGGTGTGGACATGGCGAGGGTCCCGTGCGCTGCGGCGGGTTGGGCGGACGCGAGGAGGGCGACCGCCGAGGCGAGGAGGAACGCGAGGAGGCCCGAGACCACCCGCCCGCAAGTCTGGGGGAGACGACGCATCTGGATATCCTCACCCTCGCGAGACTTTTTTCAAGAGGTGAGGATCTTCTTCCTCAGATGACAAAAGTTGACGATCAGGCCATCCGTCGCCGCGGCAGGACGCCCCGGGTGGACACATTCCCTGGCCAGCTATGCTCGCCGACGGCGCTGGTTCGCCCCGTCGTGACCGGCTGGGCGTCGTAAGAGGGAACCCGGTGAAAATCCGGGGCTGCCCCGCAGCGGTGAGTGGGAACGACCGCCGTCATCAGCACTGGGCCAGTGGCCTGGGAAGCGACGGCCAGTAGGGGACCGGCACGACCGGTCAGGCCCCCGAGTCCGAAGACCTGCCGGCGCCGCGTACACAACCGTGTGCGCTGCCGTCGGCCTCGCGGGTGGGCTGAGCGGGTGACCTGCCGCGTCGTCTATGCGGTGGCGTCCTCGTCAGTGTGTGTCCGCGACCCGGCGGTGTGGTTTCCCGAGGGACGGACTACCGCTGTGCACGACACCACCACCATCGCCGGCCGAGCGCCGTCGGCGTCGCACCTGACCCTTTCGCAGATCATGGACCAGCACCACACCAACCTGATGGGTACGGTGCACGGCGGCCGGATCCTCAACCTCATCGACTCCGTCGCCGGTGTGGTCGCAGCCCGGCATTCCGACGGGCCGGCGGTGACCGCCGCCATCGACGAGACGGCGTTCCTCCGCGCGGTGCGGGTCGGCGACGTCGTGCACGTCGACGCCCGGATCACCTGGGCCGGCCGCAGCTCGATGGAGGTGGCCGTCAAGGTGACCGCCGACCGGTGGGACCGGGCGGTGCCGCCCACCGACGTGGCCACCGCCCACCTGGTCATGGTCGCCATCGACGACGACGGCCAGCCTCGTACGGTGCCGCCGCTGCTGCCGGAGACCGATGCGGACCGGCGACGGTACCGGGAGGCGGAGATCCGGCGGAAGCACCGACTGGCGCTGCGACGCGCGCTGCTCGACGGCGCCGAGGACGACTGACCCGCGCTCGGCCCGCCCGTCGCGGCGCTGGCGCGGTCCGAGGAACCAGCCCCGCCGCCTATCCGGTCGGATAGCGTCCACGTGAAGCCTCGATCACAGAGAGTGTGGATGGTTATGCGCGCCGCGTTGTTGCGGGAGTTCGACGTTCCGCTGACGGTCGAGGAGATCGATCAACCCACCCCCGAGCGCGGGCAGGGGCTGGTGCGGATCGTCGCCAGCGGGGTCAACCCGCTCGACACGAAGATCCAGGCTGGAAAGGCCGCGCACGCGCGTGTCGAGCTGCCTGCGGTGCTCGGCCTGGACCTTGCCGGTGTCGTTGCGGCGGTCGGCGCGGACGTGACCAGCTTCGAGCCGGGAGACGAGGTGTACGGGCTGTGCGGGGGCGTGGGCGACCTCCAGGGTCGCTTGCCGAGTACGTCGCCGTGGACGCCCGGCTGCTGGCCCGCAAGCCGAGAAGCCTCTCGATGCGGGAGGCCGCCGCGTTGCCCCTGGCGGCGATCACCTCCTGGGAGGGGCTCGTCGACCGGGCGGGGGTCCGCGCTTTGACCTCCGCAGGAGCATCGGGATGGCGGGTTGCACACCAGACGCATACTCTTGAATATGACACTGGGACTTAACGCTTCACTATCGATAGTTGGCGCATTGGGGACACTCGGAATCGGTTCAATTCTGGGGCAATGGCTCGCGGGCGGGAAGGATCGGCGCGAAGCTCAGGCCAGGGTGCTCGAAGCGCTAGGCAAAATGGAGCACTCCCGCTGGGCACCACACGGTGAGAAGCCAGCATTTTTGGAATCGGCGCGAGCCTTGGAAACCGCCGCATTGCTTGGCCGGATACCGCGAGGCTATGTGCGATTCTACTTGTCCCTCGCCGATGCTGCGCATTCTCTCAGTTATTCCAGTTGGAACGACTATCCGGACGAGGACGAGGGTGGGGGCGGCATTAACAGCAAGTTTGCTGACCTAGTTAGGGAAGCTGCAAGGCTTTTGGCCGACGTGTCCTGGTCAGGGCGAATTTTTCGGCAGTTGCGGTTTGCGAGGCGGTTCAACCGTTTGAATGCCGCTGTATCCGCTATCAGCGAACCGGAGATTCGGCGAGTCGTCGATCGATCAAGACAATATGCGCTCTAGCTTCTTTCTTCGAATGGTGACGGAATGGCTGAACCGAAATAGCATCATGCATGCGGCCCGAGTGACTGTTTGGGTGACGATTGTGTTGTACGCCGACGGGCAACCGTGGACTCTCATGAACATTGGTTAAAGCTCGGCAAGGAAGAGTCGCCGGTGGCAGCGGCTCGATCTTTTCCTGGAGGTCAAGCGCGGCCCGGAGTCTGGACCGACTTGCCAGTCGCCTTCACAATGGTCAGATGAGCGAGATCGGCCAGCGCGCACCTGCGGTCGTCAGTCGAGCTGCTGGAAACACGGTTGATCCCGCCGTAGCGGCCCTTTGTTCGTCTTGACTTCGAGCCGTTGTGGTTCCTGAATACCTTCAGGCGTGCGTGCGTGCGTGCAATATCTAGGGGAGCGCGGTTCGGTAATGCGGTGAAGCAGCCCTTACCGACGCGAGCCAGTCGAGACCGTGGCTGTCGACAGCAACGCTGACAGCAACAGGGCCGGGACCGGGACGACCAGGCCGGGCCGCCCGTGGACGATGACCTGGTGCGCACGACCGGGGCGGACGCCCGCAGATGGACCGCCCTGAACTTGCAAGCGAGAGGTCGGGCCGCGTGCCCGAGTGCGCCCAGGTAGTCGGCGATTGTTGGGATGGACTGGACCCAGTAGGCGGTCGCTTGGACGCGGTGCGGTGGCAAGGCTGCGGTGTACGTTGTCCGCGTGGACGAGCCCACCCCTCAGAGTGTCCCGGTCAGTTTGCAGGAGCGGATGACTTGGCCCGCCCGTGTGCAGGTGACGGTGGCGAGAAGAGACAGTCTCTCGATGGCCCCGGCGAACGTGTGGTTCGCGGAGTTCACGATGCCTCGTGCCGACACGTTTGATCTGCGTGACAGGGTGGAGTCGCTCGTCGACCAGTCTGACCAGTCTTATCAGATCAGCGTCCAGAGCGGTCGCACCAGCTGGGGCGGTGATAGCGGAGAGATAATGGCGGTGGTCCTTTACGTCAGCGGTATGGTCACTCAAGCTGCAATTGAGCACCAGGTGGGGGACCTGTTTAGCCAACTCCGCCAGCGGAGGCAGGCGCGCGCAACCGCCGAATCGAGGCCGCTAAGCCGTGAGGAGGCCATCTCCCGAGCGAGGTGGAGCGTCGCGGACCGATACGCGGCGACATTATCTGCCGGCACGATCGATGTAGATGGCCTTGATGTCGTCGGTGAGAGTGAGGATCGCGAAAGCGGTGCTTGGGCCATCACGCTCATGAGCGACCTGGGATGGACCTTTCAGGTAACCCTTCGGATCCGAGAAGGCCTTGTGACGATCGACCGACTGGACGCCAACCGCGAGCGCTAGTCGCTCTTAGCGGTGTGCGGCACACGAGGCCACCAGAGACTGTCTAACGTCGTTAACCAGCGAGCAGCGATGGCACGCGCAGACGCCCCGTGAGTAGGCCGAGGTGCGTTCCCGCCGGTTGACGGACAGTAGCTTTGGGTTCCGCTTCAACGTCTGACACCGTCGCGCGGACGCTCCGGCCGGTGCCTTGAGCATCGGGATGGCAAGCTTTCGTTTTGTCGATGCTTCGATGGCGCCTATCTGACCGACAGGACCAAGATCATGCCGTTTGCAGGCCATCGGAGGGGAACCCGCATTGCCTACTGCTGACCAACATTGCCAGGCGTCGCGGCAGCTCAGGAGGCAAGTCGGCCGCTTTGGTCGACTACATTCCCGCCCTTGATCAATGCAACGCCAAGTGCTGACGGTGCACTCGGAGTTCGCCGCTGACGAGGCCGTTAGCTAATGTGCTGGTATGACAGGCATGTCAAGGGGGCGGACCGGAGTCAGGCACCGCAAGCTGAAAGGCTGCCTAGCCCACCCCGAGCATCAGTTCTTCTGGGCACCTGCGCTCGGCTCATGCCCGTATTGCACCCTCAGTGATGCAGAGCGTTCGCGGGGCTCGTCCGACGAGGCCGTTACCTGTCCGTCCGGCTGTTGCCCGAGCACTTCGGCTACCCAGGCTGCTATTTCGTGACGTACACGCCCTTGCCCTGCCGGCCGTCAATCAACCCCTCGGCTTTCAAGATGAGCATGGCGGCGCGGATGACGGTGTTGCTCACGTCGTAGTGCTCGCACAGGGCGGCGAAGGACGGCAACTTGTCTCCCGGCTTCAACTGGCCGGAGCTGACCTGCTCACGGATATCACGCGCGACCTGTAGGTAGGCGGCTTCAGACATAGGTGGTGCTCCCAGCTTGGCGGCTGGTGCAAGCAGATCACACCCAGGGTGCGACCTACAACGCTATGTGCGTTGACTGTTGACCCTGCGCACATTGCGTCCTAAGTTGCTTCTGGGGCTACCCAGCTTGGCGGCCGGGGGTCCTGCCGTGGGTGCCCGCTCCCCGAAGTGGGTGCCCACGGCTCTACCCGGTATCGGCGGGAGGCGTGTTGACCAGGCCGAACAGATCAGCTGCTGCTTGGAACGTGGAACCTGGTGTGGCCCGCAGGGACGCTGGTAATCGCTGGCGGCCCACCCGCCATGATGGGGCTCGCGGTCGACCGCGCGTGCCCTACGACGCGTACCTCCTGGCGGTGGCGCTGACTCTGGCTCGCCGGCACCGACCCGTCTGGTCCTGGCGGTACTGGCGGCGCGTCTGCCGCTGCGGAGGCGATCTGCCATGCCGGAGCCGCCACCGGATCCCGATCAACCGCGGCCACTGGCCTAGCCAGGGCGGCCCGGAGTGACTACTCATCACCCGGTCAAGCCAGCCTGGACGTGTGGCGGCTGTGCGGGGGAGTGGCCATGCCAGACCCGGCGCCGAGAGCTGCGAGCCGAGTACGACCGAGCCCCGGTGTCGCTGGCAATCTACCTGGCCGCCCAACTCGTCGACGCCGCCCAGGACCTGGCCCACGTTCCCGCCGGCCACCTGCATCACCGATTCCTCGGCTGGCTTCGGTGAGCATCCTGCGGTCGGGTGACGAGAAGTTCCACTACAGCGACGGCTCCCACAAGTGGATCCCGCCGGACCCGGATTACGACCAAGAGGTCTGGGACGAGCAGGTCCGCCAGCACAAGCACGGCCACCTCAGGAACGAGCGCCCGAAGGTCCGCGTCCAACGTCTCGTCTGACGCCAGCAAGACAGCAGCGAAGTGCAGCAACCGTGCCAAGCGAACCGAGCCGAGAAGGGCGCCAGCGGGCCGCTTGGCTTCGCATCGAGTCCGATTCAACGACTTTCCGAGAGTTCAAACCGAAGAGGCCGCTGGTTCGATACCAGCATCGCCCACTCTCAGTTTCCGCAGTTCAAAGGCCACTTCCCGAGTTCGGGAGGTGGCCTTTCTGTTGTCGTACAGCAGCTTTATACAGCAGCGGTCAGCGGAAGGGTGACGAAAAGGCGATGGGATGTCCGGCTGTGCTGTTACCTTGCCGGCCGTGACTGATCAGCTGACGTGGATCGACCGGATCATCGACGTGACCGGATGGCGCAAGGTGCCTGAGGACGGTGTCGGCTGGGAGCAGGTGGAAGCCCAGCTGGGCGTTCCGCTGCCGACGGACTTCAAGGAACTGTGCCGCCGGTTCGTTCCGGGGCGGTTCTACGCCTACCTGGACCTCTTCCGGCCGACCGACGATCATGCACAACCGCTGTTTCGGGCATGGGCCTATTCTCGACAGTGGCCAAGTGAGCCTGACTTCGCGCGGTTGTGGGCCCCCAGCACCACCAGCCGTGGACGTTGGTCCGCTGGTGGTGTTCGTCGTGCCTCCTGGCACCGCCGGGAGGGCGGCTGACGCCGTAGGGCGGGTTCGTGGTGGTTCCACGTCCCGCCGATGGTTGTGTCCTCTCGCGCTCGTCGAGCTGGTGACGAAGGCCGGCACAGGTGGGGGCATGGGATGCCGGCATCAGAGCGGTTGCCGCAGGCTGTCCCCACCTGTGTAGGTGTGCGAATCCGGGCCATCGTGGACGGCAGTGAAGCCGTGCTGGGCCGCTCAGGGGATTCGGAGAACCGGCGCTGTGGGCGGTGCGATTGGGAGCCGGCGGGACGTGACCCGAATCGGCGGCAGGAAGGCCGCTCGGCATCTCCGAAGTCGAGTCCAGCGATCCGGCAGGAAGGCCGCGCTGGCGTGCTCGACGAGCGCCAGAGTAGCACCGGGTGCCGACACGTCAACCCGCCGTGATGTCGCCGGATGGAGGTGGGGCGGCCGGCTGTCGGCGGTGTGGGAGGACTTTCTGTACGTCTATCAAGGCGGCCCGAGGCGGGCCGCACGCGCCGCCGCCTGGGCGCGCGTCTGACCCCTCCCTTAGCCGGTCGGGGCCAGCCACGCCATCGCCCGGCGGCTGGCGCGGATAGCGGGAAGCCCAGGGGCCGCCGCTGACGGTAGCGCCGAGGGTGGTTGAGGTTCGTGGGCCGGCAGCCGGCCGGGCCGCGCCCGATCGGCGCGGCCCAGGGAAGGGCACGCCGGGTCAGCGCGGCGGGTCGCGCCGAGCGGGTTGGTCGCGGTCACCGCGCCTCCGGCGGGGGCGCAACGACTCCGAGATGGCCGGGGTCCGTCAGCGGGTCGCGGTACGTGGGTGGTTGCGCAGGGCCATCCCGCCAGCCGACGACCCGGGCGAGCCGAGCAGACCATCACCCGGCCCGCCAACGTCCGAACGTCCGTCAAGGCCGTCTTGACGTGGCGGACCGGGCGCCGGCCCGCTCCCCAGAGCGGCGGGTCGACGGCAAACGGGATGGCATGATTTCCTTCTCTTCGGCGAGCTTCTGACGGAGGCCAAGGGGGTCAGTACTTAATGGTTAAAAATTTGCTCGATTTTTTGGGCGATTCGCTGGCTGCCGCGCCAATATCAGGGACTAATTTGCCCAATCCGGTCACTCCTTCCCCGTCCGGATCAACCCCCGGAATGATTGAGGGCGAACATTTCGGCCCCGAGTTTTGGGAGCGGTTTTTAACCTCGGCTGGTTTTGGGGGGCTTATGGCTGTCGTGGCCGCTCTTGTTGCCGGAAGCATTGCGTTAGCGCAGTTCAGGCATGCCAAGCGGCAACAGTATGACGAGCGTTGGTGGGGAACGCTGACGTGGGTATATGACAGGACTGTAGTCGAGGAGGGGAAGAAGCCTGCCCTGCCGCAACGGGTTACGCTGGCCATGCTCTCCACTCTTAGTGAAAGGGTGGGGCGAGGCAAAGCTGATCGATTGCGAGGGGAAGCTATTAGCTCGATCTTGACGGTGTTCGAAGCGGTGCCGACTGTTGCGCACGAAGTCGGGGTCGAGTCTGGAGCAACGACCGAACCGGGAACTTCGGCTGACGCTCAGCCTGAAGATAGAGGGGACGACGACCGTCCTGGCATTCCTGAGCCGAGAGAAGGTGAGCCGACGGATAGTAGCCACGGCGCTGGCGGTCCCCTGTTCGGGGCTGCCAGAGAGGCGGCTGCCGGGAGTATCAAGGTAACCGACCGGCAGACTGCCCTAATGCTGGAGAATCTTCGTGACGATCTAAGTGATAAGGGTTTTTCTGGACGAGAAACGGCGGCGGCATTCGCTTACGAAGCGGGTGTGGGGGCGGCGCTGACGATAATTGCGCCGGAACTTGACTCGCGCGTAATACGTTACGATACGGACTACGGTGTCGACTACCTGGTGGTGCGAACTGATGGTGCCACTATTGCTGTCGTAGTAAAGTATGCAAGGTCGAGCATCTCAGGCTCAGTGATGATTAAATGGGCAGAGAAATTGAGGATGCATAGCAAGTCGTTTGATCGCGTCTTGCTGGTGACCAACCGTGGCCTGAATCCTAAAGGCGTGGGCTTGAGGAAGTTCATGGAAATGACGGATGGACGATTCGTTGTGTGGCGGAACGATATGGACAGTAGAATCCTTAAGGCTGTGCTGCTCGAGCGATTTGAAGGACTGGGCGATTAGAGGTCGAGTGCCGCCAGAGGTCCGGATGGAAGGGGCGCGGGTTGACATCCATAGGGGGCATCGACATCGTTCGTCTGGGCTAGGCGATGGGCGTTCAAGCCGGCCCAGTAATGTACTTCTCCTTGAGTCTGCTAAGCAGCCCAGGCGAACTCTCGACGTCTACGCTACGCGTCTTTACGGGACCATCAGCAGTAATTGAGTAAGAGACGTAACCGACTCCACAGGCACCCGCATCATCGCGGCGTAAAGTGGGATTTTCCCACCGCATGGAGGCGCGTTCTCCGTCGTGAAGGTAAACGGGAAAAACCTCTCCACCCGGGATGGGCTTACCTTCGACGTTGGCGGAAGGAAAATACCTGTCGCTCGTTTGAAGCACGAACAAGCTGGCTTGGATGCCATGTACATGGACGCTTGGCCCGACGCAATTGATCTCGAACCAGACTTCGCCGTCCATGTGTCGTTCTAGACTAACTTTGAAGTTGACTAACAGTGAGGCCTCGGAGGCAGCCGCTGAGCGGGCGGAAGTATCAGCAGCACGCTCAGCCATCTCGGCAGATTTAATAGCCGCCGCCGCTGATTGCTCCGATGCCGTGGCCGATCTATCGGACGCCTTGGCGGACCGTGCCGCAAAGATTATGCCCCCAGCGCTGACAGCTAAGGAGAGCGCGGATACAACAAGCGCAATCCAATCCTGCATGCATCACCTCCTTTGGACGCTACAGCAAATTACTCTTCATCTTGTCGGTTGTACTGTAGAGGTCAACGCCGATGCGCCGCGAGGACCGAACGGGCATCGATTTCGATCGAGCGTGACCGCGAAGCGCTCGCACGTCTGGTCGACGATGACCAGGACTCCGCCGAGGTCAGCTACTCGGCTCGCCTTGCGGTTCGAGTCTGGACCGCCTGGCCGGCAAGATCAAAAGCACCACCCATTAGGCCGCCAATTGCTGCGGTAAGCAGGCTTACGACTTCTGGTTCATTGCCCTTCCGGAACGATGGTTAGGATTCAGGAGGTAGGGGGTACTTCCAGGTTCTATCCCCGCCCGCCTCGGGGTCGGTCCAGGTCACCGTGATCGTGTTGTCCTTGGTCCCGAAGGTGCGCGCCGCTAGAAATGGGATCGCCTCATGTGGCCCTACCTCCTTCGGAGCTTCATCTAGACCAAGCAAAGGCAGTGACTCGTGCGCTGAGATGCGGACGTTCCTGGCCTCTGCGTTGCCGACGTTGGTCAGCAGGTATCGGGAGCGATGCTGATGCACGAGAGTCCATCGGACAGCCGCCGCCTGGCTGTTTGTGGCAGCCCCCTTGCTGTTTGCTGCCATCGTTTCCAGAGCTTCCACGACCCGGCTGGTGTACTCCTCCGTCAAGGCCGCTGCCGCCTCTGTGCGAGCTGCGGTCGCCTCAGCTTGCTCTCGCTGGAGCTTCTGCCCGTCCCTGGTGACCTTTTCTTGGCGGATCATCACGATCGTGGTGGCGATGCCAACCGCTAGAGCCACCACGACACCGAAAACGGTTGCCTGGTCGGCAAAAGCTTGCCAATCCGCTGCGAGGGGTCGCACAGTCAACAGCACGACGTCGACGCTAAGCATGTGGCGCAAGCCTCCGCCAGACGCCATACGACGCATGCGGGCATGACAACGGCCCCGAGCTACGGAAGTATTGCCGGGTGGCCGCGACCGAAGTAGCTCTCTGGGTACCTCTCGCCTCCGGCGCTCTCGGCATCCTGGGAGCCCTGGCCGGCACGGGGATCACTCAACGGGCCACCAGGTTGCGTGAGGATCGCCGCTGGGGACGAGAGCGCGAGCTGGACCAGGAGCGCCACGATCGTGAGCGCCTGGCGCGACAGCGCGAACGTCGGGCTTCCCTTTACGTGGACCTGGCCGAGTACACGCAGGGTGAGCAATCCACCTTGGAGGCCACGACTGACGAGTACAGCGACAGCCCAGTCCAGGTGCCAGACCTTCAGCATCCAGATCGCTTGACAGCGCGAGTGAAGTTGTACGCCTCGCCTCAAGTGGGCGAGAGTTGGGCCGCTCTAGTTCGGACCATGGAGCGGATCCGCTGGGAGTGGTTCGAAGGCGACGTCAACGAGAACGAACACCACAGGTGGCTTGATCCGGACAACCCCGCTGCGGTGGAGCTAGGCAAGGCCATCAAGGATATGCAATCGGTGCTAAGGGCAGCCGCAGACGGGGATGCCTGAGCTACATGCAACCGGGTGACCAACTGGGTGACGACGGATGCGAGCAAGGATGGACGACGGTGGACGCTGGGCGGACTGCTCCGGCAGGTCAACCAGCATGTCCGGCCAGTTCCTTGACCGCTGATCGTTCTTTCGGGACGAAGAAGTCGATACACACAGTCGTCCAAGGTGCGCGAGAATTACCGCGTGTCTGCTGAGGCGTCACCACGCGACCCATGGTCACCGGCTCACAACCCGCATGCTATCGCGGTCTCTGAGGCGCAGTGGTGGCTATGGACCCTCGGTCTGTGTGCACGGCGGGTTGCAGATGGCCGGGATCCAGACCGGCAGGTCGATGCCCGGCAGTTCATCGTTGCGCTTCGTCAGCTTGCGTACGCCGCTGACATGCAACAGAAGGCGACTGTGGACGCCCCACCCGCAGCTCGCAGGGCGATAGGTGAAGCGCGAAGGCGGTTTGTGGTGGCCGTGCCAGGGGTGATCGAGGCCCGCGACATCCTCGTCCATTTCGACAGGTACGCGTTAGGCGAGGGCAACCAACAGCGCCGGCTACGAAGCCAATCAGACGTTGACGAGGCGGAAGCAGCACGGCACTTCTGGTGTGGAGGGTACGACCCCGCGACTGGAGAGTTCGCGGTCGGGCCGCACCACATCCCCATCCAGCGTGCGTATGCGGAGGCTCGCGCACTGTTCGGTGCGATCTACAACGCTGCTCAGGCTGTGGACGAAGCGCGGCGGGCGACACCTTTCGATGAGGCAAGTGGGTGACTAGCTGGGTGACGACCGAGACGCACGCCTCCGGACGCTCATGGACCATCGTGGGCGGATTGCGCAGCTACAGACACATGACCGTGCAGGTCAGCAAGCTGTGTTGGTTGCCTGGGGGTCTAGGAGTCCTCGGGGCACACGCGGGGCACAAGACAGCGTGAAACGTCGGCAACCAGCCATCAACGACGTGAGCCCAGGAGCGAGCGTGACCAGTGCCTCGACCAGGCCGCAGCAGGTCAGGCGAGAGTCCGTCTAAGTTCCGCTTCAACGTCTGAGTCAGGAGTTCCTGGCTCGCACGAAGTCCGCGTAGTCCTCCCCGGCAACCCCGTGGTTGACCCAGCGATCCGGCGATGCCCCGGTCGCACGCTCTGCCAATTCCAACGCTTCGGCCGGGTCTTCAACGTGACCGATCATGCGGCCGGGCCCCGGGTCGTCCTCGCCGTCTGGATCCAGCGACGGGAACACCGACAGGTCGCGGCGGTTCTCGTCGTCCAGGTCCTGCACGTCATGGATGGACACGTTGTAGCCCTCTTGCCAGGGCCAGATGGACACCCAGCGGATGCCTTCGACGCCCGCAATCACGACGGGTCCGAGGAACTGCTCGGCCTCCGTCTTGCGGTGCAGCGCGCCAAGGAGGAACGACCTGCTGAGATACCGCACGCTCGGAGGTTAACCGGCCCCTCCTCTTTGCAGAAACGCATGCCCGGTTGCTGCCGACAGCGACCGGGCCAGGCGGGGAGGGTTCAGTAGGACAGCGCGGACCATTGCCCGAGGCCACGGACGTGCGGAGCGACCCGAACAACGCGCCCAGAACTTGCAGCCGTGAGGCCCTGGCTGCGGCGGCTGGCTCTGCGTAGGGATTTACTCGGCGACGAAGACGCCAACGCCGGGGAGCGTTTCGGTCATTCCTTTGATCCGTAGTACCTGCATGGCGCGGTCGATCACCGGCTCGGTGACCTCGTAGTGCTCAATCAGCTCTCGCCGGCTGGGCAGCTTTGAGCCGGGCTGAAACTCGCCGGACTTGATGCGTTCGGCGAGGTCGTCGGCGATCTGCTCGTAGCGGTAACGCGGCGGCACGTGGTTCTCCTCGGTTGGCAACACGAGTAGACCACCTACGTCAGCCCTTGACTACCCAACGGTACCTGTGGGAGGTTGCCGAGGAGGTCGATTCCCTCGGTTGGCGCTGTGGGCCGTCCTCGCCGGCGTGGATGTTCGGCGCGTCCCCCGCGTTCGGGCATCCACGCCTCCAGATCGCTGCGGCACGAGGAGACAGCAGTGCTCCCTTCGGCAAGGGCAGGGCAGACCTCGGCGCAGGCGGCCGAGGCGAGCCGGTGAAGCGAGTTTCGTACGATGAGTACGTACTGGCGGTAGCGCTGACTCTGGCTCACCGTCACCGGCCCGTTTGGTCCTGGCGACACTGGCGGCGCGTCTGCCGCTGCGGAGGCGATCTGCCGTGCCGAAGCCGGCACCGCATCCCGATCAACCGCGTCCACTGGCCCAGCCAGGACGGCCCGGAGTGACCACTCACCATCCGATCAAGCCGGCCTGGACGTGCGGCGGCTGTGCGGGGGAGTGGCCATGCCATGCCCGGCGCCGAGAGCTTCGAGCCGAGTACGACCGAGCCCCGGTGTCGCTGGCAATCTACCTGGCCGCCCAACTCGTCGACGCCGCAGGACCTGGCCCACGTTCCCGCCGGCCACCTGCACTACCGATTCCTCGGCTGGGCCCGATGAGCATCCTGCGGTCGGGTGACGAGAAGTTCCACTACAGCGACGGCTCGCACAAGTGGATCCCACCGGACCCGGACTACGACCAGGAGGTCTGGGACGAACAGGTCCGCCAACACAAGCACGGCCACCTCAGGAATGAGCGCCCCAAGGTCCGAATACAGCGCCTCATCTCAGTTTGCGCAAGTCAGAGGCCGCTTCCCGGGTTCGGCAATGTCACGTTCGCCGTGCCTGAGGGTTCATCTCTGTGAGCCTTGGCGATGGGATGGTGTGACCGATGGACGAGAATGAGTGGTTGGCCGCGCGCTTCGAGCAGCACCGACCCCGGCTGCGGGCGGTGGCTTATCGGATGCTCGGTTCGCTGGCTGACGCGGACGACGCTGTTCAGGATGCCTGGCTACGGCTGAGCCGGTCCGACGCGGATCAGATCGACAACCTCGGCGGATGGTTGACCACTGTCGTCGCCCGGGAGTGCCTGCACATGTTGCGCTCCCGCCGACGCCGCCGGGAGGATCCGTTCGCCACGCACCTCCCCGACCTGGTTGTCATCCCGGACGGGGGCCTCGACCCCGAGCAGGAGGCGTTGCTGGCCGACTCGGTGAGCTTGGCACTGCTCGTCGTGCTCGACCAGCTCACGCCTGCTGAGCGGTTGGCGTTCGTGCTGCACGACATGTTCGACCTGCCCTTCGAGGAGATCGCCGGCATCGCGGGCCGCACCCCGGCCGCCGCGCGACAACTCGCCAGCCGGGCACGGCGCCGGGTGAACGGTGCCGAGATCCCTTCACCCGATCCGGATCTGGCGCGCCAGCGGCAGGTCGTCCGTGCCTTCTACGCGGCTGCGTGGACCGGTGACTTCGACGCCCTCGTGCAGGTCCTCGACCCCGACGTCGTCCTGCGCACCGACTTCGGCACCGCCAGGCCGGCGATCGTCGTTCGCGGCGCGGCGGCCGTGGCCAAGCAGGCCCGCGCCCCACGCGGTGGCCAACTGCGCCCCGCCCTGGTCAACGGCACGATCGGAACGTTGATCACCCGCGACGGGCAGCCGTTTTCTGTCATGGCATTCACTGTCGCGGGCGACAAGATCGTCAGGATCGACGTTGTCCGCGACGCCGACCGCGTCCACCGCATCGCGTCCGCCCTCCTGAACCAGGCGGAGCGATCAACGGGGTGAATGCCGAGCCCCGCTTCCACGAGCTGTGGGTCTGATGCCGCGTGACCGGGCGGCGCAGCATCAGGCCAGGGACTCGAGATATCTCTGGGTTTCCCGCTTCTTGAAGTACTGCGCCCAGCCTGCCGGCTGCGCGTTGAACCTGGGTTCGCGGGCGGTGTGGTCGGCACCGTGCTCGACCAGCAGGCGCGCGATCGACAGCTCACCCGCTGCCGCCGCATGGTGCAAGGCGGTGGCGCCGGCGGCGGTGGCACAGTTGACGCCGAAGCCAAGATCGATGAGCAGCCGGACCGTCGACCAGTTGCGCGCTTCGGCCATCCGCGTAACCAGGTCTGCATGCCGATCGCACAGCCCAGGGTCGGCGGACAGCATCGACCGCATCGTCGCTTCGTCGGCGGCCTCGGCGGCTTCTTCAAACTTCATTGTGTCCTCCTCGCGTGTGTGCACTCGTGCTTATGAGCCCAGCCGACGAGCCGATGTGACAGGGCGAGGTGCTCGAACGAAGCCAGACGCGAGGCTGTCGACAGCCACTGGGCAGCACCACGCCGGATGAAAACGTTGGCGAGTGGACGTGGCTCGGTCGCGCCTGGTAGGCAGGCGGACGTGCGAATCGTCTCCCTGCTGCCGGCGGCCACGGACATCGTGGCCATGCTCGGCCTGACCGGGCAACTGGTCGGCCGTACCCACGAGTGTGACTGGCCGCCGGGGGCTCTGGCCGATGTCCCGGCGGTGACCGCGACGTCTCTGCCGGAGACCTTGACGAGCCGGGAGATCTCGGCGGCGATCGCCGGTGACGCGCACCGGGGATCGTCGTTGTACCAGCTCGACGTCGCCATGCTGGAGGGGCTGAAGCCGGATCTGATCCTGACCCAGGATCTGTGTGACGTGTGTGCGGTCTCCTACGAGCGGGTCAACGACGCGGTTGGTCTGATCGATCTCGACACCCGTGTGATGTCCCTGGAGGCGAGGACCATCGACGGGATCCTGGACACTGTCGATGCGGTGGCCGCGCTGACCGGCACCGAAGGCAGGGCGGCGGAGATCCGAGCCGACGCCGAGCGTCGCCTGGCGGCCTTGCCGGGGGCGGTGCCCGGCGCGCCGACGGTGCTGTTCGTCGAGTGGCTCGACCCGTTGATGCCTGGCGGGCACTGGGTTCCCGAGCAGATTACCCACGCGGGTGGGCGGTCGCTGCTGCTCGGGCCGGGTGCGCACAGCACCCCGCAGCTGTGGTCGGTGGTCGCGGACCTGGTTCCCGAGGTGGTGGTGTTCGGGCCGTGCGGGTTCACGCCCGAGCGAACCGTCGACGAGTTGTCAGTGGCGACCGGGCAACCCGGTTGGGCGGACCTGCCCGCGGTGCGTGCCGGGCAGGTGTGGGTGGTCGACGGGCCTGCCTACTTCAACCGCCCCGGCCCGAGGGTCGTCGACGGCGCGGAGATCCTCGCCGCCATCGTCGCCGGCCGTCCGGACTCCCGCGCCCGGCGCGTGCCCCTCGACGTCGGCTGACGCTGCCGCGCCCGACTGGCGAAGGCCGACCTCCGATGCCCCCGGCATTCGCACCGCACCGCACCGAGAGGTCAGGCGCGTACCCCCGCTGTGGCGGCGAGGTCGACGATGCGGTCGCTCCAGCGGTCCAGCAGGGTCTGGTCGTGGGTGATGACCAGGACCCCGGCCTGCTGGGTCCGCTGGTAGTCGCGGATGACGGCGGCGACGTGCGCCTGGGTCGAGGCGTCGAGCATCGCTGTGGCCTCGTCGCAGAGCAGGTAGTCGGGGCGGTGTACGAGGGCTCGGGCGAGGCAGGCGCGTTGCAGTTGCCCGTCGGACACCGCGTGGGGACGCCGGCTGCGCAGATCCGCCGTGAGGCCGACGAGGTCGGCGAGTTCGGCAACCCGTTCGCGGACCGCCGACTCGGGCGTCCGGGTGGCGCGCAGTGGTTCGGCGATCAGGTCGGTGAGGCTCAGTCGAGGATCGGCGGCGGCGCGCGGGCTCTGGAAGAGAGCGGCGACGCGGGTCCGGAGGGCGACCGGAACGGCGTACCGGACGGCGTCGACAGCGGTGCCGTCGATCCTGACCCGGCCGCGATCAGGTTGGTGCAGCAGGGCCAGGACCCGGACCAGTGTCGACTTGCCGCCGCCGGACGGCCCGCGCAGTCCGACCGTCTCTCCCCGGCCGATCCGCAGGCTGACGCCGTCGAGGACGACCTGGCGGCCGTAGGAGACGCTCACCTCGTCGGCGAGCAGGTGGTGCGCGCTGGTCACGTGGTGACTCCGGTGGGGATCGGGTGGTGGCAGGCAACCGTGCCGCCACCAGCGACCGGCGTTGACTGTGGTCGGTCCGCGCAGGTGTCGGTGCGGCGTGGGCAGCGGGGCGCGAACGCACACCCGGGAGGCAGCGCGGTGAGCATCGGCGGGTCGCCCGGCACCGGCCGGAAGGCCCGGTCCGGCAGGGCGTCGAGCAGCGCCGCGGCGTACGGATGGGCCGGCGCGGTGAAGAGCTGGTCGGTGTCGCGGTGTTCCACGATGCGACTGGCGTACATCACGGCGACGGTGTCGGCGACCCGGCGGGCGGCGGCCAGGTCGTGCGTGATGAGCACGACGGCCGCGCCGTTGTCGCAGCGACGGCGCAGCAGGTCGAGGGTGTGGTCCACAAGCGGCCGGTCCAGCCCGGTGGTGGGCTCGTCGGCGATGAGCAGCGACGGGTCGGGCGCCAGCGCGAGCGCGGTGACCAGACGCTGTGCCATGCCGCCGGACAGCTCGTGGGGGTAGCGGTCCAGGTCCGCCGGGTCGAGCCCGACATCGACAGCGAGCTGGTCGGCGTCGGCGCGGTCGCGGCCGTGCGCCCGCAGCGTCTCGGCGAGCAGTCGCCGTCCGGTGCGGACCGGGTTGAGGGCTGTCGCCGGGCTCTGCGGGACCAACCCGACCCGGCGCCCGCGTACCCTGCGGGCCAGGTGGCGTTGGCCGCAGGTGACCAGGTCGACCGGGTCGGCGCCGGGGTGGTGCAGCACGGCGTGACCGGTGGTCGTGGCGTTGCCCGGCAGGAGGCCGAGCAGGGCGTGGGCCAGGACGGACTTGCCGCAGCCGGACTCGCCCACGATGGCCAGCAGTTCGCCGGCCCGCACGGTGAGGCTGAGATCGCTGACGGCGCGCACGCACGCGTCGCGGAGCCGGAACTCGACGCCGAGGCCGTCCACGGCGAGCAGCGGCCGAGTCACCCTGGCGCGGGAAGGCGCCGAAGCAGAAACGGTCTCGGTGGTGGTCACAGGTGCAGCTCCGCTCGGACCCGGGGATCGAGGCGGTCGCGCCAGCGGGCGGCGATGACCGCGATGGCGAGGGTGACGACGACGATGACCGCGCCCGGTGCCAGGCTGGCCCACCAGGCGCCGGTCAGCAACGAACCCTGACCGTCGTTGATCATGTTGCCCAGTGAGGCGAGGTGTGGCGGCAGGCCGAGGCCGAGGAACGACAGGGCGGTCTCGTGCCACACCGCGTGCGGGATCATCAGGGTAGTGGCCAGGGCCAGCCGGGGCAGGACGTGCGGCAGCAGGTGCCGGGTGAGGACCCGGAGTCGACCGGCTCCGCCGCTGATGGCGGCGTCGATGAACGGTCGGGTCCGGAGGCTCAACAATTCGGATCGGACGATGCGGGCGGTGGACAGCCAGTGGGTGAGCCCGACGGAGGCGATCACGGCACCCAGGCTGGGACGCAGCATGGCGACGATGAAGATGCCCAGCAGCAGGTGCGGCATCGCGGCGATGGTGTCCACGATCCGCATCAGGATCCGGTCCACCCGGCCGCCGAGCGTGCCGGCGATCCCACCGACCACGCCGCCGAGGACTGTGGCGACGAGCGCGGCGACAGCGCCGACCAGCAGCGAGACCCGCAGCCCGTAGACGGCGCGGTGCGCCACGTCGCGGCCCAGGTCGTCGGTGCCGGCGAGGTGGCTCCAGGACGGCGCCAACCGGGTCTGGTCCAGCGCGACAGCGCTCTGGTCCAGCGGCCAGACCAACGGAGCGAGCAGCGAGCCGGCGACGGCCACCAGCAGGACCAGACCGGCCACCAGGACACCGGCCCGGCCGGGGCGCAGCCGCAGCCGCGACCGGGCCACCCGGAGCAGCGGCACTCGCGCAGTGAGGTCAGCCATCGAGTCGTACCCTCGGGTCGGCGGCGGCGTAGGCGAGGTCGGTCGCGAGGTTCGCGGCCAGCACCACAGCTGTGGTGACCAGCGTGATCGCCGCCAACAGCGGGAAGTCGCTGCCCAGCGCGGCGGCGACAGTGACGGCGCCGAGGCCCGGCAACGAGAAGACCGTCTCGACCAGCACCGCCCCGCCGACCAGCTCGGGCAGGTGGGTGCCCACCAGGGTGAGGAACGGCAGCAGCGCAGTCCGCAGCGCGTGGCCGAACAGCACAGTCCGACCGGGCAACCCACGTGCCCGCGCCGCGAGCACGTGGTCGTCACGCATGCTCTCCGCCACCGCGTCCCGCACGAACAGCACGAACCACGGCGCCTGGGACACGGCCAACACAGCGACCGGCAGGATCAGGTGGTGCGCCACGTCGCCCCAGGAGGTGCTGGTCGCTGTGACGTCGGTGAGCCCGCCCGCCGGCAACCAGCCCAGGGCCAGCGCGAACACGGCGATCGCGGCCAGGCCCAGCCAGAAGACCGGCATCGACTGCACCGCGTACGCGGCCGTCCGCAACACCCGGTCGAACAACCCACCCCGCCGGTACGCCGCCAGCGCGCCCAGCAGCAGGCTCGCGACCAGGACCAGGGCGAGGGACACGCCGATCAGGAGCAGCGTCCAGCCGGCCCGGGCGGCCAGCACCGAGGCGACCGGCTCGTGGCGGCTGGTCGACCAGCCCAGGTCGCCCTGGACCAGGTTGCCGATCCACCGCAGGTACTGCACCGGCAGGGGGTCGTCGACGCCCCAGTTGGCGCGCAACTGGGCCAGGTTCTCCTCGCTGGCGGTGAAGGCCGCAGCGCCCGCGTACTGCTTCGCGGGGTCGACCGGCGAGGCGGCACCGAGGGCGAACATCCCGACGCTGGTCGCGGCGAGCACCGGCACGGCGACGAGGAGCCGCCGTCGGACCACAGCACCGGCCCCGGCCAGTCGAGGTGAGCGGGTCACGACCGCGTCCAGGTGTCGATGTTCCACCAGAGGCTGTTCGCCACCCCGTGCTCGTGCGCCTCGACCCGCGGCGCCACGCCCTGAACCGAGGACTTCAGCACGTAGGTGTGTCGCAGGTAGGTCAGGAACAGCCACGGTACGTCGGCGGCCAACTGTTTCTGGAACTGCGCGTACGCGGCAGTGCGGAGGGCGGGGTCGATCTGGTCGCGGCCCTCCTGCAGGGCCCGGTCGGTCACCTCGGACCGGTACGAGCCGGGGTTGAAGTAGCCCTGCCCCGCGAACGTCGAGCCGAACAGCTTGTACGAGACGAAGTCCGGGTCGTACGGGGTGCCGTAGCCCATCAGCAGGGCGTCGGACTTCATCCGCGGGTCGATGGCGTCCCAGGTCAGGCCCGCCGGGGTGACAGCGATGCCGATCTTCTTCGCGTCGGCGGTGACCGCGAGGGCCAGGTCCTTGCGCAGCGTGTCGCTCGCCGGGTACATCAGCGTGAACCGCGCCGGTCGGCCGTCCTTGACGCGCACCCCGCCGGGACCGGGGGTCCAGCCGGCCGCGTCGAGCAGCGCTCCCGCCGCCGTCGGGTCGGCGGTCGGCTTGCCGATGATCGACGGGTCGGCGAACTCGGAGGACGGCGGGATCGGACCGAACGCCGGTTCGCCGGCGCCACCGAGGAGCCCGGTCACCATCGCGGCCCGGTCGACGGCGAGGTTGAGCGCCCGGCGGACCGCCGGGTCGGCGAGGACCGCGTTGCCCGTCGGCAGCATCACGCCGCGGTAGTCGGCGGTCGGCACCCGCTGCACCCGGTACGTGGCGTCGGCGTCGAAACCGGAGGCCAGCTTCGGCGGCAGCTCGGCGGCGTCGAACTCGCCGGCGCGCATCCGCTGGGCGCGGACGTTGTCGTCGGCGACGAATGCGACAACCACCCGGTTGTTCTTCGGCCGGCCACCGAAGTAGCGCTCGTTGGCGGTGAGCACCAGGCGGTCGCCCGGCGTCCAGGAGTCCACCCGGTACGGCCCGGTCCCGACCGGCTTGCGGTTGAACCTGGCCGTGTTGATGTCCTGCCCGCTGAGCAGCTTGGCCGGCACGATGCCGAGGGTGAGCCGCTGGAGGAACGGCGCGTACGGGTAGCGCAGCCGGAACACGACAGTTGCCGCGTCGGGCGCGGTCACCGACTCCACCATGTCCAGATCGGAGCGCAGCGTCGAGTCGACAGTCGGATCCAGCACGGCCTGGTACGTGAAGACGACGTCCTGCGCGGTCAGCGCGGTGCCGTCGTGGAACTGCACGCCGTCGCGGAGCTTCGCGGTCACCGTGCGCCCATCGGGTGACAGCTCCGGCAACGCCGTGGCCAGGCCGGCGACGAGGCGGTTGTCGCCGTCCCGGCTGACGAGGCCGTCGAAGATCAGCGAGGCGCCGTCGACGCCGTAGTTGAGCACCGGGTTCAACGCGTCCGGCTCGTCGGAGGTGGCGACGACAAGCGTCGCGCCGCCGGGTGAGCCGTCGGGAGTGGCCGGGGCCGAGCACCCGGCGAGGACGAGCAGCCCCGCCGCCGCGGTCGACGCCACGAGGCGTCGGAAGGTCGGACGCATCCGGGTCACAGAGGGCTCCTGTGGTGTGGGGAGGATCGTTGATCGGGTGGGCGCGGCGCCGCAACCGTTGATCAACACGGTGGCACAGTTGCCACTCTTTTGCAATTACCAAAGACATGCATCATGCGGTTGGTCAGGAGCATCAGTCGGTGGTGACCGTCGCCGGTGACCGGCTAGGGTTCCCTGATGTTCCGCGCCGTCGTGTTGATCGCTGCTGTGGTGCTCGCCGCGGATCAGCTCACCAAATACTGGGCCGAGTCCGCGCTCTCCGGCGGGCAGACCATCACCGTCCTCGGTGACCTGCTGCAACTGCGACTCGTGTACAACCCGGGCGCTGCCTTCTCGATCGGCTCCGCGTACACCTGGATCTTCGCGGTGTTCGCGGCGGCGGCGGTGGTCGCGGTGACTGTCGTGGCGTGGCGGGTCACGTCACGCGCCTGGGCGGTGGCGTTGGGCCTGGTGCTCGGTGGCGCGGCGACGCACCTGCTGGACCGCCTCTTTCGGGAGCCGGGGTTCGCTCGCGGGCACGTGGTGGACTTCATCGACTACGCCGGCTTCTTCGTCGGCAACGTCGCCGACATCGCCCTGGTGGTCGGCGTGGGCATCGTCATGCTGCTCAACGTGCGCGGCGTTCCGCT
Source organism: Micromonospora trifolii (assembly GCF_022229005.1). GTDB lineage: Bacteria > Actinomycetota > Actinomycetes > Mycobacteriales > Micromonosporaceae > Micromonospora > Micromonospora trifolii. Next base: position 41,520 of record NZ_JAKKFD010000002.1, read on the forward strand.
GCGGGATCCAGCGGGCGAGCCCCGCGAGCAGGTGCCCTCGTCAGGCTCCTGAGTCGATCAGCACAACCTCCAGCCGGCGCGGGCCGTGCACTCCCTCGACCCGGTTGAGTTCGATGTCGCTGGTGGCGGACGGGCCGGAGATCCAGGTCAGCGGGGCGCGCGGGTCCAGTCGGGTGAGCGCCTCCGGCAGCAGACCGACGACCTGGTCGGTGCGGACGACGCAGATGTGACGGTCGGGCACCAGGGTGAGCGCGCGTCGCCCCTGCGCCGGGCCGGCGTCCAGGATGATGGTGCCGGTGTCGGCGACCACGACGGCGCAGCCGGTCAGCACCGCGTCCAGGTCGTCGAGCGCGGCCGGTGACAGCGGGGGCGAGTCGCGGTGCAGCTCTCCGGCGTAGCCGGCCAGCCAGTCGGCGGGGACGTCGGTGGGCACGGCGAGTCGGCCGACCTCGCTGAGCAGCCGGGGCAGGGCGTCGATGCCATGGTGGACGACGGCCTTGTAGTCCTCCAGGCGGTCGACGAGGGTGGCGATCAGGTCGGGGCGGTCGTCGACCCGGCGGTACCCGCGGGGCACCTGCACCGGCGGCGGGCTGTCGGCCAGGGCCGTCCGGAGCCGCGCCAGGATCTCGTCACGTGCGCTCACTGCTTCCCCCACCATTCCCGGAAGGTCTGCGGCGCGGGCAGCGGCAGGTCTCGCGACCGGGTCCACGCCGACGCGGGCCAGGGCAGTCGCCGCAGCGTGCGAGCGCCGGTGCGCCGCTCACGGTACGCCCCGAGCGGCCCCGCGCCGACCCGGGCCAGGCGCAGGGCGGCGGCCCACCGTCGGGGGCTGCGCATCACCCAGGACAGGACGCGCATGGCGGCCCGTTCGGCCGGCGGGTGCGGTGCCTGCTGGCGGAGGTGGACCAGGATCTCCGGAATGTTGATCTTCACGGGGCACACGTCGTAGCAGGCGCCACAGAGGGTCGACGCGTACGGCAGCGAGGCGTTGTCGGCCACGCCGGTCAGCTGCGGCGACAGGATCGCCCCGATCGGCCCCGGATACACCGAGCCGTACGCGTGCCCGCCGGCCCGTTCGTACACCGGGCAGACGTTGAGGCAGGCGGAGCAGCGGATGCAGGACAGCGCCGGCCGGCCGACCGGGTCGGCGAGCACCGCGGACCGACCATTGTCGACGAGCACCACGTGCACGTCCTGCGGGCCGTCGCCGGGGGTGACGCCGGTCCACATCGAGGTGTACGGGTTCATCCGCTCACCGGTCGAGGATCGCGGCAGCAGTTGCAGGAAGACCTCCAGGTCGGTGAAGGTCGGCAGCAGCTTCTCGACGCCGACGACGCTGATCAGCGTCTCGGGGAGGGTGAGGCACATGCGTCCGTTGCCCTCGGACTCCACCACCACGAGGGTGCCGGTGTCGGCGACGGCGAAGTTGGCGCCGGAGACGGCGACCCGGGCCGAGAGGAAACGCCGTCGCAGGTGGGCGCGGGCCGCCTCGGCCAGCGCGGCCGGTTCGTCGCTCAGGTCGGCCGGCGCGTCGGCCATGCGACGCTGGAAGATCTCCCGGATCTGGGCCCGGTTGTAGTGGATGGCCGGCACCAGGATGTGCGAGGGGGTGTCGTCGCCGAGCTGCACGATCAGTTCCGCCAGGTCGGTCTCGTACGCGGCGATCCCGGCGGCCTCCAGCGCCTCGTTGAGCTCGATCTCCTGGGTGGCCATCGACTTGACCTTCACGACCTCGTCGGCTCCGGCTGCCTGGGTCAACGCGACAACGATCCGGCACGCCTCGGCCGCGTCGCGGGCCCAGTGCACAGTGGCGCCGGCAGCGGTGGCGGACGCTTCGAACTGCTCCAGCAGCTCCGGCAGGCGGCGTTGGACGTCCGCCTTGATCGCCGCGCCGGCGTCCCGTAGGGCCTCCCAGTCGGGTACCTCGTCGACGACCCGGGCTCGTTTGGCCCGAATGGTGCGGGTGGCCCGGTGCAGGTTGGCCCGCAGTTGCGTGTCGGCTACTGCCGGCTTGGCGGCGGTGGGAAACGGCAGCGGCGTGCGGATCCGCCCGCTCCCGGTGGCGGGTGCGACCGGACGGCTCATGAGGTGGCTCCCGTCTCGGCGAGAATCTCGGCGTAGTGCACGGCCCGCACGCCGGAGCGGTGGCGGTCGAGGCCGCCGCCGATGTGCGCCAGGCAGGAGTTGTCGGCGGCGGCGAGCACCCGTGCGCCGGTGTCGCGGACCCGGGCGCACTTGTCGGTGAGCATCGCTGTGGAGACGTCCGGGTTCTTCAGGGCGAACGTGCCGCCGAAACCACAGCACTCCTCGGCGTCGCCCAGCTCGACCAGCTTGATCCCGCGCACCTGGCGCAGCAGGGTCAGCGGTCGGTCGCCGAGGCGCAGCATGCGCAGGCCGTGGCAGGTGGGGTGATAGGTGACTGTCTCCCTGAACTCGGCGCCGACGTCGGTGACGCCGAGGACGTCGACGAGCAGCTCGGACAGCTCGTACGTGCGGGCGGCCACCGAGGTGGCGGGCGGGTGCAGGTGCGGGTACTGGTCGCGGATCATCGCCGTGCACGACCCGGACGGCGCGACTATGGCGTCGTAGGAGTCGAAGACGTCGACGTAGTTGCGCACCATCGGCATGGCCTCGGCCCGGTAACCCGTGTTGGCGTGCATCTGCCCGCAACAGGTCTGGTCGGCGGGGAAGTCGACGGTGTGGCCGAGTCGCCGCAGGATGCGGGTGACAGCGATGCCGGTGGCCGGGAACGCGAGGTCGTTGACGCAGGTGATGAAGAGGGCGATCCGCATGGCGGCTCCTCGGATCGGTGGGGGTGGGTCACGCCGAGTCGCGCGGTGTTCCGGGGGTGGGGAGCTGGTCGAAGGCGGGCAGGTGGCGCTCCCGGGCGGCGCTGAGGTGGGCGCGCATCGCCTCGGTGGCGGCTGGCGCGTCACCGGCGACGATGGCGGCGGCGATGCGCTGGTGCTCGGTGTTGGTGTCCGGCGCGCCGGCGACCGGAAAGTACAGCCGGTGCAGGTGCAGGTGGGAGTGCAGCCGCGTGATGGTGTCCCGCAGCAGGGGGCTGCCGGAGACCTCGGCGATCAGGTCGTGGAACCTCGCGTCCAGCGCGGTGAAGGCGGCGTGTCGGCGATAGCCGTCGCCGGCCTCCACGTCGATGCTCGCCGCCGCCTCGACGCTGATCCGTTGGCGGGCTTCGGCGGAGGCGTGCGTGGCGGCCCGTCCGGCGGTGGCGCCCTCCAGCAGTTGGCGCACGTCGAACAGGTCGTCGAACTCGGCGCGGCTCAGCAGCGGCGTGGTGGTGTAGCCGGAGAGCGGGCGTTTACGGACCAGGCCGTCGGCCTCCAGCCGGGCGAGGGCCTCACGAACCGGGGTGGGGGAGACATCCAGCTCCCGGGCGAGCGCGTCGATGTTGACCCGTTCGCCGGGGGGAAGGATGTGGTCCATGACCAGCGTCTTTATCGACTCGTAGACGTCCTCGGTGAGGGTGAGTCGACGGGCGGGACGGAGTCGACCCTCGCGAGGTTCCTGCTGGGCCATCTCGTCTCCTCAGCAACCCCTTGACTGTGCCGGTGTGAGCGAGTACACACTAGCAAAGCAACATCCTATAGGAAATAGGTTCCCCCGCCAGCGTCTCGCCACCACCACCCCCGAGGAGACGAACATGTCGCGCAGAATGCTGTCCCGAATCGGCTCCGGCCTGACCGTCGTGGCCCTCGCCACGACCACTGTGGCCTGCACGAAGAAGAGCGACAACACCGACGCCGAAACCGGTGGCCGGGAACCGGCGCAGGTCAAGGTCGCGCTTGTGCCCGGTGGCTCGCACCCGTACTTCCAGCCCTGGAAGGACGCCGGGGCCAAGGCCAAGACCGAACTCGCGCTCGGCGACGTCACCTTCAACGAGACCGCCGGGTGGGACCAGACCAAGCAGAACGACGTGCTCAAGTCCCTCGCCGCGCAGGGCTACAACGCCTTCGGCGTCTTCGGCGTCTCCCCGGACAACATCAACTCGACCTTCGAGGACCTCAAGCGGCAGGGCTTCCCCGTCGGCTCGCTGGCCTCCTGTCCGGCCGGGGCCAACAAGGCCGACTTCTGCCTCTCCACCGACGTGGAGGTCGCCGCGTACAAGGGCGCCAAGGCCGCCATCGACGCGATCGGCGGTCAGGGCAACCTGGTGCACCTGACCGGGAACAAGGTCGACTCCAACACCCAGCGCCGGATCGCTGGCGTGGAGAAGGCGGTCGCCGAGACCGGTGGCAAGGTGACCCTGATCCAGAGCGTCACCGACATCGACAAGGACCTGCAGAGCGCGCAGCGGGCTGTGGCCGACCTCCTCGCCGCGAAGGGCCGCCAGATCCAGGCGATAGTGAACACCGCCTACAACCCGGCGGTCGCCTCGGCCGAGGGCGTCCGCCAGTCGAAGCTGCCCATCAAGGTCGTCGCCATCGACGACGACCCGACGGTCCTCGACGGGCTGCGCGGCGGCTCCGTGGCCGCCACCATCCTGCAGAACCCGGTCGGTCAGGCCCAGGTCGGCTCGTACGCCCTGATGAAGCTCAGCGGCGGCTGCACCATGGCCGAAGCCGGAGTGACAATCGACTCGGGCTCGTTCGTGGTGACAAAGGACAACCTGGACGGCTACGAGGCCGACCGCACCGCCGCCACCGAGGCACTGCGCAAGAAGTTCGACGGCGACCTGCTCAAGTGCAGCTGATGTCGACAATCACCAAGGCCGACGCGTACCTCGTCGACATTCCCGTCGAGACCGTCCGCACCGACGCGGTACAGGCGTTCCTCAAGCAGGAGACGCTCTTCGTCGAGGTGCGCACGGCCGACGGCGGGCACGGCACGGGCTACTCGTACACGATCGGGACCGGCGGCACCGCTGTGCTCGCGCTGCTGCGCGACTACCTGCTGCCGCACCTGGTCGGCCGCGACGCCGCCCGGGTGGAGGCGGTCTGGCGTGACCTGCACGCCGCCACCCGCGCCACAGCTGTCGGTGCCATCACCTCGTTGGCGCTCGCCGCTATCGACACCGCCCTGTGGGACCTACGGGCCCGCGCCGCAGGCCTGCCGCTGTGGGTGCTCGCCGGTGGCGCCAAGGACCGCATCCCGCTCTACGACACCGAGGGTGGCTGGCTGCACCTCACCGAGGACGAGCTGGTCGCCGGCGCGAAGGCGTCCCAGGCGGCCGGCTGGCCCGGCGTCAAGCTGAAGGTCGGCAAGCCCAACCCGGCCGAGGACGCCGCCCGCATCGGCGCGGTCCGGGCGGCCCTCGGCGAGCACTTCGACGTGATGGTCGACGCCAACCAGTCGCTGACCGCCGCCGAGGCGATCCGCCGGGCCCGGCTGCTCGAACCGCACCAGCTCGCCTGGTTCGAGGAGCCGCTGCCCGCCGACGACGTCGCCGGGCATGAGCTGCTGGCCCGCGCGACGAGCATCCCGGTCGCGGTGGGGGAGTCGATGTACTCGATCGGCCAGTTCGCCGAGTACCTACGCCGGCAGGCGGCCGGCGTCGTCCAGGTCGACGTCGCGCGCATCGGCGGCATCACCCCGTGGCTCAAGGTCGCGCACCTCGCCGAGGCCTGCAACGTGGTGGTCTGCCCGCACTTCCTGATGGAACTGCACGTGAGCCTCTGCGCGGCCGTGCCGAACAGTCGCTACGTCGAGCACATCCCGCAACTGCGCGCGATCACCCGGACCGAGATCGCGATCGTCGACGGCCACGCGCTCGCCCCCGGCGAGCCGGGCCTCGGCATCGACTGGGACCGCGACGCGATCGAGGACAGGAGGGTGGCGTGAAGACGGAAACAGCGCCGGAGGCGCCTGCGGTGCCTCCGGCCGCGGACCCCAGGCCGCCGGCCAGGGTCCTGCCGGTCTGGGCGAACCCCCGGCTCGGCCTGCTCATCGTCATCGCCGCGCTGGTCGTCCTCTTCTCGTCGCTCACCCCCGCGTTCCTCGACCCCCGCCTCACCCTGGCACCGCTACAGGCCGACATCAGCGTGTACGTCGTGGTCGGTCTCGCCCAGCTCGCCGTGCTCTCGCTCGGGCACATGAACATGGCAGTCGGCCGGATGGCCGCGCTGTCCACCTTCGCGATGGGCCTGGCCTACGACCGGCTCGGCGTCCCGCTGCTGGTCGGTCTGCTCCTGGGTCTCGCCGTAGGGGCGGGCATCGGCGCGCTCGCCGGCCTGCTCATCGCCAAGACCGGCGTGAACTCCTTCGTGGTCACCCTCGCGCTCGACTTCGGGCTGCTGGGCCTCGTCACGATCCTCTACACCTGGGCGACCGGCGGGGTGTCGTTCGCGGTGCAGCCCAGTGGGCTCGCCGCCCTGCGCTTCGACACCTTCGCCGACTACTGCATGGGCGAGGTCTGCGGACCCCGGATCCCGCTGGTGGTGCCGATCGCGGTCGCCGCGGCGCTCGGTGTCGGCCTGCTGTTCCGGCACGCCCGGCTGGGCCGGGAGATCCTGATGACCGGCTCCAACACTGTCGCCGCCGAGCTGTCCGGCATCCCCACCCATCGCCGGGTCGTCACCGCACACGCGTTGAGCGGGCTGCTCGCCGCGCTGGCCGGGTTCCTGCTCGCCGCCAACAACGGCGCCTTCTCCGCCAACATCGGCGAGTCGTTCCTGCTGCCGTCGTTCCTGGCCCCGGTGCTCGGTGGGACGCTGCTCGCCGGTGGTGCGGTCAGCGTCCTCGGCACCGCGCTCGGCGCGACCCTGACCCAGGTCATCTACAAGGGCCTCAACCTCCTCCAGTTCTCCCTGGAGGAGCTGAAGCTCTACATCGGACTCGTGTTGCTCGCGGCGCTGTCGCTGGACCGGCTGCGGGCCGTGCTCGCCGAGCGAAGGGCGGTGTCACCATCTTGAGGAGCGTGATCCGGACCAACGAGTTCACCCTCGCGGTGATCGCGGCGCTCGGGTTCGCGGCGCTCGCGGTCGCCACCGACTTCAACCTGCTCACCGCCGGCACCCTGGACGCCTTCCTGCGCTTCCTCGCCCTGCCGATCGTCATCGGCCTGGCCCAGATGGTCGTGCTCGCCGTCGGTCAGATGAACCTCTCGGTGGGCGTGCTCACCGGGTTCTGCGCGGTGGCCTCGGGCTGGCTGATGATCGACGCCGGGCTGCCCGCCCCGGTCGCGGTGCTCGCCGCGCTGGCCCTCGGCGCCGTCGTCGGACTGGTCAACGGCCTGTTGGTGATCTTCACCCGGATCAACGGGTTCATCGTCACCCTCGCCACCATGACGATCCTCGAAGGACTGCGGTACGGGGTGAACGGCACCGGCACCTACCAGGGCTACTCGCCCGGCCTGCGCGAGTTCGGGCAGGCGTCACTGGCCGGCGTACCGGTGGTCTTCCTGCTGGCGGTCGCGATCGCCGTCGGGGTGGCCCTCTTCTTCCGGCGCACAGTGCCCGGACGGCACCTGCTCGCCTCCGGCGGCAACCCGTTCGCCGCCCGGCTGTCGGGCATCTCCAACGACCGGGCGCTGGTGCTGGCCCACACCCTGTCCGGGCTGCTGGCCGGCTTCGCCGCGGTGATCGTGGTGGCAGCCTTCGGCTCGGTGAACGCCTCGATCGGCGACGACCTGCTGCTGCCCAGCTTCGCCGCGCCGATCATCGGCGGGGTGGCCCTGGCCGGCGGCATGATCAGCGTGACCGGCACGGTGCTCGCCGCCTTCCTGGTGCGGCTGGTCGACGTGAGCCAGTCGCAGTTCGACATCAACCGACGATGGGTGGACCTCATCATCGGCGCAGTCGTCCTCGGAGCGGTGCTGCTCGGTCAGTTCCGCGACAAGCTCTCCGGAGGTCCACGATGAGCGTCGTGCTGTCCGCGGAGAAACTGGTCAAGACGTTCCCCGGGGTACGCGCCCTGGACGAGGCGACGCTGACAGTGACCTCCGGCAGCGTGCACGCGCTGCTCGGCGAGAATGGCGCCGGCAAGAGCACCCTGATCAAGATCCTGACCGGGGTGTACCGGCCGGACGGTGGGCTCCTGCGGCTGCCCGGGCCCGACGGCGAGCTGCGCACTGTGCAGCTGGGCAACCCGCAGGACGCCCAGCGGGCCGGCATCGGTGTCGTGCACCAGGAGCGGAACCTGATCCCGGCGTTCAGCGTCGCCGAGAACATCTGCCTGCAACACCTGCCCCGACGCGCCGGCCTGCTCGACCGGGCGGCCCTGCGTACCGAGGCCCGCCGTTGCCTCGACCTGCTCGACCTCGACCTGGACCCGGACCTGCCGGTGTCGCGGCTGTCGGTGGCCCAGCTGCAACTGGTGGAGATCGCCAAGGCGTTGTCGGCGGACTCGACGGTGCTGCTGCTCGATGAACCGACAGCGTCGCTGACGAACGACGAGGCCGACCGGCTCTACGGCATCGTGCGTCGGCTGTCCGAGCGGGGCCACGCCACAGTGCTGGTCAGTCACAAACTGGAGGAGGTCTTCGCTGTCGCCGACACGGTGACGGTGCTGCGCGACGGGCGCAGCGTCGCCGAGGCCGAACCCCTCGCCGACCACAGCCGCGAGGAGATCGTCGACCTGATGGTCGGCCGGGCGTACCAGCAGGTGCACCTCGCCGCCCGCACCGTCGCGGCGGACGTCGAACCGGCGCTGGCCCTCGACCACGTCGCCACCACCGCCGGGCACCACGACGTCAACCTCGCCGTCCGCCCCGGCGAGATCGTCGGCCTGTACGGGCTGGTCGGCGCGGGCCGCAGCGAGCTGGCCAAGGCGTTGCTCGGCCTCGACCGGATCACCGCCGGTGAGGTGCTGGTGCACGGGCGTCCGGCCCGGATCCGGGACGTGGGCGACGCGCTGCACCGCTACCGGATCGGCTACGTCACCGAGAACCGCAAGGAGGAGGGCCTCTTCCTCGACCAGACAGTGGCCCGCAACACGGCCGTGACGGTGTGGCGCAAGCTGGCCCGGCTCGGGCTGGTCCGGGACCGGGCGGAGCGGTCCCTGGTCGACGAGTACGCCGAACGGCTGGGCATCCGACTCGCCTCGCCCGACCAGCACGCCGGTCAGCTCTCCGGCGGCAACCAGCAGAAGGTCAGCCTGGCCAAATGGCTGGCGGCCGACTGCGACGTGCTCATCATCGACGAGCCCACCGTCGGCATCGACGTGCGCACCAAGGCGGCCTTCCACGAATTGATCGCCGGCCTGGCCGCGCGGGGAATGGCGATCCTGCTGATCTCGTCGGATCTGCCGGAGATGGTCACCCTCGCCGATCGGATCGCTGTGATGCGGGAGTTCGCCATTGTTGGTGAACTGGACAACGATCACGACTACGACCGGATGAGTCAGTCGGTGATCCGGTTCATCCACGATGGTCAGGGGGTCGTCGCGTGAAGGCCACCGAACTGGTGACAGTGGGGCGTACCGACGTGGCGGTGACCCGACTCGGGCTGGGGCTCGCCCCGATCGGTGGGATGTTCGACGCCGTCGGCGACGAGGTCGCCCACGCCACCGTCGAGGCGGCCTGGGATCTCGGGCTCCGATACTTCGACACCGCCCCGCTCTACGGCTGCGGCCTCTCCGAGCGGCGCGCCGGGGCGGTCCTCGCCGGCAAGCCGCGTGACGCGTTCACAGTCTCCACAAAGGTGGGTCGGCTACTCGTGCCCGACGGTGGTGACCGGCAGGAATTCTGGGCCGAGCCGACCGACCTCACGCCGCGGTTCGACTTCTCCGCCGCCGGAGTACGCAGGTCTCACGCGGAGAGCCTGGCCCGGTTGGGGCTGGACCGGATCGACATCGCGCACATCCACGACCCGGACGACCACCTCGCCGAGGCGGTCGCCGGGGCGTACCCGGCGTTGGCGCAGCTGCGGGAGTCCGGCGAGATCGGCGCGGTCAGCGCCGGAATGAACCAGGCCCCGGGGCTGGTCGAGCTGGCCCACGCCGGTGACTTCGACTGCTTCATGCTCGCCGGCCGGTACACGCTGCTCGACCAGTCCGGCTTCGACGAGCTGCTGCCGCTGTGCCAGGCGAAGGGGATCGCGATCATCGCCGCCGGGGTCTACAACTCCGGCCTGCTGGCCGACCCGACACCGGGCGCCCACTACGACTACGCCCCGGCCGACCAGTGGCTGCTCGACCGGGCCACAGCTATCCGGTCGGTGTGCGAGCGGCACGGCGTACCGCTGCGGGCCGCGGCGATCCAGTTTCCGCTCGGGCACCCGGCCGTCGCCAGCGTGGTGGTCGGCGCCCGGAACCCGGAGCAGATCGCCGACAACGTGGCGATGTTCGAGTGGGAGGTGCCCGGCGCGCTGTGGGCCGATCTCAAGGCCGAAGGGCTGCTGCCGAGCGAGGTGCCGACGCCGTGATCATCGACGCGAGCAGCCGTCGGGCTTGCACCGCAATTCGTACCTATGCACTGGAGGTTGGTTCGTGAGATTCATGCGCGTCGGGCCCGTGGGGCGGGAACGCCCCGTGCTGTACGTCGATGGGCGGCACTTCGACCTCTCGTCGCTCACCGCCGACATCGACGGCGAGTTCCTCGCCGGCGACGGCGTCCGGCGGGTCCGCGAGGCCACCGACCTGCCCGAGATCGACGTGACCGGTCAGCGGGTCGGCGCACCGATCGCCCGGCCCGGGGTGGTCCTCTGCGTGGGGCAGAACTACGCCGCGCACGCCGCCGAGTCGGGCGCCGCGCCACCGACCGACCCGATCATCTTCTACAAGGCGCCCAACACCGTCGTCGGCCCGTACGACGAGGTCCTGATCCCGCGCGGATCGGCGAAGACCGACTGGGAGGTGGAGTTGGCGGTGGTGATCGGTCGACCGGCCCGCTACCTCGCCTCACCGGCCGACGCCCTCGGGCACATCGCCGGGTACGTGCTGTCCAACGACGTCTCCGAGCGGGACTTCCAACTCGCGGTCTCCGGCGGCCAGTGGTCGAAGGGCAAGTCCTGCGAGACGTTCCAACCGCTCGGCCCGTGGCTGGTCACCGTCGACGAGATCGCCGACCCGCAGGCGCTGCGGTTGCGTTCCTGGGTCAACGGCGAGCCCCGCCAGGACTCCAGCACCAAGGACATGATCTTCGACGTGGCGTACCTGGTCTGGCACCTGTCCCAGTACACGGTCCTGGACCCGGGCGACGTCATCAACACCGGCACCCCGCAGGGGGTGGCGCTCTCCGGCCGGTTCCCGTACCTGGCCGTCGGCGACGTGATGGAGGTCGAGATCGACGGCCTCGGCCGGCAGCGCAACACGCTCCGGGACGCCTGATGGCGGTGATCACCTCGGTCGACACGTACGACGTCCGGTTCCCGACCTCGCGTGACCTCGACGGCTCCGACGCGATGAACCCCGACCCCGACTACTCGGCCGCGTACCTCGTGCTGAGCACCGACGACGGCCCGGACGGGCACGGATTCACCTTCACCATCGGGCGGGGAAACGACGTCTGCCGGACGGCCATCGAGGCGCTGGTGCCGTACGTGGTCGGCCTCGATCCGGACACCGTGGACCTCGGTGCGTTCGCCCGCTCGCTCACCCAGGACTCGCAGCTGCGCTGGCTCGGCCCGGAGAAGGGCGTGATGCACCTGGCCGCCGCAGCGGTGATCAACGCGATGTGGGACCTGGTCGCCAAGAGAGCGGGCAAGCCGGTCTGGCGCTACCTGGCCGACCTCAGCCCCGAGCAGATCGTCGACCTGGTCGACTGGCGCTACCTCACCGACGCCCTCACCCCCGACGAGGCGCTGGAGATCCTGCGCGCCGCCGAGCCGGGCCGGGCCGACCGGGTCGCCCGGCTGACCGAGCGGGGCTACCCCGCGTACACCACGTCACCCGGCTGGCTCGGCTACCCCGACGACAAGGTGGTCCGGCTGGCCCGGCAGGCCGTGGCCGACGGGTTCACCCAGATCAAGCTGAAGGTGGGCGCGGACGCCGCCGACGACGTGCGCCGCCTGAAGATCGCCCGCGAGGCGGTCGGCCCGCAGATCCGGATCGCGCTCGACGCCAACCAGCGCTGGGACGTCGCCGAGGCGGTCGACCGGATGCGGGAGCTGGCGCCGTACGACCCGTGGTGGATCGAGGAGCCGACCAGCCCAGACGACGTGCTCGCCCACGCGGCGATCCGGTCCGCCCTGGCGACCAGCGCACCCGACGGCGGGCCGATCCGGGTCGCCACCGGCGAGCACGTCGCGAACCGGGTCGTGTTCAAACAGCTGCTCCAGGCAGACGCTGTCGACGTCGTGCAGATCGACGCGTGCCGGGTGGGGGGCGTGAACGAGAATGTCGCCATCCTGCTGCTGGCCGTGAAGTACGGGGTGCCGGTCTGCCCGCACGCCGGGGGAGTGGGCCTGTGCGAGCTGGTGCAGCACCTGTCGATGTTCGACTTCGTGGCGGTGTCCGGCTCGATGCGCGACCGGGTCGTCGAGTACGTCGACCACCTGCACGAGCACTTCCTCGATCCGGTGGTGATCAAGGACGGGCACTACGTGGCGCCCAGCGCCCCCGGCTTCTCCGCCGCGATGCGTCCGGAGAGCCTCGCCACGTACGCGTACCCCGACGGGCCGGCATGGGTCTGACGGCGGTGCGTCACCTCAGCGGACCACTCGGAAGGGGAGAGCAGCATGCGGTGTGACGGTCTCGTGGCGGTGGTGACCGGAGGTGGATCGGGGATCGGCCTCGCCTGCGTGCGGGCGTTCGCCGCCGCCGGCGCCCGGGTGGGTGTCCTGGACCTGGAGCTGTCCGGTCTGCCGGAGGATCCCGGCCTGCTCGGCGTCCGGGCGGACGTGGCCGACCGGTCCTCCCTCAGCGCTGCCGTCGCCTCGGTCGCGGAGGCGTTCGGCGGCATCGACATCCTGGTGAACAACGCCGGCATCTCGGCCGTGGGCACCGTGGAGGAGGACGACGACGAGCAGTGGAGCCGGGTACTCGACGTCAACGTCTCCGGCGTGGCCCGAACCAGCGCCGTCGCCCTGCCGTACCTGCGACGGTCGTCGTCCGCCGCGATCGTCAACATCTCCTCGATCGCGGCGACCGTCGGCCTGCCCAAACGCGCCCTGTACTCGGCGTCGAAGGGTGCCGTGCACGCCCTCACCCTCGCCATGGCCGCCGACCTGGTGACGGAGGGCGTCCGGGTCAACTGCGTCGCCCCCGGCACCGTCGACACGCCCTGGGTGGCCCGCCTGCTCGCCGGCGCGGCCGACCCGACGGCCGAGAAGCGGCAGCTGGCGTCCCGGCAGCCGACCGGCCGCCTGGTGACCGCCGACGAGGTGGCCGCCGCCGTCGTCTACCTCGCGTCGCCCGCGACCGGGTCGGTGACCGGTTCGTCGCTGCCGGTGGACGGCGGCATGTCCGGCCTGCGCCTACCCGCCCCGGTCCCGCCCGCGGCCGGTACTGCCGCATCGGGCGCGTGACATGATTGCGCCATGGGGAAACAGCAGGACGTCGGCGAGGCCGACAGTCACAGCGGGTCCGGCACCACCGCCCACCGTCCGATCGGTGGCAACGCTGACGCTCGGCTCGCCCTCGCTCAGGACCCCACAACGCCACAAATGACCCTTATCGACCTGGCGTCCGATCCGTCGGTCCTGGTCCGTAAGGCGGTCGCCGCTCGGGCCGACGCGCCAGCGCAGGCCCTGCGACCGCTCACCCGCGACCATGATCGTCAGGTCCGGGAGGCAGTGGCGAGGAACCCCTCCACCTCGATCGCCAACCTCATGCGCCTAGTGAAGGACGACGACCGGTGGGTCCGCTGGGCGGTCGCCGGCAACCCGGCCTGTGACGAGTCGATCCGCCAGGTCATGTCGGAGACCTCGGACAAGGAGCTTCGCGGTCTCCTCGCGGAGAGTCGTGTGCTGGAGCCGGAGTTGGCCGCCAAGCTGATCGACGACGTGTCACCCGAGGTACGGGAACGACTCGCCACGCACACCCACGACCCCGACGTGATCACCGCCCTGCTGGCCGATCGCACCGCACGCGTACGCAAGGGGGTTGCCCGCAACCCGCGGACCACCGCCGAGCAGCGCAGCGCGCTCGCCGCGGACCCGGTGGTCGACGTCCGTGCCGCGCTGGTACGGGCCGTCGAGCTGGACGAGGCGGACCTGGCCAACCTGGTCGACGACCGCGCGGTGCAGGTCCGACTGGCGATGGCGACGTCCGAGTTCGTTCCGCCGCACATCCGGCAGGCGCTCGCTCGCGATGCCGACGAGATGGTCGCCAGCGCGGCACGGGACTACCGCCCCGGCGCCGGCAACGCCTCGGCCGTGCGGGCGCCGCGCATCGCGCACCGGCCCTCCGCCGCCGGCGCGAATCGATCGGGTGGCCGCACCAGCCGCTAGGACCGCGCCGCGTCCCGGGCCGTGCGGAAACGGAACGTACAGCTCGGGTACTCAGGATGGTCTCGAAGCATTCACATGTGTCGTCCTGATCCTCTCTACGCTGCGAATGCCCAGCTTGTGGGCAGATGTCGGCAAGGGAGGATCAGCAGTGCGTATCAGGAGATCCAGGTCCAGGTTCGTGGCGACGGCCGCGGCGCTGATGGTCGCCATGGCTGGCGGAACACTCACCGGGGGTACGGCGAGCGCCGCCGAGCCCTCCCAGTTCACAGTCGTGGACGGGGCGATCCGTACGGCGACCGGCACCCCAGTGCCTTCCTCCGGCACACACGCCTCGCTCTGGGGCAACTCCAGCTACGCCACCACCAGCATCAGCGGTTCCGGGCGTGTGCTGATCGGAGCCATCGGGGACAACTGCCAGGGCTGGCCGACCGTCCGGGTGACGGTCGACGGTGTCGCCGTCGGCCAGACCACCATCGTCAGCGCGACCAGCTACGGCACCTACCCGGTCGGCACGGCGGTCGGCGCCGGCCAGCACACCGTGCGGATCCAGCTCGTCAACGACTTCCGGGCCGACCCCTGCGACCGCAACGTCCACATCGCGTACGCGCGGATGGAAACCGCGGGCGCCACCGACACGAAGTTCAGCTTCGCCGTCCTGCCGGACACCCAGCAGGAGGTGCTCAACAGCTCGGACACTCGGTTCCGTAACCGCACCAACTGGCTGGTGCAGAACCGCTCCGCGCTGGACCTGCGCTACGTGACGCACTCTGGTGACGTGGTCAACTGGGACACTCCCGACCACTCCCAGTACGTCATCGCCCGCGACGCGATGCGTCCGATCGAGACCGCGGGCCTCCCGTACTCGCTGGCGATCGGCAACCACGACACCCAGGCGACCGGCGAGGGTGGTTCCGCCCGGGACCCCGCCCACACCCGGGAACTCGTTCGCGACACCACAGTCTTCAACAGGTACTTCACCGCCAGCCAGTACGGCGCGGTGAAGGGCCAGTTCGAGAGCGGCAAGGTGGACAACTCGTACTCCACCTTCGAGGCCGGCGGGGTCCAGTGGATGGTGCTCACACTGGAGCTCTGGCCGCGGCTCGAGGCCGTGAACTGGGCCAGGAGCGTCGTCGCCGCCAACCCCCGGCACAACGTCATCGTCGTCACCCACGACTACATCGACGGCAGCGGCGCCATCGAGCAGAGCGCCGGGTACGGCGCGACCAGCCCGCAGTACCTCTTCGACAACCTGGTCAAGCAGTACGCCAACATCCGGTTCGTCTTCTCCGGTCACACGGGCATCGCCGCCAACCGGGTCGACACCGCCGCTAACTCGCTGCGGACCTGGATCTACGCCCCGTACAACCACCAGTCGTTCACCGAGTACGACAGGTCCTTCACCGGGCTCGGCGTGGTCCGCTGACGCCGAGGTGGTGCTCCGCCGAGCGGCGGATACGCCCGTGAGCGTGATGACTCGCAGGCATCATGATGCCCGTGAGTCATCACGCTGGTCGGGAGGTCCGCCCCATGACGACGACCGTGCGGGTTGGTGATCCCAGCACCGCTCACCACCTCGATCAGGCCCGAGTGATGAGTTGTCGCGTCCGCGCCCGTCATACCTAGGACAGGACATGACGAGGCGGAAGGATGACGCGATGAGTGCGGACACGCGGCTGGAGGAGCTGGGCGTGAGCGGTCTGGGCGAGGTCGACGAGCCGGCGTTCTCGGGGCTGGCGCAGCGGCACCGGCGGGAACTGCACGTGCACTGCTACCGGATGCTCGGGTCGTTCGAGGACGCCGAGGACACCGTGCAGGAGACGTTCCTGCGTGCCTGGCGGCGGCGGGAGACGTTCGAGGGGCGCTCGACGTTCCGGGCCTGGCTGTACCGGATCGCCACCAACGCCTGCCTGGACCTGCTCGCCAAGCGCCGTCCGGAGCCGGCCACCAGCGGCGAGGTGCTGTGGTTGCAGCCCTACCCGGACCGGCTGCTCGACGAGCTGCCCGCGGGCGACGCGGACGAGCCGGAGACCGTCGCCGTCGCGCGGGAGACGATCGAGCTGGCGTACCTGGTCGCGGTCCAGCACCTCGCGCCGCGTCCGCGGGCAGTGCTGATCCTGCGGGACGTGCTCGGCTGGCCGGCGAAGGACGTCGCGGAGCTGCTCGGAGACTCGGTCAACTCGGTCAACAGTGCCCTCCAGCGGGCGCGCGCCGGCATGCGGGAACACCTGCCCGCCGAGCGGCAGGACTGGACCGGCGGCGAGGAGGACGCGGGGACGCGTGAGCTGGTGCGCCGCTTCACCGACGCCAGCGTGGACACGAACGTCGACGCGCTCGCCGGGATGCTGCGCGACGACGTCCGCTGCTCGATGCCGCCCACGCCGGGCCTGTACGTCGGCCGCGACGCGGTGGTGAACAACTGGGTCGAGGATGGCTTCGATGGCATGACCGGCCTACGCGGGGTCCCCACCTCGGTCAACCGGCAGCCCGCCGTCGCCTTCTACCACTGGCGCAAGCAGGAGGGCGCGTACCTGCCGCTGACGATCGACGTCCTGCGGATCACCGGCGGCGCGATCACCGAGATCATCACCTTCCACGACGACCAGTTCCCGCGGCTCGGGCTGCCGGAGCGCCTACCGGCGGACGGCACGGAGTAGTCCCGGTGCGGACGCTCACGCTGCCCGGTGGCGCGCGTGCCGCTGTGGTCGCGGCGGAGTGGCACGACGCGTTCGGCGTCGTCACCAGTGGGCGGGTGCAGCTGGAGCTGCGCGACGGCGAGCCCGGGCCGGTCCTCGGACCCGACGCCGGGTTCTGGCTGAGCGGCACCGGCGTCCGCGCGCTGCGCAACCCGGGCCGTCGCACGGCGAGGGTGCGCGTCTTCACGCCCGGCGCCGTCACACGCCAGTCGGCACATCCTGTACGCCAGCTCCCAGATGACGGAGACGACATGAACAGCACGAAGGACACCGAGATCGTCGCCGGCCCGGCATCGGGCCAACCCAGCCGCACCCGCCGATTGCGTGGGCTCGCCGGCACCGGCCTGATCGCCACCCTCGCGGCGATGGTGACCACCACCCTCGCCGCCGCGCTGGCCCGGGGCGCCGGCGTCGACTTCGAGATCCCCGATGGTGGCGAGACGATTCCGGTGCCCGGGATCGCCGTGGTGACCGGCGTCTTCTCGGTCGTGGGCGTCGTCATCGCCGTGGCCCTGCTCCGGTGGAGTGCCCGGCCCGCCGACCGGTTCGTGTGGACGACAGTGGCGCTGACCGCGCTCTCGCTGGTCCCGCCCCTCATCTCCGGGGCGAACGCGGCCACCATCACCGCCCTCCTCGGGCTGCACCTCGTCGCCGCGGCGGTGATGATCCCCGTCCTGGCACGGAGCCTGCGCACCAGGACCGACTGACAGATGACGACAGGAGGGCCGGCCCGACGGGCCGGCCCTCCTGTCGTCTAAGCGCTCCGGTCGGGTGGGGCGGTCTGCTCCCACAGCGACTTCATCTCGTCGAAGGCCTGCTCCATCAGCTGCACCATGGCCTGCCGGGCACGCTCACCGTCGCGCCGCTGGATCGCCTGGGCGACGTCGGCGTGCATCTGGAGGGCCTGCTCATGTGGGTGGTGCGGCATGAGGTGGTGCTTGTGCCGGCCGGTGAGCACCTCAGCGACCAGTTCCTGGAGCCGGACGAACATCTCGTTTCCGGAGGCGAGCAGGACGCGCCGGTGAAACTCGATGTCGAGGTGCAGGAAGCGCTCCTCGTCGCCGGCCTCGCCGGCCGCCCACATCTTCGCCGCCAGCCCGACGAGGTCGCTCGCCTCGTCACGGCCGATCCGGCTGGCGGCCAGGAAGGCCGCGTGCGGCTCGACGGCGGTGCGCAGCTCGGTGATCGAGCGGAGCTGGGCCATCCGACCGGCCGAGGCGAGACGCCAGCGGATCACCTGCGGATCGAAGACGTTCCAGGCGCTCGCCGGCCGGATCATCACACCTACCCGCCGGCGCGCCTCGATGAATCCGATCGAGGCCAGCACCCGCAGCACCTCGCGGACGACCGAGCGGGACACGGCGTACCTGTCGACCAGCTCGTCGATGTTGAGGACCGATCCGGGTGCCACCTCTCCGCCGCAGATGGCGGTGCCGAGGTGTTCGAGGACGCGCGCGTGCAGCCCGGACTCGGCGGGGAGGGCCGGTGCGGCTGCAACCTCTGGTGAGGACGGTTCCACCCAAAGATCATATCATTTGCATCTACCTCTTGAGGTAATCAGCTTTTTCGGCCTAGCATCCCGATGTTAAGCGGATGTAACACCGAGGTAGCGGCTCTCTCGGGGGCGGCGGCCACGACAGAAGGAGAGACAAGCGTGCGACGTCGATCGATAATCGGCACTTCTCTGGCTGTGGTCGCCGCCATGAGCCTGACCGCCTGCGGCGGCGACGGCGGCGGCGAGGGCTCGAAGACCGTTCGCGTGACACTGGTCAACCACGTGTGGACCGAGAACATCAAGAAGGTCCTGCCGGAGTTCGAGAAGCAGTCCGGCCTCAAGGTGGAGGTCACCCAGCTCGGCGAGGACCAGCTCTCCGACCAGTACAACGTCAAGCTGAACGCCGGGTCCGACGACCTCGACGTGATGATGTACCGGCCCCTGCAGGAGGGGAAGCTGTTCGGCAAGAACAAGTACCTCGCCGACCTGAGCGAGAAGGTCAAGTCCGACAGCGCCTTCGAGTTCGGTGACTTCCAGGCCGGGCCGGTGCAGGCGACGACCTATGAGGACAAGGTCGTCGGGCTGCCGATCATCACCGAGCAGGAGGTCCTCTACTACCGCAAGGACCTGCTGACGAAGTCCGGTTTCACGGCGCCGCCCAAGACCCTCGACGAGCTCAAGGCGCAGGCCGCGAAGATCGAGGCCGACAACCCGGGCGTCGCCGGCTTCGTCGCCCGTACCGGCAAGGCCGCCGCCGTCACCCAGTTCTCCAGCTTCCTCTTCAGCTTCGGCGGCGACTTCGTGGACGCCAGCGGAAAGGCCACTGTCAACACCGAGCAGGCCAAGCAGGCGTACGCCTACTACGGCGGGCTGCTCAAAGACCACGGCCCGGAGAACATCAGCACCGACATGAGCTGGTCCGAGGCGATGGCGATCTTCACGCAGGGCAAGGCCGCCTTCTACACCGAGGCCAACTCGCTCTACAAGAACGCCACCGACCCGACCAAGTCCAAGG
The DNA here is from genome assembly GCF_022229005.1 of Micromonospora trifolii. GTDB lineage: Bacteria > Actinomycetota > Actinomycetes > Mycobacteriales > Micromonosporaceae > Micromonospora > Micromonospora trifolii. Next base: position 61,011 of record NZ_JAKKFD010000002.1, read on the forward strand.
TCGTCGACTCCGTCGGCTTCGCCGCCTTCCCGGCCGGCCCGGCCGGGTCGAAGCCGTACAACATCCCGTCCTGGGCGCTCGGCGTGAACGACAGCTCGGAGAACAAGGACAACGCCTGGAAGTTCATCCAGTGGGCCGCCGGCAAGGAGCAGGCGCTGGCGCAGCAGACGGCCGGCGTACCCGGTGCCCGTGCCTCGGTCTGGGCGAACCCGGCGGGTACCGCCTCCTACCCGAAGGACCTCGCCGAGGCCAACACGGTCAGCACCGCCAACGGCGTCGGGCACGACCGTCCGCTGGTGGTGAAGGTGGCCCAGGCGCGGGAGATCGTCGGCCAGCCGATCGTGGACACGATCACCGGCAAGGACGCCGCCAGCTCGGCGGACACGGCGAACGCGGCGTTCCAGAAGTTCCTCGACGACGAGGCGAAGTAACCCACGCGTTGGGCGGCGGGGCCGACCGGCTCCGCCGCCTCGCCGGGACCTGACCCCTCCAACCCGGAGATCTCAATGTCAGCCGTTCTCACCCCCCGTACCGATTCGCCCGAGGCCCCCGCGGCGCCAGTGGACACGACGTCGGCCTGGTCGCGTTGGGCCAACGAACACCGCAAGTGGCTCTTCGCGGCACCCGCCATGGCGTTCGTCGCCGTGCTGATCATCTTTCCGGTGGCGTGGACCGGGTACCTGAGCCTGACCGACGCCGAGGGTTCGGTACGCGCCGAGTCCGAGTTCATCGGCTTCCAGAACTACCTCGACGTGCTCACCGACACCGACCGGTTCTGGCCGGCGGTCTGGCGTACGGTCCTCTTCACCGGCGTCGTGCTGTTCTTCGAGGTCGTGCTCGGCATGGCGATCGCCCTGCTCCTGTGGCGGCCCTTCCGCGGTGAGAAGTGGGTCCGCGTCGCGATCCTCCTGCCGCTGGTGGCCACTCCGGTGGCGGTCGGCATGATGTGGCGCCTGATCTTCGACCCCAACATCGGGATGGCGAACCAGCTGCTCGGCTGGATCGGCATCGGCCCCCAGCCCTGGCTGGCCGGGCAGCACTCGGCCCTGCCGACGACGATGTTCATCGACATCTGGCAGTGGACCCCGATGGTCGTGCTGATCCTGCTCGCCGGGCTCACCTCGCTCTCCGACGAGCCCCAGGAGGCGGCCCGGATCGACGGCGCCAGCAGCTGGCAGCGGTTCCGGCACGTGACCCTCCCGCTGCTGATGCCCACTGTGATCGTCGCCATCCTGCTGCGGGGCATCGACGCGCTCAAGACGTTCGACATCCTCTACGCCACCAAGGGGCGCGGCGGCGGGTCCTTCCACGAGGTCGAGACCCTCAACGTGTACGCGTACGGCCTCAGCTTCGACTACAACGACTACGGCGTCTCGTCGACAGTCCTCATCATCTTCTTCCTGATCATCATCGGGGTGATGTGGGCCCTCACCTATCGCAAGAAGGGGCTGGGCCGATGAAGCCGAGCAAGCCGTACCGGGTGTTCCGCAACTCGGCTCTGGTCGTCGTGGTGTTCGCGCTGATGGCGCCGCTGCTCTGGATGATCGCCGCGTCGTTCAAGACCAACGTGGACATCTACGACACCGCCAAGGCGTTCGTCTTCTCGCCCAGCCTGAAGAACTACGAGACAGTTCTCCAGCAGGCGAACTATCTCGAGTTCATCGGCAACAGCCTCTGGGTGGCGTTCGCGGCCACCACGCTCTCGCTCCTGCTCGGGGTGCCCGCCGCGTACTCGATGAGCCGGTTCAGCATGAAGAAGTCAGCGCTCGTCGTGCTCATGGCCCGGGTGATCCCCGGCGTCTCGCTCCTGGTGCCCTGGTACTACGTCTTCTCGAACCTGAAGATGGTCGGCGGCTTCACAGTGCTGATCCTGAGTCACATGTTCGTGTCGCTGCCGCTGATCGTCTACATCATGATGGGCTACTTCGACGGCCTGCCGGCCGAGTTGGAAGAGGCCGCGCTGGTCGACGGGCTGACCCACATCGGCGCGTTCCGTCGGATCACCCTGCCGCTGTCGGTGGCCGGCGTCGCGACCGCCGGCATCCTCTCCTTCATCTTCTCCTGGAACAACTTCATGTTCGCCCTGGTGCTCTCCGGCTCCGACACCAAGACGCTCCCCGTCGCCATCTTCGACTTCGTCGGCTACGCCAGCATCGACTGGGGCGGCCTGATGGCAGCGGCGACGGTGGTCACCCTGCCGATCATGCTGATCGCGCTGTTCGTGCAGAAGTACGTCGTCTCCGGCCTCACCGCCGGTGCCACGAAGGGCTGACCGGGCATGACGACGATCGCAACTGTGGAGACCTTCCTGGTCGCGCCCCGCTGGCTGTTCGTCCGGATCGAGACGGAGTCCGGCATCGTCGGCTGGGGCGAGGCGACCTGCGAGGGCCGGTCCGAGACCGTGCGCACTGCCGTCCACCAGCTCAGCGAGCTGCTCACGGGTCGGGACGCGCTGCGCATCGAGGACCACTGGCAGATGCTGACCAAGGGGTCCTTCTACCGGGGTGGCCCGATCCTGGCCAGCGCGGTGTCCGGTCTGGACCAGGCGCTCTGGGACATCGCCGGCAAGCACTACGGCGCCCCCGTGCACCAACTCCTCGGCGGGCCGGTCCGGGACCGGATCCGGGTCTACGGCTGGATCGGCGGTGACGAGCCCGCCGAGATCCGCGATCAGATCAGCGCCCGGATCGAGGCGGGCCTGACCGCTGTGAAGATGAACGCGTCCGGGCGGATGGGCGCGCTCGCCTCGGTCGCCGACCTCGACGCGGTGGTGCAGCGGGTGGCCGTCGCCCGCGAGGTCCTCGGCGACGACCGCGACGTCGCTGTCGACTTCCACGGCCGGTTCACCCTCGCGAACGTCCGGCGGGTCGCCCCGCTGTTGGAGCCGTACCGGCCGTTCTTCCTGGAAGAGCCGGTGGTGCCGGAGAACTCGCACCTGATCGGTGAGGTGGTCCGCTGCACCACCACCCCGATCTCGACGGGGGAGCGGCTCTACAGCCGGCAGGAGTTCCTGCCCGTGTTGCAGGCCGGCATCGCCGTGGCCCAGCCGGACCTCGCGCACGCCGGCGGCATCACCGAGGTTCGCAAGATCGCCACGTTGGCCGAGGTGTACGACGTGCAACTCGCCCCGCACTGCCCGCTCGGGCCGATCGCCCTCGCCGCCTGCCTCCAGGTCGGCTTCGCCACACCCAACTTCCTGATCCAGGAGCAGAGCATCGGCATCCACTACAACCAGGGTGCCGAGGTGCTCGACTACTGCCTCGACCAGACCCCGCTGACCTTCGTCGACGGGTACGTGCAGCGGTTGACCGGGCCCGGTCTCGGCATCGAGATCGACGAACACGCCGTGCGGACCGCTGACAAGCGCGGGCACGCCTGGCGCAGCCCGACCTGGCGGCACCCCGACGGCTCCTACGCGGAGTGGTGAGACCCCGACCGGCACGAACGAAAGGCACCCCGTGAAGATCGTCGCAGCAGACATCATCGTGACCAGCCCCGACCGGAACTTCGTCACCCTCAAGATCACCACTGATGAGGGCATCACCGGTCTGGGCGACGCCACGCTCAACGGCCGTGAGCTCTCCGTCGCCTCGTACCTGCGCGACCACGTCGCCCCACTGCTGATGGGACGGGACCCGCACCGGATCGAGGACACCTGGCAGTTCCTGTACCGGTCGGCGTACTGGCGGCGCGGCCCGGTCACCATGGCCGCCATCGCCGCCGTGGACGTCGCACTGTGGGACATCTTGGCCAAGGCCGCCGGCATGCCGCTGTACCAACTGCTGGGCGGCGCGTCGCGCACCGGCATCATGGCGTACGGGCACGCGTCGGGGCGGGACATCCCCGAGCTGTTCGACTCGATCCGTCGCCACCTCGACGAGGGCTTCAAGTCGATCCGGGTGCAGACCTCGGTGCCCGGGATCAACGCGGTCTACGGCGTCGCCGCGCAGCCCAGCTCCACCGGCCAGCGCTACGACTACGAGCCCGCGCAGCGCACCCCGCTGCCCGCCGAGGAGGACTGGGACACCCGCGCGTACCTGCGCCACCTGCCGTCGGTCTTCGAGGCGGTGCGCGGCGAGTTCGGCCCGGAGTTGCCGCTGCTGCACGACGGTCACCACCGGATGACCCCGATCCAGGCCGCCAAGCTCGGCAAGGCCCTCGAACCGTACGACCTGTTCTGGCTGGAGGACTGCACCCCGGCCGAGAACCAGGAGGCGCTGCGGCTGGTCCGCCAGCACACCACCACCCCGCTGGCCATCGGTGAGGTCTTCAACACGGTCTGGGACTACCAGACCCTGATCCGGGAGCAGCTGATCGACTACGTCCGGTCCGCCGTCACCCACACCGGCGGCATCACCGCCATGCGCAAGCTGCTCGACTTCGCCGCCCAGTACCAGATCAAGTCCGGCATCCACGGCCCCACCGACATCTCCCCGGTGGGCATGGCCGCGGCCCTGCACCTGGACCTGGCCATCCACAACTTCGGGATCCAGGAGTACATGAAGCACACCCCGCTGGCCAACGAGGTGTTCCGGCAGTCGTTCACCTTCACCGACGGCTACCTGCACCCGGGCGACCAACCGGGGCTCGGGGTGGAACTCGACGAGGAGGCGGCGGCCCGGTTCCCGTACGAGCCGGCGTACCTGCCGTTCAACCGGCTCAAGGACGGCACGGTCCATGACTGGTGAGCGGCGCGGCGCCCGGCCCACCCGGCACGTCGTGGTGATGGGCGTCTCCGGGGCCGGCAAGACCACAGTGGCGCGCGGGATCGGCGCGGCGACGGGGCTGACGTTCGCCGAGGCGGACGAGTTCCACTCCCCGCAGAACGTGGCGCGGATGCGCTCCGGCGTACCGCTGGACGACACCACCCGGTGGCCCTGGCTGCGGGACATCGCCGGGTGGATCGCCGATCGCGGCGCGGAGGGCCGCTCGACGGTGCTGGCCTGCTCGGCGTTGAAGCGGTCGTACCGGGACGTGCTCCGCCAGGGCCCGCTCCCTGTGGACTTCGTGCACCTGGACGGCCCGGCGGAGGTCATCCGAGCCCGACTGGCCCGGCGTGAGGGGCACTACATGCCGGCCAGTCTGCTGGAGTCGCAGCTCGCCACGCTGGAACCGGCCGAGCCGGACGAGTCGGTGCTCGTACTCGATGTCGCGCTGCCCCCGGAGGCCCTGGTCGCGGCGGCCGTCAAGGGTCTCGGTCTGCCCGCTTCGGTGCCGGTGGGGGAGCACCGGGACCGCGCGTCCAACCCCACTGCGGGGGCGTGTTAGGTTAGCCTGCCCTAATCGTAAGTGGAGTCCGTCGCCGTGCCCTCATCGATCCGAGCATGACAGTCGCCGAGACCACCGGTGGCGTGGTGCTCCGTCGCGCGCTGCGTCGACAGCGCGCCCGCGTGGCCGCCGGCACCGCGCTGCTCTGCACCCACCAGGCCACCGAAGCCCTCGTCCCGGTGGCCATCGGCGTGGTCATCGACCGTGCGGTGGCCACCGGTGACGTTCGCGCCCTGCTGCTCTCGCTGGCCGGTCTGGCCGTCCTGTTCACGGTGCTCGCCTTCGCCTACCGGGCCGGTGCGCGACTGGCGTTCGCCGCCGTCGAACACGAGGCGCACGCCACCCGGGTCGAGATCGTCCGCAGCGTCCTCGACCCGCGTGGACGCCGGTCGGGCATGCGCGACGGCGAACTGCTGTCCGTGACGGCCTCCGACGCCGAGCTGTCCGCGCTCGTCGTGCGAGTCGCGGGACTCACCGCCGCGGCGCTCACCGCCATCGTGGTCGCGGCCGTGGCGCTGCTCGTCGTCGACGTTCCCCTCGGCCTCGGGGTGCTCATCGGCGTACCAGTGCTGGTCATCGCCCTCCAGCGGATGTCGCCGCTGCTCACCCGGCGCAGCACGTCGCAGCAGGAGGCGCTCGCCGCCACGACCGCCCTCGCCGTCGACCTCGTCTCCGGCCTGCGCGTGCTGCGCGGCATCGGCGCACAGGACCACGCCGCCCGCCGGTACGCGGGATCCAGCCGCAACGCGCTCGACGTCACCCTGCGCGCCGCCACCACCAAGGGTCTGCACCTCGGGCTCACCACAACTGTCAACGGCCTCTTCCTCGCCACGGTCGCCGGATTCGCCGGTTGGCTGGCGCTTCAGGGCCGGCTCACCATCGGCGAGCTCGTCGCCGTGGTCGGGCTGGCCCAGTTCATCGCCGAGCCGGTGCAGACGCTCGGGTACTGCGTCCAGTTGTTCGCCATGGCCCGAGCCTCCGCGGGGCGGGTCGCCCGGGTCCTCGGCGCCGAGCCGGTCGTCCAGCCCGGTGACGCCGGCCCGCCCGCCCCGAGCCCGTCCCGGCTCGCCCTCGACGGGGTCTCGTACGCGGGCCTCGACGATGTCAGCGTGCGCGTCCGCGCCGGTGAGATCCTGGGCGTGCTCGCCTACGACCCGAGCGAGGCCGAGGCGCTGGTCGCGCTGCTGGCCGGCCGGGTGCCCCGCGCGGACCACCGGGGGACGGTCCGCGTCGACGGCGTGCCCGCCGACGAGCTGCACATCGACGCCGCCCGCGCCGTGGTCCTGGTCGAGCAGCATGACGTGGCGCTGTTCGAGGGGACGCTGCGCGCCAACCTCAGCGCCGGCGCCTCCGTCGACGACGAGGTGCTGCGTGCCGCCGTGCGGGCTGCCGCCGCCGAGGACGTGCTCGCCGCGCACCCGCACGGGTTCGACCGTCTGCTCACCGAACGCGGGGCGAACCTCTCCGGTGGGCAGCGGCAGCGGATCGGGCTGGCGAGGGCGCTCGTCGCCGACCCGCCGGTGCTGGTGCTGCACAACCCCACCACGGCGGTCGACGCGGTGACCGAGGGCCTGCTCGCCACGAGACTGGCCGAGGCGCGCGGGGCGGGCGCCCGCGGCACGCTGCTGATCACCACCAGCCCGGCACTGCTGCGGATCACCGACCGGGTCGCGGTGATCGACCGGGGACGGGTCGTCGCCGAGGGTCCGCACGAGCGGTTGCTCGCCAGCGACGCCCGCTACCGGGAGGAAACCCTGCGATGACGTCCGAGCCGATCACCCGGCACCTGTTGCCGACGGCCACCGGCCGGCAGACCTGGGCCGCCCTCCGTACCGAGCTGGCCCTCCTGCCGGGGCTCAGCGCCGTCGCCGGCACGTTGCTGGTCGTCGCCGCCGCGACCGGGCTGGTCGCCCCCTGGGTGCTCGGCCGCCTCGTCGACGACGTCATCGCCGGAACCGACACACCTCGGGTGGTGGCCTGGGCCGGCGTGATCGCTGGCGCCGCCGTGCTCGCGGGACTCCTCACCGCGGCGGGAGCGGCGGTCGCCGCGCGCCTCGGCGAGACCGTGCTGGCCCGACTCCGGGAGCGGGTCCTCGACCGCGCCCTGCACCTGCCGTCGGCCACCCTGGAGCGGGCCGGGACCGGGGACCTGGTGGCCCGTGCCGGCGACGACGTTGCGGTGGTGACGAATGTGATCGCCACCAGCGGCCCGGCCTTCCTCGGCGCGCTGCTGTCCGTCGTGCTGACCGCGGCGGGGCTCTTCGCCCTCGACTGGCGGCTCGGCATCGCCGGGTTGGCCGCGGCCCCGGCGTACGCGGTGGCGCTGCGCTGGTACCTCAAGCGGTCGGTGCCGTACTACGCCCGCGAGCGGGTGGCGACGGGCGAGCGCGCGCAGGCGACGGCCGAGGCGCTGCGGGGCGCCGCCACAGTGCGCGCCTACCGGATGGAGGACGCCCACGTCGCGCGGATCGCGGAGCGCTCCGGCGTCGCCCGCGACCTGTCGCTGGAGATCTTCGGCCTCTACACCCGCTTCGGGCTGCGCGTCAACCGCTCGGAGTTCGTGGGGCTCGCGGCCGTGCTGCTCGCCGGCTTCCTGCTGGTACGCGGCGACCTGGCCACCGTCGGCGCCGCCACCACTGCCGCGCTCTACTTCCACCGCCTGTTCAACCCCATCGGCCTGCTGCTGTTCGAGTCGGACTCGGTGTTGCAGGCCGGGGCCAGCCTGGCCCGACTCGTCGGGGTCACCACCCTGCCGGACACCGCGGCCCCCGCCGGCACCGAGCCCGCCCGCCACGATCGGGGCGCACCGGCGGCACTGGAGGTGACCGTCGGGCAGCACCGCTACGACGACGGGCCGGTGGTGCTGCGGGACATCGCCCTGCGTCTCGCCCCCGGGGAGCGCGTCGCCCTGGTCGGCGCGAGCGGCGCGGGCAAGAGCACCCTCGCCGGCATCATCGCCGGCATCATCGCGCCCACCGACGGCGCGGTGACCCTGCGCGGCGTGCCGCTGGCCCAGCTCGGCGAGCACCGCCTCCGTCGGGAGATCGCCCTGATCAGCCAGGAGGTGCACGTCTTCGCCGGGCCGCTCGCCGACGACCTGCGTCTCGCCGACCCGGACGCCACCGACGCCGAGATCGCCACCGCCCTCGACCTCGTCGGCGCCACCGAGTGGGTGCGGACCCTGCCGGAGGGCATCACCACCGCGGTGGGGGAGGGTGGGCGGCAGCTCACCTCGGCCCAGGCCCAGCAGCTCGCGCTGGCCCGCCTCATCCTCGCCGATCCGGCCGTCGCGGTCCTCGACGAGGCCACCGCCGAGGCGGGCAGCGCGGGCGCGCGCGACCTCGACCACGCCGCCGTGGCGGCCACCGAGGGGCGTACCACGTTGATCGTCGCCCACCGACTCAGCCAGGCGGCCACCGCGGACCGCATCGTCGTCCTCGACCAGGGGCGCGTCGCCGAGCACGGCACGCACGCCGAGCTGCTCAGGGCCGGGGGCGGGTACAGCCAGCTGTGGCGCTCGTGGAGCATGCCCGACCCCGTGGTTCCGAGAGAACGCGAGAGCGCGGACCAGCCCGTCCCGAGCTGAGCGGCGTTCGGTTCCCGTCACCTCGGACATCCGCGCGATCAGTCGAACGTGGGAACCCCGGGAACTTTTCCGGACCGGCCGGCGACCACCAGAGTGCGCGGCTGACCGGCGGCGTTCCGACGACGGCATCTCGGCATGAAGGAGCGCCCGTGGCACTCAGGACGGTGGTCTGTGCGGAACGGCGTCGCTGACGACGACCAGGTGACCCGGTGGGCTCGGGAGGCGGGCCAGGGTGACCGGCAGGCCGCGGCGGCGTTCATCCGGGCACTACAGGACCAGGTCTGGCGCTTCCTGTCGCACCTGGCCGGGCCCGGGGAGGCCGACGACCTGACCCAGGAGACGTTCCTGCGGGCGATCCGTAACCTGCCCGGCTTCGCCGGCCGCTCGTCGGCCCGTACCTGGGTGTTCACCATCGCCCGGCGCGTCGCAGTGGATCACGTGCGAACGGCGGTGGCCCGGCCGAGGATGGCGGCGGTGCCGGACTGGCAGGCCGCGGCCGAGGCCGCCGGTGCGATCACCGCCGGTGCCGACGAGGGCGTGACACTGCACCAGTTGATCGCCGGACTGACCCGGGAGCGCCGTGAGGCGTTCGTCGCCACCCAGGTGCTCGGCCTGTCCTACGCCGAGGCGGCGGACGTCTGCCAGTGCCCCGTCGGCACGATCCGTTCCCGGGTCGCCCGGGCGCGCGAGGATCTCGTCGCCGCCTGGCAGGCCGACACCGACCCGAGCCGCGAGCGACGAACCGGCTGAGGGTGGATACTGCCGCAATGACTGTGCGGCGTTCCCTGTTTCTGCACTCGGAGCTGCGCCGCCGGCCGGACGACCTGCTGCGGTCGATGCTGGCCCAGGTCGACCCGGCCACGCCACCGAACGGACCGGACGGGCCGGTGGCCGTCCTCGAACGGCGCGTGGCATCCCTGCTCGGCACGGAGGAGGCCCTGTTCTTCCCCACCGGGACGATGGCGCAGCAGGTGGCGGTGCGCATCCACGCCGACCGCCGGGGTCGGCGGGCCTTCGCCGCCCATCCGCAGTGTCACCTGGAGGTCTGGGAGCAGCAGGGGTACGCCGTCGTGCACGGGCTGCGCTTCCAACCTGCCGGCGACCGTCACCGGTTGATGACAGTGGCCGATCTCGCCGCCGTCGCCGAACCGCTCGCGGCGGCGATCTGGGAGCTGCCGCAACGGGACATCGGAGGGCTGCTGCCGGAGTGGGACGACCTCGTCGCACAGACCGAAGCGATGCGGGAGCGCGGCGCGGCCATCCACCTCGACGGCGCTCGCCTGTGGGAGGCCCAGACGTACTACGCGCGGCAGTTCGCCGAGATCGCCGCGCTGTTCGACAGCGCGTACGTCTCGTTCTACAAGGGACTTCAGGGCGTCGGCGGTGCCGCGCTCGCCGGAGACACCGCACTGGTGGCCGAGGCCCGGGTGTGGCGCCGGCGGCTCGGCGGCGACGTGTACGACGCGTGGCCGCTGGCACTCACCGCACTGCACGGCCTGGACACCCTGCTGCCCCGGATGCCGGCACACCGGGAACACGCGGTGGCGATCGCGGCGGCCATCAACGCCGACGGGGTCGCCCGCGCCTTCCCGGACCCACCACAGACGCCCCTGTTCCACGTCCACCTTCCCGTCGGCCCGGACGCCGCGATGCGGGCCGCCGACGCCCTCCTCGCCGCCGACGGGGTGGAATTGTTCGGCCGGGTCCGGTCCGCGCCGGATCCGGACCGGTGCTCGTTCGAGGTCAGCGTCGGTGAGAACGCCATGGACCTCGCCCCGGACGAGGTCGCGACGTTCATCCGCGAGCTGCTGCGACACGCCACCTGACCCCGAGGGCGACGGGCGGCAACCCCGCTCGGTCAACGGGATGGACGGGGCGTACCGGGGTTCCTAAGATCACGCCGGTGAACACCGAACCGCTCCACGTCGCCGGCGTAGCTGGCCCGATCGTCATCGCCACCAAGGCACTCTTCGGCCACCCTGCCGTCACCGTCGGCGGAGTGCCGGCCCCCAGGACTGGCAAACGCTACGCGTTGCCGGCGGTGGACGGTGGTGTCGTCCAAGCCACGGTCCGCAACGTTCTCGCCGACCCTTACCCGACAGTGGAGGTCAACGGCGTCAAGCACCGGACCGGGCCCTCCACGCCGATCTTCCTGCGCATCCTGGCCATGCTGCCGATCCTGCTGTTGACCGTCGGCGGTCTCCTGGGCGCGCTGGTCGGGGCGTTGGGCGTCTGGGCGAACCTGACAGTTGCCCGCACCCGGATGACAACCGCCGTCAAGGCGCTCTCCATGGTCGGTATCGGTCTCGGCACCGTCATCGTCTGGCTCGCCGTCGCCGTCGCGCTGAACGTGGCCCTCAGCTAGACCGCCAAGCACCTCACCCCCCATACCGTCAGCACCACCGGTCGTCGACCGGTGGTGCTGACGTGGTGTGGACGTACGGGCCGCGCTAGCCCAGGCGGGCCTCGATGGTCTCGATGATGCGCGGACGCAGCTCGGCGGCGCGGATGACGGCGTCCACCGAGCCGACCTCGACGGCGCGGTGGATGTTGTGCACCCGGTCGAACTCCGCTGCCACCTCGCTGAGCTTCTCCGCGCGCACCGACGAGCGCAGCTCGTCGAGCTCCGCTGTCAACGCGGCGCGTTCGGTGCCGGCCGAGGCGGCGGTGCGGGCCTCCAGGTCCCGCACCCGCGGGTCGGCCGCAGTACGGGCGTTGACGTCGGCGGAGAACACCACAGCGGCGGCTGGTGCGCCACCGAGCACCGAGGCGAACGAGCCCTCCAGCGCCAGCACCGTCATGTTCGGGTTCAGCGCCTTCGAGAACACCACGAACGCGCCGCCGTGGTAGCGCGAGATCACGCAGAAGACGATGGGCCCCCGGAAGTTCACGATCGCCCGCCCGATCTCGGCGCCGTACTCCAGTTGCAGCTTGCGCATCGACTCCGGTGAGCCGTCGAAGCCGGACAGGTTCGCCAGCACGACGAGCGGCCGGTTGCCGCTGGCCGCGTTGATCGCCCGCGCGGCCTTCTTCGACGAGCGGGGGAACAGCGTGCCCGCCGTGTAGGTGTCCGGACCGTCGGTGGGCGGGAAACCGTGCCGTGGCACCGACCGGGACTCGATGCCGAGCAGGCAGACCGGGATGCCACCGAGGTGGACGTCCTGCACGACGGCCGTGTCCGCGTCCGCCATGCCGGCCCAGCGCTCCAGCACCGGGTGGTCCTGGTCGGAGAGGGCCCGCATCACGGTGCGGATGTCGAACGGCTTCTTGCGGTCCGGGTTGGACTCCACGGAGAAGATCTCCCCGACGGTGGCGAAGGCGCTGCCCGCCACGTCGTGCGGGAAGCCGGAGATGTCGCGGTCGGCGGGGTCGGTGGTGACCGCCCGCCGGGGCGCGTCCTCGCCGGGCGCGACGTACGTGTGGTCGTAGTGCGCCATCACCACGTCCCGTGCGGCAGTCAGGTTCGGCGCCCAGTACTGCGCCTGCCCGTTCGGCCCCATCACCCGGTCGTAGCCGCCGATGCCGAAGTTGTCCTCAGCCGACACACCACCGGAGAAGTCGAGCGACTGCTTGCCGGTGAGCACCATCGCCGAGTCGGGCGTCATCACCAGGATGCCCTTGGTGTGCATGAGCATCGTCGCCTCGGCGTTCCAGTACGGCTGCGCGCCGACGTTGATGCCCGCGACCACGATGTTGATCTCACCGCCGGCCTGGGTGAACTCGACGATCCGCTTGAGCGCCGCGGCCACCCAGTCCATGTTCTCCGTACCGGAGGTCATCGAGATCCGGGCCCCGGCGGACAGCGCCCACCACTCCAGCGGCACCTGCATCCGCTCGGCCAGGTCCAGTGCGGCGATCACGCGCCGGCACTCCGGCTCCGACAGGGCGCCCAGCGACTTCGTCGGGTCGCCGAGCAGCACCACCCGGGTGACACCCTGGGGGTAGCGCTCGGTCGGCGTCGTGACCACTCCGGCGACGATGGCGGCGCTGTTGCGCCCCTTCGGCCGCTGCACCGGCACCAACACGTGCTCGTCGTCGAGGTCGTGCTCGACGAAGTCGCCGAGCCGGCCGGTCAGCTCGTACGGGTACACGGTGTTGCGGCTGCTGGCCCGCAGCACCTTGAGCCGGTACTCGTCGAGCGGCTCGATCGGCTCGACCGGCGGCTCCCCGACGGCCAGCTCGGCGCCGCCCGCGGCGTCGAACGAGATCCGTACGGCGATCTTGGTCAGCTCGCCGGTCCGGCGGTCGCGCTGGCGCGCGATGAACAGGATCTCCTCCAGGCCGGCGCCCGCTGTCGTCGGGCGGACCCGCCCGGCGATCATCTCCATCTCCTCGCGGGTCAGCTCGCTCGGCGGCCACACGTAGACCACGATGCGGTTGGTGTTGAAGCGCGTCTTCGACGGCCGCCGCGACTGGGCGCGGCGGATCGAGTCGAGGCAGGCGGCGATGGCGTCCTCGGTCGTCGGCAGCGCGACCAGGCGGCCGTCCTGCTCACGAAGCTCGGTCAGGTCACGCACCTGCGCGAACGCGACGAGGCGCTCGTCGGCGCGGTTCTCCCGGGCCACGCACTGGAAGAGGTAGACCTCCTCGTCCGACGACGGCAGCCGGGTCAGGTCGAACTTGTGCAGCCGCTCCAGCTGCATCCGCTGCGCGATGTACGGGTGCAGCCCACGGATCAGCCGGTCCTCGGTCAACTGGGCGCCCGACGGGCGGAAGGTGAAGTGGTGGTGCATCACCGCACCGCCGCGACCCGCGACGGTGGTGGTGACCCGACGGACCTGGGGCGGCAGCGGGTGCGCGGCGATGACCTCGGCCAGCGCGGCCGCCATCGCGTCGAAGTCCTCCGGCTGGTTCTCCCAGCCGAGGTAGATGTCGGCGTCCACGGCGTCCTCGCCGGTGGCCAGCTCGGCCAGCCCCCGCAGGGCGCTGCCCAGCGCGTCGAAGCTGACCGCGGCGGAGACCACGCTCGAGTCGGCGCGCTCGGCGACCACGAACATGCAGTCCGCGACCTCGCGGGTACGCACGCTGGTGAGCGACCGGTTGCCGTAGTAGCGCCGGGTCAGCACCTCCAACATGACCGCGTTGTCGAGGTGGTCGCGGACGAGCCGCTGGCCGAGCAGCCGAACCAGTGGCTCGGTGCTGCGTACCATCTCGGCGATGCGCTCGGCGCGGTCCGGCGCGTCCGGGTGCGCGTCGAGGTGCCGCAGGTGCCCACGGACCTCGGCGTAGACGCGGGCGCGGTTGCGGCGCAGCAGCGGCTGGGCGAACCAGGCGAACACCACGCCGCGGGCGAGGTCCGCGACCACGGGGAAGCGGACCTGCGTCGCGGCGATCAGCCGCTCCAGTGCGAGGCCGGCCGGCTCGCGCAGCGTCTCGTCCGGCGGGGTCTCCCGCAGCCAGGCGCGCAGCAGCGCCGCGATGACCTGCGCGTCCGCGGAGGCGCGCTGCTGGGCGAGGAAGATCCGGAAGACGGCGGCTTCGAGGGCGGGGGTGCGGTCCAGGTCGGTGACGCCGTAGCGGCCGAGCGCCTTGCCGAGCCTGGTCTGGAAGGCGTCCGGCAGCCCGGCCCGTTCGACGTCGAGGCTCTGCAGGTAGGTGTGGAAGTACTCCCGGGCGCTGTGCACGTGCGCGGCGCCGCCGTCCTCGCCCGTCGGCCGGTTGCGGCTCAGTTCGGCGAGATCGGCGAACACCTCGATGAGGTCGAGTTCGGCGGCCAGGGGCCGCTGACCGGCCTCGGTGGCCGCCCGCCGCGCGGTGAGGTAGCCGTCGAGCACCCGGCGGTCGTCGTGCGGGTCGACGTCGAAGCCGAGCAGCAGACCCCGCAGGTCCTCCTGACCGCGCCTGGTGCGCTCGTCCGCCGGGATGTCCGCTGCGGCGCTGGGCAGGTCCAGTTCGACGGTCTCGGCGCTCGGGTCGTCGTTGGTCTCCTCGGCGTCGTCCGCGAGCGGCTCCAGGCGCAGCAGCGGCGCGCCCGCCTCCACCTGGCTGCCCACCGAGACGGCGCACTCCTTGAGCCGTGCCTTGAACGGCGCCCGCAGCACCGTCTCCATCTTCATCGCTTCGAGCACCAGCACCGGAGCGCCCGCCTCGACCTCCGCGCCGACCTCCAGGGGCGTGGCGACGACCAGCGCGGGCATCGGGGAGCGCAGGACGCCACCCTCGTCCCGGCTGACCCGGTGCGTCACGCCGTCCACCTCGACCAGGTGGGTCGGCCCGTAGGTGCCGGTGAGCAGGCGGTAGCGGATGCCGTTGACGACGATCTGACCGGTGTGCCGGTCGAAGCGGTCGAGCTCGACGTCGGCGGTACGCACGACGGGGCCGGTCTCGATGCCGACCCGGAACCGGTGCGCGCCGACCCGCGCCACCCGGGTGCGGTAATCGACGCCACGCAGCTTGAGGTCCAACGGTCGGCCGCTGGCGTGCTGCACCTGCGGGCGCCCGCCGGCCGCCGTCGACAGCAGCCGCTGCCGCTCGACGCGCTCCTCCTCCTCGTACGCCTCGATGGCGGCGGCGGCCAGGGCGACGGCGGAGTGGCGGTGGGTGACGAGGCGGCCCTCGCCGCGGACGCGGTCGATCCAGCCGGTGTCCGCGCTGCCGTCGATCACCTCGGGCTGGTCGAGCAGGTCGAGCACGAAGCTCTTGTTCGTCGCCCCACCCTCGATGATCACCGTGGTGTTCGCCATCGCCCGGCGCAGCTTGCCGAGCGCCTCGTCGCGGTCACGGCCGTACGCGATGATCTTCGCGATCATCGAGTCGAAGTCGGCCGGGATGGTGTCACCCTCGCTGACGCCGGTGTCCACCCGGATGCCGGGGCCGCTGGGCAGGTCCAGCCGGGCGATGCGGCCGGGGGACGGGGCGAAGTCGCGGTCGGGGTCCTCGGCGTTGAGCCGCGCCTCGATGGCGTGCCCGCGCTCGGCCGGCGGCGCGCCTTCGAGCCGCCCGCCGGCGGCGACGTGCAGCTGGGCCTTGACCAGGTCGAACCCGGTGGTCAGCTCGGTGATCGGGTGCTCGACCTGGAGGCGGGTGTTGACCTCGAGGAACGCGAACAGCCGGTCCCCGGGGTGGTAGAGGAACTCGACGGTCGCCGCGCCTCGGTAGCCGACAGCCACGGCCAGTCGCTCGGCAGACGTCTTGAGCTCGGCGGCCTGCGCCGGGTCGAGCACCGGTGACGCCGACTCCTCGATGACCTTCTGGTTGCGCCGCTGCACGGAGCAGTCGCGGACGCCGAGCGCCCACGCGGTGCCCTGCCCGTCGGCGATCACCTGGACCTCGACGTGCCGAGCGCCGGTGACCAGGCGCTCCAGGAACACGATGCCGCTGCCGAACGCCCGTGCCGCCTCCTGGCTGGTGCGCTCGTACGCGTCGACCAGCTCGGCGTCGTTCCTGACCACGCGGATGCCGCGCCCGCCACCGCCGGCGGTCGCCTTCAGCATCAGCGGGTAGCCGACCTCGGCCGCCGAGGCACGTGCGGCGTCCAGGGTCTCGACGGCGCCGCGGCTCCACGGCGCGACCGGCACGCCGACCTTCTCGGCGATCAGCTTCGAGCCGATCTTGTCGCCGAGTTGGCGCATGGCGTCCGGGCTCGGCCCGACGAAGGTGACGCCGATCTTCTCGCACAGCTCGGCGAACGCCGGATCCTCGGCGACGAAGCCCCAGCCGACCCACGCGGCGTCGGCCCCGGTCTCGGTCAGGGCGCGCTCCAGCACCGCCAGGTTGAGGTACGGGCGAGCGGACGCCGGGCCGAGATCGTAGGCGATGTCCGCTTCGCGGACGAATGTGGCGTTGCGGTCGACATCGGTGTAGAGAGCCACGGTTTCGAGCTGGATGCCGGTCTCCGCGGCCAGCTCGCGGACCGCGTGGATGAGCCGCATGGCGGCTTCACCACGGTTGACGATGGCGACACGGTTGAACACCCGAAGAACCCCTTAGCTAGACCTCGACCTGCGTGCCGGAAGACGACGGCCTCCCAGCAGTGATCACCTTTCCGCGTGGCGGCGGCCAGCGCTATGGCGCAACCACCGAACCCACCGACCCTCAGTTGTAGGAAGTGCACAAAACTTTTTGGCACCCCCGGGACCGTGCTGACTTCCGCCGGCCCGATCCGGCCGCTCCCGCAGTTGATCAAGACGCTGCGGGCGGTTCACGTCCGCAGCCTCCGGCGTTCACCCCCGGGTGATCGGCTGACCAGGAAGATCATCGCCGGTCCGGTCAACCGCCGGCCCGGCTCGACCATCCCGGCCCAGGCCAGGAACGCACCAGGAAAGGAGCGGCAATGAGGTCACCGCACCTCGGACGCCCACGTCTGGCGCTGCTGCTCGCGGCGGGGCTGACCGCGCTCGTCACGCCGGCCGGCGTCGCCCACGCCGCGACCGCCACGGTACCCGCGACGGACACCCCGATCACCATCACCTCGACCGAGCAGCTCGCACCGGGCGTCACGTACGGCTCGTTCGAGGTGGCCACGCCCCGGGGCGTCACCGTCGGTTACCTGCTCACCGCCGACCTGAAGAAGAACAAGGTCTCCCTCGACCTGCTGCACCCCGACGCGGTGGCGCAGCGCACTGTCGTCTCGGCGATGACGAACGCGCAGGGTGCCGTCGCCGGCGTCAACGGCGACTTCTTCAACAACAGTGAGACGCACGCCGGCGTCACGCCGACCTACTCGTCGTCCGGTCCGGAGATCGCCGACGGCGAGGAGTTGAAGTTCGCGGTGCCGACCGCGCAGCGTTTCGGCCCCGGCCTGGCCCCCGGCACCTCGACCCGCGACGTGTTCGGCGTGGGCGTGAACGGCAAGGCGCGCGTCGACACCCTGAGCCTGGACGGCGAGGTGCGCAGCAGGAAGGGCACCATCGCGCTGGGTGGCCTCAACCAGTACGCGCTTCCGGTCGACGGCGTCGGCCTGTTCACCGCCGACTGGGGGACCGCCTCCCGGGTCCGGTCCACCTGCGGCACCGACACGAGCCGCAGCGACCCGTGCAGCACCCACACCTACGAGGTGACCGTACGCGACGGTGTGGTGACCGCGGTCGCCCCGACGCCCGGTGCGGGCGCGATCCCGGCCGACACCCAGGTGCTGGTCGGGCGGGAGGGCGGCGCGGACGCGCTCGACGACCTCGTCGTCGGTGACCGGGTGCAGGTGCGCGAGAAGCTCGTCTCCGCCGGCAAGCCGAAGCTGACCTTCGCGGTCGGTGGCGCCCCGATCCTGCGCGACGGCGCGCCGTTGGCCGGCCTGGACACCAAGACCGCCGCGGTACGCAGCGCGGCCGGTGTCAGCCCCGACGGCCGGACCGTCTACCTGGTCGCCCTGGCCGGCCGCGCCCCGGCCAGCGCCGGGTTCACGATCGCCGAGCTGGCCGACCTGATGCGCTCGCTCGGCGCGGACGCCGCAGTGAACCTCGACGGCGGCGGTTCGAGCACTGTCGCCGTCCGCGAGCCGGGCCAGGCCGCGGCCACCGCCCGCAACAGCCCATCCGACGGTACGGAGCGTTTGGTCGCCAACGGCATCGGCATCTTCGTGGGCCGCCACTGACCGGTCAGCCGAGCACGGATTCGCCCCGCCCCTGGTCCCACCGGGGCGGGGCGAAAGCGTGCCCCACCGGCCGAGGCGGAGCGGATAGGGTGCGCGGCGATGGTGATTGGGCGCATTTCACGGGGGGCGATCACATGACATCGATGGGACGACGCGCGGCTCTACGCGCTGGCCTGGCGGCCACGGCCCTGGCGGGTGGAGCCGGTCTGGCGGCCAAGCCGGCTGCTGCCGCGCTGCCTGCCACTGACGACGGCTGGGCCTCGGTGCTGACGTACGGGGCGGTCGGCGACGGAGTCACCGACGACACCGCGGCGATCCAGGCGGCATTCAACGCCGCGCGGGCGGCCACTCCGAACCTCGGTGTGCTGTTCCCGGCTGGCCGGACGTACCGCGTCAGCAACCGGGTGACGCTCTCAGGGCTGACCGACACCGCGCTGCGGGGCCATGGGGCGACGTTGGCGCTGGTCGACGCCGCCCCGGTAACGGTGAAGGATCAGGTCCGCGGTGTGCTCCAGATCCAGGACTGCCACCGGCTGAAGGTGCTCGGGCTCAACCTCGTCGACGACACCGCCGCGTACTGGTACAGCGGCCTGATCATCACGGCGTCGACCGGGATCGTCGTCGACGGGGTGGTATCCCGCGGATTCCGCCACACCGGCATCAGCGTGTGGGACAACACCCCCGGCGCGTCCAACGACATCGTCATCACGAACTGCACCACCGAGGACGTCCGGTTTGGCATCGCCAGCAACGGCCACGACGTGCGGATCACCAACAACCACGTGGCGATGGACTGGCTGTCGTCGCAGGAAGCCGAGGACTGGGGCGGCGTCTGGCGCGCTGAGTCCAAGTACTACGACGGCATCAACGTCTGGTTCGGCGCCGACCGCACCGTCATCTCGGGTAACACGATCACCGAGTGTGGCCAGGCCGGCGTCTACACACAGCAGGTGACGAACCTGGTGGTCGCCGACAACACCGTGTCGGGCTGCCAACTGCGGGGCATCGAGGTCGACGGCAGCGCGCGTGGTTCCCTGCCCCGGTCAGGGCAGGCCGTGGGCGTCTCCATCACCGGCAACGTGGCGACCAACTGTGTCGGCCACATCAACGTTCTGGCCGCCCGGGACGTCACAGTGGTCGGTAACCGGGTGGAGAACCCGAACGCGAGCCGGGCCGTGAGCTGCGTCGCCGTGCACCAGGGATCCACAAAGGCCGTCGTGGTGGGCAACCACCTGCGTCAGGCGCACCCGTCGCATCCCGCCGTCTTCGTGGACACCGCCTCGATCGACGTCACGCTGGCCTGGAACGCGGTGGAGGCGGCCGTCCCCTACCAGGCACCGGCGGACACGGTGATCATCCGGCGAAGTGGCGCGGGGCAGATCCGTACCGAGGGCAAACTCATCGCCGTCGGCGGGATCGGAGTCGGCAACAGCGTCGCCGCCACCACGCCGGGTGCGGTAGTTCGCAAGATCGAGGTGTTCTCCTCCAGCGGTCAGAGTCTGGGCTGGGTGCCGGTCTACAACTCGATCGCCTGATGCCGTAGGCCGACGTGATCGGTCGGACAATGGGGTCGACCGAAGGGACCCGATGACCGTTCTCAACACCCGGGCGCTCAACCGCGCGACGCTCGCCCGGCAGTTGCTGCTCGACCGCGCCGACCTGCCGACGCTCGACGCCGTCGCCCACCTCGGTGGCCTGCAGGCCCAGGAGCCGCAGGAGCCGTTCATCGGGCTGTGGTCGCGGCTGCGCGCGTTCGACCCGACGGTGTTCTCGACCCTGCTGACCCAGCGACACGTGGTGCGTACCCATCTCATGCGCCGCACCGTCCACCTGCTCGTCGCCGACGACGTCGTGGCCTGGCGCCCCCGTCACGACGCCATGCTGCGCCAGCGCGTGCTCGGCGTCTACCGCGGCGAGCTCGACGGGGTGGACCTCGACGATCTCGCCGCAGCCGCGCGGGCTGTGGTGTCCGACGGTGAGCCCCGCTCGATGCCCCAGATCGGGCGGGCACTCGGCGAGCGCTGGCCGACCGCGGGGGCGCAGGCGCTGGGCGAGATGGCTATCGCACTGCTCCCGATGACACAGCTACCGCCGCGCGGGGTGTGGCGGGCGAAGGGGGGCGTGCGCTACGTCCTGCTCTCCGCGTGGCTCGACCGGGAGATCGGGCCGCCCACCGCGGCGGGTGATGATCCGGTCGGCCAGCAGCTCGTACGCCGCTATCTGGCCGCGTTCGGCCCGGCGGCCACGGCCGACCTGCGGGCCTGGTGCGGCCTCGCCGGGCTGCCGGCCGCGGTGACCGCCCTGCGCGACGAGTTGGTGACCTTCCGAGACGAGCGTGGCCGCAAGTTGGTCGACCTCCCGGACGCGCCGCGCCCCGATCCGGAGACACCCGCCCCGGTGCGGTTCCTGCCGGCGTTCGACAACGCGATCCTCGGCTATGACGACCGCAGCCGGATCATCGACGACGCCCATCGTGGCCTCTCGGTGGCCGGCGAGCGCGTGGTGCTCGTCGACGGCCGGGTCGCGGCGACCTGGAGCGTCGAGTCGGGCACTGTGACAGTCAACCCGCTGCGCGGCTTCTCCCGAGCGGACCGGGCCGCAGTGACCGAGCAGGGGCAGGCACTGGCGTCGTTCCTCTCCGACAACGAGAGCGACCGGGTACGGGTCGGTTCGTCTCCCCGGTGACGGACCAGGACGGCCCGCCCCCGGGGAGACGCGGAGATCAGTCGACGGTCGGCGGAGCCGTCCTCGCTGCCTCGGCGAGCGCCGCGGCCGCGCCGGCGTACGGGTTGTAGCTGTAGGTGCGGGCCAGGCCGGCCGGCACTGTGAAGTACGCGGCCGACAGTTTCGCCGGGTCGCTGGCGATCTCGCCCCGCACGGGGGTGTCGTTGCCGTCGTCCCAGCCCCAGGGCGCGTTGGCCGAGTTGGTCGAACAGCTCCAGGTGCCGACGCCGCAGTCACCGGACGTGTCACCGGCGAACGTGCCCAGGCTGGCGAAGAGGCTCGCGTTGGACCGCTGCGCCCACAGGCCGCCGGAGGCGAAGATGTCGATCAGCTGATACCGCACGTCGCGGTCGTTGCTGCTGCTCGGCGTCTCGGCGACGGTCGACGGGTAGTAGACGAGGCCGTCGCCGTTGATGTCGTACTGCGGGTGTGCCTTGAGGCCGTGGCCCTGCGCCTCCTGTGCCGTGACCGGGTGCTGGAACGTGTCGTGCGGTGACGCCTGGAACCGCAGGGTGCCGTCGATGCTCTCCCCGCCGCTGGTCCAGGTGCTCCCGGTCGGCGTGTAGGAGAAGAAGTCACTGTGCGCGACAGTGACGGCCGAGCGGAGGACGCCGTACGTGGAGCCGTCGCGCTCGATGGCGAACAGCGCACCCTCACCGTCGTTCTCGTGTTCGGTCTCGAAGAACGGGTGGTCGG
Organism: Micromonospora trifolii; assembly: GCF_022229005.1. Lineage (GTDB taxonomy): Bacteria > Actinomycetota > Actinomycetes > Mycobacteriales > Micromonosporaceae > Micromonospora > Micromonospora trifolii. The sequence goes on from NZ_JAKKFD010000002.1 coordinate 82,814, forward strand.
TCCAGTCGCGGGGGTGGAAGAAGAAGTACGTGATGTACCAGTGGGTGCTCGTCTCCACGACGGAGTAGTAGACGTGCGCGGCGAGTGTGGTGCCTGCCTGGCCGGCCCCGTCCCAGTTGTCGCGTCCGTCCAGGTCGCCGTCGAAGTCGACACGGGTGAGGTAGTCCGACTGACCGCTCAGGGCGTGGCTGCCGGTGGCGTCGACGTCCTGGTAGTGGATGGGTGCCCAGCGCAGGGCCAGCTCGGCCCGGCTGACGGCGGCGTCCGCGGGGGTTGGCGCGGCCAGCGCGGCGGCCGCCAGCACTGCCGCCGTGCCGGCCGCGATCAGTGCCCGCACTCCCCGGGGTCGCCGGGGCGTGCTGCTTGTCTCGAGCATGGTGTGCTCCCGTGTCCGATTGGATAGACCACGATGGATCATTCGGGATTCGGGCGCCCAGTGGGTGTCAGTGCGGCGACGAGAAGGCGGACGGTGTTCGACGGGATCGGGATCGTCTTGTATCGATGCTCACCGACTGCCATGCTGGGCTTCGGTCGTGCTCGGGGAGCCAGCGCGCACCAGATCTCCTCCGGTCCACGAGGCGCGCGAGGTGACCATGTCACCCGCGCCGGGCAGCCTCGTCGACGACCGGCAACCCGAGCGCGGCACCGGCCACCACCTCGGTCGTCGGTGTCCGTCGACCACGGAGGTACCGATGCTTCGCATGTTCCTCGCTGTCACGACCCTGGCGCTGGCCGCCTGGACCGGGACGACCACCGCCACCGAGGCGGCGCCCACCCCCACCCTGTCGGCCACGCCGTCGCCGTCGCCGACCCTCACCTGCCCGCCGGCTCTGCCGATCACCGGGAGCGTCGCCGGGGTCACCACTACGAGCGTGACCATCTCGTACTCGATCTTCTTCCGGCCGCCCTGCGGTTACGACCCGCCGATGACCGTCAGCCTCTTTGCCAGCCGCGAGGACGCCCAACAGTGGCGGACGCCGGTGGCCGAGGCCGTCTCGGGGCCGGAGCGCACCGGCACGGTGACCATCGGGGGTCTGACACCCGACACGGAGTACTGGTACCGGTTCAGCGACCCTGACGGTAAGCGCGACCCATACATGATCTGGTCGGCGCGGACCGCCTCGCTGACCTCGTGCCGCGCGACGGCCACTATCGATGCCCGCTGGGGCAGCGGCTTCGTCGCGACGGTCGCGGTCCGCAACACCGGAACGCTGCCGCTGGACCGGTGGCGCGTCTCCTGGCGGTGGTCCGGTGACGAGCGGGTCCAGGCGGCCTGGGGTGGGGTGGCCGAGACGGCCGGCGCGGACGTCACAGTCGCCAACGCCTCCTACAACGGGACGCTGGCGCTGGACGGGACGACGACGTTCGGTCTGCTCGTGACGACCAGCGCGGTGCCCGACGGCCTGACCCTGGCGTGCGCGCGGTGAACGGCGTCCGCCCCGCTGCGGCGCGATGGCGGGAGCGGGGCGGACGTCGTGTCGATCAGGGCTTGCGGGCCACCGCGCCGTAGGCGTCGATTCCGACGGCGTCGGGCTCCTCCGGTCGCCACAGCGGGATCGGCACCAGGCCCGGCTCCACCATCACCAGCCCGTCGAAGCAGCTCTCAAGCTCCTGCGGGCTGCGCAGGATGTACGGAACTCCGCCGCTCTGCGCCAGCCGGTCGGCACCCGAGACCACCGCCGGGCTGGTGTTGGTGCCGTCCCAGAGCACCAGGTGGGAGCCGGACGGCACGGCGTCCATCGTGCGCCCGACGATCGAGCGCACCACGTCCAGGTCGGGCTCGTAGCCCATCACGCCCATGTACATCACGGCGATCGGCTGGTCGAAGTCGAGCGTCTGCGCCGCCTCGGCGAGGATCTTTTCTGGGTCGTGGTAGTCGGCCGGGACGTAGGTGGTGACACCCTCCGACGTCGTGCTGGCCAGTAGTGCCCGGGCGTGCACCAGCACCATCGGGTCGTTGTCCACGTAGACGATCCGCGAGTCGGGCGCGACGCCCTGGGCGACAGCGTGCGTGTTCTGCATGGTGGGCAGGCCGGTGCCGATGTCCAGGAACTGCCGGATGCCCGCCTCGGCCGCGAGGTGACGCACGGCCCGCACCAGGAACACGCGCGACTGCTGCGCCATCAGGACGATCTCCGGGTAGACCTCGGCGACGGCGTCGCCGGCCGCCCGGTCGGACTGGAAGTTGTCCTTGCCGCCCATCCAGTAGTTCCAGATCCGTGCCGCGTGCGGCACGTCGGGCTGAAGCTTCGCGGCGAGTTCGGGGTCCGGGCCGGCCATGCGTGGCTCCTATCGAGGGGTCGTCAGCTGGAGGTCACCACAGCGGTACGCCCGGGATCGTACTCCGGCAATGTCCACTCTCGACGCACGGTCGGAGGTCGGGCGACGCTTCACCCGACCCGGGGCTTGAAATCCTACTTTGTTGGTAGGAAAATCGAACGCATGCCGCCCGTTCGGTTGTTCACCTCCCGCCGGCAGTTCCCGCCGATCGTTCGTAAGCCAAGCGGACCAGACCTTCGGGAGATCACCGTGCCCCAGTCCACCGATGCCCCGATCGACGCCGACAGCGACGCGCTGCGGACGCTGCTGCGCCACCAGGCGAGCACCGTCACTGTGGTCACCGCTCCCGGCTCGCCGGCGGTCGGCTTCACCGCCACCTCGTTCACCTCGGTGTCGCTGACGCCGCCGATCGTCTCGTTCTGTCTGAACCTCGAATCGTCGAGTTGGCCCGCTGTCGCCCGTGCCCGCCACGTGGCCGTGCACCTGCTCGCCCACCACCAGCAGGAGTTGGCCCGGACCTTCGCGACCAGCGGCATCGACCGGTTCGCGACACCCACCCGCTGGCGGGCCGGGCCGGAGGGGGTGCCGATCCTCGACGACACCCTGGCCTGGCTGCTCTGCCGGGTCGTCGACCGGGTGACCGTCGGCGACCACGCCGTGGTGCTGGCCGAACCGGAGATGCTCCGGCACGCCGAGGTCGGTTCGCCCCTGCTGTACCACCGGGGGCGTTACGCCGGGCTGGCCGGTGACCAGCCCGGTTCGACCCGCCGTCCCGCCGCCTGAGCGGCGCCGTCTCACGCCCGGGCGGCAGTGGTGGTCAGTAGACAGTCACCGGGTGCCGGACGACACCGTCGAACAGGTAGCCGAGAGCGTTGGGGCGGGCCCGGCCCGGCTGGCTCGTCCCGGTGACGTCGGTGGCCCGAGCCCGCACCGTGAACCGGCCGGGCCGTGGCGGACGCCAGAGCGTCGTCCAGCGCTGCCAGACACCGCCCTCGTCGTCGGGGTGGAGGTCGGCGGGTTGCCAGGTCACCCCGTCGTCGGTGCTGATGTCGACAGCGCGGATCGGGCCGTTGCCGGACCAGGACCGGCCGGCGATCATCAGCTGCTCGCCGCTCGGGACGCGGACGTCCCACGGCAGCTCGAAGGCGCTCTTGACCACCGGAGTGGTCACGAGTCGGCCGTCGACCGGATGGCCGGGCCCGAACATCCGGTAGAACCGGGTGTTCCACGCTGAGGAGAGGGGTGTCGCGGAGACCTCGATCGGGCCTACCCATTTGATGGAGGCGACGCCGATCCAGCCCGGCACCACCACCCGCACCGGGAAACCGTGGTCGACCGGCAGCGTCTCCCCGTTCATCTCGTACGCCAGCAGCACGTCGTCGAGGGCCTTGGCGATCGGTATCGGGCGGCGCACCCGGCCGAGGTTCACCCCGCCGGTCACGAAGTCCGGGTCCAGGCCCTCGGGCTGCACGTCCACCGCGTCGTCGGTCAGGCCGGCGTGACGCAGGACTGTCGACAGCCGTACGCCGCGCCAACGCGCCACCCCCACCGCGCCGAGACCCCACGGCGCCCCCGGTGTCGGATGGGTCTGCTGGGAGGCGAAGAAGCGCCGGCCGTTGCCCGCGCACTCCAGCAGAACCGCGGTCTCCTCGGCGGGCATGGCCCGCAGGTCGCCGTAGTCGAACTCGACCGCGTCGTTCCGGCTCGGCGCGCCCCGCAGGCCGGTGCCGAACAGGCGTAGACGCCACGTGTCCACGTCCAGCAGCGGACTGCGGGTGTGGTTGCGCACGAAGAACCGGTCGGTGGGGACCGTGAAGCCCTGCGAGGCCATGGCCTCCCACCGCATCTCGGCGTTGCCGTCGCGGAGGGTGAGCAGTCGAGGCGACAGCGGCTTGGCGATCGTCGTGGCGGCGCGTGACGGGAGGGAAAGTGTCACCCGGATCCTCCCTGCGGACGGCTTGTTGGCAAGTCCTATTGAATCAATAGGACTTGCGGTATGGCCAGCCAGGCCCTGACGTGCGCGTGGCGAGATCTGTGCGGGGTCGCTGTCACCGGTGGACCACCCCGTTCTGGTACGCCCAGACGACGGTCTGTAGCCGATCCCGTGCGCCGATCTTCGCCATGGCGCGGCCGAGATGCGACTTGACAGTGCTGGTCTCGATGAAGAGCTGCTCGGCGATCTCGACGTTCGACAGGCCCTGCGCGAGCAGCTCCACGATCTCGGTCTCCCGCGCGGTCAGTTGGTGCGCCGCCGCCGCGTCCGAGCGGGGAGCGGGCGTACGCCTGGCGAACTCCGAGATCACCCGACGGGTGACGGCCTGGTCGACGAGGCCGTAACCGCTCGCGAGGCGACGGATCGCCTCGATCAGCTCCTCGGGCTCACAGTCCTTGAGGATGAACCCGCTGGCGCCGGACTCCAACGCGCCGAAGACGTACTCGTCGAGGTCGAAGGTCGTCACGACCAGCACCGCCGGTGGCGTCCCGGTCGCCTCGGCGACGATCTGCCGGGTCGCTGTGAGCCCGTCGCCGTGCGGCATCCGGACGTCCATGCAGATGACGTCCGGTTGCAGCCGACGGGCCAGCTCGACGGCGGCGGACCCGTTCGACGCCTCCGCCACGACCTCGATCTCGCCGGCCTGCTCCAGGATGACGCGGAACCCGGCGCGGACCACTGCCTGATCGTCGACGAGCATCACTCTGATCATGCTGGGACCTCTTCCTTTGGCCGCGATGCGGCGGGGCCGTTCGTCGGGAGGGTCGCGGCGACCGACCAGCCACCGCCCTCCGTCGGGCCGGCGGTGAACGTCGCCCCGATCAGCTGGGCGCGCTCGCGCATGCCCACCAGGCCGACGCCGCCGGTCCGTGCCGCCGGTACGCGTCGCGGCGCGACGGGTTCGTTCACCACCTCCAGCGACACCGAGCGGGGCTCGAAGCGGAGCACCACCCGCGCCGCAGCGCCCGGGGCGTGCTGGCGGGCGTTGCTCAGCGACTCCTGCGCGATCCGGTAGAGCGCGACGTCGGCGATCGGCGGCACCTCGCGTTGCTCGCCCTCCCGGACGAAATCCACCGGGCCGGCGAGGTTGCCCGCGGTGCGGACGAGGTCGTCGAGCATGCCCAGCCCTGGCACCGGGGCGGCGCCGTCGCCGCCCTCGTGCCCCGGCCTGCCGCGCAGCACACCGACGACCAGCCGCAGGTTGTCCAGGGTCTCCTTGCCCTGGCTGCGGATCCAGGCCACACCGGCCTTCGCGGCCGCCGGGTCCCTGTCGATCAGCCGCTCGACCGCCGCCGCCTGCACGACCATGCCGGAGAGGTGGTGCGCCGCCACGTCGTGCAGCTCCCGGGCCATCCGGGAGCGCTCCGCGCCGATCGCCGCCTGGACCTTCGTGCGTTGCTCCCGGATCGCCTCGTCCGCCCGCACCCGGACCAACTCGACGTAGCGCCGGTAGGTGGCCACGTAACCGCCCACGAAGGTCGCGCCGGCGTAGGTCAGGGCGCTCGCCGAGACGTACGCGATGGCCGTCAGCAGATCCGGGGTCACCACGACGGCGGCCCCGATCGACTCCACCACCACGACCGCGCTGACGGCCAGCAGCGCACGACGAACCGGCAGCAACGACCCGACGGTGTACGCCACGACGAACGGTGCGAGGCCCCGGATGGTCGCCTCGGGCAGGGAGAAGCCGATGATCGGCAGTTGGAGGCCGACGACGAGGGCGAGGCAGAGCAGTGGCCGGACCCGACGCAGGCACAGCAGCATCGCCTGCGCGCAGCAGATGGCGACGAGCAGCCAGGCCCGCGCCGGATCGAACGACACCCCGTCCTCCGGTGCCACGAACCAGAACAGTGCGGTGAGCAGTACGAACGTCAGGACGGTCAGCACCGCGGCCAGCAGGCAGTCCCGTGGGAACACCCCGGTCACCCCGAGTCGGGTGAGCCGTCCGTCGAGCCACTTCGTCAGTCGCGGTGTGCCGGGTTCGGTGTCGTCGTGGTCGCTCATGCGGTGCGCGTCCTTGCTCCGGGTCGTCCCGGGTCGGGCGGGTCAGTAGGAGATGCTAGGCGCGAGCAGGTGGAACTCCACGGCGAACCAGCCCGCGCCGACGAGAGCGAACAGGATCAGGCCGCTGCCGGTGATCCGCCGCCAGCCGACGTGGCGTCGCACGTCGTCGACGAGCCGGACGGCGGCGGGCAGCACACCGAGCAGACCGACCAGTTGCAGCACCTGAATGGTGCGCAGGCCGGCACCGGGCACGTCCTGGAGGCTCATGATGCTGCCGATGCTCAGCAGCCACCCGGCGAACGCGAGCAGTGTGCCGGCGACGGCGAGGCGGCTCAGGATCCGCGCGGTGCGCCCCGCCCGCTCCCGGGGAGCGCGGCCGAGCCGACGGCGGACGATCGCGCCGACGGGCCAGGAGAGAACGGTGAGCAGCAGCACGACTGTCGACAGGGCCAGCACCGGAACGGCCACGGTGGAGGCACGGGCGGGTTCGACGGGCAGCAACGCGAACGCGGAGTCGAAACTGATCGCCTCGACCCGGTCGTCGGTCGCCCGCATGGCGATCGTGCGTTGCCCGCCGACCTCGCGCCAGACCCAGGGCTTCACCTCCTGGTAGAGGGCGGGGGAGTCGGACAGTGGGCCAGGTTCCACCAGCAACCGGTCGCCGTCGGCGACGCTGACAGTGGTCCGACCGACCAGGCCGATCGCCGTCAGGAAGTTGCTCTGTATCGCTCGCGAGGACTCGTACGTGCCGGCGGCCAGGGCGGCGTGCTTGGCGGTGGTCGCCGGGTCCACGTCGGTCATCGGCTGGTCGTCGCGGGCGGGGAAGTAGCGGTCGGCGAAGCCGTTCACCACCGACTCGCGAAGCTCGTGGCTGTCGAGGGCGCCGGAGCCGTTGCTGTTGAGGGACAGGAAGATGCCGGCCCGGTCGTCGGGGTAGATCTGAAGGTGGGAGTGGAAGTACTTGGTGTCGCCGCCGTGGCCGAGGATCCGGTGGCCGTTGCGGTCCTCGGCGAAGAATCCGAGGGTCATCCGGGGCCCGTCGGCCAGCGTGCCCAACGACGTCGCGTCGAGTGCCGGCCGCTGCATCAGCTCGCGGGTCGGTTGGTCCAGCAGGGGCGCGAAGCCCGCCGGCTCGCCGAGCTGGGCGAGCATGAACCGCGCCATGTCCGTCGCCGGGGCGCTCAGCGCGCCGGGCGGGGGTGTGCCGACGATCTCGAACGGCGCGGCGGGCGCGGTGGAGGTGTCGTACCCGTTGGACATCCGGTCGCGCAGCGCCGCCGGGAGGGGCTGCTCGAAGGTCGACGACGGCATGCCCGCGCGGTCCAGGATGTTGCGTTGGACGTACTCCTCGAAGCGCGTCCCGCTGACGCGTTCGACGATGTAGCCAGCGAGCGCGTTGCTGTAGTTGGAGTACGCGGGGACGGTGCCAGGCTCGTAGATCTGCTCCGGTGGGTCGGTCATCAGGGCCTTGCGCAGGTTGAGGTCGCTGCCGTCGGTGCCGATGAGGCCGGCAATCCGCTCCTCGAAGCCGGCGGTGTGCGTCAGCAGGTGCCGCAGGGTGACGGCCCGCTCGAAGCGCAGCGGCAGCTCGAAGTCGAGGTACGTCTTGACGTCGGCGTCGAGATCGAGCTTGCCGCTCTGCACGAGTTGCAGCACCGCGGTGGCGGTGACGAGCTTCGACACCGATCCCATCCGGAACAGATGCCGGTCCGGGTCGACAGGTACTGCCCCGTTGCCACCGGCGCCGGTGTCGGCGTACCCGTACCCCCGGGTGGTGATGATCTTGCCGTCGTCCACGACGGCGACAGTGGCTCCCGCGATGTCGGTGCGGTCGAGCGCGGCCGGGAGCAGGCCGTCGAGCCAGGCGTTGACGTCGGCCCCGGTCAGGGCCGAACCCGACCCGCTCGCGGGTGCCGCCGGAGCGTCGATGGGTGGTGCGGGGTTGCGCTGCGGCGCGCCGCAGCCGGCGGCGCTCACGGCGAGCACGACGGCGGTCGCGAGCACCGCGCCGAGTCGGACGAGAGACTGGTGTCGCCGGGATGGAAGAAGAAAGAGTGGGCGCATCGTCTGCCGGTGCCTTTCCAGGCGAACGGGTGTCCGGAGCAGGTCCGTACGGCGTCACCCGATGCCTGGAACAAGCCTGTTCGAGGAATCGCGCTGATCCATCTGGCGCAGGACGGCACTGCGCCTACGACCTGAGGAGGAGAAGCGTCTGCACCGTTCGCCCCCCGATCGGGGGACATCGTTTGACATGTGTGCCGAACGCATCTTTGATGGTCGATGTGTCGGTTCGGCGTGGTCGGGCGCTTGGTCGTCCGGGCGGGCCGGTCGATGCCCTGAGCCTGGAGGACGGATGCGAGTCATCGCGCGGAGAAACCCACTACGCCCACGACGGCGGCTGTTGCCGGTGGCGATGGTGGCGGTGACGCTGCTGAGCCTGGCCGTCGGTGTGCCGGCGGCCGCCGCGGCGCCGTCGACAGTCGTCGGCGTGGCCAGCGGTCGTTGCCTGGACGTGGTCGGCAACGTCAGCACCGCCGGTGCCGGCATCAACATCTACGACTGCAATGGCCAGGCCAACCAGGCGTGGACCTTCACCTCAAGTGGTGAGCTGCGGGTCTACGGCGACACGATGTGCCTGGACGTCGTCGGCCAGGACACCACCGCCCCGGCCGCGCTGCAGATCAACGGCTGCACCGGCGGCGCCAACCAACGCTGGCGGATCACCAGTTCCGGGACCATCGTCGGGGTCCAGTCCGGCCTGTGCCTGGACGTGTCCGGCGCGGGCACCGCCAACAGCACCACAGTCGGCCTCTGGACCTGCAACGGGCAGTCCAACCAGCGGTGGACGACGTCCCTCGGCAGCGCCGACAGCCAGCCGCCGACGGCGCCGGGTAGCCCACGGGTCAGCGGCCTGACCTGCAACTCGGTGACGTTCGCGTGGAACGCCTCGACGGACAACGTCGCGGTGGCCTTCTACGACATCTACCACGATGGCCAGCTGATGACGTCGGTGAGCGGCACGACGCTCTCCACCAACCTGACAGTGGTGGCCGGGGCGACCTGGGGCCTGTACGTCAACGCCCGCGACGCCGCCGGCAACGTGTCGCAGGCGAGCGCCACCGTCTCGATCACTCCGCCGCCCTGTCAGGCCGACAGCCAGCCGCCGACGGCGCCGCAACAGCTCACCGGCACCGCGTCGGGCACCACTGTGACGCTGCGCTGGACCGCGTCGACCGACAACATCGGGGTGCGGGCGTACGACGTCTACCGGGCCGGCGCGAAGGTGGGCACTGTCACCGGCGCGCCGCCGGCGACCACGTTCACCGACAGCGGTCTGACGGCGAACACCTCCTACCAGTACTACATGGTGGCTCGGGACGCGCAGGACAACGCCTCGTCGCGCAGCGGCACCGCGACGGTGACCACCGGCGCCGCGTGCGCCAACCCGGTGTGCGGGGTACGGCAGGTCACCACCGACACGGACATCCCATGGGGTCTGGTGACGTTGCCGGACGGCAGCGTCCTCTACAACCGCCGCGACGCGCACGACATCATCCAGCTCAACCCGACCACCGGGGCCAAGACCAACCTGGGCACGGTGCCGAACGTGCAGAGCACCGACGGTGAGGGCGGCCTGTTGGGGCTCGCCGTCTCGGCCAGCTACTCCAGCGACCGCTGGCTGTACATCATGCACACCTCGCCGAGCGACAACCGCATCGTCCGGATCAGGCTGGAGAACGGGCGACTCAACACCGCCAGCGAGCAGGTTCTGCTCAGCGGTATCCGGCGGAACAAGTACCACGACGGCGGTCGCCTGCGCTTCGGCCCGGACGGAAAGCTGTACGCCAGCACCGGCGACGCCCAGAACGGCAACTACGCCCAGGACCGGTCCAGCCTCGAAGGCAAGATCCTGCGACTCAACCCGGACGGCACGGTCCCCTCGGACAACCCGTTCGGCAACTACGTGTGGAGCTACGGCCACCGCAACCCGCAGGGGCTGGCGTTCGACTCGCAGGGCCGGCTGTGGGAGCAGGAGTTCGGCAACTCGGTCATGGACGAGACCAACCTGATCACCAAGGGCGGAAACTACGGCTGGCCGGCGTGCGAGGGCACCAGTGGCACCTGCGGTACGGCCGGGTTCATCGCGCCGGCCCGCACCTATCCCACCGCCGAGGGGTCCTGCTCCGGCATCACGATCGTGCGCGACGCGCTCTACGTTGCCTGCGCCCGAGGTGCTCGGATGTACCGCGCGGTGATCAGCGGCAGCAGCCTGACGAACGTGCAGACGTACTTCAGTGGCACCTACGGTCGGTTGCGGACGGTGGAGCCGGCTCCCGACGGTGGGCTGTGGCTGACCACCACCAACGTCGGCGACAAGGACAGCACCCCGAACAACAGCAACGAGAGGATCCTGCACGTCACGCTCGGCAACTAGTTCCGACGCTCCCACCAGGGCCGCCTCCGGGCGGCCCTGGTCGGGCGTGGGGTGCTCCCGAACCCGGTCGGGCGGCACGCCCTCAGCCGCTGGTCAGGAGCACGAGCTGCTGGGTGGCCCGGGTCATCGCGACGTAGCGGTCGACAGCCCCCGAGATGCCGGTGCCGAACGTTTCCGGCCCGACGAGGACGACCAGGTCGAACTCCAGCCCCTTGGCCTGCTCCGGGCTCAGTGACCTCACCCGGGCCGTGGGCGCGAACGTCGGGTCGCCGATGACGCAGGCGATTCCGTCGGCGTGCGCGGAGAGCCAGGTGTCGAGGATCGACAGCAGGTCGGCGACCGATCCGTGGACGACGGGGAGTCCGTTGCCCCGGATGGAGGTCGGCACGTTGGCGTCGGGGAGCACGGCCCGGATGACCGGCGCGGCCTGCGCCATGACCTCCGCCGGCGTCCGGTAGTTGATGCTCAACGAGGCCAGTGTGACCCGGTCGAGCCCGACCCGCTTGAGGCGCTCCTGCCACGACTCGGTGAACCCGTGCCGGGCCTGGGCGCGGTCTCCGACGATGGTGAAGCTGCGCGACGGGCAGCGGGCCAGCAGCATCTGCCACTGGGCGTCGGTCAACTCCTGCGCCTCGTCGACGACGATGTGCGCGAACGGGCCGGCAAGCAGGTCCGGGTCGGCGTCCGGCAGCGCGGACTCGTCGACCAGGACCTCGCGCAGGTCGGGTTGGCGCAGCATCGCCAGCAGACCCTCGCCGTCGTCGTAGGTGTCGGCAGCGAGCAGTTCGTCGACGACCCGGGCCATGTGCTCGCGTTCGACAGCGGCGGCCGGGTCACGCCGACGGGTGCGCCCCGAGCTGTCCGCGTCGCCGAGCCGCTGCCGTGCCGCGTCGAGCAGCGGCAGGTCGGACACGGTCCAGGCCCGGGGCTCGTCGCGTTGCAGCGTGCGGACGTCCTCGGGGCTGAGCCACGGCGCGCACCTGCGCAGGTACGCGGGCACCGACCACAGGTCACCCACGAGGTCGGCCGCGTCGAGCAACGGCCAGGCGCTGTTGACCGTCGCCCGCAGCTCCCGGTTACGCAGCAACGAGTCGCGGAGCACGTCGTCCGGCTCCTCGCCGTCGTACCGGTCGATGAGGATGGTGAGCAACTCCTCCCAGATCTCCTCGCGCGCCTCGTTGTGTGGGGTGCCCGGACCCGGTGCCCGGAACGCGTCGGCCCAGTCGTCGGCGCTCAGCCGGACGTCGGAGTCGCCGACCGGAACCGTCATCGGGGCGGTCGGTGGGTCCTCGTAGAACCGGACGGCCGCGTCGATCGCCCGGACCAGCTCGGCCGAGGACTTCAGCCGAGCCACGTCCGGGTCGGTGTCGACGGTCGCCGTGGCCCCCTCTGCGACGAGGTCGCGCAGGGTGCAGGTCTGCACGTCCTCCTCGCCGAGGCTGGGCAGGACGTCGCCGACGTAGGCCAGGTAGGGCTGGTGCGGTCCCACGAAGAGCACCCCACCCCGGCGCTGACCGAGGCGCGGGTCGGAGTAGAGCAGGTACGCGGTGCGGTGCAGGGCGACGACTGTCTTACCGGTGCCCGGACCGCCGTCGACCACGAGGGCGCCGGCCGACCCCGCCCGGATGATGGCGTCCTGGTCCGCCTGGATCGTGCTGAGCACGTCGCGCATCCGGGCCGACCGGGCGCCGCCCAGACTGGCGATGAACGCGGACTGGTCGTCGAGCGCGACGGCGTGCCCCACGAACCCGTCGGCGGTGAACACCTCGTCCCAGTAGTCGCTGATCCGGCCGCGGGTCCAGCGGTAACGGCGGCGGCTCGCCAGGCCCATCGGGTTGGCGTGGGTCGCGCCGAAGAACGGCTCGGCGGCGGGTGAGCGCCAGTCGAGCAGCAGCCGTCGGCCCGTGCTGTCGGTGAGGCCACGACGTCCGATGTACACCGGCTCGGGGTTGTCCGCCTCGACCACGTGGCCGAGGCACAGGTCCAGCCCGTAGCGGCTCAGCGAACGCAGGCGGGCGGTCAGCCGGCGGACCTCCTCGTCCCGGTCGACGGCCTGCCGGCCCTTGCCGCCGGGCGCCCGGCGTTCGGCGTCCAGACGCTCGGACAGCTCGGCGCTCAGCTGCGCGAGGCCCTGCGCCATGGCCGCGAAGTGCCGCTCGTCGTGGGCGATGAGCGCCTGGTCGGCCTTGGGGGCGAGGTGATCGGGAAGGTCGAACACGGAGGTAGGTAAGGAATCCAATTCATGACTTCCATTTCGGCAGAATGTGGCCTCGGCCGACGATTCTGCGTCATAAATGGGGTCTTGCCGCAAGCCCCCCAGTGCGGTATAAGTTAGAAGTGGCGGGAGACCGATGGTCTCCCGTTTTCCGTGTTCAGGGCACCTCGACGACCTCGCGGCCGAGGGGCCAGAACGCTGCCGGAACGAGCTTGAAGTTGGCGATGCCGAACGGGATCCCGATGATCGTGACGCAGAGGGCGATGCCCGCGATGATGTGGGAGAGCGCCAGCCACCATCCGGCCAGCACCACCCAGAGGATGTTCGCCAGGCCGGAGCCGACGCCCGCGCCCGGCTTGGGCACCACCGTGCGGCCGAAGGGCCACAGCGAGTAGACCGCGAGGCGCAGCGACGCGACGCCGAACGGGATGGTGACGACCAGGACGAAGCAGATCAGCGCGGCGATGCCGTACCCGACAGCCAGCACGAGGCCGCCGCCGAAGACGAGCCACAGCACATTCAGTACGAAACGAATCATTACTCCAGCATGAAACATGCTCGCCACCCGGTCGGCCCGTCCGGCTTCCTCAGCGGGGAACGGCCACCGCGTGGCCCTCGGGCAGGGCCCTCTCGCCGCCGTCGGACAACTGGGCGAGGGCGTCGTCGCGGCTGTCGAAGATCGGGAAAGCCTTGTCCAGACGCATGGTGTGCAGGACGGTGCGGATGAATCGCGACGGCGCGGCGAGGCAGAGCGTGACTCCGCGTTCGCGGGCGTCACGGTGGGCGCGCACGAGCAGGCCGAGGCCTGTCGAGTCGATGATGTGCACCCGGCTCAGGTCGACCACGACGTGCCCGCCCACCTCGGCGACGTGCCGCAGCGCCGTGCGCAGGTTGTCACCGGTGTCCAGGTCGATGTCGCCACTGGCGGCGATGACTGTCGTGCCGTCGAGGTGGTCGATGCCCAGGATGCCGCCGGGGCCGTGGTCGTCGCGCGACGCGTGACCACCGGTCGAGGCGGGCAGGAGACTGCAGTGCGGGCAGCGGTGCGGCCCGGTGGCGAAGGGGGAACCGCTCCAGCCGTGCTCGGCCACCAGGGTCCAGACCACCTCGGCGTCGGGGAGCACGCAGGCGGTGCCGCGGATGGTCTCGCCGCAGGTGTCGCAGATCAGGGTCATCAGATACTCGTCCGGTACGACGGTCATGCTGCTGGTCCTTCCTCGCTCACGATCGAGAGCACCTGATCCAGGCGGGAGATGTGCAGGATGCGCCGAACCCGGGGGTTCGGATCGCGGACGGTGAGGGCCGCGTCGGCGCGAGTCAGCCGCCGGTGCACGTCGAGCAGCAGGCCGATGGCGGCGGCGTCGAGGTGCCGGCAGTCGGACAGGTCGAGCACCACCTGTGCGGGGCGCAGCGCCAGCACGCTGTCGAACACCGCGCCGACCTCCGGCAGACAGGCCAGATCGAGTTCGGTGACGCGAACCTCGACCAGCGGCAGCGTGTACCTCGCGGGCAGCACCGGCGTCGCCATCGCCGTACCCCTCTCTCCTCGCCCTCGCTCCCTTCCCACCGTGCTCGGCGGGGTTGGCGCTCACTGCAAGGCTCTGTGACAGTTGTGTGACAAAACTGCCGGCTGGCGGGCACGGTTGGCCGCCCGGCGATCGGCCGAGGATGATTCCGGGATGACGGCCGTACTGGTGATCGAGGACGACGACCGCATCCGGCTCGCGCTGCTGCTCGCACTCGAGGACGAGGGCTACGACGCCCTCGGCGCGGCCACGGCCGAGGAGGGCCTGCGCGCCCAACGCCACCACCCGGCCGACTACGTGCTCGTCGACCTGATGCTGCCCGGCCTCGACGGCTTCGAGTGCATCCGGCAACTACGCCGTGACGACGACGTCCCGATCGTGGTGGTCAGCGCCCGCGACGGCACCGACGACATCGTCGCCGCCCTCGAAGCCGGCGCCGACGACTACGTGGTCAAACCCGTGGCCATCCGGGAGTTGACCGCCCGCCTACGGGCCCTGCGCCGCCGTGCCCGGCCGGTGGCCGCGACCTCGGCGCCGGAGGCCGTGCCGGCGGTCGCCTTCGGGGAGTTGGAGATCAGCCCGGAGGCGGGGGAGGTGCGCCGCGCCGGCCAACAGGTCACTGTCACCCGCACCGAGTTCCGGCTGCTCTGTGAGCTGGCCGAGCACGCCGGCCGGGTGCTGTCCCGTCAGCAGTTGCTGCAACGGGTCTGGGGCTACGACAGCGGCGACGAACGGCTCGTCGACGTACACGTCGGCCGGCTGCGGCAGAAGATCGAGCTCGACCCGGCGAACCCCCGGCACCTGGTCACCCTGCGGGGCCTGGGCTACAAGCTGCAACGATGAGACGCCTCGGACTACGCACCCGGGTCACCGCCGCGTTCGCCGTCGGCGCGCTCCTGCTCTCGGCGTCGATGGCCCTGATCTCCTACGAGCTGACCCGCCGGTCCCTGCTCGACGACAGGGAACGCATCGCCCTGCGGGCCGCCTACTTCGACGCCGCAGTGGTGCATGCCGGCCTCGACACCGACACCCCGGACGTGGTGGAGGTGCTCCGGTCGTTGGACACCGGAGGAAGCCGTCGACCGGTGCTGCACCTCAACGGCGAGTGGTACGCAAGGGCCGCCGATCCGGGCACCACGGCCGCCATCCCCGACGAGTTGCTCCGGGTCGTCTCCGCCGGGGAGCCGGCCGTGCAGCGTGTCCGCGTGGACGGGCAACCGGCCCTGGTGGTCGGGGTGCCGCTGTCCGCGTCCGCGACGTACTTCGAGGTCAACTCGCTGCGTGAGCTGGAGCAGACCTTCCGGGTGCTGGCCCTCGCGCTGACCAGCGTCGCGGTGCTGGTCGCCGGGTCCGGCGCCACCCTCGCCTGGTACGCCACCCGGCACGGGCTACGGCCGCTGACAGCGGTCGCCGACGCGGCCGAGAAGATCGCCGCCGGTGACTTCACCGCCCGGCTCGACCCGGCCACCGACAGTGACCTCACCCGCCTCTCCTCGTCGTTCAACGAGATGGTCGACCGCCTCGCCCGGCGCATCGAGCGGGACCGCCGGTTCGCCGCCGACGTCAGCCACGAACTGCGTTCCCCGTTGCAGACCCTCGCCGCGGCGGCCAGCGTCCTGGCCCGCCGTCGGGAACACCAGGACGACCGCACGGCCACCGCCGCCGGGCTCGTCGCCGACGAGATCGACCGTTTCCAACGGCTTGTCAACGACCTGATCGACCTGGCCCGCAGCGACCAGCCGGCCCACCGTGCCCCGGTGGACGTGGTGGAGTTGGCCCGGGAAACCTGCGAGGCGTACGACCTGCCCGGCGCCCTCGTCCGCCTGGCACCGGACGTGCCCCCGACGTGGCAGGTCGAGCGGCGGCGGATTGCCCAGATCCTGGCGAACCTGCTCGATAACGCCGTCACCTATGGTGGTGGCCCGGTGGCTGTTCGCCTGGACCGGGCCGGGGACAGCGGCGTCATCGAGGTCGACGACGACGGTCCGGGGGTTCCCGTCGAGGACCGCGAGGCGATCTTCGACCGGTTCGTCAGGGGGCGAGCCGCCCACACCCGTGGCGCCGGTGACGGCACGGGTCTGGGGCTGGCGTTGGTCGCCCAGCACGCCGCCGCGCACGCGGGGCAGGTGACTGTCGCCGACCGCCCGGGCGGGGGTGCCTGTTTCCGGGTCACCCTGCCGGGGAGCCTGCCGTGAGGCGCCGTCGTCTCGCCCCGTTGGCGCTCGCCGTGCTGCTGACCGGGTGCGGCATCCCCACCGACGACACCCCGCGCACGGTGTCGCCCCCACGAGGGCCGCTGAGCAGCGCCGCTCCCGCCGACACCACAGCACCGGCGGGCAGTGCCGCCGAGACGCTCTGCCTGGTCCGGGACAACCGCATCGTCCCCGTGGTCCGGCGGGTCGACAGCCCGCCCACCATCGCCGACCAGCTGCGGCATCTGCTCGCCGGGCCCAGCAGCACCGAACGGGACAGCGACCTGACCAGCGCGCTGCCGGGGGCGGTCAACGGTGCCCGCGCGACAGTGACCGGGACGCAGGCCCTCGTCGCGGTGGACGAACCCGCGGACGTTGGCGGTCGCAGCGACGAGGTCCTCGCCTTCGGGCAGATCGTCTGCACCCTCACCGGCCGCGAGGACGTCTCCACAGTGGCCTTCCTGCGCGACGGCAAGGCTCTCGGCGTGCCCCGCGCCGACGGCTCGCTGTCCAGCAGACCGCTCACCCGCGGCGACTACGCCCCCCTCATCAGCGAACGCTGAGCGCGCGCCACCGGGAGCACGGGCCACCCCGATGTCGACGGTGGCGGGTCTCGGGGTTGCTCGGTGGAGAACCTGAGACGAAAGCCAGGGCGACCCGAGGGAAGCTCCCGGAGGCCGGCAGGCGCCGACGGTCACATGCTGGCTGGCATGAAACGCACTGCGCTCTACGTGATCGCCGGACCGGTCGGCATCACGGCCTACGGCCTCGTCCGTCTCTGGGCACGATCTGACGGGGTGTACGGCCCCGGGCTCGACTGGCAGGCAGCGCACCTTGTCGCTCTCGCCGGCATGGTGTGCTTCGTCCCGGGTGTGCTCGCGTTGGCCCGCCTGCTGCCCCGCAGCCCGTGGCGCACCGGGGTGGTGGCCGGCACGTTGGTCGGCCTCGCCGCGACGATGGTGCAGTTCGGCGCTGACATCGTCGAGGGGCTGCTGGCCGAGGACCGGGCGGAGATGTCGAGGCTCGGCGCGGAGTTCAAGGACATCCCCGGCGTGGAGGTCGCGTTCTACGACGTCGTACCCCAGTTCTTCTTCCTGGGCCTGCTCGTCCTCGCCGGGATGCTCGCCGCGCGACGGCGGCTGCCGTGGTGGAGTGTGCCGCTGCTCCTGGCCGGCATCGTCCTGCCGGCGGTCACCCTCGACCTGCTTCCGATCGGCGGCCTGTGCATGGCGCTGGCGTTGGCCCCGGCGCTGCCGCTGGTGCGGCAGCGGGGCGGGCGGGCCGAGTCGCCGGTCGCCATCCACTGAGGACGCGGGGTGGCGCCGGCCCCTTCGGACCAGCGCCACCCTGCGAGCCGCTACCTGAGGGCGAGGGTGCGGGCGTCGGCGGCGATGACGCTGGCGACCTCCGCCGGCACCAGCTTGCCGGCCTGCCGGTCGGCGTAGGTGGCCAGCTCGGCGTACTGGGCGTGGGCCAACTTGGTGGTCATCGCGGTGACGGCGGCCGGGTCCGCGCCCGAGGTGAGGATCAGGTAGCCGAGGCCGGCCTGGCTCACCGTCACGGTGAAGGTGCTGGTCGCGGTGGCGGTGCCCTCCGGACCGGTGGCCTCGGTGGAAATGGTGTGCCGGCCGGCGGTCAGCTTGGCCAGGTCGAGCTTGCGTCCGGCGGCCGACTTCTTGCCGTCCAGCGTGACGGTGACGGTGTCCGCGTTGGTCGCGGCGACCGCGATCACCGGCGACTGCGCCCGGTCCAGC
This sequence comes from Micromonospora trifolii, assembly GCF_022229005.1. Lineage (GTDB taxonomy): Bacteria > Actinomycetota > Actinomycetes > Mycobacteriales > Micromonosporaceae > Micromonospora > Micromonospora trifolii. The sequence goes on from NZ_JAKKFD010000002.1 coordinate 101,213, forward strand.
CGAGCGCCGTTGGCCGGCGAGGTGATCTGCGCGGTCGGGTCGGCGGAGGCCCGCTGGACGAACGCCGAGTTCCAGCCGACCAGCTCCGCCGCGCGGTTGGTGATGATCGCGTCGGTGCCGATCCGCTCCAGCCGCTGCCACAGGCCGGCGGAATCCATCGTCCAGGCCATCACGGCGACCCCGGCGGCGTGCAGCGGGGCGACGACCTCCGGCTTGGCCAGCAGCGCGTTGCCGTCCGGGTTGTACGCGGTCAGGTGCAGCTCCTTCGCGATCGCCACCGGGTCGGCGTCCAGGGTGCTGCGCAGCAGGCCGAGCGGCAGCTCGGGGGCGATCTCGTAGGTGTACCTCAGGGCGTCGACCTCGAAGCTCTGGACGAAGACCCGGCCCATCATCTGCTCGTCCCGGATCACCTGGATGATCGTGGCGACCTCGTCGCGGGTGTGCTTGCCCTTGATCTCCACGAGCAGGTTGCCGCCCCGGGTCCGCAGGTCGGCGAGCTGCTCGGCGAGGGTGGGCACCCGCTCGCCGACGTACTGCGGGCCGAACCAGGAGCCGGCGTCGAGCGCCTTGATCTGCGCGGCGGTCAGGTCCCGGATGTTGCCGGTGCCGTCGGTGGTCCGGTCGACGGTGCCGTCGTGCAGGATGAACGGGATGCCGTCCTTGCTCGGCTGGACGTCGTTCTCGATCCAGTCGGCGCCGCCCTTACGGGCGATCTCCTGGGCGACGAGGGTGTTCTCCGGTGCGGCGGCGGAGGCGCCCCGGTGGGCGATCACTGTGAACGGGCTGCCCTCCGGGCGGAGGTAGCCGTTCGGCGCCAGTTCGGTGACTGTGACGTCGTCGTACGACACCGTCGCGCCGTTGACGAAGAGCCCCTGGATGCCGTCGGTAGAACGCTGGAGGCTGCTGGTCCGCATCGCCTCCCGCCCGTCGAAGATCCAGCGGGCCTGGTTGCCGTGCACCTCGACGGCGACGCGCACGTCCCGGCCGGTGCCGGCGGCGGACGGGGCGGAGGCGGTGTTCGTCACGACCCAGGCGTTGGCAGTGGTCCGCTGGGCGAATTCGAGCCCGTTGGCGGCGGTGGTGCCGCTGCGCATGGTGGCGATCCACCAGGGGGTCGCGCCACTGGCGGGGACGTCGATGCCGAGCGAGGCCCAGCGGGTGGCGGCCGAGACCGCCTCGAAGCGCATGGTCGCCTCGAGGCGGAAGTCGTTCAGGTGCCGACCGAAGGTGATTTTGTTGTTCTCGCTGGAGCTGGCGGAGGTTCCGTACAGTCGGCCGTTCTCGACCTTCCAGGCGCCGTCCACCGCGTGCCAACCGGCGGGCAGCGACGCGGTCGAGAAGTTCTCCGAGACGACGACACTGCCCGGCTCGGCGGTGGCGGGCGACGAGGTCGCGACGGTGACAGCGACGGCAGCGCCGGTGACGGCGAGGGCGGCGGCAGCGGCAGCGGCCCGGGTTCCCAGGGCGCCGAGGCGCCACCCGGCGCGGCGAGGCGAGGTTGATGCGGGTAGGACAGTCATGGTCGCGACGGTACGAAGCGCGCCAGAACTGATGATCAATCAAGCATGGCTGCCGCCGGAACGCCGGGTGTACCGCGCTCGATCGAAGTGTGCCGGACTGGTCAGTTCGACAGGCCGGAGCAGGCGGCCCCGTCGATGGTGCACGCCTTCGGGGCGGAACCCGTCAACGATCCATTGACCCGGAACGTCACCCGGACCGAGGCGCTACCGGGCACCTGACCGGTGTTCGGGTCCGGCACGAACGTCCACACCGCACCGTCCCGGCTGGCCTGTGCCCCCTCGACACCGCTGATCCCCAGCGACTCCCGGGGCAGGGTGACGACCAGCGTCCACCCCGGTGCCGGGACCGAACCGGGATTGCTGATCGTCACTGCCGCGCCGTAACTGAGCAGGGCGTTGTCAGTGATGGCGAAGGCCGCGCCCAGGGCCGCCGGGGTGGGTTCGGCACTCGCACCGGTCGGCGTGGGCCGGGTCGGCGACGCGACGGCCGGTGGGACCGAGGAGGCCGAGGCGGGCGGGGAAGCGGGCACCGCCGGGCTGGTGACCGCCGGTCGCGCCTGCGCCCGGGGGGTAGCGGACGGCGAAGCGCCCACCTGCTCGACCGACGGCGGCGGGTCGAGGGTCACCGGCGTCAGCTTCTCCGGCGTACGCAGCACCCCGACGACGGACACGGCCGTCGCGATCAGCACCCCGAGCGCCGCGACGACGGCCACCCAGGTGGCCCGCGAGACGTCCTCCCGACCGGTGAGCACCCGCCGTGCGGCAGTGACGAGGGCCACGACCCGATCCAGCAGGATGATCGCCACGGTACGGCGTGGCTGGGGTGGTGTTGCCGGCACTGCCAGTCTCTCCTTCAGTTCGTCGCCGGGTGCGCGCCCGCGATCCGTCTGGTTCGCGGGTGGCACTGCCCGGGTCACAGCCCGCGAAGCCCGACGAGTATCGCCTCGAGCAGATCCTCGGTCGGCAGCTCTGACAGCATCGGCGGTTCGTGCGTCTCGATCAGCCCGGTCGCGAGCAGGTCACCGAGCAGCACCCGGACGGTCCCCAGCGGAAGATCCAACTCGGCACCCACCTCGGCCACCGACATTGGATGGTGACACAGCTCGACGATCCGCGCCTGTTCAGGGAAGAGCGGTGTGGGGGGCGTGACCCCCCGCCGGGCGACGACCAGCGAGATCAGGTCGAACTGGCCGCGTGCGGGCGCGGTGCGCCCCCCGGTCATCGTGTAGGGCCGGGCGACCGGGCCCGCGTCGTCGTCGTACCACGCCTCGTCAGTGGTGCCGCTGGTGTGCACCAGTGTCCCCGATCGTCACCGAGGAGGCCGGGCCCAGCGTGATCGGCAGGTGCTGCTCGGCCTGCCCCACGAAGAGCGCCACCTCGTACGCCATGTCACCGACCTCGACGTCGTCACCGGCGATCCGCACGGTGAGGATGGTCCCGTTCGGGATGGTGGCGATGAACAGGAACGCTCGCGACATCTGCACCACGACCTGGCGCAGCCGACCCGCGTCGCAGGTCCGGGTGGCGGCCAGCCCCAACGCGATCAGTCCGGCGACCACGCCGGAGATCTGCTCGGCCAGTTTGTCCCCCACCCGCCGCGAGCCGCCGAGCGGTAGCCCGTCCGGTGAGAGCACCACGGCGAACTCCGCGCCGTGCACCCGGTCGACCAGATCGTTCAGGGCGTCGGTCAGACCGTCCTCGGCGACCACTGCAGACGTCATTGATGTCTCCTAGCTGTTCTCGCGACTGGCAACTCAACAGTGTCGAGGCTGGTCCTGCCGTGTTCCGGGCCGGTCGGTCCGGGGTGGCGGACCCGCGTCGGCAGCGCGCCGTCGCCGTTCGGTTCGGGCAGGTCGGCGCCGGTGCGGGCCGATGGGTACGGGGTGTCGGGTGGTGCGCTGGCCGGTGTGCGGCCGGTGCCGGTGACCGTGACCAGCAGGGAGGGGAGGAGCACGATGGCGGCCGTCCCACCGCGCCGGCTGGGGCGCAGCGAGACGTGGGCGCCGCAGCGGCCGGCCAGGACGGCGGCGGCGTACCAGCCCGCGAGGCCCGCGGGCGGGCCGTCCGGTGGCGGGTTGCCGAGCAGGTGGTTCGCCTCGGCCAGCGCGGCGGCGTCCAGGCCGGGCCCGTCGTCGACGACGAGGACGGCACAGCCCTGCGGTCGCTGTTCGCCGCTGACCCGGACGGTGGTCTCCGCCCCGGAGAAGGCCAGGGCGTTCTCGATCAGCTCCGCCAGCAGGTGGATGACGCCCGTGACGGCCGGCCCCGCGAGCGACCACGGCCAGTGCGGCGCGATCAGGACCCGGTGGTAGTCCGGCACCTCGGCGACAGCGCCGCGCGCCACGTCGAGCAGTGGCACCGGGCGTCGCCAGCGGCGGGCGGGTGTCGCGCCGGCCAGGGTGATCAGTTTCTCCACGTTGCGGCGGACCCGGGTGGTGAGGTGGTCGAGTTGGAACAGCTCGCCGGTCTCCTCGGTGGACCGCTCCCGACGTTGCATCCCGTCCAGCAGGCTGAGTTGGTCGCGCAGCAGGACCTGGTTGCGTCGGGTCAGCCCCAGGAACAGTTCCCGTTCGGCGTCACCCCTCGGCGCCGCCGGTTCCTGAACTGGTGTGGGTATGTCCGGCGTCGGTGCCGGATGGTCGGCGTCGGGTCGGGTCAGCTCGTCGGTGAGGCGTCGGACGGTGCCCGCCCAGCTCAGCAGGAGCACGAGCACGACGATGAGGCCGAGCCCCACCACGGCCCCGGTACGCGCGATGAGCACGGCGGCACCGGGGGTGGCCCGCTCGACGCTGCTGCGGGCGGTGTTCGTCACCAGTGTCTGCAGCGCGCCGAGCGCGGCATCCGCCGCGGCCCGCCAGCCCTGGCTGGTGAGACCGGCCAGGGCGTTGGCGGTGCCGGCCTGGAGCAGAAGCCGGTCCTCAAGGGCGAGCAGCGCCGCGAACTCGGGGCCGGACGCGAGGCGCTGATGCTCGCCCTGACCGTCGGGCGGAAGCCCGGCCGCGGCCTCGGTGCGCGCGTACCGCTGGGTGCTGACCAGTTCGCTCAGCCGGCGCCGCTCGTCGACGCCGAGCCGGGCGCCGGTCAGGGCCGCGCTGACCACTGTGTCCTCCCGGGCGAGCAACTCCCGGGCGCGGGCCAGCGCGATCACCGCGCGGGTGTCGGCGGCCAACCCGCTCTCGTACGCGCCCCACTCCGGGCCGTACACCCGGAAGGCGACGTCGATGACCTCGTCGTACCCGGCGACTGCCGCGCCCTGGTCGAGCCGCCCGGTGTCCACCTGGGATCGCCTCGTGCCCAGGCCGTCGAGCCGGCGGACCAGCTCACCGGCCCGGTCACGGACGGTGCCGGCGCTGAGCAGCCGAAGGTCGCGGCCCTTCGTGAACTCGCGGATCTCGGCGGCGGCCCGGTCGGTGCCCTCGCGGGCACCGACCAGCGCGGGCGTCGGCTGCCCCGCCCCGGCGATCGTCTCGGCGGTGATCCGACGCTCCGTCTGGAGGCTCAGAATCAGGCGGTCGATGGGCTGGCCCAGCGTGTCCGCCAGCGCCCGGACGCGCAGCAGGTCGACGGCGTCCTGGCTGGACACATAGGCCGCGTACGACCAGAGCGTGATCAGCACGGCGGCCAGCACGGCCAGCCTGGTCCGGATCAGCCGAACATCGTTGCGGGTCATCGGCTCGCCCGCTGCGGCCACGGTTGCCCGGCGGTGTCGCTGGCCCGGTCGGCGACGAGAGTGCGCAGCAGCGCCAGCAGCTCGGTGCGGTTGGCGCAGTTCAACCGGTTACGCATCCGCGCCACGTGGTGTTCGACGGTCTTGGCCGAGATGAAGAGCCGATCGCCGATCTCCCGGTAGGTCAATCCGGCCAGCACCAGCTCGGCGACCTCGTACTCGCGGTCGCTGAGCCCGTGCTGCGTGGGGCCGGCGGCCCGCGCCGTGCTCGCACCGGTCGTCGGTGTCTGCCCGCTCTGCCCGCCGGAGGGCCGCCCCTGCAACGCCCGGGCGCACTCCAGCAGTGTGGTCATCGCCCGCCGGTCCGCGGTGCGGATGGCGGCCTGCCCGGCGAGGCGGGCGCCGTCCCAGCACAACCCGGTGTCGTGCAGCCCTCGGGCGGCGGCCTCCACCCGGGTCGGGTCGACGACCCCCCGGAGCACCTCCACCCAGCTCTCCGCGGCGGCGGCGACCACTGCCGCGTACCGGCTGTGGCCAGCGGCGGCGAGCAACGCCGCGACGTGTTCGTCGGCGACCGTCGGCTCGCCGGTCAGGATGGCGGCGTGCAGCTCGCTCCAGTGCAACGGCACGCTCCACAGTGGTGGATCGCCGAGGCGGTGGAGCAGCGCACGCCCCTGGTGCAGGTACGGCTCCAGCCGGGCCAGGTCGCCCAGCCGCGCGCCCGCGATGGCCAGCTCACCCAGCGGCAGCAGTGTGAACAGGTCGACGGGATGCCGCACCACTGCCTCCAGTGCCTGCCCCCAACCCCGCTTGAGCGCCCCGAGGTCACTGTTGCGCCGGCCGATGCCCATCCGGATCGCGGCGGCGAAGAGTTGGTCGCGGGACTCCAGTGGCCGCCCGTCGAGTGTCACAGTGGCGAGCCGCTCGCCGGCGGCGTGGATCTCGCCACGGACCATCAGGATCCAGGCCTGCAACAGCCGGTGGCGGCGGGCCATCAGCGGGCCGCCGACCCCGGCGCCCAGGGCGCGGTGCAGCACCCGCTCGGCGATCTCCAGCTCACCGCAGTGCACCGCCGTCAACGCGGCGAGGGCCGCCGGGCTGTCCGGCAGCAACGCCGCTCGGCCGTCCGGCTCCAGCAGCGCGGCGGCCTGCACGAGCGCGGAGAGCGCGGCGGTCGGCGGGCCGGTCACGCTCTCCCGTACACCGTTGGCCATCAGTCGGGCGGCGCTGGCGTGCAGGGTCGGCGGTTCGCCCGCCGGGTCACCCGCCGGTGACTCGGTGCTGGCGTCCGGATCACCGGCGGCGAGCCCGCCGACGATGGCGAACGCCGCCGCCGAGGCGGTGCCCGACCACCGGAACAGCTCGACGCTGCGACCGACGTGACCACGGTGGGCCAGGGCGGTGGCGGCGACCACGGCCGCCTCGGAGCGCTCCGGGGGAGCGGCAGTTCCCAGGAGTCGGTCGGCCAGCCGAAGCGCGTCGTCGAGGTCACCGGCGAGCGCGGCGGCGAGCGCCTGCTGCGCGTTGGGTGGCCGCCCGGCCGCCGTGGCCGCCGCGAACAGCTTGGCGGCGAACGCCGGCTCGTCGGCCAGCGCCTCGTCCGCAGCGGCGGCCAGGGTCGCGGCCGGGCAGTCGCCGAGCGCGCCGACCGCGAGCAGGGAGCGGACCAGCGGCAGCACCGCGCCACCCCGGGCGAGCTGCAACTCGGTGAGCCGCCGCCAGACCGCCGTCCGCTCGGTGGTGGGGCTGAGCGTCGCGACGGCCCGCCGGACGATCGGCGCGAGTCGGCCGTCCGCGCCGAGCAGCCCGGCCGCCCTGGTCGTGGCGATCAGTTCGTCCACCCCGGCCGGGTCTCGGCCCAGCAGCGCGCCGAGCATGCTCACCGGCAGCGCCCCGCCGACCGCGACGGCGAGCAGCAGTCGCCGTACCGGGGCGGGCTGAACCTCCAGGTCCGGCCCGAATTCGAGGATGACGGACCGGGGTGGCTCCACCACCCCGGTCCGGGTCTCCGCGCCGGCCAGACCGCGGGCCAGCCGTTCCACGTCCCGAGGTACGCCGGCGGTCTGCGTGTGGACGAAGTCGACCAGGTCGGCGGGGCGGCCCAGCTCGGGTGTGGCGGCGAGATGGGCGGCGGTCTGCTCCCGGGTGAACGGCGTGAGCAGCACGGCCTGCCCGTCGCGTCGCAGGGCGTCGACCAGCTCACTGAACGCCGCCGACCGCGGCCACGGGCGGTGGGCGACCACCAATCGGTGTCGCCGGCCGGCGACCAGGCGCAGCAGCGCTTCGGTCCGCGCGTCGTCGAGCAGGTGCGCGTCGTCGACCAGCACCACAGTGTCGGGGTCGACCGGCTCATCCGGCTCCGGGGCGGCCGTGCGGACGGCGATGCCGGCCCGCTGGTGAATGCGCTCCAGCTCGGCGAGGAGCGCGGTCTTTCCATGACCGGCCGGGCCGGCGATGCCGACGGCGAGAGGGCCGGTCGGATCCTGCGCGACAGCGTCCAGCAGCGCCTGCAACCCCTTGTCCAGGATCAACCCTGGTGCGGCGAGGTCATTCATGATCATTGGGGTCATCCTTCGCGTCCTCGGGCGCGGGCAAGCGCCAGGCGGGACGGCTTCGGCAGTTCCAGTGGGAGGACCCGGACCGGGGGCCGCGGTGGCGGATCGCCCGGAACGGTGTGCTGGGGGCGGCGTGGTGCCGGGAGGGTGGCCCGCCCGGCGCCGCTGACCGGGGCCGGAACGCGGGCCGGCGGCGGCTGGCGAGGGCGTGGTGACACCACCTGACACGCGGCCATCGCCGCCCCGGTGGCGGCGGTCAACTGTGCGTCCGGCTCCACCTCGACGGGCACCGGGAGGGCCGCGCCGATCAGCTCGGTCACGAGCGGGACCCGGGTGGAGCCGCCGGCCAGCAGGACGCCGTCGAGCTGCGCCGGAGTCAGGTCGGCACTGCGCACGGCCCGGAGCAGGAGGTCGACGGTGGCCTGCACCGTCGGGCGGATCATGGCCTCGAACTGTGCCCGGGTCACCGGCACCCGCGCCGGACCGCTCGGCAGGGTCAGCACCACGTCGGCAGTGAGGTCGACGGTCAGCACCCGCTTGACCCGGTCACACTCCACGCGCAGCCCGCGCAGCGCGGCCTGGGCCCCGCGACGTCCGGTCGCGGCCAACTCCCGGGCCAGCATGGTACGAGCATGCTCGGCCAGCGCCTCGTCGAAGTCCGCGCCACCGATCGAGTCGAGACCCTGCGGGGTGCCGAACGTCTCGTACGTGCCGCGTGGGGTGCGGCGCACCAGGGCCGCCTCGAAGCTGTTGCCCCCCAGGGCGTAGACCACTGCCGTGCTGCCCGCGAACCCGCGAGCGGCGTGGCTCTCGGCGACGGTGACCGTGCGGGGCAGCAACGTCACGTGCCGTAGGCCGAGGTTCGACAGTGCCCGGTGCAGCACCTCCCGCCGGTAGGGGCGCCACCCCGCCGGGTGGCTGAGCACTATCGCCTCGGCCGCGCCGCCCTCCAGGGCGTGGACCCGCTCCACGACCCAGGCCGCCAGCTCGGCGGTCAGCGTCTGCGGCGCGCACGGCTCGCCGCCGAGCAGCACCGGCACGTCGTCGCCGATCCGGTGGACGAAGTCGCGGGTGGTGCGGCTGCCGTCGTCGGTCACGGGCTCGCCGACGCGCAGCGAACCGTCCTCGGCCAGGCAGAGCACCGAGGGCATGAGGGGTGAGCCGGCGCTCAGCGCGACGGCCTCGGGGCGGGTCCAGGTCGCGCCGCGTCGCCGTGCGACGGCGGCGGCGGTGTTGCTGCTTCCGATGTCTATCCCCAGGACGTACGGCATCGTCTCTGTCTCTCCCCGTGAGTCGGCCGGTCGGTGGCGATGGCGTCGGCTGCCCGACGACCCACCCCCGGCGAACCCCGCGGGCTCCTACGTTCGTACCAGAGATCAGTCCCTGGTCGGGACCCTAATCTCGCCGGGACGGTTTCCCCCTGTCCCCCTAACGTACGAGGTGGGGGAGCCCCTAGTTCAACCGGCCCGGATGCGGGTTCAGCCCCGATGCCCGGGGGTGGGCCCCGGCAATAGCGTCGTCACCGTCGACGTACGACACCCGCCAATGCCACATCCGAGGAGAACCGGCACATGGACTCGCAGCAGACGCTCCACGACTTCGTGCTCGACCTACTGACGAACCCGGACGCGCGGTCGGCCTTCGACCTGGATCCCGAGGGTGCGTTGCGGGGCGCCGGGCTCACCGACATCACCGCTGCGGACGTGCAGGACGTCGTACCGCTTGTCGTCGACTACGCGCCGGGTGCGGGCCTCGCGCCGTTGGCCTCGCCGGTCGGGCAGCTCGGGCTGGACCCGCTGCTCACCGACACCACTGATGTGGTGGGTCAGTTGCAGAGCGTGGCGCAGCAGATCAGCGTCACCAGCTCGCCCAGCGGCGTGGACGTCAAGGCCGGCGTGCTCGGCGCCATCGCTGTCGACCCGTCGACCGCCGCCGCCGGGGTCACCGTGCTGCCGGGCATCGGTCTGGGTGTCGGTCCGTACGGGCTCGACACCGACCTGGCCGGTGTCTCCGACGTGGCACACACCCTCGACGCCGACGTGGTGCAGCCGGTGGACGCGATCGCGGACCCGGTGCTCGGCGACGTTACCGGCACCGTCGGCGACCCGAGCGGTCTGCTCGGCGCCACTGACCCGAATCTGATCGGCGGCGACCTGACCGGTGGTGTCCTCTCCGGCACCCACGGTCAGCTCGGCGGGGTCGTCAGCTCCCTCGGTGTCGACGACACCCTCGGCGGGCTGGGCCTCGGGCACGGCGACGGTGTCGTCGGCGGCATGGTCCCGCCGCTCGACGTGCCGTCGACGGTGGGCGGCGTGACGCACCAGGTGGACAGCCTCCTCCCCGGTGTCACCGACACTGTCGGTGACGTGACCGGTGGGGTCACCGATGGTGTGCTCGGCGGCGACTCGCACGCCTCGTCCGATCACGGGCTGCTGGGTATCACCGGCGGTCTGCTCTGACCCGGATTTCCGGTCGGAGCGGAGGGCCGGATCGTCTCGGGCGATCCGGCCCTTCCCGGTTCCACATCCGGTCCCTCTTGATAATTAAGCCGAAATCCGCACACTTGGTGCGGTGATGGCCGGGATCTGGTTGGACGTGCTGGACGAGATCGCCCGCACGTGCGCTGCACACGGTCGCGGTGACCTACTCCAGACGGTGCGGCAGAAGCGCGCGCAACTGCTGGACCCGACGCTGCGTGTCCTGGTCGTCGGCGAGCCGAACCAGGGCAAGAGTCAGCTGATCAACGCGATCATCAACGCGCCGGCCTGCCCGGTTGGCGACGGTCGGACGACGGTCCTGCCGACAGTGGTGCAGCACGCCGAGGCGCCCACCGCGGTGGTGGCGCAGGCGCAGCCACCAGCCCCGGGGCACCCCACCGGCGCCGCCGCGGTGACCGTCGAGCGGACCCCGGTGGCGCTGAACCAGGTCGCGGCGGGTGTGGCCGGCCTGGTCGGGCGTCGCCCGGGGGGCGGCCCGGCGTACGTCGAGATCGGACTGCCCCGTGCCCTGCTCGGTGCGGGGCTGGTGCTGGTGGACACTCCCGGCACCGACGAGGTCGCCGGCATCGGCGCCGCCGCCTCGGTCGCCGCGCCGGCCCGCGCGGACACCGTGCTGCTGGTCTCCGACTCCACTCGGGAGTTGTCGGTCGCCGAGCTGAACATGCTGCTGCACATCATGCGGTCGCATCCGAATGTGGTGGTGGTGCAGAGCAAGACCGATCTGGTCGCGGACTGGCGTACTGTCGCCGAGCGCAACCGGCAGCATCTGGCCGAGGCGGGGATTGCCGCGACGCTGATCCCGGTCTCGGCGGCGCTGCGACTGCGGGCCGCCGCGTCCGACGACCGGGGGCTCAACGCCGAGTCGGGTTTCCCCGCGCTGATCGCCCGCCTGCAACGCGACCTGGCCGGCAAGGCCGACCACCTGGCCCGGGCGGCGGTGCAGACGGTGGCCCGGACGGTGGTGGAGCAGTTGGCCGCGCCGCTGCGCGCCGAGTTGGCGACCCAGGAGGAAGAGGAGCAGTCCGGGCCGATCTCCCGGCTGCACGCGGCGCAGCGCGAGGTCGACGAGCTGCGCCGGTGTTCCACCCGGTGGCAGAACACGCTGACCGACGAGATCACCGACCTGCTCGCCGACCTCGAGTACGACCTGCGCGACCGGACCCGGCAGATCCTGCGCGCGGTGGACGAGGCGTTCGACACCGCCGATCCGTTGGTCGCCTGGGACACCTTCCAGGACTGGCTGGAGCGGAGCCTGGTGGAGGCGGCCGAGGCGAACCACGAGTGGCTGATCCAGCGCTGTGACTGGATCGCCCGGCGGGTGGCCGCCAACTTCGACAGGTACGGCTACGACGTGCTGCCGCCCTGGTCGATGACGATGCCGGACGACATCGGCGAGCGACTGCCCGAGCTGCAACGGCCGACGATCGACCGGTTCACCACCGGCCAGAAGTTGTTCACCGGGATGAAGGGCTCGTACGGGGGCATGCTGATGTTCGGTCTGGCGACCACCCTGGCCGGCATGCCGATGATCAATCCGGTCTCGGTCGGCATCGGGGCGCTCTTCGGCGGCAAGAGCATCCGCGACGAGAGCAAACAACTGCTCCGTCGCCGCCAGGCGACGGTCAAGACGGCCATCCAGCGGCACGTCGACGATTTCTTCGTCCGCATCATCCGAGACTGCCGCGACGCCGCCCGGCAGGTCCAGCGGATGCTGCGGGACCACTTCACGGGGCTGACCGAGGAGCTCCAGGAGGCCATCGTGCAGTCGTTCCGCAGCGCGAAGCAGGAGGCCGACACCGATGCCTCAGTGCGCGAGCAGCGGCAGCGCGAGATCAGGTTGAAGATGACCCGGCTGGCGGCGGTGTACGAGCAGGCCCAGCAGTTGACCGGCGCCCGCTCCGCCCCGCTGCTGCTGGAGCCGCAGGCATGACGGTGGGGGTGCGCCTGGACGAGGCGGCGTGGGGGTTGCTGCACCAGGCCATCGAGCTGTACCAGGACAATCCCCGGGCCGTCACCGAGCTTCGGCAGCAGGTGGCCCGGTTGGAGCAACCGCTGCGCATCGCCATCGTCGGCCCGTGGCGGTCGGGCAAGTCGACGGTGCTCAACGCGTTGATGGGCGAGGAGGTCGCCCCGGTCGAGCGGGCGGACAGGGCCTTCACCTGGTACGAGGACGGCGCCGCGCCGCGCGCCACCGCCTACCCGGTCGGTCAGCCGCCGCAGGAGTTGGCAGTGGTGAAGTCGGCGACCGGGCTGCGGGTGGATCTGGGCTGGGGCGCGGGGGAGGTGCGCGACATCGTCGTACGGTGGCCGACGCGGGCGCTGCGGCAGATCACGCTGATCGACACCCCGGCGGTCACCGGCGGTGCCGAGCAGGGCCGGGCGCCGGTGTTGGAGCGGGTGCTGCGCGACTCGGACGCGGTGTTGTACCTGACCCGCGACGGTCGCGACAGCGATCTGCGGGTGCTGGAGTCCGCAAGGGACAGTGCCGTCGGGCAGTCCGCCGCTGTCAACGTGATCATGGTGCTGTCCCGCGCCGACGAGACCGGTGGCGGTCGGATCGACGGTCTGCTCACGGCCCGCCAGCTCGCTCGCCGGCACTACCGCGACCCGAGGGTGAACGCGCTCAGCGTCAACGTCGTGGCGTGCAGCGGCATGATCGGCCTGGCCGGCCGGATGCTCGGTGAGTCGGATTTCGCCGCGCTCGCGACCCTGGCCCAGGTACCCAGGGCGGAGCTGGACGTCCACCTCATCTCCGCCGACCGCTTCCTCCGTGGCGAGCTGCCGGTACGGCTGGACACCGAGGTGCGCGCCGCGCTGCTGGGCCGGTTCGGGGTCTTCGGTGTCCGGCTGGCGGCCACGCTGGTGCGCAGCGGGTTCGACAGCCGGGTGAAGCTCTCCGCCGAGTTGATCCGGCGTAGCGGTCTCACCGAGCTGCGCGAGTCGGTGACGCGGTGTTTCATCGATCGCCGGGACGCGCTGAAGGCGCGCTCCGCGCTGGCCGCGGTGGAGGCGCTGCTACGGGCCGAGCCCACCCGGGGCTCCGCCGAGCTGGTCGGCGCTGTGGAGCAGATCCTCGCCGGCGCGCACGAGTTCCGGGAGCTGCGCCTGCTGGTGGCGTTGCGCAACACCCGACTGGGGTTCGACGCGGAGCTGGCCGCCGAGGCGCAGCGGCTGGTTGGCGGCGACGGGGTGGGCCTCGCGGCACGGCTCGGCGTCGAGCATGAGGCCGACGTGCGGCAGCTCTGGGAGGTCGCCTCCGACGCGCAGTGGCGGTGGCGGGACCGGGCGGAGGATCCGCTGCTCCCGCTGGCCCAGCGGCGCGGCGCTCAGGTCGTCGTCCGCAGTTGCGAGGGGATGATCGCCGAGCTGGTCGCGGGCGGGCGCTGAACATCGGTCACCCGTTTCGCGGCGGTGGCTCGGCCGTCTTTCGAGGTGGGGGCACCCGGCGTTGGCCAAAACCGGAAGTGTTGGTTAGCCTAACCTAACTTTCGAGCCGGATGGCTCGCTTCTCTTCGAAAGATCGGGAACTTCACCATGCACTCATGGCGTCCGGTCCTGGCCGTCGCGGCGCTGAGCGCCGTGCTCGGCGGGCTCACCGGTTGTGGCAACGACACGGGCAACGGTGACACCGCCGCCGCTGCCACCGCCTCCGGCCCCTGGTCTTTCAACGACGGCTCGGGCAAGGTCGTCAAGGCCGACAAGACGCCGACGCGGATCATCGCGCACGCCGGTGAGGCCGCGGCGCTCATGTCCTTCGGCATCAAGCCGGTCGGTGTCTACGCCGACGAGTCGGTCAAGACCGACCCCAACCTGAAGAGCCTCGACCTCACCGGGATCGAGATCCTCGGCGAGGAGTGGGGCAAGATCGACGTGGAGAAGGCCGCCGCCCTGCGTCCCGACCTGATCGTCGGCGACTGGTGGCCGGCCGAGAAGGCGCACAGCGGCATGGAGGAGGGCGTCGACGAGAAGAGCAAGAAGCTCGCCGAGCTGGCTCCCATCGTCGGCGTCACGCAGGGCAAGTCGATCGTCGCGCTGGCCGAGGGGTACGAGGACCTTGCCGAGAGCCTCGGCGCCGACGTGGCCAGCCCGCAGATCGCGGCGAACAAGAAGCGCTTCGAGGACGCGGTGACAGCGTTCAAGGCCGCCACCTCGGCCAAGCCGGACCTGACTGTCGCCGCGATGTCGCCCTCGACCGAGAAGGTCTACGTCGCGAACCCCGAGTACGCGCCCGAGCTGCTGGACCTTCAGACCTGGGGTCTGAAGGTGATCAACCCGGCCAGCCCGGACCCGGCCTTCCCGTACTGGGAGAACCTCAGCTGGGAGAACGCCGACAAGTACCAGCCCGACCTGATCCTGTGGGATGGCCGATCCTTCACGCCCACCGCCAACGCCGAGTGGAGCACGAAGCAACCGACCTGGTCCAAGATCAAGGCGGCCAAGGTTGGAGCCACAGTCTCCTGGCCGGCGTTCTGGCTGCACACGTACGGGGACTTCGCCACCGAGCTGGACAAGCTGACCCAGGCGGTCAAGGCCGCTGATCCGAATGTCGGCAACTAACCAGAACGGGACGCGCACCTCGACGGGAGGCGTCCGGCGAGCCTCTGCCCTCGGGCCGGGGCTCGCCGTCCTCTGCGCGGTCCTCGCCCTCGTCGGCTTCCTGAGCGTGACAATGGGCTCGCGTTCGATCGGGCTCTCCGAGGTGCTGCACGCCCTGTTCAGCTTCGACAGCGACGGGCCGATCAGCAGCACCGTCACGCTGGAGATGCGCGTACCCCGCACTCTGCTCGGCATCCTGGTCGGCGCCGCGCTCGGGGTGGCTGGGGCGATCCTTCAGGGCGTCACCCGCAACCCGCTGGCGGACGCGGGGATCCTGGGCATCAACTCCGGCGCCGCCGCGTTCGTGGTCTTCGCCATCACGGTGCTCGGGGTGCGCGGCGTCGGTGTCTACGTCTGGTTCGCCTTCGCGGGCGCGATCGCTGCGCTGGCCCTGGTGTACGCGATCGCCTCGCTCGGCCGGGAGGGCGCCACTCCGGTGAAGCTGGCCCTGGCGGGCGCGGCGGTCACCGCCGGCCTGGCCTCGGTGACCAGCGGGATCGTGATGACGAACGTGGACGCCCTCGACGAGCTGCGGTTCTGGCAGGTGGGTTCACTCGCCGGCCGGTACACCCCGATCCTGACCGGGGTCGCGCCGTTCCTGCTGATCGGCCTCGCCGCGTCGCTGGGCTTCGGGCGGGCCATCAACGGCCTCGCGCTCGGCGAGGACGTCGCGCGTGGCCTCGGCCAGAACGTGACCCGTACCCGCGCGGCCGCCTTCGCCGTTGTCGCGATCCTCGCCGGCGCCGCCACCGCGGCCTGTGGACCGATCGTCTTCGTCGGGCTCGTCGTGCCGCACCTGGCCCGGTTCATCTGCGGCCCCGACTACCGCTGGATCCTGCCGTACTCGATGCTGCTGGCACCCATCGTCCTGCTCCTCGCCGACGTGCTCGGCCGGGTGGCCGCCGCCCCCGACGAGGTGCAGGTCGGCGTGATCCTCGGGCTGATCGGCGCGCCCGCGTTCATCGCGATCGTGCGCTACGGCCGGCTGTCGGAGGTGTGAGCATGACAACGACAACGACAACGAGCGACCGTCGCTCTGCTCCGTCCGGTACGGCAGCGGCGCTGCGCGCCAACCGGAGGCGTCGAGCCGGCCGGTCCCTCGTGGTGACCTGCGCCCTGACCGCGACGGTCACCGCCCTGTTCGTGCTCACCATGATGGTGGGCAGCTTCCGCATCGGCGCCACCGAGGTCATCGCCTCGGTCCTGCACCTGTCCGACAATCCCAGCGTCGACTTCGTCGTTCGTGGCCTGCGGCTGCCGACCGCTGCCGCCGCCCTGACGGTAGGGCTCGCCCTCGGCGCGTCCGGCACGATCTTCCAACAGTTGCTGCGTAACCCCCTCGCGTCCCCGGACTTCGTGGGGATCACCTCGGGGGCGGGGCTGGCTGCCGTCACCGGGATCGTGCTGCTGCAGGCCGGTGGGCTCGTCGTCAGCGGTCTCGCCCTCGGTGGCGCTGTCGCCGCCGCCCTGGCGATGTACCTGCTGGCCTGGCGCGACGGCGTCAGCGGCTACCGCTTCATCCTCATCGGCATCGGGGTGGCGGTCTTCTTCGAGGGCCTGATCGGCTATGTGCTCAGCCGGGCGCAGCTCTTCGAGGCCCGCCAGGCCATGCACTGGCTGATCGGGTCGGTCGGGCAGGCCAGCACCACGGAGTTGTGGGTGCTCACCGCAGCCCTGGTCGTCCTGCTGCCTGTCGCCACGTTGCTGCAACGGCCACTGAGCGCCCTCGCACTCGGTGACGACGCCGCCCGGATGCTGGGTGTCCGGGCCGAACTCAGCCGGGCCGGGCTGCTCGGCACCGCCGTCGTGCTGGTGGCCCTGGCGGTGTCGGTGGCGGGTCCGATCGCCTTCGTCGCCCTGGTGGCGGGGCCGATCGCCAACCGACTCCTCGGCCCCGCGGCCCAGGGCGTCCTGCCCGCCGCCCTGGTCGGTGCCGCGCTGCTGCTCACCGCCGACCTCGTCGCCGTGCACCTGCTGCCCACCCCGCTGCCCACCGGCGTGGTGACTGGTGCGGTCGGTGCGCCCTACCTGCTGTGGCTGCTGGCCACCACCAACCGACAAGGAGCGGGTGGATGACCCGACTACGCGCCGAGGGCCTCAGCCTCGGCTACGACGACCGGACCATCGTCGACCACCTCGACGTCGCCGTGCTCGACGGCAAGGTCACCGCGATCGTCGGCGCCAACGCCTGCGGCAAGTCCACTCTGCTCCGCGGCCTGGCCCGGCTGCTGGCGCCGCGCGACGGTGCCGTCTTTCTCGACGACAAGCCGCTCGCCGACCTGCGCAAGGTCGACGTGGCCAAGGTGCTCGGGCTGCTCCCGCAGACTCCCGTCGCGCCCGATGGCATCACCGTCGCCGACCTCGTCGCCCGTGGTCGCTACCCCCACCAGGGGTGGTTTCGACGGTGGAGCAACGACGACCACGACGCCGTCGCCCGGGCCCTCGACGCCACCGGTACGGCAGATCTGATCGACCGTCCGATCCGGGAGTTGTCCGGTGGCCAACGCCAGCGGGTCTGGGTCGCCATGGCCCTGGCCCAGGACACCGACCTGCTGCTGCTCGACGAACCCACCACCTACCTGGACATCAACCACCAGGTCGAGTTGCTGCGGCTGCTGCGGAAACTGAACGCGGAGTCCGGCAAGACCATCGTCATCGTCATGCACGATCTCAACCTCGCCTGCCGTTACTGCGACCACCTCATCGCGATGTCCGGCGGTGCGATCGTCGCCGAGGGGGCGCCGGTCGACGTGGTCACCGGCGATCTCGTCGAGCAGGTCTTCGGTCTCAGCTGCCTCGTCGTACCCGACCCGATCGCCGGCACGCCGATGGTCGTCCCCGCGTAGCCGGCCTCGGACGCGGATGAGGGACGGTCACCGGTGGCCGTCCCTCATCCGCGTCGCGCCGGGATCAGCGCGGCTCGTACGTCTGACAGTCCGCGATGTCCTGACCCGGACCCACCCGGATGGACGGCGCGTGGCACTCCAGTTCGGCGTTGTGCTGGCAGTCGTCCCGCTTGCAGGCGCCGACCTGGGCGATGACGCGGTCCAGCCCGCCCTTCGCCGAGGTGTCGATGAACGTGGCGCAGCTGGCGTTCTGTTGCCCGATGGTGATGGCGAACGCGTGGCAACCGTCGTGGTTGTAGCCGCAGTCGGTGACAGTGCACTCGTGTACCCGCGGCATCTCCAGCATGTCGGTCATGGCGATCTCGCTTCCGTCGGTGGTGCCCGGGTCACCGTCATACCCGGCAGCGACGGGACAACTCCCTACCAGCCGCCCCTTTTAGGGGTATTTTGCGAAGGCCAGCCTTGCCTAACCGCGGGTGAGGGCGGCGATCGTCAGCGGGCGTGTCGGGCTCGGCAGCCGCCCGAGTGCCGGAGCAGTGCCTCGATCTGCGCGCCGAGTTCGTCGGGATGCCGCAGTGGCGTCCGGAAGTTCAACCGGACGTCCCGGTCACCACTGCTCAGCTCCAACCGGAGTACGACGCCGTGGTGGTCCAGGCGTACCGGCCGGACCTGGCGAACACCCTGAAGGTGGCGGGTGGGTATCAGCCGGCTCAACCCCTCGACGGTGCGTGGGTGGTGGTGGTCGAGGTGGCACAAAAGATCGGCCTCGACGGCGGCCAGCGGATCGGGTTGGGCGGCCGCGAACTCGTCCGCGTCGACGCACACCGTGCGGCCGTCGACTGTCAGCTCGGCGGTGGCGAGGTCGAGGACCGTCACCAGCTCCTGATCGATCCCGGTCGTGGCGATCTCGGTCACCAGCCAACCGGTGAGCGTGGCGCGCCCGCGCACCCGGTCGCGTACCGGAGTGGGCGCCAGGTCGGTCACCTCGACCATCGCGACGGTCTCCCGCTGGTGCGCGAGGTGTTCGGCCAGTTGGCAGCCGGCCGGCAGGTCGACCCGCAATGGACCGTCGCTCGTCACGACGTGTCGCCCGACGACGTACGCCTCGACGCCCGGGATGTGCAGGGTGAGGGAGTCGGCGGCGACAAGCATCGATCGGATTCGGACACCCGCGTCGTCCGTGGAGTCCGCCGTGCTGGTCGAGGGCTTGCTCAAGGCGATCATCTCCTAATAAGGTTAGCCTTACCTTACTTGAGAGGCGAAGCATGAATCAGACCCGTCCCAAGGTCAAGCGTTCCCGCGCCCTGGGCATCGCACTGACCCCGAAGTGCGTGCGCTACTTCGAACGCCGCCCGTTCCCGCCGGGGCAGCACGGCCGGGCCCGACGCACCACCAGCGACTACAAGGTCCGGCTGCTGGAGAAGCAGCGGCTCAAGGCGCAGTACGACCTGCACGAGGGGCAACTCCGGCGCGCGTTCGACCGGGCCGTGCGTCGGCCCGGCAAGACCGGTGAGGAGCTGATCGTCGAGCTGGAGAGTCGGCTGGACGCGCTGGTGCTGCGAGCCGGTCTCGCCCGCACCATCTACCAGGCCCGCCAGATCGTCACCCATCACCACGTCACTGTGAACGGCCGTCGCCTGGACCGGCCGTCCGCGCGGCTGCAACCCGGTGACGTCATCGAGGTGGCGGAGCGCAGCCGGGGCAAGGCGCCGTTCGTCGTCGCGGCGGCCGGGGCGCACGCCCCGGAACGTCTCGCCCCCTACCTTGAGGTCAGCCTGCCCGGCCTGACCGCCCGGCTGACCCGGCTCCCGCTCCGCTCGGAGGTCCCGGTGCTCTGCGACGAGCAACTCGTCGTCGAGTACTACTCACGCTGACCGGCGGTGGGGATGGGCCCCGAGTGCAGGCACCTGCGCCGGGGGCCCTCCGCGTATGGATCGTGGCCCGAAAACCGTTATTCGATCTCACTCCATACGGTCGCCCCTGACCTGCGGAGATAACGCTCTCACGGATGGTGGGAGAGTGCTTGACGCGCCCGTGATCCGAACGCAACGATGCATCCACATGTCTCGTCCCACCACCGCCAGGCGTGATCGGCGCACGCCGTCCCTCGCACCGCGAAAGGACCACACTGTGCGCAGATCCCTGAGATCGTGGCTCGGCCTCGCGCTGAGCGCGATCCTCGTGGCGGGCGGCATCGTCGCCTCGCCGCCCACGGCCAGCGCCGCACCGTTCACCGTGCTGGTCTTCAGCAAGACCGCCGGATTCCGGCACGGATCCATCACCCCGGGCATCGCCGCGATCCAGCAGCTCGGTGCGGCAAACGGCTTCACCGTCGAGGCCACCGAGGACGCCGCGCAGTTCACCGACGCCAACCTGGACCGGTTCGCCGCGGTGATCTGGCTCTCCACCACCGGCGACGTGCTCAACGCCGCCCAGCAGGCCGCGTTCGAGCGCTACATCACCGGCGGCGGCGGGTACGTGGGCGTGCACTCCGCCTCCGACACCGAGTACGACTGGCAGTGGTACGGGGGACTGGTCGGGGCGTACTTCGCCTCGCACCCGGCCGAGCAGAACGTCACAGTGAAGGTCGCCGACCAGGCGCACCCGTCCACCGCGACGTTGCCGCAGCGGTGGACCCGGTTCGACGAGTTGTACAACTACCGCACCAACCCCCGCGGCAACGCGCACGTGCTGGCCACCCTGGACGAGACCACCTACACCGGGGGGAGCATGGGCGCCGACCACCCGATCTCCTGGTGCCAGAACTACTCCGGCGGCCGAGCCTGGTACACCGGCCTGGGGCACACCGACGCGTCGTACACCGAGGCGAACTTCCGTCAGCACCTGCTCGGCGGCATCCGGACGGCCGCCGGCGCTGTCGACGCCGACTGTGGCCCCACCGTCACCAGCAGCTTCCAGCAGGTGGAGCTGGCCAAGGGCGCGGCCGAGACCGGTGAACCGATGAGCCTCACCGTCCTGCCGGACCGCGGCGTGCTGCACACCTCGCGCAACGGCGTGATCCGGCACACCGACGCGGCCGGCAACACCAAGATCGCCGCCACCCTGCCGGTCTACACCGGCGACGAGGAGGGTTTGCAGGGCATCAAGGCCGACCCGAACTTCGCCACCAACCGCTGGGTGTACGCGTACTTCGCCCCACCACTGAGCACCCCCGGCGGCGGTGCGCCCGCCGAGGGCACGCCGGCCCAGTTCGCCGTCTGGGAGGGCGTCAACCGGCTGGCCCGGTTCACTGTGAACGCGGACAACACCATCAACCTGGCCAGCGAGACGTTGATCCTCAACGTGCCGACCAGCCGGGGCATGTGCTGCCACGTCGGCGGTGACATGGACTTCGACGCTGCCGGCAACCTCTACCTGTCCACCGGCGACGACACCAACCCGTTCGACTCGGCCGGCTTCACCCCGATCGACGAGCGGGCCGGGCGCAACCCGGCCTTCGACGCGCAGCGCACCTCGGCGAACAGCAACGACCTGCGCGGCAAGGTCCTCCGGATCAAGCCGAGCGCGGCCGGCGGCTACACCATCCCGGCCGGCAACATGTTCGCCCCGGGCACCGCGCGAACCCGCCCGGAGGTCTACGCGATGGGGTTCCGCAACCCGTTCCGGATGAGCGTGGACAAGGCCACCGGCATCGTCTACCTCGGTGACTACGGCCCCGACGCGGGCACCGCCGACCCGAACCGCGGGCCGGCGGGCAACGTCGAGTTCGCTCGCATCGACCGGCCCGGCTTCTACGGCTGGCCGTACTGCACCGCCCGCAACGACGCCTACAACGACTACACCTTCCCGTCCGGGCCGTCCGGGGCGAAGTTCAACTGCGCGGGTGGGCCGGTGAACAACTCACCCAACAACACCGGCATCACCCAGCTGCCGCCGGCCATCTCGGCCTGGTTGCCGTACGGCGGCTCCGGCTCGCCACCGGAGTTCACCGGCGGTGGCCTGTCGCCGATGGGTGGGCCGGTCTACCGGTACGACCCGAACAACACCTCGCCCGTGGCGTTCCCCGAGTACTACGACGGGACCTACTTCGCCGGTGAGTTCGGTCGCCGCTGGATCAAGAACATCAAGCTCGACGCGTCCGGCCAACCACTGAAGATCAATCCGTTCCCGTGGACCGGCACCCAGGTCATGGACATGGAGTTCGGCCCGGACGGCGCGCTCTACGTGCTCGACTACGGCACCGGCTGGTTCAACGGCGACGCCAACTCGGCGCTCTACCGCATCGAGTACGCCCGCGAGGGCAGAGCACCCATCGCGAAGGCTTCCGCCACACCGACCAGTGGCACCGCGCCGCTGACGGTGGCCTTCTCCTCGGCGGGCACCCTCGACCCGGACGGCGACCCGTTCACCTACGCCTGGGACTTCGACAACAACGGCACCACCGACTCGACGGCGGCGAACCCGAGCTTCACGTACACCACCAACGGGACCCGCAGCCCGACGCTGACGGTCCGGGACACCGCCGGCAAGACGGCCACCGCGAGCGTTGTCGTCACGGTCGGCAACAGCGCCCCGGTGGTCACCGTCAACACCCCGTTGAACGGGCAGACCTTCAACTTCGGGGACGCGGTGCCGTTCTCCGTCACCGTCACCGACGCCCAGGACGGCGCGATCAACTGCGCCCGGGTCACTGTGAACTACGTGCTTGGCCACGACTCGCACGGCCACCAGCTCGGCAGCGTGCAGGGCTGCACCGGGGTCATCCAGACCTCGGCGGACGGCGAGCACGACACGGCGGCGAACATCTTCGGCATCATCGACGCCGAGTACACCGACCTGGGTGGGGGCGGCCAGCCGGCGCTGACCACGCACACGCAGGCGGTGCTGCAACCTCGGGTACGCCAGGCCGAGCACTTCGGTGACTCGTCCGGCGTTCAGATCGTCGCCGGGGCGGCGGGGCGCGGCGGCGCGGCGGTCGGCTACGTCGACAACAACGACTGGATCTCGATCCGCCCGTACGACCTGACCGGCGTCCAGTCGTTCAGCGCCCGGGTCGGCGCACCGGCCGGCGGTGGCGGCACTGTGGAGTTGCGGGTCGACTCGCCGACCGGGCAACTGGTCGGTTCGGCCACCGTCGTGCCCACCGGCGGGTACGCCAACTTCGCCACTGTCACCGGCGGGGTCACCGCCCCGACCGGCACCCGGACCCTGTTCCTGGTCTTCAAGGGCACCGGCCCGTACTTCGACATCGACGAGTTCACCCTCTCCACCAGCCCCGGCGGTCCCGGACCTGACCCGGACCCGGACCCGGATCCCGAGCCGGGTGCCAACCTGGCCCGGGGCAAGCCGGCGCGCGCGTCCAGCTTCGAGGGCGCGTTCGGCGCGGCCAACGCGTTCGACGGCGTGGCCGGTACCCGGTGGGGCAGCGCCTTCGGTGACCCACAGTGGATCGACGTGGACCTCGGCGCCACGTACGCCATCAACCGGGTCAAGCTGACCTGGGAGGCGGCGTACGGCAGCGGATACCAGATCCAGACCTCGCCGGACGGTGTCAACTTCACCACGATCCGTACGGTGACCGGTGGCGACGGCGGGGTGGACGACCTGACCGGGCTCAGCGGGTCCGGCCGGTACATCCGGCTTCTCGGCACCACCCGGGGGACCGCGTGGGGTTACTCGTTGTTCGAGTTCGAGGTGTACGGCGGCACCGGAAGCCCGACCGGCGGCAACCTGTTGCTGAACAAACCCGCGTCGACGTCCAGCAACGAGGGGGCCGACGTGTCCGGCGCCCAGGCCGTCGACGGCAGCCTCACCACCCGCTGGTCGAGCACGTTCTCCGATCCGCAGTGGATCCGGGTCGACCTCGGCAGCGCCACAGCGATCGGCCGGGTCAAGCTGAGCTGGGAGGCGGCGTACAGCAGCGCGTACCAGATCCAGACCTCGAATGACGGCAGCACCTGGACCACGGTGAAGACGGTGACCGGGGCCGACGGCGGCGTGGACGAGCACACCGCCCTGGGCGCCAACGGCCGCTACCTGCGGATCTACGGCACGGCTCGGGGCACCGGATACGGCCACTCGCTCTGGGAGTTGGAGGCGTACTCCAGCTGAACCACCACCGATGACGTGGCCGGCACGGATCAGCGTGCCGGCCACGTCCGTCGCTGCGCTCTCGCTGTCCTTGCATATACCGGCTATCGGTATATGCTCTCTGGCATGGCTGAGGCTCCACTGCGGGAACCGACGTTCCTGGTGCTCACCGCGCTGGCGGAGGCGCCCATGCATGGGTACGCCGTCGTCGAGGACGTGCTGCGCATCTCCGACGGCCGGGTTCGCCTGCGCGCCGGCACCCTCTACGCCGTCCTCGATCGACTCCGCTCCGACGGTCTCATCGAGGTCGAGCGCGAAGAGGTGGTGCAGTCCCGGCTGCGCCGCTACTACCGCCTCACCGCAGTGGGCGCGCGGCGGCTCACCGAAGAGGCGTCCCGCCTGCGACACAACGCGGACGCCGCTCGGGTGCGGCTGCGCCGCAGCGGCCTACTGACCGATGGGGGTGCGGCGTGAGCGGCGACGATCTGGAGCGTCGCTATCGACGGCTGCTGGCCGTCTATCCATGGGAACACCGTCGGGTTTACGAGGACGAGATGCTGGCCGTGCTCCTCGCCGGCGCGCGGCCGGGCCAGCGGCGACCCGGCGCCGCCGACGTACGGAACCTGGTCGGCGCCGGCTTGCGGGCGCGGCTGCGGGTGGGCGCACGGGGGTTCACCGAGCCGAGCTGGGCGGACGCGGCGACGGTGACCGGCCTGCTGGTCGCTGCCGTCCTACTGGCCCTCGCCAGCAGGGCGCTGCTCGGCCAGCTCGTCCGCGCGCCGAGCCTGCCACAGGGGTTCGCGCCGAGCGGCCCGGATCTCGTCGACTGGCTGCGCGTCGTCGGCTGGGCGGGCGTCTGCGCGGCGGTGCTGCTCGGGTGGCGGTGGGTCGCCGCCGGCCTGGCCTGGGCCGGCGTGCTCGGCTGGGGTGCGCTCGTCGCACCGCAGACCGGCGACAACCCGACGTACGTGGTGGACACCTTGCCGCAGTTCGCGCTCGCCGTGGTGGCTGCCGCCGCGCTCACAGTGCCGGCGCCGCGTCGCCGGGCGATCGCGCTGCTGGGCGTACGCCGGATGCTGGCCCTGCTGCTCGCGCCGGCCGCGATGGTCGCGCTGTTGGTGACGAACCGGGTGACCAGCCCCACGTTCGACTTCGTCGGTGAGGTGTCCTACCAGGTCTTCTACGACCTGGAGGCGAGCAGTGAGCTGGTCCTCTGGCTCTACGTCGCGGGCCTGGTGGCCGCCGCGTCGGCCATGGTGATCGCGGTTGCCACGCTCACTCCGGCGGTACGCCGGCGGGTCGTCGTCATGCTCCTGCCCGTGGCGGCCCTGGACCTGCTGATCGACAGCGCCCTCGCCGGTTGGGCCACCTCGACAATGCACATGGGACACGCCATCCCTCTGGTGTCGACGCAGTGGGCGATGCTGGTGCTGGTCGCGCCGGTGACCTTCCTGGCCGGGGCGTTGCTCGTGCGACGTCGAGAGGAGACCCTGCGCATGGTCGCCCTCGGCCGGAACGCCGACCGCGAGCAGCCAATGGGTCGGTGAAGTGGCAGACTGCTCACCCGACAGTGGGTCTCCCACGATCGTCGGCGAACACCGCTCGGCTGAGATAGTGCCGGGACTGCCGATCGAAGCGCCCGAGCAGATCACGGGCGGCGGGCGGGACGACCGAGGTTGACGGATCGCCGCCGGTGAAGGCCGCCACCGCGGCGTAGTCGGTGAATGTCATGGCGGTGAGAAATTCGCTGCCCTTGGCGGGGTCCAGCTCCTGCGGGGAACGACGCAGAACCCGAAGCTCCTGTAGCCCGTCCACGCCCCGGGCAAGGATCGCGGGCGCGATGTCCTGCGTCAACAACCGTTCGTAGGCGTCAGCGGAAGCGGGCTTCGTCCACCCGCTCCACAGTCGAAGAATCATGACAGCATGCTGTCATCGCGGTACCAGGCTGTCAATGTGCGCTAAGGTGCTGCCGATGACGGAACGGAAGCAGGGCCGGGTCGACGCCTATCGGCTGCTGATGGCAGACGTGTACGAGCTGGCCGGCGAGTCCCGGCGCTCAAGTGAGGAGCTCGCCCGAGAAGCGGGACAAACTGCCGCCCGATGGCACGTCATGAGCGTGCTCTCCGACGGCTCCCGCACCGTCGCGAGCGCGGCGCGCAGACTCGGCCTCGCGCGACAGAGCGTGCAGCGAGTGGTCGACGACCTGGCCCGTGCCGGGATGGTGGAGTTGCACGACAATCCCGATCACCGCCGCGCGCCACTCGTGACACTCACGGAAGCGGGTCTCGTCACGCTCACCGGTCTCCTGGAACGCTCGGACGCCGACCGCCGGGACGCCGTGGACCGAGCACGTGTCAGCCTTAGCGATCTTGAGAATGCTCGCGCGACACTCCGGAGGTTGGTGGACGCCCTGCAGAGCCGGTGAACCGCAGCGACACTCACCGCACGTGCTCCCGGGTCGTCAGTCGTCGGCGACGGCCACCGGCTCCGAGCCGATGCAGCGCACCTTCAACTCGTACTCCCGGGCCGCCCCCTGGAACGTGACCTCGACATCGTCGTCCGGGCCCCGGTCCACGTCGCGGACCCGGTAACCCTGCGCGGGCGCCCAGGAGACGAGGCGTACGCCGCCGACGCCGCACTCGGCGACGGCCGTGCCGCCGTCGGTGGCGAACCCCCGGCGGGCCCCGGAACTGGCGCTCGGTGCGGGACCCGTCGTGCCCGGCGCGGCCGAGGCGGTGCCCGTCGTGCCCGGCGCGGCCGAGGCGGTGCCCGTGGTGGGCGCCGGCTCCGGTGCGGCGAGCGCCCGCTCGATCTCGGCCTCGCTGCGCACCCCGCCCGGGGTGCCGGTGAGGCTCTCGCCCACCAACCGGATCGCGCCCAGGCCGATCACTGTGGCGATGGCGGCGGTGGCCACCCACCCGGTGGCGACGAGGATCGAACGACGGCCCATCCCCTGACTATCCCCGATCCGTCCTTGTCGTTGGCACATCCGAACGCTAAGGCGTGGTTAACGTGCGCCGCACTGCCAGCGGCAGCGGTTAGCCTGCCAGCTGTGGCCCGCCTGTTGCTCATCGAGGACGACCTGACGATCCGTACCCCGCTGATCCGGGCCCTGCGCGAACGCGGCCACGCGGTGGCGGCGGCCTCGACCGCGATGGCCGGGCTCCGCGACGCGCTGGAGGACCGACCCGACCTCGTCGTGCTCGACCTGGGCCTGCCCGACCTGGACGGCCGCGAGCTGCTGCGGATGCTGCGCGCGGTCAGCTCGGTGCCGGTCATCGTGGCCACGGCGCGCGACGACGAAACCGAGATCGTCCGGGTGCTCGACGCGGGCGCCGACGACTACGTGGTCAAACCGTTCACCGCGGCGCAGCTCGACGCCCGCGTCCGGGCGGTGCTGCGGCGGGGCCCCGCCGGCGCCGACGGGCAGGACCCGGCGCTCGTCGTCGGCGGCCTCCGCGTCGACCCCCGGGCCCGGCAGGTGACACTGGACGGGGTCGCGGTCGAGCTGACGCCCCGCGAGTTCGATCTGCTGCATCACCTCGCCGGCCGACCCGGCCAGGTCGTCACCAAACGTGAGCTGCTCACGGAGGTGTGGCAGATCCCCTACGGCGGAGCCGACAAGACCGTCGACGTGCACCTGTCCTGGTTGCGTCGCAAGCTGGGGGAGAACGCCCAACAGCCCCGCTACCTGCACACCGTGCGGGGTGTCGGGGTGCGTCTCGAAGCCCCGGCGGTGCGGTCGTGAGGGCGCGGCTCGCGCTGCTGGTCGCCGCGGTCAGCGTCCTCACCCTCATCGCGTTCCTGGTGCCGCTGGCGCTGCTGGTCCGCACCGTCGCCGAGGACCGGGCCACCGTTCGGGCCACCGCCGACGCGCAGAGCCTGGTGCCGGTGGTCGGCACCGCCGACGCGGCGACCATCCGGCTCACCGTCGAGCAACTCGCCGCGGAGTCCGGCCGACCGGTGAGCGTCTTCCTGCCGGACGGCACGGTGCTCGGCGCCCAGACACCGCGTACGCCCGCGGTGGCCCTTGCCGCCCGCGGACAGAGCCTCACCGGCGAGTCGGCTGCCGGCCGGGAGGTGGTCATCGCCGTGCAGGGTCGTTCGGACGGCACCGGGGTGATCCGGATCGCGGTGCCGCAGCACGAGCTGACCGCCGGGGTCACCCGGGCCTGGCTGGTGCTGGCGCTGCTCGGCGTGATCCTCGTGCTGATCGGGTTGCTGGTCGCCGACCGGCTGGCGCGCACCCTGGTCCGGCCGATCAGCGACCTCTCGGCCGTCTCGCACCGGCTGGCCAACGCCGAACTGGACGCCCGGGTCACGCCGGCCGGCCCGCGCGAGCTGCGCGAGGTGGCCGGCGCGCTCAACCATCTCGCCACCCGGATCCAGGTGCTCCTGGTGCAGGAGCGCGAACAGGTCGCCGACCTGTCCCACCAGCTGCGCACGCCTCTGACCGCGTTGCGGCTGGAGGCGGAGTCGTTGCGCGACCCGGACGACGCCGTCCGGATCACCGCCGCCGCGGACGGGCTCGAACGCGCGGTGACCGGGTTGATCCGGCAGGCCCGGTGGCGGCACGCACCGGCGCAGCCGGCCTCCTCGGACGCGGCGGCGATCGTCACCGACCGGGTCGCGTTCTGGTCGGTGCTGGCCGAGGACACCGGCCGGGACGTCACCCTCGACCTGACGCCCGGCCCTCTTCCCGTCGGTGTGGCCGCCGACAACCTGACGGCGGCCGTGGACGCCCTGCTCGGCAACGTCTTCGCGCACACCCCCGACGGGACACCGTTCGCCGTCCGGCTCGCCCGGGAGGCGGGCGAGGTGGTCCTCACGGTCGCCGACGAGGGGCCGGGAATGCCCGCCGGGGCGATCCGGCGGGGTGCCAGCGCGGCCGGATCCACAGGCCTCGGCCTGGACATCGCCCGGCGTGCCGCGCAGGCCGCCGGCGGTCGACTGGAGTTGCGGGCCGGCCCGCGAGGCGGTGCGCAGGTGCTGCTCCGGCTCGGGCCTCCGACGTCGCCGCAGGACGCATAGCCGCTGCGGTGCCGGGTAGCTGCCAGTCATGGCGCGGTATACGAAACCCGAGCTCAGAGAGCAGATCAAGGAAGAGATCAAGGCTTCCGACAAGGGCGGCCGGCCCGGGCAGTGGTCGGCGCGCAAGTCACAGCTGGTCACTCAGGAGTACAAGAAGCGCGGCGGCGGATTCCTGGGCGAAAAGGACGAGCGGCAGAAGTCTCTCCAGCGCTGGGGCAACGAGAAATGGCAGACGAAGGAGGGCGACACCCGTGCGCGCAAGGGCGCCACGACGAGTCGTTACCTGCCCAAGAAGGCCTGGGAGGAGATGTCGGAGAGCCAGAAACGCGCTACCGACACGAAGAAGCGCGAGGCGTCCCGATCCGGCAAGCAGTACGTCGCCAACACCGGGCCGGCCAAGCGGGCGCGTCGGGATGCCACCACTGCCGGACGGATGACGGAGATGTCGGTCGCGGAGGCGGCCAAGTTGGTCCGGGGCCTCGACACGCGACAGCTCAAGACCGCCCTGCGTAACGAGCGCGCCAGCAAGGACCGCAAGACGCTCGTCCAGCGGCTGGAAGGTGAGCTCAACCGGCGCGGCTGACCGTGCCGGTACGGCTGGTTCCGCGCCGAGCGGGTCAGGGCGCGACCTGCTGGCCGAAGCCGGTCGAGGTGATCCGGTCGTCATCTCGGCGGCGCAGGATCCGCACCTCGCTGGTGGCCTCGGTGTCGGTCAACGGCAGCACTCCCACCGGCGCGGGCACTACCGCGGCGATGCTCGCCGGCGCGATCGTCACTCCGAGGCCGGCCGCGACCAGGTGCGCCATAGTGGCCCAACTGCTGGCGTGCTGGACGATGCGCGGGGTGTAGCCGGCCTCCAGGCACGGCCGGAGATTGCGCTGGTAGGCCCGTTCGCCGGCCACCCGTGGAATGAAGACGAACGGGTCGTCTCGTAGCACTGCGGCGCTGATCGCGAGGTCTCCCGCGTGCGGGTGATCGGTCGGCAGAACGGCGACGAAGGATTCGGTGGCAAACGTGGTGCCGACCAGGTCGTCGTGGTCGTCCGCGTCCCGAACCACGCCGAGATCGACCTCGCCGTTGAGCAGCCGCTCGACGATGCGCGCCGTGTACGCCTCATGAAGGCGTAGGTGAACCGCCGGATAGCGTTCGCGGAACCGCCGGATCGGCCCAGCCAGCCCGAGGTGGATAGCCGAACTGACGAAACCGATGTCGAAGCGCCCCTGCTCCCCGCACCCGATGCGACCCGCCTCGTGCACGTCGTCGGCCACTGCGGCCAGCACCCGCCGGCACCGGTTGAGATACGCCTCACCTGCGGGCGTCAGTGCCACCGATCGGGAGGTGCGGACGAACAGCGGCGTACCGATCATCGCCTCGAGCTGGCGGATCTGTTGCGACAGCGGCGGCTGAGCCATCCGCAGCCGCACCGCGGCCCGGCCGAAGTGCAGCTCCTCAGCGACCGCGACGAAGTAGCGCAGGTGGCGCAACTCGGGTTCCATACATCAAGGATATGAATGAACCCGAACAAGATATTGGACGTACGAATAGTGGTGGCCGGAGAATCTCACCATGAACCCGAGCACGCTGACCGTCACGTCCATGACGACAGTTGAGGAGGCCGAGGCCTTCCGGACGCTGAACGAAGAATGGATCTCCCATTTCTTCACCATCGAGGAGTCCGACCGCATGACGCTCGACGACCCCTTCGGGGCCATCGTCGACCCGGGCGGCGACGTGCTGATCGTCCGCGATGGCGTGGAGATCGTTGGCTGTGTCGCCCTGGTTCGCAGCTCGGACGACGTCTTCGAACTGTCGAAGATGGCGTTGACGCCGGCGGTGCGGGGCAAGGGCCTCGGCCGCCAGCTCATCAAGGCGGCCATCGAGCGCGCTCGCGGGCTCGGCGCGGGCACCCTGTTCCTGGGCAGCAGCACCAAGCTTCCGAACGCTGTGCACCTCTACGAAACCACCGGCTTCCAACACATGAGTCCGGAACAGGTCCCGCTTGCGCCGTACGCCCGCGCCAACGTCTTCATGCGGATGGCGCTCTGACCGGTTCAGGCCGACGCGCAGTCCCGAAGGCGCGGCGCAGGCTCGTCGGCTTAACCCGGCCTTAGCGTTCGGACAGCGCGGTGCTATCCCGATCTGGCCGATCCTCGGAGTTGACAACCGAGGAAAGGTGGACACCACGATGAAGCGCACCAATCTGCTTCTGGCGTCGGTCGGCGGGTCGGCGGTGCTGGCGGTGGCCGGGGTCGCGCTCGGCGTCAACGCCGCGAACGACTCGCGCACCGGCGGCACGGCTCTCGCTGCGGCAACCGTCGCGCCGACGGCCACCGAAGCGCCGGCGATCACCGGTTCGCCGTCGGCCGGCACCCCGTCGGGCACGCCGTCGAGCGGCACCCCGTCCGGTACGCCGTCGACCGGCAGCGCTCCCGCGGGCAGCGCTGTCGACGAGAAGCGCGCCGGTGAGATCGCGCTCGCCAAGGCCGGTGGCGGTCAGATCGTCGAGGTCGAAGCCGAGCAGGAGAACGGCCGGCCGGTGTGGAGCGTCGAGATCGTCGCGGGCGACACCGAGCACGAGGTGGACGTCGACCGGGACAACGGTTCGGTGGTCAAGGCCGAGCAGGAGCCGGTCGACGACGACGACAACGACGCTGACGACAACGACGACGCTGACGACAACGACAACGACAACGACAACGACGCCGACGACAAGGACGACGACGACAACGACTGACCGGCGACGCGTTGTGACGCGGTGGTCGGACCGTCCTTCGCGGGCGGCCCGACCACCGCGTGCGTCAGATGGCGACGCGTTGCTCCTGGACCGTCGGCTGGTCCTGGGCGAACTGGGTGCGGTACAACTCGTGGTAGCGGCCGCCAGCCGCGAGCAGGTCACTGTGTCGCCCGCGCTCGACGATGCGTCCCGCCTCTACGACGAGGATCTGGTCGGCCGCCCGGATGGTGGAGAGCCGGTGCGCGATGACCACGCTCGTCCGACCGGTCAGCGCCTCGGCGAGGGCGTCCTGAACGGCCGCCTCCGAGGTGGAGTCGAGATGCGCGGTGGCCTCGTCGAGAATGACCACACGCGGACGAGCCAGCAGCAGTCGCGCGATGGTGAGCCGTTGCCGTTCCCCACCGGACAGGCGGTACCCTCGCTCGCCGACGACGGTGTCCAGCCCATCGGGCAGTGAGCGGATCAGGTCGTCGAGGCGGGCCCGCCGGAGCACATCCCACATCTCGTCCTCGGTCGCGTCCGGCTGGGCGAACACCAGGTTGGCGCGGATGCTCTCGTGGAAGAGGTGCCCGTCCTGGGTCACCACACCCAACGCCGTCCGGATCGACTCGGCCGACAGCTCACGTACGTCGACGTCGGCAAGTTTCACCGCGCCGTCCTCGACGTCGTACAGGCGAGGCACAAGCTGCGCGATCGTCGACTTGCCCGCCCCGGAGGAGCCGACGAGCGCCACCATCTGCCCCGCTTCGGCGCGGAACGACACCCCGTGCAGCACCTCCTCACCGCCGCGCGTGTCGAGCTTCGCCACGTCCTCGAGGGACGCGAGCGACACCTTGTCCGCCGAGGGGTAACCGAACCGGACCCCGTCGAACTCGACAGCGACCGGCCCCTCCGGAAGGGGTCGGGCGTCGGACCTGTCGAGGATCAGCGGCTTGAGGTCGAGGACCTCGAACACCCGCTCGAAGCTCACCAGCGCGCTCATCACCTCGACCCGAGCACTGGCCAGCGAGGTCAACGGTGCGTAGAGCCGCGACAGGAGCAACGCGAGGGCGACCACCGTCCCGGCGTCGAGACTGCCCCGTAGGGCGTAGAGACCACCGAGCCCGTAGACCAGGGCCAACGCCAGCGAACCAACGACGGTGAGCGCGGTGATGAAGACCCACTGGAGCATCGCGGCGCGGACGCCGATGTCCCGGACCCGACGTGCCCGCGCCGCGAACTCGGCGGACTCCTCGGCCGGCCGCCCGTACAGCTTGACCAGCGTGGCGCCGGGCGCGGAGAAGCGTTCCGTCATCCGGGTACTCATGGCCGCGTTGTGCTCGGCCGCTTCACGCTGCAACTGGGCGAGCTTCGAGCCCATCCGGCGGGCCGGAAGAACGAAGATCGGCAGCAGAACGAGCGCCAGCAGCGTGATCTGCCAGGAGAAGGTGAGCATCACGGCCAACGTCAGCATCAGCGTGACGGCGTTGCCGACCACACTCGACAGGGTGTCGCTGAAGGCCCTCTGCGCGCCGATCACGTCGTTGTTGAGGCGGCTGACCAGCGCACCTGTGCGGGTCCGCGTGAAGAACGCCACCGGCATGCGCTGAACGTGGTCGAAGACAGCCGTCCGCAGTTGAACGATCAGCCCCTCACCGATGCTGGCGGAGAGAAATCGCGTCACCAGGCCCAGCCCGGCCTCGGCGAGGGCGATCACGGCGATCAGCACGGCCAACCGGATCACCACGCCGCTGTCGGCGCCGTCGACGATCGCGTCGACCACCCGGCCGGCGAGAACGGGCGCTGCCACAGTGAGAACCGCAGTCACCACACTCAACAACAGGAACCTGACGATCAAGGCGCGGTGTGGCCGTGCGAACTGCGCGATCCGCTTCAAGGTGGCGCGGGACAGCGGCCGCTCGTCCTGCGCGTTCATCGCGTGGTGCAGGGACATCCACGCGGTAATTTCCATGCTCATTCCGTACCTCCGATACCGGAGGCTAGGACCTCACCCGAGCTTGAGGTCAAGTCGCCACGCGAGTCCGTGGCTACGGGTTGTACACGCTGGCCGTAGCCCAGGACCGCAGTGGTGCCGTCGATGACATCCGGTACCGCCCTCAACGACGACGACCTCGCGCCCATGAAGCACCGGCGCGTGGAGGTTGTTCCACAAGCCGTCGCGGCTCGCTGCGGGTCGTCTTGGGCCGTCGTGGGTGGCGCAGGCGGCTGAATGCGTTGCGGGTCGTGGTGGGCTGTCGGGCTGTGGAAGGCGATCGTGAGCTGTTGCGAGTTGCGTTGTGCCGCTGCTGGCCGACGACAGCGTCACCTGGCTCGCCGGCCGACGCGGCGTTGCAACCCGGCGCAGGCCGTCGTGAGCTGCTGCGGGTCAGTGCGAACCGCTGCGAGCTGCTCTCTTCTCGACCCAGCCGGCACGCGCCCGGGACGTGCCGCTCGGCGCTTCGGCCTTCGCGGTGGGTGCCTGACCAACCAGCCTCCTAGGATGCCTTAGGCGGTGTGCGGTGGGCGACGGTCGCGACCCGACAAGGGGTGATCGTTCTCGGCTGCCTGCCCCTATGTTCGTCGGTGGTAGTGGTTGCGGCGGGGGAGTTGTTCGGGGTCGAGCCAGGCTGGTGGGACGAATTCGGGGTGGCCGTCGTGGCCGAGATGGACGGTCCAGTCGCTGTGGTGTAGGTGGCGGTGGTGGTGGCCGCAGAGCAGGACGGCGTTGTCGAGGCTGGTGTCGCCGCCGTCGGCCCAGTGCCGGATGTGGTGGGCGTGGCACCAGCGCGGTGGTCGGTCGCAGCCGGGGAAGGCGCAGCCGCGGTCGCGGAGTATGAGGGCGCGGCGTAGTGGCCCGGTGATGAGGCGGCGTTGTCGGCCGACGTCGAGGACTTGGCCGGTGGCGCCGAGGACGGTGGGCAGGATGGTGGCGTCGCAGGCGAGCCGGCGCACGGTGTCCGGGGCGAGGCTGAGGCCGGTGTCGAGGGTGCCGGCACCGAGTTGCCGGGTCAGTCCGTCGTAGCTGGTGGTGACGACGATCTGCGCGGGGTCGCCGCCGCTGTCGGGTAGCTCACTGGTGCGGAGGGCGAGTCGGCAGACATCGGCGAGGGCGTCGTGGCGGCGTTGTCCGGGGGAGCGGGTGTCGTCGGGGCCGGAGGGCGCGGTCAGTGGGTCGATGGCGGCGCGGAACAGGCCGGCGGTTTCGGCGTCGAGGGTGCCGGTGAGTCGCAGGCGGCCGTCGGTCTGTTCGGACAGGGTGAGGTGCCGGTCGAGGGCGGCGCGGCGTGCTTGTGCGTGCAGGGCGGCGTGGGCGGTGGCGTCGGCGATGTCGGGGGCGACGTGGTCGAGGATGCGGGTGCCGAGTTTGCGCAGGTGGGTGGGGTCGAACTGGGCGGCCCAGTCGGTGAGCAGGCTGACGGCCTTGTCGGCGGCCTGTGTGCCGGCGGTGGCCTGGACGGTGGTGACGGTGTCGGTGATGACTCGGGCCTGGTCGAGGGTGAGGTGCCCGTCGGCTAGGGCTTGTCGGATGCCGGGGTTGCCGGTGTCGAGGGCGGTGGCGAGGTCGATCAGGCGGCGGGCGGCGGGGACGGTGAGTCGTAGTCGTTCGCGCAGCCACACGGCGGTGTTGGAGGCGCCCTGGGTGCGGGCGGTGCCGCGGGCGTCGATCTCGCGGATGAGGGTGAGGGTGACGGCGGCGAGGCGGTGCTGAAGGCGGTGCGCGGCGTCGAGCGCGGCGATCAGGTCATGTTCCGGGAGCGGCCATGCGGGGGCGTCGACGCAGGCGGCGACCGCGTCGTCTGCCTGCGCCAACTCCTCGACCATGACCCGACACTAGAACAGGTGTACGACACTTTCAGTCACCATGATCGATTGATGAGCTGTGCTCGCGGGAGTGGGCGGGTGGAGACAGCGTGATCGAGTCGGCGGTGTGCTGCGGCGCGCACTCGCGCTGGTGACCGACGCGCCATGACCCTCTGCGATGTCAATGCCTTAGTTCTATGTCAAGCGATGAACTTAAAGATCTTGCCGTTGGTGTCCAGCTGCTCTGTGGTGCCCGCGAAGCGATGAACCCCGACGGAGAACAGCACACCGTCGGGGGCGTGGAAGGCCTGTTCGGCGAACCCGGCGTCGGCCAACCACGTTCGGATCCTTGGTGTGAGGTCGGGCGCGCGTCGGGTCCTGGTCCAGATCACCGTGGCGTCAGCGGCGCAGAGCTGTGGCAGCGCGTTGATGGTGGCGTGGGCGTCGGCGTCGCTGATGTTGCCCAGGACTCCCGCCATGATGACAAGGTCGGCAGGCGCCGCCTGTCGGTAGGAGGCGAGGTCACCCGCGTCGGCCTGTATGACGGTCACCGTGTCGAGGTTCTGGGTGGCTGCTCTGGCTCGGGCTGCGGCGACGTTGCGCGGGTCCCACTCGATCAGCGTGACTTCAGCCCGTGTGGCGTCAGGGCGCGAGGCCAGCACGTCCAGGATGTCGCGGCCTTGGCCGGCGCACATGCTGACCACAGACGCAGGCTTGCCCGGTCGCTCATCGAGCCACGTGGCGACATGGTGCTGAACCAGTCGTAGCCGGCGCGCCAGCGGTGAGCCCTCGTCGGCGTACGGGCTGTGCCAGGCGTACCAATCCTTGCCGTCGTTCATGGAGACCAAGCCTGCCAGTCTCGCCCGTGGCGGCGGGGTCGTCGGCGAACGAACGACGACCCCGCCACCGTTCCAACCGCTCAGCCGATGCGGAACTGGTCGCCGTAGACGGCGAACACCAGTGGCGTGTTCAGGTTGAAGTTGCCGTTGTTGAGGAACACCCGCTGGGCGGTGTCGACGCGGGAGGTGTCCGAGTGGGCCTCCTCCTTCTTCATCTCGATGACCCGCTCGTCGAGGAACGCGTTGAGCCAGGTTCGCTCGTCGCCGCCCTGGGCTGGGGGCTTGGCCCGGTTCAGGGCACGGTTGCGGATCTGGCGCATGCCCTCGTACCCGTGCATGACCGCCGCGTCGTAGTAGGCGAACTGACCGAGCGCCCGGACCTGGTCGTTCTTGCCGTCGCGTACCGATGGGTTGAAGTAGACCCTGTCGCGT
The DNA here is from genome assembly GCF_022229005.1 of Micromonospora trifolii. Classification (GTDB taxonomy): domain Bacteria; phylum Actinomycetota; class Actinomycetes; order Mycobacteriales; family Micromonosporaceae; genus Micromonospora; species Micromonospora trifolii. The sequence continues at coordinate 137,762 of NZ_JAKKFD010000002.1, forward strand.
TCGGCCTCCTGGGCGGCCTGGAAGACCGAGTCGGTGGCCGCGGTCCGCCAGTCGCGGGGGAAGTTGGGGTCGAGACCGGCGTGCGACGGGGTGCCGTTGACGTTGCGCAGCGCCGGCAGGTAGCCGGCGAGTACGTTGCCCGGCTTGGTGCGGGTGTACGCCTCGACCAGTTCGAGCATGTCACCGGTGCCGGAGCAGAAGCCGATGATGCCGGCGGTGTAGCCCCGCCCGTCGCCGATGTCCTCGATGTAGGAGAACTGCGCGCGCCAGTCGAGCGACGAGTTCTCCGCGGCCGAGACGAGCTGCATGGCGACGTTTTTCTTCGCCGGGTCGTCGAGGTTGGTGCCGCTCGGGGTGGTGGGCGTGGGGGTGGGGGTGCCGCCGCCCGGCAGGGTCCACCGCTGGTTCGTCGTGCCGCCGCAGGTCCAGATCTGCAACCGGGCGCCGTTCGCGGTGCTCCGGTCGGTGACGTCGAGGCACTTGCCGGAGCCGGAGTTGACGAGCGCACCGTTGCTGGCGGTCCACTTCTGCGCGCCGGAGTTGTTGCAGTCGTACAGCTGCACCTTGGCGCCGTTGGCGGTCGACGCCGCGGTGACGTCGAGGCACTTGCCGAGTGCCCGGATCGAGTTGTCGGTGTTGCCGACGGTCCACGTCTGGGCCGCGCTGCCGTTGCAGTCGTAGAGCTGGACGGCCGTGCCGTTGGCCGCGCTGGCGCCGGCCACGTCGATGCACTTACCGCCGAGGCCGGTGATCGGGCCGGCGGTCGCGGCGCTCGCCGACGGCAGGCCGTAGCCGACGGCGGCGACGCCGACCAGCAGGGTGCCCACGACGTAGGCGGCTGTTCTCTTGTGAACCATTGTGTTCCTCGGGGAAGGGGCGGCGTGCCGCCGGCCGGTCGGTGCGCGGTGCCCGCCGGGGCCGGAGTGCCGCGCCGGGCCAAGCATCAGGAAACTGTATTAACAGATACCAGTACGTCGATTCCTCGTCAATCGACGACCGCGAGGCGTGACGGCACCTGTTCATCCCGTCGTTGGCGGGACGTACCCGCCGGTGACTATCGTCGGGCCGTAACTGATCTACGGGCCGGTCCATCGGAACCAGCACCGTCCGACGGACAGAAGATGGTCATGGAGTCGAGTCTGCGCGCTCGGGTGCGCGCCGGTGACCCCGGCGCGTTCGCCGAGCTGTTCGACACGTACGCGCGCTCGGTGTACAACCACGCGTTCCGGCTGACCGCCGACTGGGCCACGGCCGAGGACGTCATGGCCGCCACCTACCTCCAGGCCTGGCGTTCCCGGCAGCGGGTCACCGAGGAGGGCGGTTCGCTGCGTCCCTGGTTGCTCGGCATCGCCACCAACGAGGCCCGCAACCACGCCCGCAGCAACCGCCGCTACCGCAGGATGGCCGCAGCGCTGCTCGCCTCCGACGTCACACTGCCCGACCACGCCGACGAGGTCGCCGGCCGACTCGACGACAGCCGACGCATCGCCGCCGCGATCGACGCGCTGGCCCGGTTACGCCGGCCCGAGCGGGAGGTGCTGACCCTGTGCCTGTGGGAGGGCCTCGACTACGAGTCCGCGGCGGAGGCGCTGGGGATTCCGGTCGGCACTGTGCGCTCCCGGCTGTCGCGGGCCCGCGCCCGGCTCCGCACCCTCGTCGACGCCCCACCACGCGCCGCACGGCCGCCAGCCGTGGACGCCTCGCTCGTGCGGGAGGGCAGCCAGTGAGCGCGCCGGACCCGACCGAGTGGGCGGAGATCGCCCCCCACCCCGGTGATCACGACCTGCCGGCGGGCCGGCACGAGCTGCACCGCAGCCGTCTGCTGACGGCGATCGCGCAGCAGCCGCGTACCCGATCAAGGGCCTTCGGGCCGCTGCGGCCCGCGCTCGCGGCGGCCGCGTTGGCACTGGTCGCGGCGGGGATCGGCGGAGGGCTCGCGGCCCGGTCCGGCGACGCGCCCCCGGCCGCGCTCCCGTCGCCCGAGGCGAGCCGCTCGGCCGCGCGGCCGGCGCCGCCGGGCACGGCCGCCAAGAATCGTGGGTACGGCACGGTGCGCCAACTCACCGACACGGCCGACCTGGTGGTTCGCGGCGAGGTGGCGTCGGTGGCGGACGGGCGGGCGGTCTACCGGGTGGCGGAGGTGCTCTACCGCGCCCCGGGTGCTCCGGTGCCGACCGAGATCGTGGTGGCCGCGGAGCCAGCCGGGCCGGCCGGCCGGCCGACAGTCCTCTACCTGGGCCTCGCTGACCCGGGTGCGCGCGTCTACCGTCCGCTCGGCGGCGAGTTCGGGATCTTCGACCTCGCCGGGGAGACGGCGACCAGCCGGTCACCGGCGATGTCGGTGACCGGTCTGCGCACCGAGGACGCCACCGGGGCGGGTCGCGCGTTCGTCACCACGTTGGCCGAGCTTCGTCAGCTCGCCCGCGAGCGGCGCTGACTCCGGAGAAGCTGAGCCCGGAGAAAAAGAATGGAACTCGGTGCCCGGGCCGCACAGATAGAAGGCGTAAGCAGTGCCGCGTTCCGAGCGAGACGGCCCGGGACGGCACCGAGACGCGAGGAGCGTTCCATGGCAGTCGACCTTCGCCGTACCCGGCCGCTGGTGGCCACGGCCGCCGCCGTGCTGGCCGCCGCGGCCCTGTCCGCCTGCGGTAGCGGCGGTAGCGGCGGCGACCCGGCCGCCGCGCCCGCCCCGAGCAGCGCGGCCCCGAGCAGCGCCGCCACGCCGACCGACGTCGCGGCCCCGCCGATCAAGGGCAAGCTGCGCGGGTACGGCACCGTGCGGCAGCTCAGTGACACCGCGGACCTGGTCGTACGCGGTGAGGTCGAGGCGGCCGGATTCCGGGTCGACGAGGTGCTGCGTGCGGCTAGCGGATCGACGGTGCGGGCCGGCTCACGGATCACGCTCGCCCCGCTGCCCGCCGGTGTGCCGGACATGGCCCACATGTCGACGCTCGAGGCGGGCCAGGTCGTGGTGCTCTACCTCGCCCAGGACCCGACGGCCCCGACGTTCCGGACGCTCAGCGGCGACTTCGGTGTGTTCGACCTGAACGGAGCCGGCGCGGAAGCCGTCGCCACGACCCGCTCGCAGACCATGGCCGTCAGCGGCCTGAACGCGGAGGACCCGGCCGCGTCCGGCCACGGCTTCCGCACCACCCTCGGTCAGCTGCGGGCCGTCGCCGCCCAGGTCGGGTAGGACGAGTGGGAACGCGGACGGCACCCGCCGAGTGCCGTCCGCGTGGTCACTGCTCCCGGTAGGTGGCCAGGTCGAAGTCGGCGTGCACGCCGTCGCCGCCCAGGTCCTGCACCCACAGGCCGAGGAACGCCCCGGTGAAGCCCCACGCCGCCGGCTCACCGTCGATGATCAGCGCGGCGTGCTCGTCGGACAGGATTGTCGCGTCCAACTCGACCGGTAGCCGCTGCCAACCGGTGCCGAGGTCGTAGTCGAAGCGCACCGCCGGCCCGTCGAAGACGGCCCGCAGACCGACCCGGGAGACGCCGTCGGCATCGACGGTCAGATCGGGGTACGCGGTGCGCCGCCCGTTGTCGGAGCTGAGCAGTTCCAGCACCGTCCGGCCGTCGTCGGCCCGGGTCAGGTAGAGGTGGTGCCAGTTGAGGGTGTTGTAGTAGGCGGTGATCCCGGCGAGTTGACGGTGGTCGGCCGGTTCGAACTCCACAACGGTTTCCAGCGAGCACTCCATCGCGCCGACGCGTCGCCCGACCAGGCTGGGTGCCTGGCGACCGACCGGCGACTGCCCGCCGTGGACCCGCAGGTACGACGGGCGGGTGTGCAGGTCGATCCAGTCCGGGGTGGCCGGCCGACGCAGCGTCGACCAGCACCGGCCCAGCTCGGGGGCGTCGAAGTGGTCCGTCTCGGGCGCCGCCGGCCAGGGGTGCGCGGGCAGGTCGGGGGCGACGACGTCGTCCGCGGGCACCCCTCCGGCGATGCGCGGCCAGCCGCCCGACGGCCACTCGACCCGCTGGATCGCGGTCTCCCGACCCAGCACGCAGTTGCCCAGCGGGGAGTACGGGCGGCCAACCAGGTGGGCCAGGTACCACTCGCCGCTCTGCGTGTGGACCAGGCTGCCGTGCCCCGCTTTCTGCAACCGCAGGTCGGGCCGCCCGAAGGAGGTGAGCAGCGGGCCGTCCGGTTCCACCTCGTACGGCCCGAACAGCTCCCGGGACCGCGCCACGGTGACCTGGTGCTCCCAGCTGGTGCCGCCCTCGGCGGTGATCAGCCAGTACCAGCCGTCGTGGCGGTACAGGTGCGGACCCTCGGTGACCCCGACCGGTGAGCCGGTGAACAGGATGCGGGGGCTGCCGACCAGGCGGCGTGCGGCCCGATCGTACTGTTGGATCTCGATGCCGCCGAAGCGGTCGCGGCCGGGTCGCCAGTCCGCGCTCATGCCCAGCAGCCACGTGGTGCCGTCGTCGTCGTGGAACAGCGACGCGTCGAACCCGCGCCCGTGCAGCTTCACCGGATCGGACCAGGGGCCGGTGATGTCCTCGGCGGTGACCAGGAAGTTCTGCGGATCCCAGTAGCCGCTGGCGAAGCTGGCCACGTCGCTGTAGACGAGGTGGAACTGACCGTCGTGGTAGGTCAGGTCGGGCGCCCACACCCCGTTGGAGTCGCCGCATCCGCGCAGATCGAGCAGGCGCCGGTCGGTGATGATCCCACCCAGGCTGCGCCAGTTCACCAGATCACGCGAGTGGTGCACGAGCACGCCCGGATACCACTCGAAGGTCGAGGTGGCCAGGTAGTAGTCGTCGCCGACGCGCAGGATCGACGGGTCCGGGTGGAACCCGGCAAGGACGGGATTGCGGATCGACCGGGTAGCGGTCGCCACAGTAGCAATGTCGGTCGACACGAGCACTCCTCTGGGCGGGCTGACGGCAACTTCCGGAAACTCGCGGTCCCCGGCCATTGAAGGTTGTGCCTACGCTAGCCGGTCCTTTCGCAATAGGACAGAGGTCTTGACCGTCGCGACAACAGCTCGTAGCGTGCCGGCCATCGATCGGTATTACCGGCGAAGCAGTGAAAGTTTCGGAGATCCGAAGACCCCCACCCGCCGGCTCAGCCGGATGACGACGCACCACCGCGAGCAGACCTGAAGTTTCCAGCAGGACGCAGGGGGGACCGTGGGCACGGAGAACGGTCGAAACGTCACCATCGCCATGATCGCGCGGTTGGCCGGAGTCTCCGTGCCCACCGTCTCCCGGGTCATCAACGGCCGCTCCGACGTCGCCCCCGACACCAGGGAACGCGTCGAGGCGCTCCTCAACCGGCATGGCTACCGCCGTCGCTCACCGGCCCGTCGCACCGACGCCGCCCTCATCGACCTGGTCTTCAACGACCTGGACAGCCCGTGGGCCGTGGAGATCATCCGTGGGGTGGAGGACGTCGGCCAGACCAGCGGTGTCGGCACCGTCGTGTCGGCCATCCACTGGCGCATCTCCTCGGCCAAGCAGTGGCTCGACAACATGCGGACCCGCTCCACCGAGGGAATCATCTTCGTGACCTCGATGGTGAACCCGCCGTTGCAGGCCGAGCTGCGCCGGCTGCACCTCCCGGTCGTCATCATCGACCCGGCCGGGGTCGACCCGCAGGAGTCACCCACCATCGGCGCCACCAACTGGGCGGGCAGCCTCAGCGCCAACCAGTACCTGATCAGCCTCGGCCACCGACGCATCGGCTTCATCGCCGGCCCGCCGCACCTGATGTGCAGCCGGGCCCGGATGGACGGCTACCGGGCCGCCCTCGGCGCCGCCGGGATCCCCATCGACGACGCCCTGATCCGCCCCGGCAACTTCTACCACGAGGCCGGCTTCACGGCGGGTACGCAGCTGCTGGCCCTGCCCGACCCACCCACCGCCATCTGTGCCTCCAGCGACCAGATGGCCCTCGGCGTCTACGAGGCGGTCCGCAAGCGGGGCCTGCGGGTGCCCGACGACGTCAGCGTGGTCGGCTTCGACGACCTGCCGGAGGTGCGATGGTGCTCGCCACCGCTGACCACCGTCCGGCAACCCCTGGCCGAGATGGGCATGCTGGCCGCGCGGACCGTGCTGCGCCTCGCCGGCGGCGAGCGGACCGAGAGCCCACGTGTCGAACTCGCCACCGAGCTGATCGTCCGCGACAGCGCCGCACCACCACGCTCGTGACCTCCCTCAGCCGACGCGCAACGCGTCGTCGACGCCCGTCTCCCGGCGGCCGAGGTGCGCCGGGTCCCGACCGGAGAGCAGATCCAGCGCGGCCTTCAGGCAGGCGCCGTTCTCCCGGGACGAACTGAACCACCACGTCTGGGCGTACCGCTTCGCGCTGTCGTCACCCACGCCGTTGGCGTCGATGCCGAGGCGCCGGCACAGCGCCACGGCGCGCGGAAGGTGGAAGGACTGGGTCACCACAGTGGCTCGCCGTACCCCGAAGATCCGCTCAGCCCGCGCACACGAGTCGTACGTGTCGAAGCCGGCGTAGTCGGGCACCACCTTGTGCGCCGGCACACCCCGATCCACCAGCCAGCTCCGCATCGCGGCGGGCTCGTTGTAGTCGGCGTTCATGTTGTCGCCCGACACGAGGATCGCCTGGACCTTGCCGACCTCGAACAGTCGCCGTGCGATCTCCAACCGGGCCGCGAGGACGGGTGAGGGTGTGCCGTCGGCGTTCACCTTGGTGCCCAGCACCAGGGCGACCGGCGCGTCCGGCACCTCGGCCTCGCCGTAGAGGTGGCCCTCGGCGGTGTCGCGGATCCACGTCACGCTTGCCACGGTGCCGCCGGTCAGCGCCACCGTTGCCACAGCGAGCGCGAGGACCGTACGGCGAACCAACCGCCGGTGCTCCCCGTACCACCGCCTGGCCGCGCCGAATCGTCCCCGCATGCCGCAAGGCTATTCGGCCCGCGCTCCCGACTGTCGTCTGCATACACGCGACCACCCCGAGCAGCGAACGAAGATCGTTGTCTATGGACAATCGCTCACTGTTAGCGTTAACGTGACGGACAGTCGTCGATACTCGAACGACCTCGGGTCGCTGTGACGGAGCTGTCGCCATTGGCCTAGGGCGTGCTGGACGACGATCGTGGCGTGGGGCGGGTGGCACGTGGCCGGCGCGAGACGGCCCGAGACCACCACCGGGCGACCCGCGCGCCACGCGGCCGAGGCATGAACGGCCACCGGAATTCCAGGGCACCGCAGCAGCCGGGACACCCCTGGCCGCCGGGTCGCGTCCCGCTGTTCGGAGTCCGGGCCCGAGCAGCGGGACGCCACCCGGTCCACGCCAGGGCGCCTGTCATCCTCGGCGGCGACATCGCCGCCGCCGGTCATCGCGTCAGCTTCGGGCCCACCGCTGGCTGTTCGTGCCGTTGCAGCTCGACAGGACCGCAGGGGTGCCGTTGGCGGTTCCGGCGGCGTTGGGCGTCAGGCACAGGCCGGACTGCGCGCCGGTGACCGTGCCATCGGTGTTGACGTTCCACTGCTGGTTGGTGCCGCCGTTGCAGTCCCAGATGATCACCCGGGTGCCCGGCGAGGTCCCGGCGCCCTCGGCGTCCAGACACTTCGTGCCGTACACCTGGAGTTGTTTCGTGGCGGTCGACGTCCACTGTTGGTTGGTGCCGCCGTTGCAGTCCCACAGCGCCAACTGGGTGCCGTTGGTCTGCGACCGGGACGGGACGTCGAGGCAGCGGTTGGCGCCGGTGTTGCGCAGCGGCGCCGACGTGCCGCCGGGCGGCGGTGTGGTGGGGCTCGTGGTGTCGAAGCCGAGGAACCGGATGGCCTGCGCGGCGTCGAACGGGATGGAGTGGCCGTACCCCTGGAAGCTGATCGCCTCGACGGGCGCCGTGCCGCCGGTGCCCCCGTACCGGGTACGGGTGGCGCTGGTCTGCGGGGAGTCGGTGAAGCTGGGGGTCTGCGACACGCCCTGCACGTTGGTCCACTGCTTGATCTGCTCGCCCAAGTTGACGTAGCTCAGTGTGGTGTCAGTGGTGCCGTGCCAGATCTGGAACCGGGGACGCTTGCCGGAGTAACCGGGGTAGGCGTTGCGGACCAGGTCACCCCACTGCTGCCCGGTCCTGACGATCCGTCCGCCGGAGCACTCGCTGTTCCACTCCGCGCCGTTGGTGGTGGCGAAGCACCCGAACGGGACGCCGGAGGAGCTGAACCCGGCGTGGAACAGGTCCGGGTAGAGGCCGACCATGACGTTGGTCATCATGGCGCCGGAGGAGAACCCACCGACCCCGATCCGGCTGGCATCGACCGGGTAGCGGCTCCGGACATGGTCGACCATGGACTTGAGGCCGACCGGGTCGCTGCCGCCGTCGCGCCGCAGGGCCTGCGGTGACGAGACGTCCCAACACTTGCTGCTCCGGGTCACCGACGGGTAGATCACGATGAAGCCGTAGCGGTCGGCGAGGGTGCTCAGCCCGAAGCCGCTGTGCACTGCCGGACCACTGCCGGTGCAGTAGTGCAGGGCGAGGAGCAGGGCCGGCTGGGCCGCGACCCGGTCCGGCACGTACAGGTGCATCTGGAGGTTCGTCGGGTTGGTGCCGAAGTTGGTCACCTGGGTGAGCGTCGCGGCCGACGCCGGGGTGGCGACAGTGACCACGGCCGTCATCGTCGCCAGGGCCGTCGCCAGCGCGGCGGCCAGCAGTGCGATCCTTGATCTCATCGGCGGTTCCTCTTGTCGTGAGTCGGGGGACCGGCGGCAGCACGGCGGTCCGGCGCAGGCGGTCGACGACGGCGCCCGGGCGGTCCCGAGGCGCGCGACGTCCGCCGCGCGTCACCGGCGGCTGCTGACAGATCCTGATGCGACGTCCACCTGCCCAGGGGCGTCCTGACCACCGAGGTCAGACCAGCGAGAGGGCCTCCCGGTGAGCCTCGGACGCTGATCGCCTCGCATCGACTGTGAGCGATAACATGCCGTTCGTCAAGCTGTAACGTATGACGTCTGTCGATCCTGCGGCGCTCGGGTTGGCCCCTGACGCACTTCCCGAAGTGTGTGATGCCTGTGAGTCATCGTGATGACTCACAGGCATCGCGCTCTTCCGGGAAGAGCCGGCCCCACAACAGCCGCCGCAGTCAGCGACCCTGGCGCACGACGACCATGCCTGAGCCGGTGTCGTCCGCCCACGGGTCCAGCACGAGGGTGTATGTGCCGCCCTTCGGCAGCGGACCCGTCTCGAACCGCCCCGTGCCGCCGATGACGCAGCCACTGCCCACGGTGTCGCCGTCCGGGCCATTCAGGAGCAGAATTCCGCACCGGTCGGGCAGGCTGGCGACGGTCACCTCGACGGTGACGCGACGACCGACGTCGCCGGAGAACCTCAGCCGGCTCACCGCACCCGGGCGGCCGACCGTCAGGGTGACGGCGCGGCCGTCCGCAACGGTGTCGGCCTCTTCGTCGTGCGCGTCGCGTAGCCGCACGTCCGCCGAGCCGGTGTCGGTGGAGGTCCCGTCGACCTCCAGGACGTACCGGCCGGTGGCCGGCAGGACGACACCGTCGACGTAGCCCTGGCCGCCGATCACGCAGCCGCTGGCCACCTGTTCACCGGCCGGGTCGCGCAGGCGCAGCAGGTTGCACCGGTCCGGCAGCGTGGCGTTGGTGACCTGGAGGAAGACCTTCTGACCGGCGCGCCCGTCGAAGGCCAGGCGGCTGACCGCGCCCGGTTGGGCGAGGGTCGCCCGAACCGCGGGCCCGTCCAGCGTGAGCGTCTTCTCCTCGTCGGTCACCGCGACGACCCGTACCGTCGCCCGACCGAGGTCGGCATCCCACGGGTCGAGCACCACCTGATGGTCGCCGGTGACGGTCAACGTGGTCGTGTCGATGAAGCCGACACCGGAGATGACACAGCCGGTCGCCAGTTGACGGCCCTGCGGATCGAACAGCAGCAACACGCCGCAGCGATCCGGCACTGTGGCGGCGGGCACCTCCACGAAGATCTTCTGACCGGCCCGGCCCGGCACCTTCATCGCGGCCGTGGCACCGGCCCGGGTCACCGCCAGGTCGACGTCACCGGCGGCGGGTACGTCGCGCTGCGCGCGGGCGGCGTCCTCGGCGAACGCCATCTGCCCGGTGAGGCCGACGTCGAGCACACAGTCGGCGAAGATCTGCGGATCGGTGACACCGGCTCGTCGGCAGACCAGTTCGGCGGTGGCCCGGTTGGGCAGGTCCCCGACGGTGAGCAGTCGGTCCGGGAAGCGCCGGTCGGTGAACGTACCGGTGTTCTGCCCCGGCTCGTAGTCGAACAGCGACCGCTGCGCCTCGACGCGCCAACTGTCGGCGAAGCCCGGGTACAGCGCCTCGAACGTGGGCGGCTGCGCCACCCGCTTCCCGCCCCGCACGGTCAGGTCGTCGGCGCGGTCACCGTCATGGTCGCCGAGCAGACCCTCCAATGTCCCGGCCCGGGCGGTGGGCGCGCTGACGCTCACGCTCAACCCCCACACCCCGATCGGCTGCGCGGTCAGTCGGGCGCCGTCCGGCCACTCCACTGTCACAGTGCCGTCTCCCCAGGTGGTGACGGTGCCGCCGCGCGGCAACCTCACCCCGTCGGGCGCGGACACCGGCGCGGCGCCGTTCACCCGGACCGCCGGGCCGTCGGGTGTGACGTACACGCCGACCCGGTCACCGGCCACCCTCACCGCGACGGCCGAGTTGACGGCCACCACCGAGCTGGCCGGGAACATCGTCTGTCGTACCTGGACCTCGAAGTCGTCGGCCGTCGAGCGGGTCAGCACGAACTCCCCGGCGGCCTGGAAGTCGTACCGCAGACCGTCGTAGGTGAGCAGGTGCGGGTCACCGTTGCTGTTGGCGCACCGGTAGCCCTTGCCGATCACCGAGATCGAACAACCACCACCACCGGGTGGTCGGGGCTTGGGCTGGTCGCAGTCCTTGCCGTTGGACGGCAGCTTCATTCCGCTGTACGTCGTGCGCTGCGGCACCCCCACGGCCTTGCGGTACGCGTTCTCCGCCAGCACCGCGTGCACCTCGCTGGGATCCACGTTGCTGGCGAACTGGCCGCCCTGGGTGCAGAACTGGCCCCGGTCGGTGTCGTTGGCCTCGTCGAGGGCGTGGTTCATCTCGTGGATCAAGGTGGCGCACTGGTCCTCGGTGAAGCCGGCCCCCTCCTCCGGCAGCGCCCGACCGTCGTTCTCCGGCACCCAGTTGATCTGCACGTCACTGCCCGGGACGTACGTCGTGGTGCTGCTCTCCGAGCCGAAGATGGGTCTGCGCACCTTGATCTGCTTGCCGGAGCGTTCCAGCTCGTCGAGCACGGCACCGTTGCCTGAGCCGCGGATCTGTCCGACGCAGCCCGCGTACTCGGTTTGCAGGTCGCTGTTGACGCTGACCACGGCGGACGCCGCCTGTGGGGCGAGCAGCACCAGGACGCCCGCCAGCACGACACCCAGTCGCATTCGGCTCCGCAACCCGGTCACCCGCCCTTCACCTCGAACTCGACAGCGCCCTGCTCGGCCGTCGCGGCGCAGGCATCCGCCGGCACGCCGCGCAGCGGCGCTCGCAGGTAGCCCAGCACCAGCCGGTACGCCCCTGGTTGGTCGACGGGCCACCAGGTGACGGCGGCGCCGCCCCGCCCGTCCGGCGCGGAGGTCATCAGCGCCGGGCCGACCGGGCTCTGCGGGTCGCTGCCCACCGTCAGCTCCACCGACCCACGCGGCGGCACCCGCACCAGGTTCTCGACCAGGTACGCGGTGAAGTCCCGGTAGTAGGCGGCGCCGCCGACCGCTGGTGCCACCGCCGCGCCGTCGCGGGTCAACGACATGACCGTCACCGCCCCGTCCGGCACCCGACTGAGGTGGCACTCCGCGTCGCGGTTGTTGACCAGCTTCAGCCGCAGGCTGATCTGCTCGCCCACCCGGTACGACGGCTGTGCGGCGCTGACGGTCAGGCCGACCGTCGCCGTGCCGCCGCCCGGGGCCGGTGACGGACGTGACCGTCTGCACCCGACAGTGGTCGCCATCAGCAGCAGGGCGACACAGCCGGCGAGCGCCGCCGTCCCTACGCGGGGTACGCCCATGGGCCGCGTGCCTCCTCCGGGTGCCGAGGGTCGGCACAGATCCCGGCCAGCCTGCGCCGCGGGGTGCCGGGAGCGCTGTCGTGATCCGGCCCGGTGGATGTCCGCTAGCCGACCCGCGGGGTCCTGGGGAGGGCGGCGGCCGTCCGTGTTACCGGCGCTCGTGTCTGCCCGGGGTGTGCCCGAAGGCGCGCCGGAAGACGTCAATGAACGCGCTGGCGGATGACCATCCACATCGATGCGCCACGGCGGTGACCGGAACCTCCTCGGCCAGCATCACCAGAGCACGGTGCAACCGCAGTTGGGTACGCCACTGTGGGAAGGTCATGCCGAGGTCGGCGCGGAACAGGCGGGACAGCGTACGGTCGCTCCCGCCGACCTGCCTGCCGAGCGCGGCCAGGGTGCGGTTGTCGGCCGGGTCGGCGTGCAGGATCGCGCAGAGTGCCTTCAATCGAGGCTCGGTGGGCGTGGGCAGGCGCACGGGTTGCGTTGCCGAGGACCGCAACTGGTCGAGCAGAACGGCCCGCAGCCGTGCACGCGGGACGCTGTCATCCTGGGGGACGCGGGTGTAGGCGAGGATCAGCTCGCGCAGCAGCGGCCCGACGGCCAGCACTGTCGGTTCCGTCAGATTCAGCGGGTCCTCGGTCGCGGGCAGGCCGATCAGGTGCAGTTCGAGTGCGCCGTGGGCCTGGTGCGCGTGCGCGGTTCCGGCGGGCACCCAGATGGCGCGGCTGGCGGGGACGACCCAGGCACCCGCGTCGGTGGTGACGGCCAGCACGCCACGGGCGGCGTAGACGATCTGGTGGTCGTCGTGGCGGTGCACGTCGATGACGGACCCGGACGCCAACTGCTGGGCGCGAGTCGGTGCCACCGGCCGGTGGCGGATTCTCGTCATTGGTTGGCAGGTTATCGGAAGCCCGACAGGCCGGGAAGCGGCGAGCATGGCGGCGTGCCGAGAAACAGAACGATCATCTTGCTGTCCGTCGGGCATGGTTGCGTGGACGTCTACCAGGGCGCCGTCGCCGCGCTCGTACCGTTCTTCATCGCCGAGCGTGCCTACACCTACGCGGCGGCCTCCGGCGTGGTGCTCGCCGCCTCGCTGCTCTCCTCGGTGGCGCAACCGCTGTTCGGTGCGCTGACGGACCGGTGGGCAATGCCCTGGCTGTTGCCAGTGAGCACGATCCTGGGCGGACTGGGAATCGCGTGCAGCGGGCTCACCGGTTCGTACCCGTTGACGTTGGCGTTCGTGGCCGTCTCCGGGATCGGAGTCGCGGCGTACCACCCCGAGTCCGCCCGGGTCGCGCGGATCGCCAGCGGCGGGAGCCACGCCGGGATGGGTTGGTTCTCCCTCGGCGGCAACCTCGGCTTCGCCGCCGCGCCCATTCTGGTCGCCGCCGTCGTCGCCAGCGGCGGTCTGCGACTCACTCCGCTGCTCGTGGTGCCGGCCCTCGCGGGCAGCGTGCTGTGCCTGCCCGTCCTTCGCGCGCTGCGCCCGACGACAGAGGTCGGTTCCGACCCCCCGCGGTGGATCGGGACCGACGACAGGGCCTCGTTCGGCCGGCTGTCGCTGGCCGTGGTCTGCCGCTCCATCGCGTTCACCGGTCTGAGCACATTCCTGGCGCTCTACGCGCCGCAGCGCACCGGCGGGGGAACCTCGGCGGGAACGGCGGCGCTGGTGGTGCTCTACCTCGGTGGAGCGGTGGGTACGGTGCTCGGGGGCAACCTTGCCGGCCGCTGGGACCGAGTCACCGTCGTGCGCTGGTCGTACCTGGTGAGCATCGCCGCCGTCGCGGGGGTCGTGCTCGTCCCCGGGCCGGCGTTCTATCTGTTCGTGGCGCTCACCTCGGCCGGGCTCTACATCCCGTTCTCGCTCCAGATCACCCTTGGCCAGGACTATCTTCCGACCCGCGTCGGTACCGCGAGTGGCATCACACTGGGCCTGACCGTCAGCGTCGGCGGCCTGGTCAGCCCGCTCATCGGCGGTGTCGCCGACGCGATCTCCCTCCAGGTTGCCCTCGCCCCGCTGATTCTGATGCCCGCGCTGAGCTGGCTACTGTTTCGCACCCTCCCCGAGCCGCCCGCGCCGAGGCGTTAGATGGCCAGCCCCGCGCCGGTGGTGACACTCCGTTGGCGGGCGTTCGTCACCGACGTCGCCCGGCGGCCGTAGCCGTCCCCGACACACACCGAAGCGCCCGCCCTCAGCAGAGAGGGCGGGCGCTTCGCTGTGGGAGGGCTGCGTCAGCCGACCACGGAACGCAGGGGCACCTTGGCGTCGCGCAGCGCGCGTACCAGATCGCGCCCGAACGGGTGTTCGTCCATCTGGAGTCCCTGCGGGTTCGGGATCACGACGTACGCGGAACCGTTCTTCGCGGACGCCTTCGCGTCGGTGGTGAAGCGTTCGACGATAGCCCGGGTGCGGGGTAGGTCGCCGGCCGCCACCTGAATGGTGATCGGCCGCCACCCGCCGCCCAGGTCCGGCGACACCGGCGCGGCCGCGGCGCTGGCGCGCGCCGCGTCGACGCCGGCCGGGCGCCGCGCTTCCGGCGCGGCGGTCGCCGGGTAGAGCAACGCGTTGGCGACCAGGTGCAGACCATTCTCGTTGTACGCGCGGAAGAGCGGATTGAACGCGAACAGCACCGCCCGACCGGCGCCGGTCGGCTCGTCGACGACGGCCGCCGTGCCCTTCAGCGTCTCCGCCCCGACTGTGTAACCGTTGGCCCAGAAGGTGTCACCCGTCGGGTACGTGAGCACGTTCGTCCCGGTGGTGCTCGGGCTGAGGATCGGGTCGCTGTTGTTGAACTCGAAATCCTCCGCCGGGCGACCCAGCGCCACCGGGCTGTCCCTGTCGACGTCGACGCGCAGGTGCGAGCCGATCACCAGGTAGTCCGCCGGCTTGGTCTTCTCAGTGGTCGAGGTGAGCCCGGCGGCGCGGGCGACCCGGGTGCCCTCGTTGCGCAACCCGAGGTAGGTGTGGCCCTGGCCGATCCAGTCACGCAGGTTGGCCTGCCCGGCTGCGGTCAGACCGCCGGTGGCGCTGCTGCCGTCCGGCACCAGCAGCACGGTACGCCCGGTGAACGCCTCGGTGTTGTCGTTGATGTCGGCAGTGGTGACCGGCTTCAGGTCGAGCCCCCACCGCTTGCCGAGCACATAACGGGCCTCGCCGTGCGAGCCGGAGGTGGTGGAGATGCCGGTGCCCTGGAACAACCCCACATCGGGCAGGTCGAGGCGGGTGCCGGCGGGCCGACCGCCCGGAGTGAGGGTGACCCCGAGGGACTGGGCCAGCCCGTCCACGGTCCGGCTCACAGTGGCTGCCGGGATGGCGACCCTGCTGGTCGTGAGGTCGCGGACCAGGGGTACGCCACGGCCGAGCAGGTTGAAGGTGAACTCCGCGGCGGCAGCCGAGTCGAGCGGGTACGTGTACGAGCCCCAGGGCCACGCCACACCGGTGCGACCGCCGGACACCTTGCGGACCAGATCGGCCCTCGGCCGGACGGTGTCTCCGGTGTAGATGGCGTTGATGCCCATCAGCAGCGGGTTGCTCCAGGACGACACGTCGTAGAAGTACGGGAACGGCACGTACGGGTCCTCGCCCATGATGGCCTGGATCCAGTGCTTCTGCGGCTGGTCCATCGGGATCCAGTACGCGCCCTTGGGCAGTGTCACGTTGGTGGCGCTGCGCCCGCCGAAGACCCGCGCGGTGGGCACCCGGGTCGCCTTCTGCACCTCGTACACCTCGACGTCCATCCGGCGCAGCCGCTCGACGAGTTGGCGGACGTCGGCGAGCTGCCGGTCGGGCAGCAGGAAGTACGAGCGGATGGTGAGGTCCGGCACCGGGAACTGCACCTCGTTGGTGGGCTGCACCACCTCGTTGGGCTCCAGCGTGCCCGCCCTGCCCTGGGCGAGCGCGTCGGTCCAGATGTCGAAGTAGCCGTCCAGCACCTCGCGCTTGTTCGCGGCGGCCCAGCCGAGCGTCGACCACTGGGTGTGGAACTGCTGCTGGACCCGGTCGGCCACTGCCGACGCGCTGCCCTTCTCGTACGTCATGCCGGCCGCGCCGAAGCCGGTGGTCGGCACCGTGTCGCCGTAGCCCATGAAGAACATGTCGTACGTGTCGTAGTTGAAGTAGCACTCGGTGAAGGCGGTGTCGTCGCAGGCCCCGTTGAAGCCGAAGCCGGCCTTGTTGGCCTCGCCGATGCGGTTGATCCAGTCCACCGCCTCACCGGCGATCTCGTGGTGGATCGGGTCGGCGTTGGGTGGGAAGAAGTACTGCCGGCCGCCCATCTCGTGCGCGTCGATGAAAACCTGCGGCGGGTAGCGGCGCAGCAGTTCCAGCTTGCCGTCGGTCTCCTGCTGGGTGCGGGCGAACCAGTCCCGGTTCAGGTCGAAGCCGAACTCGTTCTGCCGGCGGGTCGCGTCGCGGCCGTCCGGGTTCTGGGTGGGGACGATGATGGTGACCAGGTTGTCGTTGCGCTGGGTGACCTCGCAGGACAGGCCCGCTGCCAACTCGTACAGCGTCTTGAGCGCCGCGTCGGCGCCGCTCTTCTCGCCGCCGTGCACGTTCGCGGTGACCCAGACGATGGCCGGGCTGTCAGTCGCCGTCCGGGCGGCCGTTCGCGCGCTGGTCCGGCGCGGGTCGCGCAGGTCCCGGACGTCGTCGGCGATCTCGCGGAGCGCGGTGGGCCGCACGTGGCGTTCGTTGGACACCACCGCGTACGGCAGCGGCTGACCGAGCACACTTGTGGTCATCACGCCGGTGACGACCCGGTTGGAGGCGCGATCGACGGCCCCGAGATAGGTCCGGACCTCTTCGTTGGTGACGACCCGCTCCTGTCCCGCACCGAGCGGGAAGCCGAGCACGTTCTCCGGAGTGGGCACAGTGCCCAACCGGGCGGTCGGGTCGTCGCTGCAGCGGGAGGGCGGGGCGGCGCTCGCGGCCGGTGTGCCGCCGAGCAGGGGAGTCATGCCGAGCAGGAGCGCGATCGTGGCGGCACGTGCCAGCCGCCTGGCGGGGACCATCCGGAACGGACGCATCGATGGGGCCATGAGTCGTGTTTCCCCTCTCGGGAACAACCTCGCAGTGGCCGGAGCCTATGAACCGCCGATACGACGGTCAAGGGTTGATCGATATTGCCGACTACTCGGCGTGCCGGTTCCGACGCGGACTGGCAGGATGGTGGCGTGGGCTTGTCGTCGTTCGGGAGGAGGAACCGTGCCGGAGATGATCACGCTCTCGGTCCATCCGGATCTTCCGTCCGCCGATGCTCGGCGTTCGCTGGCGTCCTGGCTGCGCGCTGAGGATCGGCTGCGGGAGGGGGTGACCACGACGTCCCCCGGCGGGATGTCGGCGGACACCACTGACGTCCTGCAGGTGGCGGCCAGCGACGCGGGCACCGCCATGGTGCTGGTGCAGGCGATCGCCGGCTGGCTGACCCACCGCCGCGACGATGTGACGGTGAGGCTCACCCGGTCCGACGGATGGTCTGCCGAGGTGGACGTGCACCGGGCTCGGGACATGGACCAGGTGACAGCGCTCATCGAGGCTGCCGTACGTGCTCTGGCCGATCACCAACCGTCTGTCGAGACGCACGACCGCTGAGTCGCCGCGACGCGACCAGGTCGACCGCGCTGACCGATATCGATCGCCGCACGGACGCCCGGCTGGGCGCTCCGAAGTGGATCGATGTCGGGTTCTCGACCTAGCGCTACCGCCCGAATCCCCTTGCCCGGACAGTGCACTGCGCCGGAGGAGGTGGGAAGTTTGGGGCAGCCGACGGGTGAGGCCGTCATGATCCGGGACTGGTTCAGTGTGCCGCGGGTGTCCGCCGAGAACCGGGCGGCGGTCTACGGCGTACGGACCCAGGACCCGCGGGTGGAGTTCGTCGCGCTGACCGTGCGGTACTGGGTAGACGCGCACGCCACCCGCTCGATGACCCGCGACCGGGTGTTGCAGGCGATGACCGGCCGGATCTCGGCCGACAACGTCTGGGACCTGGTCGCGATGCTGGCGAGGCTCGGGCTGGCCGAGGCGTTCTTCGACCTGGCGGCCTCCGATGTTGACGGGGACGGCGCGTTCCGACGATTCCTGCTCGGCCTCGACCCCGCGCTGCTCGACGCGATGCGCCACTACGCGGCCTGGAACGGCATCAATCCGAAGCTGTTCCTCGACGGCTTCCTGGTGGGCGTCGGGGAGTCGTTCGCGACGGTGGTGGTCGACCTCGGCAAACTCGTGCAGCTGGTCGGTCGCCTCCAGCAGGAGCAGCTGACCACCCTGATCGTGCTCACCGTGGACCCCCGGGCCGGTCTGCAACGTCTCGCCGAGCAGGCCACCGTCGTCCGCGAGGCGCTGGCCGGCGTCGTGGCCGTGCTGGACCCGAGCACCGTGCCCGAGCGGCTGCTGACGCTCTGGCGTGGCTGGGCGGCGGAATTCGGGCGGCACCTGGAGGAACTCGACCCGTTCGCCGCCGGCCGGCTGCTCGGCCGGATCGCCGGCGACCTGTTCCAGGTGCTGACCGGCCTGGTCCAACTGGTCCGGCTGCTCGGTGGCGTGGCGGTGCGCGCCGCGATCCGGTACGTGCCGCTGCTGATCGTGGGCGTTCGGGAGGCCGCCGCCGAGGTCCGTCTCCTGACCACCCAGATCGCCGCGCTGCTCGTCGCGATCGGCCGGGCGGCACTGCTGGCCACGCCACAGGTAGGCCTGGCCGTGCTGCGTACCCTGTTTCCGCCGAAGGTGCTCGACGCGTTGTTCCGGCAGGGCCGGACGCTGCTCGTCGACGCCGAGCTGACCCTGACCGTGTTCAACCAGGCCGCGCACGCCGAGGCGTTCGCCGGGGCGGGTGCGGGAGCCCGGCTCAGCGCGCTGATCAGCGCCGACGGCAAGCCGGTCCTGATGGCGTGCATGTCGGAGACGGTGTCGTCGGCCGGTCGCTCGGCCAGCCGAACGGAGCTGAACCAGGCGCTCGACGAGATCATCAAGCGAGTCGAGGACCTGCGCGAGCTCAAACCGCCCAAGACCCCCCGCGACATCCGGGCCGCCGCAGTGCGGGCCGCCATCGCCCGCCAGCTCGAGCAGCGCCTGACCACAGTGTTCAACCGGGCGTTGCAGACCGCCGCGTACGAGGAGTTCCGCGCGCTGCGCAAGGCCGGGCAGGCGCAACCCTGGCGGCTCGGCCAACAGGTACACCGGCGGATGGCCGCCGAGACCGCCCAGTTGGTCGCTGGCTCACCGGGGTTGCAGCCGTTCGCGGAGAAGTCGCTCGCCACTGTCGTCGAGGCGGTCCGCGCGGCCAACCCGGAGCTGGCTGCGGCAGTGCGCGGCTCCGACGCGGTGCTACGGCAGACGGTCGCCCAGCTCCTGCTCAACCATCCGGACCGTGACCTGCTGCTGCGCCTCGTCGGGTTCACCCGGAGCCCGTCCACTGCCGGCGCGGAAAAGGCGTTGGCCGCTCACCTCGCCGAGCGGTTCGGGTGGAAGGCGTCCACGACCGTCGGTGAGCTCCGCAGCGACCTGCTGTTGGTCGACTCGGAGGCGGCCCGGGTCACCAACGTGGACTGGACGGCGTCGACGAAGCTGGAGCGCTTCGAGAAGACGTGGGGCACTGTCGCCGACGACCTCGGTGAGGCGTTCGACGGTCGCTGGGAGGCGATCGCGGACGCCTACAAGCGGGCCAAGAAGGGCGGGGTGCCGGCTGAGGTCGTCGCCGGCCTGGAGGAGCTGACGGCGCACGCCGTGCGGGAGACCGTCGTCCGGCAGGCCGCCCTCAGCCAGTTGTTTCCCGGGTTCTTCGTCACCTCGCACGAGATGACGTACCAGGGTCTGCAAACCCTGTTCAAACTGCCACTTTAGAGGAGCACCGATGGGTGAAGTCGTCGTCGCCGACGCGGACCTGGCGACGCTGGGGTTCAGCACCGCGCACTCCGACCGCTACGTCTACTCCAACTACTTCGTGCCGGTCCAGCTCACCTTCGACGACGGGGAGACGCCCCTGCTGCCGTTCTACGTCAAACAGGCGCTGATCGAGGCGATGCGGTACGGCGGGCTCTCCCATGACCGGCTGCCGCACCTGCTCAAGGAACTCGGCCTGTCGGGGCTGTGGAAGGCCAACGACATGGACGCCGCCGAGGCGGCGCTGCCGGGACAGGACTCGGGCATGACCAACCGGGAGCCGCCGGCCCGGCGCCAAAGCCTCCTCGGTGACCAGGAGGCGGAGTTCGTCGCCGGCCTGCTCCAGTCCGACGTGGGCATCGCGTTCCTCGACCGGACCCGGATCCGGCCGGTGGGCTTCGCGCTCGGTGAGCACGTCTACGCGCTGGCGCTCGCGCCCGGCGAGGAGGCGGTGCTGGAGCAGCGCACCTACACCAAGCGTGAGCTGACCCTGGAGGAGCAGGACGAGACGGAGAAGCAGACCGACGTCGAGCTGACCAGCGCGCTCACCACGGAGCTGCAGGAGGGCTTCGAGCGGCAGAAGTCGCTGACCGACACCTGGGGGCTCAACGCCAGCCACACCGGCCAGTACACCAGCCCGACCGGCGTCTGGGGCACCTTCAACGCCAGCCACACGATCGGCTACACGCGCAGCGTGACGGCGGCCAGCCAGGAGACCAGCCGCCGTGCGGTCAAGGACAGCCAGACCGCCACCTCCAAGGTCGCCGCCCGCTACCGCACCCAGCACAAGACCGACTTCAAGCTGGTGAGCGAGACCGGCATGGAGTCGACCTCGAAGCGGACCGTACGCAACCCCAACCGGGTGACGCCGATCACGCTGCACTACTTCAAGGTGCTGCAGCGGCTGGAGCTGGCCCACGAACGGTACGGCGCCCGGGTGTGCTGGGCGCCGACGGTGAAGGACCCGGCGCTGGCGTTCGCCAAGAAAATCACCGACGGGCGCCAGCGGATCAGAGACAACGCTCTCGCCGCGCTGCCCACCATGCCGGTCAAGCCGGTGCCCCCGGCGCCCGGCGTGCCGGCCGCCGTGGAGACCCGCACCATCTACTCCCCGGTGGTCACACTCGACAAGTGGGGATTCACCGGCGACATGAGCGCCGACTACGACATCGACGTCGCCTTCGACAGCGGTTGGGAGTGGGACGGCGACATCGAGACCATTCGGCAGAACCTGACTCTGATCACCCGCCGGCCGCCCTCGGGCATCGCGGCTCGGGTGGTCGGCGTTCCGGTGGTCACCGACGCCAACGGTCAGCCCGCACTGCGGGTACGCATCCACGTCGGCGCGGCCAGCTGGCTCGCCGGTCCCGGCGCCGACGTGCAGCTCGCCGCCACGTTCCGGCGTACCCCGACGCTGGTCGCCGAGAACGCCGACGACGCCGCCTACAACGCGCTGGTCGCGGGCTATCTGACGGACCTGCAGGACTGGCAGGACAAGCGTGACGCCGCGCTGGTGGCGGCCGAGGAGGCCGCTGACGAGTTCGAGGCGCGGCTGCGCGGCGGGTTCTCGCCGGTCAACGAGATGGTCTCGCAGATCGTCGAGGCGCACTTCCCGGCCAGCGTGCGGGACGAGGCGTGGGAGATCGAGTTCTGGCACCGCGTCTTCGACTGGGAGCGCGCCTCGTTCGTGTCGTACCCCGGCTGGTGGTCAGCCGGTGACGCCCGCGCCCCCGAGCGCGACCCGAGTGACTTCCTCAACGCCAGTTGGGCGAAGCTCTACCTCCCGGTGCGGGCCGGGATGGAGCTGGCCGCGCTGCGGTGGATCTTCGGCAAGGCCGTGGCGACCCGGCTCGCGCCGGCGGTGGAGCAGCAACTGGCCGCGTTCGTCGACGAACTGGGCGCGTTCCGCACCAGCCACCTCGGCACCGGCGACGAGATGCCGGACCTGACCAGCGAGTGCCAGGAGGTGCCGGAGCGGATCTACTGCCTGGCGAAGTGGGCCGAGCTGATGCCCACCGACGGCACTCACCTGGAGGTCGTGCAGGGTGCGACGACCGCGGCCGACGCGGTGACCAGCAAGGAGATCACGGACGCGGAGGCTCTGCGGGCGGCGCTGCTCGACGGCGAGCTGCAGACCAACCGGCTCAAGACCAAGGCGTACGACCAGATGACCGGGGCCGCCGACGTCGACATCCACCTTGGCACGTCGGGTAACAGCAGCCCGACGGCGTGACGCGGCGGCAGTGCCCACTGCGGGGCACACACCTCCTGACGGGTCGCGGCCCGGTCCCGCCGGCCGGCCGAGGAGTCGGCCGGCGGCGGGACCGGTTGGGTCGGGTACGGCTACCAGGTGGTCAGGCCGAGGCCGATCGTCTTGGTGAGCGTGGCGTTGTCGTCGTCGCCGTCGAGCGACCAGATCATGGCGCCGGCCAGACCGGCCCGTCGGATGTAGAGCGTCTTCTGCAAGACGACCGCCGGATCGTCGTACGTCCACAACGTCGTACCGTCGAACAACCAGGCGTGCCCGGCGCGCAGGTCGCGGTGCACTGTGTAGCCGTTACCGGCCAGGGTCTTGAGCTGCTTGTAGTCCTCGTACCCGGCCTCGAAGGTGGCCGGTGCGGGCCCGGTGGCCGGCTGGAACAGGCCGTTGCCGCCGCCGGTGATGCCGGTCCAGCCGCGACCGTAGTAGGGGATGCCGAGCACGAGCTTGTCGCGTGGCGCGCCACGGGCGATCCAGCCGTCGATGGCCACCTCGACGGAGAAGTCCGGGTTGTCCGGTGCGCCCGCCGGGACGCGCAGCGCCGACTGCTGGTTGGCCCGCGCGTCCCAGCCGCCGTGGAAGTCGTACCCCTGCACTGTGGCGAAGTCCAGGTACTTGAAGATCTTGCGGCCCTCGTAGCCGGCGTCCATGGTGGCCGGGCTGGCCGGCAGGAACGCGGTCAGCGGGTGGTGCGCGCGGGTCGTGCGCCCGTACGCGTCGAGCTGGCGGCGGAACTCGGCGAGCAGTTTGGTGAAGTTCTCCCGGTCCTCCGGGCGGATGACGTTGCCGGGCTCACCCTCCCAGTTGGGCCACTCCCAGTCGAGGTCGATGCCGTCGAAGACGCCGGCGGCGGCACCCGGGCCGCCGGCGGCGCCGTCACCGCCGGGCAGGTTGCCCTTGAGGTAGAGGTCGATGCAGGACGTGACGAACGCCTTGCGGGAGGCGTCGGTGCGGGCCGCGTTCGAGAAGTACGTCGACCAGCTCCAGCCACCCAGCGAGATCAGCACCTTCAGTTTGGGGTGCTTGGCCTTGAGCTTGGCGAGCTGGCCGAAGTTGCCGTTGAGCGCCTGGCCCGGTGCGTCCGCGACGCCGTCGACGCTCTCCTCGGCCGGTACGGGGCGCTGGTAGTCGGCCCAGGCGTCGCCCTCACCCGGCCCACCGTCCACATAGCAGCGGCCGTCCTCGCTGACGTTGCCGAAAGCGTAGTTGAGGTGGGTGAGGCGGCTCGCCGCCCCGGAGGTTTCGAGCTTCTTGACCGGGAAGGCCCGGCCGTAGATGCCCCATTGGGTGAAGTAGCCGACCCGGTGGTAACCGGTGCGACGCTGGTGGTTGTCACCGGCGCTGGCGGCGGTGGGCGGTGCGGCGGTGACCAGCACTGTCGCCAGGGCGACAACGGCGGTGAGACGGCGGTGGCGGAATGGTCGCATCGGCACACTCCCACGAGACATCAAGCAGAATTAGTTAAGAGACTTATCTGATTGATGAAGTTAAGCCGATCACCCTCCGGGGTCAAGAGCCGTCCAGCCACATGGAGGATTGTGACGGCGTTACCGGGTGGTAACGATGTTGTGCCATGGACTCCGCGGTGACTCTGATCGGACTGCCCATCGCCCTCGGCATCATCATGCTCGGTCTGGGTCTCGGACTGACCATGGCGGACTTCCGCCGGGTGGCCCACCATCCACGAGCCGCCGTCATCGCCCTGGTCTGCCAGGTGCTGGTGCTGCCGGCGCTCTGCTTCTGCATCGTCCTCGCGTTCGACCTGGCACCCGAGCTGGCCGTCGGCATGATGCTGCTGGCCGCATCACCGGGCGGCACCACTGCCAACCTCTACAGCCACCTGTTCGGCGGCCACGTGGCGCTGAACATCACCCTGACCGCCATCAACTCGGTCCTCGCCGTCTTCACCCTGCCGATCCTGGTCAACCTGTCGGCGGCGTACTTCCTGCCCGAGGGCAGGAGCATCGGCCTCCAGTTCGACAAGGTGCTCCAGGTCTTCGCCATCGTGCTCGTCCCGGTCGCAATCGGCATGCTCATCCGGGCGCGGATGCCTCAGGTGGCCGAGCGGCTGAACCGCCCGGTCCGGATCCTCTCCGTCGTCGTACTCGTCGCGGTGATCGCCGGCGCGGTGCTCGGCGAGCGGGAGAACATCGCCGACTACTTCGTCTCGGTCGGCCTGGCCGTGCTCGCCTTCAACCTGCTCAGCCTCGCCATCGGGTACGGGGTGCCGCGCCTCGCCGGTGTCGACCGGAGCGCCGCGACGGCCGCCGGGTTCGAGATCGGCATCCACAACAGCACCCTGGCCATCACGATCGCGCTCAGCCCGGCGCTGCTCAACAGCACCCAGATGGCGATCCCGGGCGCCGTCTACGGCATCGTCATGTTCTTCACCGCGGCGGCCTTCGGCTACCTGGTGACCCGCGTCGGCGCCCGGTCCGCCACCGCCCTGACGCCCTGACGGCTGTCGCCCTTGTCGCCCTGACGGCAGCCGTCAGGGCGACAAGCGCGGGCGGCAGCGGTCAGCCGACCTGGTTGTTGTCCTTCTGCGCGCCCCAACCGTGCCAGCGGTCGATCTCGATCAGGGCGCTGACCCGGGCACGTTCCCGGCGGGGGTACGCGTTGCCCGTGTAGTGCTTCGACAGCCGGTCGATGTCCGCGAGGCCCTCGTCGGCGCGCAGCTCGGCGACGTGCCCGATGATGCTGACGTGGGTGTACCAGCCGGCCTCGTCGAGCACGGTGAGGGACACCCGGGGGTCGTTGCGGACGTGCTCCAGCCGGCGGCGGCTCTCGTCCATGTTCACCAGGATCCGGCCGTCCTCCCACAGGTACCAGGTGGCGGCGGACACCGGCTGGCCACCGTTGCGAAGGGTGGTCATGACGGCGGGGTTCGGCTTCTGGAGCATGGCGACCGCGGCCTCGGGAAGCGGTGGCTTGGACATGAAGTCTCCTCGTCGCGACAGGGGGTTACCCCTGCACGTTACGCACCCGCCGGTCCGTTCCGGTCCGAATGGGGCGCATGGCCGGTTGAGCGCGGCCGTCCGTGCCGAACCATCGGAATGTCGAGGTTGTCGCCGTAACGGGGCTTGGTGATTCGCCCGATGGGGATGAGGCAGGGTCACCCCCCGGCCCAGGAGGCTGTCGAGGTACCAGTTGGAGAGGAGAATCAGGTGGAGTACGAGGATTTCATCAACGCCGTGGCCACCCGGGCAAAGGTGTCGACCGATCAGGCGGCGACACTCACCCGCGCCACGCTGGAGACATTGGGCGATCGGATCAGCGCCGGCCAGGCTGAGGACATTGCCTATCAGCTTCCCGGAGGGCTTGACGATCACTTGCGTAAACCGCCACCGCACAGAAGGGAGGAACATGCCAAGTCGTTCGGGCTCGACGAGTTCGTGCGGCGGGTGGCGGACCACCCCGCCATCGATCGTGCGCTCGCCGGTGCCGGGGTCAGCGCGGTGCTCACCACGCTCCGTGAGGCTGTTTCCCGTGACGAGTTCGAGGGCGCGGTGGCCCAGCTTCCGAAGGAGTTCCGGCAGTTGATCGAACCGGTGAGTGCCGGTGACAGGCAGCGCCGCGGCTCGTAGCTTGAGGAGTTCCTCGCCGTTCTCCGCGCGTCAGCTCACCTTGGGGGTGGCGCGAGAGATGATCGCGGCGAAGTCGACGCCGCTCGGCAGGGTGCCGTACGCCTGGCCGTGGTCGCCGCCGAGCCGGGACGCGCAGAAGGCGTCGGCGACGGCGGGGTGGCCGTGCCGCACCAGCAGCGAGCCCTGCAGCACCAGGGCGAGTCGTTCGACGATGCGGCGGGCCCGCAGTTCGAGGTCGTCGAGGTCGGACAGGTCGGCGCGCACCTGGCGGACCGCGGCGTCGAGCCGTGCGTCGGTGCCGGCAGCGGCGCTCACCTCGGCCTGGAACGCCTCCATGACCTGGGGTTCCTTGACGAGAGCACGCAGGACGTCCAGGGCGGCGACGTTGCCGGAGCCCTCCCAGATCGAGTTCAGCGGCGACTCGCGGAACAGCCGCGGCATGCCGGACTCCTCGACGTAGCCGTTGCCGCCCAGGCATTCGAGGGCCTCTGCGGCGTGTGCCGGCCAGCGCTTGCAGACCCAGTACTTGCCGACGGCGAGGGCGAGCCGTTTGAACGCGGTCTCACTGGCGTCGCCGCGCGCGGATCGGTCAGTCGCTCCGGCGAGGCGCATCATGAGGACGGTGGCGGCCTCGGACTCGACCGCGAGGTCGGCGAGCACGTTTCGCATCAGTGGTTGGTCGATGAGGTACCGGCCAAAGGTCTGCCGGTGGGTGGCGTGGTGGGCTGCGGTGATCACGCCTTGGCGCATCCCGGCCGCCGCGCCGATGACGCAGTCGAGGCGGGTCAGGTTGACCATGTCGATGATCGTGCGTACGCCACGGCCCTCGTCTCCGACACGCCAGGCGACCGCCTGCTCGTATTCCACCTCCGCCGAGGCGTTGGACCGGTTGCCCAGCTTGTCCTTGAGGCGCATCAGCCGCATCGGGTTGCGGGTGCCGTCGGGAAGGACACGCGGGACGAGAAAGCAGGTGATTCCCTCTGGTGCCTGGGCGAGGGTGAGGAAGATGTCGCACATCGGCGCCGACGTGAACCACTTGTGCCCGACGAGCCGGTAGGTCCCGTCCGGCTCAGGGCGAGCGGTGGTGGTGTTGGCGCGCACGTCCGAGCCGCCCTGCTTCTCCGTCATCGACATGCCCGCCAGCAGCCCCTGCTTGCCCAGCGGCGGACGCAGCCCGAAGTCGTACGTCGTGGCGGTGAGCAGCGGCTCGTACCGCGCGGCCAGCTCCGGGTTGTGCCGCAGCACGGGCACTGCTGCGTAGGTCATCGAGATCGGGCAGCCGTGGCCGGCGTCGGGCCGCCACGTGTAGAACTTGGCGGCCCGGGCCACGTGTGCGCCCGGTCGGGCGTCCGCCCATGGCGCGGCATGCAGGCCGTACGTGACCGCGGTGCGCATCAGCTCGTGCCAGGCGGGGTGGAACTCCACCTCGTCGATGCGATGGCCGTAGCGGTCGTGGGTGCGCAGGACCGGCGGATGTTCGTTGGCCAGCCGCCCGTACTCGATGGCCCGCTCAGCGCCGCCCAGGCGGCCGAGTTCCCGCAGCTCGGCGGCGGCCCAGCCGGCGCCCTCCCGCTCGAGCCCGTCGAGCAGTGCCGGGTCGTCCGCCGCGTCGTAGCCGGCGAGCGGGGGAACCTGGTTGAAGACCTCGTGTGTCGTCACGGCGATACTCCCAGCGCGCGATGGTTGAAGGCGATCAGGGCTGAAATGGTCTCCGGGCCGGCGACCCCTGCGGCCAGCGGACCGACCATGGCCTCGGCCAGGGCGCCGACCAGCGCGGTCGCGGTCAGCTCCGCATCTTGCGAGGGCAGTTCACCGCTCGCCACACCGGCCGCGACGTACCCGGCGATCAGTTCGGCGTACGCGCGGCGGAAGACGAGCCGCTCGGCGTCGACCGCCGGGTCGACCGGCTCGGCGAGCAGGGCATACGCCAACCGTGGGGACTGCAGGGCGCGGCGGGAGAACGTCTCGACGACGGCGGCCATCTGCTTGGCGGCGGAGGTCTCCAGCGCTGCGGCGCGCGCGACGGCGTCCACCTCGCGCTGCGAAGCCGTACGGAACACCTCGGCGAACAGATTGGCCTTGGTCGGGAAGTGGCGGTAGACGCTGCCGGTCGCCACACCGGCCCGTTCGGCGACGGCGGCGACCGAGCAGCCGGCGTACCCGTGCGCGGCCATGATCGCCAGGGCCGCGGCGATGATCCGTTCTCGGGAGGCGGTCAGCCGAGCCTTCATCCGCTCGGTGCTTCGGTACGCCACGCAAGGATTGAACCACCATTCAATCCTTCGCGACAAGGTGTCGTGCCGGTCCGGCCGGCCTCGCCGGGCCGTCGCGGTGGTGCGACCGACGCTCGAACCCCTGTCGATTGCTCGGCTCGAGGTTCGCACCCCGGGAACCCAGCCCAGGGCAGCCAACGTCGTAGGGGGCATGACGCGTAGCAGCGCCCACGTACCCCAGCCAACGGCCGCCAACGGCGCCCCCCGAGTCGTGACGCCGGCTCGCGTCATGGGACTGGCCCTGGCCGCCGGCCTGGCGCTGGTCACCGGCTGTACGGCGGAGCCGGCCCCCGCGCCGCCACCTGACCGGGGAGTGCCGGCTGGCGGGTTCCGGCTCGTCGCGTTCGACTCCTGCGCGGAGGCGCTGCGGCAGCTGAAGACGGCTGCCAGCGCGTACGTCGGGCCCTGGGGGTTCGGGCCGAACGGGGACGCGCTCGCCTTCGGCAGCGCCGAACGAGCGGCGCCCGCCGCGGCGGGGGCTGCGGATGCGGCGTCCACAGCCGCCGCCCCCGGCTACTCGGGCACCAACAGGCACGAGGCCGGGGCCGATGAACCGGACCTGGTCAAGACCGACGGCAGGCGGATCGTCACGGTGCAGCACGGCACGCTGTACGTGGTCGACCCGGCCACCCGCCGGCTGACCGGAGAGCTGGACCTGACGCCGGGCGCCGATCAGTTCGGCGGGGTCGAGGACGCCCTGCTGCTGCACGGTGACCGGGCGCTGGTGCTGCGCCGCGACGGGTGGGCCGGGAGGTTTCAACCGGCCGTCTCCGAGGGGGGCGGGCGGGTCGTGGACGCCCCGGCGCCGGACGGCATCGTCGGCCCTCAGCTGATAATGGTCGACCTGTCCGGCCAGCCGAAGATCATCGGCGAATATCGGATCGACGGCAATCTGGTGGACGCCCGCCAGGTCGGCACAACGGTCCGGGTCGTGGTCCGCTCCGCGCCCCGGCTGAACTTTCCGCATCGGGAACGGGCCACCGATGAGCAGCGCACCACCGCCAACCGTGAGATCATCGACAACGCCACCGCCGACGACTGGCTGCCCCGGTACGAGGTCACCTCCGGCGGGCGAACCAGCGCCGGACGGGTCGGCTGCGACCGGGTGAGCCGGCCAGCCGTCTACTCCGGCACGTCGCTGGTGACCGTGCTCAGTTTCGATCTCGGTGCGGCCGCGCTCGGTGCTGGCGACCCGGTCACCGTGATCGCCGACGGCGACACCGTCTACAGCAACGGACCCCGGCTGTACGTCGCCAACGATCAGCGCTGGCGGGTGCTGCCGATTCTGACCGCGCGGAACATCGCACCGGATCCCAGGGACGAGACCACCGAGATCTACCAGTTCGACATCACTGGCACCGGTGCCCCGCGATACGTCGCCGCCGCGTCCGTATCGGGCTGGCTCGTCAACCAGTACGCCATGTCCAAGTGGGACGGGCATCTGAGAGTGGCCACCACCAGTGGCCGTACCTGGGGCGACAGGCCGAACTCGACGTCCAGCGTGTATGTCCTGCGTGCCGACGGCACGGCGCTGACCCAGGTCGGAAAGGTCACCGGTCTGGGCAAGGGGGAACGGATATACGCGGTACGGTTCGTCGCTGGCACCGGGTACGTCGTCACCTTCCGGCAGACCGACCCGCTCTACACAGTCGATCTGCGTGATCCGGGGGCGCCGAAGGTGACCGGCGAGTTGAAGATCAACGGGTATTCGGCGTACCTGCATCCGGTCGGCGAAGGACGGCTGCTCGGTGTCGGGCAGGAGGCGTCCGGCCAGGGCCGTATCCAGGGCACCCAGATCTCGCTCTTCGACGTCTCCTCCCCGGCCAAGCCGACCAGGGTCGCCCAGTATCACGTCAGGCAGGGGCACTCCGAGGCGGAGTTCGACCCGCACGCGTTCCTCTACTGGCCGGCGGAACGCCTGGTAGTGGTCCCACTGACCGCCCACGGCACGGGCCGGCCGAGCAACGTGGCTGTGGCCCTGCGAGCCGGCGACGGCGGGTTCACCGAGGTCGGCACGGTCGACCACACGTCGGACACGGGAGGTCCCGAGGGTCTGACGCCGATCCGCCGGTCACTGGTGGTCGACGGAGTGCTCTGGACCGTCTCCGCCGGTGGCCTCAAGGCGACCAGCCTCTCCACGATGAAGACCCTCGGCTGGCTGCCTACGGCGTGAACGGCGTGGTGGTGTCCGGCGTGGGTCGTGCCGCTGTTCGGAGGCGGTCGGTCCGCACCCGCGTCCGGGGCGTCGCGCCTCGCCGGAGAAGATGTCAGCATGAGCGATTCCGTACTGCCCGAGCGCGTCGTCGTCACCGGTGCCACCGGCAAACTCGGTCGCGCCGTGGTCGCGCACCTGCGCGCCGTGGGCGTCGACGTCCTGGCGGTCGACCGTGTCGGCGGCCGCGACCCCCGCGACGTGAACGGTGAGTTCCTGCTGGTCGACCTGACCGACTACGGGCAGGTGGTGGAGGCGTTCACCGGGGGCGCCGACGAGCACGCGGGCGGCGTCGACGCGGTCGTGCACCTCGCGGCGATCCCGGCCCCCGGGCTGATGTCGAACGCGACCACGTTCGCGAACAACTCGGCGGCGACGTACAACGTGTTCGCCGCGGCGCGGGCGGCCGGGATCAAGCGGGTGGTGTGGGCGTCGAGCGAGACGGTGCTCGGGCTGCCGTTCGACACCCCACCGCCGTACGCGCCGGTCGACGAGGAGTACGCGCCACGGCCCGAGTCGACGTACTCGTTGAACAAGGCTCTGGAGGAGGAGATGGCCCGGCACTTCTGCCGGTGGGACCCGGAGCTGGTCATGGTGGGGCTGCGCTTCTCCAATGTGATGGACGTCGAGGACTACGCGCCGTTCCCCTCGTTCGACGCCGACCCGCAGCTGCGCCGGTGGAACCTGTGGGGCTACATCGACGCCCGGGACGGGGCCCAGGCGGTCGAGCGCGCGCTCGCGCACGACCAGCCCGGTGCCGACGTCTTCGTCATCGCCAACGCCGACACCGTCATGACCAGGTCCAGCGCCAGCCTGATGGCCGAGGTCTACCCGGGCGTCGAGATCCGTAAGGAGCTGGGTGAGAACGAGACGCTGCTCAGCATCGACAAGGCCCGCCGGGTGCTGGGGTACGAGCCGCAGCACTCATGGCGGAACCACGTCGACCAGACGTAAATCTCACGTGGGAGCTCATAAACAGTTTTGACGTTACGAAACATCGATCATTGTTAACCGGTCTGTCCGCGCTGCCGCGTCTCCTCCTACCTTTCGGCACAGCCCTCCGAATTCGGCGTCACCCGGACGCGAATCGCGGAGTCGGCACCTTGGAGGAGATCACCCGTGTTGCAACGACTCCCAGCCGCTGGCTTCGCGCTCGTCCTGGCGCTGGCCGGAGCCATCGGCGTCGGTGGCCCGGCCCAGGCCGAGCCGACCGGCACCATCACGTACGCGGACGGACCGAACGCGGTGGCCGACCGCTACATCGTCACGCTCAGGTCCACCGCGTTGGCGGCCACCGCCGTCGACAGCAAGGCCCGTGAGCTGACCGGCCGCTTCGGTGGCCAGACCCGACACGTCTACGCGTCGGCCCTGCCCGGCTTCTCGGTGAGCATGTCGGCGAAGCAGGCGCAACGACTGGCCGCGGACCCGTCCGTCGCGTCCGTCGAGCAGGTCCAGCGCATCGGCGTACTGGACACCCAGACCAACCCGCCGAACTGGGGAGACGACCGGATCGACCAGCGCAACCTGCCGTTGAACCAGACCTTCACCTACCCGGCCAACCCGGGCCAGGGGGTCACCGTCTACGTCCTCGACACCGGCATCAACGCCAACCACAACGAGTTCACCGGCCGAGTGCGGCAGGGCACCGACATGGTGGACAACGACAGCACCCCGCAAGACTGCCACGGACACGGCACGCACGTCGCCGGCACCGCAGTGGGCACCACGTACGGAATCGCGAAGAAGGCCGGCGTGGTCGCCGTACGGGTGCTGAACTGCCAGGGCAGCGGCACGAACGACGACCTGATCGCGGGGATCAACTGGGTACGCGCCAACGCGCAGAAGCCGGCGGTCGTCAACTACAGCATCGGCTGCGGCAGCCGGTGCACCAGCCAGGCGATGGACAGCGCCGTCACCAGCCTGATCAGCTCGGGTGTGCAGTTCGTGCAGGCGGCCGGCAACTCCTCGGACGACGCCTGCTACTACAGCCCGCAGGCGGTCACCGCGGCCATCACGGTCGGCAACAGCACCAGCTCCGACGGACGCAACAGCAGCAGCAACTACGGCTCCTGCCTGGACATCTTCGCCCCTGGCACGAGCATCGTCTCGGCCTCCTACTCCAGCAACAACGGCAGCGCCACGATGACCGGCACCTCGATGGCGTCACCGCACACGGCCGGTGCGGCGGCGCTGTACCTGGGAGCGAACCCCAGTGCGACTCCCGCCCAGGTCCGGGCGGCGCTGGTGGACAACGGCACCACCGGCAAGATCACCAGTCCGGGCAGCGGCTCGCCGAACGTCCTGCTCTACACCGGGTTCATCGGTGGCACCGACCCCGGCCCGGGTAGCCCGACGGTGACCAACCCGGGTAGCCGCACCTCGGCTGTCGGCCAGGCCGTCGACGTGCAGGTGCAGGGCAGCGGCGGCACCACCCCGTACACCTGGAGCGCCTCGGGACTGCCGGCCGGCCTCAGCATCGGCGCGTCCACCGGGCGGATCACCGGCAGCGCCACCACGGCGGGCACCTCGAACGTGACGGTTACCGTCACCGACGCGGCGGGCCGGACGGCTCAGGCGACCTTCACCTGGACGGTGACCAGTGGCGGCGGTGGCTGCACGCCCGCGCAGGTCGTCGGCAACCCGGGCTTCGAGAGTGGCACCTCACCGTGGACCGCGACGGCGAACGTGATCGGCAGCTGGTCGCAGTACCCGGCACGCTCCGGCGCCCGTAACGCCTGGCTCAACGGTGGCGGCCAGGTGCAGACCGACACCGTGTCGCAGTCGGTGACGATCCCGGCCGGATGTGCCAACGCGACGCTGCGGTTCTGGATCCGGATCACCACCGCCGAGTACGAGAACCTGGCCTACGACCGGTTGACCGTCACACTCGGCGGCACCACGGTGGCCAGCTACTCGAACCTGGACAGGACCTCCGGGTACGTCGAGAAGGTGATCAACGTCGGCCAGTTCGCCGGGCAGACCGCCGCGCTGAGGTTCAACGGAGTGGAGGACTGGTCGTACCAGACCAGCTTCGTGATCGACGACGTGACGATCAGCGCGAGCTGACAGGCGGTACGGGAACGGGAGTGAGTGGTCATTGGCCGCTCACTCCCACTCCCAGCGCATGCCGACGATCCCCGGCGGGACGTCCGAGGCGATCAGGTGGGCGCCGTGGGTGGACCCGATCCACGCCTCCCACACACCCTGGTCGGGCGCGTGCAGGCCACGTCGCTCGAAGCGGTGACAGCGGGCCGGTACGGCGTCGTGGTCGAACTGCACCTGGAGGACGTACTCACTGACCGGGGTGGAGAACCCGCGGTAGTAGTTGTCGGTCGGCAGCTGCGAGGTGCTGAGGAACTCGTACTCGATCACCACGGTGTCGCCCTGTGCCAGCATCCGGTCGAAGATGATCTCCGCGACGAGCAGACCGGAACCGTGCTCCGAGCGGACCCGGCCGAGCCGGCAGTTGCGGACCGCGTTGATCCGCGTCGAGGCGGTCACGTCGTCGGTGCGGAAGATGCCCACGGTCCGCGAGACCCGGTCGGTGTTGGCCCGGAGCACCTGCCGGCAGGTCAAGCTGATCTCCTGGCGTCGATCGCCCACCACGTAGAGGTCGTGCAGACTGAGCCGGGTCAACTCGTGGTACAGCCACCGGTCGACCTCGGCCACCATCTTGGCGACGCTGGTGCCGTCACTGAAGAGGCGGTCGATCTCGATGGTCCCGGGTGGTTGGCTCAGCCATCGGCCCCGAGGCCGGCGCGGGCCAAGTTGGACGATCAACGACTCGGCCGGCAGCGACAGGATCGCTTCGAGGAGCCGGACGGCTTTGATCGACTCCGGGCGTTCCGGCCGGCTGCGACCGCGTCGCCAGTAACTCAACGTGGTGAGGCTGACGCTGACGCCGGCCGTCGACAGCTTCTCCTGGATCTCCTCCAGCCGCATGCCACGGTCCTCGATGGCGAGGTGGAGGGCCGCCGAGAACGGACCGGTACGCAGCGCGTGCGCCAGGTCCCGACCCAGCTCGGAACGGGCCTTCTCCATGTCGGCTGAGTATGGTCACGTCACCGCCGCCGCGCCAGCGGTGTCGGCGTGCTCAGCGCGCCGCCTGGTAGGCGCGGCCGACGGCGGTCGCCGTGCTGCCGGTGCGAAACAGCCCGGTCTGGTCCTTGTCGGTGGCGGGCAGGCCGAACCACGCGTACCGCTGGAGCCAGGACAGCCCACCCAGCATCCGGGTCGCCGCGGTGAGGAACGCGGCCTGCTGTGCCTGGGTGGGGAAGCGGACGCCGTTGGAGAAGTCGATCAGGGCGAACTCGGTGAGCCAGACCGGCAGCTTGTACCGGTCGTGCACGGCCTGCAGGTACGACCTGAGCTGGTTGACCGCGTTGGCGGTGGTGAAGTCACCGCCGTACCAGTGCAGGGCGATGAAGTCGACGCGGTAGCCGCGCTGCTTCGCCCCGGCCATGAACCGGTCGAGCCATTCGCCCGGCCGGTCGCCGCCCCAGGCCACCGCCGGGCTGCCCAGCGGAAGGCCGGTGGCCTGCAACTGCGGCCACAGCTCCAACGCCTGCTCGACGGTCATCTCCGCCTGACCCTTCAGGTCCGGCTCGTTGAACCCGAGCAGGTAGCGGCCGTTCTGCTTGGCCTGTTGCAGGTTGCTGGCGGTGACGCTCTTCGCCCCCCAGATCATCGGGACGAACTCGGCGCCCTTCGGGCTGGTGACGCCCGAGTGGGCCACGTCCCAGGTGTAGTACCAACTCGCCCCGGAGTTCGCCAGCGCCTGGCTGACGCCGTCGAACTTCCACACCCCGACGCCCTTGCGCTTCGAGGTCGCCACCGGGGCCGCCGGAGCGACCGGACGCCCGGTTGTCGGCTTCGCCGTCGGCGCCGGGGTCGGCGTCGCCCCCGCCGGGCTCGTGGTGGCGGCGGGCGTGGTCGCGCTGGTCGCGCCGGGCTGCGGGCTC
Organism: Micromonospora trifolii; assembly: GCF_022229005.1. Taxonomy (GTDB): domain Bacteria; phylum Actinomycetota; class Actinomycetes; order Mycobacteriales; family Micromonosporaceae; genus Micromonospora; species Micromonospora trifolii. Next base: position 172,951 of record NZ_JAKKFD010000002.1, read on the forward strand.
GCGGGCGGCGGCGCGTCGAGCGCCTGTGTCGCCGCCGGGGCGGGCGTCGGCCCGGTCGGCTGCACCACGACGATCACACCCGTCACCAGTACGGCGACCACGGCGGCAGCGAGGAGCGGCCACAGCAGCCGCCTCGCGCCGATCGGGAGGCGGCCGAGCAGACCGCGCCGGGGTTCCGCGTGGGCGCCCCGGGTAACCCCTGGTGTGACGGCTCCATCCGGACCGGATCCGCGCATCGTCTCGACTCCTTCATGTGGTCGTACCGCTACCTGTCGTGGGGCTGGCGGAAGATCCGCTACAGCCTCCCCTCAGGAGACTCACCGGTCGCGCCGGGATAACAGTTTCCACCGCTGGTGTCGGTCGTCGATCACCAGACACCCGGCGGGATCGGATTCATGGCTGTCAACGTCTTCTCTTGACCATGACGAGCGCGTAACCTACCTGAAACGATTCATTAATCCGGAGGCCGACCCCTGCCGCCACACCGTGCAGAGAAGGATGAGGGCCAGGAATGATGCGCACGTCGCGGCGTCACGCCGCACTTTCCGCACTTCTCGTGCTGCTGACTGGCCTGACGCCGATGGCGGCACCGTACCCGGCGACCGCCGCGCCGGCCGCCGCAGCGCTGACGGCGACCGACCTGACCGCCGAACGGGCCACCGCGCCGATCGGCCTGGACGTGGCACGACCCCGCCTCGGCTGGCGGATCGACGCCACCACCCGGGGCGTGGTCCAGGAGTCCTACCAGGTGCGTGTCGCCACCAGCACCGACCGCCTCGGCGCCCCCGACGTCTGGGACAGCGGCCGGGTCCGGTCCCGGCAGAGCACCCTCGTCCCGTACGCCGGACCGGCCCTGCTGCCACGGACCCGCTACGCCTGGCAGGTCCAGGTCTGGGACACCACCGGCAACGCCTCCGGGTGGAGCACGCCGACGTTCTGGGAAACCGGCGTGCAGGGTGGCGCCGGCTGGCAGGCCGACTGGATCGGGTCGCCGTCGCCCACCGAATCCTGGACCGACTACACGGTGCAGACGACGGTCCGGCTGGAACGCGACGCGGCCGGGATCTTCCTGCGCGCCCGTGGCGCGGGCAACGCGTACATGTGGCAGTTCTCCATCACCGGCGGCAGCGCCAAGCTGCGCCCGCACGCCCGGGTCAACGGTGCCTGGACAGTGCTCAAGGAGGTGCCGCTCGGCGCTGTCGTACCGGCCGACCGGCTGACCACGCCGCACACGGTGCGCATCACGGCGGCCGGGAACACCATCACCACCTGGGTCGACGGCACCCAGGTCGACGTCACCACCAGCACCGCCCACCAGACCGGCTCGGTCGGCCTGCGGACCAACGGGCTGGAGTCCGGCGTCTTCTCCGACTTCTCGGTGACCAGCGGTGGCCAGACACTCTTCGCGGCTCCGCTCACCGACGGGGTGAACCCGTTCGGGGCCGGCACTGCCACAGCGGCCGGCCTGCGGGTCGGCGGCGACACCGAGGCCATGCTCGTCGCGCTGGATGCGAACCCGTTGCTGCGACGGGGCTTCCGGGTCGACGGCACTGTCGCCCGCGCCCGGATCTACGCCACCGCGCTCGGTGTCTACCAGCTCTCCCTCAACGGCCAGCGGGTCGGCGACCACGAGCTGGCACCTGGCTGGACCGACTACCACAAGCGGGTGCAGTACCAGACGTACGACGTGACCGGCCAACTCCGCCCGGGTGACAATGCCCTCGGCGCCCTGCTCGGCGACGGTTGGTACGCGGGCAGCATCGCCTGGTTCGGCACCGACAACTACGGCTCCCGCCCGCACCTGAGCGCGCAACTGCGCATCGACTACACCGACGGTCGCAGCGCGACGGTCAACACCGACGGAACGTGGCGCGCCACGGCCGGGCCGTTCCTGCAGAGCGACCTGATCCACGGTGAGACCTACGACGCGCGGCGGTTGCCGGCCGGCTGGAACCAGCCCGGCTTCAACGACGCCGGCTGGAAGCCCGCAACCATCGACGACGTCGATGCCACCGACAAGATCGTCGCCCAGGTCGACCCGCCGGTGCGGGTCACGCAGGAGTTGCCGGCCCGGGTGCTGACCCAGCCCACCCCCGGCACCTGGATCTTCGACCTCGGCCAGAACATGGTGGGCAAGGTGCGGCTGAGGGTCAACGGCCCGGCCGGTTCGACGGTCCGAATCCGGCACGCCGAGGTGCTCAACCCGAACGGCACCGCGTACACCGCCAACCTGCGGACGGCCCGGGCCACCGACCTCTACACCCTGCGAGGTGGTGGCGCCGAGGTCTACGAGCCGACCTTCACCTTCCACGGTTTCCGCTACGTCGAGCTGACCGGCTATCCGGGCACCCCCGACCTGTCCTCGGTCACGGGCCTGGTGATGCACACCGACGGGGAGCTGACCAGCGAGTTCCAGACCTCCAACGCCATGGTGAACCGGCTGCACAGCAACATCACCTGGGGGCAGCGCGGCAACTTCCTGTCCATCCCGACCGACACCCCGGCCCGCGACGAGCGACTCGGCTGGACCGGCGACATCAACGTCTTCGCCAACACCGCCACCTTCAACATGGACAGCCTGACGTTCCTCAGCAAGTGGTTGCAGGACCTGCGCGACGCGCAGTCGGCCAACGGCGCGTACCCCGACGTCGCGCCCCGCGCCTGCTGTGGGGACGGCGCGACGGGCTGGGCGGACGCCGGGATCACAGTGCCGTACGCGCTGTGGCAGCGCTACGGCGACACCCGGGTGATCGAGGAGCATTACGCGTCGATGGTGCGGTACGCGTCCTGGCTGGAGAGCACCAGCTCGGGCAACCTGCGGACCAACGCCGGCCCGTACCTCGACTGGCTCAACCTCGACGACCCGACGCCGGCCGGGGTGGTCGGCACCGCCTACTACGCGTACAGCATCCGGCTGCTGGGGAAGCTGGCGGCCGCCATCGGGCGCAACGCCGACGCGACCCGCTACGCCGCGCTGTCCACCGCCATCACCCAGTCGTTCGTCAACACCTACGTCGCGGCCGACGGGACCGTGCAGGGCGACAGCCAGACCGGGTACGTGCTGGCCATCGGCATGGGCCTGCTGACCGACCCGCTGCGGGCCAGGGCCGCCGACCGGCTGGTCGCCAACGTGCAACGGCACGACTGGCACCTCTCCACCGGCTTCCTCGGCACACCGGACCTGCTGCCGGCGCTGAGTGACACCGCGCATCTCGACGTCGCCTACCGGCTGTTGCTCAACGACACCTACCCGTCGTGGGGCTACGAGATCGGCAAGGGCGCGACCACGATCTGGGAGCGCTGGGACTCGATCAAACCCGACGGCAGCTTCGGCGACGTGGGGATGAACTCCTTCAACCACTACGCGTACGGCGCGGTGGGCGACTGGATGTACCGGACCGTCGCGGGCATCCAACCCGACGCCGGCAACCCCGGGTACGCGCACGTCACGTTCGCCCCTCAGCCGGGCGGCAACCTCACCTCGGCCAAGGCGTCGTACCGCTCGGCGTACGGCACGATCGGCAGCGACTGGGACCTCGACGCGCGCGGCGACATGCGGCTGCGCCTCACCCTGCCGGCGAACACCACGGCGACGGTGCGCTTCCCAGCACCCGCGCGCGAGGCGGTCACCGAGGGCGGCCGGCCGGCGGAGCAGGCCGACGGGGTGCGGTTCGTCCGGATGGACGGCGCGGTCGCCGTGTACGAGATCGGGTCCGGTTCCTACTCCTTCGCTGTCGTCCCACCGACGGACGCCTACGACCACGTCGACCTCGGCGTCGCGGCGTCCGAGCAGGCGCACCGCCTCACCGCCTCCACCTACTCGGGCACCAGCACCGAGGCCGGGCTGACCCGCCGCTACACCGATGTGACCCGCCCCGGTGGTTGGTTCGAGTTCGATCTCGCGGTACGGCCCGGTGAACAGTTCGCGCTGCGCTCGGTCGAGACGTACGACGGGCCTCAGCTCAAGGACTACCAGGTGGTCGTGGACGGGGTGGTGGCGCACACCCGCTCGTGGCAGCGCACGGCGGGCGGGCCCGGCACGGTCAGCTACCAGTTCGTCGTCAACCTGCCGGACGCGACCCGCGACGGTGTCGTGCGGGTGCGGTACCAGGACACCGGCACCGGCTACGACCCGTCGATCGCCGACGTCTGGGCGATGCCCGGCCCAGCGGCCTGACCCGCCCGGGCGACCCGCGCCGGCCGGCTCGTGGGTTCGTGGATCAGCGTCGGGTGCGTCGGGGCTGGTCGCTGGATCGGCGGACGACCAGCTCGGGCTGGAACACCACGTGCCGGTGCCGGTGCGTGTCGCCGGAATCGGCCTCCTCCAGCAGCAGCTCCGCCGCGGTGCGTCCGAGCTGGTCACGCGGCTGGCGAACCGACGACAGCGGCACCGCCGCCGCGTCGGCGAACTCGATGTCGTCGTAGCCGACGATGGCCACGTCGGCCGGCACCCGCAGCCCACGCGCTGTCAGTTCCTGGAGTACGCCGAGAGCGAGCAGGTCGTTGGCGCAGAACACGGCGGTGGGGCGCTGCCGGGCTGGTAGGGCCAGCAGTTCCTCGGCGGCACGTCGGCCAGCGGCGACGGTCAGGCTGCCGGTGACCGCCACCCGGAGTTCGGCGGTGCCGCCGCGTTCCTTCAACGCCGCGGCGGCTCCGGCGTGCCGGTCGGCGACCTGGGCGATGGAGACCGGGCCACCGAGGTAGGCGATGCGCTGATGGCCCTGGTCCAGCAGGTGGTCCATGGCGAGTCGGCCACCGAGGACGTCGTCGACCGCCACCGAGCAGCGGTTCGCTCGGCCCGTGCCCCGGTCCACCAGCACCACCGGGATGCCCCGGTCGATGAGCTTGTCCAGGTTGGGCTGGGGGCCGTGACCGACCGGGGTGATGAGGACGCCCCGGACCCGCTGCTCCTCCAGCAACTCCAGGTGACGGCGCTCCCGGGCGCTGTCCTCGCCACTGTTGCAGACGACGAGCATGGCGCCGGACGCCTCGATCACCTGTTCGGCGCCCCGCACGACGTCGGTGAAGAACGGGTTGGCCACGTCCAGCACCACGATGGCGACGGTGCGACTGTGCCCGGCACGGAGTTGACGCGCGGAGTCGTTGCGGACGTAGCCGAGGGTGGTGATGGCGTCGAGCACCCGTTGGCGGGTGGCGGGGGCGACAGTGTCGGGCCGGTTGAGCACGTTGCTCACGGTGCCGAGGGAGACGCCCGCGTGCCGAGCGACCTCCTTGATGTTCGCCGTTGCCATGAACCCCTCGATGCTCGGTGCGGTGGTGGCGGCCCGCGCGGCGGGACGGCACGGCCAGGTCGCTTCGGAAGTCTATAGCGGCTAAAACGTTTCATCCATTCTCCTCGGTGTGGCAACAGGGAAGAAATGACAGTGAAACTCTTGACGCTCTCGAAGACCGGCCCATACGGTCCATGTCGATGCGTGAAACGATTCAGGAGGTGGTCGGATGACCGCCGAAGCACCGGACACGGACCGCGGTCCGCTGCTGGTACTCGACGGCGTGACGAAGTCCTTCGGGGCTGTCGTCGCGCTGCGCGGGGTGCGCCTGGCGCTGCACTCCGGCGAGGCACACGCCCTGGTCGGCGAGAACGGCGCCGGCAAGTCCACACTGGTGAAGATCCTGTCCGGGGCACACGATCCGGACTCCGGCGAGATGACCCTCGACGGGCAGCCGCTGCGCCTTCGTGGCCCCGGTGACGCCCGGGCCGCCGGCATCGCCGTCATCTACCAGGAACCGACGCTCTTCCCGGACCTGTCGGTGGCGGAGAACATCTTCATGGGCCGGCAACCGCTTCGCCGTCTGCGCCGCATCGACACCGCGGCGATGAACCGCGACGCGGCGACACTCTTCCAACGGTTGGGCGTCCGGATCGACCCGACTCGCCCCGCTCGCGGGCTCTCGATCGCCGACCAGCAACTCGTCGAGATCGCCAAGGCGATCTCCTTCGACGCCCGGGTCCTGGTCATGGACGAGCCGACTGCCGCGCTGTCCGGTGTGGAGGTCGAACGACTGTTCGCGGTCACCCGGTCGCTCTGCGAGCGCGGAGCCGCGGTGCTGTTCATCTCGCACCGGTTCGACGAGGTGTTCGACCTGTGCCACCGCATCACAGTGCTCCGGGACGGCGCCTGGGTATCCAGCGACCCCGCCGCGGACCTCACCGTCGACGAGGTGGTGCGGCGCATGGTCGGTCGGGACGTCTCCTCGCTCTACCCGAAGCAGGACGCCGACCTGCGCGACACGCTGTTCGAAGTCCGTGGGCTGACCCGGGCCGGAGTCTTCGCCGACGTGTCGTTCTCCGTCCGCGGTGGGGAGATCGTCGCGCTCGCCGGGCTGGTCGGGGCCGGGCGCAGCGAGGTCGCCCGCGCCATCTTCGGCGTCGACCGGTACGACACGGGTGAGGTGCTGGTGGCCGGCCGGGCCGTCCCGGCCGGGAACCCGGGCCGGGCGATCGCCGCCGGTATGGCGCTGGTCCCCGAGGACCGTCGACAGCAGGGCCTGGTGATGGAGTTGTCGGTGGAGCGCAACGCCACCCTGGCCCGCCGCCGGGCACTGAGCCGGATGGGCCTCCTGCTCGGGGGCGCCGAGCGCTCCGAGGCCCACCGCTGGACACGGCGGCTACAGGTGAAGGGCGCCCGGCTCGGGGCACCCGTGGCGACCCTCTCCGGAGGCAACCAGCAGAAGGTCGTGCTCGCCAAGTGGCTGGCCACCGAACCACGGGTCCTGATCATCGACGAACCCACCCGTGGCATCGACGTCGGGACCAAGTCCGAGGTGCACCGCCTGCTCTCCGAGTTGGCCGGCGAGGGGCTGGCCATCCTGATGATCAGCAGTGAACTGCCCGAGGTGCTCGGCATGGCCGACCGGGTTCTCGTCATGCACGAGGGCCGACTGGTCCGCGAGCTGTCCCGGGCCGAGGCGGACGAAACCTCCATCATGTTCGCCGCCACCGGTCAGGGAGCGACCGCATGAGCCGCACCGGCGCTGTCGCGCCCGACCAGACCGCCGAACACGCCCCGACCGATCCCGGCCAGCAGCGCCGTGGCCTCACCGAGCGGCTGCTGGCCGTACGCGAGCTGAGCCTGCTGATCGCGCTCGGCCTGCTGGTTCTGGTCACGACCCTGCGCAACGACAGGTTCCTGAGCGGCCAGAGCGTCAAGGACCTCCTGCTGGGCTGCGCGATCCTGGTGATCCTGGCGGTCGGTCAGACAGTGGTCATCGTCACCCGCAACGTCGACCTCTCCGTCGGCTCGATCCTGGGCCTGGTCGCCTTCGCAACCGGCACGCTGTTCGTCTCCGCCCCCGGCACCCCGTGGCCGGTGGCGTTCGTCCTCGGCGTCGCGTTGGGCGCGCTGTGCGGGGTTGTCAACGGCGGCCTGATCGCGGTGGCCCGGGTGCCCGCCCTGGTCATCACCCTCGGCACCCTCTACGTCTTCCGGGGCGTCGACTACTACTGGGCGTCCGGCCGGCAGATCAACGCCGCCGACATGCCACAGTCGTTCCTGCGGTTGGGCAACCAGACGGTGTTCGGCGTACCCGTGCTCTTCCTCGTCGCGCTGGTCGTCGTCGCCGCCGTCGGCTTCTACCTGCGCTCCTACCGCAGCGGCCGGGAGCTGTACGCGATCGGCTCCGAACCGGCCGCCGCCCGGCTCTCCGGCATCCCGGTGGGCCGGCGGGTCTTCGCCGTCTTCGTGGCCAGTGGCGCGCTCGCCGGCCTCGCCGGCGTCCTGTACGCGGCCCGGTTCGGCACCCTCGACGCGGCCGCCGGCACCGGCCTGGAACTCCAGGTCGTCGCCGCGGCCGTGGTCGGCGGAGTGGCGATCTTCGGCGGCAGCGGCAGCGCCTACGGCGCGGCGCTCGGCGCCGTGCTGCTGACCACGATCGGCAGCTCGCTCGCCGTTCTGCGCATCGACCCGTTCTGGCAGCAGGCCGTGGTCGGCGCACTCATCCTCGCCGCCATCGGGCTGGACCGGCTCGTGGCCCTGCGGGTGGCGGCCCGGCTCCGAGGGAGAAGCGCCCATGGCGCATGACAGCCTGTACGCGGCACCGCCCACCGCCGAGGCCGAGCCCGGCGCGGGCCGCATCGCCAGCCTTCGCGGGCTGCTCGGTTCCTGGGACGCGGTGATCGTCGTCGCCCTCGTGGTGGTCGTGCTGCTTGCCGGCCTGACCGTGGAGAACTTCGCCACCGGTCGCAACGCCCAGTTCCTGCTGCTCGATCTGATGCCGCTGGCGCTCATCGCGCTACCGATGACCCTGATCGTGATCACCGGCGAGATCGACCTCTCCGTCGCCAGCATGGTGGGCCTGAGCAGCACCCTGATGGGCCAGCTCTGGCTCTCCAGCGGCTTGTCCCTGGAGTTGATCTGCGTCCTCGTGGTGCTGCTCGGCGCCGTGCTCGGCGCGGTGAACGGCCTCTTCGTCACCGGCTTCGGTCTGCCGTCGCTGGCGGTGACCATCGGCACGCTCGCCCTCTACCGCGGGCTGTCGTTCGTCGTGCTCGGCGACCAGGCCGTCGCGGACTTCCCAGCCGACTGGACGGCCGCCGTCGTGCGCAACATCCCCGGCACCTCCGTTCCGGTAGTGGTCGTGCCGCTGCTGCTGCTCGCGGTGGTCTTCGCTGTCGTGCTGCACGCCACACCGGCCGGCCGGGCCCTCTACGCCATGGGCAACAACGACCAGGCCGCCACGTTCACCGGCGTCTCGGTCGCCCGGACGAAGTTCTGGCTCTTCGTGGTCTCGGGTGCTGTCTGCGGGCTGGTCGGCATCTTCTGGACCCTGCGCTATGCCAGCGCCCGTGGCGACAACGCCACCGGCCTGGAGCTGACAGTGGTGACCGCCGTCCTGCTCGGCGGTGTGTCGATCTTCGGCGGCCGGGGTGCCCTGGTCGGTGTGCTGGCCGGCGTCCTGCTCCTCGGAGTCCTGCGCAACGCGCTGCAACTCGCCGACGTCGACGCCAACGCGCTGACGATCGTCACCGGCACCCTGCTCGTCGCATCCGTCGTACTGCCCAACGCCGTCGCGGACGTCCGCGCCCGGCTGCACCGTCGACGACAGCGGCAGCCCGCCGCGTCGTGACGTCCCCCGCGCACCAACCACCCCCGGAAGGATGACGATGTCCGCGTACCGCAGAGGGCTCCGCGTCGGGGCCACCGGCCTCACTATCGCCGCACTGCTGTTGAGCGCCACGGCCTGTGGCGGCACCACCCGGGACGACACCGACAACGACGCCGGCGCCGGCAACCAGGCGAGCGGCGCCGCCAACCCGAACGCCGCTCTCCGGGAAGGTCTCAAGATCGCCTTCCTGCCGAAGCAGCTCAACAACCCGTACTTCACGGTCTCGGACAACGGCGGCAAGGACGCGGTCACCGAGATCAAGGGTGAGTTCAAGGAGGTCGGCCCCTCCGAGGCCAGCGCCTCGTCCCAGGTCAGCTACATCAACACCCTGTCTCAGCAGGGCATGGACGTGATCGTCACCTCGGCCAACGACCCGAACGCGATCTGCGGGGCGCTGAACCAGGCGAAGGCGGCCGGCGCGAAGATCGTCACCTTCGACTCGGACACCAAACCCGAGTGCCGCCAGGTCTTCGTCAACCAGGTCACCGCCGAGGGCATCGCGGAGAACCAGGTCAAACTCATCTCGGAGCAGATCGGCGGTGCCGGCGAGGTCGCGATCCTCTCCGCCACCGCCAACGCGACCAACCAGAACGCCTGGATCGCGTTGATGAAGACCGAGCTGGCGAAGCCCGAGTACAGCAAGATCAAGCTGGTCACCGTGGCGTACGGCAACGACGACGATCAGAAGTCCTTCCAGGAGACCCAGGGTCTGCTGCAGTCGTACCCGAACCTCAAGGGCATCATCTCGCCCACCACCGTCGGTGTCGCCGCCGCCGCCCGTTACCTCAGCGGGTCGCAGTACAAGGGCAAGGTCAAGCTGACCGGCCTGGGCACCCCGAACCAGATGCGCCAGTACGTCAAGGACGGCACCGTCGACGCGTTCGCCCTGTGGAGCCCGGCCGACCTCGGCTACCTCGCCGCGTACGCCGGTGCGGCCCTGGCCTCCGGCCAGATCACCGGCGCCGAGGGCGACAAGTTCAAGGCCGGCAAGCTCGGCGAGTTCACCGTCGCGAAGGACGGGGTGGTCATCCTCGGGCCGCCCACCGTGTTCGACAAGAACAACATCGACCAGTTCCAGTTCTGAGCGCCCTTCCGGTCGGTGCCGGCGCACGCCGTGCACCGACCGGAGAGCCGACGGGAGAGACACCATGACGCTGCCCGACACGCAGACCCTCGAACGGGTCAAGCAGGCTCTGCGGTCCCAGCGGATCGAGACGCCATCCTGGGCGTACGCCAACTCCGGAACCCGGTTCAAGGTCTTCCCGCAGGAGGGGGTGCCGCGTCATCCGTACGAGAAGGTTGCCGACGCGGCGGTCGTACACCAGCTCACCGGCATCGCACCGACCGTGGCGCTGCACATTCCGTGGGACCGTGTCGACGACTACGCCGACCTGGCCGCGTTCGCCAGAGATCAGGGCGTCGGTCTGGGTGCGATAAACGCCAACGTGTTCCAGGACAACGACTACAAGCTGGGCAGCGTCACCAACCCGGATCCGGGGGTACGCCGCAAGGCCATCGACCACCTGCTCGAATGTGTGGACATCATGGACCGCACCGGCTCCCGCGACCTGAAGCTCTGGTTCTCCGACGGCACCAACTACCCGGGCCAGGACGACATCCGCGCCCGGCAGGACCGGCTCGCTGTGGCACTACGCGAGACCTACGACCAGCTCGGCGACGACCAGCGGCTCCTGCTGGAGTACAAGCTGTTCGAGCCGGCGTTCTACGCCACCGACGTGCCGGACTGGGGCACCGCGTACGCGCACTGTCTGGAGCTGGGTCCGAAGGCGCAGGTGGTCATCGACACCGGCCACCACGCCCCGGGTACGAACATCGAGTTCATCGTGGCGTTCCTGTTGCGCGTCGGAAAGCTCGGCGCGTTCGACTTCAATTCGCGCTTCTACGCCGACGACGATCTGATGGTCGGCTCGGCGGACCCGTTCCAGCTGTTCCGGATCATGTACGAGATCGTCCGTGGCGACGCACTGGCACCGGAGGCCGGTATCGCGTTCATGCTCGACCAGTGCCACAACATCGAGGCGAAGATCCCCGCCATCATCCGCTCGGTGCTCAACGTGCAGGAGGCCACGGCGAAGGCGCTGCTCGTCGACGCGGGCGCGCTGGCCGCCGCACAGCGCGGCGGTGACGTGCTCGCCGCCAACGCCGTGCTGATGGACGCGTACAACACCGACGTCCGGCCGCTGCTCGCCGACCTGCGCGCGGAGTCGGGCCTGGATCCGGACCCGATGGCCGCGTACGCCCGCTCCGGCTACTTCGACAGGATCCGCGCCGAACGCGCCGACGGCCAGCAGGCCGGCTGGGGCGCCTGACCGGCATACACAGATTCGCAGACTGGGGACGTGAGGACGATGCAATCCGAGGTTCAGGCGCTGATCGCGCGCAGCAACCGGCTCGGCGCTGACCCGACCACGACGAACTACGCCGGGGGCAACACCTCTGCCAAGGGCGCGGCCACCGACCCGGTCACCGGCGCTCCGGTCGACCTGCTCTGGGTCAAGGGCTCCGGTGGTGATCTCGGCACGCTCACTCCGTCCGGGTTGGCCGCGCTGCGGCTGGACCGACTCCGCGCACTCGTCGACGTCTACCCCGGCGTGGAGCGGGAAGACGAGATGGTCGCCGCCTTCGACTACTGCCTGCACGGCCGGGGCGGCGCCGCGCCGTCCATCGACACCGCCATGCACGGCCTCGTCGACGCCGCGCACGTCGACCACCTGCACCCCGACGCCGGGATCGCGATCGCCGCCGCCGCGGACGGGCCGGAGCTGACCAAGGAGATCTTCGGCGACCGGGTGTTGTGGGTCCCCTGGCGGCGCCCCGGCTTCCAACTCGGCCTCGACATCGCCGCGGTGGCGCGGGCCAACCCGCGCGCCGTCGGTGTGATCCTCGGCGGGCACGGCATCACGGCCTGGGGCGCGACCAGCGACGAGTGCGAACGCAACTCCCTGGAGATGATCCGGGACGCACAGGCGTTCCTCGACCAGCGGGGTCGGGCCGAACCGCTCGGCGCGGTCATCGACGGCTATGAGCCGCTGCCACCGGACCAACGTCGGCGTCGGGCGGCGGCGCTGTTCCCGGTGCTGCGGGGTCTGGCGTCCACCGACCGGTCGCAGGTGGGCCACTTCGACGACAGTGACGTGGTGCTCGACTTCGTCGCGCGGGAGAAGCACGGCGCGCTTGCGGCCCTCGGCACCTCCTGCCCGGACCACTTCCTGCGGACCAAGGTCCGTCCGATGGTGCTCGACCTGCCGCCCACCGCGCCGGTCGAGGCCGTGCTCGCCCGACTCACCGATCTGCACGCCGCCTACCGTGACGACTACCGCGCCTACTACGAGCGGCACGCCGGCCCGGACAGCCCGGCGATGCGTGGTGCCGATCCGGCGATCGTGCTGGTGCCGGGCGTGGGCATGTTCAGCTTCGGCGCCACCAAGCAGACCGCCCGGGTCGCCGGTGAGTTCTACGTCAACGCCATCAACGTGATGCGCGGCGCGGAGTCCGTGTCGCGCTACGCGCCGATCGACGAGGCCGAGAAGTTCCGGATCGAGTACTGGGCGCTGGAGGAGGCGAAGCTTCAGCGGATGCCGAAGCCCAAGGCCCTCGCCACGCGGGTCGCGTTCGTCACCGGCGGTGGCTCCGGCATCGGTCGGGCCATCGCCCACCGGCTCGCCGCGGAGGGCGCGTGTGTCGTGGTCGCCGACCGTGACGCACAGGCTGCCGCCGCCGTTGCCGCGGAGATCGGCAGCGCCGACGTGGCGGTCGCCGTCACGGTCGACGTCAGCGACGGTACTGCCGTCGCGGATGCCCTGCGCGACGCGGTGCTCGCCTTCGGCGGGGTGGACCTGATCGTGAACAATGCCGGGCTGTCGCTGTCCAGGTCGCTGCTGGAGACGACCGAGGCGGACTGGGACGTCCAGCACGACGTGATGGCCAAAGGTTCCTTCCTCGTTTCGCGGGAGGCGGCGCGCGTGCTGCTGGCGCAGGGCATGGGCGGGGACATCGTCTACATCTCCAGCAAGAACTCGCTGTTCGCCGGCCCGAACAACGTGGCGTACGGCGCGGCCAAGGCCGACCAGGCGCACCAGGTCCGCCTGCTCGCCGCCGAACTCGGCGGCCACGGCATCCGGGTCAACGGAGTCAACCCGGACGGGGTGGTCCGCGGCTCCGGCATCTTCGCCGGGGGCTGGGGTGCGCAGCGGGCCGCCGTCTACGGCGTGCCGGAGGAGAAACTGGGCGAGTTCTACGCCCAGCGCACGCTGCTCAAGCGCGAGGTGCTGCCCGAGCACGTCGCCAACGCCGTCTTCGTGCTCACCGGCGGCGAGCTGTCGCACACCACCGGCCTGCACATCCCGGTGGACGCCGGGGTCGCCGCGGCCTTCCTCCGCTGATGACCGCCGTGCGACTGGCCGCCGTGGACGTGGGCGCGTCCAGCGGCCGGGTCATGCTCGCACGCGTCGGACCAGAGACGCTGGAGCTGGCCGAGGCGCATCGGTTCCGCAACGAACCGGTGCGGGCGGCGGGCACCCTGCACTGGGACGTCCTGGCGCTCTACCGGGGTGTCCTGGAGGGACTGCGCGCCGCCGGTCCCGTCGCCGGTCTCGGCATCGACACCTGGGCGGTGGACTACGGGTTGCTCGACGCCACCGGCGCTCTGCTCGGCAACCCGGTGCACTACCGCGACGGGCGTACCGAGGGCGTCGGCGACCGGGTGGCGGAGCAGCTCGGGCCGGCGCGGCTGTATGCCACGACCGGGCTGCAACACCTGCCGTTCAACACCCTTTACCAGCTCGTCGCCGCCGCCGGAACGCCTCAGCTGGAGGCCGCGCACCGGCTGCTGCTGATCCCGGACCTCATCGCGTACTGGCTCAGCGGTGTGATCGGCGCCGAGGTCACCAACGCCTCCACCACCCAGCTGTACGACCTGCGTCGCCGCGCCTGGGCCACCGACCTGATGGCCGACGCGGGGATCCGCGGCGAGCTGTTCCCGCCGCTGCGCGAGCCGGGCACCCGGATCGGTCCCGTGCTGCCCACGCTCGGGCTGCCCGGAACTCCCGAGGTGGTGGCGGTGGGATCGCACGACACGGCCTCTGCAGTGGTGGGAGTGCCGGCGGTGGGTGAGCACTTCGCCTACATCTCCTGCGGCACCTGGTCGCTGGTCGGCGTCGAGCTGGACGCCCCGGTGCTCACCGAGGCGAGCCGGCGGGCCAACTTCACAAACGAGTCCGGCGTCGACGGCACGTTCCGCTACCTCCGTAACGTGATGGGCCTCTGGCCACTTCAGGAGTCGATGCGTACCTGGGGCACCACGGACCTGCCCGCCCTGCTCCGTGAGGCGACCGACGAGCCGGCCTTCCGATCTGTGGTGGACCCGGACGATCCCACCTTCCTGCCACCCGGCGACCTGCCCGCCCGCATCGCCGAGGCCTGTCGGCGTACCGGCGAACCGGTGCCGGTGCACCCGGCGGCGACCGTCCGCTGCATCCTGGACAGCCTCGCGTTGGCGCACCGGCGCGCCGTCCAGCAAGCGCAGCAGCTCTCCGGTCGGCACGTCGACGCGGTGCACGTCGTCGGCGGCGGTGCCCGCAACGACCTGCTCTGTCAGCTCACCGCCGACGCCTGCGGCCTGCCGGTGCTCGCCGGGCCGGTCGAGGCGACCGCCCTGGGCAACGCCCTGGTGCAGGCCCGGGCCCTCGACGCGATCGGCGGTGGCCTGGCCGAGCTGCGGTCCGTGCTGCGCGCCACGCAACAGATCGTGCGGTACGAGCCACGCGCCGACGCGGCGGCGTGGCGGGCCGCCGCCCGACGTCTCGGTTGGGAGGACTGAGCGGGCGGCCGATCCCGGGTTCAGCACGCGCCGGCCGACAGGTCAGCCCTTCAGGCCGGTGTGGGCGAGACCCTCGATGAACTGCCGCTGCGCGATGACGAACACGACAAGGACGGGCAGCGCCGTCATCGAGGCCGCCGAGAGTTGGACGTCCCACATCGGGCCGCCGTACGCGTCGACGAACTGGGTCAGCGCCTGCGGCAGTGTGAACTTCTCCGGGGTGGACAGGAAGACGATCGGCTCCAGGTAGAGGTTCCAGCTGTGCAGGAAGGTGAAGATCGCCACCGCGCCGAGGGCCGGACGGGCCAGCGGCAGCGCGATCCGCCAGAAGGTCGCCAGCCGGCCCAGCCCGTCCACCCGTGCGGCCTCCTCCAACTCGCCGGGCAGGGTGATGAAGAACTGCCGCATGATGAAGGTGGCCAGCACACTGGGCGCGCCGAGCGTCGGCACCAGGATCAGCGGCCAGTGGGTGTCGATCAGCCCGACCGAGTTGAACATCTGAAACAGCGGCACGATGGTCACCTCGCTCGGGATCAGCAGGCCCACCAGCACCACCAGGAAGAGCGCGTGCTGACCACGGAACCGGATCCGGGCGAACGCGTAGCCGGCCAGCGACGAGACGGCGAGGGTGCCGACGGTGACCACCGCGGCGATGTACGCGCTGTTGAGGTACTGCTGGGCGAACGGTTGCAGCTCGAACACCCGCCGGTACGCCGAGAAGCTCAGCTCGGTGGGGATCAGCGACGGGGGGAAGGCGAAGATGTCGCTGACCGGCTTGAACGACGAGGTGACCATCCACCAGGTCGGGAAGACGAACGGGATCGCCAGCAGGCAGATCAGCCCATAGATCCCCACCCGGGCCCGCAAGGGCAGCCTATTGTTCATGGAAGACCCACTTCCTGCGCATCCGCCACTGCACGACGGTCAGCGTCAACACGATCAGGAACAGCAGCACCGACAGTGTCGAGCCGTACCCGAACTGGTGGAACTGGAAGGCCTGCTGGTAGAGGTAGTAGACGAGCACCGTGGTCGAGGTGCCCGGCCCGCCCTGGGTGAGCACGGCGATCTGGGCGAAGACCTGTAGTGCGCCGACCACGGTGATGATCGAGGTCAACAGAATGGTCGGGCTGATCAGCGGCACGGTGATCCGGCGGAACTGGGTCCACCGGCTCGCCCCCTCGACCCGGGCCGCCTCATACAGCTCGGCGGGGACGCCCTGCAACGCGGCGAGGAACAGCACCATGTTGAGGCCGACGTTCTTGACCACCTGGACGACGATCACCGACAGCAGCGCGGTCCATTCGCCGCGCAGCCAGTTCGGGCCGTCCAGGCCAACCGCTCCGGCCACCCCGTTGACGCCGCCGTTGTCCTGGAGCAGGAAGCCCCAGACGATCGTCCAGGCGACCAGCGAGACCACCACCGGCGAGAAGAACAGCGTCCGGAACACCACTGTGCCGCGCAGCCGCTGGTTGAGCAGGACGGCGAGCAGCAGGGCCAGGGCGAGGTTGAACACGACCAGGCCGACGGAGAAGAACAGCGTGCTCCGGAGCACGCCCGGCAGCTTCGGGTCGTCGACCAGTTCGCGGTAGTTGTCAGTGCCCACGAAGTCGAAGGTGTCCGCGAGCACGTTCCACTCGTGCAGGCTGTACCAGACCACCAAGCCGAGCGGCAGCAGCACGAAGAGGGCCGTACCCACCAGTTGTGGGGTCACGAAGAGCAGGCCGGCCAACTGGTCACGTCGACGACTGGTCCACCATCCGCGTCGCGGCGACGCTGCCGTGCCGCCCGGGGCGGGTCGGGGCGCAGCCCGACCCGCCCCGTTGTCCATCAGGACCGGCATCGCTGATCCCCTACTTCGCCAACAGCGGGTTGATCGCCGAGCAGACCCCGTCGAGCACGCCCCGCACGTCCGCGTCGGCCTTCCACATCGGGTCCAGCGCCGACCGCACGGCCTGGCTCAACTCGGCCTGCCCGGTGTGGTTCGGCTTCACCACCCCGTTGGCGATTCCGTCGATCACCACGCGCTGCAACTGCTCCGGCTTGAGCAGGGGATTGGTCTTGGCCAGCGTCGCCGCGGTGAGCAGCGGGGTACGCGGCGGCGGGAAGAACTGCGCCAGCTTGGCGGAGTTGGCGGGATTGGTGAGGAAGGCCAGGAAGTCCGCGGCGACGTCGGCGTGCTTGCCCTTCTTCAACACACCCATGCCACCCTGACCGATCACCGAGTAGCCACCCTTCGGGCCGGCCGGCAGCGGTACCAGGTCCCAGCCGAACTTCTGCTTCTCCAGCAGCGAGGCCCGGGAGATCTGGGTGATTGTCATGCCGGCCTCGCCGGCGAAGAAGTCGGCGGCGGTACCCGGGCCGGGCAGCGCCTTCGCGGTGAAGATCGCCTGGTGCAGGAAGGTCATCGCGTCGACCATCTCGGTGGCGTTGAAGCCGCAGGTCTTGCCGTCCGCGCTCCACGCCTGGGCGCCCCAGCCGGTCCAGATGGTGGAGAGGTTGTCCCAGCCCTTGTAGTCGAAGTCCCGGACCACCAGGCCCGCCTTGCCCGTCCGGGCGGACACCGCCGAAGCGGTGGTCACGGCGTTCTCCCAGGTCCAGGCGTTGGCGGCGATCAGCTCGGCCGGGCTCTTCGCGCCAGCGGCCTTGACCAGGTCCGTGTTGACGAAGATGCCGAACGGTGAGGTGGAGAACGGGTAGCCGTACAGCTTGCCGTCGGCCTGCCACAGCTTCGTCGCGGCCGGCGCCAGCTCGTCGAAGGCGTACCCGTCGGTCTTGCGCAGGGTCTCGTCCAGCGGGAGCAGCGCGCCCGAGGAGACGAAGTCGGGAGCCGCGTTCTCCAGGACCCAGGCCAGGTCGGGCGGGTTTCCGCCGGCGATCTGGGTGGTCAAGGTGGTGGTGTAGCTCTCGAACGGGATCGGGTCGAAGGTGATCTTTGCGACGTTGGGGTGGCTGCTCTGGTACTCCGCCGCGATCTCGTTGAACAGCTTGAGGTGCGCCTCGTTCGCCGACCAGGTGGTCATCCGCAGCGAGACCGGGCCGTCGGAGCCGGCGCTGTCGCCGCCGCCGCACGCGCTCAGGCCGAGCATCGCGGCGAGCGCGACGACGGCCGTCAACCGTTTCCTCATCAGGGTTCTCCCTCAGTAGCCGGCGATGTCGGGCCAGCGCAGCTCGACGCCCTCGTCGGCGAGGCGGTTCTGGAATTCGGCCAGCAGGCCGGGGGTGTAACGCACCGCGCGGGGAGTGACCCGGCGGGCCAGGCAGAAGTCCGCGAGCAGACCGGCGACCTCGCCGATGTTCCACTCCACGGGGTGCAGGCGGTACGAACCGTTGGTGATGTGGGTGGTGCCGATGTTCTTCCCGGCGGGCAGCAGGTTCTCCATCCGCCGGGGGATCAGGGCGCCGAGTGGGATCTCGAAGGGACACGAGGCCACGTCGACGTAGTTGTCCCCGCCGGTGGACGGGTGCAGGTCGATGCGGTACATGCCGACGCCGACCGCGTCCGGGTAGCTGGCCGCGCCCTTGTCGCCGCGTACCGCCAGGGAGAGGTCCTGCTCGACGACCGTGTACTCGGCGCGGATGCGCCGCGCCTCACGGATGTACGGGGCCTGGGCCAGACCGCTGTGCGCGACATCGCCGTCGGTGCTGATGCCACCGGTGCCGGTGACGTCACCACGCAGCCGCAACCCGGCGAAGCCGGTCCCGCCGTCGGCGCGGGGCGCCTCGGTCTGAAGCCAGTAGAGCACCGACAGGGAGAGCTCCCGGGCCGCCGCGATCTGGTGGGCGGGGTCGGGCACGTCGATCAGCGGGTGCTCGAAGTAGTCGATCATCGGCCAGTTGACCAGGCAGATGTCGCTGTCGTAGCTGCCCGGGACGAAGCTGCGCCGAGCGGCGATCCGGCGGAACGTCCACAGGTTGCCATCGCCCGGACTCAGCCGCTGGTCGGCCATCACCAGCCACGGGTCGTCGTCCGGGTTGGGAGTGAAGCTGCGCTCCGAGATCTCCAACGTGCGCGGGTTGGGTGAGCGGAAGGAGAGCATCCGGTCGCCCCAGAACGGCGGCTGGTACGCCCGCCAGAAGTCGTACCGGGCCGGCCGGTCGATGGTGTGGTCGCCGTCGACGTGGTCGACAGCGAAGCAGACCGAGAACGCCTGCATGTTCTCCGGCTGCGCCTCGTCCGGCGCGCTCGGCTCCCCGGTCTCGCCCCGCGACTCGAAGCCGGTGACGTACTCGGTGCCGGTCAACGGCAGCAGTTCGCCGGTCTCGGTGGCGTCCAGCACGTACGGCGCGACCACGTGCACCAGTTCGCCGCTGTCCCGGTGCGCCAGGGTCACCCCGGTCACCCGGTCGCCGTCGGTGTCGGCCCCCACCGGCAAATACGGCTGGAGCAGCCGCAGCCGGCCGGCCCCCCGGTACGGCGCGAGCATGGCCTCCAGCACCGCGACCGCGACCCGTGGCTCGTGGCAGAGCCGGCTCACGTGCCCGGCCCCCGGATTGAGCGCGGTGGCCTGGCGGGCCCGGTCGGTGAGCGGGTAGTAGGCGCGGTAGTAGTCCCGAATGCCGTCGCGCAGCTTGCGGTAACTGGCGGTGACGCCGAACTGCTCGACCCAGGAGTGCTCGTCGGGCGGAACGGCCTGGCTGGTGAGCTGACCGCCGAGCCAGTCGTACTCCTCGCTGAGCACCACCGAACGGCCGGCGCGCAGCGCGGCGAGGGCCGCGGCGACGCCACCGAGCCCACCGCCGACGATCAGAACTTCGGCCTGCATCTCTGGCAAGAGCTGTCCTTTCACGGGATCACCTTCGGCGGCGCGAGGGTGGCGCCGTCGACGGGCTGGCAGGGCACCAGCCGCTGCGGCACGGTCTCCGGGTCCGCCTCCAGCAGCCCGGTCAACACCTCGACGGACTGCCACCCCATCTCGCGGCGGGGGATGCGGAAGCCGGTGAAGTCGATGTCGGTGCTGGCCGGTCGGGTCGGGTCCCCGAGCGCCAGGATGGACAGGTCACCCGGGATGTCCAGGCCCCGTTCGCGGGCCAGCTGGGCGATGGCCACGCCGTCGGCGTACTCCTCGACCACCGCCGCCGTGACGCCCGCCGCGAGCAGGGCGTCGAGCAGTTCGGCGGGGGAGCGGTCGGTGGTCGGCAGGTGCCGTGGTGTGCGTCCGGCCTCGTCGAGCGCGGCCCGGAAGCCACGCATCCGGTCGGCGTGCGACTCGGGGCCGGCGCCCTGGCCCAGGTAGGCCAGCGCGGTGTGACCAGCGGCCAGTGCGCGGCGCACCACGGCGGCGGTGGCGGTCGGGTAGTCGGCGCCGACGTACGGCACCGGCCCGCCCGCGTCGTCGCGGCGTCCCACCGAGACGAACGGTTGGTCCTCGGTGACCAGCCGGGTCAGTTCGTCGCGGTCCAGCGATCGACCGAGCAGGACGCAGCCATCGGCCAGGCGGAGCCGGTTGTCGTCGTGGAAGATCCGCCGCCGGCCGCCCGCCACCGGCGCGCTGGTGAGCAGCAGCAGGTCACAGCCGAGCCGTTCGGCGCACTCCTCGATGCCGACCAGGAACGGGTGGTAGAAATCGCCGGTGCCGGTCGGAAAGACCGGCTCGTAGGTGAACACACCGAGGATGCGATTGTGCCGCGCGGCGAGCCGGCGGGCGACCGGGTCGGCGACGTATCCGGTGGTGCGGATGGCGTGCAGGACCCGTTCCCGGGTTTCCGGGGCGATCCTGACGTTGCCGTCGTCGCGGCCGTTGAGCACCAGCGAGACGGTCGCCTGGCTGACGCCGGTCATCCGGGCGATGTCGTGCTGGGTGACTCGCCTGCGCGAACCAGTCACGTTCCGTGTCCAATCGTTACCGAGGTAATACGCATTAGCGTCGGTGAGGTGAAATGGTGCGGCGCGCCCCGCGTCGCCGTCAAGACCCTCGGGCGAAGAAGTTCTGCCGACGAAAGCCGCTCGATAATTCGTATTAGCACCTTGACGGTCGACTGAGGACCCGGCCAGACTCGTCGATGACGACCCCGGGCCACCGACCGGGCAGCCACCTCACCGACAGTGACGCTGGCTGCGCTCTCGTCTGTGCCTTCCGGGTCGCCGGCGCGCCACCACCCACGCTCCGCGATCGACGAGCGTCCCCTCACGATCGGAGACATCAGATGGCACCCGTGTACCCGAATCCGCCCTCCGGCCGACCCACCGAGCTGAGCCGGCGTGGGCTGTTGCGTGGCGCGGCGCTGCTCGGCGCCGCCTCCGCGGCCGGCGGGGTCGGCCCTCTGCTCCGGGGCACGCCGTCGTTTGCCGGGCCGGCCGGTTTCCCCAGCTACCGGTACGTCCGTGACGCGTTCGACCGCCCACTGGCCTACAACCCCACCGGCGAAACGATCTTTCCCTGCATACGCGGGGTCTACGACAAGATCAGCGGTGCCAAGGGGCGCTACTACCTCTATTACGCTCCGCACGACGCGCCCGGCGGGATCTGCCTCGCCTACGCCGACCGGCTGGAAGGCCCCTACACCGAGCACCCCGGCAACCCCATCGTCGACCGGTTGTTACCGACCACGACGGTCAGCCACGTCTCGTCGCCGCACGTCGTCTGGAACGCCTCCAGCAAGGAGTTCTTCCTCTACTTCCACGGGGAGAACACCACCACCCGGGTGGCCCGGTCCCGAGACGGCATCACCTTCAGCGACGAGACGCCGATCCTGAGCACCAGGCTCGTACCGAACACCACCGAGACGTCGTACGCCCGGGTCTTCGAGCACCGGGTGACCGGGCTCGCCAACAAGTACGTGATGCTCTACATGGGAGCGCACACCGTTCGGCCCGGCACCCGGAAGATCTTCTGGGGTTGGTCGCCGAACGGCTGGGACCAGTGGCAGTTCGCGCCCGAGCCGCTGGTTTCACCGGCCGGCGACGGCCTGAGCGACATCTCCGCACCACATCTGCTCACCCGCAACGGCACCGCGTACGTCGTCTACCACGGCGGTGACGGGCGGATGCACCTCACCGAGGTCGGCAACGCCTTCGACCGGGAGGTGCATCTCGGGGTGTTCCACAGCCCGATCGCCTCCGACAACGGTCGGGTGGCGTCCCCGAGCTTCGGCACCGACGGCGGCGTGGGCTACATGATCTACGAAGCCGGCCCACGGCTGGGCGCCCGGATCTGCGTCGCCCGGGCGGTCTGACCGCGCGTCACCGACGCAGTGTCGTGGACGGCGTCTCGCCGAAGCGGCTCCGATACTCGGTCGCGAACCGGCCGAGGTGCACGAAGCCGTGTTGCAGGGCAACAGTCGTCACTGACATCCCCGGCGCGGCCGAGCGGAGCGTGCGGTGAGCCGCGTCGAGCCGGCACGCCCGCAGGTACGCGGTCGGCGTGGTCTGCAACTCACGGCGGAAACAGTCCTGAAGTGTTCGTACGCTCACCCGTAGGGCCTCGGCGACGTCACCGACGGTCAGTGCCTCATCGTGGTGTTCGGAGATCAGGGCGCAGGCCCGGCGGACGAGACGCCCGGGATGGGCGTGCGGGCTCGGCTCGGCCAGCAGGTGCGAGTGGCTGTGCTGGTGGGCCAGCAACAGCTTGCCGATGAGCCCCTGTTCGAAACGGGCGGCGACCTGCGGGTGGTCGAACAGGGACGCGTCCGCCGGCTGGGACAGCTCGTCGGCGAGGAACGCCACCCCGCGCGCCCACGCCTGCGCTGTCGGCGTGGTCATGAGCATGCCGACGTCGAGGCGGACCGGCTCGTCCACCGGGCGGCCGAGCAGGCGGGCGAGTTCCCGGTCGACCGCGCGCCGGTCGGCGTAGAAGATCCGGTGGGGTGAGCCCTCGGACCACCGCATGTCCGAGCTGTCGTACGGGGACAGGACCGAGGCGACGTCGGGGGTCGAGGTCACTGTCTGACCGGCGTGCCGGACCATCGTGCTGCCGGCGCCGGGGATCTGGACGAGGTAGAAGCTCTCCAGCGCGGGCGGTTGAATGCGCACCGCCTGCCCGTAGTCCAGGTCGATGACACCCACCCCGCCCGCCCGGCGAGCCGCCATCCGCAGGTGGACGCTGTGCACACCCGGCTGTGGGGTGAGCCGGTGTGGACAGAAGACCCGACCCACCTCGGCGCGAGCCTGGTCGACGTCGTCCGTGCGGACCGTCACCGCATCCATCCGACACCTCCCGGGCGTCCCGTCGCGCTGACCGTAAGGGTCGACCGGCCCGGACCAGACCCGAAAGCCGTCGACCCGACAGCAAAAGGGTCCGGCCGCGTACTGCGGATAGCGCCCGCGTCGCGCGGATAGCGACCTTCCCGGCCTGCTCGCTAGCGTGCGAGCACCGCGGGCGGTCAGCGCCGGCACGGTTCGCACGTCCTTGGAGGAGATCATGAGGATTGCCGTCGTTGGTGCCGGATTCGCCGGTGTGAGCGCAGCGAAGGTGCTGCGGCAGAGCGGATTCGACGTCACGGTGTTCGAGCGCGCGCCCGACGTCGGTGGGGTGTGGAGTCGTACCCGGCGTTATCCCGGCCTGCACACCCAGAACGACAAGGGCACCTACCACCTCTCCGACCTGCCGATGCCCGCCGACTACCCGCAGTGGCCGTCGGGTGAGCAGGTCCAGCGGTACCTGGAGAGCTATGTGGAGAAGTTCGGGCTGGCCAGCGCGCTGCGCCTGTCCACGGAGGTCGCCTCCGCCGAGCTCGTCAACGACGAGACCGGGTGGCTGGTCACCTCGCGGCCGGCGGGCGCCCAGGACCCGCTGACTGTGGAACGGTACGACCATCTGATCGTCGCCAACGGCATCTTCTCCGACCCGTTCGTCCCGTCCTTCGACGGGCAGGCGGACTTCGCCGCCGCCGGCGGGCGCGTACTGGCGACGGGGGAGTTCCACGACATCGATGCGGCCCGAGGTAAGAACGTCCTCGTGGTGGGGTACGGCAAGTCGTCCTGCGACGTGGCGGTCCCGGTGAGCGAGGTCGCCGCCCAGACCCACGTCGTGGCGCGCGAGCTGCTCTGGAAGATGCCCCGCAAGCTCGGTGGGGCGCTCAACTACAAGTACCTGCTGCTCACCCGGATGGGTGAGGCGCTCTTCCGCTACCTGCACCTGAAGGGCTTCGAGCGGTTCCTGCACGGCCCGGGGAACGGTCTGCGCCAGCGCATGGTCGACAGCGTCGGCTCGGTCGCGACCCGGCAGTTCAACCTGCGCGAGCTGGGTCTCGTGCCCAACGGCAGCTTCGAGGACATCGCCCGCAGCACTGTCAGCCTCGCCACCGAGGGCTTCTTCGAGCGGGTCACCGACGGCCGTATCGCCGTGCACCGGGAACAGGTGATCACCGAGTTGCTGGTCGACGGCGGCCGGCCCGCCGCCCGCCTGGCCGACGGCACGGTGCTCCCCGCCGACCTGGTGATCTGTGGCACCGGCTTCCGTCAGCACGTGCCGTTCCTGGACGACGCGTTGCACGCCCGGCTCCAGGACGACGCCGGTAACTTCATGCTCTACCGGCAGATCCTGCCGATCGGCGTGCCGCGGCTGACGTTCGCCGGCTACAACTCGTCGTTCTTCAGCCCGCTCAGCGCGGAGATGGCGGCGGTCTGGACGGCCGCGTACCTGCGGGGCGGGCTGACCCTGCCGACCGAGGTCCGGATGCGTGACGAGGTGCGCGCCCGGCTGTTCTGGATGACGAAGCGCACCAACGGACGGCACGCTCGCGGCACGAACATCATCCCGTTCTCGATGCACAACGTCGACGAGGTGCTCGACGAGTTGGGGCTCAACGTCGGCCCGCTGACCCGGGCCCGGCAGTGGCTGTTCCCGGTCGACCCGGGCTCGTACCGCAGGGTGACGGCAGAGATGATCCGGCGTACCGCCGACCCGGTATCGGCCATCAGCGACGGGGACCCGTTAAAGATGGATAAAATACGCAGATAGGGATCAGGTGGGGCCGGTCGGCGAGGGAGGCTCGGGGACGATGGCAGCGGAACAGGGTCACCGCCGTGGCGTGCCCGTGCCGGCGGCTCTGGCTGGCTGAGCTGTCCCGCCGTCCGTGCTGACGCGCACCGAGTTCTTTCGTGGGCTCGGGGACAGTAGGAGCCCACGCTCGGCGACCGTCCTGGAACTGCTGTTCGACATCGTCTACGTCTTCGCGCTGGCCCGCCTCGCCGGGCGGGTCGCGGACGACCTGACCATCGTCCGGCACACACTGCTGTCCGAAGCGGGCCAGACCGTCCTGTTCTTCACGGCGATGTGGATGATCTGGTCGCTCAACGCGCTGCTGGCGAGCACCTACGACCCTCGGCGCCCCGACCTGCAGGTTGTCCTGCTGGCGACGATGTTCGGCACGCTGGTGCTGGCGGTCACCCTGCCGCAGGCCTTCGGCCAACGCGGCGTCGTCTTCGCCTGCACCTACGTCGTCATCCAGGTCGGCCGACCGCTCTTCCTGGCGTTCGCCCTGCGGGGCCACCCGGCGCACACGTTCTCGCTCCGGGTGCTGACCTGGCACCTGGCGTCCAGCGTGCTCTGGATCAGTGGCGGCGTCAGCGGCGGTCTCGGTCGGGGCATCTTCTGGACCATCGCCCTCGCCATCGAGATGATCGGCGCCGCCACCACCTACCCCCTTCCCCGCGTGGGCCGGAGTCAGCTCAACAGCCTGAGGGTCACAGTCTCGCAGGAGCATCTCGCCGAGCGGTACAACCAGTTTTTCATGATCGCTCTCGCCGAGGTGGTGCTCGAAGCCGGCGCGGCGGTCAGCTTCCCGGGCTTCACCACCGAGGGGACCATCGCCCTCGTCGCCTCGTTCGTGGCGGTCGTCTCGTTCTGGCGGATCTACTTCTACCACGTCAGGACCGGCCATGCCTCGACCCCGAGCGGGGAGGGAATCCAACTGTCGCGGTGGGCGAGCTACAGCCTGCTGTTGATCGTCGGTGGCATCATCTGCACCGCTGTCGGCTTCGGACAGGTCATCGAGGACCCGCACCCGCCCATCGACTGGGCCCTGGTGGCCATCATCTTCGGCGGCCCGGTGCTGTTCCTGATCGGGCGGAGCACCCTGGAGCGGGCGAACCGATCCGCGCCGCGGTGTCGGGCGCTGTACGTCGGCGTGGTGGCGCTGGCCGTGGCGGCCCCGCCGATGGTGCTGCTCCCGCCGGTCGCCGTGGCGGCCGTCGCGGCCGTGATCCTGGCCGGTATCACCGTGTACGACCAGCGTGCCCACAAGCGTGGGGCGGAGACCAACCCGACGCTGTGACGATCCATTGCGGGTCGGCGACCAGTCCGCGTATGGTCGTCGGGCACGCCGTCGAGCTGGAAGGAGGTCAGAACAATGTCCGATGTTCTGCGCCCCCTCCGCGCTCCGGCGTCCGCGCGGATCTGATCCGGGGCGCGCGCTTCCCGGAGGACCAACCCATGACTGATCTGGTCATCCGTCCGCTCGTCGCGGGCGAGGAAAACCTGTTCGACTCCATGCCTGATCCGCTGCCCCAACTGCGCCAGGTCGCGTACGCCGACGGGATCGCCGGCGGCGGCTACCGTCCCGAGACCACCTGGGTCGCGCTGCGCGCCGGCCGGTTGGTGGGCCGGGCCGCCTGGCTCCTTCCGCCGGGCGCCGTCGGTGCCCCGTGGCTGGAACGGTTCGATCTGGACGCCGAGCCGGAGGTGGGCGCCGAGCTGCTGCGCGCCGCCCACGAGGCGCTGGGCGGTCCCGGTCTGTACTACGCCGCGCTGCCGGCGCACTGGCGGCGTCGGCCCGAGGTGCTGGCCGTGGTGCGGGCGCCCATGGAGGCCGCCCGGCTCGCCGGGCTGGTCGAGCGGGGGGAGCGGCTCCGGTGCTCCTGGACGGGCACCCCTCTGCCGGCGTCCTCCGGGCGGTACGACTTCCGCGCGCCAGTCGACGTGTCGGAGATCAACGCCCTGGTCGCCCGGATCGCCGAGCCGGACGTGCTGACCGGCGTCGAGATCGCGCGGGTGGTCGGCGGCGTCGACCTCGCCACCGACCCGCTGGCCTGGCTGGGGAACGACACCGAGAGATGGCGCATCGCGCTGGAGGCCGGGAAGCCGGTCGGGCTGGTCGGAACATTCGGGGACGCCTGTTACCCGCTGCTCGCCTATCTCGGCCTGCTCGACGAGGCGGCCCGGCCCGAGCTGCTGGCCGAGGCGGTCCGGGTACTGGCCGCCGGCGGTGCCCGCGAGGTCATCGCCGACGTGGAATCCCGCCGGGTGGCCGTGCTGGCGGAGTTGGAGCGGACCGGCTTTCGACAGTTGCGTTCCCGGGTCGTCTTCGCGCCGCCGAACAGCCGGGAATAGCTGACCGGGTGCGCCCGGTCACCCGGGCGCACCCCATCAGCCGACGCCGAGCGTGGCCCCTGTCAGCATCTGACCATGCCGGAGATCATCGCGCTTCTCGTCGGCGGGTTGGCGCTCGTCGGGGCGGCGGTCGCCGGGCTCTACCTCTGGCCGGTGGGCCGCCGTGGGCTAAGGGTCGCGCCGGCCCGACCGCTCGACTTCGACACCGCCACCCGTGCCGCCGCGGCCATCATCGCCGCCGAGGCGGCCGATCCGGACGTGCGACCTGAGTCGCACAGCCGCCTGCTGAGCCATGGCTCCCGTACCGGCCGGGCCGTGCTGCTGTTGCACGGGTACACCCTCGCGCCCGAGCAGTACGAAGGGCTGGCCGAGGAGTTCTTCGACAGTGGGTACAACGTCTGGGTTCCCCGGGCTCCCCAGCACGGAACCGTCGACCGGCGGGCCCACCACCGGGTCGAGGCCGGCGAGCTGACGGCGTACGTCGCGCAGGGATGGGCCGTCGCTGCGGCTCTGGGAGACGAGGTCGGCGTCGTGGGGATCTCCGGGGGCGCCGTGCTGGCCGCCTGGCTGGCCCAGGTGCCGGGCAACGTCGTACGGCATCTGCTGTTGCTGTCGCCGTTCTTCGGCCCGAATCCGCGACAGGCGCCGGCCTACGCGGTGAAACCGCTCATCGTGCTGTACGGGCGTCGCGTCCTGCGGGACCGCGTCACGTCGCGCGGATATTCGCTCGCCGCCGTCACCCAGTACCTGACGATCGCCCGTACCCTGCCGAATCCGCCCCGGTGGACCGGTCTGCGGACGGCGGCGGTCGCGATCAGCCCGCTCGACGGCGTGGTGGACCTCAGGGCGGCGGTCGACGTGCCGCGCCGGATCGCCGACGCCAACGCGGTACCGCTGCGGGTGTGCACCCTGCCGGCGCCCCGCCGATCTTGCACTTGTGGTTGTCGACATGAGTGAAATGCCCTTCATGCCGGGACAGCAAGTGCAAGATCGCGGGGTAGGGGCAGGGCGTGCGAGGTCCTAGACAGCGGCGCTGTTGAAGACCGGAGGGGCGTAGCCGGCGGGCTTGTCGCCGATGCCGAGGCCGGGGCTCACCACCCAGGACTGGTACTGCGGGGTGAACATGGAGTAGAGCAGCGGGACCTTCGGGGCACTCGCCTCGTCGAGCCGGCGGCGGGCGTCGGCAGGGATCTCGAAGTCGAGCGCACCGAAGTTGCTGGCGAGCTGTTCGGAGCTGCTCGCCCCGATGACCACCGAACCGACGGCGGGCTGGGTGGCCACCCAGTTGATCGCCACCTGCGCCATGCTGCGACCCAACTCGGCGGCCACGCTCTCCAGCGCCTCGATCACCTGCCAGTCGCCGGGGCTGATCTCCCGACCTGCGGCGTCCGGGTTCGTCAACCGGCCGGTCCCGCTCATGCCCTCGCCGGTCCGCCGGTACTTGCCGCTGAGCAGACCCCCGCCGATCGGGCTCCACGCGGTGAGCCCCATGCCCAGGGTCTGGGCCATCGTCACGTGCTCCGCCTCGATGTCCCGGGTGACCAGGGAGTACGGCAGCTGCACGTTGATCATCGGGGCCAGCCCGTGTGCCTCGGCGTAGCTCTGCGCCCGAGCCGCGTACCAGGCCGGCACGTCGGAGAGCCCGGCGTACCGGATCTTGCCGGAGCGCACCAGGTCGTCGAAGGTGTGCACGACCTCCTCGACCGGGGTGATCCGGTCCCAGGTGTGCAGCAGGTACAGGTCGATGTAGTCGGTGCCGAGCCGGCGCAGCGACGCCTCCACTGCCCTCATGATGTGCTTGCGACCGTTGCCGCTGGCGTTCGGGTCGGACGGGTCGACGGTGTTGGTTGCCTTGCTGGTGAGCACGAGCCGATCGCGTACGCCGGCCCGGTCGATCAGACGGCCGAGGATCTTCTCGCTCTCGCCGGCGGTGTAGAAGTCCGCCGTGTCGATGAAGTTCCCGCCCGACTCCAGGTACTGCCGGAAGATCGGCTCGGCCTCCTGCTCGGTCTTGCCGTACGCGGCGTGGAACCCGTCGACGCCGAAGTTCATGGTGCCCAGCGCCAGCCGGCTCACCCGCAGGCCGGACCGCCCGAGCAGGTAGTAGTGGTTCATCGTGGTGCCCTCCCGATCGTGGTGTCGGCCCGCTGCGGACCGCGCGTTCCCGACCTTGGCGCGGCAAAAATGGACCTGCAAGTCCAGAAACCGGGATACTGTTGGACCCGCAGTCCCGACCAGGAGGTCTCATGACACGGGCGTTGACCCGCAAGGGCGAGGCGACCCGGGCGCGGATCGTCGCCGGCGCCGCCGCCGAGATCCGCGAGCGCGGCGTCGACGAGGTACGCCTCGAGGATGTGATGGCCCACACCGGTACCAGCAAGGGTCAGCTCTTCCACTACTTCCCGGACGGGAAGGAGGGATTGCTGCTCGCGGTGGCCCAGCACGAGGCGGACCAGGTGCTCATCGACCAGGAGCCGATGCTGAGCAACCTGACGTCCTGGCCGGCCTGGCTCGCCTGGCGCGACCGACTGATCGAGCGGTACCTCGCGCAGGGGGTGAAGTGCCCCCTCAACGGTCTGCTCGGCCAGACCGGCCGGCGGGCGCCCGGCGCGCAGGCGATCGTGACCGGCCTCATTTGGCGCTGGCAGAAGGCGATCACCGAGGGCATCCGGCACATGCAGTCGACCGGCGACATCGACCCGGACCTCGACGCCGACCGGGCCGCCGCGGCACTGCTCGCCGGCATCCAGGGCGGGGTGCTGCTGCTGCTCTCCACCGGAAAGATCGACCACCTCGAAGCCGTCCTCGACCTCACCATCGACTCGCTGCGAGCAGGTGCCCGCACGGGCGGGAGCTGAGCCGAGGCCAGCGACGCCGAGTTATCCTTGCGCCCGAGTTTTCGGAGATCGGAGCAGACGTGGCAGGTGACGACGACATCTCCGGGTGAGCACCCGGACCGGCCGCCGACGAGCGCGTGATCGCGTTCTTGTCGCCGCGGCCTCCGTCGTCATGTCCTGCTCCCGCCGGGGTGCCGGTGTGCGCCCCGGATCGTCGTTCTCCGAGGTTCTCCATGTCTGTTCGACCTGCTCTCATCGCCCATGACCTCGTGCGGGTCCGCGACGACCGCCGGGTGCTCGACGGCGTCTCCCTGACCGCCGCGCCCGGCCACCGGATCGGCCTGATCGGTGAGAACGGCACCGGCAAGACGACACTGCTGCGGGTCCTCGCCGGCGTCGACGAACCCGAATCCGGCACCGTCACCCGGCCACCGGACGTCGGCTTCCTGCATCAGGAGCTGCCGTTGGCGGCATCCACCACCATCGCCGCCGTCCTCGACGACGCGCTGCGCGAGGCCCGCGCCGACCTCGCCGAGCTGGACCGGATCGGCGTCGCGCTCGCCAACCCGCCGGGGGGCACCGAGCAGCACGACCGGCTGCTGGCCGCGTACGGCGAGGTGCTGGAGCGGGCGCAGGACCGCGACGCCTGGGACGCCGACCGGCGTGCCCGCACGGTCCTCGACGGCCTCGGCCTCGGCGGTCTGCCCCTCGACCGGACGGTGGGCGCGCTCTCCGGCGGGCAACGTGGCCGGCTCGCCCTCGCATCGATGCTGATCCGCAGGCCGGGCGCGCTGCTGCTCGACGAGCCCACCAACCACCTCGATGACGCGGCGGCGGCGTTCTGCGAGGACCAGCTCCGTGCCATGCCGGGCGTGGTCGTGGTCGCCAGTCACGACCGCGCGTTCCTGGACGCGGTCTGCACCGATCTCATCGACCTGGACCCGGCGGTCGACGGGCCGGTCCGCTTCGGCGGCGGCTACACCGCCTACCTTGCTGCGAAGCGCGCCGAGGCGCAACGGTGGCGGCGGCGCTACGACGACGAGCAGGCGCTCCTCGCCGACCTGCGCGAGGCCGCCGCCGTGACCGGGCACCAGGTCGCCCACGGCCGGGGCCCGCGCGACAGCGAGAAGATGGGGTACGGGCACACCGCCGGCCGCGTCCAGAACCAGATCTCCCGTCGCGTCCGCGACGCCGCCCGTCGACTGGAGACGATCGAGCGCGACCCCGTTCCGGTGCCGTCGGAGCCGTTGCGCTTCCACGTGCCGGCGCTCGCCGTCGGCGACAGCGACAGGGTCATCGTCACGGCGGACCGGCTGGAGGTTCCCGGCCGACTGCGGGTGGCGCACCTGGAGATCAAGGCCCGCGACCGGCTGTTGGTGACCGGCCCCAACGGCACTGGCAAGTCGACTCTGCTCGCCGTGCTCGCCGGTCACCTGGCCGGTGCCGGAGCGCTCTGGCGACGACCGGAGCTGCGGGTCGGCCTGCTCGCCCAGGACACCGTCTTCGCTGACGCGCGGCGAACGGCCCGGCAGGTCTTCGACGGTGCCGTCGGGATGGAGCGGGCCGCTGTCGTACCGCTGTCGTCCCTCGGGCTACTCGCCCCGGCCGACCTCGACCGCCCGGTGGCCGACCTGTCGGTGGGACAGCGCCGTCGGCTCGCCCTGGCGGTGCTCGTCGCCGATCCGCCGGAGCTGCTCCTGCTCGACGAGCCCACCAACCACCTCTCGCCGACGCTCTGCGACGAGTTGGAGGACGCCCTGGGCGCCGGCCCAGGTGCCATCGTCGTGGCCAGCCACGACCGCAGACTCCGCTCCCGCTGGCCAGGTCGAGAGCTCTCGCTCCCCGGGGCTGGAGGATGCCGTGCTCGGACCTGGGGTGAGTGACGACGACGGGCTGGGCCGGGTGGTGGTCGCGCAGATCACGGCGCCGACACCGGGAGTTCACCGGCCTCGGGTGGTCGGCGGGGCGGAGCCGGCTATCGTTGGCTTCGTCGGACACACTGTCCGACGTTGTGTCCGATCAGTGAAAGCGTAGGCCATGACCTCGACCCGCCCCACCCTGTTGCTCGTCCACGGCGCCTGGCACCGGCCGGCCGTCTGGGACCGGCTCCGGGCAGAACTGGACGTCCTCGGCTACCAGACCAGGGCCGTCGACCTGCCCACCTCGGGGCCGGACGCCCGCGGCGGCATGCAGGACGACGCCGCCGCCGTCCGCAAGGAGATCGCGGCGATCGGCGGGCCGGTCGTCGTGGTGGCCCACTCGTACGGCGGCATCCCGGTCAGCGAGGCCGCCACCGGCCTGTCCGAGGTCGAGCACCTCGTCTACCTGGCGGCGTACCAGCTGGACCGTGGCGAGTCGATGTTCAGCTTCCACGGCGTACCGGACCCGGTCGAGACCGACGTGTTGGTCCCGATCACCGGGGACCCACGGACGGCGTTCTACGGCGACCTGTCGGACGCCGATGCCGACACCGCCATCAGTCAGCTGGCCGACCAGCGCCTGCGGGCATGCGTGGACCGGGTGAACGAGCCGGCCTGGCGCTCGATCCCGTCGACCTACATCGTCTGCACCAACGACCAGGCCATTCCGGTGCCGCTCCAGGAGAAGATGGCCGATCGGGCCACCAGCGTCCGGCGGCTTGAATCCAGCCACTCACCGTTCCTGTCCCGTCCGGTCGAGTTGGCCGCGCTGCTCGACGAAATCGTCACCGCTCGCGGCTGAACCCCTGCCGTTACGCGCGGTCGAGATGATCGAGTCGTGCGAGATCGGCGGTGCCGGACCGGACCACGGCCGCAGCCAGCGCCACGGTCGCCGGCTGGACTCCGCTCTGCTGCTCAGCTGTGGCGATCCGGACCGACTGCGCGAGATGCGCCCGCAGGTGCCCGGCGAGCAGACGGTGAAACGACTGCCCGCCGGCCGCCCGCAGCGCGGTCATCTCCTGCGCGGTGGCCATGCCCGGCATGTCGTGCCCCTCGTGCGGATTCGTCGTCGGGGCGGCGGCATCGGCCAGTAACCGGCGGGCGCGGTCCAGGTCGGCGCGCCGGGCGGCAGCCACCTGGGTGGCCGTCCGCCGCCAGGCCCGGTCGGTGGTCCGCGCCGGCACCAGATCGAGGACGGGCAGCAGGCGTTCGGTCATCGCCACCGTCAGTTGCAGCCAGGCGATGTCGGTGGGGTTGAACCCCGTACCAGTGGGTGTCGGCGCTGTCGTCGCCGGTGGCGCGGTCACGGGTGGTGTGGTGGCGCTCGCCGCGTCCCGTGGCCCGGCGCCGCAGCCGGCGATGAGCAGCACGGCGATGAGCACCGTGGACGCCGTGGGCTGGCGCATCCGATCTCCCTTCCCAACCACTGCGGCGGACCCGGGTGACCGGACCCGCCGCCGTGGTGTGGAGTTGTCGCTCAGATCGGTCGGCCGTCGTGACCGCACTTGATGACGGGACGGATGCAGTCCTGGACCCGGCGGGCCAACTCCGCCACCGGCCAGGCGTTGAAGAAGTCGCCGTGCATCGTGTAGCCCGGCCCGGAGGCCAGCCGGAACCGCGACGGGTCGCCCGTCACCGGGTACCGAAGCACCTGGCGCAACTTCGGCACGTGCACCGGGTGGGTGCTCGGGCAGGCCTGGTTCACCGGGTACGCCAGGTGGCTCTTGTGGTCCGGCGAGTCGAGGTCACGGCCGTTCCAGCACTGCGGGAAGTCCAGGTACGACTCCAGCATCGTGCCCGACGGGCAGTTGACGAAGTCCTTCGACGGCGGCACGTGCCCGGCGTGCAGGCAGGACCAGCGGGCGATGCTGTCGTTCGGCCCGGTGGCCTTCGCGTTGCCGGCGACGAGCCGCAACCCCAGCGGGAACGGCTGGGTGTTCGCGACGACGTCGGCGCGTACGCCCTCGCCCAGGTAGTAGAACGTGGCGATCGCCGGCTCCACCGCGACGTTGTCCCGGTACAGGGTCGGCACCCAGTACGACGAGACGTCCACCCGCGGGTTGCAGGTGGTGGGCGAGTTGACCAGGTCCGGGAGAGTGGTCCTGGCGTTCGTCACAGTGCTGCCGAAGAAGCTGTGCATGTGCGACGCCCCGGGCAGCCCGGGGAAGACGATCGGGTCGTCCGGCAGCCGGTGGCTGTAGGTGCAGTCGGCGGGGAACTCGGCGACCCGGATGGCGTTGGCGCCGAAGTCAGCGCCGGCTTGGCCGGGGGCGGCGTCGGCCCGGTTGGTGGTGGACACCAGGAACGTGCCGAGTAGCACCAGCAGGGCGCCGATCGCCGTGGCGAGGCGCAGTCGGCGGGGGATGCCGGAGAGGGGTGCGGCCCTGTCCATCTCGTGACTCCTGTCGGGGGACGGGTCAGGGACAGCTCCGGCGCCGCCGCCGAAGGCATCGGAGTTGTGCCTGGCCAGACTGGGTGGTGGCCGGTTGGGCCGGTGCGAGAGAGCGCTCTCACTGCCTCTCAGCCTCACGTTGAAGTCGACATTTGTCAATACGTGTGATGGGGTAGATGAGGATTTGCCGCAGTTGGTGGAATTGACATCATCCACTGCCCTGAAGGGCCTGGATTCCCTCGGTCGCCCCAGGGGTTCCTGTTTCACCGGGCCGCGCCTTCACCGCTTGCGCGGGTCGGGTCTTATCGTCCCTCCACAGGCGTTTTACCTCTCCACCAGCCCGGCGGCGAGGATGTTGCGGGCTGCGTTGACGTCCCGGTCGTGCACAGCCTCGCAGCCGGGGCACGTCCAGACGCGGACGCCGAGGGTCATCGCGGTGTTGATCCGACCGCACGCCGAGCGAGTCGACAGCTTGTGCAGGTGGTCCCGTCGCCGGTCGGCGATGCGGGCGTGGATGCGGGCCACGGCCACGCGAGCCTTGGCCCGGTTGGCGGAGTCCTTGGCCTTGCGGGCCAAAGTGCGTTGCGCCTTGGCCAACTTGCGCCGGTCGGCGCGCTCGTGGCGCGGGTTGGCGATTTTCTCCCCGGTGGACAGGGTGAGCAGACTGGTGATGCCCGCGTCCACCCCTACCGCCGGGTCGACCGGCGGGAGCGGCGTCACGGTGGGATCCTCGACCAGTAGAGAGATGAACCACCGACAGGCCGGGTCGCGGGAGACCGTGACCGTGGACGGCTCGGCACCGTTGGGCAGGGGCCGGGACCATACGATGGCTAGCGGGGTATCCATCTTGGCGAGGGTGAGCTGCCCGTCGCGCCAGCGGAATGCCGAGCGGGTGTACTCCGCCGACGCCCGAGACTTGCGCTTGGACTTGAAACGCGGGTAGTGCGACCGCTTGTCCCAGAACGCAGCGAACCCAGCTTGCAGGTGCCGGAGGGCTTGCTGCAACGGCACGGAACTAACCTCATTGAGGAACAAAAGCTCCTCGCTGCGCTTCCACTCGGTCAGCCCACGCCGAGGACTGCACGTAGGTGCTGCGCTGCCGGTCGACCGCCCATGCACGGGTGCGTGTTTCCCAGGGCCAGGTTGTAGACCTTTCGCACGCACCCGAAGGTGCGGTTGAGCTGATCGGCCTGCCGTGGGGTCGGATAGAAGCGGTACTTGTATGCCCGCTTCACCACATCACCCCCATGCCTCACGTCTTACCAGTAGTCCATGTAAGTCTATTCCTGAGAGGATCGGCGGTTCCGCCCCGTCTGAAGCCATGGGTATCCACGCCGGGACACCGATGACGACGACAGCGAAGGGCCGGACCCTGGTCGGGTCCGGCCCTTCGCTTCGTGTGTGCGGGTGGGTGTCAGCTGGTGGCGTAGCCGCGGGTGGCGATCCAGTCGGCGAGGTGTTCGACGGTGACCTCGTAGGAGGCGGTGTTCGGGTCGGCGGAGTCGGCAATCTTCACCACGTTCCCGTCGTCGCGGTAACCCACGACGCTGATGTAGTGCCCGCCCTCGAAGGAGTGCACCCCGCCGTCGGTGTCGACGCTGGTGCCGGCGATGTTCGCGACCACGGCCCGGCCGTCGTCCACGGTGCGCACGATGTCGGCGCGCAGCCGGTCGGTCTGCTTACCGTCAGCGTTGGGGCTGGAGATCTCCACGCTGTGGTAGGCGTCGTTCTTGCCGGTTTCCTTGTTCAGTACGGGGGTGATGTCGTTGATGGAGTTGGTGCCGGCCTCGGTGGTGCCCATCTCCTTGGCCATGGCGTCCACGCTGATCTCCTTGCCCTGCACGGACAGGGCGTTACGCGTGGCGGCCGGGCCGCAGTAGTAGAAGTTCGGCTGGGCCTCGTAGCGCACACCGAGCTGACGCTCACCGGCGGGCTTACGGTCGCTCTGCGTCTGGGTCGCCGGCTTGGCATCCGACGCGGCGTACGCGGCGGTCACCGGTCCGGCGATAGCCCCACCGGTGAACGCGAGGCCAGCAGCGGTCAGGGCGGTCTTACGGATCAGATCGGTACGCATGATGGCGTGCTCCTCTGCATCGGGGGTGCCCACACAACCTCAGGGGGGTGGGCGGTCGTGCGGGGGGAAGTTCGAGGGGGTTCTGCCCGGTGACCCGCGAAAGGGGGGTCGGCGTCGGGACAGGGTGTAACCGTTCGCGGTGGCAGGTCATTCCGCCTGCCCGCGGGGGTGGCCGGTGGTGGTGCTCGGCCGTGCGGGGGATGTAACCGGGGCGGCCTGGCGGATGTTCCCGGCGGCTGCCGTGCCCGGCCATCGTGCTGCTCGGTTGTGCGGGGGTGCAACCGGGGCGGCCTGGCGGGTGTTCCCGGCGGCTGCTTCCGGTGGGAGGGCCTGGCGGCTGTCCGGCGGGCCCGGCGCACCGTGACCCGGGCTGTTGCGGTGGTCTGCCAGGTATAACGACCCGGCCCGGTCGCCGATTCCGCCGCCGGGGTGGCCCCGACCACCCGACACTATCGGTCAAACCGGACAACCCGTCCACCGCGCCCGGCCGGGGAAACGGACACGGCGGACGAGGCGGGGTGATCGACTCGGGTTCCTGAAAGTCGCGGGGTCCGGGCGCCGGGGATGCCCCGACATCCTGGAAGCCGAGTGGATCATGCTCATGTGCCCCGTTTCGCGCGCCCCGAGGCGGGCCGACCCCGGGGTCAGCGCATCGTATGGCCCAGCCTGATCGGGGCCGGCGCGTGCGGGCCGGCCTGCTCGGGGGCGGCGTGTCGTGTGGTCCGGCCTGGCCCGGGTCAGTGCGCCGTGCGTACCCGGCGCAAGATCGTGCTCAATCCAGGAAACAGGCCCTTCCTCATACCGCGAGGCCACTACATCCAGGATCGAGCACGATCGTACGGACTTGGGCAGGGCACCCAGGTCGAACCGACGCGGGGTCAGTGTGCCGTGTGAACCCGGCACGGCGGACGGATGGCGTGATCGACTCGGGTTTGGTGATATCGCGGTGCCCTGGCGCCGGGGATGCCCCGAAATCATGAAAGCCGAGTGGATCATGGCGGTCTGCGCCGTTCGCGCGCCCTGAGCGGCCAACGTGCCCCGACGTGCGGGTGGGGCAGCCCGAACGTGTCGGACTGCCCCACCCGGGAGCGCGGAAATGAAATCAGAACCCGAGGACGCTCCGCCCGCCGACCACCGGCAGTCGCAGTTCGCTGTCGTTCGGTGCGACCCGCAGCTCGGTGCCGCCCAACGGCAGCAGGGTGTACTCCTGGTCGCTGGAGAAGACGACAACACCGATCCGGTGCCCCGCCGGGAAGACGTAGTCCTTCGGCTCCATGGTCCACCGGTAGTCGTACAGCTTGCCCTGCTTGACCGGCTCGGTGCGCGCGGCGCTCTTGCGGTTCTGCGGGTCCATCCACCCTCGCGTCACCACGGTCGGGGCGGCGGTCGACCCGGCCGGGCCGTAGTCGACCAGGTACGCCGTGAGGTTCGCGTCCGGCTTGTTGTCGATGGCCATCCGCAGTCGCATCTCCGGACGCCCGGAGATGCGCACGCTCTGCGTCAGCTCGGGGGAGCGGTAGGCAAGTCGGTTGGGGCTCGCGGTGTCCGGGTTGGACACCAGGGTGTCCGGGTGGATGGTCCGGCCCTCGTCGACGAAGCTCTGCTCGACAGTGGCCTTCGGCGGCTTACCGGTGGTGAGCGCTCCGGGTGCGGTGGTGTCGGTGGCCGCGAATCGCAGGCCGACCTCCCGCGCCGCCGGGTCGGGCCAGTTGGCGTACGTGGTGTAGGCGCGGTCCTCGCGCTGGAGCACCGCCGTCGGCTCGTCCATGATGCCGTTGCGCACGTTCCACAGCCAGAAGTCGAACCAGCGGTTCTCGGTCTGCTTGTACGTCCACGTCTGGCCGCTGGGCAGGGTCACCGACGCGCTGCTGCCCGGACCGCCGTGGCCGCCCTGGTGCAGCCAGATCTTGCGGGGGACGTCGCGCTTGGCGAGCTGGTCCCACCAGCCGGCGAAGTGTTCGGTCTTGACGTTCCAGTCGTTGAGGCCGTGCACGACGAAGACGCTGGCCTTGACGTCGCGGGCGTCGAGGTAGTCGCGGTCGCGCCAGAACGTCGAGTAGTCGCCGGTGACCCGGTCCTGCTTCGCGGTGATTCCCGCGAGCTCGTCGGCGCACTGCCCTTCGGCGCGGGCCTGCCCGGCGGTGTACTGGGCCAGGATGTCGAGGTCCTCGCCCTGGAACGTCCCGGGAGCGACCACCAGCCCGTTGGCCCGGTAGTAGTCGTACCAGCTGCTGATCGCGGAGACCGGCACGATGGTCTTGAGCCCCTTGACGCCAGTGGTGGCCACCTGGTTGGGCAGCGTCCCGTTGTAGGAGACACCTGTCATGCCGACCGCACCGGTGGTCCACCCGGCGGTGACCGGGGCGCCGTTCGCGTCGTACCCCTTGGCCCGGCCGTTGAGCCAGTCGATGACCGCCTTGGTGCCGAGCGTCTCGGCCTGGTCCCCGCTGGTCGGGCAGCCGTCCGAGTCGCCGGTGCCGACGCTCTGGCCGAGCACCACCGCGTACCCGCGGGGCACGTAGTAGTCGTCCAGCGAGCCGGGGAGGTTGGCCTTCGCCTGGGCGCGTTGTGCCCCGGCGTCGAGCGCGCGTCGCCCGTCGCGGTCGGTCAGGCCGTTCTGCGGCAGGTCGTCGACCAGCACGCTCGGGTACGGCACGTCACCCCAGGTGCCCTTGCGGTACGGGCTGTGCTCGAAGATGACCGGCACCTTGAAGCCCTGCGTGGCGGTCTCCCGGGGGCGCGAGATGTCGATCGCCACCCGGTCGGGTCGGCCGTCGTGGTCGGTGTCCACAGGGGTCTGGACGAACACCCGCTCCTCGATCGCGTCGGCGAGCGAGAACACCGGTTGGGTCATGCCGTCGCTGACCACGATGCCGGTGGGCGTGGTGGGCGTGGGCGCAGCGGCAGCCGCGGGTGGGGCTGCGCTGAGGACCAGGGCGCCGGAGACGCTGACGCTCAGGAGTGCCAGATGACGGGGTCGACGCATGCGCGTCTCCCTTCGGTTGGGCTGGTTGCCGGGGGTCGGCAGGGGTCAATCTCGAAGATCCATTCGTGGTCATGCTAGGTCCGCCGTGGCGTCCCGTCGATCCCCTCGGCTGTCCACGGTGGCCTGTCAGGGAGTCGGTGGCGTCACCGCGATGATCAGGTGGGCGCGCTCGTCGCTGGCGTTGCGGTAGAGGTGCGCCAGGCGCGAGTCGAAGGTGACCGACTCGCCGGCGGTGAGGGTGTACGACTCTCCGCCGATCTCGGCGACGACCTCACCGGTGACGACGATCGCGCATTCGGTCGACGGGTGCGCCCACGGCTCGGCGGAGCTGGCGTCGCCGGGTGCGAGGTGGGCCTGGAGCACCTCCAGGTCGCCGCGGCCGGGGGTGAGTCGTTCGTAGGTGATCTGGCCGGGTGGCGCGGCCAGCCTGGTCCTGGCGCCGACGCGGCTGACGTGCACGGGTGGCGCCTCGGGCTCGGAGAACAGTTCTGCGATCGAGGTGTCGAAGACCTGGGCGAGCTTCCGCAGGGTGGAGAGGCTGGGGTCGGTCGCGCCGTTCTCGATCTGGCTGAGCAGGGCGGGGGACACGTCGGCGGCTGTGGCGAGCTGACGCAGCGTGAGGGAGTGCTGCTGGCGCAGGTCGCGGAGTCGGTCACCGAGCATGTGTCCTCGTTCCAAATACAGTGTGGCTGAATCTTGATTGACCAAACTATACGGCCATGTTTAGGATCACTAAACATCAGGCGGCAATGTTCAACTCAAGTGAACAAGCCGCATCGAGGCGCGAACCGGACGCCTGCCGCCCGGTCTACATCCAACCCCGAGACGACGCCCCCGAGAAGCCCGCGACGCCGTCATCCCATCGGCCCGGCCGATGCGTGGTGGTCGCCCGCCGGGCGTCGACGCCCCGCGGATCCCGCACGGCGGGCCGCGCGATACGAAGGTAGGAACAGCATGTCGGTGTCTCCCCGCCGGCTCCTCGCCGGAGCGTCCGCTCTGGCGACGCTGGCCGTCCTCTCCGTCAGCGCCTGTAGCGCCGGCGGCAGTGGTGGAAACGCGAACGGTACGGCCAAGACCCTCACCGTGAACACCTCGTTCGTGCTCAAGACCCTCGACCCCGGCCGGGTCTACGAGGCCACCGGTCTGACCGCCGTGCACGCCCTCTACGACACCCTGCTCACCTTCAAGGGCTCGGACGTCGGTAAGCCGGTCCCCGCGCTGGCCGAGTCGTACCAGGCGTCGCCGGACGCCAAGACGTTCACCTTCAAGCTGCGGCAGGGCGTGACGTTCGCCGACGGCAGCCCGCTCACCGCCGACGACGTCGTCTTCTCGCTCAACCGGCTGAAGAACATCAAGGGCAGCCCCGCGGTCACCGTCAGCGGCCTGACCGTCACCAAGACCGACGACAGCACAGTCGTGGTCGCCTCGGCCACCCCCGACCCGAACATCCCGGTGGTGCTGTCGATGCCGTCGACAGCGGTGCTCAACTCCAAGGTCGCCAAGGAGCACGGCGCCCGCGACGGCGCCGACGCCGCCCAGGGCGACACCGCGCAGCAGTACCTGGACACCACCTCCGTCGGCAGCGGCCCGTACGTGCTGAAGTCCTACGACCCCTCGTCGCAGGTGGTGTTGGAGGCCAACCCGAAGTACTGGGGCACGAAGCCGCAGTTCTCCCGGGTGGTGCTGCGCAACATGGACGTGCAGACCCAGAAGCTGACAATGCAGCGCGCCGAGGCCGCCGAGATCTCCCTGGACATCTCCGGCAAGCTCCTCGACGGACTGCCGGGCAGCCTGCAGACCTCCGGCGTACAGGACACCGTCTACTTCCTCTTCCTCAACGCCGACCCGGGCGTCTCGGCGGTCACCTCGAACCCGAAGTTCAACCAGGCACTGCGCGCCGCCATCGACTACCAGGGCATCGCCGCCCTGTACGGCAAGGGCGCCGCCCCCGGCGCCGGGCTGGTCGCGCCCGCCTTCCCGGGCGCGCTGCCGGCCGGCGAGGAGTCCAAGCGGGACGTAGCCAAGGCCAAGGCGCTGCTCACCGAGGCCGGCCTGACCAACCCGACGGTGAAGTTCACCTACCCGGCCATCACCTACAAGGGTGTGGACCTCGGCACTGTGGCCACCAAGGTGCAGGGCGACGCCGCCGAGGCCGGCATCAAGCTGGAGCTCAACCCGCAGCCGCTCACCACGTTCCTCGACGAGATGCGCGGCGGGAAGTCACCCCTCGGATTCACCCCGCAGAGCCTGAACTACCCGGTAGCCGACTCACTGATCAACAACATGGCGCCGGGCCAGGCGACCGCGCTGCGCTCCGGCTGGACTGTCGAGCGGGCCGACCCGGCCGTGGTGGCCGCCGGCAAGAAGGTCACCGCGACCCTCGACCTGGCCGGCCGGGCCACCGCCATGCAGGAGTGGCAGCGGCTGATGAACGCGTCCTCGCCGTACCTCGTGCTGGCCAGCAACTCCTCCATCGTCGTGGCGACCACGGACCTGACCGGGGCGGACTACACCGCCGCCGGTTGGCAGGTGGACGTCGCCGCGGTCGGCCGCAAGTAGTCCCGACGACATGACGACAGTCCACGACGGTGAGCCGGGCGCGGTCGCCACGACCGCGTCCCGGCCCCGGGGTGCCCACCCGCTGCTGACCTTCCTGGCCAAGCGGGTGGCGGTCACCGCCGGCCTGCTGCTCGGCGTCACTGTGGTGACGTTCGGTCTGGTCAACGTGGTCCCCGGTGACCCGGTCACCGCCAACCTCTCCGACCAGGCGCTCAACGACCCCGCCGCGGTGGCCGCCTTCCGCGAGAAGTGGGGCCTGGACCAGCCACTCTGGGCCCAGTACCTGCACTACCTGGGCAATCTGCTGCACGGCGACCTCGGCCACTCCCAGCAGACCGGGCGGGCCGTCCTGGACGACCTGCTGCACTACGTGCCGGCGACCCTGGAACTGGCCCTGCCGAGCATGGTGCTGGCGCTGCTCATCGGCACCGGGGTCGGCATGCTCGCGGCGGTCCGCAACGGCCGGCTCACCGACCAACTGGTCCGGGTCGGCGCCCTGCTCGGGCTCTCCACCCCGCCGTTCTGGCTGTCCCTGGTCGTGCTCTACGTCTTCTTCTACCAGCTCGGCCTGGCCCCCAGCGGCGGGCGACTCTCCACGGACTTCAGCCCGCCGCCCACCGTCACCGGCATGTACACGGTCGACGGGGCGCTCGCCGGGCAGTGGGACGTCGCCTGGGACGCCGCCCAGCACCTGTCCCTGCCGGTACTCGTGCCGACCTCGCTGACGGTGGCGATGCTGGTCCGCTTCGTCCGCTCGGCGATGCTCGAGGTGCTCCAGCAGGACTACATCCGGGCCGCGTACGCCAAGGGTCTGCCGACCCGGGT
Source organism: Micromonospora trifolii (assembly GCF_022229005.1). Lineage (GTDB taxonomy): Bacteria > Actinomycetota > Actinomycetes > Mycobacteriales > Micromonosporaceae > Micromonospora > Micromonospora trifolii. The sequence goes on from NZ_JAKKFD010000002.1 coordinate 215,777, forward strand.
GGTGCTGCGCCGGCACCTGCTGCGCGCCGGCCTCGTCCCGGTGGTCACCGTCTCCGGCCTGGCGTTCGCCTCGCTGCTCTCCGGGACGGTGCTGGTCGAGAGCATCTTCGGCTGGCCCGGCGTCGGCCAGTACGCGTACCGCAGCGCCACGGCGCTGGACCTGCCCGCGATCCTCGGCGTCAGCCTCTTCGTGGCACTGGTCTACACGCTGGTCAACCTGACCGTCGACCTGCTGTACGGGCTCATCGATCCGAGGATCCGGTTGTCATGACGACACTTGCAGACCCGAAGGCGGAGCGTGCCCTGGGCCGACGCCGCTGGCTCGGCCGACTGCGTGGCGGCCCGGCCGGCCGACCGGTCTGGCGTCAGCCGATCACAGTGGTGGCGTTGGTCATCCTCGGTGGATGGTTGCTGCTGGCGTTGCTCGCCGACGTCCTCGCACCGTACGACCCGCTGGCGCAGAGCGCCGACACGTACGCGTCGCCCTCCGGGGCGCACTGGTTCGGCACCGACTCGCTCGGCCGCGACATCCTCAGCCGGGTCATCCACGGCGCTCGTCTGTCCATCCCGCTGGCCCTGGCCATCGTCTCGCTGGCCCTGCTGGTCGGCGGGCTGCTCGGGCTGGTCGCCGGATACGTCGGCCGGTTCGTCGACGAGGCGCTGATGCGCCTGACCGACCTGGTGTTCGCGTTTCCGCAGATCATCCTGGCCATGGCGGTGACGGCGGCGTTCGGCCCGAACACCCGCAACGCCGTGCTGGCCCTGGTCATCGTCTCGTGGCCGGTCTACGCCCGGGTCATCCGCAGCGCCGTGCTGAGCATGCGCGGCGACGACTACCTCAACGCCGCCCGCCTGCTCGGCGTCGGGCCGATCCGGGCGTTGCGCCGCGACGTGCTGCCCAACAGCATCGGCCCGGCGATCGTGCTGGCCACCCTGGAGCTGGGCAACGCGGTGCTGCTGCTCGCCGCCCTGTCGTTCCTCGGCCTGGGCCCGCGCCCACCGGCCGCCGAGTGGGGCTCGATGGTGGCCCTCGGCGCGCAGGACCTGTCGATGTGGTGGGTCAGCGTGTTCCCCGGCCTCGCCATCCTCACCGTGGTGATGGCCTTCAACGTGCTCGGCGACGCGCTGCGCGACCGGCTCGACCCCCGCTACACGAAGGGACGCTGAGGTGGCACCCCTGCTCGACGTCGACTCCCTGGCCGTCACACTGCCCTCACCGCGTGGCCCGCTGCCGATCCTGCACGACGTGTCGTTGACAGTCGACGAAGGTGAGCTGGTCGGCATCGCGGGGGAGAGCGGCTGCGGCAAGAGCCTCACCGCGCAGACCCTGCTCGGGTTGCTGCCCCCGGGGGCGGCGGTCACCGGCTCGGCCCGGTACGCCGGCACCGAACTGCTGGGCCTGGACGCCCGGGGCTGGCAGCGGGTCCGTGGCGCCGGCATCGCCATGGTCTTCCAGGACCCGAGCGCGGCCCTGCACCCCATGCTCACTGTGGGGCGGCAGCTCACCGAACACATGCGGGTGCACCTGCGAATGGACCGTCGAGCTGCCGGCCGGCGCGCGGTGGAGCTGCTCGACCAGGTTCGCATCCCGGACCCGGAGCGGGCGCTGCGGGCGTACCCGCACCAGTTCTCCGGTGGGATGCGGCAGCGGGTGGCCATCGCCATCGCGCTGGCCGCCCGGCCCCGACTGCTGATCGCCGACGAACCGACGACAGCCCTCGACGTCACAGTGCAGGCCGGCATTCTCGCCCTGCTGGAACGGCTGCGCGCCGAGACCGGGCTGGCCGTCGCGTTCATCACCCACGACCTCGGGGTGCTCAGCGCCCTCACCACCCGTGGCTACATCTTCTACGCCGGGCGGGTCGTCGAGACCGGCCCGACGGGCAGCCTGCTCACCGCCCCCACCCACCCGTACACGGCCGCGTTGCTCGGCGCCCGACCGCACGGCACCCAGAGCGGCGGGACGTTGCGGCCCATCCCGGGCGCCCCGCCGGCACCCGGCGAGGCACCGCCGGGCTGCCCGTTCCAACCCCGATGCGGGTACGCCGAACCGTCCTGCGGCGAGGCCCCGCCCCCGCTCACCCCCGCCGGAGCCGACCGGTCGGTGGCCTGCGTGGTCCGTCCGCACCTGGAGGTGGCCGCGTGAACACCCCCGCGCCCGCGCGACTGTCCTTCACCGACGTCGAGGTCGAGTACCGCTCCCGAGGGCGTGGCCGGGTGCGGGCCGTCGCCGGGGTCAGCCTGGAGGTGTCGCCCGGCCAGATCGTCGGGCTGGTCGGCGAGTCCGGGTGCGGCAAATCGACACTGGCCCGCGTCGCGGTCGGGCTCAGCGCCCCGAGCGCCGGCACCGTCGAGTACGCCGGCCGACCGGTCACCCCGCTGGGCTGGCGACCCCGCTCCGGCGCCGAGGTCGGCCTCCAGATGGTCTTTCAGAACCCGTACGCCTCGCTGAACCCGCGGCGCACCATCGGCTCCCAGCTCCTCGACGGCGTGCCGGCCGCGGTCACCGGGTCGGCCCGCCGAGCCCGGGTGCACGAGCTGCTCGAACGGGTGGCCATGCCGAGCAGCGCCGCCCAGCGGTATCCGCACCAGTTCTCCGGCGGTCAGCGGCAACGCCTGGCGATCGCCCGCGCGCTCGCCCCCGAACCCCGGATGATCATCGCGGACGAGCCGGTCACCGCGCTGGACGCCTCCTCCCAGGCCCAGGTGGTCAACCTGCTCGTCGGGCTGGTCCGCGACCTCGACATGGGCATGCTCTTCATCAGCCACGACCTGGCGCTGGTGCACGAGATCGCCGACGTGACCGCCGTGATGTACCTGGGCCGGATCGTCGAGTCCGCACCCACCCGCGAGCTGTGGCGCGAGCCCCGACACCCGTACACCCGGGCGTTGATCGACGCGGTGCCGCAGATCGGGCTCACCCCGCGCCTGCCCGCCATCCTCGCCGGGGAGGTGCCCGACCCGGCCAACGCGCCCACCGGGTGCCGTTTCCGGCCCCGCTGCCCGCACGCGTTCGCGCCCTGCGGGGAGCAGCCGCCCACCGTGGACCTGGGCGGCCGCAGCGTCGCCTGCTGGCTCACCGACTCCGCAACGGCCCCGACCGCCGCGCGCTCACTCTGAGGACGTCCCATGCGCATGCCCACCGAACAGGTACTGGTCAACCTCGCCCTCTACGACGGTGTCCAGGACGCCCTCCAACCGGATCGCGGCATCTGGATCGACGCCGACGGGATGATCCGTGCCGTCGGTCAGGTCGACGACGTCCTCGCCGAGGCCGGAGCGGCCCGGGTGGTCGACCTGGGCGGCGAGCACGTCATGCCGGGTCTGACCAACATGCACGTCCACCTCTCGCTGGGGCTGCCCGGCCACCTCGCCGACACCGTGCACAGCGCGAACCTGGCCGAGCTGGTGCTGCTGATGGCCGACTCGGCCCGGCGCACCCTGCACTCCGGTGTCACCACCGCCCGCCTCGTCGGGGAGAGCCGGTACGCCGACTTCGCCCTGCGCCGGGGGATCGAGGCCGGCGCTGTCGACGGCCCGCGCATCTTCACGGCGGGGCACGCGCTCTGCTGCACCGGCGGGCATGGCTGGGAGGCCGACGCCCTGGAGGCCGACGGCGCGGACGGGTTCCGTCGGGCCACCCGCGAACAGCTCCGCGCCGGAGCCGACCTGATCAAGGTCTGCATCTCCGGCGGGATCGCCGGCCAGCACGAGGCGATCGACACCCCGCAGCTGCTCGACGACGAGATGGCAGCGGTCATCCGCGTCGCGCACGACTGGGGGCGCAAGGTCACCGCGCACGCCGGCCCGGCCGACTCGGTCCGCCGCGCCGTCGAGCTGGGCCTCGACTGCGTCGAGCACGGGTACGAGCTGACCGACGACGTCACCCGGCTGATGGCCGAGCGGGGTGTCTGGTACGTGCCGACGATCGTGGTGAGCCGGTGCGAGCAGTTCTTCCGCGACTCCGGGGTGCCCGGCTGGTTGATGGACCGTGCCCTCGCGGCCGGCCCCCGGCACTGGGAGAGCCTTCAGCACGCCATCCGCAACGGCGTGCCGATCGCCCTGGGCAGCGACATGCCCCCGCACGCCGGCTACGACGAGACCACAGCGACCATCCGTGAGCTGGAGTTCATGGTGGACGCGGGGATGCCCGTCGCGGACGCGCTCAAGGCCGCGACCACCCGCCCCGCGCAGTGGCTGGGTCGCGCCGACACCCTCGGCGCCGTCGAGGTCGGCAAGCACGCCGACCTGCTGGTGCTGCGTGACGACCCGACCCGCTCGGTCTCCGCGTTGCGCACCCTGCACGCGGTGATGAAGGGCGGGGTGGCGTACCGCGACGACCACGGCCGGCTCGGCGTACCGCGATGAGCAGCATCACCCGGGTCGCCAACGGGTACCTCGACGCGCTGGCCGAGCTGGACCCGCAGGCGGCCGAGGCGGCGGGGCGTACGCCTGTCTCGCACGTCCCGGATCTCTCGCCGGAGGGGTTCGACGCCCGCGCGGAGCTGGCCCGACGCACCGCGACGGCCGCCGCCGCGGCGACAACGCACGACCCCGGCGAGCGGTCCCTGGCCGACGCCCTGCTCGACCGGCTGGCCAGTGAGGTCGACCTGTACGACGCGGGCTTCACCACCCGACTGCTCGCCCCACTGGCCACGCCGGTGCATCTGCTCCGGCAGGTCTTCGACAATCTGCCCCGGCAGACCGAGGACGACTGGGCGGTGGTCGCCGACCACCTGCACCAGGTGCCCGACGCCCTCGACCGGTACGCCGCGACGCTGCGCCGGTCGGTGCAGCAGGGACAACTGGTCGCCCGCCGCCAGGTGCTGGTGGTCGCCGACCAGTGCATCTCCTGGGTCACCGCCGACTTCTACCGGCGGTTGGTGGACGGTTGTCCCGACGGCCCGCTCACCGCCCGGCTGCATCGGGGCGCGCGGCTGGCGACCGCCGCCACCGCCGGTTTCGCCGCGTTCCTCCGCGCCGAGCTGGCACCCGCCGCGTCCGAAGTGGACGGTGTCGGCGGCGACCTGTACCGGGTCACCGCCCGCAGTTTCCTCGGCGCGACAGTCGACCTCGACGAGGTGTACGCGTACGGCTGGGCGGAGCTGGCCCGCACCGCCGCCGAGCTGCGGACCGTCGCGGGCGAGCTGGGCCACTCGCGGGTGGCCGCCGCGCGGGCGGCCCTGGACGCCGACCCGGCCGGTCGGGTGGCGGCCGGGCCCGCCCTGGAGGAGTGGCTGCGCCAGCGCACCGAGCAGCTGACCGACGCCCTCGACGGCACCCACTTCGACATCCCGTCCGCCACCCGCCGGGTGGTGTGCCGGATCAGCCCCGCCACGTCCGGGGTCATGTACTACACGCCCCCCGACCCGGCGCTGACGCGTCCCGGCGCGATCTGGTGGTCGGTGCCCACCGGCGAGTCGACAGTGCCGGTGTGGCGACACGTCGGCACGCTCTGCCACGAAGGGCTGCCCGGCCACCACCTCCAGCACGCCGTCACCCTCACCACCGCCGCCCTGCACCCATGGCAGCGCACCCTCTGCCAGGTGCACGGGTACGCCGAGGGGTGGGCGCACTACGCCGAGCGCCTCGCCGACGAGATCGGCCTGTACGCCGACCCGGCCGAGCGGCTCGGCATGCTCGACGGTCAGCTGTGGCGGGCCGCCCGGGTGGTCATCGACCTGGGTCTGCACCTCGGGCTGCCGATCCCCGCCGGTAATGGCTTCACCGAGGAACGCCGCTGGACGCCGGCGCTCGCGGTGGACGTCCTCACCCGGGTCGCCGGCCTGGACGCCGAGACCGCGCGCTTCGAGGTCGACAGGTATCTCGGCTGGCCGGCGCAGGCCCTGGCCTTCAAGGTCGGCGCACGGCTGTGGCAGCAGGCCCGCCGGGACGCCGAGCGCCGCGAGGGTGCGGCCTTCGACCGGAAACGCTTCCACCACACCGCGTTGGCGCTCGGACCCATGGGACTGGATCCGCTCCGCGCCCGACTGGCCGACCTGCCCTGACCCAGCACCGATCGGAAGTGACAGCCGATGAGCGATGAGCTCCGCACCACCATCACCGACCTGTACCGGTCCCTCGGCGACCGGCAGGCCTTCGACGCGCACCTGCACCCCGACCTGACGTTCTGGGAGTCCGACGCCGACGGCCTGCTCTCCGGCCTGCCCGCGCTCGACGACCTGCGGGACCGGCGGGCGACCCTGGCGACGGGGTCGGCGCCGATCTCGGTGGCGCCGGAGGACCTGCACGCCGACGCCTGGGGCGACACCGGTCTGGTCCGCTACGTGCTGCGGGCCCGCTTCGCCGACACCCGGGCGGACGAGTGTTTCCGGGTGACCGACGTCCTGCGCCGCGAGGATGGCTCCTGGCGCATCGTGCACCACCACGCGGAGGCCGTGCGATGAGCGCCGAGGAACCCACCACCGACCTGTACGACCTGCGGGTCGTGGTGGAGCGGATCGAGGGCCGCTCGGTGTGCGGCCTGAAACCGGGCGACCACATCGACCTGACCGGCTCCAACCGGCTCACCCTCCCCGCCGGGGGGCACTTCTGCCTCTACGCCCTGGCGGCGTGCCTGCCGTTGCTGCCGGCGAAGCAGCGGGCGCTGGCCGAGGGTGACTGGATGGCCCGGGACAGCCACGTGGCCTGCCCGGACCCGGACGAGCGGCTCATCATGCGCATCGAACGGACCGGCCTTCAGCGCATCCCCACCGAGGAGCTGACGTGAGCGCTGGGCTGGTCGGCATCGGCCTACAGTCCGACAAGTCCGCCGACGAGTACGCGGAGCTGGCCGAGCTGACCGAGCGGCACGGCTTCGACGTGCTGTCGGTCTTCGGTGACCTGATGTACCAACCGCCGATCTTCCCGCTGCTGGTGGCGGCCCGGCACACCCGGCGGATCCGCCTGGGCGCGGCGTGCCTCAACCCGTTCACCATGCACCCGGTGGAGGTCGCCGGTCAGGTGGCCGCGCTGGACCTGGCCTCGCGGGGTCGGGCCTACCTGGGCCTGGCCCGGGGCACCTGGCTCAACGAGATCGGTGTGCCGCAGGTCCGTCCGATCCGGCGCATCGTCGAGACGGTCGCCGTCGTACGGCTGCTGCTCGCCGGCGACGACAGCGGTTTCCAGGGTGGCGAGTTCACCGTCGCGCCGGGCACGTCGCTGCGGTACACGCCGGCCCGTGCCGACGTGCCGGTCCTCGTCGGCACCTGGGGGCGGCAGACCGCGCGGGCAGCGGCCGGCTTCGCCGGCGAGGTCAAGGTCGGCGGGTCGGCCAACCCGGCGATGGCCCGGATGATGCGCGCCTGGCTGGACGACGCGGCCGGCGCGGACCGGGACAGGACGGGTGTCGTGCTCGGCGCGGTCACCGTCGTCGACGAGGACGGTGCGCTGGCGCGCCGGGTGGCCCGCCGCGAGGTGGCCATGTACCTGGCGGTGGTCGCCGCCCTCGACCCGACGATCGAGGTGGACCCGGAGCTGCTGGCCCGGATCCAGCAGCACGTCGGCCGCCGGGAGGACGACCTGGCTGGCGCGCTGATCGGCGACGACCTGCTCGATCTGTTCGCCTTCTCCGGCACACCCGAGCATGTCGCGGGGCAGGCCGCGGCGGTGTTCGACGCCGGGGCGAGTCGGGTGGAGTTCGGCACCCCGCACGGGTTGACGCCGCACGGCGGCATCGACCTGCTCGGCCGGCGGGTGCTCCCACTGTTACGGGCGTGAAAACCTCCTCGTCGAAGGCTCCCCGAAGATCGTTCACCTGCATATGATCTTGCCGAAGTCGTCCGAAGAGGCGGGTTCGTCCACATTAGACGAGGAGCAACATGCTCAGGAAAACGCGATGGCTGTTGGCCGTCGCCGTCACGGCCACGACCCTGACCGCCCTACCGGGCGGCGCCGCCACGGCCGGACCCAGCGACATCGGCCAGACCGGCGCACCCGCAGCCTCGGCCGACGGAAAGACGCACACCGTCACCCTGCTGACCGGGGACGTGGTGACCGTACGGGACACCGGATCGGGCTGCCCACAGGCCACGGTGCGGCCGGCCGACGAGAACGCGGTGATCCACCAGAGCTGCGGCCCCGACGGTCACCTGCACGTCGTCCCCGCCCGCCTCGCGTCTCAGATTGGCCCGGTCCTCGACCCCGACCTGTTCGACGTCACCACGCTGATCGCCGACGGCTACGACGACGACAACTCCGCCGAGCTGCCGCTCATCGTGCAGCCCGCCACCGCGTCCGCCCGGGTGGCCGCGCTCGGTGACGTGCAGCCGCTGCCCAGCATCGGGGCGGTCGCCGGCCGCGTACCCAAGAAGAGCCCGGCCACGACGAAGCTCGCGACCAACTCGCTGCTCGCCGGCGCGAAGAAGGTCTGGCTCGACCGCAAGGTCCGGGCCACCGCCCTGACCGGCGGTGGGCGCCCCACCGGCCTGGACCGCAACCTGGGTCAGATCGCCGCGCCGGACGCCTGGAAGGCCGGCTGGACCGGCACTGGCGTCCGCGTCGCGGTGCTCGACACCGGCGCCGACTTCACCCACCCGGACCTGGTCGGCCGGGTCGCCGAGAAGGCCGACTTCACCGTCGAGGGCGGCGACGCCGTCGACCACAACGGCCACGGTACGCACGTCGCCTCCACCATCGCCGGCAGCGGCGCTGCCGCCCACGGTCAGCGTCGCGGCGTGGCGCCGGACGCCAAGCTGGTGATCGGCAAGGTTCTCGACGACCACGGCTACGGCGACGACTCCGGCATCATCGCCGCCATGGAGTGGGCCGCCACCCGGGCCGACGTCATCAACATGAGCCTCGGCGGCAGCGACCCGGACGACGGCAACGACCCCATGTCGCTCGCCATCGACGGTCTGAGCAGGTCCACCGGCGCGCTCTTCGTCATCGCCGCCGGCAACAGCGGCGCCGCGATCTCCTCGCCGGGCTCGGCCGCCACCGCGCTGACCGTCGGCGCTGTCGACCGCAACGACAAGCTCGCCGACTTCTCCAGCCGGGGGCCGCTGGTCACCAGCAACGTGGCCAAGCCGGAACTGGTCGCGCCCGGTGTCGACATCGTCGCCGCCCGGGCCGCCGGCACCAACCTCCAGGACCCGATCGACAGGTACTACGAGGCGATCAGCGGCACCTCGATGGCGAGCCCGCACGTTGCGGGCGCCGCCGCGCTGCTCGCCCAGCGCCACCCGGACTGGACCGGTGAGCGGCTCAAGGCCGCCCTCGTCGGCGCTGCCGACCCGCTCAGCGGCATCGACCCGTACGCCGTCGGCGCCGGTCGGCTCAACGCTGCCCGGGCCCTCGGCGGCCCCACCAGCGACCAGCCGGTGGTCAACCTCGGCACCTTCGCCTACCCGCAGTCCGGGACCAGCGAGACGAAGCTGAGCTGGACCGGTGAGTCGACGGCCGTTCTCGACCTCGACGTGTCGATCGTCAACCACGACGGCCAGCCGGTGCCGCGCGGCGCGGTGTCGCTCTCGACGAGCCGGCTGACGCTCAAGCACGGCACCACCGCCGCCGCCACCCTGCGGGTCAACCGTGCGGCGCTGGCCGCCCGACCCGGCTTCTACCTGGCCACCGTCACCGCCCGTTCCGGCCGCAAGCTGGTCGCGACGACCCCGGTGAGCTTCTCCGTCGAGCAGCCCAGCTACGACCTGACGATCCAGACGAAGCCGCTGCCGGGCCTGAAGGACGGCGCGGAGAGCTGGATCAACCTGATGGTCACCAACCTCACCGACCCGCTGATCTACTACGGCGGCGCGGGCGGTGCACCCGGAGACACCTTCACGCTGCGGGTACCGGCCGGCCGGTACGCGATCCTCGGCTCGTCCGTCGCCTACTACGTCGACAGTGACGTGTTGGAGACGACGCTCGCCGCCGAGGCCGACCTGGACGTGCGCGGCGCCCGGAGCGTGACGCTCGACCCGGCGCGGGCCAAGCCGGTGACGGCGACTGTCGACGGGGTGCCCACCACGCCCACCCGGACCGACTTCACAAACGTCCAGACCGCGCCGAACGGCCTGTCCTGGTGGCACCAGATCAGCGGGTACGGGGCCAAGACGACGGTCCGCACCACAGCGCTGCCCAAGCCCACCGTCGGCTCCCGGCGCACCTGGGCGGCCGTCAACCTGGACTCGCCGGCCGGCACCGCCAAGCCGTACCGCTACAACCTGGTGCACGAGTACGCGGGCGGCGTGCCGGCCGACCCCGCCTTCCGGGTCAACAAGACCGAGCAGGCCAAGCTCGCCCGGATCGACGAGCGCTTCCACCAGACGGATTCGCCGGGGATGCTCACCCAACTGGTCCGTACCGGCATGACGCGCGACGGGGTGGGGATCACCCAGACCCACGAGGGCAACCTGCCGCCGTACCGGACCGACTACCTCTCGCCCGACATCCTCTGGGCCGACCAGGGCGTCTACGGCGGGCTGGCCGCCGACGAGGCACCCCGCAGCTACCAGCCGGGCAGCCGGCAGACCAAGATCTGGGCGCGTCAGCCCCTGCACTCCGACTGGTACGACGACCCGGCCGGGGCCGAGTGGAGCTGCGCCACAGCGCCGTCGCGGACCCGGGGCAACCTGCACCTCGACCTGGTCTCGCTGACCGACAAGCACCAGCGGGCCGACTGCCTCCAGGGCGAGGCGATCGGCGTGAAGCGCAAGCTGTCGCTGTACCGCAACGGCAAGCTGGTCGACGAGCGGTCCGGCCCGTACGGCGACTTCACCGTCGCGCAGTCGATGGCCGACTACCGGGTGACCCTCGACGTCGACACGAGCCTGATCCTGCCGATCTCGACGACTGTCAACACCTCGTGGACGTTCCGGTCCGCCGGCCCCGACGGGACCGGGAGTGTGCCGTTGCCGCTGCTCGCTGTCGACTACGCCCTGCCGATGGACGACAACAACCACCCGGTCGACGGAACGGCCGAACTGGCCGTCCGGCAGGCGCACGGTGTGAAGACGCAGAAGGTGACGTCGTTCCAGGTCTGGACCTCGACCGACGACGGCGCCACCTGGAAGTCGGCCCGGGTCACCGGCAGCGGCGACAGCTACCGGGTCGCGCTGCCGAAGGCCGCTACCGGGCAGGCCGTGTCGCTACGGGTGAAGGCCGCCGCCAACGGCGGTAGCGGAATCGACCAGACCATCATCCGGGCGTACCACGCCGGCTGATCGTCGACGCTGTGGTGCGGCCCGGCTCCGGCCGGGTCGCACCACAGTTTTTTGTGTCGCGGTGTCGATCCGGCCCCACCTCGTTCGTCGTGAGGGGGAACCGCCACGTCGACAACGAGAGGCACGCCCATGACGATCGTCGCCGAGACATCGCTGCGCCGAACCCTCTTCCTTCTGGGCTGCGGCACGGTCGCCGGCCTGCTCTTCCCCGTCCTGTCGTTCGGGCAGGCGTTCACCCGGTCCGGATTCGACCTGCGCCGGCACGCGATCAGCTCACTCACCCTCGGCGACCTCGGCTGGTTGCAGGTCATCGCGTTCGTGAGCACCGGCGTGCTGGCCGTCGCCTTCGCGGTGGGCCTGTGGCAGGCGCTGCGACCGGGTCGGGCCGGCACCGCGGTGCCGGTACTTGTCGGTGTGTACGGGGTGGCGATGGTCGGCGGCGGGATCTTCGTGCCCGATCCCGCGCTCGGCTGGCCACCCGGAGCCCCGGCGGGGATGCCCGAGCAGGCCAGCACGGGCAGCGTCCTGCACACGGTGTGCGGCGCGGCGGCGTTCCTGTCGCTGATCGCGGCCGGCCTGCTGCTCGCTCGACGGTTCGCCGGCCAGGGGGACCGGGGCTGGGCGCTCTACAGCGCCACCAGCGGTGCCGTCGCGCTCGTGCTCACCGCCCTGCCGTGGAGCGAGGGGAGTGCGAGCATCCGCTTCGCCGTCGGGGCGGTGCTCATCTCGGGGTGGCTCGTGGCGCTCTCCTGGCGAACACGCGACGAGGTCGCCTGACCGCTGGGGCGATTCTCGTCGTAGGCAGCTGACAGCATCACGTCATGGCCACAGCGAAGCAGCCAGCAGCCGTTCCGACAGTGATCAGCGTCGACGACTTCCTGGCCGGTAATCCCGACGAACGCAGGCGGGCCGACGCGGGGCGGCTCCGCGCGATCATGGGTGAGCTGACCGGTGAGCCGGCGGTGATGTGGGGCGCGAGCATCGTCGGCTTCGGCAGCTACCACTACACCTACGAGAGCGGGCGTAGTGGCGACGCGCCACTGGTGGGTTTCTCGCCGCGCAGACAGAACCTCGTCCTCTACCTCACCGGCGGCGGTCTCGAGGAGCGGGACGCCGCGCTCCTCGCCCGGCTTGGCCCGCACCGCGAGGGCAAGGGGTGCATCTACCTGAGGCGGCTCGACGACGTCGACGAGAGCGTGCTGCGGCAGCTGATCGAGCGCACCGTCGAGGTGCACAGGGGCGTCGACCGGGCCAGCCGCGGATGAGCCGCCGACGTCACTGGCCCTCCCAGACCGCCTTCGCCCCGGAGTCGCCGGTGCGGAACACGTAATACACGGTGACGGCGGCGGCCACCAGCGACAACACCTGCAACGCCGGGGTCAGCAGTCGGGGACGCGCACCCTCGGCGGGTCGCGGCGGGACGAGCCGGACCAGTGCCAGGGCCACCACCCCCAACCCGATGCTGGCGTAGAGCGTGATGTCGCCGAACTCCTGGTGCGCCTCCAGTTTCGGGAGGAACTCGGGGGTGACCCGGTTGGCGGCGCGCATCCGCTCCAGGAAGGCGTCGCCGGAGAGCTTCGTCAGCAGGGCGGCGACCGGCGCACCCACGGCGAGCAGCCCCAGCACCCACCGGGTGTGCGGCCGGATCGGCGGGACGAACGCGTAACCGACAGTCAGCAGGGCCAGCAACGGCACGAACACGACAGCGGCGTGCAGCAGCAGAGGGTGGGCCGGGATGCCCATGAACTCCTCGAACATTGGCGTCTCCTCCGGTGACATCGGCCTGGACGTTGATCGTCCACACGGGGACGCTATCGGTACCACGCGGGCGTGTCATCCTCGTCGATCGCTCACCTGTCGCAGCGCAGCGCGGCCAGGTCGACAGCGTCCGCCATCGCCTGCATTCCCTTGTCGTTCGGGTGGACGTGATCCCCGCTGTCGAAGAACGGCAGCAGCGCCTGCGGGTCGTACGGGCTGCGGGTGATCCGGTCGAAGTCGACAACGGCGTCGAACACGCCGCTGTGCCGGATCCACTCGTTGACGCCCTGCCGCACTGCCTCACCGGCCGCGTCGTACTCCGGCCAGCCCTTGTACGCCATCACCGTCGCCCCGACGACACACGTGCCGGCCGCGTGCGCCCGGTCGGCCAGCTGCCGATAACCAGTGGTCAGGTCGTCCACTGTCACGCCGGTGTGGGCCTTGATGTCGTTGATGCCCTCGTACACGAAGACCGTGTCGACCCCGGGCTGGGAGAGCACGTCCCTGTCGAACCGGCGCAGCGCGGCCTCCCCGGCGCCGTCGGCGAGCACCTTGTTGCCGGAGATGCCGGCGTTGGCCACGCCCCTGACCGGGCTGTCCGGCGCGGCCTGGAGCCGTCGGGAGAGGTAGTCGGGCCAGCGTCGGTTCGCATCCGTGCTGGAGGCCCACCCGTCGGTGATGGAGTCGCCGAGGGCCACCACCGACCCGGTCGCCGTGGACGTCCGCACGCTGACCGCGTCCAACCAGTACCAGGAGGTCATCGAGTCGGTCCAGTTGGTCGCCGCCTCCTCGGCGGCGTGGTCACCGGCGGTCGCGTACGACGTCTGCATGGCCATGCCGTGCCCGCTCGTCGGGCCCTGCGCGCCGGTGACGTAGAGGCTCACCACGAGATTGCTCTGGGCGGCCAGCCTGCCCGGCAGCGGGTCGCTGAGGATCGTCTCACCGGCCGCGACGGTGACCGACGGCTGCTCACCGAACGTCAGCCGCCGGTTGCTGCCCCCGACCAGCTCGGCGCCCTGCCGCTGCAAACCGGCGTACGCGCTGCTGAAGGTCACCGGATGCTCGCCGAAGGCGTTGGTGAGGCGGATCCGCAGGGTGTCCCCGCCGACGCTGGTGCGCACCACCAGCCGGTAGCCGCGCTCGGCGGGCCCGGCGCCCTGCCGGTCGGCACTGGCGGCCCAGGTGACAGCGAAGTGCCGGCCGGCACCGGCCGCCGGGTCGTGCCGCGTCCGCGCCTGTGCCGCCGAACCGACCAGGGGTAGGCAGAGCAGTGTGGCGACGGCGGCGGTCGCCCCGCGCCGGGCGAACCCGGCCCGCATCAGAGGTTCCTCAGGGTGACCGACTCGCCGGGGCGCACCGTGACCTGGCGGGACCTACCGTTGGCCAGGACGGTCGTGCTGCGGCCACCGACGCTGGTCAACCGCGCCTGGGTGACCCACCCGTCGCGCCAGCTGAGGTCGGCGGTGAAACCACCGCGTACGCCGACACCGGTCACCGAACCGGCGGACGCCCAGGCGGCGGGCAGCGCCGGCAGCAACTCGACGTGGCCGGGCCGGGAGTAGAGCAGCATCTCGACGATCGCGGCGGGGGTGCCGAGGTTCGCGTCGATCTGGAAGATGCCCCGTCCGGGGTTCGTCTCGTAGATGTCGAACAGGTTCATGGCGCTGCCGTTGCTGCCGTTGGTCGACGGCCGCAGGTTGTTGACGATGAGCTGGTACGCCTTCTCCGCGTCCTTCAGCCGCGCCCAGCACAGGCTGCGCCACGCGTTGGCCCAGCCGAAGCTGTTCATCCCGCGCGCGGTGAGCAGGGCGGTGGCACCGGCGACGATCGCGGCGGGGGTGGAGCCGTCCGGGCGGATCCGGTCGCCGGGGAAGAGACCGATCAGGGGGGAGAGGTGCCGGTGCGTGGTCTCACCGAGGTTGTCCGGTGACATCCACTCCTGCAACCAGCCGGAGGTGGGGCTGACCTCGGGCAGGTAGAGGCGCTTGCGGAGCGCGTCGACGCTCCGGGCGTGGTCGGCGTCGCGGCCGAGCACCCGGGCGGCGGTGTGGTAGTTCTCGAAGAGGTTCCACACCAGCTCCTGGGAGTAGGTGTTGCCCCGGGTGTCCTGCGGCCCGTGCTCGGCCGACCAGTCCCGGTCGGCGACCAGCACCTCGCGCGCTGCGCCGGACGCGTCGGTGACGGTCGCGGTGACGAGTCGGGTCTCCCAGAACTCCACGGCACCCTTGATGACCGGGTAGATCTTCGCCAGGTAGCCGCGGTCCTGGGTGTACTCGTAGTGCTCGAACAGGTTCTGGCAGAGCCACGCGTTGCCACTCGGGTGCCACCACCAGCCGCTCCCGCCGTACGGGTTGGTGGAGAAGGCGACGGCCCACCCGGCGACCCGGCCGCTGGTGTTGCGGAACCGGTTGGTCGAGGTGTTGAAGAGCCGCTGGGTGACCTCGGTCCAGACCGGCAACTGCGCCACGCAGTAGTCCGCGTACGCGTCGAAGGTGTCGGTGAGGCCGGCCCGGTCGGCCGGCCAGTAGGTCATCTGGATGTTGACGTCGCTGTGGTAGTCGCCCATCCAGTCCGGGTCGTTGCCGTCCAGCCACGGGCCCTGCAAACCGATCGGCAGGCTGCCCCGCGAGCCGGAGATCAGCAGGTACCTGCCGAACTGGAGGTACGCGGCCTCCAGCTCCGGGTCGGGCACGTTGTCGCGCCAGCGCGCCTGCACCCGCTCCCAGGTGTCCAGTTTCCGTTGGCCGGTGGACGAGGGGCCGAGGTCGATGGCGAACCGTTCGAACGCCGGGCGGACGTCGGCGACGTGGGTGTGCAGCAGTTCGCGGACCGACGCGCGCGCCGCGGCCAGGACCTTGTCCCGGGCCAGCCGTTGCGGCTGTGCCGATTCGTCGCGGAACCCGGTGGCGGCGGTCGGCGCGTAGTTGGTGCCGCCGCTGACGATGACTGTGAGGTCCCGGCAGTCGGCGAACGTGATCGACGTGCCGGTCACCGCGATCGTTCCGGTGCCGCTGCGCGCGGTGACGGCGGCACCGTAGCGCAGCCCGTTGGCGAAGGAGGCGCCGAACGACGCGTGCCGGCCGGTGGGGTCGGCGGTGGTGGACTCGCCGTGGGTGCCGGCCAGGGAGACGGTGCCGGTGTACGTGCCGCCGCCCTGCGAGGTGAAGTGCGCGACGATGACGTCGTCCGGGCGGCTGGCGAAGACCTCACGTCGGTAGCCGACCCCACCGATGTCGTACGCGGCGCTGACCAGGCCCTGCGCCAGGTCGAGGGTGCGACGGTAGCTGTCGACGGTGCCGAGGTCGTGCCCGGGAATGTCGACGGTGAGCGTGGCCAGCATGGTGAGCGAGCCGAAGTCCTCGCGCCCGTAGGGGAACTGGCCGTCGCCGTCGAGCGTGTCGTTGCGGCCACCGGTCCAGAGCGTCGCATCGGTGATCGTCAGGAACTCCCGGGACGGGTCGTTGCTGGCGAGCGCGCCGAGTCGGCCGTTGCCCACCGGCAGGCCCTGCTCGATCATCGAGGTGGCGGAGCCGGGTGCCTGCCACCAGAGCTGGTTCTTCGCGGCGACGTTCGGGGCGAGCATCGGCGACGTGGTGGGACGTCGGGGGGTGGGCGTGGCGGCGAAGGCGGGTAGGCCGCCGAGGGCGGTTGCCGCGCCGGCGGCGGCGGCCAGCCCGAGGAAGCCGCGACGGCTGGGGTGGTTGTCGCGCGTGCTGCGGATCTCCATGTCGGGTTCTCCAACCTGAGGGTTCGACGGATGCGCGCGTCGGCGCGGGCCCGGCGGTTCGCGCCGGGCCGCGCCGGGCACGTCAGAGGGTCTGCGGTACGGCGATCCGGTCGATGTCGGGGGAGTACCAGGTGCCGCTGTCGAAGGTGATGGTGTTGGCGCCCGCCTTCAGCGCCAGCTGGACGCTGACCGTCTCGACGGTGCCCCAGTCACCGGTGGAGGGGAACTTCAGGTAGCTGCCGTTGCCGCTGTTGGAGGAGACGTGCACCGAGCGCGCGTCACCGCTGACGTAGGAGACGGCGACGGTGTAGATGCCGTCAGTGCGCACGGTGACGTCGTTGAACCGCACAGTGCCGCCGACGTAGAGGTTGCCGACCTTCTGACCACCGGAGCAGGCGTCGCAGCCGCCGACGGAGGCGTTGCCGGTCAGTGTGTTGACCGAGGCCTCGGCCTCGTAGCTGGTCGAGGCGAGCGCGGTGCCCGGCCGTACGGTGAACAGCCGCGAGCCGTGCGCGGGCAGCGCCGCGGTGATGGCGTTCTTCTGTGTACCGAGGTCGCGACGGTTCCACACGTCCCGGACCGAGGCGTTGCCGGTGAACCCGAACGACGCCCAGTGCGCGGTGACCGACGCGGGCGCGTCGGCGAGGTTGAACAGCGCCACGGTGTAGCTGCCGTCCGGGTTCTTCGCACCCCAGACCTGCTGGTCACCGGCGGGGGTGACCGGCCGGGCGGGCGCGCCGCCGTTCTGGTCGATGGCGATGACCTCGCGGTTGGTCAGCAACGACAACCCGTAGTCGTCGAGGCGTGTGATGTCGTCCCCTGTGTACAGCGGCGACTTCGAGATCGCCCACAGCGTCGCGTACGACTGGCGCTCGGCCCTGGTGAGGCCGTCCATATCGCCGTTGCCCACGTTGAGCGA
This sequence comes from Micromonospora trifolii, assembly GCF_022229005.1. GTDB lineage: Bacteria > Actinomycetota > Actinomycetes > Mycobacteriales > Micromonosporaceae > Micromonospora > Micromonospora trifolii. Next base: position 233,343 of record NZ_JAKKFD010000002.1, read on the forward strand.
GTCGAGGTCGTTCCACCCGCCGGGGCCGGCCTTGCGGCTCCAGGCCGGCGCGTCGTCGAACCTGTCGTCGACCGAGTTCTCCCAGCTGACCAGTGTGTTGCAGTAGCACTCGACGTCGGTGTCGATCCGCCACCCGTTGGAGTACCGCTTCCAGTCGGCGGCGTGGTTGATGTCGAGCGACCAGGACAGTTCGAGGTGGATCGGGCGGCCCGCGGTGGCGATGGCCTTCTGCCAGGCAGCCACGTCGGCCACGTTGTCGTAGTTGTCACCGGACTTGAACGAGCCCGGCCCCACCCCGTCGAGCTTGAGGAAGTCGTAACCCCAGTCGGCGAACAGTTGCGCCTGCGAGTCGATGTACTTCTGCGCGCAGGGGTTGTCGAAGTTCAGCTTGTACGCGCTGTCCCACCCGTTGGTGGTGCGCAGGTCCGGGTAGACGATGTCGGCGGTGGTGCAGTCGGGGGCGTTCCAGATCGGTGCCGCGCCGTCGGCGTACGCCTCTTTCTCCAGCCCGACGGGCAGGTAGATGCCGGCCTTCAACCCCTTGCCGTGGATGTGCTCGGCGACGGCCCGCATGCCGCGCGGGAACCGCACCGGGTCGGGGGCCTGCCGGGCGTACTGGTCGAAGCGCGGCACCCAGGCGTTGTCCCGCCACCAGCCGGCGTCGATGTTGACGTACTCGTAGCCGTACGGCCTCAGCTTGGCGGCGAGGGCGTCGGTCTGCTTCAGGACGTTGGCCTCGGTGAGGTAGCTGTAGTCGCCGTCGGGGTTCAAGCCCGGGTACTTGGAGGACTGCATGGTCCAACTGGTCCACCCCATGAAGGGGCGCTGCGCGATGTCCGCCGCGACAGGCGCGGGGGCGGCCTGGGGCGCGGCCGCCGGGGCGGCCTGGGCCGGGGCGGCGCCAGCGGCGAGGAGCACGCCCAGCGCCGCCGCGACGAGCGGCACCCGGGTGCGGGGCTGTCTGCGCGGGGTTGTCGGTGACGGCATGGTCAACCTCCTGGTGGCACGTGTCGAGTCGAGCGCTATGGGCGGCCGGTGGCCGGGATGACGCCGGGTCAGGGGACGACGAGCGACTGGATGCTCACTGCCGCCGCCGCGCGAGCCCACTCCTCGAAGGGCAACGGACGGATGGAGAGGGGGCACCGCGCGGCGGCGCCGAAGGCCTGCCGTTCAAAGCTGGCGCGGATGTGGCTGTCGAACAGGTCGTACGCGGCCAGCCCTTCACCGGACACGACGATGCGGGTGGGACCGACCAGGTTCGCGACGGCAGCGATGCCGCAACCGATAGCGCCGCCGGCCCGGGCGAAGATGCCCCGCACCTGCTCGTGGCCGCCGCGTGCCAGGGCCACCGCCTCGTTGATGGTGAGGTCGGGGCGGCCGGTGCGGTCGCGGGCCTGGGCCACTATGGCGTCGGTGCCGGCGATCGACTCGACGCAGCCGCGGCCACCGCAGTGGCAGTCCGGGCCGGTGGCGTCGACGGTGAGGTGGCCGATTTCGCCGGCCACGCCGTACGACCCGGAGACCAGGCGGCCGTTGACGACGAGCCCACAGCCGATGCCGGTGCCCACGGTGACCAGGGCGAACGACTCGGCCCCCACTCCCTCGCCGAACCAGTGCTCGGCGGCGGTGAGCGCCTTGACGTCGTTCTCCACCGTGACGGTGAGACCGGTGCGTTGGGAGGCGAGTCGACCCAGCGGCACGTCCCGCCAGTGCAGGAACGGCGAGTAGCGCACGAGGCCGATGCCGCGGTCGATGTCGCCGGAGAGGGCCAGCCCGAGCCGGCGGACCCGGGTGCGGTCGCCGGGGAACGCGTCGAGCAGGTCGTCGGCGAGCCGGTCGATCTCGGTGAGGACCGCGTCGATGTCGGGGTCGTCCAGCGGCCGGCGGGCGCTGGCGTGGACCTGCGCGCGCAGGTCGCAGACCACGCCGATCACCTCGTCGGCGGTGATCTTCACGCCGAGGAAGAACTCGCGTTCGGCGCGCACCGCGAGAGGGCTGGCGGGGCGCCCGGCGCCCGGCCCGGAGCGCTCGGTGGCGGCCAGTTCGTGCAGGTAACCCAGGTCGATGAGCGGCCGGGCGGCCTTGGTGACGGCGGCGGAGGAGAGCCCGAGCCTGCGGGCGAGCGCGACCCGACTCACCGGCCCCTCGGTCAGCACCGTCGTGAAGACCGCCGTCGCCGCCGGTGGCCCGGCGAACGTACCGGTGTCGATCCCAGGAAACATGGACGAAATCTAAGGCGAATATTTAACTTCTTCAAGTATTGATTTGCCTCAGTGTTCCGTCCTAGAGTCGGCGACGCGCCGACCACGGCAGACTCTCAGGTCGCCGCCGCGCGGACGCCGAGGCCGACCAGGAGCGCGCCGGTCAGCCGATCGAGCGCTCGTCGCACCGATGCGGTGCGCAGCAACCGGGCGGCGGCACCAGAGACGACGGTCCAGCCGGCGAGCCAACAGGTGGCCAGCGCGGCGTGCGCCGTAGCGAGAAGCACCATCGGCACCAGCACCGGTCGGCCCGGTTCGAGAAACTGCGGTGCCAACGTGAGGTAGATCGTTAGGGACGCTACTCCGGGTCAGGTCGGCCGCCCCAGCGCGACAGCCGCCACGGTCAGCGTCGGGAGCGCGGCAGGCAGTCTTTCTTGTACTTGAGGCCCGAACCACACCAGCAGGCGTCGTTGCGCTCCGGCGGCCAGGCGATCCGTGCGCTGGGCCGCGCCGACACCTCAGCCGCGTAGCCGGCCCGGACCGCCACGTCGGCCGGATCGCCGCCACGTCGACCGGCGAACGCGGTCAACCCGGCCACCGTCGCGCCGAACACCCCCAACCCCGCCTGACCGGCACCCCGCAGCCGCACCAACTCCGTCTCCAACCGACCCCGGTGCGCGTCCCAGTCCGGCCCGTACACCTCGGTGAGGGCGGGATGCTCGGTGAGCAGGCGATCGAACTCGGCCCGCGGCCAGAAGAGCAGATCCGACTCGGCGTCCCGACGCTCCCCGGCCCGACGCACGAGCTGGGTCTCCAACCGGTCCGCCAGGTCGTCCTGCCGGTCGTGCGGCAGGTTCAGATTCCGGCGTACCCGATGCCGTTGCTGCAACAGGAAGAAGGCGACACCGGGCGCGTCCGGCGGGCCGAGATCGACCACCGGGTCGATAGCGGTGCTGGCCGGCCCGGACGCGGCGGTCGCGCGTTCGTTGAGCAGCGTGTCGACCGCCTCGCTCAGCCACGTCTCGGCGGTCGCCGAACGCCCACCGGCGTCCAGCGCAGCACTGACGTAGGCGGGCGCGTCGGGCTGCACGAGCAGCAACGGGCGCAACGCTGTCAACTCCGCCATCGCCTCGTCGTCGCGCCCACCGGCCCGGAACAGGGCGCGGGCCCGCAACGCGCGGGCGAACCCGGCCCGAGGGTCATCGCCGGATGGGTACGCCGCCAGTGCCTGCTCCGCGTACCGCAGCGCGGCCTCGGGCCTGGCCCGGATCTCGGCGATCTCGGCGGCCAGCGTCAGGGCGTCCCCGGCGTCGTCCGGGTCCTCCAGCCGGCCCTGCTCGGCGGCCTCCGCGAGGTCGGCGGCGACACCGAGCGGATTGGCAGTCCCGAGAGCCGAGCGGCGAAGTTCGGCGAGGTCGGCCTTGGTGAGTATCTCTCTCGTCGGCACGATCTCACGGTACGTCGGGGTGCTCACGGTATGCGGGCAGATCACCTGTTACGCCGCTCTCATGCCGCCTCTTCTGCCGCCCGCGGGCGGACTACGACCAGGCGCCGGCCGCCGCAGCCTGAGCGGCGTAACTGTCGAAGTCGAGCGCGTCCCGTCCGAGGACCCGACGTACCCCGTCGGTCGGTTCAGCTAGGTGGCCCGCCCGCATCCCGGCGAACAGGGCGTTCAGCGCCGTGGCCGTCTCCGCCGGATAACCCTCGGCGAGCAGTTCGGCATGGTACTGCTCCGGGGTGAGTTCCACGTAGCGGATCGAACGGCCGGTCACCCGGGCGACCGTCGCCACCGCCGCGGCGAAGGTGAGCGCACGCGGACCGGACAGGTCGTACACCTGTTCGTGGTGACCGGGTGACGTCAACAGCGTCGCGGCCACGTCGGCGACGTCCTGAGCGTCGACGAACGGCTCCGGGGTGGCACCCATCGGCAGGGCCAGCCGACCGTCGAGCAGTGGTTGGCGAAACAGGTCCTCGCTGAAGTTCTGACTGAAGTTGTTCGGCCGGATGATCGTCCACTCGACGCCGGATTCCTGCACCGCCTCCTCGGCGGCGACCATGCCGGGGGAGAAGTCACCGACCCGGTCGATCCCCCGGCCGGAGAGCGCCACGAACCGGCCGACACCCGAGTCGACCGCCTGGGTCACGAAGTCGGCCGCCAGCGCGGGATCCTCCGGCGCCAGCAAATAGACCGCAGAGGCTTCCGCCAGCGCCGGCCGCCAGGTCTCCCGCCGCGACCAGTCGAACCGCACCTCACCGGAGCGAGAGGCCGCCCGGACGTGCTGGCCCGTCGACCGCAGCGTCTGGACCAGCCGACGACCGGTCTTGCCGGTCCCGGCCATCACGAGTGTCGAAGGTGCGTCAGTCGTCATGACCACGAGTCAACGCGCCCGGCCGAGGGCGGGACATGTCCTGTCGTACCCCAGGCATGTCCGATCGTCCGCGATCCATCCTCCGCGATCTATCGTCGGTGACATGGACCCGTTCGACAATCTGCTGCGCGGTCTGCACGCCGACGGCGCAGCCTTCGGCCGGTCGGTGCTGACGCCGCCGTGGGCGCTGCGGTTCACCGACGGCGCACCGCTGACGCTCTGTGTCCCGATGCGGGGCGAGGGCTGGATCTCCCATCCGGACAGCGACAAGCCGCGCCTGGTCCGGGTCGGCGAGGCGGCCACCGTGCGCGGGCCAGCACCGTTCGTCTTCTCCGCCGAGCCCCGGTCGAGCTTCGAGCCCGGGGAACTGCGGGACGTCCGGCGTGGCCAGACCGGGGTGGTCGACCCGGTCGGCGCGGACCACGACGAGCACCTCGTGCTGCTCGTCGGGGTGTACCACGTCCGGCATCGGGTGCCGCAGCGGCTGCTGGGCGCGCTGCCGCCGGTGCTCGTCGTGCCGGAAGACCAGGACTGCGCCGCGCTGCGCGACTACCTGGACGCCCAACTCGACGCCGGTCGGCCCGGACGACAGGTCGTGCTGGACCGCCTGCTGGACTGGTTGTTGGTGTGCACGGTGCGAGACTGGTTCGACCAGCCCGAGGCCGAGGCGCCCGGCTGGTACCGCGCGTTGAGCGACGACACCGTCGGCCCGGTGCTGCGCGCCATGCACGACACGCCAGGCCGCCCGTGGACCCTGGCCAGCCTGGCCGCGCAGGCCGGAGTCTCCCGATCCACACTGGCCAAACGGTTCACCATGCTGGTCGGCGAACCGCCGCTCACCTACCTGACCGACTGGCGCATGACAGTGGCCGCCGACATGCTGGCCGAATCGACAGCGACGGTCGCCGCCGTGGCGCGCCACCTCGGGTACGCGGACGCCTTCGGCTTCAGCGCCGCCTTCAAACGCGTGCACGGCGTGAGCCCGAGCGGGCATCGACGGCTCACCCGGGTCGACGCCACGGCCGCGTGACCGGCAGTCCGACCGGCCCCGGAGCCGGTCGACGAGTGGTCGCAAAACCAACTAACTACTGTCATCTGCCGTCAACCCGTCGTCGGTAGCGTCCGGTCGCCAGTTTCCCGACCAGGTCGCACAAAGGCGGAGTTATGGGCACCGTGGATCGCCGTACGTTCCTCAAGGCGATGGGAGTTCCCGCGATCGGCGCGGCGCTCCCGTTGGACCTCAGCAAGGCGCTCGCCATCCCGGCGAACAACCGGACCGGCTCGATCAATGACGTCGAGCACGTCATCATCCTGATGCAGGAGAACCGCTCCTTCGACCACTACTTCGGCACCATGCGCGGCGTACGCGGATTCGGTGACCCCCATCCGGCGACACTGCCGTCCGGCAAGGACGTGTGGCACCAGCCCAACGGGACCGACGAGCTGCTGCCCTTCCGTCCCGAGGTGAAGGATCTCGGCCAGACCTTCCTGCCGGACCCGCCGCACGGCTGGAACGACGGGCACGCCGCCTGGAACGACGGCCGGTTCGACAAGTGGGTGCCGAACAAGGGCGTCACGGCGATGACCTACCACACCCGTCAGGACCTGCCGTACCACTACGCGCTCGCCGACGCATTCACCGTCTGCGACAGCTACCACTGCTCCCTCATGGGGCCGACGGACCCGAACCGCTACCACATGTGGAGCGGCTGGGTCGGCAACGACGGCAAGGGCGGCGGCCCGGTCATCACCAACGCCGAGGCCGGCTACGACTGGTCCACGTACCCGGAGCGGCTGGAGCGCAACGGCATCTCCTGGAAGATCTACCAGGACGTCGGCACCGGCCTCAACGCCGCCGGGTCCTGGGGCTGGACGAACGACCCGTACATCGGCAACTACGGCGACAACTCGCTGCTCTACTTCCACCAGTACCAGAACGCGCAGCCCGGAACGCCGCTGGCCGACAGGGCCAAGACCGGCACCGAGGTCAGGACCCAGGGCCGCGACCCAGAGGCCCTGCTGGCCGACTTCCGCGCCGACGTCGAGGCGGGACGCCTGCCGGAGGTCTCCTGGATCACCGCGCCCGAGGCGTACACCGAGCACCCGAACTGGGAGCCGGCGTACGGCTCCTGGTACATCTCCCAGGTCATCGACATCCTCGCCTCGAACCCCGAGGTGTGGAGCAAAATGGCGCTCTTCATCACCTACGACGAGGAGGGCGGCTTCTTCGACCACATGGTCCCGCCGACGCCCCCGCAGACCCGCGAGCACGGCCAGTCGACGGTGCCGACCACCAACGAGATCTTCCCCGGCGACGCCGACCACCCGGCCGGGCCGTACGGCCTCGGCATCCGGGTGCCGATGGTCATCGTCTCGCCGTGGACGCGTGGCGGCTACGTGAACTCGCAGGTCTTCGACCACACCTCACTGATCAAGTTCCTGGAGGCGCGGTTCGGACACGGCCGGCCGGACCTGATCGAGAAGAACATCACCCCGTGGCGGCGGGCCGTCGTCGGCGACCTGACCACGGCCTTCGACTTCCGGCACCCGAACCGCTCGCGGGAGGTCAGGTTGCCCGACACCGACGACTTCAAGCCCGAGGAGCTGGTCCGGCACCCCGACGAGGTGCCGGTCCCGCCGGCGGACCAGCGGCTGCCGAAGCAGGAGCACGGGGTACGCCCGGCGCGGCCGATCCCGTACACCCTGCACGCCGACGGGCACCGCGGAGACGACTCGTTCCGGATCGACTTCCACAATTCCGGCGGGGTCGCCGCGGTCTTCCAGGTCCGCCAGGCCGGCAGCGCGGACGCCCCGCGCAGCTACACCGTCGAGCCGGGCAAGCACCTGACCGACACCTGGCCGGTCACCTCCGGGTACGACCTGTCGGTGCACGGGCCGAACGGGTTCTTCCGCCGGTTCACCGACGGTCGATCCCACCTCGACGTCACCCCCTCGTACGACGAGCGCGACTACAAGCTGGCCCTCACGCTCGAGAACCGAGGTTCGAAGCGGGTCGAGGTGACCGTCCGGGACGGGTACAACGCCCGTCCGGTCGCGCTGTCGCTGCGCCCCGGCGAGACCGAACGCACCACCTGGGCGCTCGCCCGCACCCACGGCTGGTACGACCTGACGGTCCACGTCGCCGGTGACGCCGACTTCGCGTACCGATGCGCGGGTCATGTCGAGAACGGCAAGGACAGCATCAGCGACCCGGCCCTCGGCGGGCTCGTCTAGGGCTTTCCTCGGCCCGGCGCGGGACGACGCCCGCGCCGGTCGGCGGCGGACGTGGTGGTGGGCGTCATGACTCAGCGGTACATCCATACCCCAGAGTCACGGCAACCGTCACCGCGTCCGCCCGCCCGTTTCCGGCGCATCCACGCTGCGGATGACGCGGTCGCCGAGCCGACGCAGATGGTCGACCAGCTCCACCGGCTCGTGGACCGTGAAGTCGCACCCGAGCAGCGTGAGCCGGAAGGCGAGCCAGTCGACTGTGTCTTCCGGGCTGTGCCATCGGCACGACGCGTCGTCGAGCGGCTCCAGCTCTCCGGCGTGATCGCCCAGCCGGGCAGCCGCCTGCCCAGCCGGCATCGCGAGCGTTGCCACCGCCCGGAACACCGGCGCCAGGCTGTGCAGCTGGTCGGTCACGAACGCGGACGCGTCATTGGTCGGTAGCGCGCGGGGCGCCACCCGTATCCCGGTTGTGGTGGCATGTTCGACGCGGTCGACGCGGAACGTGCGCCAGTCCTCGCGCTCGTTGTCGTAGCAGACGACGTACCAACGACGACCCACCACGACGAGCCGGTGCGGTTCGACGAGCCGGTGGCTGACGCCGCCATCGCCGTCGCGGTAGTCGAAGCGGACCCGCTCACGGGCCGAGGCTGCTGCCGCGAGGACGATGAGCTGCGTCGGATCGACAAGCGACACCGCCGCCGCGGTCGACGACACGGTGGCCGCGGCGAGGGTGCCGACGTGGCGGCGCAGCCGCGGCGGCAGCACCTGCTGCAGTTTGGTGAGCGCCCGCACCGACGCCTCGGCGATGCCGGCGACCGGCTGCCGGGCAGCGGTGTGCAGGCCGACAGCGATCGCCACCGCCTCCTCGTCATCGAGCAGCAGCGGTGGCATCGCCTTACCCGCGACCAGCCGGTAGCCGCCCAGTGCGCCCAGGCTGGCCTGGACCGGGTAGCCGAGCTCACGCAGTCGGTCGATGTCGCGGCGCACGGTCCGCGGGGTCACCGCGAGACGCTCGGCGAGTTCGCTGCCGGGCCATTCGCGGGGCGTCTGCAGAAGGGAGAGCAGTCGTAACAGGCGGGCCGGTGTGTCGCGCATGCTCCCATGATGGGTCCAGATCTAGGACAGTTACCAGCCTAGATCGCGTCTAACGTCGCCCATCTGAGTGCGCGGACGCCGCACCAGAATGAGGAGACGAACCGATGAAGGTTGTTCCCGACGGCTACCACACCGTGACCCCCTGGATCATCTCGCCGGGGAGGACGGGCGCACTTATCGACTTCATCATCGGCGTCTTCGACGCCACCGAACTGGCCCGCATGGAGGCTGACGGGGTGATCGGCCACGCCGAGGTTCGTATCGGGGACTCGGTCGTGATGATGTTCGACAAGCCCCAGTGGCCGGCCACACCCGCCTTCCTGCGTCTCTACGTCGCCGACGACGCCGAGGTGCTCCGCCGGGCCGTCGAACGCGGGGCGAGCGTCGTCACCGAGCCGACCGAACTCTTCTGGGGCGACCGGGTCAGCCGTTTCCGGGACCCGCTCGGCAACCTGTGGTGGATCCACCAACGCGTGGCGGAGCCCACCGAGGAGGAGATGGGTCGACGGCTCAACGACCCCGAATTCACCAAGGCAATGGAGTACGTCCAGGGTGCGGACTTCTCGCCCCACCGCTGACCGCGCTCGCGCCCCTCGATCACCCCGGGTTCGGGTCGTCAGAACTCCTCGTAAACCGCCGGGTCCTGGTCCGAGAGCCGCCCGTCCGGGCGGCCCAGCGCGGTGATGGCCTCGACCTGCGCGTCGGTGAGCTTGATGCCGAAGACGTCCAGGTTCTCGACCTGCCGCTGCGGGGAGGCGGCCTTGGGCAGCGGAATCACCTGACGGGCCACGTGCCAGGCGAGGATCGTCTGCGCCGGGCTGACGCCGTGCGCGGTCGCGATCTCCACGACGACGGGGTGCTCCTGCAGGTCGTTGCCATGCCCGAGCGGGCTCCAACCCTGCACCAGGATGCCGTGCTCCCGGTGATAGTCGAGCGCCTCCTGCTGCGGAAAGTATGGGTGCACCTCGATCTGGTTGACCACCGGGGCAACCCCGGTCTCGGCCACCAGCCGCTCAATGTGCTCGGGCAGGAAGTTGGAGAGCCCGATGTGCCGAACCAGCCCGCGCTCACGCGCCTCGATCAGCGCCCGCCACGCCTGCACGTACAGGTCGACCTTCGGGTTCGGCCAGTGGATCAGGTACAGGTCGACCCGGTCCAGACCGGTGCGGAACACACTCTCCTCGATGGTGGTCAGCGCCTCGTCGTAGCGGTGGTGCCGCCCCGGCAGCTTCGAGGTGACGACAAGCTCGTCCCGCACGTCACCCGCCGAACGGGCCGCCCGACCGACAGCGCCCTCGTTCTCGTAGTTCACCGCCGAGTCGATCAACCGGTAGCCCGCCCGGATCGCCTGACCGATCGCGTCGACACCCGCCGAGCCGTTCAGCCGGTACGTGCCGAGCCCGATCGCCGGCAGGGTGGTGCCGTCGGCTGCCGCAAGATGGGGAATCGCCATGGTTGATCCGCCTTTCGTCGACCGTGACTGGACCCTACCCGCATGGATTGGGCTGCCGAGACCAACCGGTCGATCAGCTCAGGTCGGCGTCCGGTGCTGCCTCGTAGACCGTCTCGACCGGCCGGATCACCTTGACCATCGAGGCGAGGTACTCCCGCGTCTCGGGATCGGTGGAGTAGATGATGGTGCCCTTCATCCCTCGGGTCAGCAGGACCTTGTAGGTGTTGCGGATCAGGAGATCCGCTTCCGCGTCGCTGACCGCCTTGCGGCTGCGGAACGCTGGATCCTTCGACTCCTCGCGTCGTGTCACCAACCGGCCGTCCCGGGCGACCAGGTCCGGTCCGAGGATGACACCCGACCAGTCGTACTCGAAGCCCTGCGCCGTGTAGACGCAGCCCACCTGGCCGAAACCGTTCGGGTCGGTGGCCCAGAACGCGCTGCCTGGTGCGTCGCCGACGCTGCGGTCGCTCTTGACGTTCCATGGCCGCGCCCACCCGTCGACCTGCACGTCCGGCACCAGGCTGTCATCCGGACGTGGATCGCTCCACGGCCAGCAGTACCCGGCTGACATCCTGGCGGTCACACCGGGCGCCTGCTTGCTGGCGATGAAGGCTTCCATCTCCTCTGGCGACTCGGCGAAACGTAGGTCGACCTTGCCGTCGCCGGTCCAGACCGTCGGTTCGCCGCCATCGAGGCCGAGCAGGTCAACGACCCACCCCTCGTACGTTTCGCTGCCGCCGCAGCGGAACTGGCCGTGCAGGGACACGACCTCGACGTCAAGCTTGAGCTGCTTCGCGTACGACGAGATGACGTCGACATTGCCCAACTCGCCCGGCTTCACCACCTGATGCTCGTCGAGCAGGAAGACGGGCACCCGTGCCGCGGCGATGAGTTCGTCGATCTGCGAACGGGCCTCCGCCCGCCTAGCTTTCGGCGTGAACCGGTTGACAGAGGTCTCCCGGATGCGGTGCGCCTCGTCGCAGATCAGGACGTCCAGACCGTTGCGTTCGGCGGACATGAAACTGTTGAAGTAGCCAAACAGATTCTTCAACCGGGTCGAGCCCGTGCCGGCGTATTTACGCAAGGTCTGGGTGAACGACCGCGAGCCCGTGGCATGCATGACGGAGCGGTTCTGGCGCGCCAACTCGCCGAGCACCGACAGAGCGATCACGCTCTTGCCGCTGCCAGGTCCGCCCGAGACGACCACGACCGACTTACGGTCCGCCGACCGGGCCTTCTCCACGGCGTGCAACACCAACTCGTACGCCACGCGCTGCTCATCCAGCAGCGTGAAGCGCGACCGATCCTTCAGCTCCTGGGCGGCGTAGCGCAGCAGGTGCCGGCTGGGCCGAACCGAGCTGGTGAGGAAACGATCAGCCGCACCAGCACCAGAGGCCGGGGCGAGGTGGGTGCGGAGGTAATCGAGGAACTGGCCCCGCCGCTGCCTGCTGAAAATCCGGCTCTGCTCGGTTGCCTGGCGATCGAACAGATCACGGATGTCGCGGTCGCTCGCGTTGTGCAGGTACGCCGCCCCACGGACCGGGTTCCGTTCTTCGGTGAGGATGCCGAGAAAGTCCGTCAGGTACTCGCAGTAGAGCTCGACCTGGACGCCAGGGTGGAGCCGTGGGCCACGCGCGTGCTCCACCGCCACGAGGGTGTCAGAGCCCTCGTGGGACTCGGCGTGGGACCACTGCTTCAACTCGACGACGATGTAGGAGTCGTGGGACGTCCGGGGGTCCACACCGGCAAGCACCACGTCCACCCGCTTGCTGGTCAGCGGCAACTGGTACTCGACAAGCATCTCCACCTGGCCCAGGCCTGCGTCGGCGAGATCCTGCCCCAGCACGGCGAGGCTGTGCGACCAGGAACGACGTTCCGCCGGGCTCACGTTGCGACCGATCTGCTCCACGATCCGGTCTGCGAGCATGCTGGTATCACTCAGGCGCAGCAGACCATCGGCAGACGTACGGAACGCTGACAACACTTGCCCCCGGGCAGCACGAAGTGATCGTGCGCATGGGGGGCATGTCCGGCAGCCGCCGGAAGCCCGTCGTGACGCGCTTCTACGTGATCGACTGTAGCGAAGAGATCAACTGAGCGCCATGATGACGCTGCCCGCGGCTACCGCTTCGCCGCCGACCCGCGAGCCTTATCCACCGGGTAGCGGCGAGCCGAATCCTCAAGCTTGGTCAGAGCCGCCTCCACCAGATCGACGCCGAGCACGTCGGCGAGCCGAGTCAGATAGATCATGACGTCGCCGATCTCGGCCCTCACCCGACTACCCGCGTCCGGGTCAACCATGACCGTCGCAGACTGCTCCGGCGTCAGCCACTGGAACTCGGCAATCAGCTCACCGACTTCGCCAGCGAGCGCCATGGCGAGGTTCTTGGGCGTGTGGAACTGTTGCCAGTCCCGTTCCTCCGCGAATGCCCGTACGCGGCCTGTCAGGTCGTCCATGGCGTGGAGCATCGCAGACCCACGCCCAGCCGGGCACTGAGGAATTCCGTGCAACGGGTGACCACTGACCGTTGGCGTGTGGGTTTGGCTACGGTGTCGGCTTCCGGGGTGTCGGGCTGGTGCCAGCCGGTGCAGGCGAAGGCGTGCCCCCGCTGGACGGCAGGTAGGAGGGGCAGTGGAGATGGTCGAGCAGCTTGTTTCCCGGACGGATGCGGCCTACCAGCGGTTTCGGGCCGACCTGGGCGGTCTTGGCAGAGTCGACCTCGCTGTTGTTGCCCCCGTGTTCGAGGTGTGGCTGCGTTCCGGTTTCGCACTTCCCCCCGGCCCGCAGCCAGACCTGCCGCCAACCGCCGACGTCTATGTCGACAAGGTTCCGGTCGATGCAGTTCAGCTGCTGGCACGGGCCAGGAAGCTGCTGGGTGTGGATTGGAGGTTCCGCGATCTGAGGAGCCTGCTCGCCGTCCAGCCGTTCCTGGCGATGAGGTCAGCGCGTCTGTACGCGCTGCGCCGCGACCTGGAAGACGCCCCCGAGCTGCGGCCGCACCTGCTCTACGCCACCGACCACGGCCTGGAAGCGGTATGGCCGACCGGCAGCCCAGGATACCGGTGACGTGGCACGGGATCAGCTGCGACGATCGACGCACCGCACGAGATCGGAACTCGGACTGTTCGCAGAATCTGGAGTGTCGATCCCGTGCGGATGCGCCAGCTCGATGCGGAAATATTGAACGATGAAAGGAATCGCCGTACGGAATGAATTGCTAGAGACAGCCGCCGGTCACAACGAAACGATGACCGGCTGGACCTGGACGTTCTTGGTCAGCTGCTGCGGCGAGGGGATCGGTGTGCTGATGTTGACAGACGTGTTGTAGCCGTAGATGACGACCCCGTCGAGGTGGTTCGCGCCCGGCCAATTTGACTCCAGGCGGACCGCCATCTGAGTAGGGAAGTTGGTCACCTCTTCGGCACACGACCGGATCAGGACGACGCTCGGGGTGGCGGTCAGGTGAGTGGCCAGCATTCTGGCCAGCTTCTTGTAGGTCCAGCCCCAGTCCTTGGCGCCGGCCTCGGCGTCACCGATCTCCTCGTCGTTGCCGTGCGCGCGGATGCACAGCGGCTCGCCCGCCTGCACCCCGGCCAGGTAGGTGGCCAACTGCCGATCCGCCTCGGCCTGGGTCAGGCCGGCATCGATGGGCAGGAGGGCACCCCAGGCAGCCGCTCCCGAATCGGGCCCTGCAGATTGGCCTCGGGTATTCGGATCCTGCGTCGCCACGATGAACATGACATTCTCCTTCGGGGTAGCCGCGTGTTTCAGAAGAACCGCCGAAGGCAGATTAGCGCGGTCGTCGAAGAATGGTCCTGTCAGCTATCCGGCTCGAATCGACTCTGTCGTTGGTCAGACAATTGTTGAGGGCTGTCAAAGACGCCGGTCTTGCTTGGCATCAGTACTCGACGTGCAACTCCCGGATGCGCAATTGGCATGCGGTCGATGTCGGCTGACACCGCGCCGACCACATGGGTCGAACCCCCGTGGAATTCTTCGAGTCGCGGACGGCGACGACCTCGGTGAGGTTCGTGGCGACCTCGACGCAGTAGGTGATCGAGCTGTGCGGTCATGACCGTCGGCCCACCGACGCCACGGCGGAGAACCGCCTCGGACAGCACGGAATCCAGCCTGGGAGTAGACGGACATAGCCGCTCGTACGACCATCCTCAGATGGCGGCGGCGGGGCCGGCGCTGCCCGCTCCGAGACGGCCACGACGGCGCCTGCGCCCCGCGGCCATGGAGGTCAAGAACCACTCGGGAGTCGAGGGGCCGAGCACCGCACCCGAGGAATGCGAGTCGGTGTCCGATTGTGGACAACTGCCGGAATCGACGGCGCTGGTTGAACTTTCGACGCGAAACACGTCGTCATCGGCGTCGCATAGTCCTTAGTGGAACAAATATCAGGCGTACGGCCAGTCGGTGGGCAGCCTTCGCCTGATTGTGTTGCTCGACTGACGGTCGCACCGTAACGGGCGGGCCCAACGTGATCGCGGCAAGCGAGACGAGTGGTGGGTTGTCCGACGGGAGAGGGAGCGGATGCAGCCGGGACGGTTGTGGGTGGAGCTGTGGCAGTTGCTCGCGGTGACGCCAGGTCAGAACAAACGGCAACTGCTCGCCGGGCTGCATCGCCTCGGACGGACTGAGCTGACCACGACGGATGTCAACCGGACGCTGTACGCCAGTCCGGCAACCTTCGATCATGACGATGCCACGCCACCGCGTTGGCGACTGACTGCGGCAGCGGTAGGGAGCGGCGCGGCAATTCCTCCTCTGGCACCGCGGGCCCTACCCAGGTGTTACGTCGGGAAGGATCCGCGAGCCTGGCAGACCGAGGCGTTCGATGCGTGGGTGAGCAATGGCCGCCGAGGCGTGGTGGAGGCTGTCACCGGCACCGGCAAGACCACCGTGGGCGTACTGGCGGCCGCGGCGGCGCTGGATGCCGGCGAGAAGGTGCTGGTGCTCGTCCCCGGGCGTGAACTGCTAGACCAGTGGTACGAGGTCTTACGGAGCAGTCTTCACGGTGCCCGCGTGGGTCGGCAGGGGGACGGCCATGCCGACGAACTCACCGATCACTCGGTCGTGATCGCCATCGTCAACTCCGCGGCGAAATACGAGATGCTGCCGCCGGGTACCCCGGGCCTGCTGGTCGCCGACGAGGTACACCGGTATGGGGCGCGGTACTTCGCCCAGGCTCTCGAGCCGGCTTTCGGCGCTCGGCTCGGCTTGACCGCGACGTACGAGCGTGATGACAACGGATTGTCCGAGCACCTCACGCCGTACTTCGGCGACGTGGTGGCGGGCTGCACCTACGACCGCGGCCTTGCCGACGAGATCCTGGCGCCGTTCCGTATCGCCTTCGTGAAAGTTGACTTCACCACCGACGAGCAGGAGGCCCATGACGAGCACGACAGGCGGGTGCGGACCTTCCGGCGTCGCCTGATCCTCGACCACGGCTGCCCGGCGGAGCCGTTTGGTGAGTTCATGGCGTCCGTCAACCACCTTCGTGAGGGCGGTAGCGGCAACTCGCGTGCGGCCTGGGACGCACGCGGCTACCTGGATGCCTTCAGCAAACGTCGTCAGGTGCTGGCCGACTGTTGGAACAAGCATGAAGCACTTGCCATGTTGGTGCCGGTGTTGGCCGAGGCGGAGCGCGGTTTGGTGTTCGGCGAGACCAAGAGCAGCGCGGTACGCGCGGCGGGCATCCTGCGGGCGAACGGTGTGCGGGCGATGGAACTCACCAGCGGCATGGATTCCTTGACACGCAAGCAGCGCTTGGCGGCGTTCAAGGACGGGCAGATTCAGGTGTTGAGCGCTCCGAAAATCCTGGACGAGGGAATCGACCTCCCGCAGGCGGACGTCGGCGTCATGATGGCCGGCAGCCGAAGTAAGCGCCAGATGATTCAGCGCATGGGTCGGGTTATCCGCCCCAAGGTGGACCGGCGCCCGGCGACATTCGTCATCCTGTACGTCAAAGGCACAGCCGAGGATCCGGAGGCCGGCGCTCACGAAGGCTTTCTTGAGCAGGTCAGCGATGTGGCTCAGGACACCGAATGGTTCGACAGCTCAGCCGACGGGACGGACCTGTTCGCCTGGCACCTCTGGGGCAAATTGTCGACCCACACCGCCGGCTCCCGGCTCTGACCGTCGTCGGCGACGAGCAGCGGCCGTCGTGCGACAGCAGTCGTGCGCCGTGGCGTGGCCGTAGACCAGGCGCGGGGAGTTCGGTGGTGCGTCGTCACGGAGCGCACCCGACCTCGGCCGTACGACCACCAAGATCGTCTTACGGTCGGGGCCCTCTCCATCGGTCGGGTGACCGCTAGGCTGGCCCTCCCTGGTCTCCCCACCTGGAGAAACGCCCATGTCCGACAGCGTCTTCGCGCAGTTCACCGCCGACGACGACCAGCTCGAAGTTGGGCTGATCGTGCAGCCGGCGATCAACGCCGCCCTGGTGCACAACCGGGTGCCGTTGGTGCGTCACCTCACGCTCGTCAACCGAGGTGCGGTGCCGCTGACCGATGTCACGTTGACGCTGGAACTGCGCGGTCCGGACGGCGCGCTGACCGAGCCGTGGACGCGTACCCTCGCTGCGCCGCTGCGACCCGGGGCGAGCACTAGCTGGGACGACTTCCGCGACTTCACGCCCGACCGCGTGATGCTGTACCGCACCGACGAGGCGTTCCCGGTCGACTACACCCTCCGGGTGCAGGCGCAGGAGCAGACACTGCGGCTGGTCGCGCCGTCACGAGTGTTGGCGCACAACGAGTGGTTCAACAGCCCCGCCCTGTACGACAGCTTGGCGGCCTTCGTGCAGCCGAACACGCGGGCAGTGGAGGCGGTTCTGCGGGCCGCCGCCCAGCTCCTGCTCGCGCGGACCGGCTCCGGCTCGCTGCAGGGCTATCAGGAGGGTTCGGAGCGGGCGGCGCTGATCGCCGGCGCGGTGTACGAGGCGCTGCGCCAACTCGAGATCACCTACCAGACCCTGCCGGCGTCCTTCGAGAACACCGGCCAGAAGGTGCGAACGACAGCCGCCGTGCTGGACGGTCGTCTCGGCAACTGCCTCGACCTGTCCGTCACGTACGCCGCGTGTCTGGAGGCGGCGGGGCTGCACCCGCTCATCTTCGTCAGCGCGGGGCATGCCTTCGGTGGCTTCCTGCTGGAGGAGGAACGGCTGGGCTCGGCCGCGGTGACCGAGACCAACCTGCTGATCTCGATGGTCGACTCTGGCCGGGCCGTGCCGGTCGAGCTGACCCGCATCGGGCCGGGCGCGCAGTCGGCGACCTTCACCGAGGCGGTACGCGTCGGACTCGGCCACTTCCGCGGCGACGGCGAACGCATGCAGGGCGTCGTCGACGTGCACCTGGCCCATCGGTCGGGTATTCAGCCGCTGCCGTCGCCCGACGAACTGATCGCGCCCGCCGCGGTCGACGCCGAGGCGACACCGAAGATAACAGCGTCCCTCGACCTTCCGCCCGGTGTCGCCGCCGCGAAGCTGCGCCAGTTCGCCGACGAGGGCGAGGAGGTGCCGCAGCAGTCCGACGGGTCGCCGGCGCGCGTCCAACAGTGGAAGAAGTCGTTGCTCGACCTGAGCCTGCGTAACCCGCTGCTCAACCTGCCCAAGCGTGGCCGTGGCCTGGACCTGCACGTGCCGGCGGGTGCGCTGGCCCTGCTCGACGACCTCATCCACGACGGCCGTCAGGTGCAGGTCATCCCGCAGGACAACATCAGTCACGTCCACGAGCTGGCCGGGGCACGTCGGGCGCAGGACCTCGACGCCGAGATCCTGACCCGGGAGCTGCGTACCGATCGGCGGGTCTACGGCGCGGTCACCGACGCCCGCTACAAGACCGCGATGCGTGCGTTGCAGCGCGAGGCGCGCACGATGGAGCAGGAGACCGGCAGCAACTACCTCTACCTGACCATCGGCACCCTGGTCCACACCAAGACAACCGGGGGAGAGGCGTACGCGCCGCTGTTCCTCCTACCGGTGCGCATCGAGGGCGGCAGCGGCCGTCGCCCGTACGCGATGGTCATCGACGGCACCGAGGTCGCCAGCCCGAACTACTGCCTGATCGAGTGGTTGCGGGTCAAGCACAGCGTGCGGATCCCGGAGCTGGAGCGACCGGTCCTCGACGAGCACGGCATCGACATCGCCAAGACGCTGGCCGCGATCAACACCGGGCTGCTCGACAACCGGCTCAACTACCGCATCGACGAGACCGCCAGCCTTCGACCGTTGCAGTTCTCCACCTTCCAGATGTGGCGGGACCTCACCGACCACTGGCCCCGCTTCATGGAGAACCCGGTCGTCCGGCACCTGGTCGAGTCCTCCGGCGCCACGTTCGACGATCCTGCCCGCCCGGAGCACGACGTCGAGATCGCCGTCGACGAGGCCGACCTGCACCTGCCCATCCCCGCCGACGGGTCGCAGATGCAGGCCATCGTGCGCGCCGAGCGGGGCCACTCCTTCGTCCTGGAGGGCCCGCCGGGCACCGGCAAGTCCCAGACCATCACCAACATGATCGCCCGGGCGGTCAGCGCGGGCCGGTCGGTGCTGTTCGTCGCCGAGAAGCAGGCCGCTCTGGAGGTGGTGAAGCGCCGCCTCAAGCAGATCGGCCTCGGGCCGTTCGCGCTCGACCTGCACGGGCGCAAGCAGTCCCTCAACGCGATCCGCCAGCAGCTGCGTGACGCGCTCGACCAGTACGACCAGGGCGGCGACGGTACCTGGACGGCCGTCGAGACGGCCTACCGGACGCGGCTCGCCCCACTGACCGAGTACCCGGCCCAGGTGCACACCAGCAACCCCGTCGGGATGTCGCTCTGGTCGGCCTACGAACAGACCCTGGCGTACGGGGACGGCCCGGTCGCCCCGATCCCGGTGGCCTACCTGCACGCACCCGCCCCGGCACGCGCGCAGGTCGAGAGGACCCTGCGGGAGTTCCCGGCGGCCGCACGATCGGCCCGACTCCGGGCCGCGCACCCGTGGGCCATCAGCGGCTGCCGCACCCTCGACGGGCTGCACGGCGCCGCCGTCACCGAGATCGCCGGTGAGCTCGAACGCCTCCGCGCCGACCTCGCCGCCCACCCGCACCTGGTCGAGTTGCTGCGGACGCTGCCCGCCCCGGAAACCGTGAGCGAGCTGCAGGCGGGCGCCTGGCTCGCCGTACGCGGACTGCTGCCGGACCGGGCGACCACCCTGCACGCCAGCGACCGGCGGTGGGACGAGGCGGTGGCTCGGCTCCAGGCGGACCTGGCGGCCTTCCGGCAGGGCTTCGCCGGTGAGCTGGCCACGTTCCGGCCGGACGTGTTCGCTCGACCGGAGCTGACCGCCTGGCACGGTGAGGCCCGGGAGGCGGCGAAGAAGCTGATCGGTAAGCGCAAACGTCGACAGGCCATCGTGGATCGGCTGGCGGTGTACCTGGTTGCCGGTGCGACGCTCGACGTCGAGCGGGTGGAGGTTGCCACCGGTCGCCTGGTGGCCGCCCAGGCGCAGGCAGCGACGCTCCACCAGCATTGTGCGGCGGTGGGCGGGCTGCGGCTGTCGCAGTGGCGGCCCACGGACCCCAACGCGCAGGAGCGGTTGACCGAAGCGATCGAGGCGACCCGCGTCGGCCGGACGCTCCTGGCCCGGCACCCGCAGGCCTGGGAGCTGTTTCACGGCGGGTTCACCGATGTGGGCGCGGTGCTCCTCGACCGGTTCGCCTCCCGGTGGCGGGCCTGGCGCGGAGTGTTGCGCTCCGGTGAGGCCGAGCTGACCCTGTGGGCCGCCGGTTCGCACTGGAACGATGCCTGGCAGCGCGACGGCGCGGCCTGGCTGCACGAGTTGCAGAGCGAGGAGTTGTTCCCACTGCGCCGATGGGCGACCGTGCTGGCCCACGCCGACGTGCTCGCCTCGGCCGGTCTCACCGACTATCGGGACCAGCTGCTGCGCGCCGAGGTGCCCGCGCATCTCGCCGAGGAGGTCTACCGGCGGGGAGTAGCGACGGCGTCCCTCGCCGAACGGGTACGGGCCGGCGGCCTGCAGTACTTCGACCCGGAACTGCACGACGACCAGATCAGCCAGTTCGAAGCGGCGGCCGGTGAGCTGCGCTCGGCGCTGCCGACGCAGCTGCCGTCGGTGCTGGTCCGGCGCCGCCCCTTCAGCCCGGCCGACCGGCGTGGCCGCTTCGCTGACTTCGCGGCGGAGCTCCGCCGCAAGCGGGGCGGGCGGTCCTTCCGGGAGCTGTTCGAGCAGTACCCGGACGCGGTCCTCGCACTGACCCCGTGCGTGCTGGTCAGCCCCGCGTCCGCGGCGAACTTCCTGGCACCGGGGAGCCAACGTTTCGACCTGGTCATCTTCGACGAGGCCTCGCAGATCCGCGTGGCGGAGGCGATCGGCGCGATGGGTCGGGGCAGCGCCGTGGTGGTGGTCGGCGACTCCCGGCAGATGCCGCCGAGCAGCATCATGCAGGCCACCCACAGCGTGGACGAGGTCGACGAGGGCAACGGCCCGGTGCCGGAGGACCTGGAGAGCATTCTCAGCGAGGCCGTCGAGTCGGGACTGCCGCAACGGTGGCTGTCCTGGCACTACCGCAGTCACGACGAGTCACTCATCGCCTTCTCCAACCGCTACTACTACGACAACAAGCTCTCCAGCCTCCCGTCACCCGGTGCCGCCAGCTCGGCGGGCGTCAGCTGGCGGCGCGTCGAGGGTCAGTACGACCGGGGCGGATCCCGCACCAACGAGGTCGAGGCACGCGCGATCCTCGCGGACATCACCCGACGATTGCACGACCCGGCGACCGCCACCCAGTCCGTCGGCGTGGTCACCTTCAACATCCAACAGCGGGACCTCATCCTCAACCTGCTGGAGGAGAGCACCGACCCGATCATCCGCGAGCACCTCTCCGGCGCGGTCGCGGAGCCGATCTTCGTCAAGAACCTGGAGAACGTGCAGGGCGACGAGCGGGACGTCGTCCTGTTCTCCCTGGCCTTCTCCACCAACCTGGAGACCGGCCAGCTCCCGCTGAACTTCGGTCCACTGAGCCAGGCCGGCGGCGAGCGGCGGCTCAACGTGGCCATCACCCGCGCCCGCCGTCAGGTCGTCCTCTACTCGTCGTTCGACCCATCGGACATCGACCTGTCCCGTACGTCAGCGCTGGGCACGCAGCACCTGCGGGCGTACTGCGAAATGGCCGCCGCCGGCGCGGAGCGCCTGGGCGACCTCGCCACCGACCGCACGGAGCGGCGCAGTCGGATCCGCGAGGAGGTGGCCGCGGCGCTGCGCGACCGTGGCCACGAGGTCCGTACCTCGCACGGCCTCTCCGACTTCACGGTGGACATCGCCGTACGCAGACCAGGCGCACCACTGTGGCAGGTGGCCGTCATGCTCGACGGCCCGGACTGGAGCGCACGCCCGACGGTGGCCGACCGGGACTCGGCGCCCGCGCTCCTCGGCTCGATCATGGGTTGGTCGGAGGTCGTGCGGTTCTGGCTGCCGGCGTGGATCCACGACCGGTCGGCGCTGCTCGACCGGGTCGACGAAGCGGTCACCCAAGCCGAGGCCCTCGCGGCCGCCGAGCCGGAGCCCGAGACGTCGGCGGTCGCGCCTGGCATCGAGCTGCCGCAGCCGCGCCCCGTGGCGGACGTGGAGCAGCCACCCCCGACACCGGCCGCCGAGTTGCCACAGCCGCGCCTCGCGGCGGACGAAGGTCCCCTCCTGAGCGCGTCGGCACCGCCCGTCACCGCACTCGCCGCGGCTACCACCGCGGTGCCGGTCACGGCCGCGTCGGCCGTCGACACCATCACGGTGAGCCCGTTCGTTCCGTACGTCCCGACCTCGCTCGGAGACCAGGCCGACCTCGACCTCCTGGCCACCGACCGGCGGGTACGTGATCTGATGCGGAACGCGCTCCGCGAGATCATCGAGTCTGAGGGGCCCATCGAGCAGCACCGACTGGCACGCCTCGCTCTCGCCCGGTTCGGCTTCCTCCGGACCCGGGAGGACCGACGCACCGCCGTACTTGCCCTCGTCGACTCACGCCGCCTGTACACGCACCCGACCGTCAGCCGGTACGCCTGGCCCGATGGCGCCGACCCGCAGACCTACCGCGCGTACCGGGTCACGCAGGCGAGCAACGACCGGGCGTTCGAGGAGGTGCCACCCGAGGAGGTGGCCAACGCCCTCGTGCACGCGCTGCAGGGCATGCCGAGCCTGGACGAGGAGCGGCTGTTGCGCGCCGGCCTGGAGCGGCTCGGCTACCGCCGACGCACCGAAAAGATCGACAAGCTGCTCCGGTACGGGTTGCACGTCGCCGTGACCAGCGGTCGCCTCCGCTACGACCAGGAGGGTCGCCTCACCAGCGGCTGACGATAGCTAACACCTCACGTCACGAGACGGTAGTTAGGAACGCGAGGGTTGCGTTCCTCGGTCGGCTTGTCCATCGGTCGGACGGTGACTCCGTCTGGAATGGGCGCCCGACACACGTGGGTCCCTTCCAGGCAGGTGTCGCACCAGAGCGAGACGTACCCAGCATTGGCTGCAGGCCGTGCTGTGAAGACGATCCGTAGGGTCCGCTGCCCGCAGTTCGGGCAGGCAAGATCTGACGCCGCCGGCAGCGCACGGTAGACGACGTCGTACGCCGTCTGCCACTCATCAAATGTGGCCATCGCGCTGCACCACCTGATCGGCCCGGAGCGTGACCATGGCGACGGTCCGGCCATCGGTGTCGGCAAACTCGACTTCGTACACAGGCGGGGAGCCGTCGAAGACGTCAACGACGCTTCCTACCGCGCCCGCAGACAGTTGTTCACTCGGCCGGGGCTCTCGGAGCTCGACCACGTCGTACAGCTTCAACCTGTCATCCTTTCTGGCGCGGGAACTGGTGATCGTGCGGTCGGCGGCAGAGCCGCGGGGTCGCATTGGCTACCCAGGGTCGTGCGTCTCGGGAAACCCTGCAGCATAGGTGGCGTCCACCAACTCCTGAAGATGGCGGATGACGTGGACCTTGTGCTCGGTCTCCGGCAGTTGCTGCTTGCCAGCTGTCACCAGCCCGTTGCGCCAGTGGCTGACGATCTCCCGCTGTGTCGCAGCGGGAAAGTCGTCGATCCACAACGACCCGAGGTTGTTGTCGATGATCTCCTGCAAGTGGCTGGCGGCCTGCCTGTCTGAGAGGCGGGAGGTCAGGAACTCCAGCGTCCAATCGAACAACCCTCCCGCCGCGGTCCAGTCAACTCCGGGCTTCAGCACGATAAGACTAGCCATCACGTCTCCACGACGAGCGCCGGCGGACCGACACTGCGGGCCGCGATGAAATGCTCGATCGTACTGGCGACAACTTGGGCAGCCCGGGTTCAGCTTGCGAACAGCATCCTCGTCGGGAACTCGCCGCTGGACCGCCATGCCTTCACGACTTTCGCCGCGATCGCACCAGCGGCCGCGTTGAAATCACCATTTTCGACGTGGGCGTCGAGGGTGCGCGGGTCGATTGCCAGGATCCGGTCGAACTTGTCGTCCAAACCGAACTCGTACCGAACTTCGTCTGCGGCTGCCTCGACACGCCGCGCGGTCACCATCATTCCCACTTCCCTGGCCTCCAGTGCTCGAGTCGTCGTCGTAGGTCGGCCCGGGTACGGGCGTCCTCCAGTCGGAAGGTGCCTGCTCCCGCCGCTGCCAGGTCTGAGGCTCGGTCAGGTTCGGTTGGTCATCCACGTCAGTGGTATCCGAGGAGCCGTGTCGCCTCCTCGCCGACGAGCCGTAGCTGATCTCCTCGGAGGTCAGGCACGCGGTAATCATTGCCGCGCACCGTCTCGAGGAATTCCGTGGGTAGCTGCACGCGGTATGTGGCGAGATAGAAGCGCAGATCGTCGCGCCACAACCATTCGCCATCCGTAAGCACCGACGCACCCCCGACAAGGTGCCGGCCGCTCCCGAGAACATCGATCTCCGCGCCCATCACGTCGATGAGACCATGCCCGTGGCGTAGATAGTCTTGGACCTGAAGCGCGTCGGGGAGCGGCTCCGCGTCGACGTGCGAGTGGATGCTCTCCACGTACACCTCGGTCTGGTTGGGTCCTAGTTCTCGAAAGAACCCCACAGTCTTCATTGGTGCCCCCTCGCTCGTGGTACGAAGACCTCCCAGGAGCCGCCGCTCTCGACAACTGGAGGCTGGGGCTCACTGGCCCATCGTTGCGTCCCCACCCGGGCAGTTGGCGCGAGCACGTTGACCCCGAGTTCGTCGGCGACCTGCTGACCGAGTGGTACCGCGTCGAGGTCGGGCTTGACGGTGCCGGCATAGCAGGAGACCAAACGGAGGGGACCGCCGTCATAGGCGGGACTTTCGCGAACCGCGGCGGCGATCTGGGCCGCGTTGGTGGCGTTTCCGTCCATGTGCGCTCCGTCTGCTGAAACCTTGCCGGGGACAAAGTATCCCTGGTCGGTGCCGTGCACGATGACGTCATGGTGCCCATCCAGCGGTCGCACCTTGTCAAAGTTCCGCATGGTCAATTCGTCGTAACCGATGCCCGTCGAGCGATCCGAGTAGTAGACCGGGTCGCCAGCGGAGAGGTAGGAATCGGGGGTCCGTTCGGGCGGTAGCGACCGTGCCCTCGGATCGGCCCAGTCGCGTCGCTGTCCCATCCGGTCGGCAGGCCCGAGCCGGGTGAGTCGGCTCAGGGCCTGCTTGAGCTTCTCGATCAGGTCGCCGAGCCGGCGCATCTCCGGCATCAGCCGCCGCAGGCTGGCCAGCAACCCGCGCAACAACCGCGCGATCCGCGCCCCCCAAGACGCCACCAAGGTCGTGACCTGCTCCACGACCAGCGGCGCGGCCAGTCCGCCGGTGATGAGGAGTTCGCCCGCGTACACGATGATGCGGGACACGCAGGTGGCGATGGCGTCGCGGACCAGGAGCCGGACGGCGGCCACCAGGCCAGCGGCGCCCTCGGTGATCGCGGCCATGGTGTCGGCGCCCTGGGCGAGGCCGGTGATGGCCTGTTGCTGTTCGTTGGCCCAGGCCCGGTAGGCGGGCCCGGCGCTGCCGCCCCAGCCGGTGACGTCGGCGCGGACGGCGCGAGCCAGTTCGGCGGCGTCGTCGCGGAGCGACCCGGCGACGTTGCGCCAGGTCTGGGCGTGCGCGGTGATCTGCGCCGGGTCGCCGGCGAGCCAGTCCAGCGCCTCGCTGAGCGGCTTGACGTGTTCGATCAGCCAGGCGATCCCGTACTGGAGTAGGGCGCCGACCGGGTCGGAAACGAGGGCGAGGGCGTCCAGGCTCGCGCTCACGACGCCGAGGCTGCCGTCGATCCAGCTGCCGGTGCGGACGCCCTGGGCGATGAGTTCGATGTCCTCGAAGATCCACACGCCCGCCCAGGCGCTGGGCGGGGTGTCCGCAGCGGCGGCGACGAGCGGGTTCGACGTCACCTGTGCCGCCGCACCCCGTCGAGTAGCTGTTTGGCGTGGGCGTCGGAGCTTCGGTAATGGTCCGCTCCGACCCGGAGCCTGCCGGCGGTGTCCCGTACCGATGAGGCGGCGGCGCCGATGCCGTCGACCAGGGTTCGCTGGAGGCCGTCGAGCAGCACCGGCATCATCGTGCAGAGTTGCCCGTAGGCGTCGGTACCCAACCTGACGTGCTGGCCTGCCTGCTGGGTGGTGTCGAGGCTGCCGGCACAGCGATCGAGGCGTGCGGCGTGGGCGGTCAGGTCGTCCGGGTCGACCTGGATGCCGTCACCGGCGGGCATCGTTCGATCCCTGGTCGGGGAGAAGCCGGCTGCGGTACGAGTCGATGATGGCGTGGGCGCCAGGGCCGTCACCCATTGACTGGGTGGCTGCGTCGCTGACCTGTCGGAGCAGGTCGGCGCGCGCGGCAGTGGTGGTTTCCAGGATCTGCCGAGCGGTGTGCGCCGCGGGTTGTTGCCGGATGCGCTCGTCGAGCCGTAGGTCGATCAGCAGGCCAGTCGAGTCGACTGTGACGTCGACAGTCCGATCGGCATTGCGGGCGGTGCCGGTCAGATCCCGCATCGTCGCCGACAGGGCCTTGGCTCGTTCCGCCCGGTCGGCGAGCGACGACTCCCACTCGTCGAGCCGGCGCTCCGCCGCGTCGAGCGCAGCGTCGTCCGCCCACACGTCGACCCTCCCCAGGGGACATTGCCGGCGACAGCCGGCGACATCACCGGCACGCTACCAACCAGTGGCGCTGCGTGCATGCCCGCAGGGTGAACGCCCGCACCGCCCCGCCGATCATGGAGTTGTGGTGGGCAACAAAGCACCCGTTGCGCTGCTAAACCGGGCACCACAACTCCATGATCGACCGAGACGGGCCGCGATCTTGCACTTACTGTCGCGACAAATGACGCAGAGTCCCGCATCTCGACGACCGAAACTGCAAGATCGACGCAGCAGGGGGCGGCGTCCGTATCATTTCGGCATGACGCGGTTCAGTCGGCGGGCGGTGTTGCTGGCTGGCAGCGGGCTGCTCGTCGGCTGTTCACGACAGCCTGAGGCGGACCCGGTCCACCTGCGACTGGCTACCGGGCCGGCGGGGGCGGTCTACCGGCGGATCGGTGGTGCGCTGGCCGAGCATATTTCCGAGCAGGTGCCGGGTGTCACGGTGACGACCGTGCCGAGCGGGGCGTCCACTGACAACATCCGGATGCTGCGGGCCGGGGAGGTTCACCTGGGGCTGACCAGCCTGGATGCGCTGATCACCAGTGACGGCAGTGCGCCCGGGGGGTTGTCGGCGATCTGCCGGCTCTACGACAGTCATCTGCATCTCGTGGTCATGGCCGGTTCGGCGATCGGCGAGTTTCGGGATCTTGAGGGCAAGCGGGTGTCTCTCGGGGCGCACGACTCGGGCACCGAGTTCACGTCGTTGCGGGTCCTGCGGCTCGGCCCGCTCAAAGCCGACGGCTGGAACCTCAGCCAGGCCGGGTCGGCGGGGGCGTTGCGCGACGGCACTATCGACGCGATGTTCTCGCTGACCGGTGTCCCGACGCCCGCCATCACCGAGTTGGCGCAGCGGCACCCGATCCGGTTGATTCCGTTGGACGCGCAGGCGGACGGGCTCTTCACTGCGTACCCGGGTCCGTACGCCCCGGCGATGATCCACGCGGCTGCCTACGCCGGGGTTCCGGCCACCCGCACGGTCGCCGTACCGAATGTGCTGCTGGCGCGCGACGATCTGCCCGACGATCTGGTCTACGCCATCACCGACACGGTCTTCCGGCACACCGGGGCGATCACCTCCGCCGGCCGTGACGGCGCCGAGGCCCTTCCGGAGGCGTGGCAGATCAACGTGCGTACCGGGATCTCCACCGCGTCGGTCCCGCTCCACCCGGGCGCGGCGGCCTGGTTCCGCGACCGTAAACGCTGAGGCCGCGACCGCAAACGCTGACCCCCGGGACCGGAGTCGTCAGACCGGCGCCGAAGCGTCAGCCGGGGACGCCACCCGGGGCGCGACCGGCAGCACCACCACCGCGGCGAGCCCGTGCCCAGAGCCGTCCGGGCTCGGCAGGCCCTCCTCCAGTCGCAGCTCACCGCCGGCCGCCCCGATGAGGTCGGCGCAGATCGCCAGGCCCAGGCCGGTCCCGGGCACGTTCTGGTGCCGAGGTGAGCGCCAGAACCGTTGCAACGCCTGAGCCCGCTCGGACACGTCGATGCCCTGGCCGTCGTCGCGGACGGCAACCGTCACCACGGCGCCGTCGCCCGCACCAGCGGTTACCTCCACGGCCTGCGCGTCGGACAGCCGTAACGCGTTGCTGATCAGCTCGTCCAGGATGCTGCCCAGGCCGCCCGGCGGCTCCATCAACCGCAACCCCGGGGGTACGTCGACAGTCAGCGTCTGCCCGGCCGTGGCCGTCAGGGCCCGCCACCGGTCGACCCGGGTCGCCAGCACCTCGTCGAGGTCCACCGGTGACGCCGTTCGCAGGCTCTCCATCCGGGCGCTGGCCTGCAGCGAGTTCAGCATCCGCTGCATCGCCTTCAGTTCGTCGACGGCGACGTCGTACACCTGTTGCCCGTCGCCCTCGGGCCGCAGGTGTGGTGCGAGGCTCTCCACGGCGAGCCTCAGGCTTGTCAACGGGTTGCGTAACTGGTGTGACGCGTCGGAGACGAAGGCCCGCTGTCGCTGCGCGGCGTTCTCGACGGCGTCCATCATGGTGTTGAACGACCGCGCCAGCCGCCGCAGCTCGATCGGGCCAGCCTCGGCGTCGGCGCGGATGGTCAGGTCACCCTCGGAGATCCGCGAGGTCGCCGCGTCGAGTTTCCGTACCGGCCGCAGCACCCACGCCGACACCGGCCAGGCGACGGCCGTCAGCGCGAGCAGCGGCAGCAGCCCGAGGCCGGCCAGCCGGGCCCAGCGTACGAGGATGAGCTCCCGCGTCCGGGACAGGTCGGAGATCGTCACGACGGCGCCGACGACCTCACTGTCCCGGCCTACCGGTTCCGCCACGACGAGTGCGGAGTCGTCCCACGGCGCCCACTCCCAGGACGGTTCGGACCGGGCACCGGCAAGCGCGGCGGTGACGATCCGGGGCAACGCCGCCTCGGTGCGTGCCGCCTTCTGGTACGCGTCGGCCGGTCCGAGCAGGACCGCGCCCGACGTGTCGATCAGCGCGACTGGGATGCCGTAGAGCTCGTGGTAGCGCGTCAGTTCCTGCTGTAGCGCCTCGGTGCGGCCGGTCGACAGCGCTGTCTCGGCCAGTGAGGCGAACCGGCCGACGTCGCCCAGCCGGTTGACGTACGTCTCCTGCATCTCGCGTTCGGCCACCGTGATGCTGAGCGGCACCCCGAGCGCCGCGACGAGCAGCACCGCGAGGGGGACCAGGACGACGAGCAGCCGACGGTGCACGGCGGGTCAGCCGATCAGCTCCGGCTGGTCGGCCAGCAGCCGATAGCCGACGCCGTGGACGGTCCGGATGACCACGTCCGGCCCCAGCTTGTGCCGCAGCGCCGCGATGTGGGTGTCCAGGGTGCGGCTGGACGACTCCCAGGTCGCGCCCCAGATCTGGTCGAGGATGACGTCACGGCTGACCACGTTGGGCGCCCGCCGGGCCAGGAGCAGCAGCAGTTCGAACTCCTTGCGGGTCAACGGCACGAGCGCGCCGTCGACGGTGACCTCGCGGGTGCCGACGCCGATCCGCATCGGGCCGAGGACGAGCGGTTCGTCGGCCTGGCCGAGGGCACGAGCGGCCCGGGTGCGCCGCAGGACGGCGTCGATCCGGGCGAGCAACTCGGGGATGCCGAACGGTTTGACGATGTAGTCGTCGGCGCCGGCGCGCAGACCGCGGACCCGCTCGTGCTCCTCGGATCGCGCGGTCACCGCGATGACGGCGGTCTGTGGCTGGTCGCGCAACCTGCGGATCACGTCGAGCCCGTCGCCGTCGGGGAGACCCAGGTCGACGAGGACCACGTCGGACGGGGCGGCGCGCTCGGCCTCCGCGGCGGTGGCGACGCGGTGAACCTCGAAGCCCGCCTGGGTCAGGACGGTCACCAGACCCCGCGCCACGCGGTCGTCATCCTCGATGACGGTTATCCGCATACCGGCGAATTGTACGGCCCGGATCGGTGCTCGTGCCGGCCCGGGTTCTTGGGATTTTTCTGACACCATCCGGGCCCCGACCAGCCGAGACTGGGGTCACCGACGCACCGAGGAACGTCCATGCGCTGATGGGGAGGTCGCCGTATGCGAACGACCAGCAGATACCGGGCCACCGCGCGGATGATCGCCGCGATCGGTGTCGTCTCGCTCGCCGCCGCCTGTTCCGGCAACGGAGGCGCCGCAGGCGGAGGGGACGCCGCGAATTACCCGGACGAGAACATCACGATCGTCGTGCCGTTCAGCGCGGGCGGTCCGACGGACACGGTCACCCGGATGATCGCCGAGCCGATGGCCGCGAAGCTCGGTGGCAAGATCGTCGTCCAGAATGTCGAGGGTGCCGGCGGCACTGTCGGCGCCGGCGACGTCGCGCGGGCCAAGCCGGACGGCTACACGGTGCTCATGCACCACATCGGCATGTCGACGGCGCCCGCCCTCTACAAGAGCCTGGGATACAAGCCCCTGGAGGACTTCGAGACGGTCGGCCTCGTCACCGAGGTGCCGATGACGATCGTCGCCCGCAAGGACTTCGCGCCCGCGACCCTTCAGGACCTCGTGACCCACGTCAAGGCGAACGCCAACAAGGTCACGCTGGCCAACGCCGGCATCGGCGCCGCGTCGCACCTGTGCGGCCTGCTGTTCCAGAGCACCACAGGTGTGAAGCTCCAGGAGGTCCCGTACCAGGGCACCGGCCCCGCGCTGACCGACCTCGTCGGCGGCCAGGTCGACTTCATGTGCGACCAGACCACAAACACCAGCGGCCAGATCGCCGCGGGCAAGGTGAAGGCGTACGCGGTCACCACGCCCGAGCGGGTGAAGAGCCTTCCCGACCTGCCCACCACCACCGAGGCCGGGCTGCCGCAGCTGAAGGTCAGCGTGTGGCACGGTCTCTACGTTCCGGCCGACACCCCGCCGGAGATCGTGCAGAAGCTGTCCGAGGCGTTGAAGGTGGCACTGGCCGACCAGGGGGTCATCGACCAGATGGCCAAGCTGGGCACCGCGCCGGTCCCGGCCCAGGACGCGACCCCGGACGCGCACCGGGCGAAGCTCGACGAGCAGCTCGGCACCTGGGCGAAGATCATTGCCGACTCCGGGGTGAAGGTCTCCTGAGGTGGAGCGCCGTCGGTCGTTCCCGGACGTCCTCGCCGGGGGGATCTTCGTCCTGATCGGTGGCGCATTCGTGGTGGGGGCGCTCGGCTACGAGCTGGGCACCCCGACCCGGATGGGCCCGGGCGCCTTCCCGCTGCTGGTCGGCGCGGCAGTGGTCGCCCTGGGCCTGGCGATCGCCGTCAAGGGCCTCGTCGCCGGTGAGGTGATCTCGTTCGGGCCG
The DNA here is from genome assembly GCF_022229005.1 of Micromonospora trifolii. Lineage (GTDB taxonomy): Bacteria > Actinomycetota > Actinomycetes > Mycobacteriales > Micromonosporaceae > Micromonospora > Micromonospora trifolii. The sequence goes on from NZ_JAKKFD010000002.1 coordinate 264,588, forward strand.
ATCCCGTGGCGAGCGGTCGCCGTCATCGTGCTCGCGGTCCTGTTCTTCGGGTTCACCATCCGGCGACTCGGGTTCGTACCGACGACGGCGGTGACCGCAATGCTCACCACCCTGGCCAGCACCCGCGTACGACTGCTCACGGCGGTGGCGGTGGCCGCCGGGCTGACAGTGGCCAGCACGCTCATCTTCGTCGTCGGACTTCAGCTGCGGATCCCGCTGTGGGGCCCCTGGCTGGGGTTCTGACGCGGCAACCGGATTGAGGCATGGAACTCCTCGACAACCTCGCGCTGGGCTTCTCGACGGCCCTGCTGGTCCAGAACGTCCTCTACTGCTTCGTCGGAGTGCTGCTCGGGACCGCCGTCGGCGTGCTGCCCGGCATCGGGCCGACGGCGACGGTGGCGATGCTGCTGCCGATCACGTTCAGCTTCGAGCCGGTCACCGCACTGATCATGCTCGCCGGCATCTATTACGGGGCACAGTACGGCGGCTCGACGACCGCCATCCTGATCAACCTGCCCGGTGAGTCGTCAGCGGCGGTCACCGCGCTGGACGGGCACGAGATGGCCCGCCAGGGCCGCGCCGGCCCCGCCCTGGCGGCCGCGGCGATCGGGTCCTTCGTCGCGGGTACTGTCGCCACAGTGGCGCTGGCCGCCGCGGCCCCGCCCCTGGCCAGTGTCGCGTTGAAGTTCGGCCCGGCCGACTACTTCTCACTCGTGCTGTTCGGCCTGATCGTGTCGATCGCGCTGGCGCGGGGCACGGCGCTCAAGGCACTGGCGATGATCGCGCTCGGCGTGCTGCTCGGCACTGTCGGCCAGGACATCTACACCGGAACGCCCCGCTTCGTGTTCGAGCAGCGCGAGCTGTACGGCGGCATCGACTTCGTGTCGGTCGCCGTGGGCCTGTTCGGGGTGGCCGAGATCCTGCGCAACCTGGAGAACGAGCAGACCCGTACGGCGATCGTCAGCAAGGTGATCAACCTCTGGCCGACCCGCGAGGACCGGCGTCGGATCGTCGCCCCGATCCTGCGGGGCACCGGTCTCGGCGCCGCGCTCGGTGTGCTGCCCGGCGGCGGCCACGTGCTGGCCTCGTTCACCTCGTACGCGGTCGAGAAGCGCATCTCGAGGCGGCCGCAGGAGTTCGGGCGGGGCGCGATCGAGGGCGTCGCCGGCCCGGAGTCGGCGAACAACGCCGCCGCGCAGACGTCGTTCATCCCGCTGCTCACCCTGGGCCTGCCGGCCCACCCGGTGATGGCACTGATGATCGGCGCGTTCATCGTCCACGGCATCACCCCGGGTCCGAACGTCATCAACGACGAGCCGGCGCTGTTCTGGGGCCTGATCGCGTCGATGTGGATCGGCAACGTGCTCCTGCTGCTGCTGAACCTGCCGCTGATCGGCCTGTGGGTGCGCATGCTGCGCATCCCCTACCAGGTGCTCTTTCCGATGATCATCCTGTTCGCCGCGATCGGCACCTACTCACTGAACTCCAACGCGTACGACGTCTACGCGATCGCGTTCTTCGGGATCCTGGGCTACATCCTGATCAAGTGTGGGTGCGAGCCGGCGCCCCTGCTGCTCGGCTTCGTCCTCGGCCCGCTGCTGGAGGAGAACCTGCGCCGCGCGCTCATCATCTCCCGCGGCGACCCGTCGGTCTTCCTGACCCGACCGATCTCCGCGGCGCTGCTGGCCCTGGCCGTCGTCGCGCTCGTCGTCGCCGTGCTCCCGACGATCCGCCGGCGCCGCGCTGTCGTCTTCGCCGAGGAGGACTAGCAATCCGAACCACGTGACGGTCAGGTCGACGAAGATTGTTCCCGTGACGAGCGACGACACGCCCCGGGGCTGGACCAGCCGGACCGTCTGGGACAGGCGGTTCAACGCCCCGCTGCGCTCGTTCCTGCGGACCGAGACCGGCGGCGCCCGGGTGGTGCTGATCGCGACGGTGGCGGCACTCGTCTGGGCGAACCTCAGCGAATCGTCGTACGAGTCGGTCTGGAACACCTCTTTCTCGATCCAGCTCGGCGACTGGCGCGTGTCACATGACCTACGCTTCTGGGTCAACAGCGGGCTCATGACGTTCTTCTTCCTGGTCGCGGGGCTGGAGTTACGCCGGGAGTTCGACATCGGTGAGCTGCGGGAGCGGCGTCGGCTGGCGTTGCCGATGCTGGCCGGGGTCGGCGGCATGCTCGTGCCGGTCGCGATCTACCTCGCCATCAACGCCGGGCACACCACAGCGGCGGGCTGGGGCGCGGTGATGGCCACCGACACGGCGCTCGCGCTCGGCGCGCTGGCCGTCTTCGGGCCACGCTTCTCGGAACGGCTGCGAGGTTTCCTGCTGACCGTCGCCGTCGTCGACGACGTGGTGGCGATCGCGGTGCTGGCCATCGCGTACCCGCACCACCCCTCGCTGACGGCGCTGGTCGTCGCGGCGGCGATCTTCGGCGTCGTGCTGCTCGTCCGGGGCTGCGGGGTGCGGTTCGGGCCGGTCTACGCGCTGCTCGGGGTGGCGGCCTGGCTCGCCGTCTCGATGTCCGGTGTCGACCCGGTCGCTGTGGGCCTGGTGATGGGGTTGCTGACCTACGCCTACGCTCCCGGTCGCGGCGACCTGCAGCGGGCCAGCGACCAGTTCCGCCTCTTCCGGGAACAGCCCACGCCGCAACTCGCCCGGATGGCCCGCGCCGGGCTCACCTCGGCGCTGTCGCCGAACGAGCGGCTGCAGACGCTCTACCACCCGTTGGCGAGCTACGTGGTGGTGCCACTTTTCGCGCTGGTCAATGCCGGCATCGTGATCGACGGCGACCTGCTGGCCAGGGCCGTTACCTCAACGGTCACTGTGGGGGTCGTTGTCGCGTACGTCGTCGGGAAGCCGGCCGGGATCGTGGCCACCGCGTGGCTGGTGGCCCGGCTGAGCGGCAACCGGTTCCGGCCGCCCGTCGGCTGGCTCGCAGTCGTGGGGGTCGGCACGGTCTCCGGCATCGGGTTCACCGTAGCGCTCCTGATCGCCACCCACGCCCTGAGCGGCCCGGCCCTGGACGAGGCGAAGTTCGGCATCCTCGTGGCGACGCTCGGCGCGTCAGTCGTCACCTGGCTGGTGTTCCGGTCCGTCGGACGACTCTCGCCGGCGCGGCGGACCCGTGCGCTGCTGGGCGTCACCGAGGGCATCGTCGACCTGATGCTGCCGGTCGACGCCGATCGCGACCACATGCGGGGGTCGCTGGAGGCGCCGGTGACCGTGGTGGAGTACGGCGACTTCGAGTGCCCCTACTGCGGGCAGGCCGAGCCGGTGGTCCGGGAGCTGTTGGCGGACTTCGCCAACATCCGGTACGTCTGGCGGCACCTGCCACTCACCGACGTCCACCCGCATGCCCAACTCGCCGCCGAGGCGGCCGAGGCGGCGGGGGAGCAGGGCGCCTTCTGGGAGATGCACGACCTGCTGCTCGCCCACCAGGACGCTCTCGATCCGGTCCAGGTGCTCGGCTACGCCGAACAGCTCGGCCTGGACCTGGACGGTTTCCGGGAACACATGGTGAAGCGGATGGGCGTCGACCGGATCGCCGAGGACGTCGACTCCGCCGACCTCAGCGGCGTCACCGGCACCCCGACCTTCTTCATCAACGGCCGCCGACACCACGGCGCGTACGACATCGCCGCGCTCTCGGCGGCGGTGAAGTCGGCGTTCGCGAGCGCGAAGCTCCGCCCCGAGTACCACCCTCGGGACCCCGGGCGCCGCGAGGCCGGTCCGGCGAGCTGACCGCGCGGTCTGTGCGGTCGTCACCGGGCCAGGTGGTCGACGGGCGCCGTGCTCACCTCTCGGCGCTGCGTTGACGGGGTCTGCCGCCGTATGACCTCCGATCTGCCTCCGCGTCGGGGTGAGGAGGTGGTGGTCGGCGCCTTTGGAGCTGAATCGTTTGCGACATCACCGACCAGCAGGCCCTTTCGGCTGAGGCTTCGGGCTGGAGATCTTGGGCTGGAGGGCTGAGGGCTTCCAACCGGAGGCGGAAGCGGCAGGCAATCGGTCTGATTCGTTTGCGGCATCAGGTCCAAAGGCAGCCCGTCAACCCCGTCGCCCGGGCCCGGTAGCCCGCACGCCCCGGTCCCGAAGCCACCCACCCTCGCAGCTCCGGCTGCGCCGCGAGGCGCGTTCAGCTGCAGGGATGACGGCGATGCCCTGGCCGATTCCGATCACCAGCCGGAGCCGACGACCAGCGCGATCACGTGCTCACTGTCGCCCTGGACGGGCCGAGCGCGCAGCCGGAGTGACCTCAGGCGAGCCTTCGGGTCGATGTCCGAAGTGGAACAGCTGCGGACCGTGTTCGGGGAATCACGATGGACTCGGACCCTTGACTCTCGGGAAACATCGGGCCACCATCTGACAACGTTGTCACAGACCCTCGCCATCTGACAACGTTGTCATTTCTGGAGGCAAGATGTCCGAGTCATCGCCGGTCTCACGGCGTACCTTCCTCTCCGCCGGTGCGACGCTGCTGGCGTCGGTCGGGGTGACCGCAGCCCTCCCGGACGCCCTCGCGTCCGCCGCCGTGCCGGCGCCGACCGCCAACCCGACCGCCACCGACCTCGCCCGGTACCGCCCGGTGGCGGTCTCCTCGACCGACTACGCGCCGACGCCGGCCACCTTCGCCGTGGACGGCCTGCCGCAGGTCGGCGTCCGGGGAAGTGGATGGCGCGCCGCCAACGGCGATCCGCAGTGGATCTCGGTGGACCTCCAGGCGCTGTGCCGGATCGAGGCCGTCTCCCTGGTCTTCGAGGCCACGCTCACCGACGGGCCGTTCGACGGCAACTACACCGACACCGACGGCGACGAGATCCTCTCCAGCGCCGCAACGGCGTACCGGATCGAGGTCTCCACCGACGGCCGTGCCTGGCGGTCGGTGTACGAGACCAGCGAGGGCCAGGGCGGCGCGCAGACCATCAAGCTGCCCGAGCCGGTCACCGCCCGGTGGATCCGGATGACCGCCACGAAGCGCTCGAACAGCAACCCGGTCGGCCTCAACGGCTTCCAGGTCTACGGTGTAGCGCTGCAAGGCCGCCCGAAGGCTGAGGGCTGGACCAGTTGGGAGGGCGGCAACACCCACCCGGCCCCCGAGCTGAGGGTCGCCGCCGACGGCACTGTGCCGCTGGAGTCGGGCTGGTCGCTGACGATGGACGACTTCGCCGGCACCGTCGACGGCGCCGAACTCTCCCGCCCCGGCGTCGACGTCCGGTCCTGGCTGCCGGCGACGGTGCCCGGCACCGTGCTGGGCACCCTGGTCGAACAGGGCCACCTGCCCGACCCGGTGTCCGGCTTCAACAACATGCGCATCCCGGAGGCGCTGTCCCGGCACACCTGGTGGTACCGGCGCGCGCTGCGGCTGCCGCGCGACCTGGACACCTCGGCCGGCCGACGGATCTGGCTGGAGTTCGACGGGATCAACCACGAGGCGACCGCCTGGGTCAACGGCGTGCAGGTCGGCAGCGTCAAGCACCCGTTCGCACGGGCGGCCTTCGACATCACCGACGCGTTGAGCGGTCACCGGGGCGAGCATGTCCTCGCCGTCCGGGTCACCCCGATGCCGCACCCGGGCACCCCCGGCGACAAGGGCCCGGACGGTCGTACCTTCCTCCAGTCGGCCCACCACTACCTGGACGCGCCGACCTACCTGGCGGTGTCCGGGTGGGACTGGATGCCGGCCGTCCGCGACCGGGTCACCGGCCTCTGGGACCACGTCCGCCTGCGCAGCACCGGCGCCGTGGTCATCGGCGACCCGCACGTGCAGACCACGCTGCCCGACCTGCCCGGCACCGACACCGCCGAGGTCACCATCCGGGTGCCGGTCCGCAACGCGGCGGCCAGCGCCACCACTGTCACCGTCCGCGCGGAGTTCGACAAGGTACGCGTCGAGTCCACTGTGACAGTCCCCGCCGGCGGGAGCACCACAGTCACCTTCACGCCGGAGCGTTTCCGCGCGCTGCGGCTGCGCAACCCCCGGCTCTGGTGGCCCAACGGCTACGGCGACCCCCACCTGTACGACCTCACGCTCACCGCCACCGTCAAGCGCGCGGTCAGCGACCGGCGTGCGCTCCGCTTCGGTGTCCGCGAGTTCGCCTACGACTGGCACCAGCCGATCGTCGTCTCGCCGCCCGGCAAGCCCGCGCTGGAGTTCGTCGACGGCGCGGCGACCCAGACCGTCACGTTCGACCGCCAGCACGCCCGGCACGTGCGCATCCAGGCCGGCCAGCGCGCCACCGGTTGGGGCATCTCGATGTTCTCGCTGTCGGTGGCCGACGGCACCGGCCCGGATCTCGCCCTGCGCCGCGACGCCACCGCGTCGTCCGCGGAGAACGAGGGCAACGGTCCCGGCAAGGCCGTCGACGGCGACGCGGCGACCCGCTGGGCCTCGCAGGCCGAGGACAACCAGTGGATCCAGGTGGACCTCGGCGCGGCTGTCGACTTCGACCGGGTCACCATCGTGTGGGAGCAGGCGTACGCGCTGGACTACCGCGTGCAGGTCTCCGCCGACGGGGACACCTGGAACGACGTGACGTCGGTCAGCAACGACACCCCGCTGGGCAGCCGCGCCACCCAGGTCGAGACGTTCGCCAGCCAGACCGCGCAGCACCTGCGCATCCAGACCGGCGCGCGGGTGACCTCGTGGGGCGTGTCCATGTGGGCGCTCTCGGTGCAGCGGCAGGCCGAGCCGGACGTCGACCTGGCCCTGCGCCGGACGGCCACCGCGTCGTCGTCCGACAGCGACTCGAACGGCCCGGACCGGGCCGTCGACGGCAACCCCCGCTCCCGGTGGTCGTCGACGTTCGAGGACAACCAGTGGATCCAGGTCGACCTCGGCGCCCCGGTCAGCTTCGACCAGGTCACCATCGTCTGGGAGCAGGCGTACGCCCGCGACTTCGTCATCCAGGTGTCGGACGACGGGCAGCGGTGGACCGACGTGAAGTCGGTCAGCAACGCCGTCACCCAACTCAAGATCAGCGTGAACGGTGTGCCGGTGTTCGCCCGGGGCGGCAACTGGGGCTGGGACGAACTGCTGCGTCGGGTGCTGCCCGACCGGCTGGCCGACACGGTCGAGATGCACCGCGACATGAACTTCACGATGATCCGCAACTGGCTCGGCAGCAGCAACCGCGAGGAGCTGTACCGGGCCTGCGACGAGCAGGGCATCCTGGTGTGGAACGACTTCTGGCAGGCGGGCGCGTTCCTGCCCAACCCGCCCGGCTACGTCGACATCGCCGCCGACACGATCCGGCGGTTCCGCCACCACCCGAGCATCGTGGTGTGGTGTGGCGCGAACGAGGGTGACCCACCGCCGATCGTGGACGCCGGGCTCAAGCAGGCCGCGGCCACCGAGCACCCGGAGATCCTCTACATCCCCAACTCGGCCGGCGGCATCGTCAGCGGCCACGGCCCGTACCACTGGGTGGAGCCGGCGACGTACAACAACAAGAACTCCTACGACACTGGCGCGTTCGGCTTCCACACGGAGATCGGCATGCCGGTGGTGTCGGTGGTCGAGAGCATGCGCAACCTCGTCGGTGACGCGCCGCAGTGGCCGATCGGCGAGGTGTGGAACTACCACGACTGGTCGACCATCGGTAACCAGCGCGTCGGCACGTACCAGGCGGCGATCGACGCGCGGCTCGGTGAGTCCGACTCACTCGACGAGTTCGCCACCCGGGCGCAGTTCGTCAACTACGAGAGCCACCGCGCCATGTTCGAGGCGTGGAACGCCAACCTGTGGCAGGACGCCACAGGTCTGCTGCTGTGGATGTCGCACCCGGCGTGGCACAGCACGGTCTGGCAGACCTACGACTACGACCTCGACGTGAACGGCGCCTACTACGGCGCCCGCAAGGGGTGCGAACCGGTGCACGTCCAGGCCGACCCGGGCACCTGGCAGGTCCGGGTGGTCAACCACACCGCCGCCCCCCTCAGCGGGGTGACCGTGAGCGCCCGACGCTACGACCTGAGCGGCCGGTCGCTGGGTTCGCCCCAGCGTCAGCGGGTGGACGTGGCCCGCTCGGCCACCACTGCGGTCTTCCCGCTCGCCACGCCGGACGGCGGCGGGCTGCACCTGGTACGGCTGGAGCTACGGGACAGCCGCGACCGGCTGCTCGCGGAGAACACCTACTGGCGCTACGACAAGGCCGAGCAGGTGCGGGCGCTCAACGACGTGCCGAGCACCCGACTGTCGACGTCGTCGAGCACCGTGCGCGTCGTGGACGGGCGCAACACCGTCACCACGACGGTCCGCAACCAGGGCCGTACGGTCGCCGCGTTGGTGCGGCTCGCCGTGCGCGACCAGCGCGGTGAGCGGGTGCTGCCGGCGCGCTACGACGACAACTACTTCTGGCTCCTGCCGGGGGAGAGCCGCGAGGTGCGGATCTCCTGGCCGGCGCGGTCGGGCCTCGCCCGCCAGGTCACTGTGACCGCGCAGGCGTACAACTCCTAGGAGTACGCGGTGGGGGGCGGCGCCGATGCGGTTCCGCTTCCCACCGCGACCCGTGCGCTGCCACCTGATGCGGGCGTTTAGGTTCGTTACCGCACCTCGGCTCGGGACCGAGATCCATGCTGTACGAGTGACACGGTCCGGTTCCCCGTCCGGCGCGGTACGGGTCGCGTTCGCGTTCTGGATCACGCTCGTGGGCACCACGGTGCCCACCCCGCTCTACCCGCTCTACGAGCTGGAGTTCGGCTTCTCGTCGTTGACAGTGACAGTGGTCTACGCGCTGTACGCGTTGGGAGTCGTCGTCGGGCTGCTGGTCTTCGGTCGGCTCTCCGACCAGATCGGCCGACGCCCGGTCATCCTCATCGCGCTGCTGCTCTCGGTCGCCGCCGACGCCGTGTTCCTGGCCGCCGTGGACCTGGCCATGATCATCGTGGGTCGGATCCTCGCCGGACTGTCCGCCGCACTGATCATCGGCGCCGCGACCGCGGCGTTGGCGGAGCTGATCGACCCTCGGCACCCGAAGCGTGCCGCCACTGTGTCGATCTTCGCGAACCTGGGTGGCCTGGCCACCGGCACCCTGCTGTCCGGGATCGTGTCGGACGTGGCACCCGAACCGCTGCGGCTGCCCTGGGTGATCGTGCTGATCCTGGCGGTGGTCGCGATCATCGCGCTGCGTGGGGTGCCGGAGACGGTCCGGGAACGTTCGCCGGTGACCCTGCGGGTGCAGCGGTTGCACGTGCCGGCGGCCATTCGCGGCGCCTTCGTCCGCTCGGCGCTCACCGCCGGGGCGGGCTTCGCCGCCCTCGGGGTGCTCACGTCGGTGAGCGGGCTGTTCCTCGGCATGGTCCTGCACGAGACCTCACACACACTGGCCGCGCTGGTGGTCTTCGTGGCGTTCACCGGCGCGGCGTTCGGTCAGCTGCTGACCCGCGTGCTGTCCTCGCGTGCCGCGCTGGCCAGCGCCTGCGCCGGTCTGGTCGTGGGGGCGGGCCTGCTCGCGTTCAGCATGTGGATGGCGCTGCTGGCGACGCTCATTGTCAGCGCGGCGATCATCGGGGTCGCGTCCGGAGTCGCGGTCGGCGACGGCATCGCGACGATCACGATGAAGACCGAGCCGCGGCACCGGGCCGAGGCGGTGTCGACCTTCTTCGCCATCCTGTTCGCCATGCTCGGTGTGCCAGCGGTCGGGGTCGGTCTGCTGATCCAGACGATCGGTCTGCGCCCGGCCGGCGAGGTCTTCAGCGCTGTGGTGGCGGTGCTCGCGCTGGTCGTCCTGCTCAGCCTGGTTCGGGGCGGCCGGACGCGGCCCGCGAGCTGATCACCGCCGGGCCTGTTCAGGGCACCCGGGATGCCTGGCGAGCCATCCGCGGAGGTCTTGCGGCGGTCATCGTATACAACATACGCTCCCCGAATCGCCCACTTGAGGAGCTCTCCATGACGAACCTCTCCGTCCGCGACACGAACCTGCCCCGCCGGCGGGTGCTCCGAGCCGCCGTGGCGGCGGCCGCCGTCGTCTGCACTGTCGTCGCCTGCTCACCGGTGTCGAACAACGACGGCGGCGGCCCGTCCGGTGGCAACCAGTCGGCAGGCCAGGACTCCTTCGGTACGCCCGCCGACCCGGCCGCCGTGAAGCAGGGCGGCAAGCTGGTCATCGCCCTCTCCGCCGAGCCCGACGCGCTGGACCCGACGCTGTCGAGAAGCCTCTACTCCCGCTACGTCTTCCAGGCCATGTGCCAGAAGCTCTACGACGTCGATGAGCAGGCGCAGGTCGTACCGCAGCTCGCGACTGCCCTGCCCACCACGAGCGGCGACGGCCGGACGGTGACCATCCCATTGCGGCCCGGCGTGCGCTTCGCGGACGGCACGGCGTTCGACTCGGCCGCGGTGAAGGCCACCCTGCAACGCCACCTCACCAACGCCCGGTCCGCGCGCAAGAGCGAACTCGGCCCCATCGACGGCATCGACACCCCGGACGCGCAGACCGTCGTCCTGCGGCTGAAGCAGCCGTTCGCACCGCTGCTCGGAGCCCTCGCCGACCGGGCCGGAATGATCATGAGTGCGCAGGCGCTGCGAGCCAAGGGCGACGACTTCGCCTCGGCGCCGGTCTGCGTCGGCCCCTTCAAGTTCGCGAAGCGGGTGCCGCAGAACTCCATCGAGGTGGTGCGGGACCCGAACTACTACGACGCGAGCAAGGTGCACCTGGACGGCATCTCGTGGCGGATCCTCACCGACGCCAGCATCCGCGCGGCCAACCTGCGCTCCGGCGACGCGCAGGTCGCCGACTCCGTGTCCACCCAGGACGTCGCCTCGCTCCGGCAGGACGCGGCGGTGTCCGTCCTCCAGTCGCAGTCCCTCGGCTACCAGGGCCTGACCATCAACGTCGGCAACGTCGACGGCGTCGGCACCGCAGCCAAGCCCATCAACCGCCCCCTCGCCCAGAACGCCAAGGTGCGGCAGGCCTTCGAGCACGCCATCGACCGTAAGGCCCTGGTCGACGCGGTCTTCAACGGTCTGCACGCCGCCGCCTGCTCGCCGATCTCGCCCGCGAGCACGTTCTCGTCTCCCGAGGCGCAGAGCTGCCCGGCGCACGACCCCGCCAAGGCCAAGCAGTTGCTGGCCGAGGCCGGCGTGCAGACGCCGTACACGGTGACGATGCTCGCCTCGAACACCCCCGACACGCTGCGCCTCGCGCAGGCGTTGCAGTCCATGGTCAAGGACGGCGGATTCGACCTGAAGATCAACCCGGTGGAGTACTCGTCGCTCCTCGACGAGCAGGACCGCGGCAACTTCGAGCTGCTGCAACTGGGGTGGAGCGGACGGATCGACCCGGACGCCAACATCACGAACTTCGTCGGCACCGGCGCCAGCCAGAACGTCGCCGGCTACAGCAACCCGCAGCTCGACACACTGCTGACCCAGGCCCGGCAGGCCGGCGACGTCGAGGAGCGCAGGAAGCTCTACGGGCAGGCGGTCACGCTCCTTCAGCAGGACGACGCCCTGATCTACCTCTACCGGCAGCGCAACCTGACCGCCGTCAGCAAGCAGATCCAGGGCCTTCAGGTCTACCCGGACGGCGTGATCCGGGCGGCCTTCGCCGGCTTCGGCAAGTAGGCCGTCATGGCCCGATACCTGCTCACCCGCGCCTGGCAGTCGGCGCTGACCCTGCTGTTGTCGACGATCGTGGTCTTCGTCGGCGTACGGGCGCTCCCCGGCGACCCGGCCCTCGCCCTGGCCGGGGAGGACCGGTCGCCGGAGGCCCTGGAGGCCATCCGCCGGCACTACGGGCTGGACCAGCCGCTGCCGGTGCAGTTCGCCCAGTACGTGGAGCGCATGGCACAGGGTGACTTCGGGGTGTCGATCCGCACCGGCACACCGGTCTCGTCGATGCTCACGACCGCCCTGCCGGTGACCGTCGAGCTGTCCGTCCTGGCGATCCTCATCGCGGCGGCGCTCGGCGTCGGTGCCGGGGTGCTCGCGGCGGTCCGTCGTGGACGTCCGGCGGAGTGGCTCGCCAACGGCCTGGCCCTGATCGGCCTGTCGGTGCCGCACTTCTGGCTCGGGCTGCTGGCCATCCTCTACCTGTCCGTGGCGACCGGGCTCTTCCCCGCCTCCGGCTTCGTGCCGATCCTGGAGGACCCCGTGGACAACCTGCACCACATCGTCCTGCCGGCCGTGATCCTCGGCACCGGCCTCGCCGCCATCATCATGCGGCAGACCCGCTCGGCGATGCTGGACTCGCTCTCCTCCGACTACGTCCGCACGGCCAAGGCGAAGGGCCTGCGACCGCGCGCCGTCATCACCCGGCACGCCCTGCGGAACAGCCTCATCGTGGTGGTGACCGTCGTGGGTCTCCAACTCGGCGGGCTGATCTCGGGCGCTGTCGTCACCGAACAGATCTTCGGGCTGCCGGGCTTCGGCAAGATGACCATCGACGCGGTGTTCCAACGGGACTATCCGGTGATCCAGGCCGTCGTCCTGCTCACCGCGGCGGCCTACATCGTGATCAACTTCTTCGTGGACCTGCTCTACTCGGTCATCGATCCACGCATCAGGGTGACGGGAGATCCGGCATGACCGTCCTCACCGTACCGATGGCGGAGACCGGTACCGCCAGCATCACCCGGCGTACCCGGGTGCTGCGGCGACTGCGGCGCAACCCGCTCGCCGTGGTGAGCTTCGTCGTGCTCGCGCTGGCCGGCGTCATCGCGCTGCTCTCACCCTGGCTCGCGCCGTACTCGGTCGACCAGACCGACTTCGCCCGTACGTTCGCGCCTCCTGGCACCGCCGGGCACCTGCTCGGCACCGACGACCTCGGCCGCGACGTCCTCTCCCGCATCATGCTCGGTGCGCGGGCGTCGTTGCAGGTGGGGCTCCTGGCGGTGGCCACATCGCTGGTCATCGGCGTGCCGCTCGGGCTGGCCGCCGGCTACTTCCGGGCCTGGGACGCGGTGATCTCGCGCTTCACCGACCTGCTGCTGGCGTTCCCGTTCCTGATCATGGCGGTGGGGTTGGCGGCCATCCGGGGCGCCAGCCTCGGCAACGCCGCTGTGGCCATCGGCATCGCCCAGATCCCCGGGGTGATCAGGGTCGTCCGCTCGGACACGCTGCGCCTCAAGTCGCTGGACTTCGTCGCGGCCGCCGTCGTGGACGGCGCGAGCGACCTGTGGGTGCTGGCCCGGCACATCCTGCCGAACGCGACCTCGGTGATCCTGGTGCAGGCCACCGTCGCCATCCCGGCCGCGATCCTCGGCGAGGCGGTGCTGTCCTTCCTCGGTCTGGGCATCCAGCCCCCGGCGCCCAGTCTCGGCACCATGCTGGCCACCGCCCAGCAGTTCGCCGCCCGGGCACCGTGGGCCGCCGTCTTCCCCGGCGTCGTGATCATGGGTCTGGCGCTGGCGTTCAACGTCTTCGGGGACGCCCTGCGCGACGCCCTCGACCCGAAGGGAGACCGGCGATGACCACCGCCTCGGCGCCCGTGCTGGAGATCCGTGACCTGTCGGTGTCGTTCCCGACCGAGACCGGCACCGTCTCCGCTGTCGACGGGGTCAGCCTGGACCTCGCAGCCGGGGAGATCGTCGGGATGGTGGGTGAGTCGGGGTGCGGAAAGAGCGTCACTGCGATGAGCATCGCCGGACTGCTCCCGGGCAGCGCCCGGGTCACCGGTTCGGTGCGCCTGGACGGCGCCGAGCTGGTCGGGGCCCGCGAGTCGGCCCTGCGTCGGGTCCGTGGCCGGGAGATCGCCTACATCTTCCAGGAGCCGATGACGTCGTTGAACCCGGTGCTCACCGTCGGGCGGCAGATCGGGGAGGTGCTCCAGGTCCACGAACGAATGTCCCGGCGGGCGGCGCGGGCCCGCGCCGTCGAACTGTTGACGCTCGTCGGGATCCCGTCCGCCGCCCAGCGGGTCGACGGCTATCCGCACCAGCTCTCCGGTGGCATGCGCCAGCGCGTGATGATCGCGATGGCGGTGGCCTGCGGCCCGAAGGTGCTGGTGGCCGACGAGCCGACCACAGCGCTGGACGTCACCGTCCAGGCCGGCATCCTCCAGGTGCTGCGTGACCTGCGTGACCGGCTCGGCACGAGCGTCCTCATCATCACCCACGACCTCGGCGTGATCGCCGACATCGCCGACCGCGTCGTCGTCATGTACGCGGGCCGGGTGGTGGAACGGGCACCGGTGGACGACCTGTTCGCCCACCCCCGGCACCGGTACACGGCCGGGCTCCTGTCGGCGTCACCGCAGCCGGGCCGGCACGCCGGCACCGACCGGTTGACCGAGATCCCCGGGCTGGTGCCCGTCCTGGCCAGCCAACCCGACGCCTGCACCTTCGCGGATCGCTGCCCGGCCGCCGATGAGCAGTGCCGGGCGGCCGCCCCGCCGCTGGAGGGCATCGGCGGCACCGACCATGTCGCTGCCTGTTGGCATCCCTGCACGGCGGCACCGACGGCAGCTCAGGGGGCGAACCGATGACGCCGCAGCCGAACGCCCTGGAGATCGCGGACCTGGTGATGCACTTCGGCCCGGTGCGGGCCGTGGACGGGGTGTCCCTGACCATCCCGCGCGGCCGGGTCACGGCCCTGGTGGGGGAGAGCGGTTCCGGAAAGTCGACTGTGGGCCGATGCGTGGTGCGGCTCGTCGAACCGACCGCCGGAACGGTCCGGATCGCGGGTACTGACGTCACCCACCTGTCCCGACGTCGACTGCGCCCCCATCGCGGAGCGGTGTCGATCGTCTTCCAGGACCCGGCCGCGTCCCTGGACCCGCGCATGCTGGTGGGTGAGATCGTGGCCGAGCCGCTGCGGTTGGCCGGCAAGCGGATCTCCCGGCGTGACCGGGACGCCCGCGTCGCCCCCCAACTCGAACGGGTGGGCCTGCGCGCCGAGGTGGCCCGTCGCTATCCCCACGAGTTGTCCGGTGGGCAACGCCAACGGGTCAGCATCGCGCGGGCCCTGATCTCCGAGCCCATGCTGCTCATCGCTGACGAACCCACCAGCGCGCTCGACGTGTCAGTGCAGGCGTCGGTGCTCAACCTCCTCGCCGATCTGCAACGCGACATCGGGTTCGCCTGCCTGTTCATCACCCACGACCTCTCCGCTGTCGAGTACCTGGCCGACGACATCGCTGTCATGTACCTGGGTCAACTCGTCGAGACCGGCAGCCGTGAGCGGATCTTCGCCCGGCCCGCCCACCCGTACACGCAGGCGCTGCTCTCCGCCGCGCCGGTGGCCGACCCGGTGCGTCAGCGCGACCGTCAGCCGGTGCTGCTCGGCGACGACCTGCCGTCCGCGCTCGACCCGCCGTCGGGCTGCCGGTTCCGGACCCGGTGCCCGCTCGCGTTCGACAGGTGCGCGACGGAGGTGCCGGCGCAGACCGCGATCGGCGACGGCATGGCCGCGTGTCACCTGGTCCGGCCGGACGGCACCGGCCCCGACGTTCGTACCGCAGATCCCAGTGAGGTGTTGTCATGACGTTCACCACCCGACCCACGTTGCAGGGCACCTTCGGCATGGTGTCCTCCACCCACTGGCTCGCCAGCCAGGCGGCGATGGGCATCCTGGAACGCGGGGGCAACGCGTTCGACGCCGCCGTCACCGCCGGGTTCGTGCTGCACGTCGTCGAGCCGCACCTGAACGGGCCGGGCGGCGAGGTGCCGGCCATCGTGGCCACCGCCCGGGATCCCCGACCGAAGGTGCTGTGCGGGCAGGGGCCGGCCCCGGCCGGCGCCACCATCGCGCACTTCCGGTCCCTCGGGATGGACCTCATCCCGGGTGCCGGGCCGCTCGCGGCGGCCGTACCCGGCGCTGTGGACGCCTGGCTCCTGCTGCTGCGCGAGCACGGCACGCTCACCCTCGCCGAGGTGCTGGAGCCGGCGATCGGCTACGCCGGGGCCGGGCACCCACTGGTGGGCCGGGTCGGTGACACAGTGGCGGCCGTCCGCTCCTTGTTCGAGGAACACTGGCCCACCTCCGCCGCGCTCTGGCTGCGCGGCGGCCGGCCACCGGCCGCGGGGGAGTTGGTCACCAACCCGGCGTACGCGGACACCCTGCGCCGCCTCGTCGAGGCGGGACAGGCGGCCGGCGCCGACCGGGAGGCCCAGATCGAGGCCGCACGCCGGGCCTGGAGCACGGGTTTCGTCGCCGAGGCGATCGACGCGTTCAGCCGGCGACCGTTTCAGGACTCCAGCGGACGTCCGCACGCCGGGCTGGTCACCGGCGACGACCTGGCCGGGTACTCGGCGAGCTGGGAGCAGCCCGCCACCCTCGACTGGCACGGCTACTCGGTGGCGAAGACCGGTTTCTGGGGTCAGGGCCCGGTGTTGCTGGAGTCGTTGGCCACACTGGACGCGCTCGACGACCCGGGCGCGTACGACCCGGGGACCGCGGCGGGCGTGCACGCCCAGGTCGAGGCGCTCAAGCTCGCCTTCGCCGACCGGGAGGCCTGGTACGGCGACGGTGTGGACGTGCCCGCCAAGGCGCTGCTCTCCCACCAGTACGCGCGGGAGCGGGCCGCCCTGATCGGCGATCGCGCGTCGACGGAGTTGCGGCCGGGGCGTCCGGACGGGGCGCAGCCGCGCCTGCCGGCCCACGTTCGACAGGGTGCCGGGCGGCGTACCGACCCGACAGACCCGACGACGGGGGAGCCGACGGTGCAGTCGGACGGGGTGACCCGGGGCGACACCTGTCACGTGGACGTGGTCGACCGCTGGGGCAACATGATCTCCGCTACGCCCAGTGGTGGCTGGTTGCAGAGTTCCCCGACGATTCCGGAGCTGGGCTTTCCGCTGGGCAGCAGGTTGCAGATGTTCTGGCTGGAGGAGGGGCTCGCCTCGTCGCTGGCGCCGGGCCGCCGCCCGCGGACGACGTTGAGCCCGACGATGGTGCACCGCGACGGTGAGCCGGTGCTGGCCTGCGGCACGCCCGGTGGCGACCAGCAGGACCAGTGGCAGTTGCCGTTCCTGCTGCGGCACCTCGTCGGTGGTCAGAGCCTTCAGGAGGCCATCGACGCGCCGGCGTGGCACACGGTCAGCCTGCCGGGGTCGTTCTATCCCCGCGACATGGAGCCCGGTGTCCTGGTGGTTGAGGACCGGCTCGACGAGGGGGTGCTGGCGGCCCTGCGGGCGTACGGGCACGAGGTGCGGGTCACCGACGGGTGGAGCCTCGGTCGGCTCTGCGCGGTGACCCGTGACCCGGCGACGGGAGTGCTGGCCGCCGGTGCGAACCCCCGGGGGATGCAGGGCTACGCGTGCGGCCGGTAGCGGGCGCCATGGCCGCGGGCCCGTCAGCGGGCGCCGTAGCCGCCCTCGGCGTTCTCGTACGCCGCGGCGGATGCGGCATCGAGGTGGTCGAGCGCGGCCCGCTCGGCGCGGTCACCGTCGCCTGACTCGATGGCGTCGACGAGTTGGATGTGCTCCGCCCACGAGTGTGGCGCGCGTTCGGCCGCCCCGAGCCGGAAGACCCACTGGACATGGAGGTAGAGCGACTTGGCGATCGACGACAGCCAGGGGTTTCCGCTGATCTGGAGGATGCGCAGGTGCAGCGTGCTGTTCAGTTCGGCGACCCGGGCCAGGTCGTGGCGCTGCGTCGCCTCGCGGCCCTGGTCGAGCAGGGCGCGTAGGGACGCCACGTCGGCCGCTGTGGCCCGCTCGGCGGCCAGCCGGGCGGCCAGCGTCTCCAGTCGCCCACGCACGGCGAACATGTCGGTGATGGTCCCGCTGCTCGGTGAGGCGACGACGGCTCCCCGGCGGGGGAGGATCACGACGAATCCCTCCGCCTCGGCGACGCGCAGCGCCTCCCGGACGGGGTTGCGGGAGACGCCGAAGTCCTCGGCGAGCCGGTCCTCGGTCAGCCGTTCCCCGGGAAGGTAGTCGCCGTCGATGATGGCGGTCCGCAGCGCGGCGAGGACCTGATCGCGTAGCGGCAGGTGTTGCGCGCCGAGCTTGTCCCGTAGGTCTTCAGCCACCTGGTCACCTCTCCGTGAACGTGTCCGGACAAAGTGTATACGAAGAACAATTACTGGAAGGTGGCCGACAGTGTCGAGCACAGCGCCCCGCGTCACCCGCCCCCGCGTCGCCCCGCACCGCAACGAGCGCCTGCTGCGGCGACGGCAGGCGCTCGTCGTCGTCCTCACCTTCCTCACCGGGAGCGCCGACGCTCTCGGTTTCCTCGCCCTCGGCGGCGCCTTCGCCAGCGTGATGACCGGCAACATGGTCCTGCTCGGGCTCTCGGCCGGCCGGGGCGAGGCCGACCTGGCGCTGACCTCGGGCTGCGCCATCGTCAGCTTCATCGTCGGTGTCCTCGCGGGCGCCCGCGTCGTCGGCTCGGCACAGCCCGACGACCCGGTCTGGCCCCGGCGGGTCACCTGGGCGCTGGTCCTGGAGCTGTCGGTGTTCGTGGTGTTCGCCGTCGTCTGGGAGGTCACACTGCACACCTCCGACGCGGGTGTCCACCTGGCGCTGCTGATGCTGTCCGCGGTCGCGCTGGGCGTACAGAGCAGTGCGATCCAACGCTTCGGCGTGTCCGGCCTGTCCTCCACGTACCTGACCGGCACACTCACCAGCCTGATCGCCGGGGTCGCCGCGCGCAGCCCGTGGGCCAGCCTGCGCCCCAAGGCTCAGGTGTTGCTGGCCCTCATGGTCGGCGCGGCGGTCGGCGCCCTGGTCGCCCTGCACCTGCCGGTCGTCGCCCCGGCCCTGCTGATCGTGCCGCTGGTGCTCGTCATCGCCGTGTCCGCGCGGATGCGGGCCTGAGCGTCAGACGCCACGGGCGAACAGGGCCAGGCGTACCCGGTTGGGGCTGTCGGTCTTGGTCATCAGGCTGGTGATGTGGGTCTTGACAGTGGTGACGCCGATGTGGAGCTGGTCGGCGATCTCGGTGTTGGACAGGCCCTCGGCGACCAGATCGAGCACATCGCGTTCCCGGGCGGTCAGGCCCGGCAGTGCCGGTGGTGACCCGGGGCGGGCGTGCACCGCGCGCTCCACGAGGCGGCGCAGCACCTCCGGGCTGAACGGGCTGTCACCGACGGCGGCCCGGCGGATGCCGTCCAGCAACTCGGTCGGGGGCGCGTCCTTGAGCAGGAACCCGCACGCTCCGGCGGTCAGCGCGGGGTAGAGGTGGTCGTCGTCGCCGAACGTGGTCAGCACCAGGACGCGGGTGGCGGGGCGGTCGGCGAGGATCCGGCTGGTCGCGGTGATCCCGTCGACACCGGGCATCCGCAGGTCCATGACGACGACGTCGGGGAGGAGCCGTCCGGCCAGTGGGATCGCCTCCCGGCCGTTGTCGGCCTCCCCGACGACCTCGATGTCGGGTTGGGCGTCGCAGAGCATCCGCAGCCCGGCCCGGATGAGGTGCTGGTCGTCGACCAGCAGCACCCGGATCACGCCGGCTCCGGCGCGGGCGACTCGGCCGGGGCCTCCCGCTCGCGGGGCACCGATCCGACCGGAGCGTCGGCGGACGCGGCGGCCACTGCCGGAAGGACGGTGCGCACCCGCCACCCGGCGTCGGTGGGGCCCGCCTCCAACCGGCCGCCCAGGACCTCGACGCGCTCGCGCATCCCGGTGATGCCGTGCCCACCACCGGCCGGCATGCCCGCCGGCACCCCGCCTCGCCCGTTGTCGGTGACCTCCCAGTGCACGCAGCCGTCCCGGACGGCGACCACGAGATGCGCGAGCGCGGACGTCCCCGCGTGTTTGGCCACGTTGGTCAGCGCCTCCTGGGTCAGTCGCAGCACCGCCATGCCGCGCACCGCGTCGAGTGAACCGATCGCAGGGTCGAGATCGGCCTCCACAGTGACACCCGCCTGCCGGGCCCGGTCGACGGACGCGCCGATCGCCGCCGGCAGCGCGGACGGTTCGATAGCGGTCAGCGCCGCGTCGCCGCGTACCCCGTCGGGGTTGCGCAGCACCGCGACCAGCCGGCGCAGCTCCGCGAGGGCCGCGGTGCCGGTGCCGTGCACGTCGTCGAAGACCTCGCCGACCCGCGGGTCCAGGTCGGTGAGCACGTGCCGGGCGACGCCAACCCGCAGGACCATCGACGCCACGTGGTGCGCGACGACGTCGTGCAGCTCGCGAGCGATGGCGCTGCGTTCGTCGGCGCGGGCCGCACGACTCTCCGACTCGTGCTGGCGTTGCTCGGCCACCGCCCGCTCCACGGCCTGCCGACTCAGCTCCCGGTTGGTGCGGATGACGAGACCGAGCAGCACCGGCACACCGACCTCCAGGGCCAAACCGACGAGGCCCGAGGCGACCTGGCCGACCGGGTCGCCAACCGAGTCGGTCAGGTCGACCACTACCAGCAGCGCGGCGGACAGCCAGATGGTCCGGGGGCGGCCAGCCCGCATGGTGATCTCGAGCAGGGCCCAACTCGCGCCAACCTGGTTGATGGTGAAGTCGTCGACCAGGCGGATCGCGACCGCCAGCAGGGCGGCCTGCGCCAGCAGGTTGACCACCGGCCAGCGGTGCACCGCCAGCCCCACTGTGAACGCGAGGACCGCGAGGATCCACTGTGTCGCCGTCGGAGTGCTGGTGGAGTGCGGGACGACGAGCAGGTAGCCCAGCCCGGCGAGGTCGAGCAGCACCATCCGCACGAGCGTTTCCCGCATGTCGAACAGTCGCCCCGGCCAGCCCACGGTGGTCAGCCTAGGTGCTGCGGGCCGGTGGCAACGGCCGCCGGCCGCCGCCACCGGGTCCGGACCGCGAGGTACGCGGCCAGGCCGAGCGGTCCGAGCAGGATGGTCAGCAGCAGCACCGGAGCCATCACCAGCGCCGGCACCCCCCGATCCCGGCTGTCCAACCACGCCCACCGCCCGACGAACAGATCGAACGCGATCATGTGCGCCCAACCCGCCGCCGCCCCGTCGGAGGTGCCGAGCAGGTCGCGTACCCCGGCCAGGGTCGGCGACGTCACGGCCGGCAGCACGTCGCCGAACGTCGGGAGCACCAGTAGCGCGTAGATCACCACGACCGGCAGCACGATCAGCGGCGAGGCGATGATCCGGGCGGTCCACGACCAGCGGGGCAGCAGGATCATCAGCGCCCAGAACGGCGCGGCCACCGCGAACGTCAGGGAGAACAGCGTGCCGGTCACGCGGCCAGCGCCAGTTCCGGGCGACGTCGGCGGGCCAGCACCAGGCCGGTCGCGGTCGCCGTCGCGACCACCAGGGCCGCTACCGCGGCGAGCGTGACGGCGTCCGGCCGCAGCAGCGGCTGTTCGCGCAGGGCCTGCCAGGTCAACAGCACTGTGAGTACGCCGTACGCGCCGCCCGCGACGACCAGCAGCCGGGCGCGGGTGCGCTCGTCCAACCGTGTCGCGAACCGGCTCAGCAGGATCGCCAGGATGGGCAACGCCTGGAGGGCGTGCAGCCCCACGAAGTGCCCGATCCGCAGGTCACCGCCGGTGGTGCTCCAGCCGACGATCGGCAGCCCCGGCCCACCGTCGGGCACGCCGACGCTGTGCGCCCCGCCGATTCCCTCGATCCCCGGGTCCTGCATCGGCAGCGCCATCGGCACCGCCGCGAGCATGCCCAGCAGGGACAGGCCGAGCCCCCAGCCGACGGCTGTCGCGGCGACCCGATCGGGGATCCGCTGGATCAGGACGACGATCCCGATGACGAGGTGCGCGAAGAACAGCACCCCGATGGCCGCGCCCATCGCCGCGAACAGAGCGGTGTTCAGTGGGGTGCTGTCGTTGAAGTGGCTGGTCTGCCCGCGTATCACCTGACCGATGATCCACGCGTTCTCGATGACCGCCACCGCGACGATGACGACGACCGCCCTCTCGACGGCCCGGCTGCGTCGCGGCAGCAGGGAGAGCATCCAGGCGAGCGTCGCGCCGTACAGCACGAAGGACACAGCGAACTTGAACGGCTTGAGCCAGATCGGCGCCCCGGTGAGGACGCGCGGGTCGACGAGGATGCCGACGACGGCGACGACGCCGAGCACCGCCATCACGGATACCAGGAACATCAGGGGGCGGCTCCAGCGCGTCGCCCGGCGCACATCGGTAGTCATGTCTGTAGATGTTCGCGGCCGTACCCGCCGATCGCGTCCGACCCCGAGCCCCGGTTGCGGCCGGTGGTCGGAGCGCGCCTCCTCCCTGGGTAGGAGACGAAACTCGTCGAAGCCGCTCGGGAGTGCTGGCACAATGGCCGGCCTGCCGACCGGACCGGGAGTGACCATGACGACCAACGAGGACCGTGTCCAACCGAACGAGACCACGGTGCCGCTGCTGCACTGCGCGGCCCCGGAGGAGACCCTGGCGTTCTGGCGGGCGCTCGGGTTCGAGGTGGCTTATGAGCAACTCCGGCCATATGTGTACCTGGCCCTCACCTGGAGTGGGTTCCAGCTGCACTACGGCCCGGCGCCCAAAGACCTGGACCCGGCGAAGGAGCAGTCCGGCGGGTGCCTGGTGATGGTGGACGCGGTCGCGTCGTACCACGCGGCGTTCGCTGCGGCGATGCGCCGCAGCTACGGCAAGGTGCTGGTCAAGGGCCTACCCCGGATGACCCGCTACCGCGCCGGGGCGTCGCGGTTCAGCATCGTCGACCCGTCGGGCAACTCCATCGTCTTCATCCAGCGCGACGAGCCGGAGGACGTGGAGTACGGCGGGTCGAAGGAGCTTGACGGGCTGGCCCGGGTGCTCGACAACGCGCGGATCCTGCGCGAGTTCAAGATGGACGACCGAGCGGCCTACCGGGCACTCGACTCGGGGATGCGCCGCCGCGCCGAGGACGCCCCGGTGGTCGAGCAGGCGATGGCGTTGGCCGGCCTGATCGAGCTGGCGACCGCGTTGGACAAGGCCGACCGGGTGCCCGAGTGGGGCGCCCGACTCCAGGCGCTGTCCCTGACCCCGGAGCAGCGGACGCAGGTGGCGCAGTACGTCGCCGACCCGAGCATCCTCGAACCGTGGTGGCCCGACCCGCGCTGACTCCCGACCGTCCCGCGCCTCGCGCACCGTCGGCGCTGTGGTTGTCGCCCGAATCCGTCAGGGCCGTAGCCTGCCGTCGTCCTCGAGGACAGCCTCGGCCAGCCGCTCCGGGAACATGCGACGCACGCTCACCGAGTATTCGCTCCCGTCGCCGGGCTGAGTGACGCGATCGCCGTCCACCCGCACCGGTGTGGAGACGCCGGAGCCGATCCCGCCCTCCAGTGCTGCTTCGCAGTGCGCCCAGGCGAACGACGACGTGCCGTCTCGCCCCAGCAGCCGGACCTCGCAGGTGCCTGGTCCGCCCAGCAACTCGACGGGGAGGAGCGTCGCGAGACGCTCCTCCTCAGCCCGCACGTCGGCCGCGTGTCGGTCGGGCAGCGCGTACGGCGGCTCGGAGCAGCCGCTGAGCAGCCCGATCGCCAGACCGAGCCAGACCGCGCGTCGGCGAATCACCACCGCAGCATCCCACCCGGTGGTGCTGAGACGCCATCACCGTCAGTTTGCGGACCGAGCGCTCGCTGCGCTGTGACGGAACAGCGCCGCCATGCCCGGCGCCGAAGGTCCGCTTCGCCGTAGGTCACATCCGGGGCGTACGTCTGGGCATTCCCCAGAACGGCACGAAATTACCGCTTTAGGGTAAGTGAGGCCATCGCGCCTACCTGGTCCGATAGCTTTCGAAGGAGAGGAAAACTCGTATTCCTCCCTTCGGGTGCACAAGGAGTCAGTGATGAAGCGCAGCGTCGCGCTCGCGGCAGCCCTCCTGGCAGGTCTGACGAGCATCGGATCGACCCCCGGGACCGCCTTCGCCGATGGCGGTGGCCCCGGTTACCACGACGACCGCAAGGGAGGTGATTACCACCACGGCGACGAGGGCGCGGTCTTCGTCCAGACCAACAAGGCCGAGGGCAACACCATCAAGGTGTACGACCGCGACGAGGACGGCAAGCTCACCAAGGCGGGCGAGTACGAGACCGGCGGGCTGGGCGGCTTCACCATCGGCGCGCCGCTCGACGCGCTGGCCTCGCAGGGCTCTCTGATCTACCACCGCGGACTGCTGTTCGCTGTGAACGCCGGCAGCAACACCGTGACGGTCTTCCGCGTCGAGGGCACCAAGCTGCACAAGCTCCAGGTCATCTGGTCCGGCGGTCTGCTGCCGGTCAGCGTCGCGGCCCGTGGCGACCTCGTCTACGTCCTCAACGCCGGTGGTGAGGGCTCGGTGCAGGGCTTCGAGCTGCACAAGGGGCGCCTGTCGCGGATCGAGGACGCCAACCGCTCGCTCGGGCTGCACAACGGCAACCCGCCCGCGTTCGGAACCGCCCCGGCCCAGGTCAAGATCGACCCGGACAGCGAGTTCGTCCTGGTGTCGACCAAGGGCGCCAACGTCATGTTCAGCTACGAGATCGGGCGCGACGGCAAACTGTCCCGCAACCCCGTCATCAGCGACGCGGGCAACACCCCGTTCGGCTTCACCTTCGACACCGAGGACTCGCTCCTGGTCACCGAGTCGGGTGCCAACGCGGTCAGCCGCTTCGAGCTGGAGGACGACGGCGCCCTCGACCAGGTCGGCCCGTCGGTGCCCAACGGCCAGCAGGCGCCCTGCTGGATCCAGCGCGTCGGCGACTACTTCTTCGTCGCCAACGCCGGCAGCTCCACCATCAGCTCCTACCGGGTCAACGACGACGGCAAGCTCGAAATCGTCAAGAACGTCGCCGCCGACACCAACGGCGGGTCGATCGACATGACCACCAGCGATGGCTTCCTGTACGTGCAGAACGCCACCGCCGGCAACGTGCAGGGCTACAAGGTGCACGAGGACGGGTCCCTGAACCTCGTCACCACTGTGGAGGGCCTGCCGAAGTTCGCCGACGGCATCGGCATGGAGGGCATCGCCGCCTCCTGAGCGCGCACCACCCGCTGGTCCCGGTCGTTCATCGACCGGGACCAGCGTCGTCCGACGTGTCGTCCCGCGCCAACGGGGTCGAGGCTAGGAGGCCAACCGCTCGCGTGCGGTGCGCGTCGGTCGGGGGAGTCCAACGCCGCCGCCGTCCGACGTGTTGATCTCCGACCAGACGGCGTCGAGGGAGAGGCCGAGGACGTCGGCGATCGCCGCGATGGTCGGAAAGGCGGGCGTGGCTATCCGGCCGGACTCGATCTTTCGAAGGGTCTCCGGTGAGAGGCCCGCGTCCAGCGCGGTGAGGAGCATCGAACGCTCTCCACGGGCTCGACGCAGGAGCGCGCCGAGGCGCTGTCCGCGTTCGAGCTCTTCGGGAGTGAGCGGCAACCTGACCATGCCCCGATTCTAGTACCGGGATAATATGGCCGGGATACTTATTGGTGGCCCGAGGAAGGCGCTGCATGATCGAGATCCTGAGCCCCACCGACGTGCTGCGAGCGAAGGACACCGGCGCACTGGTCGCCGGCATCCTGCAGACGCTGAAGAGCCGCTGCGTGGTCGGCACCAACCTCCTGGACATCGACCGGTGGGCGCAGGCCATGATCACCGAGGCCGGGGCGCAGTCCTGCTACGTCGACTACGAGCCGTCCTTCGGGCGTGGACCGTTCGGCCACTACATCTGCACGTCGGTGAATGACGCCGTGCTGCACGGGTTGCCCCACGACTACCCGCTCGCCGACGGCGACCTGCTCTCGCTCGACCTCGCCGTCTCCCAGGGTGGAGTCGTCGCGGACTC
This sequence comes from Micromonospora trifolii, assembly GCF_022229005.1. GTDB lineage: Bacteria > Actinomycetota > Actinomycetes > Mycobacteriales > Micromonosporaceae > Micromonospora > Micromonospora trifolii. The sequence continues at coordinate 290,154 of NZ_JAKKFD010000002.1, forward strand.
GGCCATCAGCTTCATCGTGGGAGACGTGCGGCCGGCGGAAAGCCTCGCCCTGATCGACGCGACCGAGCGCGCGTTGCAGGCAGGGATCGCCGCCGCCGGCCCCGGCGTTCCCATCGGTGACATCTCGCACGCGATCGGCTCGGTCCTCAACGCGGCCGGGTACTCGGTCAACACGGAGTTCGGCGGCCACGGCGTCGGATCGACGATGCACCAGGACCCGCACGTCTCCAACATCGGGCGCCCCGGACGCGGTTACCGGCTGCGCCCAGGGCTGCTGCTGGCGCTGGAGCCGTGGGTGATGGCGGACACCGCCACGCTCGTCACCGACGCCGATGGCTGGACGCTCCGCAGCGCGACGGGCTGCCGAACGGCGCACAGCGAGCACACCATCGCCATCACCGACGACGGCGCGGACGTGCTGACCCTGCCGACGCACTGACCCGTACCGCACGGTCGGCGCCCGCAGGGGCGAGTCGCCCACGATGGACGATTAACCGGCCGCCGAAGGGGCACCTCCCTCCGTGGCGCCCTGCCGGGTCGCGTTCAGAATGAACCGATCGGTCATATTTTCCGTGATGACGGTCAGGGTCACCCACCAGAGTCACGGAGGCACGATGTCAACGGTTCGAACTGGTCCGGTCATCGGACTGCTCGTGCAGATCGGTCTGTTGGCGGTGCTGGCGGAGACAGTCGGTCTGGGCGCGGCGGGCTGGGTGGCGGGGCTGGCGTACGGGTTGGTCCTGTGCGCCCTGCTCAGCCGGGGGATGTCCCGCTCCGGCGCGGGTGCGCTCAGCCCGGCCGACCGGGTGACCCTGAGCCGGGCGATCCTCGTCGGCGGCGTGACGGCCCTGGCCGCCGACTCGTTCGGCCGGTCGGCGCCGGTCACCCTGATGGTCGTCCTCACCAGCGTGGCGTTGGCCCTCGACGCCGTGGACGGGTACACGGCCCGCCGCACCGGAACCACCAGCGAGCTCGGCGCGCGCTTCGACATGGAGATCGACTCCGTCCTGGTCCTGGTGCTCTGCCTGCACGTGGCCCCCGCGGTGGGTGGCTGGGTGCTCGTGATCGGCGCGATGCGCTACCTCTTCGGTGCCGCGACCTGGGTGCTGGGGTGGATGCGGGGATCCGCGCCGCCGCGTTACTGGAGCAAGGTCGTCGCCGCGATCCAGGGCGTGGTGCTGACGGTGGCGATGGCCGACGTGCTGCCCGCGCCGCTGACGACAATGATGCTGGTGGTGTCGGTGGCGCTGCTTGTCGAGTCGTTCGGGCGTGACGTCGCGTGGCTCTGGACGACCCGACACCTCCGCCGCACCGTCATCCACGGTGCCCCGGGCGCGATGGTCCAGTCAGTCAGTTCGGCGAACCACAGTGCGCCAGGCGCCGGAGCGGGGTTGGCCGAGCTGACCCCGAGTAGGACCGATGGGCTGCCGTGGTCGGACCGTCCCACGGTCACCGTGGCCCGACGCGGGATCGCCCGCGTCTGAGCCGCCCGGATGCCGCGCCCAACAAAGATCATGGAAGGATGCCCGGGTTGTCGCTCTTGACGCGCGTACGTCAGCTGCCGAGCCGGGGACGGAGGGCGATGAGGGGCGAGGTCTCGGACGGTACCGCCGACGGCACCGACGTCGAGGATCGGCCGAAGCACTCCATCGCGGCCCGGCTGACGACAGTGCTGGCCGCGCTGCTCGTGCTGCTCGTGCTCACCGTGCCGTACGACTTCGGCCGGCTCAGCCCGGCGGCGTTCGCGCGGATCCCCCTGGAGGCGCTGCTGGTCGTGGCCCTCCTGCTCGCCCTGCCGTCTCGTGGCAGCCGACTGGTCGCGACGCTCGCCGGCGTTGCCCTCGGCCTGCTCGGCCTGTTGAAGCTGCTCGACCTGGGGTTCACCGCCTCGCTGAGCCGGGCGTTCGACCCGGTGCTCGACTGGGCGCTCCTCGACGAGGGCTTCGCCTTCCTCAGCGAGTCGTACGGTCGACCCGCCGCCATCGGCGTCGCCATCACCTTGGCGGTGGTGCTCGTGGGCCTGCCCACACTGGTCACGCTGTCGATGCGGCGACTGCGGCGGCTGGTGGTCCGGCACCGCACCGCGACCACCCGGATCGTCGCCGCGTTGGTGGTCGTCTGGGTGGCCTGCGCCGCGTTCAACGTGCGAGTGGTCGAGGGCGTGCCGGTCGCCGACACGTCAGCGACGACCCTGGCCAACGGTCACGGCTTCCAGGTGCGCCTGCGCCTCGACGACCGCGAGACGTTCGGCGCGCTGATCGAGGCCGACAGGTTCGGCGACACCCCTGGCGACCAGTTGCTGACCGCGCTGCGCGGCAAGAACGTGGTGGTCGCCTTCGTGGAGAGCTACGGCCGCGACGCCGTCGAGGACCCGGAGTTCGCGCCGCAGGTCGGTGCGGTCCTCGACCGCGGCGCTAGCGAGCTGGGCGCGGCGGGTTTCGCCGCGCAGAGCGGCTTCCTCACCTCGCCGACCTTCGGTGGCGGCAGTTGGCTCGCGCACGACACGCTGCTCTCCGGCCTCTGGATCGACAACGACCAGCGACACCGCACCCTGCTGGCCAGTGACCGGATGACCCTCAACGGCGCCTTCCGCCGGGCTAGCTGGCAGTCCGTCGGCGTGATGCCCGCCGTCACCAGGGCGTGGCCGGAGGGTTCCTTCTTCGGCTACGACCGGTTCTACGACGCCAAGACGCTCGGGTACCGTGGCCCGAAGTTCAGCTTCGGCACCCCGCCCGACCAGTACACCCTGGCCAGCTGGCAGCGCCTGGAGCAGGCGAAGCGCGACGGCAATGTGATGACCGAGCTGGCGCTGGTGTCGAGTCACGCGCCCTGGACGCCCGTCCCGCCGCTGCTCGACTGGGCCGACGTCGGCGACGGCGCTGCCTACCGCGGGGCCGCGGGCAGGTCGGACGACAAGCGCCGCAACACCGCCCAGATCCGGGCGGACTACCGGAAGTCCATCGAGTACACCCTCGGCGCGCTCATCTCCTACGTGCGGACCTACGGAGACGACGACCTCGTGTTCATCGTCCTCGGTGACCACCAGCCCGCAGCGGTCGTCACCGGCGAGAACGCCAGCCACGACGTCCCGATCTCGATCATCACCCGGGACCGGGCCGTCTTGGACCGCATCTCCGGGTGGGGCTGGCAGGACGGGCTGAAGCCGGGGCCGCAGGCGCCGGTCTGGCGGATGGACGCCTTCCGGGACCGGTTCCTGACCGCCTTCGGACCGTAACCCGGCTACCTCTACGGACTGGACCCCAGACGAATGACGGCTACCACCGACACCAGGATCGCCGCGCTCCGGACCGACCCGGCCCTGGCCCTGCTGCACCGGTCGCTCGACGTCTACTACGGCGATCCCGAGCGGGACGCGAGGATGGACGCCTTCTACTCCCGCTTCGTCAGCAGCGGGGACCTCGTCTTCGACATCGGCTCGCACGTGGGCGACCACATCGCCAGCTTCCGTCGCCTCGGTGCCCGGGTCATCGCCGTGGAACCGCAGCCGCTGTGTCTGCGCGCCCTACGGGCGATCTACGCCGACGACGACCGGGTGACACTTGTCGACGCCGCCTGTGGCGCGCTCCTCGGACGCACCCGGTTGCACGTCAACTCCGCCAACCCCACAGTGTCGACAGCCTCACCGGACTTCGTCCGGGCGGCGAAGGGCGCAGGCGGGTGGGAGGGCCAGGTGTGGGACGCCGACATCGAGGTCCCGGTGGTCACCGTCGACGCGCTGATCGAGACGTACGGCGTGCCGACCTTCACCAAGATCGACGTCGAGGGTTTCGAGGACGAGGTGCTGGCCGGCCTGAGCCGCCCACTGCCCGCGCTGTCGTTCGAGTTCACCACCATCGCGCGTGCGGTCGCCGACCGGTGTCTCGACCGCCTGACCGCGCTCGGATTCGACGGCTTCGACGTGGCGGTGGGCGACGACAAGTCGATGACCTTCCGACGTTGGATGCCCGCGACCGACCTGGCGACGCACCTGCACGACCTACCGCACGCAGCGAACTCCGGCGACGTCTACTGCGTGTCCGGCCACCCGGTGGCCACCGCCGAGAGCTGACCGGGACACTCGTCACTGCTTCCTCCACTGTGAACGGCACCGGGCCCCGACGATCAGATGATCGGCCGCTGGTGGTGGGACGGACCAGCGGGAGATGATCGACGTTCGTCTCGACGCCGAGCCGAGCCGAGCCACGCGATCGCGGGGAAGTGGGTGACGCCGATGACCCCGACGCAGCTGCGCGCGTACGTCGCCGTGGTCCGGCTGGGCTCGGTCAAGCAGGCCGCCGCGGAGCTTCAGGTCTCCGAGTCGGCGGTGTCGCTGCACATCGCCCAGCTGCGCAAGGAGTTCGGCGACAAGCTCTTCGCCCGGACGGCGGCGGGCCTCGCCTTCACCCCGGGTGGGCTGCGGTTGGCCAGTCGCGCGGCGGAACTGCTGGGCCTTCAGGACCGCACCATGTTGGAGGTCAGCGCCGCGAAGCGCGGCCGACGGTTGCTACGGGTCGCCGCGTCGAGCCTGTTCGCCGAGTTCGCCGCACCGGGGTTGATCGAACTCTTCGCGAAGCGGGCCGCCGACCTCGACGTCGAGTTGAGCGTGCGCAACCCGGGTTCGTTCGAGTCGCTGTTGATGACCCGTGCCGCGGACATCGCGATCGGGCCGCAGCCGTCGGTCGTCGACAGCGCCATCGGCTGCCGGCCGGTGATGAACTACCGGCTCGTGATTGCCGTCGGTCCGGAACATCCACTCGCCGGCCTGGCGGCGTCCCCGGGGCAACTGCGGGAGCAGACCTGGCTGCTCGGGCCGTCGGCCGCCACCGAGTGGGGCGCGGTCCCGGCGCTGCTACGCCGGCTGGCCGTGCCGGACGAGCGGCAGCAGATCTTCCAGAGCCACGCGGCCGCGCTGGGGGAAGCCAAACGGGGCAAGGGGGTGGCACCAGCCCTCGCGTTCAGCATCGCGCCGGACGTCCGTCAGGGCCAGCTCGGGCAGGTGATGGGGCTGCACGCGACGATGGAGGCGGTGTGGCATGCGCAGGTGCTCGCCACCCCCGGTTCGATGTCGGCCGCCGAGGAGCTGTCGCGCTTCTCCTCGACGCCGCGGGCGATTCAGGCGATGATGCGCGGCGCGGGCGTCAGCGTCGGCCACTTCCGGCCGTCGGTGCACGTCACGCTCTGGAGCTGACGGGCGACGACCAGCAGGTCCTGGAAGGTGCCGGCCGGCAGCATCCGGTCGCAGTAGGGGAGCGCGGCGGCCATCCCGCCGACCCGGGGGGCGAAGCCGGGCGCGCCGGCCCGGGGATTCAACCAGACGACCCGGTACGCGCGGCGGCTCAGCCGGGCCATCACCGTCGCCAGGTCGGCGGGCGGGTCGCTGTCCCAACCGTCCGACCCGATCACCACCACCGCCCCGCGTACGGCCTCCGCGTGGTGGGAGGTGAGCAGGGCGCGCAGGTTCGTGGCGATCCGGGTGCCCCCGTACCTGTCGGTCACGGCGACGCTGGCCTGCGCTACCGCCTCGGCCGCCGAGGTGTGCCGGAGCACCACTGTGAGCCGGGTCAGCGTCGTGGCGAACGCGAACACCTCCGCGTCGGCGACCACCGCGAACGCCCGCATCAGATGCAGGTACGCGGTCGCCTGCGCCCGCATCGACTCGCTGACGTCACAGAGCAGCACGATCCGGCGTGGCCGCCGTACCGGACGCGCGCGGACGACCTCGACGGGCTCCCAGCCGGTACGCCGAGCCCGGGCGATGGTGGCCCGCAACGCTATCCGGGCACCGGCCGAGCCGACGGTGTGCCGCCGGGTGCGTCGGGTCGGCCAGCCCGCTACGGCCGCGCGCAGGGCGTCGCCGAGCTGCGTGACCTGTGCCGCGTCGAGTTCGTCGAACGGACGGTCGGCGAGCCCGGCGTGGGCGCTCGGGCGCCGCTCGGGCAGCCGCAGTGCGCCGTCGTGTTCGGGTGTCTCGGCGACCGCCGGCGGCACTGTCGCCCACGGCAGCCCGCCGCCCGATCCCGCGTCGTCGGTGTCGGCCGGCACCCGCACGTAGACGTCGTCGGGGCCGTCGGCCGGGGGCGCCGACCGGTGAGGTCGGGGCAAGGGTGGTGGGTCGGCGAAGATCGCCGCGAAGACCCGGTCGAACGCCTGGACGTCGGTGTGCCGTCGCACCAGGCTGATCCGGGCGGTCCAGTAGAGCGACGACATCGAGTCGGGTGGGCTGGCGGCGAGCGCCCGGACGAAGTCGTCGACTGCGGTCAGCCCGGCCGGGACCCCGGCTCGGCGCAGTCGGCCGGCGAGCGCCACCGCGAACGCGGCCCGGTCGACGCCGCGCAGCACGCTCGGGCTCACCGGCGCGCGACCAGCCAGGCGATCACCGCGCCGACCGCGACCAGACCGACGAGCACCGGTACGAGGCGCTTGGTGACCGACCCGCCGGCAATGCTGAGCAGGTCGAGCGCCTCCGGCTCGGCGGTCGGCGCGACACGTGCGGCGTCGGTCGACACTTCGACGGGTGACGGCGCGACCGGCGACGGTTCGACGGGCGAGGGTGCGACGGCAGTGGTGCCGGGGGTGGTCGCGACCGCCGTGGCGGACGCGACCGGGGTCGCCTCGGGCGGCGCGGCGGACGCGGCCGCCACGGGTTCGGGGCTCGGGTGCGGGGCCGGCGGCTCGGCGGCCAGCTTGGCCTCCAGGTTGGCGACGAACTGGGCCAGCAGCTTGCCCGACACCTCCTTGATCATGCCGCTGCCGAACTGGGCCAGCTTGCCGGAGATCTTCAGATCGGTGTCCACACTGACCAACGTCCGGTCGCCGTCCGGCTGCAGGTGGGCGGTGACCAGCGCGGACGCGGTGCCGGCCGAGCGGGCGTCCCGGCCCTTCGCGTCGATCACCCCGCGGTACGCGGCGTCGTCCTTCTCGACGAACCGGGCGGTGCCCGCGAACTCCGAGACGACCGGCCCGACCTTGACCCGCACCCGGCCCTGGTAGACGTCGCCGTCGACGCCGGTCAGCTGGGCGCCCGGCAGGCACGGCGCGAGCCCTTCCAGGTCGGTGAGCACCGCCCAGGCCCGTTCGATCGGGACGGTGACCGCGAACTCGTTGGTGATCTTCATTGGGGATTCTCCTGGTAGGCGCCGAGCGCGGCGGCGACCACGGCGCGGTCGTCGGGGGTCTTGGCGATGGTGCCGATGGTCTGTACGACGCCGTCCGCGGCCAGGTCGGCGACGCCCAGCACTGACAGCGCACCCACCCAGTCGATGGTCTCCGCCATCCCGGGCGCCTTCTCCAACTCCCGGTGGCGTACGCCGCCGATGAACTGCACGGCCGTCTGGATCAGCGGCCCGGTAGCGCCCGGTACGGCCCGGCGGACGATCTCCACGGCGCGGGCCGGCTCGGGGAAGTCGATCCAGTGGTACAGGCAGCGGCGGCGCAGCGCGTCGTGCAGCTCCCGGCTGCGGTTGGAGGTGAGCACCACGACGGGTGGGGTGCGGGCGGTGAAGGTGCCGAGTTCGGGGATCGTGATGCCGGCCTCGCCGAGGAACTCGAACAGCAGCGCCTCGAACTCGTCGTCGGCCCGGTCGATCTCGTCGATCAGCAGCACCGGCGGGACGGGCCCACTGTGGCGTACGGCCCGCAGGATCGGCCGTTCCTGGAGGTACTCGGCGCTGAACAGGTCCGCGTCGATGAGCGGCGTGTGGTGCGCCTCGGCGAGCCGGATCGCCAGCAGTTGCCGCTGGTAGTTCCACTCGTAGAGCGCCTCGCCGGCGGTGAGCCCCTCGTAGCACTGCAACCGGATCAGCGGTGTCTCCAGCGCGCGGGCCAACGCCTTCGCGGCGGCGGTCTTGCCGACCCCCGGTTCGCCCTCCAGCAGCAGGGGCCGACCGAGGCGCAGGGCCAGGAACAGGGCCATCGCCATGCCGTCGTCCACCAGGTAGTCGACGGCGTCGAGGCGGTGCCGGACGGCGTGGGCGTCCTTCATGCCTCGCCCGCCAGCAGGCGCTCGTAGTCGGCTCGGGTGTCCACGTCGATCGGCACCGGCCCGTCGACTGTCACCTCGGTCACCGGGTGGCGCCCGGAGTGCAGAAGCTTCCAGACGGCCTTGTCGCCGTGCAGGTCGTACAACTCGGGCAGCACCTCACGTCCGAAGCGGAAGGGATGGCCCAGGCCGTCCGCGTACCGGCAGACGGCCAGCGGGGTGGTCGCCTCGGCGACCCGGCGGACGTCCGCGGCGCGGACGCCGGGCTGGTCGCCGAGGAGCAGCACGACCGCGTCGGCGCGCGGGTCCACAGCGCGCGCGGCGGTGCGCACCGACGACCCGCAGCCGGTGCTGAACGCCGGGTTCTGCACGACCTGACAGCCGGTCAGGTCCACCCGGTCGCGGATGCCGTCCGCCGCGCCGCCCACTGTGACGAGCAGTTGGTCGAAGCCGCACGAGCGGGCCAGGTCGAGTGTGGCGTCGAGCAACGTCCGCCCCCGGTACGGGAGCAGTTGCTTGGCCTCGCCGAATCGCATCGAGGCACCCGCGGCGAGCACCACGCCGGTCAGGAACACGGGTTACGCAGCCGTGTAACTCGCGAGGCAACCGGCGCAGCAGAACCAGAAGTCCTGCCCGTCGACGCGTGCGTGCGGCGTCTCCGCCCCGACCAGCACTGTCATCCCGCACACCGGGTCGACGGCCTGCTGCGGTCGGGCGGCCGACGTGCCGGTGGCCGGGGCCAAGCCGTCCACCCGGATGGCCCGGACCACCTCACCCATGATCGCCAGGGCGATCTCCGCTGGCGTACGCGCGCCGATCTCCAGCCCCGCCGGGGTGTGGACGCGGGCGCGTTCCTCGTCGGTCAACCCCAGTTCGTCGAGCAGGGCCACGCCACGCTTGCCGCTGGCGACGAGCGCGATGAACCCGACGCCGGCGTCGAGTGCGGCCCGGATCGCCTCCGGCTCGCCCCTGCCCAACCCGGCCACCACCACAGCGGTGCAGCCGGTGCTGCTGTCGTCGGCGGCGACGACGTCGAAGTCGAGGAACGCGGCCACTGTCGCCACGGCGGCGCTGATCGGGGTGTCACCGACCACTCGCACTGCCGGCGCCGGCAGCATCGGTCGGAGGAATACCTCGATCGCCCCACCGGAGTGGCACGGGTTGACCACCACCCGCGCCCCCGGCGTGTCCGGGAACGGGGTCGCGCCCTCCGGCAGCACCCGCAGCAGCAGGGCGACGCCGTCGCGCAGGGTGTCGAGGGCGGCGGCCCGCACCGAACTCTCCGCGCACACCCCGCCCACGAACCCCTCGATCGAGCCGTCGGACCGGATCACCGCGTCGTCGCCCGGTCGGGCCGACGTCGGATCCTGCGCGCGGACCACTGTGGCGTGGACGAACGGTTCCCGGGTGTCGGTCAGCTCCCGGGCGCGTTCGGCGATGGTGGTCATCTCGGCTCCTCAGATCGGCGGCCGGGCCTGGCCGCGCATCGCGTCCCAGACCCGCGACGGCGTCAGCGGCATGTCGGCGTGTCGGACGCCGAAGGGCTTCAGCGCGTCGATGACCGCGTTGACGATCGCGGGCGGCGACCCCACTGTGGCGGACTCGCCCACGCCCTTCGCGCCGATCGGGTGGTGCGGCGACGGCGTGACGGTGAAGCCGGTCTCCCAGTCGGGCACTTCGAGGGACGTCGGTATCAGGTAGTCCATCAGGGACGCGCCGAGGCAGTTGCCGTCCTCGTCGAACGCGATCATCTCCATCAGGGCCATGCCGACCCCGTCGGTCAGCCCGCCGTGCACCTGACCCTCGATGATCATCGGGTTGATCCGGGTGCCGCAGTCGTCGACGGCGATGAACCGTCTTACCGTCACCTGGGCCGTGCCAGGATCGATGTCCACCACGCAGATGTACGCGCCGTGCGGATAGGTCAGGTTCGACGGGTTGTAGCAGATCTGCGCCTCCAGGCCACCCTCGATGCCCTCGGGCAGGTCGCCCGCGCCGTGCGCGCGCAGGGCGATGTCCTGGATCGTGACGGACCGGCCCGGGTCACCGGCGACGTGGAATGCGCCCTTCTCCCACTCCAGGTCGGCAACCGACACCTCGAGCATCCCCGAGGCGATGATCCGGGCCTTGTCGCGGACCTTCCGGGCCACCAGGGCAGCCGCCGCTCCCGAGACTGGCGTCGACCGGCTGCCGTACGTGCCGAGGCCGAACGGGGTGTTGTCGGTGTCGCCGTGCAGCACCTCGATGTCCGCCGGGGGAATGCCGATCTCCTCGGCGACGATCTGCGCGAACGTCGTCTCGTGCCCCTGGCCCTGCGACTGCACGCTGAGGCGTACCACTGCCTTTCCGGTCGGGTGGACGCGCAGCTCGCAGCCGTCCGCCATGCCCAGCCCGAGAATGTCCATGTCCTTGCGCGGCCCGGCGCCGACGGCCTCGGTGAAGAACGCGATGCCGATGCCCATCAGTTCGCCCCGGGCCCGCTTCTCGGCCTGCTCGCGGCGCAACTCGTCATAGCCGGCCATCTCCATCGCCAGCCGCATCGTCGGCTCGTAGTTGCCCGAGTCGTACACCCAGCCGGTCTTCGTCGTGTACGGGAACTGCTCCGGCTGGATGAAGTTCTTCAACCGCAGCTCGGCCGGGTCCATGCCGAGTTCGTCGGCGAGACAGTCGACGATCCGCTCGACCAGGTAGACCGCCTCGGTGATCCGGAACGAGCAGGCGTACGCGACGCCGCCGGGCGCCTTGTTGGTGTAGACCGCCGTCATCTTGCAGTACGCGGCCTCGATGTCGTAGCTGCCGGTGAAGACCCCGAAGAAACCGGCCGGGTACTTCACCGGGGCGGCGGTGCCGTTGAACGCGCCGTGGTCGGCCAGCACGTTGGTGCGGATGCCCAGGATCCGGCCGTCGCGGGTCGCGGCGATCTCCCCCCGCATGATGTAGTCACGGGCGAATCCCGTGCTGATCAGGTTCTCCGAGCGGTCCTCCATCCACTTCACCGGCTTGCCGGTGACGATCGAGGCGACGATCGCGCAGACGTACCCGGGGTAGATCGGCACCTTGTTGCCGAACCCGCCGCCGATGTCCGGCGAGATCACCTGGATCTTGTGCTCGGGCAGGCCCGCCACGATGGCGTAGAGGGTGCGGTGCGCGTGCGGGGCCTGGGTGGTCGACCAGAGCCGCAGCTTGCCGTCGACCGAGTCGTAGTCGGCGACAGCCCCGCACGTCTCCATCGGCGCCGGATGCACCCGGGGGTAGACGAGATCCTGGCTGACCACGACGTCGGCGCGGGCGAAGACCGCCTCGGTGGCCGCCTCGTCGCCGGTCTCCCAGTCGAAGCAGTGGTTGTTCGTCTTGCCGTCCAGGTCGTCGCGGATCAGCGGTGCGTCCGGCGCCAACGCCCGGCGCGCGTCGATCACCGGGTCGAGGACGTCGTACTCGACGTCGATCAGCTCCAGCGCGTCACGCGCCGCGTACCGGTCCTCGGCGACGACGAAGGCCACCTCCTGGCCCTGGAAACGCACCTTGTCGGTGGCGAGCACGGCTTGCACGTCGTTGGAGAGCGTCGGCATCCAGGCCAGGTTCTGCTGTGCCAGCATCGCCCCGGTCACCACCGCCTTCACCCCGGGCGACGCCTCGGCAGCGCTGGTGTCGATGCCGACGATCCGGGCGTGCGCCACCGGCGACCGGAGGATCGCGAGGTGCAGCATGCCGGGCAGCTGGACGTCGTCGACGTACCGGCCGCGCCCACGCAGGAACCGTGGGTCCTCCTTGCGCAGCATCCGGCCGTACCCGACGGGCTTCTGGTCGTTGTCGTGGAACGTGTCCACGCGCTCGTGCACTGCGGTCATGCGACGGCCTCCGCGGGCTGGCCGGCGTTGTCGATCTCGCCGGCCTCGGACGATTCGGTGGTCTCGGTGACCTGGGCCGCGGCCTGCGCCTCGGCCACGGCGGCCCAGCGGACCGAGCGCACGATGGTGGCGTAACCCGTGCACCGGCAGATCTGACCCGAGATCGCCTCCCGGATCTCCGTCTCGCTCGGGTCGGGGTTGCGGTCGAGCAGCGCCCGCGCGGTCATCATCATCCCCGGCGTGCAGAAACCACACTGCAGACCGTGGCACTGCATGAACCCCTGCTGGATCGGGTCCAGCTCGGCGCCCTTGGCGAGACCCTCGACGGTACGCACCTGGTGGCCGCCGGCCATCGCCGCGAGCACCGTGCACGACTTCACCGGCTCGCCGTCGAGCCAGACCACGCAGGTGCCGCAGTTGCTGGTGTCGCAGCCCCAGTGCGTGCCGGTCAGACCCAGCACATCGCGCAGGAAGTGCACCAGCAGCAGCCGGGCCTCGATCTCCCGGGTGACCTCGACGTCGTTGACGGTCATGGTGACCTGCATGCTCAGCTCCTCGCCCGTTCGACGGCCCGGCGCAGGGTCCGCCGGGTCAGCTCGGCGGCCAGATGCCGCTTGTAGTCCGCGCTGCCGCGCTGGTCGGTCACCGGGTCGCAGCTGTCCGCCGCGATCGCCCCGGCCTGCTCGTAGAGGCTCTCCGAGGGTTCCTGCCCGCGCAGCGCCGCCGAGATCGCCGGGATGCCGGTGGTGTTGGGGCCGACCGCCGCGAGCCCGACCCGGGCGTCGACGATCGCGCCGCCGTCGAGCCACACCGCCGCGCCGGCCGACACCACGGCCCAGTCGCCGGCCCGGCGCTCGACCTTGGCGTACGCGCTGCCACAGCCGGGCCGTACCGGTAGCCGGATCTCGACGAGGATCTCGTCGTCCGCGACGGCCGTCTCGTACGGCCCGACGTGGAACTCCTCCATCGACACGACCCGCTCCGCGCCACCCGGACCACGGATCACGCACCGCGCGTCCAGCGTCGTGCAGACCGCCGACAGATCCTCGGACGGGTCGGCCTGACACAGCGAACCGCCCAGCGTGCCCCTGTTGCGCACCACCGGGTCGGCGATCACCCGTTCGGCGTCGGCGAAGATCGGGAACGCCGCCGCCAGCACTGGTGATTCGAGAAGTTCCCGATGCCGGGTCAGCGCACCGATGCGGACCTCGTCGGGGCCCGCCTCGACGTAGCCCAACTCGCCGTGCAGATCGTTGATGTCGATCAGATAGTCGAAGTTGGCCAGCCGGAGCTTCATCATCGGCAGCAGGCTGTGCCCGCCGGCGATCAGGCGGGCCGTCCCGCCCAACCGCTCCAACAGGCTGATCGCATGGTCCACACTGGTGGCTCGCTCGTACTCGAACGGTGCCGGCACCTGCATGTCGCACCTCCGCAGTCCGGCAAAATCTCTGCCCGGCGGTGGTCAAAGTCAACGGCGACCTAAGCAACTGCTTAGGTCGCCGTTGACGGTGCCGCTGGGGCTCGCGGATCGTGCGGCCATGCGGGACATCGTCGACGGGCTGGCCGGCTGGCGTGCGGCAGGCGTCGCGTTCGCCGTCGCGACAGTCGCGCGGACCTGGCAGTCCGCGCCCCGGCAACCCGGTGCCGCGATGGCCGTCTCGGCGCACGGCGACGTGGTGGGCAGCATCTCGGGCGGCTGCGTCGAGGGGGCCGTCTACGAACTCTGCCGGACCGCGATCCAGACCGGCGAGGCGCACACCCAGACCTTCGGCGTCAGCGACGACGACGCGTTGGACGTCGGGCTGACCTGCGGTGGCACCATCCAGGTCCTGGTGCAACCGAGCGTCGCGATGGCCGAGTTCGACGAGGTCCTCGCCGCGATCCGCGACGGCCGCCCGGTCGCCACCGCCTCGGTCGAGAACGCCCAACTGGTGATCTGGCCGGATCGGGTCGCGGGCAGCCTCGGCGCACCCGACCTGGACGACGCGGCGGCCCGGCAGGCGACCGGGATGCTCGCCCTCGGCGTCACCGGCACGATCCACCTGGGCCGACAGGGGCAGCAGCGCGGCGACGAGGTGGCCGTGTTCGTCCAGTCGTACGTCCCACCACCCCGGATGATCATCTTCGGTGCGATCGACTTCGCCGCCGCGATGGCCCGGATCGGCACGTTCCTCGGCTACCACGTCACGGTGTGCGACGCCCGCCCTGTGTTCGCCACCCGTGCGCGTTTCCCCGACGTCGACGACCTCGTCGTCGGCTGGCCGCACGCGTACCTGGAGTCGACGGCCGTCGACGACCGGACGGTGCTCTGCGTCCTGACCCACGACCCCAAGTTCGACGTGCCGCTGCTCCAGGTCGCTCTCGCCACGCCCGCCCGTTACATCGGCGCGATGGGCAGCCGGCGCGCGCACGACGACCGGATGCGCCGGCTGCGCGAGGCGGGCGTCCCGGAGAGCGCGCTGGCCCGACTCTGCTCGCCGATCGGGCTGGACCTGGGCGCGCGGACACCTGAGGAGACGGCGGTGGCGATCGCCGCGGAGATCACCGCCCAGACCTGGGGCGGCTCCGGTCGCCCGCTCAGCGACCTGGCGACCCCGATCCACCACACCTGACCGAGGGCCAATTCGTCGGCACAGCCCGGTCCCGACCAGCGCGGTGGAGACCGCCAGATCCCGATCGAGCACCTCGTCTCGAGGGGAACACGGGGACAGTCACGGTGCGGAAAATTCGACGACGGTCCCTCACGCGCACCAGATCGCGTACCCTCCGCGGATGGACCTAGATGATCTTCCGCTTGCCGAGTTCGCGTTTCCGGGACCACTGCGGGACAAGCTCGTGGGCGCGATCCTTTCCGGGGCGAAGACGTCCACGACCGGCCTGCTGGTCGGGTACGAGTGCGCGAACGAGCCGCTGCCCGAGGTGGGTCAGGTCTCCGCCGTGGTGGACTCCGCCGGGCGCCGGATCGCGGCCATCGAGCTGACCGACGTACGGGTGGTCCGGCTCGCCGAGGTCGACCTGCCGCACGCCCTGGCCGAGGGGGAGGGCGACGAGTCGGTGGCCCAGTGGCGTGCGGGGCACGAGACGTTCTGGCACAGCGCCGAGGTGCGCGCCGAGTTGGGCGACCCCGACTTCACTGTGGACGACGACACCCTAGTGGTGACCGAACGCTTCCGGCTGTTGCACGTCGCCTGAGCAGTTTCGTCCGCCGTGGACTCCCGAGCGGCGGGCCACGCCGCCGTGCAAGGTCACCTATGCTCGGCGCGTGATCCCCCCGGCACTCGAGATCCGTGGCCTGGTCAAGACCTTCGCGGCGCACCGCGCGGTGGACGGCATCGATCTGACCGTCCACAGCGGCACGTTCCACGGCATCGTCGGGCCCAACGGCGCCGGCAAGTCCACCACCATCGGGATGGCCGTCGGCCTGGTCACCCCGGACTCCGGGCAGATCCGCATCCTCGGCCACGACGCGCTGCGCGAGCGTCGCCTGACCCGCGCGCTGACCGGCGTGCTGCCCGACGGCCTCGACTTCCCGGAACGCCTCACCGGCGCCGAACTGCTGCGCTACAGCGCCGGCCTGCGCGGGCTTCCCCGGGCCGCGGCCACCGGCCGTGCCGCCGAACTGATCGACGTGCTCGGCCTGGCCAAGGGCGCCGGCACCCCCCTGGCCGACTGCTCCACCGGCACCCGCAAGAAGCTGGGTCTCGCCCAGGCGCTGCTGCACGCGCCCCGGCTGCTCGTGCTCGACGAACCGTTCGAGGCGGTCGACCCGGTCTCTGCGGCCACCATCCGCCGGGTGCTGCGCCGATTCGTGGCCGGTGGCGGCACCTGCGTGCTGTCCACCCACTCGATGCTGCTGGTCGAGCAGATGTGCGACGAGGTCACCGTGATCCATCAGGGCCGGGTGGTCGCCGCCGGGTCGGTCACCGAGGTCGCCGCCGGCAGCAGCCTGGAGGACCGGTTCGTCGAGTTGGTCGGCGCCGAAGCCTCCGGCAGCGGCGGTCTGGACTGGCTGACCGGGGCACGATGAGCGCGGAACCCGTCGCCCCCGGCCGGCTGGGCGGCACCCTCCGCGCGATCGCGGTACCAGCCCGGATGCGCGTGACGATGCTGCGTCGCTCGCTGCGCGAGCACCCCGGCCCCACTGTCGCCGGCCTGGTCGGTCTGCTCGCCGCCGCCTGGTTGATCCGGTACGCGCTCCGCGGCGACCCGCACACGCTCGGCCTGCTCGCCGGGGCCTGGGTTCTCGGCTGGATCGTGTTGCCTCTGCTGCTCGGCGGCGGGCGCGGCCGGGTCCGGCCGGCTCACCTGCGCTTGGAGCCGATCGGCGGGGTCCCGGCCGCGATCGGTCTGCTCGCCGCGTCGGCGATCGGTATCGGCCCGGCCGTCTCGCTGGTGGCACTCGCCGCGCTGCCGGTGCACGCCGCCCGGTACGGCACGGTCGCGGTCCTCGTCACCGCCGGCGGCGCGGTGCTGCTCTGGCTGCTCGGGCTGATCGGCTCGGCCATCGCGCTGGAGGTCGTCGGCCACGCCGGCGGTCCGGTCGGGGCGCTGCTCACCGGCATCCTCACCGGTACGGCGATGGGTGTCGCCGGGTCGCTCTGGGCGGTCTTCCCGTGGGTGTCGGTCCTGCTCGTGGCAGCGCCGCAGGAGGTGGTCCGGGCCATGGCGTACGTGCCGAGTGCCTGGCCGGTCGCCGCCGTGACCGGGCCAACCGGGCAAGGGGTACGCAGGATGGCGGCCCTGGTCGGCATCGTGGCGCTCTGCGCCGCCGCGTACATCATGCTTGTCCGAAAGGTGATCGCCGCCGGCGCGCCGTTCCGGCCACGCCGGACCGCGGCGGCGTCACCGGCCGCGGCTGAACGCGAATGGCTGGGGTGGGTGCCGACCGCGACGCGGGCGGTCGTCGGCCGTGAGCTGCGTGCCTGGGCGCGGCATCCGCTGCGGTTGCAGTATCTGGCGTTCGCTGTGGTGTACGGGGCTCTGCTCGCCGGACTGCCGCTGCTGTCCGACGTGGACCTGCTGCTGCCGTGGGCCGGACCGCTCGCCGTGCTCGGCGCGGCGGCGATGTCCGCCGGTTTGGTCGGGCTGGACGGCACCGCGTTGTGGCTGCCGCTCACCACGCCCGACGGCGAACGGGCCGAGGTCCGGGGCAGGGCCCTGGCGTGGCTGGTTCTGGTCACCCCGATCGGTGTGCTGCTCACCGTCGCGGGCATCCTCCTCGCCCCCGACGTCGACCCGCTGGCCGCGCTCTGCACCCTGCCGGCCCTGCTCGGCGCGGGCGCCGCGGTGCCGGTGTGGGTGTCGCTGCTGCGCGTACGCCCGGTGGCCGACCCGCGGCATCCCACAGCTGCTGACAACCCGACCGACATCGTCAGCGTGCTGGTCGCCACCGCTGCTGGGCTGCTCGCCGCGGCGCCGGTGCTCGCCCTGGTGGTCTGGGGTCCGCCGGCAGCGGCACCGCTGCTGCCGCTGGTCGGCCTGCTCGGAGGCGCCGCAGCCTGGTGGGGTGGCCTGTGGCTGGCCGACGAGCGGCTCGCCCAGCGCGGCACGGCGGTGCTCGCCGCGGCCGGTCAGCGGAGTCGGCCCCCGGAGACGGTGCTCCCGCTGACCTGGGACGTGCAGTGGTATCGGGAGAACACGTCGACCGCGTGGGCACTGGGGTTGCTGACAGTCGGGTGGATCCCGGTGATCCCGCAGGGGTTGATGCCGCTGGCGTTCGGGATAGACAGCGGGTGGATCGTGGCGGGTCACCTGAACGGGGGCGCGCGTACGACGGTGGGGTTGGCGATGGTCGGGCTGGGCGTCGCGATGCTGCTCACCGGCCTGGTGCTGTGGGATCGCCGACCGCAACAGGGCGGCGCTGCCCAACCTGCTCCCCCCGGGTGACGGTCCCGCGTACGCGGGATCGCCACGTCGATCGGTGGCAGCTCGGCTGGGCACCACTCGGCGTGTCGAACAGCTCACCCGCCAACGATCAGCGCCGTGGCTGGTCTTCGTAACCTTGGTCCGCCAGACTGCGCGGTATGGGTGATCGTTGGCGCCGTTGGGCGTGGGTCGGGGTGCTCCTCATCGGGCTGATCCTTTATCTGGCGGTGCTGCGGACCCTGGTCAGCACCAAGAATCCGAATTTCGTACCGGCGTTGATCCTGCTCGGGGCGACGTTGGTGCCGTTGACGTTCCTGACGTTCGCCCAGGCCCGCACCGGGCGGTGGCAGGTGCCGGCGTCGGTGCTGGTGACGTCGGCGTTCTTCGGCGGTGTGATCGGCACGGTGGTCGCCGGCACCCTGGAGTACGACACCCTGCGCGGCCTCGGCACCCTGCCGATGGTGTTCGTGGCACTGATCGAGGAGTCGGCGAAGCTGATCGTCCCGGTGGTGCTGCTGTTCACTGTGGTGGCCCAGCGTCGTCGCCGGGTGCCCTCCGACGGGCTGATCATCGGCATCGCCGCCGGCATGGGGTTCGCCGCGCTGGAGACGATGGGCTACGCCTTCAGCGCCCTGCTGAGCTCGCAGGGCAACATCGGCGCGGTGGAGCAGACGCTCTTCATCCGGGGTCTGACGGCGCCCGCCGGTCACACCGCCTGGACGGGGCTGACCGCCGGCGCGCTCTGGGCGTTGCTGGCGAGCCCGAGCGTCGCTCGGCTCTTCGGGTTCATCGGCACGTTCGTGGGTGTCGTCGTCCTGCACACCCTCTGGGACACGTTCTCCGGTTCGCTGGTCTTCGTCGTGTTGGCGATCATCAGCATCGGCTGGTTGTTCTGGGAGCTGCACCGTTACCGGACCTTCAGCGATAAGCACATCGGCCAGCTGCAACCGCACTGACCATCGCCGTACTCCATGCCTCTCCCGGCCCGCACCAAGGGCTGGGGGAGGCATGACTGTTTGTGATCCCGCTGCGACCGGGCCGGCACCTCATCTAACGTCA
The DNA here is from genome assembly GCF_022229005.1 of Micromonospora trifolii. Classification (GTDB taxonomy): domain Bacteria; phylum Actinomycetota; class Actinomycetes; order Mycobacteriales; family Micromonosporaceae; genus Micromonospora; species Micromonospora trifolii. The sequence continues at coordinate 308,904 of NZ_JAKKFD010000002.1, forward strand.
GAGTGTTCATATTTGGCGGGATTGGTCGGGAAGGTGCGGCGATGGGGGTGCGCAGCTGGTTCGAGGGTTGGCCGGTCTACCGCCAGCTCACCGGCACCGACCCGCTGGGCCGGGGTGCGGCGGCGAAGTCCGACGGGTCCCGCGCGCTCACCGCCCGCACCGATACCGCCGATTCGATGGCCCGGTCCGTCTGCCCGTACTGCGCTGTGGGTTGTGGTCAGCGGGTGTTCGTGAAGGACGGGCAGGTCAGTCAGATCGAGGGTGATCCGGACAGCCCGATCTCACGCGGTCGGCTCTGCCCGAAGGGCGCGGCCAGCAAGAGCCTGGTCACCAGCCCGTTGCGGCAGACCACTGTCCGCTACCGCCGGCCGTACGGCACCGAGTGGGAGGACCTCGACCTCGACACGGCGCTGAACATGATCGCCGATCGGGTCCTGGCCGCCCGGGACGAGACCTGGGAGGACGTCGACGCCGAGGGCCGGCCGCTCAACCGGACGCTGGGCATCTCCAGCCTGGGCGGGGCGACGCTGGACAACGAGGAGAACTACCTCATCAAGAAGTTGTTCACGGCGATGGGGGCGCTCCAGATCGAGAACCAGGCCCGTATTTGACACTCCTCCACCGTCCCCGGTCTGGGGACCAGCTTCGGTCGTGGCGGCGCCACCCAGTACCAGCAGGACCTGTCGAACTCCGACGTCATCGTCATCCAGGGTTCGAACATGGCCGAGGCACACCCGGTGGGCTTCCAGTGGGTGATGGAGGCCAAGCGGCGGGGCGCGAAGGTCTTCCACGTCGACCCGCGGTTCACCCGCACCAGCGCGCTGGCTGACTCGTACCTGGCGATCCGGGCGGGCACCGACATCGCGTTGCTCGGCGGGGTGGTGCGCTACATCCTCGACAACGAGCTGGACTTCCGGGAGTACGTCGTCGCCTACACCAACGCCGCGACCATCGTGACCGAGGAGTACGCCGACACCGAGGACATGCACGGCCTCTTCTCCGGCTTCAACGACGACAACGCCACCTACGACCAGGCCAGTTGGCGGTACGAGGGCCACTCGCAGAACCAGACGACCCGCGACAGCGAGACGCAGCGGGAGACGGCGGCCGGGCTGGAGAACGAGTCGCACGGCGCGCCCGTCGGCGGCGAGACCGAACGTGACGAGACGTTGCAGCACCCGCGCTGCGTCTACCAGATCCTCAAGCGGCACTTCGCCCGCTACACCCCGGAGATGGTGGAACGGGTCTGCGGCATCCCGCAGGAAAAGTTCCTCGAGCTGGCCCAGGCGTGGACGGAGAACTCCGGCCGGGACCGCACCGGCATGCTCGTCTACTCGGTGGGCTGGACGCAGCACAGCGTCGGCGTGCAGTACATCCGTACCGGCGCGATCATCCAGCTCCTGCTGGGCAACGTGGGCCGCCCGGGTGGTGGGGTGATGGCCCTGCGCGGGCACGCCAGCATCCAGGGGTCCACCGACATCCCGACGCTGTTCAACCTGCTTCCGGGCTACCTGCCGATGCCCCACCACGCCAATCACCCGACCCTGGACGCGTGGGTGGACAGCATCGCCCACCCCGGGCAGAAGGGCTTCTGGGGCAACGCCCGCACCTACGGCGTCAACCTGCTCAAGGCGTACTGGGGTGACGCGGCCACCGCCGACAACGACTACTGCTACGGGTACATGCCGCGGATGACCGGCGACCACGGCACGTACCAGCAGGTGCTCGACATGATCGACGGCAAGATCAAGGGGTACTTCCTGCTCGGGCAGAACCCGGCGGTCGGTTCGGCGCACGGCCGGGCGCAGCGGCTCGGCATGGCCAACCTCGACTGGCTGGTGGTCCGGGACCTGTTCATGATCGAGAGCGCCACGTTCTGGCAGAACGCGCCGGAGATCGAGACCGGCGAGATCGCGCCCGAGCGGTGCCGCACAGAGGTGTTCTTCCTACCGGCCGCCTCGCACGTGGAGAAGGAGGGCACCTTCACCCAGACGCAGCGGCTGTTGCAGTGGCGGGAGAAGGCCGTCGAGCCGCCAGGCGACGCCCGCTCCGAGCTCTGGTTCTTCTACCACCTCGGTCGCATCATCCGGGAACGGCTGGCGGCGTCGACGAAGCCGCGCGACCGGGCGCTGCTCGACCTCGCCTGGGACTACCCGACGCACGGCCCGAACGTCGAGCCGAGCGCCGAGGCGGTGCTGCGCGAGATCAACGGGTACGACGTGGCCACCGGCCGGCCGCTGGCGTCGTTCACGGAGATGAAGGACGACGGCTCCACAGTCGGCGGTTGCTGGATCTACACCGGGGTGTACGCCGACGGCGTCAACCAGGCGGCGCGCCGCAAACCCGGCTCGGAGCAGTCCCTGGTGGCGCCCGAGTGGGGTTGGGCGTGGCCGGCGAACCGGCGCATCCTCTACAACCGTGCGTCCGCCGACCCGGACGGCAACCCGTGGAGTGAGCGCAAACGCTACGTCTGGTGGGACGCGGACAAGAGCGAGTGGACCGGCTACGACGTGCCGGACTTCGAGAAGACGAAACCGCCGTCGTACCGACCGGAGCGCGACGCCTCGGGTGTGGCGGGCATCGCCGGCGACGACCCGTTCATCCTTCAGGGAGACGGCAAAGGCTGGCTGTACGCGCCCACCGGTGTGCTCGACGGACCGATGCCCACCCACTACGAGCCGGTCGAGTCGCCGGTGCGCAACCCGCTCTACCGACAGCAGGCCAACCCGACCCGCAAGGTCTACACCCACCCGATCAACACGCTCAACCCGAGCCCGCCACAGGAACACAGCCAGGTGTTCCCGTACGTGTTCACTGTCAGCCGGCTCACCGAGCACCACACCGCCGGTGGGATGAGCCGGACGGTGTCACCGCTGGCCGAGCTGCAGCCCGAGATGTTCGTCGAGGTGTCGCCGGAGTTGGCGGCCCTGCGAGGGTTGAGTCACCTGGGCTGGGCCCACCTGGTCACCAGCCGGGCGGCAGTCGAGGCGAAGGTGCTGGTGACCGACCGCGTGACGCCGCTGCGAGTGGATGGCCGGATCATCCACCAGGTCTGGTTGCCGTACCACTTCGGCTACGAGGGCCTGGTCACCGGCGATTCGGCAAACGACCTGTTCGGCATCACCCTCGACCCCAACGTCCTGATTCAGGAGAGCAAGGTCGGCACGTGCGACGTCCGGCCCGGACGGCGCCCCAGAGGACAGGACCTGGTGGACCTCGTCGTCGACTACCGGCGGCGGTCGGGGAACCTCGTCCACCGCTACCCGCCGATGGTCACTACCGACGTCGCCGACACCAGCAGCGACCAGGAGGCCTGACCGATGCCCCACGCCAACGCCCTGTACGGGCCGCTGGACCCCGCGCCGGACGCCGGCTACGAGGACCCGCCGCCGCGGATGGGGTTCTTCACCGACACCAGCGTCTGCATCGGCTGCAAAGCGTGCGAGGTGGCCTGCAAGGAGTGGAACGGCGTCCCCGAGAGTGGGCTCGACCTGCTGGGCATGTCGTACGACAACACCGGCGCGTTGACCGCGAACTCGTGGCGGCACGTCGCGTTCGTGGAGCAGCCCCGCTCGGCCGGTTGGGCGACTCCGGCGTTCGCGGGGGACCCGGACGGGCCGGCGATCAGCCCGGTGACGGCGGCGGCCGGCGCGCGTACCAGCACCGACACCGGAACGGACCCCGGCCTGGAGACCGGCTCGCCCGCCGCGGCGGCCCGCATGTCGGGCGGCCCGGAGTTTCTGGGGATGCCGGGTGTGCAGCCGCCGGGGAGGGGCTCGGGCGCGGAGGGGCGGACGGATTTCCGCTGGCTGATGATGTCGGACGTCTGCAAGCACTGCACTCACGCGGCCTGCCTGGATGTCTGCCCGACAGGTTCGCTGTTCCGGACGGAGTTCGGCACCGTGGTGGTGCAGGAGGACATCTGCAACGGCTGCGGCTACTGCATCTCCGCCTGCCCGTACGGCGTCATCGATCAACGCAAGGACGACGGTCGGGCGTGGAAGTGCACGCTGTGCTACGACCGGCTCGGGGTGGGGATGACGCCGGCTTGTGCGCAGGCGTGCCCGACGGAGTCGATCCAGTACGGGGAACTGGACGAGTTGCGGGAGCGGGCCGCCGCGCGGGTGGCGAAGCTGCATGAGCGGGGTGTGCCGGAGGCGCGGTTGTACGGGCACGACCCGAACGACGGCGTCGGCGGTGATGGTGCGTTCTTCCTGCTGCTCGACGAGCCGGAGGTGTACGGCCTGCCACCGGACCCGATCGTGACCACCCGCGACCTGCCGGCCATGTGGAAGCGCGCCGGCCTGGCGGCGATGACGATGGCGGTCGCCACGGCGGTAGCGTTCCTGGGCAGGCGGCGATGACCCGCGGCGGCGAGCAACTCACGGTGCCGCCGGCCGACTTCGCCTCCTACTACGGCCGGCCGGTGCTGAAGCCGCCGGTGTGGAAGTACGACATCGCCGGCTACCTGTTCACCGGCGGCCTCGCCGCCGGAGGTGCGCTGATCGGCGCGGGCGCCCAACTGACCGGACGACCCGGGCTGCGCATGGTGGGCCGTTGGACGGCCCTCGGCGGCGTCGCCGCCAGCACGTACCTGCTGGTGCACGACCTGGGCAGGCCGACCCGGTTCCATCACATGCTCCGGGTGGCCAAGGTGACCTCGCCGATGTCGGTGGGCACCTGGATCCTCGCCGCGTTCGGCCCGCTGGCCGGTGTGGCAGCGGTCGCCGAGCTCGCGCCGCTGCTCCCGCAGCACGGTGTGCTGGGCCTCGCCCGTCGGATCGCACCGCCCATCGGCACCGTCGCCGGCCTGGCCGCCGCGGCCACCGCGCCGGCGCTGGCCACGTACACCGGGGTGCTGCTCGCCGACACTGCGGTGCCGTCCTGGCACGACGCCTACCCGTCGCTGCCGTTCGTCTTCGCCGGCAGCGCGCTCGCCGCCGCGTCCGGGGTGGGCCTGATCGCGGCACCGGCCGCGGAGACCGCCCCACTGCGACGACTCGCCCTGGCCGCCGCGGCCATCGAGTTGGGTGGGGGGCACCGGCTGGAGCGGCAGGGCCTCACCAGCGAGCCCTACACGCACGGCCGCAGTGGCCGGCTGGTGAAGGCGGGACGCGCCCTGCTCGCCGTGGGCGTGGCCACCGCGCTGGTCAGCCGACGCAGCCGGGTCCTGTCGGCGATCTCCGGCGCCGCCCTCGTGGCATCGTCGGTCGCCACCCGGTTCGGCGTCTTCGAGGCGGGACGGGTGTCGGCACGCGATCCGAAGTACACGGTCGTGCCACAACGGGAGCGGCTCGCCGAGAAACAGTCGGCCACCCGGCTCTGAGCGGATCGGCCAAACCGAAGGCGCCCCTCCAGGAGGGGCGCCTTCGGTTTCGGCGCAGGAGGTCTGGCCGCCGCGCGTCAGCCGGTGAACAGCTTCGCGGCGGTGATGGCGGTCTGGACGATGCCGTACCCGAGGAGCACTGCGATCAGCAGCCACGACAACCAGAGCCGCCCGGTCTGGCTACCGACGCGCGGCGGCGCGGGAGGTTGACTGTCCCGCCCGAGAGCGACCGGCTCGGTGACGGTGGCCTTCGCCACGGGCGAGGTCGGGCCTCGGTTCGGTTCGTGGAACCGCTCGGGCACGGAACGGACCAGCAGGTTCGCGATGAACCCGATGGCGAGGATGCCGACCATGGTGAACAGCGCGGGCCGGTACGCCGCCGCGGTGAGGGTGCCGGGCTTGCCCTGCGTGTCGAGGATCCCGTTGACGATCAGCGGGCCAGCGATACCCGCTGCCGACCAGGCGGTGAGGATCCGGCCGTGGATGGCCCCAACCTGGAAGGTGCCGAACAGGTCACGCAGGTAGGCGGGCATGGTGGCGAAGCCACCGCCGTAGAAGGAGATGATCGCGGCGGCGATCAGCACGAAGACCGCTGTCGCGGAGTGACCGGCCACGGCGAGCAGCAGGTACAGCACCATGCCGACGCCGAGGTAGACCATGTAGATGGGCTTGCGGCCGATGAGGTCGGACGTCGTCGACCAGACGAACCGCCCAGCCATGTTGAACAGCGACAGCACTCCCACGAAACCGGCGGCTGCCGTCACCGAGACCGTGGTGGCGGTCCCGTTGTCCCGGAAGAAGTCCTGGATCATCGGGCTCGCCTGCTCCAGGATGCCGATGCCCGCTGTGACGTTGCAGAACAGCACGATCCACAGCAACCAGAACGACCGGGTACGCACCGCGTTCGACGCGGACACGCTCGCCGTCGTCACCAGAGGCCGGGCGGCGACGCTCGCGGGGTCGAACCCGGCGGGCCGCCAGTCTGGCGCCGGCACCCGGATGTTGAACGGGCCGAACATCATGATCACGAAATAGCCGATGCCGAACGTGACGAAGAGCGCCACGAGGGCATGTCCCGACGCGACGGCGGCCGGGTTGTCAGGGTTGTAGCCGGAGTCGTAGAGGGAGAGCAGTTGGCGCGCGAGCGGGCCGGCGACCAGGGCGCCGCCGCCGAACCCCATGATGGCCAGCCCGGTGGCGAGGCCGGGGCGGTCCGGGAACCACTTGATCAGTGTGGAGACGGGCGAGATGTAGCCGATGCCGAGCCCGATACCGCCGATGACGCCGTACCCGAGGTAGAGCAGCCAGAGCTGTTGGGTCGCGATGCCGAGCGCGCCGACCAGGAACCCGACGGCCCAGAAGCACGCCGAGACGAACATCGCCCGGCGCGGCCCGTTCCGCTCCACCCAACGGCCACCCACCGCCGCCGACGAGCCCAGCATGACGATGGCGATACTGAAGATCGCCCCGATTGCCGTCTGGCTGACGTCGAAGTGCGCGATGAGGGAGTTCTTGTAGACGCTCGTCGCGTAAACCTGGCCGATGCAGACGTGCACGGCCAGTGCCGCGGTCGGGATGAGCCAGCGGCTGTATCCCGGGGGAGCGACAGTGTGCCGAGGATCGAAGACCGACAGCATTCGTCCACACCTCCTGCGGCTGATGGGCCGCGACGTTGCCGAGCTGTCCGACCCGGCAGTTGGCCGAGGGGCGCCGCCGCAGTGGCGGCCCGGCGCACGTCTGGCGTCAGCCGTTGACCGGCTTGATCTCACGTTACGTGGCAATGAGTTCACGTCATGTCGTTACCGGGAAACGCGGAAGCGGGGTACGTCGGCTCGTCAGTGGCGGCGGGGTCGGTGGGTCAGCTCGCACGCTTTGCTCTGCTTCAACCCACGCACCACTCATGGCCCGAAACCGTTGCGCGGGTTGAAGCAGAGCAAAGGTGGCGGCAGAGAGGGCCCTCGCCGATTCGCCAGTTCGCTGGTCTGGGCGCAGAGCGGGGACGGGCCAACCGGCCCGCCCCCGCTCTGCTGGCGTACGGCTCAGTGAATGGCGACCTTTGCGGCCGCCTCCTCCTGGGCGCGTCGTTCGTCCCCGCTGAGGGTGTGCAGCGGCTTCTCCTTGATGAACAGCACGACGATCAGCGCGAGCAGCGCGATCGGCGCGCCAACCAGGAAGAGGTCCGCGGTGGCGATGCCGTACACGTCCTGCACGATGCGCAGCACCGGCTCGGGCAGGGTGGACAGGTCGGGCACCTCGGCGGAGCCACCGCCGGCGGTCGCCGCCGGGCCGAGCCGGTCGGTCGTCAGCGAGGTCACCCGACTTGCCAGGACCGCGCCGAGGGCGCTGACTCCGATCGCGCCGCCCATGCTGCGGAAGAACGTCAGCACGGAGGTGGTGGCACCGAGCTCATGGGCCGGCACGTCGTTCTGCGCGGCGAGCACGAGGTTCTGCATGAGCATGCCGACGCCGACGCCGAGCACGGCCATGTAGATCGACAGCACGAGGACGCTGGTGTTGGCGTCGATGGTGCCCAGCAGAAGCATCCCGACGGTCATCACCGCGGCGCCGGCCACCAGGTACGCCTTCCACCGGCCGTACTTGGTGATGAGCTGGCCGGCCACCGTCGACGAGACGAGCAGACCGAAGATCATCGGAAGGCTCATCAGGCCTGCGACGGTGGGTGACTTGCCCAGCGAGATCTGGAAGTACTGGGACAGGAAGACGGTGCCGCCGAACATCGCGACACCGACCAGCACGCTGGCGATGGTGGCCAGGGAGACAGTGCGGTTGCGGAAGATGCTCAGCGGGACGATCGGCTCCGCCGCCCGCGACTCGACGATCACGGCCAGCGCCAGCAGAACCAGACCGCCGATGACCATGACTGCGGTCCAGCCGGAGGCCCAGTCGAACTTGTTGCCCGCCAGCGACGACCAGATCAGCAGCGTGGAGACGCCCGAGGTGATGAGCAGGGCGCCCAGCCAGTCGATCTTCGCCTTGCGACGGACGACCGGCAGGTGCAGGGTGCGCTGGAGCAGGGCGATGGAGATGACGCTGAACGGAACGCCGATCAGGAAGCACCACCGCCAACCCAGCCACGACGTGTCGACGAGCAGGCCGCCGATGAGCGGACCGGCGATGGTGCCGACACCAAAGACCGCGCCGAAGATGCCGGCATAGCGGCCCAGCTCGCGCGGCGGGATCATCGCCGCCATGACGATCGTGGCCAGCGCCGTCATGCCGCCGGCGCCGATGCCCTGGACGACCCGGCTGAGCAGCAGAACCTCGACGTTCGGCGTGAAGCCCGCAATGAGCGAACCCACCACGAACAGTCCCAGGGACAACTGGATCAGCAGCTTCTTGCTGTACAGGTCGGCCATCTTGCCCCACAGCGGCACCGTCGCCGTCATGGCGAGCAGTTCGCTGGTGACGATCCACGTGTAGACGGTCTGGCTGCCGTTCAGATCCGCGATGATCCGCGGCAGCGCGTTCGCCACCACCGTGGAGGCGAGGATGGACACGAACATGCCGACCATCAGGCCGGAGAGGGCCTGGAGAACCTCCCGACGCGACATGCGCGTGCCGACGTCGGCGGTGTCGGCGGGCGGGACGGTGGTGGTCATTGACGCTCCCTTGTCGGGTGTGTGGCGGGGTGGCTGGCCCCGGAGCTGATGCGGCGGGGCGGGAACGTGCGGGTCAGGTGGGGGACGGCGGATCCGGCAGGCCGGCGGCGATCGCGGCGAACGCCTCGTCGACGAACTCGTGCAGGGGCCGGGCGTCGTCGTCGGCGGCCCAGCGCAGCATCGCGGTGCGGAAGGCGGCACCGGTGACAGCGACGACCAGCGGCGGGTGGCCGTGGTCGAGGCCGACGCCGAGGCGGGTGGCGACGACAGCGACCATGGCCTGCTCGGTCGCGCTGTTGCCGGCCACCAGCCGGGGCAGCAGCGCGGGGTTCTGGGCGATGACCGTCAGTCGCAGCCGCCACAACTCCCGGTCGGCCTGGATCGAGTCGATCGACTCGTCGAGGGCGACCCGTACGGCCCGCAATGCCGACACCTGCGCCGGGGCGGCTGCCAGGCGCGCCACGACCGGGTTGCCGTCGAGCGCCGGATCGTCGGTGAGCGCCTCGTCCTTGCAAGTGAAGTAGTTGAAGAAGGTCCGGGACGAGACGTCGGCGGCTTCGCTGATCTCCTCCACAGTGACGTGCTCCAGGCCGCGTTCGGCGACCAGCCGCAGCGCGGCGGCGGTCAGCGCGGCACGCGTCTGCGCCTTCTTGCGGTCGCGACGTCCGGGCGGAGCGTGGTCGGTGTCGGTCACGCGGGCGAGATTAGGAGCGAACTTGCACAGCCTGCAAGTTTTTAGATCGTGAAGTGATTTTCCTGACCGTGAGGCTGGACGGAGGCCGACGGATCCGGTCGTTCGGTTCGGGGCACGGCGCCGGTGGTCTCCAGGATGAGCGCGGCGACCAGGTCCGGGTCGTCGCTCATCGGCACGTGCCCGCACCGGGGCAGCGTCACCACCCGCGCCGCAGGCAGGCCCACCCGGGCGCGCTCGGCCTGGTGGACGCCGAAGATCCGGTCGCAGTCCCCCCAGCCGATGGTCACCGGCACCGTCGCGTCGGACAGCCGCAGGCAGTCGAAGCGATAGTCGCGGGCGGCTCGGGCCACGGCGTTGAAGCCGGCCCCGCGTCGCAGGGCGAGCGCGTCGCCCAGCGCGCGCTCGACATCCAGCAGCGTCGGACGGGCCATCAGCGGCGCGAAGCACAACGCCCGGAGGTACGCCGAGCGCAGCGCGACCCGCATGACCGTGGTGGGGAGGTACGAGTTGGCCCGCAGCATCCGGAGGATGGCCAGCGCACGGCGGCGCTCCGTCGGGGTGAAGAAGCCGGCGGGGGAGAAGGCGGTGGCCGAGGCGACCGCCCCGGTGGCGGCAAGCTCCAGGGCGATCGCCCCACCGAGGCTGTAGCCGGCGACGTGCGGACGCTCCAGCCCCCACTCGGTCAGCGCCGGCAGGACCCCGGCCACCGTGGCGGCCATGTCGGCGGGCATGCCGGTGCCGGGCACCGGAGAGTTCCCGAAGCCGGGCAGGTCGAGCGCGATCACCTCGTGGTGGGCGGTGAGCCGGTCGAACACCGGCTCCCACGCCTGATGACGGTGACCGATGCCGTGGATGAGCACGAGCGGCTCTCCGCTGCCCGCCCGTCGGAAATGAATGCTCATGACCGCTCTCCCACCGAGGTCCTGCCGAAGGAACGCCCGAGCTGGCGTACCTCGTCCTCCATCTGGCCGACAATGGTCTGGCCGCCGAACCGGGTGATCAACGCGTCCGAGAGGCCGCTCAGCACCACCGGCCGCAGCGCCTGCACCAGGGCGAGCGACCGCGGCACGTACACCTTGCGTTTGCGGCGCTCGATGCCGCGCAGCAGGGCCTCGACGCACTGCTCGACGGGTACGACTGTGGACAGCGGCCACGGCAACCGGTGCAGCGCGGTGCGGAACGACGCCAGGTCGTCACGGATGTCGCGGACCAGGTCGGTGTCGGTCCAGATCGGGTGCGCCGTGCCGACGGTGACGCCGCGTGGGCGGGTTTCCAGGCGCAGTACGTTGGCGAACTGCTCCACGCCCGCCTTGGACGCGCAGTAGGCCGCCATGCCGGGCATCGCCGTGAAAGCGGCGGCCGACGAGACGATCAGGACGTGACCACGGGCGGCGGTGACGTGAGGCAGCGCCGCGCTGACCGTGCGGATCGCGCCGCAGAGGTTCACCTCGACGGTACGGACCAGCGCGTCGACCGGTGCCACGGCGACGGTGCCGAGGTTCGCGATGCCAGCGTTGGCCACGACGACGTCGATGCCACCGAAGCGGTCCACAGTGGAGGCCACCGCGGCGTCCAACGACGCCTGGTCGGTGACGTCACACTCGTACCAGTGCGCGTCGAGGTCGGCGCTGAGCTGCTTGAGCAGCTCGCCCTCCAGGCCGACGAGGGCGACCCGGGCCCCGCGGGCGACGGCCTCGCGGGCCAGTTGCGCCCCGATGCCGCGCGCCGCGCCGGTGATGAGCAGGACCCTGCCCGCCAGGTCATACCGCATCGGCGTGCTCCCGCTCCGCTTCGTTGGGGGTGCCGCCGGTCGAGGCGACCTGGTAGTCGGCCGGGCGGAACCGGCGCAGCCGCATGCGGAAGCTGGTGGCGAAGCCCGGCCAGATGGTGGTGTTCCGGCCGGTGGCGTCGAGGTACCAGCTCGAACAGCCGGTCTGCCAGACGGTGCCGGCCATCTTCTGCTCGACCCGCTCGGTCCAGCGTCGTTGCGCCTGCGCGGTGGGCTCGATGGCCTGGATGCCGGTGGCCCGCATGTGCCGTAGGGCCGCGAGCACCAGATGCAGCTGCGCCTCGATCATCAGCACCACCGAGGTGTGCCCGAGCCCGGTGTTCGGGCCGAGCAGGAAGAACAGGTTGGGAAAGCCGGCGATGGTCGTGCCCCGGTACGCGCGCATGCTCGGGGTCCACGCGTCGCCCAGGCTGCGCCCGCCCCGACCGTGGATGCGTCGCACGACGGGGGAGTCGGTGACGTGGAAGCCGGTCCCGAGGATGATCGTGTCCGCCCGGTGGTGGACGTCGTCGTCGGTGACGAGGCCGTCCGGCACGATCCGGGCGATGCCGGCGGTGACCACGTCGACGTTCGGTCGGGTGAGCGACGGCCAGTAGTCGTTGGAGATCAGCACCCGCTTGCAGCCCATCGCGTACCGGGGGGTGAGCTTGTCCCGCAGGTGCGGGTCGGGAACCTGGCGCCGCAGCGTACGCACTGACAGGCGCGAGGCGAGGCGGTTGACCGCCGGGTGCAGGAAACCCAGGCCCATGCTCTCGCGTACCAGGTAGAGCCCTGCCCGGGCGGCCCGCTGCGCCCCGGGCACGGTGCGGAACGCGGCCTGCTCGACAGCGCTGATCCGGCGCGACAACCTCGGCATGATCCAGGCGGGAGTGCGCTGGAAGAGCGTCAGCTTCTCGACCGTCGGCTGAATCTGGGGCACGAACTGGACGGCCGAGGCCCCGGTGCCGATCACCGCGACGCGCCGGCCGGTCAGGTCGTGGTCGTGCCGCCAACGGGCGGAGTGGAAGACAGTGCCGGTGAACTCATCGAGCCCGGGCAGGTCGGGGATGGCCGGGTCGCTGAGCGGGCCGGCCGCACAGATCAGGACCCGGGCGCTGTGGTCGCCGCCGGAGGTGCGCAACAACCAGCGTTGGCGCTGGTCGTCCCACTTTGCTTCCCGCACCTCGTGGCGCAACCGCAACCTCGGGCGTATCCCGAAGCGGTCGACGCAGCCGCGCAGGTAGTCCCAGATCTCCGGCTGGCTGGAGAACGTGTTCGACCAGCCGGGGTTGGGGGCGAAGGAGAACGAGTAGAGGTGCGACGGGACGTCGCAGGCGCAGCCCGGGTAGCTGTTGTCCCGCCAGGTGCCGCCGACGTCCTCACCCCGGTCGAAGACGAGAAAGTCGGTGAAGCCGGCCCGCTGGAGGCGGATGGCGGCGCCCAGGCCACCGAAGCCGGCGCCGATGATGGCAACGTCTGTCTCCATCCACTCCTCCGTCAGCTCGGGCGCGCGAGTCGGGTCGGCCACTGGCGGCCAGGGCGGATCACCCACGCCGGTGATTCGTACGCCGCCCCACGGATCGACCTCGGCCAGTCGGGCCGCCCGGACGCGGTCGGCGATGCACACCTCGACGTCGCGCCGGCCAGAGCGCAGCAGGTGGGCCACCCGTGGCTCGGGCTCGATCCGTCCGCCCCAGTGGAAGCGGCCGTCGACCGGCTCCCATCGCCCGCTCAGGTGCACCCGGACGGTGGTGCCCTCGACACCCGCCGGGCCGTGGTAACTCACGGCACGATCCGCTCGTGGGCGCGGGTGAGCTCGTGCGGCAGATCGGCGCTGGCCCGTACCCCCTCGATGCCGCTCCACAGCAGAGCGGTCAGGTAGTCGGTGAGGGCGGCCCGGCTGATCGGCTGCCCGTGCGTGGTCCACCAGTCGCCGACCGCCTGCACGAAGCCCACCAGGCCGTACGCCCAGGGCTCGGCGGGCCCGGCGTCCAGGCCCAACGTGCGTAGCCGGTCGCCGATCACCCGGGCGAGCCCGGCTGCCACCTGCCGGCTGGTGCCGGCGATCACCTGGTGGATGCCGGGGTCGCCGGACTGGTGCATCAGGAACCGGTAGAGCCTCGGCTCCGACTCGATCACGCCCAGGTAGGCGTCGATCGTCGCTTCGACCAGGCCACGTTCCTCGCGGACCTGTTCGATCGCGGGCGCGATGGTGTCGACCATCCGGGCCGCCACCACCTCGCTGACAGCCACCCAGAGCTGCGACTTGTCGGCGAAGTAGCGGTACAGGACCGGTTTGCTGACGCCTGCGGCGGCGGCCACCTGTTCCATGTCGACCTCCGGCCCGTGCCGCAGCAGCGCCTGCACGGCGGCACCTACCAACTCCTGCCGTCGTTGCTCACGATGGTCTGCCCAGCGGTCTCGGCGGCCGTTGCCCTTCGCCTTCGGACCGCCGTCAGGGGGCGTGGCCGGCGGGTCGGATGCATTGACATCGGTGAGCGGCGATTGCATGCTACTACTCGTAACAGTTACTGGTCGTCACGTCAATATGGAGGACCCATGGAGGCGGCGGAAACCGAGCGCGCGGCGGTCGCCGAGCGACTGCTCATGTCCTCGCTGCGGACCAGCTACGACCCCACCGTCGAGATCGACTGGGACGCCCCGCACACCCCCGGCGCCTACTGGCTCCCGCCGCAGCGCAGCAGCCTCTACGGCACACCGCTGTGGGAGCAGCTCAGCGACGAGCAGCGCGTCGCGCTGACCAAGCACGAGGTGGCCAGCGCGGCCAGCGCCGGGCTGTGGTTCGAGACGATCCTGATGCAGATGCTGATCCGGGAGTACTACCGCGCCGACCCGACCAGCCGGCAGGCCCAGTACGCGTTGACCGAGGTCGCCGACGAGTGCCGGCACTCCATCATGTTCGGCCGGCTGATCGAGGCGATGGGTTGTCCGGTCTACCGCGCGAGCACCGTGGACCACCACCTCGGGCGCTTTCTCAAGGCCACCGCCAGCGGCCCCCGGATGTACGCCGCGATCCTCATCGCGGAGGAGATCCTCGACGCGTTCCAGCGCGAGATCATGGCGGACGAGTCGCTCCAGCCGCTCATCCGGATGGTCTCCCGCATCCACGTGGTGGAGGAGGCGCGGCATGTCCGGTTCGCCCGCGAGGAACTGGCCGCCGCCGTCGCGGCCACCGGTCCGGTGGGCCTGGCGTACGCCCGACTGTTGGTCGGTCGCGCCGCCTCCACGATCGCCAACCGCCTGGTCCATCCCGACGTGTACGCGGCGGTGGGCATTCCGCCGGCGGTCGGTCGGGCCGCTGCCAGCGCCAACCCGCACTGGCGTGCCACCCTGCGCTGGTCCGCGAAGCGGGTGCACGACCACCTGGCGGACGCTGGCCTGGTCGCTGGGCCGGGGCGTCTCCTGTGGGCCCGGGCCGGGCTGATCTGACCCTGTTGTCCCTCAGGGGCGACATGGGGGGCCGTCCCCGGCCGGACCCCACGCCGCCCGTGTGGGCTCACTCGCTGCGGGCGAAGCCACCCTTCGGCGCGATGATCTCCAGGTTCGTCCCGTCCGGGTCATTGAAGTACGCGACCTCGGTGCCGACCGCCGCCGGAGGCTCCACCTCACCGGACGCGAACGTGTACGGCTGCCCGAGGAAGTCGAACCCGGCCTCGCTCATCCGGTCGTAGACCGCGCGCACGTCGTCGACGTGGAAGCACAGGTGCATCGAGCCGGGCCGGTTGGCCGCCACCTGGGCGGCGTCGCCGACCGGCTCCTGGAACTGGATCAGGTCGATCCCGAGGTTGTCGAGGTTGAACGTGGCGTACCGCAGCTTCGTCGTCGGCAGCCCCTGTGACTGCGCGAACCCGGCGCCGTGCATGCTTTCGTCCCGAACGACCGGTTCCGCGCCGAGCAGGGCCTGGTAGAACGCGACCGAGCGGTCGAGGTCACTCACCGCGATCCCGACGTGCGCGGCCTTCTTCAGCCCGATGGACACGGTCGAGGGATTGGGGAATGCCATCCTGACTCTCCTTACCAGCGCTCTTCGTCGCCTTTGTTGATGCTGATCTTCCTGGCGTACCCCGGGCGAGATCAGTTCATGCGACGTCGCTGTCAGGCTCGTTCGACCCGCGCCTGCTGGTGATCGGTCAGCCGCAGCCCCACACCGCGGACGACATCGATGGTGGCTCCGGTGCCCAGGCCGTGCAGCTTGCGGCGCAGCCGCTTGACCAGCGACTGCACGTCGGCCTTGCGTTCGCGCCCCTCGTCACCCCAGACCGACCGGTGCAGCTCGGCATAGCTCCAGACCCGGGCCGGCTCGGTGATCAGGCAGGTCAGCAGGTCGTGTTCCAGGCGGGTGAGGTCGATCTCACGTTCGCCGCAGCGGGCGCTGGAGCGGGCCGAGTCGATCACCAGGGCGGCGGCCGGCGTCGGTTCGGACGGGGCGGCTGCCTGCTGCGGGGCGGCGATCAGCCGGCGCAGCTCGTCGAGGTCGGCGACCAGCAGCAGCGGTGCGATGCCGTCGAGAAGCTCCGCGAGTCGGATGCGCTCGGCCGGCGACGGGGTCACCGCGATCAGCAGTGGGAACGGCTCGTCGGCCGGATCACCCCTGTTCACCGTTGCCTCGTCCTCGGCCACCGCACCACCCGGGATCGATGGGCATCCCTGCCCAGCTCTCGTCACGGTTCTGACAATGATTGGCAAGCGTGCCGCCAGCCAGGGCAACTCTTAGCGACAAGTTGCTCACGGCAAGTTCTTGATCGTCCGTTCTTCTCGATCATAGTGTCCACTCGGGCAACCGGCGTGACCCGCGCGGTGCATGGGGGAGGTCCACCATGGCCCATTACACCCTGGGTCGTTCTGAGGGAGGCAGCACCGATGTTCAGACGTCCACAATGGCGGCGCGCGGCCAGATCACTGGTGAGCGCCGGCGCGGCGACGATCCTCGCCGCGACATGCTTGGCGACGATCAGCTCGGGCGCGCAGGCCGCGCCGGGCGGTGCGATGGGGGCGGGCGCCCAGACCGGGGACAAGATCCGACCAGAGCTCGCCAAGCAGCTCCAGGCCAAGAGTGAAGGGGACTTCTGGATCCGGTTCAAGGACCGGGCCGACCTGAGCAAGGCCAGCGCCATCAAGGACTGGTCGAAGCGGGGCACGGCGGTGGCGGACGCGCTGCGCAAGACCGCCGCCGCGAGCCAGGGCAAGATCCGGGCCGACCTCGACAGCTCGGGCACCAGGTACCAGACCTTCTGGGCCACCAACGCCATCAAGGTGAACAGCGGTTCGCTGGCGATGGCCCAGAAGTTCGCCGGGCACTCGGAGGTCGAGGGCCTCTACGCGCCGGTCGCGTACAAGGTGCCGGAGACGACAAAGGGCACCGACGAGAAGACAGTGAACGCCCTGGAGTGGGGCATCGCCAACATCAACGCCGACGACGTCTGGTCCCAGTACGGCGTCAAGGGCGAGGGCATCACCGTCGCGAACATCGACACCGGTGTGCAGTTCAACCACCCGGCGCTGGTGAACTCCTACCGGGGCAACAACGGCGACGGGACGTTCGACCACAACTACAACTGGTTCAACGCCGCCAACGCGACCGGGGCCTGCGCCACCGCCCCCTGCGACGGCGATGGCCACGGCACGCACACGATGGGCACCATGGCCGGCTCCGACGGCGCGAACCAGATCGGTGTCGCCCCCGGGGTCAAGTGGATCGCGGCGAACGGTTGCTGCCCCAGTGACGCCGCTCTGGTCGAATCCGGTCAGTGGATGCTCGAACCGCTGGACCTCAACGGTCAGAACGCGGACGCGAGCAAGCGTCCGAACATCATCAACAACTCGTGGGGCACCCGGGACCCGTCCAACGAGCCGTTCATGGAGGACGTGACCAACGCCTGGACCGCGTCCGGCATCTTCGGCGCCTGGTCCAACGGCAACAGCGGACCGGCCTGCCAGACCAGTGGCTCGCCGGGCAGCCTCGTCAGCAACTACTCGACCGGCGCGTACGACGTCAACAACAACGTCGCCGGCTTCTCCTCCCGCGGCGCCGGTCAGAACGGCGAGATCAAGCCCAACATCTCGGCGCCGGGCGTGAACGTCCGGTCGAGCATCCCGGGCAGCGCCTACGGCAGCATCAGCGGCACCTCGATGGCCTCGCCGCACCTCGCGGGCGCGATCGCGCTGCTGTACTCGGCGGCACCGTCGCTGGTCGGCGACGTCAACGCGACCCGCGCGCTGCTCAACGGCGCCGCGATCGACAAGGCCGACGACCAGTGTGGTGGCACCGCCGCCGACAACAACGTCTACGGCGAAGGCCGACTGGACGCCCTCGCGTTGCTCAACGCCGCCCCGACCGGCGACATCGGCACGCTGGCCGGCACTGTCACCGACGCGACCTCCGGCGCCCCGATCGCCGGCGCGACACTGACGCTCACCGGCGCGTCCGAGCGTGAGCTGACCACCGGTCCCGACGGCACGTTCTCCACCCAACTCCCCACCGGCGACTACCAGGTCGCCGTCACGGCGTTCGGGTACGCCAGCACCACCAAGACGGCAACTGTCGCCAAGGGCGCGACCACGACACTCAACGTCGCCCTCACGGCGGTGCCGAGCGTCAACGTCACCGGAGCGGTCACCGACGGCTCCGGCCACGGCTGGCCGTTGTACGCGAAGGTGACAGTGACCGGTGTGTCCGGCGTCTACGACTACACCACGCCGTCGAACGGCCGCTACAGCATCAAGCTGCCGGCCGGGCAGACCTACACCCTGAAGTACGAGCCGCAGTACCCGGGCTACCAGACTGTCACCAAGGAGGTCGTGGTCGGCTCGGGTAACACCACCGCCAACGTCGCCGTGCCGGTGGACACCACGGTCTGCACCACCGCGCCCGGATACACGACCGGCTCCGACGGTGAGTACGAGACCTTCGACGCCACGACCACGCCGGCCGGCTGGACCGTCGTCGACAACGCGGGCAGCGGTCAGGTCTGGAAGTTCACCGACGACGGCGACCGGGGCAACCTGACCGGCGGCACCGGCAACTTCGCGATGATCGACAGCGACGCCTACGGAGCGGGCACCAGCCAGGACACCTCCCTGGTCAGCCCGGTGGTCAACCTGACCAGCGTCACGGCCCCGGTCATCCGGTTCAACCAGGACTTCAACCAGCTCAACGACGACACCGCCGACGTGGACCTGAGCATCGACGGCGGTGCCACCTGGACCAACGTGCTCCGGCAGGAGACCGACGTCCGGGGCCCGAAGTTGACCGAGATTCCGATCCCGCAGGCGGCCGGCCAGGCGCAGGTGCAGGTTCGGTTCCACTACTACGACGCCTCGTACGAGTGGTGGTGGGAGGTCGACAACGTGCTGATCGGCAGCCAGGTCACCTGCGTGCCTGTCGACGGCGGTCTGGTCGTCGGCAACGTCCGCGACAAGAACGACGACAGCTACGTCAACGGCGCGACCGTCACCAGCAAGGACCGGCCCGCCGAGAAGGCCGTCACAGTGGCGACCCCGGACGACCCGGGGCTGGCCGACGGCTTCTACTGGATCTACTCGTCGCTCACCGGCGAGCACCCGTTCACGGCGACCGCCGGCAACTACGTCAGCCAGACCAAGCCCGTCGACGTCGAGGCCGACTGGGCGACCACCGCGAACTTCCAGCTCGCGGCCGGTCGACTGGCGGTGACGCCGACGCAGCTGAGCGCGACGCTCCAGATGCCCAACGGCAAGACCAGCAAGTCGTTCACGGTGACCAACACCGGCGGCGCGCCGGTCGAGGTCAAGTTCGGTGAGCGGGACAACGGGTTCGAACTCCTGCGGGCGGACGGCTCCACTGTCACCCGGCAGCAGGTGCTCGGGTCCAGCGGCGCGCCGGAGCAGCGGCTCACCGTACCGACGTCGTTCGCCGCCAAGGCGTCCGGCAAGGAGGCCAAGGCGGCTGCCGCGGCGGCCGGCCCGCAGGCGGCGCCGTGGACCGACATCGCCAACTACCCGGCTGCGATCATGGACAACCGGGTGGTGAACCTGGACGGCAAGGTGTACTCGCTCGGTGGCGGCAACGGTGAGGCCTCCACCACCAAGAACTACGCCTACGACCCGGCCGCGCAGACCTGGACGGCGATCGCCGACCTCCCCGGCGCGCGTAACGCGGTGACCGCGGGCGTGGTGAACGGCAAGATCATTGTCAGCGGTGGCTGGGGCGACGCGGGCCCGGACTCCGCCACCTGGTCCTACGACCCGGGGGCCAACACCTGGACGGAACTGGCCGACAACCCGGCACCGCGGGCCGCTGCCGGTCAGGCCGTCGTCGACGGCAAGCTGTACGCGGTCGGTGGCTGCACGACGGCGGCCTGTCTGCCGATGTCGAACAGCGTCGTCCGGTACGACCCGACCGGTGACACCTGGGAGACGATGGCCAACTACCCGAAGTCGGTTGCCTTCGCCTCCTGCGGCGGGATCGACGGCGTCCTCTACTGCACCGGCGGCAACGACGGAACCGCCGCGCAGAAGTCCAGCTACGCCTTCGACCCGGGTGCCAACACGTGGACCGCCATCGCCGACGCGCCGGCCGACAACTGGGCCAGCTCGTACGCCGTGGCCAGCGGCAAGCTCCTCGTCGTCGGTGGTTCGCAGGGTGGGGCCATCAGCAACGCCGGCTTCGCCTTCGACCCGGCCGCCGGTTCGTGGTCCAACCTGCCCAACGCCAACACCGCGCGGTACCGCGGCGGCGCGGCGTGCGGCTTCTACAAGATCGGCGGCTCGTCCGGCAGCTTCAACGCGGCTGCGGAGAGCGAGGTGCTCCCGGGCTTCGAGGGATGCTCCGAGTCGGCTGCCGACGTCAGCTGGATGACCATCGACAAGTCGGCGGTCACCCTCGCGCCGGGCGCGAAGGTCACTGTCACCGTCGGTCTGACGGCGAACGTGGACCAGCCGGGCACCTACTCCGGCGCGGTCGCGATCTCCGAGAACACCCCGTACTCGGTGGCGCCGGTGGCGGTGACCATGACCGCGAACCCCCCGAAGACCTGGGGCAAGCTCATGGGTACGGTCACCGGCACCAGCTGCCAGGGTGCGACCTCGCCACTCTCCGGCGCGGTCGTGCAGGTCGACTCGTGGGCGGCGTCGTACACCTTCGCCACCGACGCCGAGGGCAGGTACGCCTACTGGGTGGACCGCCGCAACAACCCGCTCACGATGATCGTGGCCAAGGACGGCTGGAAGCCGCAGACCCGTCAGACCAGGATCGACACCGCCACTCCGACGGTGGAGAACTTCGGGTTGGCGCCCATCAAGTGCTGACACCTGAGCACTAGCCGAAGAAATCCGGCCCGCCTGGTCTGCGACCAGGCGGGCCGGACCACGTCCGGGGTGGATCAGACGGGGGCGAGCCGAAAGCCGACGCCGCGCACCGAGTGGATGGTCGCCGCGGCGTTGAGCCTGGCGAGCTTGCCGCGCACCCGGCGGACCACCGAGTGAATGTCGGAGCCCCGGCCGAGGTGCCGGTTGCCCCAGACCTCGAGGTGCAGGCGCTCGTAGGTCCAGACCTGCCCGGGCGCGTGCACCAGGCAGAGCAGGACGTCGTGCTCCAACCGGGTCAGGTCGATCTCCTGGTCGCGCCAGCGCAGCACCCGGCGGTCGGAGTCGACGGCCAGATCCGGTGGCGGTGGCTGAGGGCTCGGTGCCACCTCGGCGAGCGCAGCCCTGCTCGGGGGAGCCGGGACGGGGGGCGCCTCGACCACCCCGAGGAACTCTCGCGCCTGGTCGACGGTCGAGACGATCAGGAAGGCGTCACTGCCACCGAGCAGCCGGGCCAGATGTCGCCGCTCGGCCGGCGAGGATGCGATGCCGATGACCAGGCTGGCGACTGGAATTTCCTGCATTTGCCAACACCTTCCGGTTCCCCAACTCACTCCGGATGGATTTTTCGCACTGCCGACCGAAACATCGATCGGCGTCCTGACCCTAGTGGTGGCTGATCTCGGCTGGGTAAAACATAGTTGCATGTAAGCATGTGAATCTCGTAGCGCCGCCCAGGTCCACCCGGCCCACCGCCGACGATCCGCTTTTCCGGAAGCGGTGGGGGTGGTTGTGACAGAACCAAGACAATTCGAGGACGGGGTACGGACCTGCCGGGGCGAGCATGGTCGCCATGTCCATCGGATCGTTGTACTCCGTCGGGCGGTCGACGCCCGGTCCGGCGCGACCGCTGCCCCACGCCCGCGCGGCGGTGCCGCTGGGGCTTCGACTGCTCGCGGCGGCGCTGTGCGGTCTGGTCGCCCTGGCCCTCACCGCCGCCGTCTTCGTGCGGACGTACCCGGGGCAGTGGCTGGACGGGGTGCTCCTGCCGCGCGCCGAGCGGGGCGGGGGGTACGAGCAGCAGACAGTGCTGGTGGGCCCGGCCAAGAGCGTGCTGGCCACCTTCGGCAGCCCGAGCCTCATCGCGGCCCTGCTCGGTGTGGTGCTGCTGGTGGGTGTGCTCCGCCGACGACTGGTGGCGGGGGTCGTCGGTGTGGGCGTTGTCGTCAGCGTGGTGCTGCTGGCCGGTGCTGTGAAATCGGAGCTGCCCCGCCCGGATCTGCAGATCGAGAGCTCCACCACCCACAACAGCTTCCCCAGCGGTCATGTCGCGGCGGCGACCGCCCTGCTGCTGGCGTTCATGCTGGTCCTGCCGGGGTGGGCCCGGCGCTGGCTGGCGGCGCCGGGCGCTGCGGGTGTCTCGGTGATCGCCTCCGCCACGATGATCGCGGGCTGGCACCGGTTCAGCGACGTGCTCGGTGGCGTACTGCTGGGGGTGACAGTGTTCTGCCTGGCCGCGGCGGCGTTGGCGGCCAGGCCCGACGAGCGCGACACGGCCGGCGGTTCGGACGGCGGCAGCCTCTGGCGCCGGCTGGCCGAGGCGGCAGTCGGGCTGGTCGTGCTGGTCTGGGCGCTGCTGGTGGTCGTGCCCGGCCTGGCCGCATCGGTGCAGCGCGGCCTGCTGATCGCCATCGTGGCCGCGGCTGCCTCGACGATGTTCCTGGTGGGAGCTGTGGTGTTCCTGGTGCGGTCGACGGGATTCGCGGTGTCACTCTCTCCGCGAAGCCCCGCGCGGTCGCCGTCGACGAGCGAAACCCGAAAGATCTCATGATGGGATACTTGACGACATGTCCCAGGTCCTGTTGATCGAAGACCACCAGACGGTGCGCGACGGACTCCAGTTGGCGCTCACCCGACAGGGCCACACAGTGCATGCCGTGGGCACCGGTGAGCAGGGGTTGGAGCGGCTGCGCACGACCTCGTCCGATGTCGTGGTCCTCGATCTCATGCTGCCCGGGATGGACGGGTTCGAGGTGTGCCGCCGAATCCGGCAGCTCGGTGACCTGCCGATCATCATGCTCACCGCCCGCAACGACGACATGGACGTGGTGGCGGGCCTGGAGGCCGGCGCCGACGACTACGTGGTCAAGCCCGTGCAGGCCCGGGTGCTCGAGGCGCGCATCCGCGCGGTGCTGCGACGGACCGCTGGCGACTCGCGGCGCGGCGGCGATCGGACCGGCCTGGAGCAGCACGGCGCCCTGACCATCGACCGGGCCGCGCTGGTGGTCAGCAAGGACGGAAAACCGGTCAGCCTCGCCCCGACGGAACTGCGGCTGCTGCTCGAACTCTCGCACACGCCGGGCCAGGTGCTCAGCCGCCAGCAGTTGCTGGAGGCCGTGTGGGAGCACGGCTATCTTGGCGACTCGCGACTCGTGGACGCGTGCGTCCAACGGGTACGGGCCAAGATCGAGGTCGATTCGTCGGCGCCGGTCTTCATCCAGACGGTGCGTGGTTTCGGATACCGGTTCGGGCCGCTGTGACGTTCTGGCGCCCGGTCGCCGCCCAGGTCTCAGGCCTGCGGGTTCGGCTGCTCCTGGCGTTCGCGCTGCTGGGGATCACCACCACGGCCGTCGTGGCCAGCGGCAGCTACGTGCAGGCCCGGACCGTCATCCTCCAGCAGGCGCAGGACGCCGCGGTGATGTCGCTGACCGACCAGCTCACCAAGGTCTACCCGATCGCCCAGCTCCCGCCGACCCAGGACGAGCTCGAACTGTTGGCTCAGCGCCTCAGCGATCGGGAGAGCTTCGCGGTGGTCGTCTACCGGGACATGCGGGCACAGGGCGGCTCCGCACTCGCCGACCCGCTCACCCCCGAGCTTCGGCAGCAGGTCCGTGACGGTGACATCGCCTGGCAACGGGTCTCACTCGCCGGAGAGCCCGCGCTGCTCATCGGTACCCAGTTGGCGCTTGACCGCCCGGACGGCACGTCCCGCCCGTCCGGGGTGGAGGTCTACTCGGTGCGCAACCTCGTGCCCGAGCAGCAGAGCATCGACCAACTCGCCACCAGGGCGTGGCTGACCGGCGGGTTGTCCCTGCTCCTCGCCGTCCTGCTGGCCCTGCTGTCCGCCCGCGGAGTCCTGCGACCGGTCCGCGACCTGGGCCGGGCGGCGCGCCGCCTCGGTGAGGGCGACCTGTCCACCCGGCTGACGGTCCGGGGCGTCGACGAGTTGGCCGACGTGGCACGCACCTTCAACGACACCGCGGGCACGCTGGAGCGGCAGGTCGGTGAGCTGCGGCGGATGGAATCCGACGCCCGCCGCTTCGTGGCCGACGTCTCGCACGAACTCCGTACGCCGCTGGCCGCGATGACGGCGGTCACCGATGTGCTCGACGAGGAGGCCGAGCACCTGCCCGGGGATGCCGGCCGGGCCGCCCGGCTGGTCAGCCAGGAGACACAGAACCTCACCCAACTGGTCAACGACCTCATCGAGGTCAGCAGGTTCGACTCCGGCACGGCACGGCTCGCCCTCGACGACGTGGACGTGGCCGCGGCGGTGACCGCGACCCTGCGGATCCGCGGCTGGGCCGACCGGGTACGCGCCGACCTGCCGTCCGGAGTGGTGGCCCGGCTCGATCCCCGCCGGCTGGACGTCATCGTCGCCAACCTGGTCGCCAACGCCTTCCGGCACGGTGCCGAGCCGGTGTCGGTGCGCCTGAGCGCCGACCCGGACTGGGTCACCATCGAGGTGGCCGACCAGGGGCCGGGGCTGGACCCGGAGGTGCTGCCCCACGTCTTCGACCGCCTCTACAAGGCCGACACCGCGCGTTCCCGCTCCGAGGGCAGCGGCCTCGGCCTCGCCATCTCCTGGGAGAACGCGCGGCTGCACCGCCACGGCGAGCGACGCGGGGCCCTCGTCGCCGGCAACGGCCCCGGGGGCGGCGCGGTCTTCACACTCCGGCTGCCCCGGGAGACGACGGACCCCGGAGGTGCCCGGTGACCAGGCGGCGGACCGGCCGCGCGTTGCTCGCCGGCGGGCTGCTGCTCGGCACGCTGCTGGCAACGGGTTGTGGGGTACGTCCCAGCGCCGTCATCACCGGTCGCCCAGCGGTCAGCGGCCCGGCGCAGGGCGTCGGGCTCTACCTGCTCGCGCAGGGCGAACTCGTACTGGTCCTCCGTCCGGCCACGGGGGACTCCGCCCCCGCCAACAACCTCGCCCTGCTCGCTGCCGGTCCGGAGGTGAACGAACGCCGACAGGGCCTCACCAGTGAGGTGCCGGCCGGGCTCGACCCGGTCACCGTGACGTCCGCGGCCGATCAATCCGGTGGCCTCACGGTGCGGACAAACACCGCGGCGCGGGCGTTGTCGGAAAACGCTGTCGACCAGATCGTCTGCACGGTCGCCGACGCCGCGGCGCAGACCGGCTTCACGAACAGCTCCACCCCGGTCACCATCGTCGGGCCGGACGGCGCCCGGCCTCCTCAGCGGTGCCCGATCAGCTGACCGGGCACCGACCACCGCCTCAGACCAGGTCGACCGCTCGGGCCTGCCGGGGCAACCCGCTGTGGTGGCCGTGATCCTGGTCGGCCAGCGCACCGGCGATCAGGATGTCGATCAGGGCGGCGAACCCGATGCCGGCCTGCTGCCAGATCTGCGGGAACTGGGACGCGGCAGTGAAGCCGGGGAACGTGTTGACCTCGTTGACGATGGGCTCGGGTGACCCCTCGGTGGGCAGGAAGAAGTCGACCCGCAGCAGCCCACGGCAGTCGAGGGCCTGGAAGGCGCGGATCGCACGGTCCTGGAGCACCTCGGTGGTCGCCGCGTCGAGCGGGGCGGGAATCTGGAAGATCGCCCCGCCGTCGTACTTCGCGTCGTAGTCGAAGAAGCCGGCGCCGGTCACCCGGATCTCCAGCGGCGGGCCGGCCTGCACCCGGCCGTCCGGGTGCTGGAGGACGGCCACGTCGATCTCGCGTCCCCGCGCCCCCTGCTCGACGAGCACCTTCGGGTCGACCTGGCGGGCCTGCTCCAGCGCGGCGGGAACCCCCGGCCAGTCGTCCACCCTGACGACGCCCAGGCTCGACCCGGCCCGGGCCGGCTTGACGAAGACCGGCAGCTCTAGCCGACGCCGGTCCTCGGGCGACAGGTCCTCACCGGGACGCAGGGTCACCCCCGGGCTGACCCGCAGGCCCTCCGCCGCGAGGAGCCGCTTGGTCACCCCCTTGTCCATGCCGGCGGCGCTGGCGAAGACGCCGTTGCCGACGTACGGCACGCCGAGCCATTCCAGCAGTGACGAGACGGTGCCGTCCTCGCCGTACGGGCCGTGCAGGGCCGGGAACACCACGTCCTGGGCGCGCAGGACGCGCAACGCCGCAGGCAGGGGCGTCGGTCGGCCGCCGACATGCCACCCGCCGTCGCGGTCGATGAGCACCTCGGTGACCTGGTACCGCTCACGGTCCAGGTGGGCGAGGATGCTCGCCGCCGAGCGGCAGGACACGTCGTGCTCGCCGCTCTGCCCGCCGTACAGCACTGCCAGTCGGGTTGTCATGAGTTCCGTGCCCTTCCGTGGAGGTGCTCGCGGGCCACCCGGGCCCCGATGCCGGTCAAGATCTCGTGTGGGTTGGTGTCGGCCCAGCGGGCCCACTCGACGACCGTCGGAGGTCGCTGGTCGCCCTCGGCCGGGCCGAACACCACGACCGGGTCGCCGATCGCCACGGGAAGATCCCCGGCGTCGACCACGCACTGGTCCATGGCGATGCGCCCGACGATCGGGCACCGCCGACCGGCGAGCCACACCGCGGCGCGGCCACCCGCGGCCCGGGGCAGCCCGTCGGCGTAACCGAGCGGCAGCAGCGCGAGGGTGGTCGGTGTTCCGGTCACGTGCTCGGGCCCGTAGGAGACGCCAGTGCCGGCCGGCACCCTCTTGACGTTGACCACGCTCGTCCGCAGGGTCATCGCGGGGCGCAGCCCGAACTCGCCCGGACCACTCACGCCGAACGGGTCCACGCCGTAGAGGGCGATCCCGATCCGGCAGAGGTCGAAGCGGGTGCGTGGTGCGGAGAGCGCGGCCGCCGAGTTGGCCAGGTGGACGAGATCGGGATCCAGACCGGCCGACCGTGCGGTTCGCAGCGCCTCCTCGAAGATCGCCACCTGACGGGTGAGCGCGGGGGCGCCCGGCAGGTCGGCGTCGGCGAGGTGGGACCACACCCCGCGCACCCGGATCCCGCCCTCCCGTTCGTACTTGCGGGCCCAACCGACCAACTCGGGCCAGTCGTCCCCGGCGGCCCCGTTGCGGGACAACCCGGTATCCGCCTTGAGCTGCACCATCGCCGGAACGCCGAGCAGCCGTGCCGCGTCGGCGACGGCGTGCAGGTGGGTCGTCGTGGACACGCCGACGTCGACACCGCCCTTGATCAACATACCGAAGTCGTCATCCGCGCCGTGCAGCCAGCTCAACGTGGGCGCTGTCACACCCGCCTCGCGCAGGGTCAGCGCCTCGGCCGTCGAGGTCACCCCGAGCCAGGCCGCGCCGGCGCGCAGGGCGGCCCGGGCCACCTGAACCGCGCCGTGGCCGAACCCGTCGGCCTTCACCACTGCCATCAGTCCGGTGCCGGTGACCGACGCGATCGTCCGCACGTTGCCGGCGATCGCGTCCAGGTCGACCAGGGCTTCGGCGAGGGCGCTCATCCGGCCGCCTCCACCCGGCGTGTGCCGGGCGGCGCGAACAGCCAGCCCGCGCGAAGCGCCAGCAGCCCACTGTGAATCGCCAGGCTCAGACCGATCACCAGACAGCTCAGCAGAATCGGATAACCGAGCACGATCAGGCCCTGAGCGGACCCACCCAACCCGGAGACCGGTACGAGCAACAGCCGGTGCAGCAGGGCCAGGACCGGCATGTGAATGACGTAGATCGGCAGGGTGATGCGGCCGAGCCTAGCCAGCGGTTTGCTGAGCGCCGACCAACGGGACAGCCCGGCAGCTGCGGTTATGCCGAAGATCACTGCCACCACGGAGACCGCCGGCCACACCCCGAACCACTGCTGGGCGCCGGTCACCGCCATCGCGGCGAGCGCCAGGACGTAGCCGCCCGCGGTGAGCAACAGCCGGCGGCGGCTGGCGGTGGCGGCCCACCGCTGGATCTGCTCCCGCAGGTACAGGCCGGCGAGGAAGAAGACCAGGTTCTGGTAGAGGCCGGCGCGGTTGCCCGGAGTGTCGAGCAGGCCGGCGGCGGCGACGGCGGACAGCGCGGCGGCGGGGACCAGGACCAGCGCCTGGGGCGCCCGACGGGTCACCTTGGCGATCGTGAAGTACAGCGCCAGGGCGTACAGGTACCAGAGGTTGGACGGTGTGATGGTGAGCTGCTCCAGCAGGCCGAGCGCCGAGGTGGCGCGGTCGGTCGGCAGTTCCGGTGCGGCGGCGAGGACCGCCGTGTGGATCAGCAGCCAGACGGCGTACAGGTAGAGGAACCCGGCGATCCGGCTGCGGGCGACGACCCGCCACGGCCGCTGGGCGGCGTTCGCCGCGAAGACGCCCGAGATGGTGAAGAACAGCGGCATCCGCAGCGGAAGGAACTGCTCACCCAGCGTTCCCCAGAAGCCCGGCACCGGTACGCCGACGTGCCAGTCGATCTGGAGGTAGTCCTTCACGACGACGTGCCACAGGACGACGAGGATGATGCAGACGCCCTTCGCGGCGTCGGCCCATTCGGCCCGCTGCGGGCGTCCCACCGCAGGGGTGGCCCTCGGTCGGTGACGGAACCGGACGCGCGTCGCGTCGGGCTCCTGCTCGGCGGGCCGGGATTCGGTGGAAGACAGCTGTTGGATCACTCACCGAAAGCTGCCAGCCGGATATCCGCACGTGATCCACGAATTGTCATGGTTCGGTAATGGACGCCGTCGGACCCGATTCGTAGGCAGTTCCGAGCCGCCCCCGGCGGACGCCGGACGGCACTAGGCTCGTTGCGGAGGTGCCGAACATGAAGCTCGGGCTGCACTACTGGAACTACTCGATCCCGGCCGACCCGGCCGCTATCGCACCGACCCTGGCGCAGACGGCGGCCATCGCCGAGCAGGCCGGCGTCGCGTCGTTCACGGTGATGGACCACTTCTTCCAGATGGACGCGGTGTTCGCGGCCGAGGAGCCGATGCTGGAGGCGTACACCACGCTGGGCTACGTCGCGGCGACGACTCAGCGGATGACGCTGGGTGTGCTGGTCACCGGTGTGATGTACAGGTATCCGGGGTTGCTCGCCAAGACCGTGACGACCCTCGACGTGCTCTCCGGCGGCCGGGCCCGCCTCGGCATCGGCGCCTCGTGGTACGAGCGGGAGCAGCTCGGGCTGGGTGTGCCGGTCGTCCCGGTGGCCGAGCGGTTCGAGCGCTTGGAGGAGACGCTGCGCATCTGCCGGCAGATGTGGAGTGCCGACGACGGCCCGTTCAACGGCAAGCACTACCAGCTCGCCGAGACCATCAACTCGCCGCAGCCGTTGAGCCGCCCGCACCCGCCCATCATGATCGGTGGTGGCGGTGAGAAGAAGACATTGCTGCTGGTGGCCCGCTACGCCGACGCCTGCAACCTCTTCGGCCGCGGCGGCATCGACGACATCGCGCGAAAGCTGGATGTGCTGCGCGGGCACTGCGCCGCCGAGGGCCGCGACTACGACACCATCGAGAAGACGGTGGTCGCCTCCCAGGCGCCGCTGGACGACACTGACGCGTTCCTCGCCGAGGTGTCCGAGTACGCCGCGCTCGGGGTGAGCGAGGTGCAGGTGACGCCGGATCGGGACCCGATCGAGTTCGCCCAGCGGCTCGGCGACGAGGTGCTGCCCCGGTTGGCCGACGTCGGCTGATTTCGCCGCTACTGGTGCGGGCGCCATTGTGAACAAGAAGCCAATTCCGGATGGCTCAACGGTGCGCCCGCACCGGCCTCGGCTCCACAAACGACCTTTCCGGCGGGGATGAGCCGGATCACACACGGTGGTTCGCTTCGACTGCCGGAAATTGTCCGGCGACGTGCCAGGTAGCCTCTCCGGGTGTCGCAGATGTTACCGCTTCTTGTTACCGATCGGTATGACGTCGCCGAGCTCATCGGCCAGGGCGGAATGGGTCGAGTGTGGAAAGCCCGCGACCGAATGCTGCAACGCGACGTCGCCATCAAGGAAATCGTTCCGCCTCCCGGCCTGACCATTGAGGCGCGCCAGGAATTGCGGGTCCGGTCGCTGCGAGAGGCCCGGGCAATCGCACAACTCGACCATGTCAACGTCGTCCGGGTCTTCGATGTGCTGTTGAGTGCCGACGGCGACCCGCAGATCGTGATGGAGTACGTGCCGTCCCGTTCGCTGCACGACACCATCACCACCGACGGCCCCGTTCCGCCGGTGCGGGCGGCCGAGATCGGGCTGGCCGTGCTCGGCGCGCTTCGCGCTGCCCACCGCGCCGGGATCATGCACCGCGACGTCAAGCCGGCAAACATCCTCGTCGGCGCGGACGGCCGGATCGTGCTCACCGACTTCGGCCTGGCCACCGCCGTCGAGGACGTGAACCTGACCCTCAGCGGTGTGGTCCTCGGCTCGCCCGCGTACGTCTCTCCCGAGCGGGCCATGCGGGGCACCGTGGGTCCGGAGGGGGATTTCTGGTCTCTCGGCGCGACCCTGTACGCCGCCGTCGAGGGCCAGTCGCCGTACGCCCGGCCGTCGAGTCTGATGAGCCTCACCGCGCTGGTCACCGAGCCACCGCCCGCAGCGCGACGGGCGGGACCGCTCGCGCCGGTGCTGGCCGGTCTGCTGCGCAAGGACCCGGCCGAGCGGATGGACGCCGACGCGGCCGAGCAGTTGCTCCGGGCGGCGCTGGACGGCGCACCGCGGCCGCCCATCGCGGTGACGTGGCGCACGGCGCCCGTCGCGCCCGCACCGGCGGCGATCACGTCCCGTCCGGTCGGCGCGCCCGACGTACCCCCGTCGTCGGACGCGGTGACGGCGGACGGCGGGCGTCCGGGGCCGGCCCGACGACGGCGGACCTGGCTTGTCGGTGGCCTCGCGGCTCTGGTCGCGCTCGGCCTGGCGGTCGGGGTTCCGCTGGCCACCCGCCGTGCGTCGCGGCCGGCCGGGGGAGGGGCCGAACTGGTGGACGCCGCCGTGCCGGGCGCGCCGTCGACGCCCGGTGCCGCACCGACGACCGCTGCGCTCCGGCCGATCTCGTGGTCGGTCTACCGGGACAGCAGCGGCTTCTCCGTGCCGGCTCCGCGCGACTGGCGGATCGTCCGACGCGGCCAGCAGGTCGAACTCCACGAGCCGGGCGGCGAACGGATGCTGGTCGTCAGCCCGACCGACTCGCCGCGCAGCGACCCGTTGGCCGAACTGGGCGGCCCGACCGTGACCGAGCGGTACCGCGACTACCGCCGGGTCGAGCTGCTCGCCGTCAACTACCAGCTCAAGGCCGCCGACCTGGAGTGGGTCTACACCAGCGACGCGGGTACCGCTATGCACGGGCGCCAGCGCGCCTTCACGACTGGTAAGCGTCAGGGTTACCGCATCGCCTGGTTGACACCCGAGTCCGCCTGGGCGGTGGCCGGGGCGGACGCGTTCCGGGAGATCACCACGGGCTTCCGGCCGGCGTCGACGGCGGGCGGGGTGACCCCGTCCGCCACGCCGGACCGTCGAGTGTCGCCGACGCCGAGCGTGCCCCCGGCGCGCGCAGGCAGCCGGCTCGTCGGGGTGGCGAGCAACCGGTGCCTGGACGTCAGCGCGCCGAACTCGCCCGACCCGGTCCGGCTCGGAATCTGGGACTGCCGGGACGACCGCGCCTCCCACCAGCTCTGGGCGATGCGGTCGGACGGGAGCGTGCAGTTGGGTGGGCGTTGCCTGGACGTGCTCGGCGCGTCCAGTGAGGCCGGGGCGGCGATCCAGCTCACCACCTGCAACACGACCCCGGCGCAACAGTTCACCCTGAACGAGGCCCGGCAGCTCGTCAACGCCCACAGCGGACTGTGCCTGGGCACTGTCGGCCGGAGCACCGCGAACGGCGCGATGATCGAGCAGCGGAGCTGTAGCGCCGGCACGAGCCATCTTCAGTGGACCCGGCGTTAGCGCCTGGACACCGACGAGGGCCGCCCTCCCGGTGGTGCGGAGGACGACCCTCGTCGATGGTTGGGTCAGGCGACCGCGGCGGGGAACCGTTCCCACACCCGGTGCGCGGCCATCAACTGCTGCACCGCGGTCAGCGCCTCGGCGCCCGAGCCCGCCGCCACGACGCCCGGGGTGCCGGCGACGCCGGTCTGCTCCAGCACCGTGACCCCGGCGCCCCAGGCGCCGATCGCCTTGGCGTGCCGCCAGCACTCCTCGACGAGCAGCAGCACGCGGGGATCCACCGTGGCCGGGGCCGGACTGCCCGCCTTGGCGTCGCGGGCGGGCAGGGCATCCGGTGCGGGTGCCGGCGCTCCGGCCAGCAGGACCGCGTCGAACTCGACCGACCGGCCGGTGGCGAAGGTGCGCTGCACCGGCAGGTCGCCCACCATGCCGCCGTGCGGGGCGATCAGCAGCGGCACCATGCCGGCGTCGAACACGGCCCGGCGGACCTCGTCGACGCCGTCCAGGTCGCCCTCGGGGTCGACCACGATTCCGACGATGCGGCCGTCACTCGGCCACTCCCGACCGACCTGGGACAGCGCCGGGCTGGGCGTGACGTCGGGGAGCGGCACTGTCGGCTGCGGCACGGGCAGGCCGAGGCCGGTCGCGACCTGCTCGCACAGCACCGGGTCGATGTTGGCGAGGCTCTGCAGCTGACGCTCCTTGATCGCCTGGTGGTAGCACTTGCCCAACTCGAAGGTGTACGCCCGGATGATGTGTTGCTTCTCGACCGGCGACATGCTCAGCCAGAACAGGCGGACCTGGCTGTAGTGGTCGTCGAACGAGGCCGGGTTCGCGCGGACCTTCGGTGCCTGCGCGACAGTGACCGGCACGTCGACGAAGGCGCGCTCGGCATCCCCGGCGGGGAACGGGTTGCCACCGTCGAGCGAGTTCGGCCGGTACGGTGCGACGCCCGCGTGCACGGCGTGCTGGTGGAAGCCGTCGCGCAGCATGTCGTTCACGGCGGCGTGCGGGCGGTTGATCGGGATCTGCGTGAAGTTCGGCCCGCCCAGCCGGGTGAGCTGCGTGTCGACGTACGAGAAGAGCCGGCCCTGCAACAGCGGGTCGTTCGTGACGTCGATGCCCGGGGGCAGGTGACCGAGGTGGAAGGCGACCTGTTCGGTCTCGGCGAAGAAGTTCGTCGGCGTCCGGTTGAGCACCAGCCTCCCGACCGGCTGCACCTCGGCCAACTCCTCCGGCACGATCTTCGTCGGGTCGAGCAGGTCGATGCCGGCGAAGGTCTCCTCGGGCGTGTCCGGAAAGACCTGGATGCCCAGCTCCCACTCGGGGTAAGCGCCGGCCTCGATCGCGTCGTAGAGGTCGCGGCGGTGGAAGTCCGGGTCGATGCCGCCGATCAGCTGCGCCTCCTCCCAGGTCAGCGAGTGCACACCCAGCTTCGGCTTCCAGTGGAACTTGGCCAGCACCGTCTCCCCGGCCTCGTTGACGAGGCGGAAGGTGTGCACGCCGAAGCCCTCCATCGTCCGGTACGAACGCGGAATGCCCCGGTCGGACATGTTCCAGATGGTGTGGTGCTGCGCCTCGGTGTGCAGCGACACGAAGTCCCAGAAGGTGTCGTGGGCGCTCTGCGCCTGCGGGATCTCCCGGTCGGGGTGCGGCTTGCCGGCGTGGATGATGTCCGGGAACTTGATCGCGTCCTGGATGAAGAAGACCGGGATGTTGTTGCCGACCAGGTCGAAGGTGCCCTCGTCGGTGTAGAACTTCGTGGCGAAGCCACGGGTGTCGCGGACCGTGTCGGCCGAACCCCGCGAACCGAGGACCGTGGAGAACCTGACGAAGACGTCGGTCTCGCGCCCCTTCTTGAGGAAGCCGGCCCTGGTGACCGCCTCGGCGGTGCCGTACGCGGTGAACACACCGTGCGCGCCGGCGCCCCGGGCGTGCACCACGCGCTCCGGAATGCGTTCGTGGTCGAAGTGCGTGATCTTCTCGCGTAGGTGGTGGTCCTGCAGGAGCACCGGGCCGCGCGGGCCGGCCTTGAGCGAGTGGTCGGTGTCGCGCAGCCGCGCCCCGTTCGCGGTCGTGAGGTAGGCCCCCTGCTGACCGTTCGCGGTCGTCGGCGCGCCGGTCTCCGCGCCGGTCGGCGTGCGCGTCTGCGGCGCACCCTGTTCCGGCTTCGGCGGCAGCGGGTCGTGCGGCGTCGTCGGCTCCTCGAGCGGCGGTGGCGCGCTCCCCGGCGCACCGGGGACATCCGGGGTGAGGGCGTCGGCGATCTTTCCTGAGGCGGTCTTCACGGCGTTCTTGACCGCCTCGGCGGGCTTGCTGGAATCCACTGAATGAACCTCTCCATGGCGCGTGTGCGGGCCGGCGCCTGCCCTGCTACCCCAGGTCAGAGGGTCGAAACACGACTCATCTCGGCATCCTGCGCCGGGACTGGTGATTTCGCCGATGCCGGGATCGGCCGAGCAGCCAAAACTGACACACGTCGATATCCCTCGACTTTAGGGAGTGCCCGACGTGTCCTCACCAACCACCACCCGTCCCCGTTCCGTCGCAGCCCGTGCCACCCGTCTCGCGCTGGCCGCCGTCCTGGCCGCCGGCGGCGTCGTGGCCGGATCCTCCGGTGCCGCCCAGGCCGCCGGCCCGTACGAGCGGGGCCCCGCCCCGACCACCTCGATCCTGGAGGCCAGCCGCGGCCCGTTCGCGACGTCCTCGCAGAGCGTGTCCTCGCTGAGCGTCACCGGCTTCGGCGGCGGCGTCATCTACTACCCGACCAGCACCAGCGAGGGCACCTTCGGCGCCATCGCCATCTCGCCCGGTTACACCGCCGCCTGGTCCAGCATCAGCTGGCTCGGACCGCGGATCGCCTCGCACGGCTTCGTGGTGATCGGCATCGAGACCAACAGTCGGCTGGACCAGCCGGACAGCCGGGGTCGGCAGTTGCTGGCCGCGCTGGACTACCTCACCCAGCGCAGCTCGGTGCGCACTCGGATCGACAGCAGTCGACTCGCGGTGGCCGGCCACTCCATGGGTGGTGGGGGCAGCCTGGAGGCGGCCTCGTCGCGACCCTCGTTGCAGGCAGCGGTGCCGCTGGCGCCGTGGAACACGGACAAGAGCTGGTCCGAGCTGCGGGTGCCCACGCTGATCATCGGCGGCGAGAGCGACACCGTCGCGCCGGTCGGGTCGCACTCGGTGCCCTTCTACAACAGCATCCCGGCCTCCGCCGAGAAGGCGTACCTGGAGCTGAACGGGGCGAGCCACTTCTTCCCGCAGACCACCAACACGCCGACCGCGCGGCAGATGGTGGCCTGGTTGAAGCGGTTCGTCGACGACGACACCCGCTACGAGCAGTTCCTCTGCCCCGGCCCGAGCGGCTCGCAGATCGAGGAGTATCGCAACACCTGCCCGAGCGCCTGACGGCGGTCACGGGGCGGTCGCCGCTGGCGACCGCCCCGTCCGCCTGCGTGCAGGGGGATTGAAGGTCTTGACGCCAAACCCGAGAAACGTACACTGCGAGTGTAAATAAACACCCGCCACGACAGAGGGATGGGTGATGGAGCGCGGCCTCGAACTGCACCACATCGGCGTCCGTTTCGGCGGCCTCACCGCCCTCGACGACGTGTCCCTGCGGGTGCCACCCAACCGGGTGGTGGGCGTCATCGGGCCCAACGGCGCCGGCAAGACCACGCTGTTCAACGTGATCTGCGGCTTCGTCGCACCGGAGACGGGTTCGCTCACCCTCGACGGCCGGCCGCTGCGGCCACGGCCGCACCGGCTGACCCGGCTCGGCATCGCCCGGACCTTGCAGGGCACCGGGCTCTTCGCCGGGCTCAGCGTCCTGGAGAACGTGATGACCGGCGCCTCGCACACCGCCCGTGCCGGCTTCGTCCCGGCGCTGCTCGGTCTGCCGGCCAGCGACCGCGACGAGCGTCGGCTCCGCGGGGACGCGTTGGCCATCCTCGACGAGCTGGGCATCGCCGAGCACGCCGAGGCCGCGCCGACCACCCTGCCCTTCGCCGTACGCCAGCGGGTCGCCCTGGCCCGCGCGCTCGCCGCCCGGCCCCGGCTGCTCCTGCTCGACGAGCCGGCCGGTGGCCTCGGCGCGGACGACATCGCCGAGCTGGCGGAGCTGGTCCGGCAACTGCCCCGGCGGGACACCGACCCCTGTGCCGTGCTCCTGGTCGAGCACCACATGGACCTGGTGATGGCCGTCTGCGACGAACTCGTGGTGCTCGACTTCGGCCGGGTCATCGCCGCCGGCACCCCTGACGAGATCCGCGACGACCCCGCGGTCACCGACGCGTACCTCGGTGCCACCGTCGAGGAAGAGGTCTCCCCATGACCACGACCGACCTGCTCGTCGTGCGGGGGCTGGTCGCCGGTTACGGCGCCGCGCCCGTGTTGCGGGCGATCGACCTCACCGTCCCGGCCGGCACCATCGCCGCTGTCGTCGGCGCCAACGGCGCCGGCAAGACCACTCTCCTGCGCGCGCTCTCCGGCATGATCCGCCCGGCCTCCGGCCAGGTCCTGCTGGCCGGGGAAGACCTTCGCGGTACGCCGGTGGAGCAGCTCGTCCGACGCGGCATGGCGCACGTCCCGGAGGGCCGGGGCGTGATCAGCGAGCTGACCGTCGACGAGAACCTGCGGCTGGGCGGGTTGTGGCGGCGCGACCGGGCCGACGCGGGGCGGGCCCTCGACGAGGTCTACCAGCTCTTCGAGCCACTGGCCCGACGCCGCCGACACCTCGGTCACCAGCTCTCCGGCGGTGAGCGGCAGATGCTCGCGCTCGGTCGGGCCCTGGTCGGCCGACCCCGTCTGCTGCTGTTGGACGAGCCGTCGCTCGGCCTGGCGCCACGGGTGGTCGCCCGGACCATGGCCCTGCTCCGCCAACTGCGTGACCGCACCGGCCTGACCGTCCTGCTGGTCGAGCAGAACG
Organism: Micromonospora trifolii; assembly: GCF_022229005.1. Classification (GTDB taxonomy): domain Bacteria; phylum Actinomycetota; class Actinomycetes; order Mycobacteriales; family Micromonosporaceae; genus Micromonospora; species Micromonospora trifolii. Next base: position 345,622 of record NZ_JAKKFD010000002.1, read on the forward strand.
TGCGTAGCGCGCTCGCCGTCGCCGACCAGGGCGTCGTGATGTCCCTCGGTCGGGTGGTGATCGCCGCCCCGGCGGCGCAGCTGCGCGACGACGTCGACCTGCGCCACGCGTACCTCGGTTTCTGACCACCACCACCTCGTCCCCCGGAGGGAGAACTGTTGGACCGCTTCGTCTTCCTCACCGTCGACGGCCTGTCCCGGGGCGCTGTGTACGCCGCGTTCGCACTGGCCCTGGTGCTCATCTGGCGGGCGGCGCGGGTCGTCAACTTCGCCCAGGGGGCGATGGCCGTCGCCGCCGCGTACGTCGCCTACACCGTCAGCACCGCTACCGGTTCCTACTGGCTGGGCTTCGTTGTCGCGATCGTTGCCGGTCTGCTGCTCGGTGCGCTGGTGGACCGGGTGGTGATGCGACACGTCGATCACGCCTCACCGCTCAACCCGGTGATCGTCGCGCTCGGGCTGGTGCTGCTGATCCAGGCCGTCCTCGGCATGGTGTACGGCAGTGAGTTCCGTCCCGCCGAGGCCCCGTTCAGCAGGTCCGCCCTCACCGTGGGCGGGGTCGCCGTGCTGTCCCCGTACGACCTGTTCGTCTTCGCCACGATCGGCGTGGTGGTCAGCGGCCTGGCCTGGATGTTCGCGCGTACCCCGGTGGGGTTGCGGATGCGCGCGGCGGCCTTCGCTCCGGAGGTCTCCCGGCTGCTCGGGGTCAACGTCGGTGGGATGCTGACCCTCGGCTGGGCGCTCGCCTCCGGGGTGGGCGCGCTGGCCGCCATGCTGGTCCTGCCGACCGAGTTGGGCCTGCACCCGCACGCGATGGACCTGGTGTTCGTCTCGGCGTTCACCGCGGCGGTGGTCGGCGGGCTGGACAGCCCACCGGGGGCTGTGGTCGGTGGTCTGGTGGTGGGCTTACTGCTCTCCTACGTGAGCGGCTACGCCGGCAGTGACCTCACCCCGCTCGCGGTGCTGGTCCTGCTGCTGGCGGTGCTGCTGGTCCGGCCCGGTGGGCTGTTCGCCCCGGTCGCGGCGAGGCGGGTGTGAGCGCCACGAGGGCGGCAGTGCCGCCGAAACAGCAGCTCGACGACCCGGGCGGCCGACCTGTCGACCGACGACGCGGCTCCACACTGCTGCGCCACCTCGCTGTGGTGCTGGCGGCCGGGTTGCTGCTGGTGGCGGTCAGCTACGCCGTCGAGCCGTTCCGCAACTTCCAGCTCGCCACGGTGGCCGCCTACCTCTGCGCGACCGCCGGGCTGACCGTCCTCACCGGGCTCAACGGTCAACTGTCGCTCGGTCACGGCGCGCTGATGGCCACCGGGGCGTACACAGTGGCGCTGTGCCAGACCGCGTTCGCCGACCGGGGAATGACCGGCGGCTGGCTGTTGCCGCTGTCGCTGGGTGCGGCGATCGTCAGCACTGTCGCGGTGGGCGCGGTGGTCGGTGTGGCCGCGGCCCGGCTGCGCGGCCCCTATCTGGCCGGGGTAACCCTCGCGGTGGCCGTGGTGGTGCCGGCGCTGGCGGTCACCTTCGACGGTGTGTTCAACGGCGAGCAGGGGCTGTCGGTGCCGGTGGAGCCGCCGCCGTTGTCGCTCGGTGCGTACTTCCCGTACGAGCGGTGGCAGCTCTGGGTCACCGGCGCGGCCACCCTGCTCGCGCTGCTGCTGTTGGCGAACCTGATCCGCAGCCGGTACGGGCGTACCTTCCGGGCGGTCCGCGACGACGAGGTGGCGGCCCGCCTCGCCGGCATCCACGTGGCCCGCACCCAGGTCCTCGCGTTCGTGGTCAGCGCGGCCACCGCCGGGCTCGGCGGCGCGCTGCTGGCGGTGCTCGCGCAGAGCGTCTCACCCGGGGCGTTCTCGCTGACCCTGTCGCTGTTCCTGCTGATGGCCGTGGTGATCGGCGGCCTGGGTCGACTGACCGGCGCGTTGTGGGGGGCCGTCCTGCTGGTCGCCCTGCCCGATCTGACCCACTCGGTCACCGAGATGCTCACGCTCTCGCCCGCTGTGGCACAGCGGCTGGAGGGCAACCTCCCCCTGGCGATCTTCGGTCTCACCCTGATCGTCGTCATGATCGCCGCCCCCGGCGGTGTGCAGGGTCTGCTGTCGCGTCTCGGCCGGGCGTTGCTGGCCAGGCGGCCGATCCGGCGTTCCTGAGCTGTCCTCGGTCCGGCCTCGGCCGGGCGCCCCACCACCACACCGTTCCCACAGACAACCGGACCGAGAAAGGTCGGTGTTTCCCATGCACCGTAAAGCGCATCGCGGCCTCGCGATCGCCAGCACCCTTGCCCTGCTCATCACCGCAGCCGGCTGTAGCGGCGACGACGGCCCCGGCTCCGGCGGGGCGTCGGTGCCGGGTGTCACCGCCAGCGAGATCGTCGTCGGCACCCACATGCCGCTGACCGGTCCGGCCTCGGCCGGCTACTCGAAGATCGCCCCGGCGACGAAGGCGTACTTCGACTACGTCAACGCCAACGGCGGAGTGCACGGCCGCAAGATCACCTACAAGATCATGGACGACGGCTACAACCCGGCTAACACCCAGCAGGTGGTCCGTCAGCTCGTCCTGCAGGACAAGGTCTTCGCCGTCCTCAATGGTCTGGGCACGCCGACGCACACCGGTGTGCTCGACTTCCTCAAGAGCAACCGGGTGCCAGACCTCTTCGTCGCCTCCGGCAGCCGCAGCTGGGACCAGCCGGACAAGTATCCGGGCACGTTCGGGTTCAACCCGGACTACACGGTCGAGGGCAAGATCCTCGCCAACTACGCGAAGACGAATCTGGCCGGGCAGAAGGTCTGCTTCCTCGGTCAGGACGACGACTTCGGCCGGGACAGCCTGGCCGGCGTGGAGAAGGTGCTCGGCCCCGGCGCCGTGGCGGTCAAGCAGACGTACGTCACCAGCAACACCAATGTGGCGCCGCAGATCGGCGCGTTCAAGGCGGCTGGTTGCCAGGTCGTCGTGCTCGCCACAGTGCCGGGCTTCACCGCGCTCTCCGTCGGCACGGCGGCACGGCTGGGCTTCAAGCCGCAGTGGCTGGTCTCCAACGTCGGCGCCGACCACCCGACCCTGGCCAAGCAGCTCGGCGCCGCCGCGCCGCTGCTGGAGGGCATGGTCGGCACCAACTACCTGCCGATGCAGAACGACACCGCGAACCCGTGGATCCAGCTCTTCATGAAGGTCAACAAGGAGCACAACGGGGACGCGCCGTTCGACGGCAACACCGTCTACGGCATGTCGGTCGGCTATCTCTTCGTGCAGACGCTGCTCGCCGCCGGCAAGGACCTCACCCGGGAGAAGGTGCTGGAGGCCGTGCAGAAGGGTGGCTTCCAGGGCCCCGGGCTGGTGCCGCTGCGCTTCTCCGCCAAGGATCACTCCGGGTACGGCGGCCAGCGGTTGAGCCGGGTGAGCGGGGGAGTGCAGACCTACTTCGGGCCGGCGTACGAGACGGACGAGGCGGACGGGGCGGTCAACGAGTACGCGGCGACCCCGGCCGCGCCGCCGGCGAACGGGGTGCCGACAGTCTCCTGAGCCCCCAGCCTGACGTCCGACCGGACGTGGTTTCTCCTGACCACGCCCGGTCGGACTGCTGCGCGCGTGCTGCCCGAGCGGCCCGCCGACCGATTGTCGGAGGCGTTGACCGATACCGATCGACGCTCCTACTATCTGCACCGTGAATGCATATTCGGGCCGACTCGTGGGCCGGGTCGCCATCGTTACCGGCGCCAGTCGGGGGATCGGGCTGGCCATCGCCCAACGCCTCGTCGCCGAAGGCGCGCGGGTGGGTCTGACCGCCCGCCGCCCGGAAGGGCTGGCCGAGGCGGTCGCCACTCTCGGCGGTCCGACACACGCGGTGGCGGTGCCGGGCCGGGCCGACGATCCCGAGCACCGGGCCGCCGCGGTGCACCAGGTGGGCGCGGCGTTCGGGCCGGTGGACCTGCTGGTGAACAACACCGGCATCAACCCGGTGCACGGCCCGCTGGTCGAGCTGGATCTGGCCGCCGCCCGCAAGATCCTCGACGTGAACGTGGTCGCCGCGCTGGGCTGGGTGCAGGAGGTCTGCGCCACCGGCATGAGCGAGCGCGGCGGCTGCGTCGTCAACGTCTCGTCGATCGCCGGGCTCGCCCCGTCGCCCGGCATCGCCTGCTACGGGGTCAGCAAGGCCGCGCTCAACCACCTCACCGCCAGCCTCGCCGTGGAGCTGGGGCCGACGGTGCGGGTCAACGCGGTCGCTCCCGGCGTGGTGAAGACCCGCTTCGCCGCCGCCCTCTACGACGGGCGGGAGGCCGAGGTCGCCGCGAGATATCCGCTCGGGCGCCTCGGTCTGCCGTCGGACGTGGCGGGCGCGGTCGCCTTCCTGGCCTCCGACGACGCCAGTTGGATCACCGGGCAGACCATCGTCTGCGACGGCGGCGTCTCGCTGACCGGCCAGGCCGGATGACGACGTCGGCGGAGCGTCCGGAGCTGCTGATCAACGGCTGTCTAGACTCGGCGGTGCGTCGGGGGACGCCGTGGCGGTGAGGGGGCGAGGGCGGATGGACGGGGTCGATGTGGCGGGCCGGGTCGACGGGCGCACCGCCCGCGCCGAGCGGACCCGCGCGGCCATCGTCGAGGCGCACCTCGCGCTCATCTCCGAGGGCGACCTGCGCCCGACCGGCGAACGCATCGCCGAACGGGCCGGCATCTCGCTGCGCACCCTCTGGACCAACTTCAAGGACATGGAGACGCTCTTCGAGGCCAGCGGCGCGGAGGTGCTCCGCCAGCAGGACGCCGCCTACCGGCCGATCTCACCCGGGCTGCCGTTGACGAAGCGGGTCGACGCGTACTGCCGGCAGCGGGCTCGGCTGCTCCAGCTCATCGCGCCGTCGGCGCGGGCCGCCCAGATGCGTGAGCCGGTCTCCGAACAGCTGCACCGCAACCGTCTCAAGCACATCGAACGGGTCCGCGACGAGGTCGAGGCGCTCTTCGCCGTCGAGCTGGCCGAGGCCGGGCCGGGGCGGGAGCAGTTGCTCAACGCCCTGGTGGCGGCGAGCACGTGGCAGGCCTGGTCGATGTTGCGCTACGGGCTCAGTCTGGGCGTGGACCAGGCCCGCGCGGTGATGTCGCGGACCGTGGGCGCTCTGCTGGCCGAGGTCGCGCCCGACTGATTCCGGCCCGGCCCGATATCGCCCCCTCTTTCCATTCGGTTTCCGATGGGTAACACTGGCAGGCATGGTTACTGCATCAAGAGTGCAACTAACCGTGCTGCGTGGCCGGGACGACGAGTGCCGGGCTGTCCGGAGCCTGCTCGACGGCATGACCAACGCCGGCGGTGCCCTGTTGTTGCGCGGAGAGCCCGGATCGGGCCGGACGGCGCTGATCGGCTACGCCCATCGGCACGCCGAGGGCTGCACAGTGCTCGCCGGCAGTGGGCTCGCCGAGGAGGCCGCCCTGCCGTACGCCGGCCTGCAACGTCTGGTCGACCCGGTTCTCGATCGGGCCGCCTCGCTCCCCGGCGAGCAGCGCCAACTGCTGCGGCGCGCACTGGCCGGGGAGAGCTGCCCGGCCGACCGGCAACTGACCCTGTCGATGGCGGTGCTCGGGCTGCTCGCCGCCGCCGCCCGGGACCGCCCGTTGCTCGCCACCATGGACGACATCGACCGAGGTGACCCGCAGACCGCGCAGGTGCTGGCCTTCGTGGCCCGCCGACTGCGGCACCTGCCGCTCGCCGTCCTGCTCACCGCGGACGTCACCGCCAACCTCGACGGGATACCGGCGCACCGACTGCGCGCGCTGACCGAACACGAGAGCAGCGCCCTCCTCACCGACCGGCTCGATCGGCTCACCGAGCGCGAGGGCGTCGACCGGCTCCCCGACCGGGCCGCCGCGTCGGCCCTGACCGCGTTGTCCACGATCGGCGGCGGCAACCCGCAGGCCCTGGTGGACCTCGCCGAGGTGCTCACCGCGGGGCAGTGGCGGGGCGAGGAGTCGCTGCCCGCCGCGCCGCCGGCGGACGGAGCGCTGGGTCGCGCGTACCGGGCCCGGCTGGACCGGTTGCCCCCGGAGACCCGACGGGTGCTGCTGCTCGCCGCGCTCGACGAGGACGGCGAGCCGGGCACGCTGATCCGGGCCGCGGCGGCCGCTGGCGCCGAGGTCGAGGCGCTCGCCCCGGCGGAGGTCGCCGGCCTGGTCCGCGTCGAGCAACGCGGCGTCACCTTTCCGCAGCCGCTGGTGCGCACGATGATCGCGGCCAGCACGCCGCTCGCGGAGCGCCGGGCGGCGCACCGACTGCTCGCCGAGGTGCTGGTCGCGGATGGGCAGCGCCTGCGCCGGGCGATGCACCTCGCCGCCGCGACGGCGGGTGTCGATCCGGCTCTCGCCGCCGAGCTGGAACAGGCGGCAGTGGGCGGATCCGACGGCTGGGCCGCCGCCTCGACGGCTCTACGGTGGGCCGCCGAGCTGAGCGACCATCCGAGGCTGACCGCCACCCGTCTGCTGACCGCCGCCCGGTACGCCTGGGCCGGCGGGCAGCCCGACGAGGCCCGGCTGCTGCTCGACCGCCTCCGTACGTTCTGCGTGGACCCGGTCGTCCGGGGCCGCGCCGACCTGCTCCGCGGTGAGTTGGAGCTGCGCTGTGGCACCGCGTCGAGCGCATCGGCCACGCTGCTGGCCTCCGCCGCGGCGGTGGACGGCACCGACCGCGCCCTGGCGTTGACCGGGCTGGTGCGGGCCGGCGAGGCGGTCTGCTTCAGCGGTGACCAGTACCGGTACGCCGAGGTCGGTCGTCGGGCGCTGGCGTTGCGGCGCCCGAACGACCCGCCGGCCCTGGAGGTCATGGACTGTCTGATCGCCGGGGTGGCGGCGACCCTGCGAGGCGACCACGAGCGCGCCGGGCCTGCGCTGCGGCGCGCCGTGGTGCTCGGCGGCCGGCTGACCGGTTGGGCGTTGACCCCCACAGCGCTCAGTTGCGCCGCGGCGGCCGGACTGCTGGTGGCCGTGGACGGCGCGGCCCACCGGCTCGCCGAACGCGCCGTCGAGCTGGCGCGGGAACGGGGCGAGCTGTCGATGCTGTCGCGGGCGTTGGAACTGCGGGCGGTCGCCGAGTACTGGCTGGGGCGACACGAGGCGGCGGCGGAGACCTCCCGCGACGGGCTGCGCGTCGCCCGGGCCACCGGGCAGGTCAACTGCGCCAACGTCCATCTGGGCATGCTCGCCGTCCTCGCCGCGATCCGGGCCGACCGGGACACCTGCCTGCGGCGGATCCGCGAGATCGGCGAGTCGCCGACGCCGGGCAGCCGCCCGCACGCGCTCGCCGCGTGGGCTCTGGCGGTGCTCGACCTGGTCGACGGCCGGCACGCCGAGGCCGCGGACCGGCTGGCCTCGCTGGCCCGGATCGGCACGCGTCGAGGTCAGGTGCTCGTGCAGGTGATGGCCACCCCGTACCTGGTGGAGGCGGCGGCGCACCTGGCACACCGGCCGGCGGCGACGACCGCGCTCGCCGCGTTCGACAGGTGGGCCAGCAGCACCGCGAGCCCGCTGCGCCGGGCCCTGTCCGCGCGATGTCACGCACTGCTCGCCCCCCGCGGGGGCGCCGAGGCGGAACGGGACTTCCAGACGGCGCTGCGCCTGCACCCGACGGAGGCCGGCACGTTCGAGCGGGCCCGCACCGAACTGCTCTTCGGCCAGGAGCTGCGCCGCAGTCGACGCCCTCGCGACGCGCGGACGCACCTGCACCAGGCCCGCGAGATGTTCAGCCTGCTCGGAGTGGAGTGCTGGGCCGAGCAGGCCACCACGGAGTTGCGGGCGGCCGGGGAGTCGATCGGTCCGCCGGACCTGCCCGCGGCGCGGTTGTTGACCGGCCAGCAACTGCGGATCGCCGAGTTGGTCGCCGAGGGCGCCACCAACCGGGAGATCGCCGCCCGGATGTTCCTCTCCACCCGCACTGTCGACCATCACCTGCGCAACGTGTTCCACCGGCTGGGCATCCGTTCGCGGACGGAGCTGGCCCGCGCGTTCACCGCCGAACGGCACGTGGGTCTGGCCTCCGACCGGTGAGCCTCCGGTCTGGACGCGTTTAACTATCACCGCTAGTTTGAGCGCCATGGACCTCACCCTCTCCGCCGAGCAGGCGGCGGTCCGCCAGCTGGCCGCCGAGTTCGCCGACCGCGAACTGCTACCGCATGCCGCCGCCTGGGATCGCCGCGAATCGGTCGACCCCGCCATCGTCGGCATGCTCGGCGACCTGGGCTTCCTGGGGCTGACCATCGCCGAGGCCGACGGCGGCTCCGGCGGCGACCACCTCGCGTACTGCCTGGTCCTGGAAGAGTTGGGCCGGGGCGACTCGGCGGTGCGCGGCATCGTCTCGGTCTCCCTCGGACTGGTCGCGAAGTCGATCGCCGCACACGGGAGCGCGGAACAGCGGGCCGAGTGGCTGCCGAGACTCTGCGCCGGCAGCGCACTCGGCTGCTTCGCGCTGACCGAACCGGACAGCGGCTCGGACGCCGCCGCACTACGCACCCGCGCGGTCCGCGACGGCACCGACTGGCTGCTCACCGGCACGAAGACGTTCATCACCAACGGCACCACCGCCGACGTCGCGCTGGTCTTCGCCCGCACCGGCGGCCCCGGGCACCGAGGAATCAGCGCGTTCCTGGTGCCCACCGACAGCCCGGGGCTGATTCGGAGGGAGATCCACGGCAAGCTCGGCCTGCGCGGTCAGGCCACCGGTGAACTGGGGTTCGACGAGGTGCGCGTCCCCGACGCGGCCCGCCTCGGCGCCGAGGGCGCCGGATTCCGGCTGGCCCTGGCCACCCTCGCCAAGGGCCGGATGTCGGTGGCCGCCGGGTGCGTCGGCATCGCCCAGGGCTGCCTCGACGCGTCGGTCGGTTACGCCGGGCAGCGCACCCAGTTCGGCAAGCCGATCGCCGGGCACCAGCTCGTCCAACAACTGCTCGCCGCCATCGCGGTGGACACCGCCGCCGCCCGGCTGCTGGTGTGGCAGGTGGCCGACCTGATCGACAGCGACCAGCCGTTCGCCACCGAGGCGTCGATGGCCAAGCTCTTCGCCAGTGAGGCCGCCGTCCGCGCGGCCAACAACGCGGTCCAGGTGTTCGGCGGGTACGGCTACATCGACGAGTATCCGGTCGGCAAGTATCTACGCGATGCCCGGGTGGCCACGCTCTACGAGGGCACCAGTCAGATTCAGCAACTGCTCATCGGCCGCGCGCTCACCGGCGTCAACGCCTTCTAGCTGTAGGGAGATCCGGGATGAGAGTCTTCACCTCGTTCGAGGAGTTGGCCGCCGCGACCGGTGAGAGCCTCGGGCCCGGCCCGTGGCAGCGCATCGAGCAGAGCCGCGTCGACAGCTTCGCCGACGCCACCGACGACCATCAGTGGATCCATCTCGACCCGGTCCGCGCCGCCGCGGGCCCGTTCGGCGGGACGATCGCCCACGGTTACCTCACCCTGTCGCTGTTGCCGGCGTTGGCGGGCGTGCTGTACCGGGTCGAGGGGGTGGCGATGGGCGTCAACTACGGGCTGAACCGGGTGCGTTTCCCCGCGCCGCTGCGGGTCGGCGCCGCCGTACGCGCCACCGCCACCATCGCCGACGTGTCGCCGGTCAGCGGCGGTGTGCAGCTGGTCGTGACGGTCACCGTGGAGAGCGACAGCGGCGGCAAGCCCGTCTGCGTGGCCGAGACCGTGAGCCGGCTCTACCGCGCCGTGGAGCAGTGACCGCCCAGCTCGGCGGGGGCTGGCCGAGGCGGCGTCGGCGCCGGTAGGCGTTTCGGGAGAACGTCCGGAAATTCTTGCTCGTCGATCGGTGTCGCTGACATACTCCACAACCACCGAAGTCGATGATCGACGGTTGACGACTCGTGTTCCGGAGGCCGTCGCGTGCGCGGTCCCGACCCCGACCCCGGCACCGCCTCCTCACCCTCCGCAGGCTGGGGGCGCCGACGTGCACAACGGAGCCGGCCTTGCGGTGGTGAGTGTCCGCCAGGGGTCGGCGCTGGCGGACGCTCGCCATCCAAGCCGCAGGAGTGGCCCGTTCAGGCCCGCGCCGGATGGAGCACCGAGCCCAGCCAGCGCAGCTGACGCCTGACGTGGACGGCCTCGCCGCCCTCGTGGCCGTTGAACGGGTAGACGTGCATCTCCCGCTCGGGTGGGACCGGCCGCCCGTTCGCGGCACCGTAGTGGTTGTAGGCGGCGAAGGCGGTGCGCGGTGGGCAGACGGTGTCACGCCGGCCGACCCCGAAATGTGCCGGTGCCGTCGCCCGACGAGCGAAGCTCACCCCGTCGACATAGGACAGCGTGCGCCACACCGCCTCCTCGGCCTCCCGGTGCACCGCCAGGTACCGGGCGATCTCGCCGTACGGCGCGAGGTCGGTGAGCGCGACGGCCCGGCGCATGTCGCACAGGAACGGTGCGGTGGTCAGCACCGCGCTGAGGTCGTCGACGAGACCGGCGACCGCCAGGGCGATGCCGCCGCCCTGGCTGTTACCGACCACTGTGACCCGGTCACCCTCGACCCCCGGCAGCGCGCGAACCGCCTCGACGGCCCGCACCGCGTCGGTGATCAGGCGGCGGTAGTGGTAGTTCCGCGGATCGAGGATCCCCCAGGTGACCGGCCAGGGCCCGCCGGGCGCGCCGTGCGGGTCGGGAGTGTCCCCGGCGCCGTGCTGCCCCGCCTGGCCCCGGTTGTCCATCAGCAGGTGCGCGTACCCGGCCACCGCCCAGGTCGGCCGTTCGTGGGGCAGGCCCCGGCCGCGACCGTAGCCGGCGTACTCGACCACGGCCGGCAGCGGCTCCCGAACCCCAGCCGGGCGGGTGTACCAGGCGCGGACCGGGTCACCGCCGAAGCCGGTGAACGTGACGTCCCACGAGTCGAGCAGCCGCAGGTCGGTGGGCTCGGGGCGGACGTCGACGAGCACCGGCGCGGCGGACGCCTCGGCGAGCGTGTCCCGCCAGAACTCGTCGAAGTCGTCGGGTTCGGCGACCTCGGGCGCGTACCGCTGAAGGTCGTCGACGGTGAAGGCGGGGTGGGGCACGGGTCCTCGCAGGGGCCGGGGGTCAGTGCGGATGGGCGGGGGGCGCGGTGCTCTCCCGGACGACCAGCTCGGTCACCAGGTCTATCCGGCTGGTCGCCGGCTCGTTTCCCCTGGTCAGGTCGAGCAACATCTGGGTGGCGATGCCGGCCATGTCGCGCAGCGGCTGGTTGATCGTGGTGAGGGCCGGGTCGGTCCAGGCGGAGACCGGCAGGTTGTCGTACCCGATCACCGAGAGGTCCTCGGGCACGCGCAGGCCGCACTGACGGGCGGCCCGGAGCACCCCCATGGCCTGGATGTCCGACCCGGCGAAGATCGCCGTGGGTCGGTCCGGCCGCTGGAGCAGTTGCAGCCCGTGCGCGTGCCCCGCTCCGGCGGAGAAACTGCCGTAGCGGATCAGCTCGCGGTCGACCACCATCCCGGCTTCGTCGTGGGCCGACTGGAAGCCGGCGGCCCGGGCGCGGCTGCACAGCACGTCGGGTGGCCCGGAGATGATGGCGATCCGTCGGTGCCCCAGCTCCAGCAGGTGCCGAGCGGCAAGCAGGCCGCCGTTCCAGTTGTTCGAACCGACAGTGGGCACGGAGGCCGAGGTGGCGCTGTCGGTGTCGACGACGACGAACGGTATGCCCTGCCGGCGCAGGTGCTGCTGTTGGGCCTCGGCCAGGTGGGAGAGGACGAACACCACACCCAGGGGGCGGTCGGCGAGCAACGCTTCCAGCCATCGTGCCGGGGGACGGTGCGCGCCGTCGAGCTGGGCGATCGACAGCCCGATGCCGGCCGCGGAGGTCACCGCCTCGACGCCGCGCAGGATCTCCATCGCCCAACCCGTGTCGAACTCGTGGAACACGAGGTCCACCCGGCCGCCGCTGGTCACGTGTCGCCGGGCGCGGCGCTGGTACTGGTGGCGGTCGAGGCTCGCCTCCACCCGGGCTCTGGTGCCGGGGGCGACATCGCCGCGTCCGTTGAGGACCTTGGACACGGTCGCGACCGAGACGCCGACATCGTTGGCGATGGTGGCGATGGTGGTGGAGGCGGGTGGGTCGAGCGGGCGGTGCTCTGTCATCGCGGCCTCATACAACATCCGAAAGTTTCGGGCGACCTTAACATGATGAGACATTCACGCCAGTCGGTGCAGCAGTCGGTCCGCGCATTCCACTGTCATCGCGCGGCTCATCGGCGACGGAGTGCCGATCGTGGGGTCACCGTGTGCAGGAAACAGCTCCTGGTAGTCCGATTGAGACTCTTGACAGGCATCGATGGGACACTTAGGTTGCCGAAAAGGTTACGCAGGTTTCCGGAAAGTTTCGGATCGTGAGAAACGTCCGCCACGGAGCTGGTTCCACCAGGGCACGGGGATGTGGCCGGAGCTGAGGGGTCAGGGCATGAGAAGTCAGTCGCTCGAGGACGGCGGCGCCGCGCCGTGGCGTGATCAGCGGCTGTCGCCGACCGAGCGGGCCGATGCGCTCCTGCCGAGGATGTCCCTCGACGAGAAGATCGCCCAGCTGGTCGGGGTCTGGGTCGGCGCCGACGCCAGCGGCGAGGGCGTCGCACCGCACCAGTCGGACATGATCAGCGAGTTGCCGCAGTGGAGCACCGTCATCCAGTACGGGCTGGGCCAGCTGACCCGCCCATTCGGCACCGCCCCGGTCGACCCGGTGTCCGGAGCCCGGTCGCTGGCGGCCTCGCAGGCGCAGATCGTGGCAGCCAGTCGGTTCGGCATTCCCGCGCAGGTGCACGAGGAGTGCCTCACCGGCTTCGCCGCGTGGCGGGCCACCGTCTACCCGACCCCACTCAGCTGGGGCGCGTCCTTCGACCCCGAGCTGGTCGAGGCGATGGCCGACCGGATCGGGCGCTCGATGCGCGCGGCAGGTGTGCACCAGGGCCTCGCCCCGGTGCTGGACGTCACCCGGGACTACCGCTGGGGCCGCACCGAGGAGACGATCGGCGAGGACCCCTACCTGGTCGGGACGACAGGTGCCGCCTACGTGCGGGGTCTGGAGCGGGCCGGCGTGGTAGCCACGCTGAAGCACTTCGCCGGCTACTCCGCCTCCCGGGGCGGACGTAACCTCGCGCCGGTGCCGATGGGCCGCCGCGAGCTGGCCGACGTCATCCTGCCGCCGTTCGAGATGGCGCTGCGCCTCGGCGGAGCCCGCTCGGTGATGAACTCCTACGCCGAGATCGACGGCCTGCCCGTCGCGGCCGACGGTGGGCTGCTGACCGGGCTGTTGCGCGACGAGTGGGGCTTCACCGGCACCGTGGTGGCCGACTACTTCGCCGTACGGTTCCTCCAGACCCTGCACGGAGTCGCCGGGAATGCCGCCGACGCCGCCCGGCTCGCCCTGCGGGCCGGGATCGACGTCGAGCTGCCCACAGTGGACACCTTCGGCGAACCGCTGGTGGAGGCGGCTCGCCGCGGCGAGGTCGACGAAGCGCTGATCGACTGCGCGCTGCGTCGGGTGCTGATCCAGAAGATCGAGCTCGGTCTGCTCGACGAGGGCTGGCAGGAACTGCCCGACGGTGTGGCGTCCCTGCGCTTCGACGACGAGGCCAGCCAGGACGTCGCGGTACGCCTGGCCCGCGAGTCCGTCGTCCTGCTGCGCAACACCGGCGTCCTCCCACTGCCCGTGGCCAACCGGGTCGCCCTGGTCGGCCCGGTCGCCGACGACCCGATGGCCATGCTCGGCTGCTATTCGTTCCCCAACCACGTGGGCGTCAACCACAGCGACTTCGGGCTCGGCCTGGACATCCCCACACTGCGCGACGAGTTGGCCCGACGCGTCCCGATGCTCACCCACGAGCCGGGGTGCGCCATTACCGGCGAGGACACCTCGAGCATCCCGGCCGCGGTCGCCGCGGCAGCCGCCGCCGACGTGTGCGTGCTGGCCGTCGGCGACCGGGCGGGAATGTTCGGTCGGGGCACCTCCGGTGAGGGCTGCGACGCCGTCGACCTGCGACTGCCCGGCGTGCAGGCCGATCTCGCCCGCGCCGTCCTCGCCACCGGCACCCCTGTCGTCCTGGTCTTGATGACCGGCCGCCCCTACGCGCTCGGCCCGGAGTTCGACGGCGCGGCGGCAGTGGTGCAGGGATTCTTCCTCGGTCAGCTCGGCGGGCAGGCCCTCGCCGAGGTGCTCACCGGCGCGGTCAACCCCTCCGGGCGGTTGCCCGTGAGCGTTCCCCGCGACGCCGGCGGGCTGCCGAGCACCTACCTGGCGCCACCGCTCGGCCGGCGCAACAAGGTCTCCTCGATCGACCCGACCCCGGCGTACCCGTTCGGCCACGGGCTGAGCTACACCACCTTCGAGTGGTCCGACGCGACGGTGGTCGAGCCGCGCGAGGATCCGGCTGCCTGGCCGGTCGACGGCGAGGTGCGGGTGCGCATCACCGTCGCCAACACCGGTGAGCGGGCCGGCACCGAGGTCGTGCAGCTCTACCTGCACGATCCGGTCGCGCAGACCACCCGTCCGGTGGTCCGGCTGATCGGCTACACCCGGCTGCCACTGGCGCCCGGCGAGGTGGCGCACGTGACGTTCGGCGTACCGGCCGACGTGGCGTCGTTCACCGGGCTGACCGGCCAACGGATCGTCGAGCCCGGCGACGTCGAGCTGCGGTTCGGCCGATCGAGCGGCGACGTGGCGGCGGCCCTGCCGCTGCGACTCGACGGCACCGAGCGCCAGGTCGGTTACGAGCGCGAACTGCTCACCTCGGTGCGGATCGAGCCCCTCGTGGCTGTCCCACAGTCGGCATAGGAGGCCACGGATGACATCCACCCTGCGGCCACCGCCGCCGGCGCCGCCGAGCTCCCCGCAGCAGGCGCAGAGCCCTGCCCCGCGCTCGCCCCGACGCCGTCGCAGTTGGCGGCAGGCACTGCGCCGGGACTGGCAGCTCTACTCCCTCGCCATCCTGCCGCTGCTGTTCTTCCTGGTCTTCCGGTACCTGCCGATGATCGGCAACATCATCGCGTTCCGTCGGTTCAAGCCGGGCGGCAGCATCTTCGGTGAGTATTGGGTCGGGCTGCGCTACTTCCGGATGTTCCTCACCGACCCGACGTTCTGGGAGGTGTTCACCAACACCCTGGTGCTCGGGACGCTGACCCTGCTGTTCTGTTTCCCGCTGCCGATCGTGCTGGCGCTGCTGCTCAACGAGGTCCGGGCCCGCCGCTTCAAGCGGTTCGTCCAGTCCGTGTCCTACCTGCCGCACTTCCTGTCGATCGTGATCGTGGCGGCGATGGTCATGCAGCTGACCTCCATCGAGGGCACCGCCAACCAGATCGTCAACCTGTTCGGTGGCGACCCGGTGGCGTTCCTGCAGAAACCGGAGTGGTTCCGCACCATCTACGTCTCGTCCGAGGTCTGGCAGACCGTCGGCTGGGGCACGATCCTCTACCTCGCCGCTCTCACCACCGTCGACGAGGACCTGTACGAGGCAGCCCGCATCGACGGCGCCGGCCGGCTGCGGCAGACCTGGCACGTCACGTTGCCCGGCATCCGTCCGACGATGATGACCCTGCTGATCCTCAACATCGGCAGCTTCCTGGCGGTCGGGTTCGAGAAGATCCTGCTGCTCTACAACCCGCTGACGTATCCGACAGCCGACGTCATCTCCACCTATCTGTTCCGGATGGGCTTCCAGTCGAGCAACTTCAGCTACGCGGCGGCCATCGGCCTCTTCGAGGCGGTGATCGGGCTGATCCTCGTCCTGTCGGCGAACGTCATCTCCCGTCGCACGGTGGGGACGAGCCTGTGGTGACCCTCGGTACGAAGATCGACGCCCCGAAGACGCGCGGGCCGGTGGACAGCCGGGGTTACCGGATCTTCCGGGTGGTCAACACCGTCGTCCTGATCGGCGTCGTGGTCGTGACGCTGTACCCGTTCCTCAACATCGTGGCCCGCTCGCTCAGCGAAGAGGCGTACATCATCGCCGGCAAGGTGACAGTCGTCCCGCGGGGGTTCGACCTGACCGCGTACAAGCTGCTGATGTCGGACGCGATGTTCTGGACGAACTACCGCAACACAGTGGTGTACACGGTGGTCGCCACGCTCATCTCGATCGTGCTGACCACGTGTTACGCGTACGTGCTGTCGAAGCCGCAGCTCAAGGGGCGCCCGTTCCTCATCGGTGTCGCGCTCTTCACCATGTTCTTCTCCGGTGGCCTGATTCCCAACTACGTGCTGGTCACCAGCCTGGGCATGAAGAACACCATCTGGGCCGTGGTGATCCCCAATGCCATCAGCGTGTTCAACCTGCTGGTGATGAAGGCGTTCTTCGAGAGTCTGCCGAGCGAGTTGGAGGAGGCAGCGGCCGTCGACGGGCTGAACACGTACGGCATCCTGCTGCGGATCGTGCTGCCGCTGTCGAAGGCGATCATCGCGACGATGGTGCTCTTCTACGCGGTGTCCTTCTGGAACTCGTGGTTCGCGGCGTTCCTCTACATGGACCGGCAGGACCTGCTGCCGGTCACCGTCTACCTGCGCAACCTCATCGCGGGAGCCACCAGCGCCGAGTCCGCCGCCGCCGACGCCGACAAGGTCCAGGCCGCGGCCACCCTCCAGGCCGTGACGATCGTGCTGACCACACTGCCGATCCTGGCGGTCTACCCGTTCGTCCAACGGTACTTCGTCCGCGGCGTGATGCTCGGCGCGGTCAAGGGCTGACATCGGCGCGCACCGTTCCACATTCGAATCCCCACCACCGAAAGGACGAGCCATGCTCCACAAGACGTGGCGCCGCGTGGCGATGGCCACCGCGGGTCTGCTCGCGCTCTCCCTTGCCACCGCCTGTTCCGAGGACCCCGGTGAGTCGACCGACCTCTCGGAGAACAAGGTCGGCGCGATGGCCAACTACGGCGTCGGCGACCAGTTCAAGGCCACCGAGGCGCTCTCCTTCTCCACCCTCTACAACAACCACACGTTCTACCCGCTCAAGGAAGACTGGCCGTTCTGGTCGGAGCTCACGAAGCGGACCAACGTCAAGATCGAACCGGTCGCCGTGCCGCTGAGCGACTACGAGCAGAAGCGCAGCCTGCTGATCGGCGCCGGGGACGCCCCGCTGATCATCCCGAAGACGTACCACCCGCAGGAGAACGCGTTCGTGTCCTCCGGGGCGATCCTCCCGGTGAGCGACTACCTGGACCTGATGCCCAACCTCAAGGAAAAGATCACCAAGTGGAACCTCAAGCCGGAGATCGACAACCTGCGGCAGTCCGACGGTAAGTTCTACCTGCTGCCCGGCCTGCACGAGAAGCCCACGCAGGACTACACGGTGCTGGTGCGCACCGACATCATGCAGGAGCTGAACCTGGCGGTCCCGAAGACCTGGGACGAGCTGTACACGGTGCTCAAGGCGATGAAGGCGAAGTACCCGAACGTCTACCCGTACTCCGACCTCTTCAGCAAGCCCAACCCGACCGGCGCTCTGCTGAACATCCTCGGCTCGGCCCACGGCACCCAGGCGGGCTGGGACTACCAGCACGCCACCTGGGACCCGGCGGCGAAGAAGTTCAACTACACCGGCTCATCCGAGCAGTACAAGCAGATGGTCACGTTCCTGCACAAGCTCGTCGCCGAGGGTCTGCTCGACCCGGAGAGCTTCACCCAGACCGACGACCAGGCACGGCAGAAGCTCGCCAACGGCAAGTCCTTCGTGGTCACCGGCAACGCGCAGACCCTTGTCAACAACCACCGGCCCGACCTGGCCAAGACCCTGCCGAACGCGAAGATGGCGAAGATCCCGCTGCCGATCGGCCCGGCCGGCGAGATCAACCCGTTCCCCCGGCTGGAGAACGGCATCATGATCTCCTCGAAGGCCCGGGAGAGCAAGAACTTCGTGGCCATGATGCAGTTCATCGACTGGCTCTGGTATTCGGACGCCGGCTTGGAGTTCGCCCGCTGGGGCATCGAGGGCACGACCTTCACCAAGGACGCGTCCGGCAAGCGCACGCTCAACCCCGGAGTCGACTTCCTCGGCCTCAACCCGAAGGCCCCCAAGCACCTCCAGAAGGACTTCGGCTTTCAGAACGGCGTCTTCGCCTACGGCGGCAGCCCCGACCTGGTCCGTGGGTTCTTCTCACCGGAGGAGCTGGAGTTCCAGAAGGTGATGGACGCCCGCAAGCCCAGGGAGGTGCCCCCGCCCGCTCCGTTGAGCGACGAGGAACGCGAGCAGGTGTCGCTCTGGGAGACCCCGCTGAAGGACTTCGTCACCCAGAACACGCTGAAGTTCGCCCTGGGGCAGCGTCCGCTCAGCGAGTGGGACGCGTACGTGGCCGAGCTGAAGGCCAAGAACTCCGACCAGTACATGGACCTGGTCAACAAGGCCTACGAGCGGTTCCAGAAGAACAACGGCTGATCAGCGGAGTCCGGTCGGGCGGCCTGTCGCGGCCCGACCGGACTCCGGCGACCACTGATCTGCCACGTCGACCGGAGGGAGCGAGCGTGAGTGGCGCGGCTCAGACCCGGCGACAGTTCGGCGACGGACCACTGTCGCGGTTCACCTCGCGCGTCTACATCCTGCTCGTGGTCGAGGTGCTCCTGCTGCTCACCACGGTGCCCGCCCTGCTCCCGCTGCTGGTGCTGGGCCGCGACCCCAGCAACCTCCCGCTGGCCGCGCTCCTCCTGGTACCGGTCGGCCCGGCGATCTCCGCCGCCCTGTACGCCCTGCGCCACCAGCGAACCGACCTGACCGACCTGCACCCGGCCACCCTGTTCTGGCGTGGCTACCGGGCCAACGCGGTCGGCGTACTGCGCGTCTGGGTGCCGACGCTGCTGTGGCTGACAGTGCTCGCCGTGAACCTCGCCTACCGCGGCGCGGTCGGCCTGTCGAGCTGGTGGGCGGTGCCGCTGGTGCTGATCGGGGTGGGCGTGACGCTCTGCGCGGCCAACGCCCTGGTGATCACCTCGCTGTTCGACTTCCGCATCCGCGACGTGCTCCGGCTGGCCGTGCACTTCCTGCTGCGTACCCCCGGTGTCGCCGTCGGCAACGCCCTGCTGCTGGCCGCGGCGGCCGGGATCACCGCGGTCTTCTCCGAAGCGGTGCTGATGCTGCTCGCGTCGATCGCGGTGCTGGCGTACCTGCGCGTCAGCGACCCGATGATCCACCTGATCCGGAAGGAGTTCACCCCGTGAGCCTGCCCCTCAGCGCCAAGGTGCCCTTCGGGGGCGACTACAACCCGGAACAGTGGCCCGAGGACGTGTGGAAGCAGGACTACCGTCTCTTCGACAGCGCACGGATCGACCTGGTCACCCTCGGGGTGTTCGACTGGGCGCTCACCCAACCCGCCGAGGACACCTACGACTTCGCGCTGCTGGACAGGATCGTCGAGCGGGCCAGCGCCGAGGGACGCGGGATCTGCCTGGCCACCGGCACCGGAGCCCACCCGCCGTGGTTGGCGAGGGCGTACCCCGAGGTGACCCGGACCGACTTCGAGGGCCGCAAGCACCGGTTCGGGCAGCGACACAACTCCTGCCCCAGCTCGCCGGTCTTCCGCCGGCTCTCGACCGAGCTGGCCCGCCGGGTCGCCCGCCGCTACGCCGACACCCCGGCGGTGCTGGCCTGGCACGTCGGCAACGAGTACGGCGGCGCCTGCTACTGCGCGCTGTGCGCGGCCGGCTTCCGCAACTGGCTGCGCCACCGCTACGGCACCCTCGACGAGCTGAACGAGGCCTGGTACACCACCTTCTGGTCGCACACCTTCACCGACTGGGACGAGATCGAGCCGCCGTCGGCGCTGACCGAGCACTGGCGTGGCCCGGACCACACCGCGTTCCCAAGCATCACAGTGGACTACCTGCGGTTCACCTCCGACGCGATGCTGACCAACTTCCGCGACGAGAAGGCCGCCATCCGGGAGTCCAGCCCGACACTGCCGGTGACCACGAACCTCATGGGCATGTACCGGCCGATCGACTACCACCGCTGGGCCCCCCATCTGGACTTCGTCTCCTGGGACAACTACCCGCCCGACGACGAGTCGGCAGCCCGGATGGCACTGACCCACGACCTGATGCGCGGGCTCAAGGACGGCCAGCCGTTCTGGCTGATGGAACAGACCCCGAGCTTCACGGCGTGTCGCGACGTCAACCCGTTGAAGCGCCCCGGTCTCATGCGGCTGTGGAGTTGGCAGGCCGTGGCGCACGGCGCAGACGCTGTGCTCTTCTTCCAGTTGCGTGCCTCCCGAGGGGCCAGCGAGAAGTACCACGGTGCGGTCATCGGGCACGCCGGTCGCTCCGACACCCGGGTTTTCCGGGAGGTCGCCGAGCTGGGCGCCGAGCTGGATCGGCTCGGCCCGGCGTCGCTGGGCGCGCGGACGCCGGCCCGGGTGGCGCTGCTGTTCGACTGGGACAGCTGGTGGGCGTTGGAGCTGTCCGACGGCCCGTCCCGGCTGGTCCGCTACCAGCAGGTCGTGCTCGCGTACCACCGGGCGCTCTGGGACGCCGGTGTGGACCTGGACGTCGTCGCGGTGACCGCCGACCTGTCCCGCTACGACGTGGTAGTGGCCCCGGCCCTGCACCTGCTCAAGGGTGACCTGCCGCAGCGGCTGGAGGCGGTGGCGACGCGCGGCGGGTCGGTGCTGACCACCTACCTGTCCGGCCGGGTGGACGAGAACGACCAGGCGTTCCTGATGGACGTGCCGGGCCCGCTCGGACAGCTCATGGGCATCCGGGTCGACGAGTGGGACGCCCGCGGCCCGGAGGTGGTCAACAGGGTCCGCCTCGGCGACGGCACGGATCAGGTGGACGTCGACGCGCGGCTGCTGTTCGAGCTGGTGATTCCGCAGGGCGCGCAGGTCGTCGGCACCTACCAGGCCGACTTCTACGCGGGCACCCCGGCGGTGACCCGCAACTCCTTCGGCGCCGGCGACGGCTGGTACGTGGCCGCCGGGCTGGACCAGGTCGGGGTGTCCTGGGTGGTGCGGCAGGTGCTCGCCCGGCATGACCTGCTCGGGCCCTACCCGGACGTGCCGGACCTGGAGTCCGCCGTCCGGGTCGCGGCGGACGGGTCGCGGCTGCTGTTTCTGCTCAACCACCGCGCCGAGCCGGTCGAGGTGACCGCCCGGACCGGCGGCGTCGACCTGCTCACCGGCGACCGTACGGCGGCCGGAGCGGCCCTGCGGCTGCCGGCGTACGGGGTTGTCGTGCTGGAGGAGGACAGGTGAACGCCGAAGAGTCGGTGGAGTTGGAGCAGCTGATGTTCGTCGAGGAGCCGATGGACGGTGACGAGCCGCGCGTCCACCCGGCCTGGCTGCCCCCGGAGGCGTTCCGGTCGCTCGGGGCGCGCCGCGTCCTCCTGCACGGCGAGGGGTTGCTCGTCGACACCGTCCTCAACGAGGTCTCGCGCGCCTGCGCGCGTTACGGCGGACGGGTGTGGCACTCCCCGTCCTGGGACGTCGACGTGGACCTGGTGCTCGCCCTGCGCGACGCCGGTGAGCTGCCCAACCCGGCTGTGGAGGCGGCGCGCGCCGCCGGCGAGGCGGCGCTGGTCGAGCTGGGCGACGGCGGGACGCTCGGCGACGAGGGTTTCGTGTTGGCGCGGGCCGGCGACGTGACGGCGGTGCTGGCCGACGCGCCCGCCGGCCTGCTGTACGGGCTCTTCCACGTGGTCCGGCTCTGCGCGGCGGCCTTCGACCCGGCCCGACCGCCGAAGCGGCACCGGCCGGCGCTGCGCCGACGCATGCTGAACCACTGGGACAACGTGGCAGTGCACCCGGTGATGGGCCAGGTCGAACGGGGGTACGCGGGCGGCTCGATCTTCTGGCGCGACGGCCGTCCGCGCGGCGACCTGGCCCGGGTGCGGGAGTACGGGCGACTGCTGGCCTCCTGCGGGGTCAACGCGATCTCGGTGAACAACGTCAACGTCGCCCGCACCGAGGCGCTGCTGCTCACCGAACGACTCGGCGACGTCGCCGAGATCGCCGACGTGCTGCGCCCCTACGGCATCCGGGTGCACCTGTCGGTCAGCTTCGCCGCGCCGGTGGTCCTCGGTGGCCTGCCGACGGCCGACCCCCTGGACGAGGCAGTGCGGGTCTGGTGGGCCGCTGCCACCCGGCGGGTGTACGACCGCATCCCGGACTTCGGCGGTTACCTGGTCAAGGCCGACTCGGAGGGGCAACCCGGCCCGTTCACGTACGGCCGCGACCACGCCGACGGGGCGAACCTGTTGGCCGAGGCGCTCGCCCCGCACGGGGGAGTGGTGCACTGGCGGGCGTTCGTCTACAACCACCACCAGGACTGGCGGGACCGGTCCACCGACCGGGCTCGGGCGGCGTACGACCACTTCGCCCCGCTCGACGGGCGGTTCCGCACCAACGTGGTCGTTCAGGTGAAGTTCGGCCCGGTGGACTTCCAGACCCGTGAGCCGGTCTCTCCGGTGCTCGCCGCGATGCCGGCGACCCGGGTGGCGGTGGAGTTGCAGGTCACTCAGGAGTACACGGGCCAGCAGCGGCACGTCTGCCACCTCGGCCCGTGGTGGAGCGAGGTGCTGCGGTTCACCCCCTGGGGACCGGGCGGACGGACGATCGCCGACGTGGTCACGGGAGAGGCGGCGGCCGGCGGCGGGATGGTCGCGGTCGCCAACGTCGGTGACGACCTCTTCTGGACCGGACATCCGTTGGCGCAGGCCAACCTGTACACGTTCGGCCGGCTGGCCTGGGACCCTCGCGCGGACCCGACGGCCATCCTCGACGAGTGGATCACGCTGACCTTTCCGCCGTCGGCGACCGCCGACGCGGAGCTGGTGCGGCGGACCCTGCACGAGATCATGGACGACTCGTGGCGCACCTACGAGCGCTACACCGCCCCGCTGGGCGTCGGCTTCATGGTCAACCCGGGCGACCACTACGGTCCCGGAGTCGACGGGTACGAGTACACACGGTGGGGCACCTACCACTTCGCCGACCGCGACGGCGTCGGCGTGGACCGCAGCCGCGCGTCGGGCACCGGCTTCACCGGCCAGTACCCGTCGTACTGGGCCCAGGTGTACGAGTCACCCGAGACCTGCCCCGACGAGCTGCTGCTCTTCTTCCACCACGTGCCGTACGGGCATGTGCTGCACAGCGGCTCGACAGTCATCCAGCACATCTACGACACCCACTTCGCGGGGGTCGAGGAGGTGACGGCGATGCGACGGAAGTGGCAGGCGTTGACCGGCATGATCGACATGAGCGTGTACGAGCGGGTCGCCGAACGCCTCGACGAGCAGGTGCGCTGTGCCACCGAGTGGCGTGACCAGATCAACACGTACTTCTTCCGCAAGTCCGGGGTGCCGGACGAGCGGGGGCGCGACATCTACTGAGCGGCGGTGGGGGCGGCCCGGCCATCCGGTCGGGCCGCCCTCGTGCCGTACGCCCAGCGGCCTGGCAGGTTCCGAAAACGTCCCGATAATTTATCGCTACCCATCGCCGCTGATGATGCCCGTCGATACCGCTTGTTGCGCAGGTGACCGCCGGAACCGTTGCGCCGAAAGGTTTCCGGAAGTCTTGACAATCGAGTGTCCTCGATCGAAGCTGACATGGTCACGCGAGCCGCGGTCAAGGTCGGGCGAAGGGCAGTCCTCGACTTAAGTCCCCTTCCACGCGCCTTTTTCGCAAGGGATCGCGACGATGACACTGAAGACGAGAATGCTTGGCGTCGTCATGGCAGCCGTGACACTGGCCGCCGCCGCGTTGACGTTCGCCACTCCCGCGTCGGCGGCGACGCTCACGCAGGTGACCAACTTCGGCACCAACCCCACCAACCTACAGATGCACCTGTACGTCCCGGACCGGGTGGCGACCCGACCGGCGATCCTCCTGGCGATGCACTACTGCACCGGGACGGGCCCCGCGTTCCACTCGGGCACCCAGTACGCATCCCTCGCCGACCGGTACGGGTTCATCGTGATCTACCCGTCGGCCACCCGCAGCAGCAAGTGCTGGGACGTCTACTCGCCGCAGGCGTTACGCCGTGGCGGCGGCAGCGACCCGGTCGGGCTCATGTCGATGGTCGACTACGTGCGGCAGCGCTACTCCGCCGACCCCGCCCGGATCTTCGCCACCGGCACCTCCTCCGGGGCGATGATGACCAACGTCATGCTGGGCGACTACCCGGACGTGTTCGCGGCGGGCGCCTCGTTCGCCGGGGTGCCGTTCGCCTGCTTCGCCACCGGCGGCACCTCGGAGTGGAACAGCCAGTGCGCCAACGGGCAACTCATCCGGACCGCGCAGCAGTGGGGTGACCTGGTCCGGGAGGCGTACCCCGGCTACACCGGCCAGCGACCGCGGATGCAGATCTGGCACGGCACCAACGACGAGACGCTGCGCTACCCGAACTTCGGCGAGCAGGTCAAGCAGTGGACCAACGTGCACGGGCTGAGCCAGACCCCGACGTACACCGACTCCCCACAGTCCGGCTACACCCGCACCCGCTACGGCAGTAGCGGCCCGATGGCGCCGGTCGAGGCGATCAGCATGCAGGGTGTCACGCACAACCTGCCTGTCGACGCCGCGCAGGTGATCCGCTTCTTCGGGCTGGACGGCACCGCGCCGCCGACGACCCCGCCGCCGCCGACGACCCCACCCCCGACGACTCCGCCCCCGACCACGCCGCCACCGACCGAGGGCGCCTGCCGGGTGGGTTACACGGTCAACGCCTGGAACAGCGGCCTCACCGCGAGCGTGGCCATCACCAACACCGGTGCCACCGCCGTGAACGGCTGGGCGCTGACCTTCACGCTGCCCACCGGGCAGCGCATCACCAGCGGCTGGAACGCCCAGTACGCCCCGGCGAGCGGTGCGGTGACCGCCCGCAACGTCTCCTACAACACCACCATCGCCCCGAACGCGTCGGTCGAGATCGGCTTCCAGGCCACGCACGAGGGCGGCACCGGCAAGCCCACCTCGTTCGCCCTCAACGGTGCCGCCTGTTCGGTGTCCTGATGTCCCTTCCCATCCCACCACCACCCACAGAAGGAGTCACACGATGAGAAGTACGAGATGGAAGGCGGCATCGAGAGCCGCGCTCGCGCTGGCCGGCGCGGGTGCCCTCGCCGCCGGCATGGCGCTGACCGCGACGGCGCCGGCAGCCGCGGGAACGACGCTCGGCGCGTCCGCCGCCGAGAAGGGTCGGTACTTCGGCACGGCGGTGGCCGGGTTCAAGCTCTCCGACAGTGCGTACACCACGATCTTGAACCGTGAGTTCAACATGGTGACGGCCGAGAACGAAATGAAGATGAACGCCACCGAGCCGCAGCAGAATCAGTTCAGCTACGGGGCGGCGGACCAGATCGTCAACCACGCCCGCAGCCGCGGGATGAGCGTGCGGGGTCACACGCTGGCGTGGCACTCGCAGCAGCCCGGCTGGATGGAGAGCATGAGCGGCAGCGCGCTGCGGCAGGCGATGCTCAACCACGTGACGCAGGTGGCCACCCACTTCCGCGGTCAGGTAGTGGCGTGGGACGTGGTGAACGAGGCGTTCGCCGACGGCAGCTCCGGAGGCCGTCGCGACTCCAACCTCCAGCGCACCGGCAACGACTGGATCGAGGCGGCGTTCCGGGCGGCGCGTGCCGCGGATCCGGGCGCCAAGCTCTGCTACAACGACTACAACACCGACAACTGGACGCACGCCAAGACCCAGGGCGTCTACAACATGGTGCGCGACTTCAAGGCCCGTGGCGTGCCGATCGACTGCGTGGGATTCCAGTCGCACTTCAACAACGAATCCCCGTACGTGAGCAACTACCGCACCACGCTGTCGAGCTTCGCGGCGCTCGGCGTGGACGTGCAGATCACCGAGTTGGACATCCAGGGCGCTTCGGCGAACACCTACCGCAGCGTGGTCGAGGACTGCCTGGCAGTGGCCCGCTGCAACGGCATCACCGTGTGGGGCATCCGCGACAGTGACTCGTGGCGAGCTTCGCAGACCCCGTTGCTGTTCAACAACAACGGCTCGAAGAAGCCCGCCTACGACGCGGTGCTCGCCGCGTTGAACAACGGCACCACGCCCACGGACCCGCCGACCGACCCGCCGACCGATCCGCCGACCGACCCGCCCACGACTCCGCCTCCGGGCTCGGGTGGCTGCACGGCGACGGTGTCGGTGAACCAGTGGACGGGTGGTTTCGTGGCCACTGTGAAGGTGACGGCCGGTTCATCGGCCATCAGCGGCTGGACGATCGGCATCGGTCTGCCGTCCGGTGCGACGGTCACCAACGCGTGGAACGCCAACCGCAGCGGTAACACCGGCACGACGAACTGGACGAACGTGGCGTACAACGGCCGGGTCGGCGCCGGACAATCCACCGAGTACGGCTTCCAGGCCAACGGCACCGCCGGCAGCCTCAGCCCCACCTGCTCAGCAAGCTAACCCCCAACCCTCGGTGATCAAGAGGTTCGCGTCACGCCAGGCCAGACAGGATGACGCAAACTTCTTGATCACCGGGGGCGGCGGGGTGGGGAGGGGGAGAGGTGGGGGCGGGGTTAGTCGCCGGAGAAGCCCCAGAAGTAGATTTCCTCCGGCTTGCCTTCGGCGTCGTGCAGGACGGCGCAGCGGCCGAACCATCTCTGCTCGGCCAGCCCGTCGATCGCGGCCAGGTGCTCGCGGGTGAGCCGCTCGGTGCCGGCATGGCGCAGTGCTTCGGCGGCGCTCACCGGCTCGACAGTGCCGAATTCGGGCCTCTCGCCCTCGTCGAGGACTCGGTAGACGTCGAGGATGGAATGGGTGCCCGACTCCTGCACCCATTCGTCGTTGAACAACTCTTTCATCGTGGCGGGACGGTTCGGGTAGTCGCTCGCCGAGTTGGGGGTCTCACCCCGGGCCCACCAGTACTTGCCCTCGGCGAAGATCCTGTCCCGCAGGGCGTCCAACGCCGCGTCCAGGTCTGGCTGGTACGAGACGAAGTAGCTCCACCCGGATGCGCCCACCACTGCCTCTTTCTCAACGTGTCAACAGTGCGGGCACGGTAGCGGGCAGCACCGACATCGGTGAGATCGGACCGTGGTGGCTACCCGTCGATGCGGGTGATGTTGCGGATCTTGTTGGAGGCGTCCAGGGCGGCGACCTTGTACGCCTCGGCCAGCGTCGGGTAGTTGAACACCGTGTCGACCAGATAGTCGATCGTGCCGCCGCAGCCCATCACGGCCTGACCGATGTGGACGATCTCGGTGGCGGCGGTGCCGAACACGTGCACCCCGAGCAGCCGGCCGTCTTCGGGGGAGACGAGCAGCTTCAGCATGCCGTACGAGTCGCCGACGATCTGACCCCGGGCCAACTCGCGGTAGCGGGCGATGCCCACCTCGAACGGTGTGGAGCTTTCGGTGAGCTGCGCCTCGGTCTGCCCGACGAAGCTGATCTCCGGAATCGTGTAGATGCCGATCGGTTGCAGGCCGTGCATCTCCCGGATCGGTTCGCCGCAGGCGTGTTGTGCGGCCAGCCGGCCCTGCTCCATCGAGGTGGATGCGAGTGCGGGGAAGCCGATCACGTCACCGACGGCGTAGATGTTCTCCACCGAGGTGCGGTAGTTGGCGTCGACAGTGATCCGGCCGCGTCGATCCGCCTCCAGCCCGGCCGCCTCCAGTGCCAGGTCGTCGGTCTGACCCTGTCGCCCGGCCGAGTACATCACCGTGTCGGCGACGATCTTCTTGCCGCTCTTGAGGATGCACAGCGCCGCCGTCTGGTGTTTCTCCACGGCGGCGACCTCCTCGCCGAAGCGGAACGCCACGGAGAGGTCGCGCAGGTGGTACTTGAGGGACTCGACGACCTCGTCGTCGCAGAAATCCAGCATCCGCTCGCGGCGTTCCACCACAGTCACCTTCGTGCCGAGCGCGGCGAACATCGAGGCGTACTCCATGCCGATCACGCCGGCGCCGACCACGACCATGCTGCGGGGTACGGCCTGGAGGTTGATGACCCCGTCGGAGTCCACGATCGTCCGGTCGTCGAAGTCGACGCTGTCCGGGCGGGCCGGGCGGGTGCCCGCGGCGATGACGATCTTGTCGAAGGTCACCTTGGACTCGCGGCCGGAGCCGCCGTCGACCCAGATCGAGTGCGCGTCGGCGAAACGCCCGGTGCCGGTGATCATCGCGACCCGGTTGCGGGCCAGTTGGTTGCGGATGACGTCGGTCTGCCTGGTGATCACGTGCTGGGTCCGGGCGGCCAGGTCGCTGACCGTGATGTCGTCCTTGACCCGGTAGCTGCTGCCGTAGAGGTCCCGCTGGCTCAGGCCGGTCAGGTAGAGCACTGCCTCGCGCAGCGTCTTGGAGGGCACGGTGCCGGTGTTGATGCACACCCCACCGATCATGTCGCGGCGCTCCACGATGCCGACCCGCCTCCCGAGCTTGGCGGCGGCGATCGCGGCCTTCTGACCGCTGGGTCCGGAGCCCAGCACCAACAGGTCGTAGTCATACACAGGCGCTAGCGTCGCAAGTTGTCGCGGCGCGCGCCAGACCCCGGAGTCGAGTGTTATTCGTCTGCCACAGTGCAGAGGCCGCCGTTCAGCGTGATCTCCTCCGGCAGTTGCGTGCCGGAGGCGACGAGCCCCAGCGACACTGTGCCGCCGGGTGGGATCACCGCGTTGCGGCTGGTGTTGGCCACCCGGAGGTAGCTGTTGTTGAGGCGGTCGACGACCTTCGCGCCCCAGATGCCCCGCACCTGCTGGCTGGCCCAGAATCGCCACGTCATCGTCCACCCGTCGACGGCCGTGGTGCCGGTGTTCGTGACGACGAGGTGCGCCACGAAGCCGTCCGGCCACTGCCGCACGACGGATCGGACCGCACAGCTCGGCGGTGGCGGCACTGTGGTCACCGTGACCGGCGCGGACAGTGGGGACAGGTGGCCGGCCTCGTCCCGGGCCTGCACCACGAAGGTGTACGTGGTGTTGGGTGCCAACCCGCTGATCTGGGCACTGTTCACGGGCGGGTACTGGTACACCTCACGGACCCGGGTGAGAGTGCCGCCGGCGTCGACCCGGAACACCTCGTACCGGTCGAGCGCGACGTTCTCCGCCGAGTGCGTCCACCGCAGCCAGACCACAGTGGCGGCGACGTCGTACGCCACCGGTTGACCGGGCGCGCTCGGCGGTTGGTCGTCCCCCGGTGGCATGGTCAGCCGCACTGTGGGGTTGGACAGTGAGCTGTTGCCGGCCGCGTCCTCCGCTCGCACCGAGAAGGTGTAGGTGCGCGACGGCCGCAGGTTGGTGATCCGGATGCTGGTGGTGTCGGTCGAATACTGGGCGCCGGAATCCTCGAATTGGGCGCCGACCGGGTAGCGGACCACGCCCACGTTGTCGGTCGAGGCGGCCCAGGTCAGCTCGACCGAGGTGGTGTCGATGGCGACGACAGTGATCGGGCCGGGCGCGGTGGGGCGTTCGGTGTCGGCGGCGGCCTGCGCCGGGGTCGCGCCGGTGGCGACCAGAGTTGCCGTCAGTGCGCATGCGACCAGCGCGGCGGCCCTGGACCGGGTTACTCGGAACGGATGATGACGCACGATGAAGTCCTCGCTTCCGGGTGACCGCAGCGGACCAGGCATAGACTGCCCTGAATTTTAGGGCAGCTGTGGCCAGGTCGGTGTCCCGTCAGCCGACGAGGCGGCGTTCCCAGGCCCAGGCGGCGATCTCGACCCGGTTGCGGGCCTTGAGTTTCATCTGCACGCTCGCCAGGTGGGTCTTGACAGTGCCCACGGCGATGAAGAGCTGGGTGGCGATCTCGGCGTTGGTCAGGCCCCGGGCGACGAGCTTCACCACGTCGAGTTCCCGTGGCGACAGGCCGCCGTCGTCGCGCGCCGGGGCCGGTGAGCTGAGGTGCTCCAACAGCCGTACCGTGATCGAGGGGCTGATCAGCGCGTCGCCGGACACGGCCGCGCGGACCGCCTCCACCAGCAGGGCCGGGCCGGAGTCCTTGAGCAGGAAGCCGCACGCGCCGTTGGAGAGCGCCGTGTGCACGTACTCGTCGAGGTCGAAGGTCGTCACGACGACCACCCGGATCGGGTCGGCGACGCCCGGCCCCGCGAGCAGCCGTAGTGCCTCGAGACCGTCGAGGCGGGGCATCCGGATGTCCAGCAGCACCACGTCCGGGAGCAGTCGTCGGGCCAGTTCGACGGCCTGGACGCCGTCGGCGGCCTCGCCGACCACCTCCATGTCCGACTGGGCGCCGATGATCATGCCGAAGCCGGTCCGGACCATGGCCTGGTCATCGGCGATCAGCACCCGGATCACCGCGCCACCGCCACCCGGAGCGGGAACGCCGCGTCGAGCACCCAGCCGCCGGCGACGCCGGGCCCGGCGGTGATCGTGCCGCCGAGGGCGCGTACCCGTTCGGTGAGGCCGATCAGGCCGAAGCCGTGCCCCCGGGCCGGCGCGGTGCGCGGCGAGGCGCCGTCGTCGGCGACCCGGACCAGCAACCAGTCCGGGGTACGCCGAACGGCCACGTCCACCGACCGCGCGTCCGGCGCGTGCTGGCGGGTGTTGGTCAGCCCCTCCATCACCACGCGGTACGCCGACGTCGAGACCTCCACCGGCAGCCCGTTCAGGTCGCCGTCGACGTGCAGTCGTGCCGGCGCGTTCGCCGCGCCGTTGAACCCGGTGAGCAGCGGCTCCAGCTCGGTCACCCCGGCCAGCGGGGCCAGCGGCGCGTCCGGCGGGGCGTCCGGGTTTCGCAGGATCCCGACCATCCGTCGCATCGAGGCCATCGTCTCCGCGCCGGCCCGCTCGATCTGCTCCAGGGCGACGATCACCCGTTGCGGGTCCTGCTCGGCGACGAACCGGGCGCCCTGTGCCTGCACCACGATGCCGGTGACGTGGTGGGCGATGAAGTCGTGCAGATCCCGGGCGAACTCGGCACGCTGCTCGGCCCGGACCAGCGCGATGGCCCGCTCCCGGCCGGCGGCCATGATCCGCAGATAGAGCCCCACCCCGGCGGCGCCGGCCGCGGCGAGCACCTGGAGCAGGCCGAAGATCACCAGGAGACTTTCGGTGCCGACGCGCAGCGGCAACGCGGCCACGGCGAGCCCGGCGGCCACCGCCGCCCACGGGGCGAGCCGCGGCGCGCCCCAGCGGGCCACCACGAAGACCACCCCGATCAGCCCGGCCGACTCGGCGAGCCCCCAGCTGCCGCTGATCAGATAGCTGCCGTTGAAGAAGACCAGGCCAGCTGCCGTCACGGCCAGTGAGGCGCAGGCGAGCACCAGCGCGGCCAGCGGCAGTAGCCGCGAACCCAGCCGGTGCACCGGCAGCCAGAGCGGCACCGTCGCCACCGCCAGCCCCATCCGCACCAGCAGGAGCAGGAGAGCGGCCAGGCTCTCCGGTGCGCCGAACCGCAGGTCGAAGAGGACGAGCAGCCCCATGGCCACCAGCCCGGCGGCCTGGGCCAGGCGTACCCACCATCGTCGAAGATCCGGCGTGCTCATGGTGACCCAGCGTAGCCAGCCGGGTGGAGGTGGCGGATCGGCCAAAAGGCAGACCCGACGCCGGCGATACCCGGCCCCGGGCCGATGCGCCCACCCGCCGGTGGCGGCGACGCTATCCGGGTCACCACGCAGCCACTGGAGGAACGATGACAACCCACGCCCCGCCGGAGACCAGCCACGCCGCCGTCGCCGCGGTCGACCTGGTGAAGGTGTACGGCAGCGGCGACACCGCCGTCCGTGCCCTGGACGGGGTCTCGGTCGGCTTCGGCCGGGCCGAGTTCACCGCGATCATGGGCTCGTCCGGGTCCGGCAAGTCGACACTGATGCACTGCCTCGCCGGCCTCGACACGGCCACCTCCGGTCGCGTTCTGCTCGGCGGCACGGAGTTGACCGGCCAGTCGGACCGGACGCTGACCCGGGTACGCCGGGAGCGGATCGGGTTCGTCTTCCAGTCCTTCAACCTGCTGCCGCAGCTCACCGCCGCGCAGAACATCACGCTGCCGCTGGACCTCGCCGGTCGGCAGCCCGACGCTGAACTCCTCGCGCACCTGGTCCGGGTGCTGGGCCTCGGCGACCGCCTGAACCACCGGCCCAGCGAGCTGTCCGGCGGCCAGCAGCAGCGGGTGGCGCTGGCCCGGGCGCTGGTGGCACGGCCCGAGGTGGTCTTCGCCGACGAGCCGACCGGCAACCTCGACTCCCGCTCCGGCGCGGAGGTGCTCACCATCCTGCGCGACTCGGTACGCGACCTCGGCCAGACCGTCGTCATGGTCACCCACGACCCGATCGCCGCCGCGTACGCCGACCGGGTGGTGCTGCTCGCCGACGGGCGGCTGGCCGGCGAGATCGACAAGCCGGACCAGGTGTCGGTCACCGACGCCCTGCGTGATCTGGCGGCCCGCCGATGAGGGCGACGGTGCTGCGTACCCAGACGACCGCCGCGGCCCGACGGCCCGGCCGGCTGATCCTGACCGGCCTGGCGATCCTTGTCGCGTCGTTCGTCGTCTTCGGCACGGTGCTGGTGCAACAGATCACCGAACGCACCGTGCGGGACAACCTCAGCGGCACCCCGGCCGTCACCGACCTGGTGATCGGCAGCGCCGACGTGCCGCCACCCACAGTGACCGACGTGCGGCAGGTCCGGGCCGTGCCCGGTGTGGCCGAGGCGGTCGCCCGGGTGGCGACCGGGGTCTCCATCGGCGAGGGGTACCTCAACCTCCAGTCCGATCCGGGCACCGGCCCGCTGAGCACGGTCCGGGTGATCGAGGGCAGCTACCCGGACCAGCCCGGCGAGATCGCGATCACGCCGCGCACCGCCGAACGGCTCGGGCTCTCGGTGGGCACCACCACCAGCGGCACCGGCGGTGAACTCACCACGCCCGCCCCACTCACAGTGACCGGCGTGGTGGACGTCGGCGCCGACGCCGGCTACGACGCGTACGCCCCGGACAGTGCCGTGATCGCCTGGGCGCGCCTGACGACTGTGGAGCGCGTCGACGTGCGGGTCACCCCCGGCGCCTCGACCGACGCGGTCCGTCAACGGGTGACCGCTGCGGTCGCCGGCCAGCCGATCCGCTCCGGCGCCGAGGTGCGCGAGGCCGAGGCCCAGGCGGCGGCCCAGGAGGTCGGGAGACTCTTCATCCTGGTCGGCATGTTCGTCTCCATCGCTGTCGTCGCGGCCGCGCTGGTGGTCACCTCGACCTTCCGCATCGTCTTCGCCCAGCGGATGCGGCAGCTCGCGCTGCTGCGGGCGGTCGGCGCGAGTCGGGCCACCCTGGTGGCGGCCCTGACCGCCGAGGGAGCCCTGACCGGGCTGGTCGCCGGCGTCGTCGGGGTCGCCGGCGCCCTCACCCTCGGCTACGCGCTGCCGGCGATCCTGCGCGCCACCGGCCACGCGGTCTCCTCGCCGGGCCTGCCACTGGCGGAGGCGGTCGGTGTGGTGATCGGCGCCGTCGTGATCACCGTGCTGGCCGTGCTGGCGCCGGCGCTCTCGGCCGCCCGGGTCTCCCCGCTGGAGGCACTGCGGGCGGCGAGCGTCACCGCCGGCCGCCGCGGCATCGGCGTGGCCCGTCTGGTCTTCGGGCTGCTCCTGGCCGTCGGCGCGATCCTGGCAGCGGTCGGGACGATCAGTCAGTTGCCGAACCCGGGGCAGTCGGAGTACGACCCGTCGATGCCGCTGCTCCTGCTGGTCGGGTCCGGCGCGCTGGCGTTCTTCGCGCTGGTGGCCCTCGGCCCGCTGCTGGTGCGCCCGGTGCTGGCCGTGGTGGGTTGGCCGCTGCGCCAGTTCGGGCCGCTCGGGCGGATGTCGGTCGGCGGGATCGGCGGGGCGCCGCGCCGGGCCGCCGCGGTCTCCGTCGTGGTCGCGCTCGGCGTGACCCTGATCTCCGGGGTGGTCATCGGCGGCGCGTCGTTGCAGATCCTCGCTGACCGCGAGATGGCGCTCTCGGCCCCGACCGACTTCGAGGTCACCAGCAACGGTGGAACGCTGCCGCCGGCTGTCGTGGCCCGGGCCGAGGCGGCGCGCGGCGCGCTGGCCACTGTCGTGCCGTACCGGAGGGTCGGCGACGTCACGCTGCTGCGCGGCGCCGACAAGCTCGGCGACGTGGAGTCCGGTTACCCGGCCAGCGACCTGGACCTGGCGGCGCTGCCGAGCACCGGTGACCTGGACGTGGCCCAGGGCACCCTGACCGATCGTGGCCCCGGCCGAATCGTGCTGAACAGCTGGGTTGCCCGGGACACCGGCCTGGGGGCCGGCGACACCGTCACGCTCGCCATCGCGGCGCGCACTGTCGACGTACGGGTGGCAGCGGTCCTGCCCGGCGATGGGCCACTGCACGCGGGAATCCTCGCCGATCCGGCCGACCTGGACCGGCTCGGCGTGCCGGCCGCGTACACCGGCCTGCTGGCCGACGCTTCCGGCGCCGGCGAGGACGGTCGTACCGCCGGCGTGCGGGCGCTGCGGCAGGCGATCGGGGGCAGCGACGGGGTGGGCCTCGCGGTGCTCGCCGACGAACGGGACCGCAACGACGCGTTGGTGCGCACCCTGCTGTGGATCGCTGTCGGTCTGGTCAGCCTGACCGTGCTGATCGCTGTCGTCGGCGTGGGCTCCACGACCGCGCTCTCGGTGGTGGAGCGGGTACGCGAGTCCGGGTTGCTCCGGGCGATCGGGCTGTCCCGGACCGGCCTGCGCACCATGCTGACCGTCGAGTCCGGCCTGTACGGGGTGATCGGCGCGACCATCGGTCTGGTGCTCGGCATTCCGTACGCCTGGTTGGCGGTCCAGACCCTCGGGATCCAGGCACCGCTGACCGCGCCGCTGCTGCCGCTGGCCGGGCTGTTCGTGGTGCTGGTCGGGCTGACCGCGCTGGCCGGGGTGCTGCCAGCCCGGCGGGCGTCGCGGGTCAGCCCGGTGGAGGCGCTGGGGGCCGACAACTGAGCACCGTCGTGGGGTGCCGCCGCACGTTCGGCGCCACCCCACGACGGCCTGGTCAGTTGGGGTTGTTGGCGTGGGTCAGCGTCTCCCAGGCGACGAAGAGGTTGTTGGTTCCGGCCGGACGCTGTTGCAGCGTGAGGGTCTGGGTGTTGGTCATGACGTTGCCCAACCGGGTGCTCATCGCGTTGAAGCCGACCTCGGTGATCGGCCCGAGGCCCCGGGTGAGGCTGCCGCCGCAGAGCCAGGAGGGCGGCGCCTCGCCGAGCTGGTAGCGCGAGTGGAAGCCGAGCGCCTGACGCAGCCGCTCACCGACCTGCGGGTACAGGTCCCGTCCCTGGATCCGGGAGGTCTCCGCGACGTGCGAGATGGCGGAGATCCCGTACCCGGTGTGGACGAAGTCGCGGCAGGTCTCCTGGGCGAGGCCGGCGACGAAGGTGGACTGGCCCTGCCAGTAGCCGATGATCTCCGCGCTGGTGTCCAGGCCGCTGCCGGGCATCGTGTACGGCAACGCGCCATCGCTGGGCAGGTAGACGAAGGCCCGGGCGCGGTTGAGGAAGCGGGTGGTCGCCGCGTCGTACACGGTCCGGTCCTCCAGGAACACCGCGATGCCGACGGTGGCCTCCATCATGGTCAGTTCCCAGTTGCCGTTGCTGTTCGAGCCGTTGCGCACCATCGGCAGGTAGACGTTGCGCAGCATGGTGGCGAAGCGGTTGGCGTTGGGCCAACTCGCGTACGTGTACTTGATGATCTCGGCCGCCCGGGGCCAGACCGAGGCGGCCCAGCCGGTCTGCAGGGGGGCGTTGCTGCCGGTGTGCGCGGTGATCGTGGCCGACCACGCGTCCATGATCTGGATCGACTTCTGCGCGTACCGGGCGTCCCCGGTGACGTACCAGGCGAGCGCGTCGGTGTACGCCGCGATCGCGTCCTCCCGCTCGTCGGTGCAGCCGTTGTTCGGGTTGGAGTAGGAACCGCACTCGACCACCGAACGGGGTGCGGGGGTACGCGACAGGGAGGCGTACCGGCTGCTCATCATCTGGTTGTAGGCGCCCGCCCACGGCTGCGCGCCGGCCTGCACCCGGCCGCGGACGAAGTCGAGCTGGCCTCGGCTGACCAGCACGCCGGGATGGGTGAAACCACCCGAGGGTGGCGGTGTGGTGCCGCCGCCGGTGGGCGGCGCCCAGGTCTGGTTGGCGGTGCCGGTGCAGCTCCAGATCTGTAGCG
Organism: Micromonospora trifolii; assembly: GCF_022229005.1. Lineage (GTDB taxonomy): Bacteria > Actinomycetota > Actinomycetes > Mycobacteriales > Micromonosporaceae > Micromonospora > Micromonospora trifolii. The sequence goes on from NZ_JAKKFD010000002.1 coordinate 381,647, forward strand.
GGGTGCCGTCGGCCGAGCTGGGGCCGGTCGCGTCGAGGCACTTGCCCGAGGTGGGATTGACCAGTTGTCCGGCGCTGGGCGACCACTGCTGCGCTCCGGTGCCGTTGCAGTCGTAGATCTGCACCCGGGCACCGTTGGCGGTGCTGGCGGCGGCGATGTCCAGGCACTTGCCCAGCGCCCGGATCGTGCCGTCGTCGGCCACCGTCCACTGTTGGGCTGTGGAGCCGTTGCAGGTGAAGAGCTGGACCGGCGTGTTGTTGGCCGGGTTCGCGGCGGCCACGTCGACGCACTTGCCGCCGTACCCGGTGATGGCGCCCGTGGCGGCCGCCATCGCGGGCGATGCGCCGACGACCAGGCCGGTCGGTACGGCGAGCAGGGTCGCGGCGAGCGCGGAGGTCAGTCTGATGCGGGGGCGGCGGGGCAGGAGCCCGGCCAATCGTCGCGCCATGTGGGGGTCCTTCCGGGGCGGCGAAACAACTGTAAAGTGTGTTAATCATTACAGCCATAGACACCGATATCAATGTCTTCGTCGCCACGGATGCCGTTACGGGTGCATGGACGCACCCTTGAGCACCTTGTCCACCGCGTTGCGCGGCGCGTGCAGCGCCAGGCCCACCAGGTCGAGCTTCTCCCGTCCGACCGCCTGGACGGCGGCGCGGTTGTCCCGGTCGTTGCCGGTGGCGAACAGCTCGGCGGTGAAGATCGCCATCCGCAGGCCACGGGCGAGAGCGCGAGAGTGGGCGCCGACCAACGTCGCCCGATCCCCGGCGAAGACCAGCACCGGCTGGCCGAACATCGGTAGGTAGCTGGTGCCGTCCGCGTCGCGGTAATCCTCGCCGACCAGCTCGGGCAGGGTGCTCGCGATGCCGCTGACCAGGAAGGCGGTGACGTTCAGCCGTTGCCAGCTCGCCAGGTCGGTGCGGAGCAGTACGGCGATCTTGGTGGGAAAGCGGATCGGTTCGGTCATGGCGTCGAGCCTGCCCGCCCCGACGCCTACCGGTCTTGTACGTTCTTAGCGTGGACACCCGCCCGGCGGGCTCGCACGTCAGCGCGTGGCGACCCGCGGTAGCCGGGGTCGCCGAGGTCTTCCACGCCCATTTCGTGGACCACGCCTATCCCCGGCACATCCACGAGGTGTGGACGCTGTTGATCGTCGACGACGGCGCGGTCCGCTTCGACCTGGACCGGCACCGGCACGGCGCGCTACGCACGTCGGTCACCCTGCTGCCGCCGTACGTGCCGCACGACGGCAGCTCCGCCACACCGGACGGCTTCCGCAAGCGGGTCCTGTACCTCGACACCTCTGCGCTCGACGCCGAGCTGGTCGGCCGGGCCGTCGACGAGCCGGACCTGGCCGATCCGCACCTGCGCGACCGGATCCACCACCTGCACCAGGCGCTCGCCGCACCCGGCGACGAGTTCGAGGCCGAGAGTCGACTCGCGTTCATCCTGGACCGGTTGCGCCGCCAGCTCCGCCAGCGCTCCCCGGCCGCTGGCTACCCGGCCGGGCGCGGCCTCGCGGTGCGGTTGCGGGAGCTGCTGGACGCCCGGACCGTCGAGGGCGTCACGCTGGGGGAGGCCGCCCAGTTGCTGCACGCCCACCCGACCCACCTGGTCCGGACGTTCTCCCAGGTGCACGGCGTGCCACCGCACTCGTACCTGACCGGCCGTCGGGTCGAGCTGGCGCGCCGCCTGCTCCTCGCCGGGCAACGGCCCGTCGAGACCGCCGTCGCGGCCGGGTTCTTCGACCAGGCGCACCTGACCCGCCACTTCCGGCGCTACCTGGGCGTCAGCCCGGCCCGCTATCCCGCTCGGAGCTGATCGCGGTCAGACGAGTTGCCCGCCGATGACGGCGAGCAGCCGCAGCTTCTCGTCGCTCGGCGACCCGGGCACGGCGGTGAAGACCAACAGTGTCTGTGACTGGTCGGGGTCGACAAGCGTCTGGCAGTGCAGCTCCAACGCCCCGACCTCCGGGTGCACGAAATGCTTGGGTGGGCAGTAGCCGGCGGGCACCGGGTGTTCCCGCCACAGCTGCGCGAACTCCGGGCTCCTGCCCAGCAGGTCGTCGACGAGCGCCGCCGCCCGCGAACCCTGGCCGTCCCGGGTGTACGAGGCGTGCAGGTGTGCCACGAGGAGTCGACTCTGCGTCTCGTGGCCCTCCGCTGGGTGCAGCTGTCGCGCCTGCGGGTCGGTGAACCAGCGGTGGTGCGCGCTGCGCGCGAACCCGGTGTGCCGGGTCTCGTCGCCGAGCAGGGCGACGGCCGGCGCGGTCTGCGCCAGGGTCTCGCCGAGGTGGTTCACCACCTGGGCGGGAGTGTCGTGCATCCGGTCGAGAATGCGCATCATCCCGGGGTTGACGTGGTCGGCCCGGACGGCGCGGTGTGGGACGGCGTGACCGGCGAGTTGAAACAGGTGGTCCCGTTCGGCCAGGGAGAGTCGCAGGCCACGGGCGAGGGCGGCGAGCATCTGCTCCGAGGGGTGCGGCCCGCGCTGCTGCTCCAGCCGGCTGTAGTAGTCGGTGGACATTCCGCTCAATGTGGCGACTTCCTCGCGCCGTAGCCCTCCGGTGCGCCGGCGCGGGCCCCGGGGCAACCCGACGTCCTCGGGCTGGAGCGCCTCGCGGCGGGTGCGCAGGAAGCTGGCGAGTTGCGCGCGGTCCACGGGTGTCTCCGATCGGTGGGTGCCGGCGGGTGGACCGGCACATGGATTGCAACAGACCAGCCCAGCCCCGGTGTTCCACCCCGCGCCCCGGCCCCGCCCCGCCCCTGGTTTCGCGATCTTGCACTTTCTGTCGAGACATAAGGGTTGTAACACCCCATGTCGGCGACCGAAAGTGCAAGATCGGCGCGGGCGGGCGGGCGGGCGGGCGCGCGGGCGGGCGGGCGGGGGCGGGGGCTGGTGCGGTTAGCGCTGGATGGACTTGGTTTCCAGGAACTCCTCCAGGCCATAGCGGCCGAACTCGCGGCCGTTGCCGGAGTGCTTGTAGCCACCGAACGGGGCGAGCGGGTTCCAGTGCCCGGCGTTCACGTCGACCTGGCCCACACGCAGCCGCCGGGCGATCGCCAGCGCGTGCTCAGGCTCACCGAAGACGCCGCTGGTCAGGCCGTACAGCGTGCCGTTGGCGATGGCCACGGCCTCCTCCTCGTCGGCGTAGGGGATGATCGTCAGCACCGGGCCGAAGATCTCCTCCTGGGCGATCGCGGAGGCCGGGTCGACGTCGGCGAAGATCGTCGGCTGGACGTATGCCCCGACGGTCAACCCCTCGGGCCGCTGCGGGCCGCCGAACACGAGCCGGGCCCCGTCGGCGATACCCCGCTCGATGTAGCCGACGACCTTCTGCCGGTGGGTCTCGGACGCCATCGGGCCGATCCGGGTGGCCTCGTCGCCCGGGTCGCCGACTGTGTACTGCTTCGCCGCCTCGACGGCCAACGCCACGACCTCCTCCTGACGGGAGGCGGGCACCAGCATCCGTGGCCATGCGCCGCAGACCTGACCGCCGTTGCTGAACGCCATCATGAGACCCCGCTCGACAGCGGCCGGCAGGTCGGCGTCGTCGAGGATGATGTTCGCACCCTTGCCACCCAACTCCAGCGCGACCCGCTTGACGGTCGCCGCGGCTACCGAGGAGATCCGCTGCCCCGCCCGGGTGGACCCGGTGAACGAGATCATGTCGATGTCCGGGTGGGCGGAGATCGCCTCACCGACGGTCGCGCCGGTGCCGTAGACGACGTTGAAGACACCGTCCGGTACGCCGGCCTCGGCGGCGGCCTCGGCGAGGATGCGCGCGGTCAGCGGGGCGTTCTCGGACGGTTTGAAGACCATCGTGTTGCCGGCGAGCAGGGCCGGCGCCAGCTTGGAGACGATCTGCTGAAGCGGGAAGTTCCACGGCGTGATCGCGCCGACCACGCCGACCGGCTCGCGGACGATCAGCGAGTTGCCGACCTCCTCGGTCCAGGCGAAGTCGTCGGCCAGGCCGGCGATGGACTCGACCACAGCGGCCGGGAACGCGACCTGGGCGGTCCGGGACATACCGATCGGAGAGCCCATCTCGGCGGTGATCGCCTGGGCGATCTCCTCCGTGCGGGCGGCGAGGCCGGTGCCGAGGCGGCGCAGCACGTCCGCCCGGTGCTGCGGGGTGGTCGCCGACCAGGCTGGGAAGGCGGCTCGGGCGGCGGCGACGGCGCTGTCGACGTCGGCGGCGGTGCCGGCCG
>NZ_JAKKFD010000020.1 GCF_022229005.1 Micromonospora trifolii
GGCGCGCCGGCCAGCACCGCGCCGGCCCCGGGCGGCACGGCACCCACGTCGGCTGCCGCCGCGGCGCCGCCCGGCACCCCACCCAGCGCGGTGACCCTGCGCGACACCCGGGACAGCATCGCGCTGAACTGGACCTACCCGGCCGGCGGCGAGGGCCCGGTCGTCATCGCGGGCGGGCGCACCGGCCAGACCCACAACATCTTCGCGACGCTGCCCGCCGGCACCACCAGCTTCGTCATCTACGCGCTCAACCGCACCAACGACTTCTGCTTCACCGTCGCCGTCGCCTGGTCCACCGACACAGTGGCCCGTTCCAAGCAGGTCTGCACCCGCCGCCGCTGACCCGGCCAGCCACCATCCGACAGCCCTCGCTCCGCCAGCCACGCCCGCCGACCTCACTCAGCGTGGGCTTACCCGTTGACCGGCCCGCCGTGACAGGCCGTTGCACCCGTCGCCTCCGTCCACACTCCCGCCCAGCCTTTGCTCTGCTTACCTATGTGCACCACCTCCGATGACCAGCTGAGACATCGCGGCCGCTGCCGCCAGACACGTCGGCGAGCATCACGTTAGGTAGCTGTCGCCTCCGCGGGTGCAGAGCAAAGGGGGCATCGGTAGGTGGTTGGGGGAGGTCGCCGTCACGGACCGTCTACCTTTGGGAATCCTCGGCCGGCAACGCTGGCAGCAGCAGGCACACCCGTAGCCCTCGCTGCTCCGGCGCGTCGGTCAGGGTGATGCTGCCGCCCGCGCGTCGGACCAACTCCCGGACGATGGCCAGCCCCAGGCCGGCGCCCCCATCCTCGCGGGCCCGTCCGTCATCCAGCCGGGTGAACCGGTCGAAGACCCGCTCCCGGTCCGCCACCGCGACCCCCGGGCCGTCGTCGGTCACCGTCACCAGGTGGTACGCCCCCACGCCGGGCCCCGCCCCAGAGCCCACCGTCGGTGCCGCCGTCGACGCCGCGAGCACGACACTGCCGTGTGCGTGCCGTACCGCGTTGTCGACCAGGTTGGCCAGCACGCGACGCAACTCCTCGACGCTGCCGATCGTCCAGAGCTGGCCCTCCGGCGGCGTCACCCGCACCGGCGGCGACGGGTAGCGGGCGGTGACCTCGGTCAGCAACGCGCCCAGCTCCACCGGGCCGGTCCCCCGGGCCGCCGGGGTCTCGTCCAGGCGAGCCAGCAGCAGAAGGTCGTCGACCAGGCGGCTCAACCGGTCGGTGTCGGCGAGCAGGTTGGCGGTCACCGCCGTCCAGTCCGTCCGGTCGGCGAGGCGCTGGGCCACCTCCAGCTCCGTCCGGATGTTGGTCAACGGGCTGCGCAGCTCGTGCGCGGCGTCGGACACGAAAGCCCGTTGCCGGACGCGGGCGGACTCCAGCCGACCCAGCATGCCGTTGAGGGTGACCGCCAGACGGTGGATCTCGTCGGCCGACGCCGGCACCGGCAACCGACCGGCGCCGGCCCTGCCGGTGATCTCCTCGGCGCCTCGCCGTAACGCCTCGACCGGCCGCAGGGTCGCGCCCACCACCCGCCACGCCACAGCGGCCAGTACGGCAACCAGCAGCGGGAACGCCACCAGCAGGATGGTCCGGACCACATGGGTGCTGTGCCGCACGTCGGCCATCGAGCGGGCGACCAGCACGGTGAGCGGGTCGGCCGCGGTGCCGGCGGGTACGGCGACCACCCGAACCGGGCCGACGAGCCCGACCCGCTCGGCCGGCACCTCCAACCGCTGCCGACCGTCGCGGTTCAGTCGCTCCGGGCGGACCATCGGCACCAGGCGGTCGGCGTCGATCGAAGCCGCGCGGATCCGTCCCTGCCCGTCGACGACCTGCACGCGGACCTGCCCCCCGGCCACCGGCAGCGGGTCGGGCAGCGCGTCCTCGGCGGCGAGCAGGGCGACCGCGTCGGCGGTGCGGAACGCCTCGGTGTCGACAGTGCGCTGGAGCACGAAGCCGAGTGCGCCGAGCAGCACCACCCCGCCCACTGCCAGCCCGATGGTGAGACCGACCACACCGAGCGCCATGAGCCGCCCGCGCAGCCCCAGGACCGGCATTCGGCCGGGCCGGGCCCGACCGGTGGGTGCCGGGCCGTCGGCGGTCACGTCGCCAGCCGGTAGCCGGCGCCCCGGACCGTCTCCAGCCGATCCCGGCCGAGCTTGCGGCGCAGGTAGCCGACGTACACCTCGACGGCGTTCGGCGCGGTCTCCAGGCTCGCGTCCCAGACGTGGTCCAACAACTCGATCTTGGAGATGACCTGGCCCGGCCGGCGCATCAGGTAGTCCAGCAGCGCGAACTCCCGCGCGGTCAGCGCCACCTCGGCGTCCGCCCGGGTCACCCGCCGACGGGCCGGGTCCAGCCGCAGGTCACCGACCGCCAGCACGGTCGGGCGCTCCGGCGCGCCCCGACGCAGCAGCGCCCGCAGCCGGGCCAGCAGCACCACGTACGAGAAGGGTTTGGTCAGGTAGTCGTCGGCACCGCAGTCGAGACCGTCGGCCTGGTCGTACTCGCCGTCCTTGGCGGAGAGCATCAGCACCGGCAACCAGTGCTGCTCCGCGCGCAGCCGCCGGACCAGTTCGTACCCGGAGAGGCCCGGCAGCATCACGTCGAGGATCATCGCGTCGTACCCGCCGTGCCGGGCCGCATCCAGGCCCGCCGGGCCGGTCGCCGCCACGTCCACCGCGAACCCCTCCGCCTGGAGACCGCGTTGCAGGGCAGCCGCCAACCGGGCCTCGTCCTCCACCACCAGCACCCGCACAGCTCAAGGGTGCCACCCGGGTCAATCGGCGCGGTTCGGTGTCCTCAGCGCGTTCACAGCACGGAGGGGGCAAGATGGCCGCAGGAGGTGCCACCATGTCCGTCCTGAGAAGCCGTCCCGTCCTTCGTTGGCTGGTCCCGGCCACCGCGGCCGTCGCCGTCATCGGCGGCGGCGCGGCAATCGGCACGTTCGCCGCCGAGGCCGAGCCGAGCCTGCCGCCCCGAACCGCCGCTCAGCTCCTGGTCGACCTACAGACGTCCCGGCTGGAGGGGTTGTCCGGGACCCTGGTGCAACGCGCCGACCTCGGCCTGCCGCCCCTCGTCGGGCTGGTTCCCGGCAACGAGCTGACCACCCTGCTGACCGGCACCCACACCCTGCGGGTCTGGTATTCCGGGCCGGACAAGCAGCGGGTCGCGCTGGTGGACACCCTTGGCGAACAGGACATCATCCGCAACGGCCGGGACCTGTGGACGTGGCAGAGCCGCAGCAACACCGCCACCCATCGCACGCTGGGCGGCGACGCCGGGGCCTGGAAGCCCGCCCCCGAACCGGCAGCGAGCCTGCCGGCCACCCCGCAGCAGGCCGCCGACCTGGCGTTGGGCGCGATCGACCCGAGCACCGAGGTCAGCGTCGGCCGGTCGGCCACCGTTGCCGGCCGGGACGCGTACGAGTTGGTGCTCCAGCCGCGCGACCAGGCCTCCCTGGTGCACCAGCTGCGGATCGCCATCGACGCCAAGCAGCACGTGCCGCTGCGCTTCGAGGTGCTCGCGAAGGGCAGCGACCGGCCGGCGTTCGAGGTGGCCTTCACCCAGGTCGACTACCGCCGCCCGGACGCCGACCAGTTCCGCTTCAACCCGCCGCCCGGCGTGACTGTCGACGAGGAGAAGGCCGAGCGCCCAACGGGTAAGCCCGGTCACACGGGCAAGCCCGGTCACGTCGAGCCGGCGGGTGACCCGCAGGTCCGTGCCGTGGGCGAGGGCTGGACGACAGTGCTCGTCAGCCGCCTCGACGGGGCCGATGCCGCCCGCAAGCCCGCCACGAAGCCGGCGGCTTCCCCGGCCGGCGCCGGCCCGGACATGGACATGGACATCTCGAAGCTGCTCGGCGGGCTGCCGGCGGTCAGTGGTGACTGGGGCAGCGGTCGGCTCCTCACCAGCAAACTGTTCAGCGTGCTGCTCACCGACGACGGCCGGGTGCTCGCCGGAGCGGTGACGCCGGAGCGGCTCTACCAGGCCGCCCGCGGCTGATCTCCACGGTGTTCGCGCCGGGTCGACCTGACGGTCGGCCCGGCGCTTCGCTATGGGTCAGGCGGAGGTCAGGAGACGCCGAGAGCGCTGAGGTACGCGTCGGCGAGGACCGCGTGGCCGGGCAGGTGCGGGTGGACCCGGTCGTCGGCCCAGCGCGTCGCCGGACTCACCGCCAGCACCCGGTCGAAAGCCGCCTGGTTGGGCACGTGCACCGCGTCGAACTCGGTGGCCAGCCCCGCCACGACCGCCGCGTACCGGTCGGTGTCGGCGCGTTGCGGGACGCTCCGGTCGGCCTCGATGAAGAACGGGTCGCCGAGGATCAGTCGGCAGCCGGTGGCGCTGACCGCCCGACGGAGAAGGTCACGCAGGGTGCGCTCGTACTCCTCGATGCCGACGGCCTCATCCGGCCGGTCACCGTAGTGCCGCCAGATGTCGTTGATGCCGATCATCACCGCGAGCCAATCGGGGCGCTCGGCGACGGCGTCTTCGTCCCAGCGGGCGGCGAGGTCGCGCACCGTGTCGCCGCCCACACCCCGGTTGACCCACTCCAGCTCCAACTCGGGGTGCCGCGCGTCGACCAGGGCGCGCACGAGACTCACATATCCGCTGCCGTAGGGCGCGGCGACGTCGCGTCGACCACAATCGGTGATGCTGTCGCCGATGAAGACCACCCGTTGCCCGGTCCGCAGGATCATCCGCCGCCACCTCGTGATCACCGGCGCGCCGGACCGCCCGGCTTGGTGAGAACCGGCGGAACGCGCTATCTTCAACAGTTCGAAGGCACAAAAAAGAACGGCTAAAAGCCGTTCCTGCAAAGGATTCTAATCTTTAGGGAGACGGCTTGTCAAGGCACTCCGGCGGTTCCGGCGAATTGCCGCTCGACGACGAGATCGGTCGCGAGCAGGAGTACGTCTCGATGCTCTACAACCGGCTGGACCAGCTGCGTGAGCAGGCCGCCCACCGGCTCACCGCCGAGCTGCACAACACCGGCGGCACCCTCCAGGACCGCTCGCAGCGCGACAGCTCGGTAGCGATGTACGCCAATCAGGTCGAACAGTTCTCCGCCGTGGAGAACGGGCTCTGCTTCGGGCGTCTCGACGGCGACGACGACTCCCGCCACTACATCGGCCGGATCGGCATCTTCGACACCGGTGGTGACTACGATCCGCTGCTGATGGACTGGCGGGCACCCGCCGCCCGCCCGTTCTACCTCGCCACCGCCGCCAACCCGCAGGGCGTACGCCGTCGCCGGCACCTGCGTACCCGGCAGCGCAAGGTGACCGGGCTCAACGACGAGGTGCTCGACATCGACTCCGCCTCCCCCGGCGCCCACGAGGAGCTGACCGGTGAGGCGTCGCTGCTCGCCGCACTCAACGCGGGCCGGACCGGCCGGATGCGCGACATCGTCGAGACGATCCAGGCCGAACAGGACGAGATCATCCGCGCGGAGCTTCCGGGCGTGATGGTGGTCCAGGGCGGTCCCGGCACCGGCAAGACCGCTGTCGCGCTGCACCGGGCGGCGTACCTGCTCTACACGCACCGTCGGGAACTCTCCAGCCGTGGTGTGCTGCTGGTCGGCCCGAACGCGACGTTCCTGCGCTACATCTCCCAGGTGCTGCCGACGCTGGCCGAGACCGGCGTGCTGCTGCGTACCCAGGGTGATCTCTTTCCCGGGGTGAGCGCCCAACGGACCGAGCCGGCGGAGACCACGGCGCTCAAGGGCCGGGCGGTGCTGGCCGAGGTGTTGGCGCTGGCCGTACGGGACCGGCAGTGGGTGCCGGACGAACCGCTGGAGATCGAGGTCGAGAGGGAGACGCTGACCCTCGACCCGGAGATCGTGCGCGCGGCCCGGGACCGGGTCCGCCGCGTCGACCGACCGCACAACCTGGCCCGCGCGTTGTTCGACGTGGAGATCGTGCACGCGCTCGCCGACCAGGTGGCCGAACGCATCGGCGCCGACCCGCTCGGCGGGGACAACCTCCTCGACGAGGCGGACCGGGCCGAGATCCGACGCGAGCTGCGCGAGGAGACGGAGATCCAGGGCGCCCTCGACCGGTTGTGGCCGGTGCTCACCCCGCAGCGGCTGCTCGCCGACCTGTACGCCGACCCGGACCGGATCGCCGCCGCCGCGCCGATGCTCAGCGAGGACGAGCGGGCGCTGCTGCGCCGCGAGCCGGGTGGCTGGACGCCGGCCGACGTCCCGCTGCTGGACGAGGCCGCCGAACTGCTCGGCGAGGACGAACGTGCCGCCGCCGCCCGGCGGGACCGCATCCGGGTGATGGAACGGGAGTACGCCGAGGGCGTGCTGGAGATCGCCCGGGGTTCCCGCTCGATCGACGTCGAGGACGAGGCCGAGGGCGGTGAGATCCTCGGTGTGACCGACCTGATCGACGCGGATCGGCTGCTGGAGCGGCAGGAGGAGGCCGACCGGCTGACCACCGCCCAGCGGGCCGCCGCCGACCGCACCTGGGCGTTCGGCCACGTGATCGTGGACGAGGCGCAGGAGCTTTCGCCAATGGCCTGGCGACTGCTGATGCGCCGCTGCCCGAGCCGGTCGATGACGATCGTCGGGGACGTGGCGCAGACCGGCGCGCTCAGCGGCACGCCCTCCTGGGCGGACGCCCTGGCCCCGTACGTCGAGCAGCGGTGGCGGCTCACCGAGCTGACGGTCAGCTACCGCACCCCCGCCGAGATCATGGCGGTCGCCGCCGACGTACTGGCCGAGATCGACCCGGCGCTGCGGCCGCCGCGCTCCGTGCGGGAGAGCGGCGTACCGCCGTGGGACCGGACGGTGCCCGGCGGGCGGTTGGCGGCGGAACTGGTCGCCGAGGCCACCCGGGAGGCGGCCGGGCTGACCGAGGGCCGGCTCGGGGTGCTCGTGCCGGCCGGCCGCGTGGGCGAGTTGGGCGCGGCGGTGACCGCCGCCCTGCCCGAGGCCGCCGTCGGCGAGCATCCGGAGCTGGAGAGCCGGGTGGTGGTGTTGACAGTCGCGCAGGCCAAGGGGTTGGAGTTCGACTCGGTGCTGGTCGTCGACCCGGACCGGATGGTGGCCGAGTCCCCCCGCGGACGCAGCGACCTGTACGTGGCCCTGACCCGCGCCACCCAACGCCTGGGCGTCCTCCGCCCGGCGAGCTGACCACGAAGCCCGCCGTCCCCACCGAGTTGTCGCTCGGCGGGGACGGCGGGTGGGGTCAGTCGTTGGATGTGTCCCTGATGGACTTCGCCGGGCCCGTTGCGGAGGTGGACTGGTCGCTGGTGCCACCGCCCCTCGGGGTGCTGAGGCCGCCGGTGGTGGCATCGCCGGTGGTGGTCGGTGCGACAGTGCCCGGGTGTCGCTCCGGCTGTCGGGCCACCCGGCGTACGCTCGCCGGCCCGGCGGTGCCGCCGGTGGTGGTCACCGCGCCCTGCCCGCCGACGGGGCCGCCGTCGCGCAGCACCTGTGGGTCGATCCGTTCCTTCGCCGGATCGAACGGGTCATCGCGCTGGATCTGACTCTCCACATCGGTGCGGGGCACAGTCACCTCGTCGAGGGCGCCCTTGCCGTACACGCCGCCGGCGATCCGATCCTCGGCCTCGCGGGCGGCATCCTGCCGCATGTCGTCCTCACGCACGTCCATCACCTCGCAGAAGCTGTGGAACTGACTGCGTGCCCGGCCACCGGCCGACCAAACCCGGCCTGACCGGGAGGTCGTCCACGGCGGTTCACCGTCACGCCGCCCGCTGGCCGCCTGCCCGCAGCCCGAGATGTCCATGCTGTCCCGCGACCGGTGGGAGATGCCCGCCGGCAGGAGGGGATGACAGCGTGCGCACAGTACGCCGTACCGCCGTCGCGGCCCTGGTGGCCGCGACGGTGACGACCGGGCTCGCGGTGCCCGCTCAGGCGAAGCCACGACCGGACCGGACATTCGACGTGCAGGCCCACCGGGGTGGCCTCGGGCTGCGGGTGGAGAACACTCTCGCCTCCTTCGGCAACGCCCTCCAGCTCGGGGTGAGCACCCTCGAACTGGACGTGCAGATCACCGAGGACGGCCAGGCCGTCGTCACCCACGACCGCAAGGTGACCGGCACCAAGTGCGCCGACACCACCCCGGTGACGCCCGGCGACCCGGAGTTCCCGTACGTCGGGAAGTACATCAACACGCTCAGCCTGGCCCAGGTGCGCTCGCTCGACTGCGGTTCGAAGACGCTGTCGGACAAGCCCGGCCAGCTCGCCGTCCCCGGTGTCCGGATGCCGCTGCTGCGTGAGGTCTTCGCGCTGGTCAACCGCTACCGGGCCACGGACGTGAAGCTCAACGTCGAGACCAAGGTCGAGGCTGGCGCGCCGAGCGAGACCGCCCCCCGGGAGCAGTTCGTCCGGGTCACCGCGGGCGAGATCCGCGCCGCCGGGCTGCTCAAGCAGGTCACCATCCAGAGCTTCGACTGGGGCGCGCTGATGCGCATGCGTCAGGTCGAGCCGAAGCTGCCGCTGGTCGCCCTGACCAACTACGACTTCCTCCAGACCGGTCAGTCGGGTGCCTCGCCGTGGCTGGGCGGGTTGGACATCGACGACTTCGGCGGCGATCCGATCAAGGCGATCCGCAGTTTCGGCGCCAGCGCCTTCTCGCCGGTGCACGGGTCCCCGCAGAACGGCACTGTCACCGACCCCGGCTACAAGCCGTACGTCACGAAGGAGATGGTCGCCCAGGCGCACCGTTACGGGATCAAGGTGATCCCGTGGACTGTCGACGACGTGCCGACCATGACCAAGCTGATCGACGACGGGGTGGACGGCCTCATCACCGACTACCCGGACCGGTTGCGGGGCCTGCTGGCGCAGCGCGGTTACCGGCTGCCGAAGGCGTACACCGCGCCGTTCGACATCCAGGCGCACCGGGGCGGTCGAGCCACCCGGCCGGAGAACACCCTTCCGGCGTTCGCGAACGCGCTGTCCAACCGGGCCATCTCCACGCTGGAGCTGGACACCAACGTGACCGCCGACGGCAAGCTCGTGGTGCTGCACGATCGCACCGTCAACGGGTCGCACTGCGTCGACACCGCCCCGGTGCGCGCGGGAGACCGGAAGTTCCCGTACGTGGGCAAGTCGGTGCACGAGTTGACACTGGCGCAGCTCAAGACCGTGGACTGCGGCACGAAGACGCTGCCCGAACTGCCCGCCCAGGTGCCCGCGCCCGGTGCCAGGATCCCTACCCTGGACGAGGTATTCGCCCTGGTGAAGGCGAGTGGCCGCACCGACATCGGAATGAACATCGAGACAAAGATCAGCCCGGTGGTGAACGACACCGAGCCGTACCGCAGCTTCACCCGCAAGCTCGTTGACGCGATCCAGCGGGCCGGCTTCACCAGCCGGGCCACCATCCAGTCGTTCGACTGGCGCACCATCACGTACGCGCGGCAGCTCGACCGGCGGATCGGCACTGTCGGCCTGGTCTGGCAGTACGGTCCGGCCGAGTGCACGACCCTCGCCGACGAGTGCTCGCTGGAGGCGGTCTACGGCAACCCGTCGGTGAAGAGCCCGTGGACCGGTGGCCTGGACTGGTGGAAATACCAGGACCTCGGCAAGCTGACCCGGGCCGCGGGCGCTGGCACGGTTTCGGCCAACTGGCAGGTGCACGACCCGAAGCAGGGCACTGTCGCCTCGACCGACTGGTACCTGCGGGAGAACCCGGCATACTTCCACGGACCGGATGTTCGGACCCTGCAAACGCGCTACGACCTGAAGGTGATCCCGTACACCGTCGATGACGCGACGGTGATGCAGCGGGTCATCGACCTGGGCGTCGACGGCATCATCACCGACGACCCGGGCCTTCTGGTGAGCGTGGCGATCCGCAACGGCCTGCGCTGACCCGTCGTCCAGCCGATCGCCGGCCGGACTTTTTCCGGCCGGCGATCGGTGTTACCTGCTCACCGGCCTCGGGTAGTCGGGGGTTGTCCCCGCCACGAAAGCGAACCGTGCCGTGGCCGAAACGCGGTAGCGGGGCGAGGGAATGCAGGTACGACTCATCGCATCCTGAGGAGGACCAGATGAGCACGCAGGCTGCTTCCACCCGGCCGATGAACCGGCCCATGAACGACCCGCAGAATCCCGCTCAGACGCGGGACATGCAGACCCAGCAGATGCCGGTCATGCATGACGGGCGCCGCAACGACATGCAGGCACCCGGTACGGAGACCAAGCAGGCGTTCAAGACCACCGAGTTCTGGATCTACCTGATCGCGGTGGCCGCCGTACTGGGCGCGTCGCAGGTCGTCGGTAAGAACTCCGCTGGGGTGGACATCTTCCGGGCCGACAACGCCTGGTTCCTGATCACCCTGCTGACGCTTGGCTACCTCGGTAGCCGTGGCCTCTCGAAGGCCGGCAGCAACTGGCGCAGTGGCGAGGAGCGCAAGGCCCGCCACTAAGCGGGTAGCACGAGCACAGCGCACGATGGCCTCCGGGAGAACCTCCCGGAGGCCATCGTCGCGTGTGGGACGACTACTCGTCGCCGCCGAAGTCACCGCCGAAGTCGCCCTCGAACGCGTCCTCGATCATCTCGCCGGCGACCATGCCGCCGGCGACGCCGAGCGCCGCTCCGGCCACCATGCCGCCCATGCCGTGCCCGCGGCTGTGCCCGTGACCGTGGCTCGGGCCGTACTGGGAGCGCAGGCTGCCGTAGCGGGACGTGGTCTCGCGCAGCCAACCGTCGACGACCTGCGCCCAGTCCACCCGGTCAGCGTCGGTGTGCGCCACCTGGTAGCGACCGAACGCGTCGTGCCCTGCGCTGAGGAACCCACCGCGCTTGTCGCACTCCAGGATGACCTCCACACCGCGCTGGCTGGTCACGAAGGTCAGCTCGACCTCCCGGATCGTGCTCGCGTACTGCGGGGAGGCGAAGAACTCGATCTCCTGGTAGAACGGCAGCGTCTGCTGCACGCCCCGGATGTGACCACGCTCCAGGTCGGCGTGCTTGAACCGGAAGCCGAGCCGCTGGAACGCCTCCAGGATCCGCTCGTGCACCGGCAGCGGGTGCACCGCCACCTGGTCCAGGTCGCTCTTGTCGACCGCCCGGGCGATCGCCAACTCGGTGCGCAGACCCATCGTCATGCCGTGCAGGCGCTGGCCGTACACGTCGGTGATCGGGGTCTCCCAAGGCACCGGCAGCTGGAACGGGATCGAGAGCTGCTGCTTCGGGGCGAGCTTCAGCGGACCGCTGACCGCCATGCGGTGGAACTCCATCGTGCCCGCGTACTCGGTGTCGTGTCCCTCGACCTCGACCCGGGTGACCAGGCCGATCACCACCTGCTCGATGGCTGCCTCAGCGTCGCCGCCGACGAGGTTGACCTGCCCGTCGAGGGTCAGGCCGGGCCGGGTGTTGGGGTTGGTCAGCACGGTGTCCACGCTGGGACCGCCCACACCGAACGCGCTCAACATCTTCTTGAAGACCATCGGAACTCCTGTGCGACGCCGACCGCTCCAGGCTGGAGTCGGACGTTGACTCGAACGGCACCCTATCCAGCACCCCTGTGAGGTGGCTGTGAAGCGCCCGCGCCGACGACGCTCGGGTCGGCGCGTGGCCCGGCGCCGCTTGATCGACTCGGGTTCCTGAAAACCGGGGCATCCCCGCGACCAGGACACCCCGACTTCCTGCAACCCGAGTCCATCACGCATCAGGACGCGGAAATCGCCGTCCTTCACCCCGTTGACGAAGGCCATCCAGCCGCCTACCGGGTAGACGAGGGCGCTGGACCTGGCGCGGACACTCGCCCGTTCCCTGGCGTCCACGCCGCAAATCGACATCGGCGGCTCCACAGTGTCGGCCGAGGACGCGCAGCACGTACGACATTGGGTTTTCTGCGACCGGAACATGCCCGATCGCCGTCGGTGTGCGCGGGAGGCCGACCACGTCGGCTCCTGCCTGTCCGACGGCGGTCCCCAGACCGATCTACAGTCTGGGCGATGAAGACGGGGAGACGGGCACGCCCGGCCATGCTCGCTGCGGCGGTGGGGCTGCTGCTGGTGGTGGTCGGATGCGACACGGCAGCGGTGGACGAGACGCGTGGGTGCCAGGAGCAACGGCAGGCCGACGAGGCGAAGGTCCGGGTCAGTCGCTGGGATTCGCCGGAGGAACTCCCGCATGTCGGTGAGTATTCGGAGATTCACTGGCAGGCGCGCGCGCTGGGCAATCCGTGCTCACGGGCGCCGGGCCCGACGGACTGGGAGTACCAGGGCGTCATCGTGCTGCGCCCGGAGGACGCGCACAGGTTGGCCGAGCAGTTCACGTTCGTTCCGTTCGCATCCATCGACCCGGCCGAGCTTGTCCACTCGCACACGCCGACGGACGTGCGGCCGGACCTCGTGCCGTTCCTTCCGGCCAAGCCCCGCTGGCTGCACAGTCAGATTTACAACGAGACACTCCCGTCGACACGCTGGCGGGTGGTGTTCCTGGACCTGGAGCATCGAACGCTCCTGTTCATGCTGAACGACCACTAGCGCCTGCAAAGGTGGCCGCTGTCAGGTGGGCGTGGCGATCGAGTCGGCCGGCGCACTCGGCGCCGGCCTCGGTGCCCTGACCGTCGCGGTGATCAACCAGGCGAGCGCGGCCAGCAGCGCCACGAGGCCGGCGGGGACCAGACCCCAGGGCAGGGCACGCGGCGACAGCGCCCATGCCTGCCGGGTGTCGGCGAGTACGCGGGGCTGTCGAGCCGACGCCGGGACGGCCACCTCCCACTCGTACGCGCTGCTGGGCTCGTCGTCAATGATCTTCCAGGACTCCTGGACGTCGACGCCGTGGACCGGCCCCTGCCGCCCGCGTCCGCCGCGGGTCCAGTTGCCGACACACCGGCTGTGCATGGCCTCCAGCCGATCGTGGGTCACATAGCAGTGATCGACTGTCGCCCGGGTCTGGTCGGCGGGCCACGAGCCAGCCAACCAACTCAACATCCCTACGAGGGCCAGGCCCACGACGGCGATCGCAGCGAATCGCACAGTGACCGCACTCATGGCCGTGCTCCCTTGTTCGAGTCCTGGCCTGCCGGACGGATGGGCGTGCGGGACGCCCTAGTCGGGCTCCACGATCACCAACTCGCCGACCTGTTCGCCGATCGTCGTACGTGCCTCGATCGGCAGCCCACGGTCGGTGATCAGCACGTCGGCGGCCTCCAGTGGGGCGATGGTGGCGATGCCGATCGTCTCCCACTTGGTGTGGTCGGCGAGCACCACGAGTCGGCGGGCCGCGCCGATGAGGCAGCGGTTGACGCCGGCCTCCAGCAGGTTGGGCGTGGTGAACCCGGTCCGTGGGCTGAGGCCGTGCACGCCGAGGAAGAGCAGGTCGACGTTGAGTGCGCTGATCGCCGCCTCGGCCACCGGCCCGGTCAACGCGTCCGACGGGGTGCGGATGCCACCCGTCAACACGACTGTCTGGTCGGCGCGCGGGTTCTGGTAGAGCGCGTCGGCCACCGGGATCGAGTTGGTCACCACTGTCAGCCCGCGTACGTCGGAGAGCAGCGTGGCCAGCGCGGCGGTGGTGGTGCCGGCGGACAGCGCGATGGCCATTCCCGGCTCCACCATCGTCGCGGCCCGCTCGGCGATGGCCCGCTTCTCCGCCTGCTGGCGGATCGACTTCGCGGCGAAGCCGGGTTCCTCGGCCGAACCCGGCCCGGCGAGGGTCGCGCCGCCGTGCACCTTGTCGACCAGGCCGCGCTCGGCCAACACCTCAAGGTCACGCCGGATCGTCATGTCGGACACACCGAACCGACTGACCAGGTGACTCACCCGTACCCCGCCACGTTGGCGGATCAGATCGAGGATGGCGGTCTGCCGCTGCTGGGCGAGCATGGGGGGAACCTCCTTCGCGCCGTGACTGTGGTCAGAATCAAGTCCGATCCTCACGGACGACCGCCACCTCACCGGCCGGCAGTGCCAGCTCACCGACACAGTGTCCTCCGGTCAACAGCTCGACGCCGCGCGCCGGCAGGCGTACCTCGGTGTCGGTGTGGTTGATCGCGAACAGCCAGGTCCGGTCGCCGTCGCGGCGGCGGACCACCTCCACCCCGGACGGCGCCGACACCGCCGGGCGGACGCCGGCCTCGGCGAGCAGTCGGGCCACCAACCGATCGGTGGCCGGTTCGTCCAGTCGGGTGCCGACATACCAGGCGGCGCCGTCGCCCACCCGGTGTCGGGTCAGCGCCGGCACGCCCGGCAAGGGCCCATCGGTGTACGACGCGAGCACCTCGGCGCCGTCGGGGTGCACCCACTCGGTCCACACGTCAGCGGTGCCGCCGTCGTCGAGGTGGACCTGCTCGCCCTCGCGCAGCGGGAAGAACTCCTCGGTCCGGACGCCGAGCAACTCCCGGAACGCGCCCGGGTAGCCGCCCAGCCGGACGTGGTCGTCGGCGTCGACGATGCCGCTGAAGTAGGTGACCGCAGCTGTGCCACCGGCCGCGACGTAGGTGTGCAGCGCGTCGACGTCGGCGTCCCGGACCAGGTAGAGGGTCGGCACCAGGACCAGCCGGTAGCCGCTGAGGTCGGTGGACGGGTGGACGATGTCGGCGGTCACGCCGGCCCGCCACAGCGAGCCGTACAGGGCGTTCAGCCGGTCGGCGTAGGTGACGTCGACGCTGGGGTGCGAATCCAGCTCGACACCCCACCACGCCTCCCAGTCGAACAGGATCGCCACGTCGGCGTCCACCCGGCTGCCGCATACCTCGGCGAGGGCCTTGAGGTCCGCGCCGAGCTGGCAGACCTCGCGGAACACCTTGGTGTCCGGGCCGGCGTGTGGCACCAGCGCGGAGTGGAACTTCTCCGCGCCGGCCCGGGACGCGCGCCACTGGAAGAAGAGCACCCCGTCGGCGCCGCGGGCGACGTGCGCGAGGCTGTTGCGGCGCAGCTGCCCGGGCAGCTTGGCCACGTTGCGTGGCTGCCATTGGACGGCGCTGGTGGAGTGCTCCATCAGCAACCACGGGTCGCCGCCGGCGACGCCCCGGGTGTGATCGGCGGCGAGCGCCAGCCCGAGGTGCGCCTGCGGGTCGGCGGCGGTCAGGTAGTGGTCGTTGGACACCAGGTCCACGTCGGACGCCCAGGACTGGTAGTCCATGTGCTTGACGCCCATGCCGATCATGAAGTTGGTGGTGATCGGCTGCCGGACCAACGTCTGCAACACCTCGCGCTCGGCGCGTAGTTGGGCGCGCAGCTCGTCGGAGGAGAACCGCAGGAAGTCCAGCTGCTGCGTCGGGTTGGCGAAGGTCAGCGCGGCGCGCGGCGGGTTGATCTCGGCCCAGTCGCCGTAGCGCTGGCTCCAGAACGCGGTGCCCCAGGCGTCGTTGAGCCGGTCCAGGTCGCCGTAGCGCTCGCGCAGCCAACCGCGGAACGCCTCGGCGCTGACGTCGCAGTAGCAGTGCGCGTTGTGGCAGCCCAGCTCGTTGGAGATGTGCCACATGACCACGGCGGGATGCTCGGCGTACCGGCCGGCGACCGCGCGTACCAGCTCCAGCGACCGCTCGCGGAACACCGGTGAGCTGGGGCAGTACGCCTGTCGTCCGCCCGGCCAGAGGATCGCGCCGTCGGCCCGGCGGGGCAGGGTCTCCGGGTGTGCGCGGGTCAACCACGGTGGAGGGCTGGCCGTGGCGGTGGCCAGGTCGACCTGGATGCCGCCGGCGTGCAGCAGATCCAGCACGCGGTCCAGCCAGCCGAACTCGAACCGCCCCTGGCTGGGCTCCAGCAACGCCCAGGAGAAGATGCCGACGGAGACCAGGTTGACCCCGGCCTGGCGCATCAGGTCGACGTCCTCGGACCAGGTTTCCTCGGGCCACTGTTCGGGGTTGTAGTCGCCGCCGAAATAGATGCTGTCACCCTGCCATCGCCGCATGACAGCTGAGGGTGCACCCGCTGGTCCACGGAAGTCAACAGGTTCCAACATCGAGCTTCTTTCCAACGTTTACCAGGTAACGGCCGTGTCACGACTGGGTTATCAGAGGCGAACTGCCCTCTTGACAGCGCCCGACCGCAGGGTAGCTTGAGGCCCCAATGGCCGTTCGTGTTCGCCAATGTGGATTCTCGGTGGATCTCAATGTGTGATCACGGCGCCGGACCTGCCCTCACCACCCTGAGGCCCTTGGGCGTAGCTCCTTCTCATCCGCAGGAGGCACAGATGTCCCGTCCCCAATCCCAAGCCGAGTACCTGGCTCGGCTCGTACCGCCCTCAGTCGCCGGCGTCAATCGACGATCGCTGCTGGCCGGCGCGGCCGGCACGGGCGCGCTGCTCGGCACCGGCCTGCTCGCTGGCTGCGGCGACGACTCCGGTTCCGGCGGGTCCAGCAAGGACGTGTCACTCGGCTCGAACCAGTCGGACCCGAAGCCGAAGGACGTCCTGGTCAAGGTCACCGACGGCTTCAAGACCTCGTCCGGGGTGCAGGTAGCGGTCAATACGGTCGACCACAACACGTTCCAGGAAAACATCAACAATTACCT
Organism: Micromonospora trifolii; assembly: GCF_022229005.1. Lineage (GTDB taxonomy): Bacteria > Actinomycetota > Actinomycetes > Mycobacteriales > Micromonosporaceae > Micromonospora > Micromonospora trifolii. The sequence goes on from NZ_JAKKFD010000020.1 coordinate 16,444, forward strand.
ACAGGGCAAGCCGGACGACGTCTTCACCTGGTTCGCCGGCTACCGGATGCGCTTCTTCGCGCAGAAGGGCCTGGCCAGCGACATCAGCGACGTGTGGGGCAAGCTATCCGGCTACTCGGACGCCTTCAAGAAGGCATCCACCGGCGACGACGGCAAACAGTACTTCGTACCGGCGTCCTACTACCCGTGGGCGGTCTTCTACCGCAAGTCGGTATGGCAGCAGTACGGCTACCAGGTGCCCACCACCCTGGACCAGCTCACCGCGCTCAGCGCACAGATGAAGAAGGACGGCCTCACCCCCATCGCCTTCGCCGACAAGGACGGCTGGCCGGCGATGGGCACCTTCGACATCCTCAACCTGCGCATCAACGGCTACCAGTTCCACATCGACCTGATGGCCGGCAAGGAGACCTGGACCTCCGACAAGGTCAAGAAGGTCTTCGACACCTGGGCCGGCCTGCTCCCCCTGCACCAGCCGGACAGCCTCGGCCGCACCTGGCAGGAGGCCGCGCAGTCGTTGCAGCAAAAGAAGAGCGGCATGTATCTGCTCGGCCTCTTCGTCGGTCAGCAGTTCAGCAACGAGGAGCAGAGCGACCTCGACTTCTTCACCTTCCCCGAGATCGACCCGGCCATCGGCGCCAAGGCGCTGGACGCCCCGATCGACGGCTACATGATGGCCCGCAAGCCCAAGAGCGAGGACAACGCGCGCAAGCTGCTGGAGTACTTCGGCGGCAAGGACGCTGCGAACATCACGGTCAAGAACGACCCGGCCACCCTGGTGGCCAACGGCAGCGCCGACGTCAGCGGCTACACCGCGCTGCAGAAGAAGGCGGCCGAACTGGTCGGGTCGGCCACCGAGATCGCCCAGTTCCTCGACCGGGACACCCGGCCGGACTTCGCCTCGACGGTGATCATCCCGGCGCTCCAGCAGTTCATCAAGGACCCCAAGGACATCGGCGGGCTCACCTCGTCCATCGAGAACCAGAAAAAGTCGATCTTCACTGACTGACGGCGGAAGGGGGAGGACATCGTGTCCGACCTGCCCCTGATCCAAGCGGATCGCGCCGTGCCGCCGCCGGCCGCGACCACCTCCACTGGTGGTCGTCGCCGACGGCTACGGCTCCTGTCCCGCACCGACCGCGTGGTCATCACGCTGATGGTGCTCGTCCCGCTGCTGCTCGTCACCGGGTTCGTCTGGTTGCCGGCGGCGGCCACCGTGCTGCTCTCCGGCACGAACTGGGACGGCATCGGCCCTCTCAACGAGATCGAGTTCGTCGGCGCACGCAACTACAGCGACGTGGTGAACATCTACCCGCCGTTCGTGCCGGCGGTCCAGCACAACCTGCTCTGGCTCGCGGCGCTCTTCGTGGTCGCCACCCCGTTCGGCATGTTCCTGGCCGTGCTGTTGGACAAGGAGCTGCGCGGCAGCCGCTTCTACCAGACCGCGCTCTACCTGCCGGTGGTGCTCTCGCTGGCACTCATCGGTTTCGTCTGGCAGCTGCTGTACTCCCGCGACCAGGGCCTGATCAACGCCGTCTTCGGCAGCAGCATCGACTGGTACGGCGACTCCAGCGTCAACATCTGGGCGGTCATGGTCGCCTCCGGGTGGCGGCACGTCGGGTACATCATGCTGCTCTACCTGGCCGGTCTGAAGGGCGTCGACCCATCGCTGCGCGAGGCGGCGGCAGTCGACGGCGCCTCGGAGAGCCGCGCGTTCTTCCGGGTCGTGTTCCCGGTCATGCGGCCCATCAACATCATCGTGCTGGTGGTGACCGTGATCGAGTCGCTGCGCGCGTTCGACCTGGTCTGGGTGGTCAACAAGGGCCGCAACGGTCTGGAGCTGATCTCCGCGCTGGTCACCCAGAACGTGGTGGGTGAGGCGAGCCGGATCGGCTTCGGCTCGGCGCTGGCGACGATCATGCTGGTCGTCTCGCTGGTCTTCATCACCATCTACCTGGCGACCGTGATGAGGGAGAACCGGGAATGAGCGTGGACACTCCGGTTCGTCGGCGCAAGCTGACCCCGTTACGGATCCTGCTGCACGGCTTCCTCATCGTCGTCTCGCTGGCCTGGCTCTTCCCGATCGCCTGGGCGGTGCTGACCTCGCTGCGCTCGTACGACTACACCGCCGCGAACGGCTACGTCTCCTTCGGCGGCTGGACCTTCGACAACTACGTCACCGCCTGGCGGACGGCGGAGTTCGGGCAGCACTTTCTCAACTCGGTGTACATCACGGTGCCGGCGGTGCTGCTGACGCTCTTCCTCGCCTCCTGCGTGGCGTTCGTCATCGCCCGGTTCAGTTGGAAGCTCAACCTCGTCCTGCTCGGGATCTTCACCGCGGCGAACCTGCTGCCCCAGCAGGCGCTGCTCATCCCGCTGTTCCGGCTCTTCACCGAGGTGCCGCTGCCGGAGTTCATGAGCGACTCGGAGCTGCTCTACGACAGCTACTGGGGCCTGATCCTGATCAACGTGGCCTTCCAGTGCGGTTTCTGTGTCTTCGTGCTCAGCAACTACATGAAGGCCCTGCCCCGTGACCTGTACGAGGCGGCGATGGTCGACGGGGCGAGCATCTGGCGGCAGTACTGGCAGGTCACCATGCCGCTGTGCCGGCCGGCCCTGGCCGCGCTGGCGACGCTTGAGGTGACCTGGATCTACAACGAGTTCTTCTGGGCCACCGTCCTCATGCGCACCGGCGACAAGTTCCCGGTGACCAGCTCGCTGAACAACCTGCGCGGTGAGTTCTTCACCGACAACAACCTGGTCTCGGCGGGCAGTGTGCTCGTCGCGATCCCCACCCTGGTGATCTTCTTTATGCTCCAGCGGCACTTCGTTCGGGGCCTGACCTTGGGAGCCTCCAAAGGATGACGATCCTGCACCTGCGCCGCGCGTGGACCAGCCTGGTGCTCGACGCGCGCGGCCCGGGACTGCCGCGGGTCGTGCACTGGGGCGGCGACGTCGGCAACCTCGACGACGACGGCCTGCGCCAGCTCACCGACGCGACAGTACCGCCGGTGGTGCCGAGCAGCTTCGACGAGCCGACAGTGCTGTCAGTGCTACCGGAGGCGAGCGCCGGCTGGAGTGGTCGGCCCGGCCTGGCCGGGCACCGCGACGGAGCCGACTGGTCCACCGCGTTCCGGCTGGACGGTCTCGACGTCGACCAGCCCGCCGACGGGCCGGCCCGGGTGACCGTCCGGGCGTCGGACCCGGCTGCCGGGCTGACAGTGTCCATCGAGATCACGCTCGACCCGTACGGCCTGCTGACCGTTCGGCACCGGCTGCGCAACGACGGCGACAGCGCGTACGAGTTGCGGGAGCTGACGCCGGTGCTGCCGGTGCCGGCGGTCGCCACCGAACTGCTCGACCTGACCGGCCGGTGGTGTCGGGAACGGTCCCCGCAGCGGCACCCCTGGCAGCACGGCGCCTGGGTCCGCGAGGGCCGTCACGGTCGTACCGGGCACGACGCCACGCTGCTGCTGGTGGCCGGCACCACCGGGTTCGGCTTCGGCCACGGCGAGGTCTGGGCGGTGCACACCGCCTGGAGCGGCGACCACGTCACGTTCGCCGAGCGTCGGCCCACCGGCGAGTCCACCCTCGGCGGCGGCGAGCTGCTGGCTCCCGGGGAGATCCGGCTCGGGCCCGGCGAGTCCTACGAGACTCCGCTGCTCTACGCGGTCTGGTCCGACGTCGGGCTGGACGGGCTCAGCGACGTGCTGCACACCCACCTCCGGGCTCGACCCGGGCACCCGCGCTCCCCCCGCCCGGTGACCCTCAACGTCTGGGAGGCGGTCTACTTCGACCACGACCTGGACCGACTGCGGGCGCTCGCCGACCGGGCCGCGCAGATCGGCGTGGAGCGGTTCGTGCTCGACGACGGCTGGTTCCGCGGCCGGCGCGGCGACACCGCCGGGCTCGGCGACTGGTACGTCGACGAGGGCGTCTGGCCGGACGGCCTGCAACCGCTGATCGAGCACGTCACCGGCCAGGGCCTCCAGTTCGGCCTCTGGGTCGAGCCGGAGATGGTCAACCCCGACTCGGACCTGTTCCGCGCGCACCCCGACTGGCTGCTCGCCGTACCGGGGCGGCTGCCGCCGGCCTGGCGCCACCAGCAGGTGCTCGACCTGGGCCGCCCCGAGGCGTACGACTATGTGCTGGAACGCCTCGACACGCTGCTCACCGACCACCCCGGCATCCGGTACCTCAAGTGGGACCAGAACCGGGACCTCACCGAGGCCGGGCACCACGGCCGCCCCGGGGTGCACGGGCAGACAGTGGCGGTCTACCGGCTCTTCGACGAGCTGCGCGATCGACACCCGGGTCTGGAGATCGAGAGCTGCTCGTCCGGCGGGGCCCGGGTGGACCTGGCCATCCTGGCGCGCACCGACCGGGTCTGGGCCAGCGACTGCAACGACGCCCTGGAGCGGCTCAGCATCCAACGCTGGACGGGGCTGCTGCTGCCACCGGAGCTGATCGGCACCCACGTCGGTCCGGAACGCTCGCACACCACCAGGCGCGTACACGACCTGGGTTTCCGGGCGGCGACAGCGCTCTTCGGCCACCACGGCATCGAGTGGGACATCGCGTCGATCAGCGCCGCCGAGCAGACCGAGTTGGCCGCCTGGGTGGCACTGCACAAGCGGCTGCGCCCGCTGCTGCACGCCGGCCGGGTGGTCCGGGTCGACCACCAGGACCCGGCCGTCTGGGCGCACGGCGTGATCGACCACGACAACACCCGTGCGGTGTACGCGGTGGCCCGGCTGACCACCTCGGTGACGCAGGTGCCCGGCGCGGTGCGGCTGCCCGGCCTCGACCCGGGCCGGCGGTACCGGGTGCGACAGGCGTCCGGGGTACCGGCACCGGCGAGCATCGACCTGTCTCCGCCCACCTGGCTGGCGGGTGGTCTCACCCTCAGCGGGGCGGCGCTGGCCCGGGTGGGTGTGCAGTTGCCCGCCCTGCACCCGGAGCAGAGCCTGGTGCTGGAGGTCGACGCCGTCGACTGAAAAGATTCTGGAGAATATTCGGCCGGGGTGTCGAGAACGGCGGGGCCTGCATCTACCTCAGTGTGAGAGCACCGACGACGGTGCACGGGCGTGAGGAGCCAACCATGAAGTACATGCTGCTGATGCAGTTCAGCGCCGCCGGGACCGACTTCCCGAGCATCGACACCTGGACCCAGGACGAGGTCCGGGCGCACATCGCCTTCATGGGCGAGGTCAACGCCAAGCTCACCGCCAACGGCGAGTGGGTCGCCGGGCAGGGCCTCGGCGGCCCGCAGCAGGCCCGGATCGTCCGCGCCGGTGAGGGCGGGGCGCCGGTGGTCACCGAGGGGCCGTTCGCCGAGACGAAGGAGTTCCTGGCCGGCTTCTGGATCGTCGACTGCGAAAGCCCGCAGCGGGCCGTGGAGCTGGCCGCGCACATCTCCACGGCGCCCGGCCCCGGCGGTCGGCCGCTGAACATGCCGGTCGAGGTGCACCCGGTGATGTCCGCCCCGCCGCAGGAGCTGTGAGGACTGAACACCGATCCCCGCATCGAGGACCTGCTGCGCGAGTTGGCGCCGCAGGTCCTCGGCGTGCTCAGCCGCCGCTTCGGTGACTTCGCCACGGCGGAGGACGCGGTGCAGGAGGCGCTGCTGGCCGCCGCCACCCAGTGGCCGACCGAGGGGCTACCGGCGAACCCCCGGGGCTGGCTGATCCAGGTCGGTTACCGCCGGATGATCGAGCTGGTCCGCGGTGAGCAGGCCAGACGCCGCCGGGAGGACCTGGTCGTCCGCCGGGACCCGGACGACAAGCGGTACGCGCCAGCCCCGGACGAGGAGTTGACCGCCGAGCGGGACGACACGCTGGTGCTGCTCTTCCTCTGCTGCCACCCGGCGCTCGCGCCGACGTCGGCGGTGGCGCTGACCCTGCGCGCCGTCGGTGGGTTGAGCACCGCCGAGATCGCCCGCGCGTTCCTGGTGCCCGAGGCGACGATGGCGCAGCGGATCAGCCGGGCCAAGCAGCGCATCCGGACATCCGGGCTGCCGTTCCGGATGCCCGAGCCGGCGGAGCGGGCGGACCGGCTGATCGCCGTACGGCAGGTGTTGTACCTGGTCTTCACCGAGGGGCACACCAGCACCGCCGGCCCGGACCTGCGCCGCGTCGACCTCGCGGCGGAGGCGATCCGGCTGACCCGTGCGCTGCACATGCTGTTGCCGAACGACAGCGAATCGGCCGGACTGCTGGCGCTGATGCTGCTCACCGAGGCACGCGGGCCGGCGCGGACCGGGCCCTCCGGCGAGCTGATCTCACTTGCCGATCAGGACCGCAGCCGCTGGGACGCGACGGCGATCGCCGAGGGCGTCGCACTTGTCACCCGGGCCCTGCCCCGCGGGCCGGTCGGTCCGTACCAGGTGCAGGCCGCCATCGCCGCCCTGCACGACGAGGCGTCGAGCACCGAGCAGACCGACTGGCCGCAGATCCTTGCGCTGTACGAGGTGCTGGAACGCATGGCCGGCAGCCCGGTGGTGGCCCTCAACCGGGCCGTGGCGACGGCCATGGTGCACGGACCGGCCGCCGGCCTGGCCGCCCTCGACGCGTTGGCCCACGACCCGCAGTTGGCCGGACATCACCGGCTGGCCGCCGCCCGCGCCCACCTGCACGAGATGGCCGGCGACCAGGCCCAGGCGATCGCCGGCTACCGGGTCGCCGCCGCCCGCACGAGCAGCCGCCCCGAACAGCTCTACCTGACCATGCGAGCTGCCCGCCTGGCCGCGCAGTCCGTCGAACTCCCGTGACATCAAGAATCGACTGGTCCCGCCCGGCAAGACCCAGGCAGCTTCACCCGCCACAGCTGGCAATCTTGGACACTTTCCGTTCCGTCGGCGGGCTCAACCGGTGGTGGCAGCAGGTGGCGGACGGGTGTCCCGGGCCGCCTTTGGAGCTGATGCCGTAAACGATTCACCCACCGGGACGGGTGCCTGGCCCGCGCGCCCGACTCGGATGTGACGTTGCAACGCCCGATCCTTGCGGCGCCCGATCCTTGCGGCGCCCGATCCTTGCGGCGCCCGATCCTTGCGGCGCCCGATCCTTGCGGCGCCCGATTCGTTTGTGACATCAGCTCCAAAGGCGTTCTGTGGCAGATGCTTGGGCCGCACCGACGGCACGCCGACGGGTCGGCCGGGCGGGGGCATCGCCGGCACTAGCCTGGGTGGCGACGGGCTTCATCGACCACCAGGGAGCAAGGGGACGCATGCCGTACGTGCTGCTGGGGATCGCCATCCTCGCCGAGGTGGTGGCGACGAGCCTGATCAAGAGCACCGCCGGGTTCAGTCGGCTCTGGCCGACGGTGGCGTGTCTCGGCGGCTACGCGCTGGCGTTCCTCCTGCTGGCCCAGGCCGTCAAGGAGATCCCCGTGGGGGTGGCGTACGCCCTCTGGTCGGGTCTGGGCACCGCGGCCATCGTGGCGATCGGGGCGGTGTTCCTGGGTGAGTCGGTGGGGTTCGCCAAGCTCACCGGCATCGCATTGATCATCGCCGGGGTGGTCGTCGTGAACCTGGCCGGGGAGCACTGAGCAGTACGGTTTCCGGTGGCCGGGCCCGACGCGGACCCGGCCACCGGTCCAACGGTCAGCTCGCCGTGCAGCTCACCGCCGGCAGGCTGTTGGTGCCGGTCCAACTGCCGAGGAAGCCGAAACTGACGCTGGCCCCGGCGGCCAGCCGTCCGTTGTAGTCGGTGTTGCGGGCGGCCACAGTGGTTCCGCTGCTGGTGAGGGCCACATTCCAGGACTGGGTGACGCGCTGGCCGTTGGCGAAGGTCCAGCCGGCGGTCCAACCGGTGATCGCCCTCGCGCCGGCGGTCACCCGCACCTCACCCTGGAAGCCGCCCTGCCACTGGTTGGTCACCGTGTACGTCGCCGTGCAGCCACCGATCGGCGGAGGCGTGGTGGGCGGAGGCGTGGTCGGCGGTGGGGTGGTCGGCGGTGGGGTGGTCGGCGGTGGGGTGCCGCCGAAGACGCTGGCCTCGCGGGCGGTCTGCCGGATGCCGTTGACGCCGTTGAAGAGGCGCTGACCCCAGTCGGTCAGGCTCGCCGGGTTGAAGTTGGTGGCCAGGTCGAGATACTCGACGCCGCCGCCGTTGCCGCTCCACGACCAGCCCAGCCAGCCGATCCCGTTGGCCTGGCTGTACGCGAGGATGGCGTCCTCGTCCGGGTTGCCGTCGGAGTGGTTGAAGCCGAACTCACCGACCACGATGGGCAGCCCGGCAGCGCGGAACCGGCCCAGGTAGTCGCTGATCTCCGCGGCGGTGTCGAACACCCCGTACATGTGGATGGAGAACACCGTGTTGCGGGCCGGGTCGGCGGCGAAGACCGACGCGGCGTTGTCGCGCATGGTGAACGACCAGTCCTGCCCCCAGTTCGGCGCGTCGACCATGATCGTGTGGGTCAACCCGCCGGCCCGCAGACGCTTGATCGCATTGGCGTTGTCGGTGGCCCACGAGGCGTAGTTCTGGTTGCCGTACGGCTCGTTGCCGATGTTGACGATGACGTACCTCTCCTGGCCGGCGAGGACGTCGGCGAGGCTGAGCCAGTAGTCGACGGCCCGGTCGAGGGTGATCGCCCCGCTCTGCTCGCCGTACCCGGTGGTGTCGTGCACCTCCAGCACGCAGATCAGCCGGTTGGCCTTGCAGAGCGAGATGACGTTGGCGACGTCGGCGTTGGTGTTGCGGGTCCACCGGTCGCCGCTGGAGAGCACCACCCGCACGGTGTTCGCGCCGAGCGCCTTCACGTCGGCGAACGAGCTGGTCTGCTGCGGGTACCAGGTGTGCGCGTGGTTGACGCCGCGCATGATGAATTCGGCGCCGTTGGCGTCGTACAACTTGCCGTCTGCGACGGAGAAACCGGCCGCGGCGTGTGCCGGCTGGCCGAATGCCAGCACTGTGACGAGCAACGCGAGCAGAGTCGCGCCGGCGGCGGAGAGTCGAGTCTTCATGGCCTTCCTCAGGGAGGACCCCCGGTGCCCGACAGGGGTGGGGATGTGACAGGGGAAGGCGGCTGCAGCCCGGCAGCCGCGCCCGGCTCTCGGCGCAGGCATCAGCGTAGGACGATGGATTAGTCTTCGCAACCGGTTCAGTTGACGGGCCCGCAGCCCGGACAGCCGCAACGGCCCACGCGGACGCGGGCCGTCGCGGGGCGGTCATCCCCACCACAGGATGTGCGCCACACCCGGCTCTTAACCGGTTAAGAGCGACGGTAGGCAGGCGACCGGGATCCGTCAAGCACCGCGGCAGCCCGAACCGGACGGGAGGGTTGACCGCCGTGCACCGGGGTATCCCGGGAACGATCCGTCAGCGAGAGGGGATACCAGGATGGTCAGCGTCGGCTACACCCTGATGAGCGAGCAGGCCGGGCCCAAGCAGCTGGTGGACCATGCGGTACGCGCCGAAGCGGCTGGTTTCGACCAGCTGGTGATGTCCGACCACTACTACCCCTGGCTGGACTCCCAGGGCCACTCCCCTTACGCCTGGTCGGTGCTCGGCGCGGTCGCTCACGCCACCTCCCGCGCGCAGCTGATGTCCTTCGTGACCTGCCCCATCCGCCGCTACCACCCGGCCGTGGTCGCGCAGAAGGCCAGCACCATCGGGGCGCTCTCGGACGGCCGCTTCACGCTGGGGCTGGGCGCCGGGGAGAACCTGAACGAGCACGTGGTCGGCGGCTGGCCGCACGTCCAGCAGCGGCACGAGATGTTCGAGGAGGCGTTGCAGATCATCCGGCCGCTGCTCAACGGGGAGACGCTGACCTTCTCCGGCAACCACTTCGACGTGCCCGACGCCTACGTCTGGGACCGCCCGGAACGGCCGGTGCCGATGGCCATCGCCGCGTCCGGTCGACAGTCCGCGACGCTGGCCGCCGAGTACGGCAACGGCCTGATCTCCACCGAACCCGACCGGCACATCATCGAGATGTACGACGACGCCGGGGGCGCCGGCCAGCCCCGCTACGGTCAGGTGGCCATCTGCTACGGCCCCGACGAGGCGGAGTGCCGCAAGATCGTGCACGACCAGTTCCGCTGGTTCGGCATGGGTTGGAAGGTCAACGCCGACCTGCCCGGCCCGGACTCCTTCGCCGCCGCCACCCAGTTCGTCCGCGAGGAGGACGTCGCCGAGGGCGTCTCCTGCGGTCCGGACACGGACGCGCACGTCGAGGCGTTCCGCAAGTTCGTCGACGCCGGCTTCACCCACGTGGCGATCATCCAGGTCGGTGGGGAGACCCAGCCGATGTTCCTGGACTGGGCGCAGGAGCAACTGCTGCCCCGACTGCGCGAGCTGTGACCAGAGGTGCGGCACCCCGGCCGCCCGGGTCGATCCGCCGCAGCGCCGTCGGCCCGTTCGGGCCGGCCGAGCTGCGGCTCGCCATGGCCGCGCCCCGGGCGGCCGGCGGACTGACCAGCGAGTGGCGGGTCGTCGACGGACTGCGCACCCACACCCGCCGCAGCGCCGACCCGGGGACCGGGGCGCCACCCGTGGTGCTCGTGCACGGCCTGGCGGTTTCGCACCGGTATCTCACCCCGCTGGCCGTCGCGCTCGCCACCACCCATCAGGTGTACGTGCCGGACCTGCCCGGCTTCGGGCTGACCGAACACCCCCGGGGCGCGTACGACGTCCGCCGGCACGCCGACCACCTGGCCGCCTGGCTGGCCGCGTACCACCTGCCGCCGGTCTGCCTGCTGGGGCACTCGTTCGGCGCGGAGGTGGCCGCCGCGGTCGCCGCGACCCACCCTGATGCGGTACGCGCGCTGGTGTTGGCCGGCCCGACCAGTGACCCGGCGGCCCGGTCCCGACGGGCCCAGTTCGGTCGTTGGTTGGTGGACAGCCTGCACGAGGCACCGCTCCAGGCCCCGATCCTGGTGCGCGACGTCTGGAACGCCCGACCCTGGCGGGTCCTCGCCACGCTGTCGCACTCGGTGCGCAACGCCATCGAGGCGGACCTCGTCCGGGTCAGCGCGCCGACCGTCGTCGTGACCGGCGATCGTGACCCGGTCGTGCCGGACCGGTGGCGGGACGAGGCGACGCGGCTGGTGCCGGAGGCGGCCCTGGTGGTCGTTGCCGGTGCCGCGCACAACGTGGTCACGACCGCCCCGACGGCCGTCGCGGACGCGATCCGGCACCTACTCGCCCCTCATCCCGCACTCACGGACAGGTGAACGTCATGCGCTTCGGCAACACGGAGATCCGCCCGCTCGGCGGGGGCCTCGGCTGCCTCCTGATGATCCTCTTCTCGATCGTGGCCTCGGTGGTGCTGACCGTCCTGCTGAATCTGGTGCTCTGAGCCCCGCACGTCTCATCGGCGCAGGCCCAGGGCGCTGAGCACCTCCCGCACGGCCAGCCGGGCCGGGTCGAGCACCGAACGGCCGGCCCAGCGGGCCGCGGGCGCGACGGTGGCCCGCCACAGCCAGCGCAATCCTTGCCCGAGGGGGCGCAGCAGCAGTCGGTAGAGCGGTCGCAGCACCCGGCCGGCCGTCCGCCACGCACCGGCCACCGCGGCGCCGACCAACCGACCGACGGGCGTGAGCACCGCGCCCACCAATCGCAGCGGCCACAGGAGCAGGTGCTCGGCGAGCCAGACCAGCACGCGCCCGAGGACCACGAGGGTTGGGCGCAGCCCATGGCGGTTCAACCAGAGCAGCGCGGGCCAGATCACCGTGCGGACGACCCACACCAGTGGGCGCCACAGCAGGTGCCGGGCGCACCAGACCAGCGGAAGCCAGACCAGCCGGTGCAGAAGCCAGGCCAGCGGGGCCAGCAGCCAGCGGCGCAGGAACCGGCCCGCCGGGCGGAGCAGGTACCGGTGCAGCAGCCGGCCGGCAGCCACGATCAGCTCCCAGAGCAGGCGTACCGGCAGCACCACGACCAGCGCCACACCGCGCGCGACGGCCGCGACGAGCGGGGGCGCGACGGCGGCCGGCTGCGCCCTGCCCGAGGCCAGTGGGTCGGCCTCGCGACGTGCCCTCGCCGGCGTGGCACGGTGATCGTTCGGCGGACCGGGCAGCGGTGAGCGGGGGGTGCGGCGGTCGGTCACGGTGGCACGGTAATCGGCCCGCGCCACGCCCTGGTGGCCGCCGGCAGCGTGGACCGACGGTGGCGTCAGCCGGGAGACAACTCCAGCGTGGCGAGCAGCGGATAGTGGTCGGAGGCGGTGGCCGCCACGCCGTCGCGGATCACCCGACACTCCAGGACCCGCTGCGCCACCGCGGTGCTGCCGAGCAGGTAGTCCAGCCGCATCCCGGCGAACTCGGCCCCGCCGAGTCGGGTGGGCACTGTGTGGCCGGCGGCCTCCGGCGCGTCGACGTTGGCTGACGGCCAGAGGTCGACCAGGCCGGCGGCGAGCAGCCGGGCGATCGCGCGGGTGTCCACGGCGTCACCGGAGCGACGTAGGTGCCGCCGCCGGTAGAGGGTGGGCATGCCGGCCAGCCGGGCCGTGTGGTCCACTGTCGGGTCGAGCGAGTTGAGGTCACCGGTGACCAGCGTCAGGGGCCCCTGGTTGCGGCGCATCGCGGCGACCAACCAGTCGACCTCCATCCGCCGCCGGCCTCCCGAGTACGGGTAGAGGTGGGTGCCGAGCACTGTGAACGGGCCGGCGGACGTGGCCACCACGACGCGGGCGGCGGCGTGGTGGAACGGACGGCGCACCGACCCGGCGTCGACGACCCGGTACGGCGGCCGGACCAGCACCGCCACCGGCTGCCCGAAGCAGGACCGGGCCAGGTTGGGCGTCATCCCCACCCGGCCCGCCACGGTGGCCATCAACCCGTCCCGGTCGAAGCCGCGCAACTCCTGGAGGGCGAGCACGTCCGGCGCCTGCTCGTCGATGACCTGGACCACCTGATCCAACCGGTCGGGGCCGCCGCGATCCCGGCCGCCAGTGCGGATGTTCCAGGTCATCACCCGCAGCACGACGGCGGCGCCTAGTCGGCTCGGCCGGCCCGCGCCAGCTCGTCGTCGAGGGTGTCCACGTCCTCCGACTCGATGGCTGGTTGGTTGCCTTCCTTCAGGTCCTCGTTCGGGCGGATCACCAGGTAGAGCAGCCCGATCCAGAGCGCGGAGAGCAGGATCGCGCCCATGAAGTCGGTCGGGTGGTGCATCCCCCGGTACATCCGGGACGTGGCCACCCCGACCGGCATGAGCACGGCCAGCGCCACGAAGATCCAACGCCACCACCTGTCGGTACGCGGGAAGACGATCAGGGTGATCGCCAGCCAGACGCAGATGGTGGCCGCGATGTGCCCGGACGGGAACGACGACGTGGGCATCTGCCCGTCCAGGTTCTCCACCGGCGGACGCGGCCGGTCGATCGCGCGGGCCGACGCGAGGAAGAGGGTCAACTCCCCCACCATCGCCAGCGCCACGAAGAGCACCGGGCGCCAGCGCCGCCACACCGCCAACACCAGCGGGCAGAACACCAGCGAGATCAGCAGGATGGCATGGGTGTCACCGAACTTGCTCCACCACCAGCTGACGTCGGTCAGCACCTCGGTGTGCCGCTCGGCGAACCACTGCGGCACCTTCGTGTCGAGGGTGTCGAAGAAGGTGCCCTTGGCGTGGTAGCTGACATACGTGCCGAAGCCGTACAGCGCACCGAACACGATCACCCAGCCGACCAGTAGCTCGGCCACCGCCGAGCGGGGGTGGGCCAACACGTGTTCCTCGGCCGGGGCGGGGGCGATGTCGTGCCCCGCCTCCGGCTCCAGGCCCTCGGTCAGCGGCGGCACCGGCCGTCCCCGCTCCCGCCGCCACAGTCGGAAGGCGTACGCGGTGACGCCCAGCCAGGCGGCCCCGAGCAGCCAGGCAGCCAGCACGTCGGAGACGAAGTGCACGCCCAGCGCGATCCGGGTCAGCCCGACCAGTGCCACCAGCACACCGACGCCGACGATGGCCGGCTTGCGCCAGCGGGGCGCCATCGCCGGCAGGAACACCAGCAGCAGCGCTCCGTACGCGACGAACGAGCCGAGCGCGTGCCCGCTCGGGAAGCTGTTGCCGGGCGCGCTGGCGATCGGCACGTCCACTACCGGGCGAAGCCGGCCGACAAGGGTCTTCAGTGACGGGTCGAGGATCAGGCCACCGACCCCCGTGATGATCAGGTAGACGGCGAGTCGAGGCTGCCGCCGGATCAGCAGCCCGACCACGGCGATGGTGACCAGCCAGATGAGGATCGGTCGGCCGCCCAGGTCCGTCACCGCCTGGAGCACTGTGACCAGCGCGTGGTGCGGGGCGACGAGCCCGTTGAACCACTCGGCGAGCCCGTGGTCGACATCCTGGAGCGGGCTCCACTGCACCCGGACGAGCAACAACAGCAGCCCGAAGGCCACCCCGGCACCGGTGACGGCCACCAGACCGGCAATGCTCCGTTCGGCGAAATGACCGATCGGACGCCGAGCCACCTCTTTGACCGCGGTCACCCCGCACCTCCCTTGTCGCCTCTGGCGAGGCGCTTTACCCGATCCGCGTCCGTCGTACACGCCGGTGCCGCTAGAGCGCCGACATGTCCCCGGTGTCGTACAGCTCGGCGCGGTCCGGGTCGGGCTCCCACAGATCCGGTTGGGCGGGCTCTCGGGCACCGATGCGCAGCGCCTCCAGTTGGGCGGCGAAGGCCAGCCCACCGAAGAGCGCCATCCCGGTCAGGTTGGCCCAGAGCAGCAGCGCCATCATGCCGGTCAGGGCGCCGTAGGTCTGCCCGAAACCGTCACTGAACCGCACGTAGGCAGCGAGCAGCAGGCTGGCCAGCCACCACAGCGCTGTGGCGATGCCCGCGCCGAACAGCAGCCAGGACAGGCCGGGCTGGTTGCGGCGCGGCGCGTGTCGGAACAGCACGGCCACGGCGACGACGGTCAGCCCGAGACTCAGCGGAAAGCGGATCACGTCCCAGATGCCGTTGGCGAACGCGCCCCACTCGTAGTGTTCGCGGACCGAGTCGCCCATCGCGCCGCCACCGACCAGGATCAGGAAGCCGGCGAGCGCGGGCAGACCGGCGGTGACGGCCAGCACGGCGGCCCGCAGGTATTTGCGCAGCGCCGGACGGTCCCGCTCGACGCCGTAGATGCGGTTGGCGCCCCGCTCGATCTGGGCCATCGTGGTGGTGAGCGCGAACAGGCCGGTGAGCAGACCGAGGGTGAGCGCCAGCTCCCCCGCGTCCTCGACGCGTTCGCCCTCGCCGAGCAGCTCGGCGACCATCTGCGAACTCTGGCCGGGGGTGAGCGCCAGGACGGTGTCGGCGACCACCTGGCCGCCCTCCTCGACGCCCAACTCGCTGATCAGGCCGGTGAGGGCGATCAGGAACGGCACCACGGCGAGGCAGAGTTGCAGCGCGAAGGCCCGGGAGTGGCTGAACCCGTCGCCGTAGCGGAACCGGATGAACGCATCCCGCAGCAGGTGCCAGCCGCCCTGCCCGCGCAGTGTGTGCCAGGCGTCGTCGGCGGACAGCTCCTCGTCGGCCATCAGCCGGGTCTCCGGCACGATGCGGGTACTACTCACGGCGGGCTTCCTCGATCAGCTGCTCGCCCCGCTCCCCTGCACCTTGCGCGTCGACGGCCAGGTCGGGGGCGTCCTCGGGCTGGGGGACGCAGAGCCAGAGCGCCTGCGGTCGGACCTCCGCCCGCAACTGCCGGCCCGGGGAGATCAGGTCGCCGTCCAACTCCCGAGGTTGCGCCCGGTTGCTGGTGACCACGACGCGTCGACCCCGGAACACCTCCAGCTGCGGCACCTGGCCGCTGCGGCGGATCACCGCCCAGCCGAGCGCGAGCCAGTGCCGCAGGTTGCGCGGCGTGAGCACTGCGACGTCGAGCCAGCCGTCGTCCGGCTCGGCCTCGGTCAGCAGTGTCACGCCGCCCTGCAGCCGACCGACGTTGGCGATCAGGACCGAACGGGCCCGGCGGCGCAGCGGCGGCCGGTCGTCGATGCGGATCTGCACCCGCATCGGCCGGTCCCGCAGGTGACGGGCGGCACCCATCACGTACGCCGGCCAGCCGATGCGGGCCTTGGTGGTCTCGTTGGTGGCTTCGAGCATCTGGGCGTCGAAGCCCATGCCGGCCATCACTGTGAAGTACTTGTCCTCGACGGCGCCGACGTCGAGCAGCCGTCGGCCGCGTTCGACGGCGACCTGCAACCCGGCGGCCAGGTCGGTGGAGAGCCCCAGGTTGGCGGCGAGCAGATTGCCGGTGCCCTGCGGCAGCACGGCGAGGGCCACGTCGGTGCCGACCAACCCGCTGACGCAGGACATCACCGTGCCGTCGCCCCCGCAGGCGAAGACCAGGTCGACGCCGTCCTTGACGGCCTGCTCGGTCTGGCCGCGACCCGGGTCGTCGACTGTCGTCTCGTGCCACTGCGGTGCGGGCCAGCCGGCAGCGGTCACGGCGTCGTCGACGGTGCGGCGCAACTCGTCGAGATCGTCGACCTTGACCGGGTTGACCACCACCGCGGAGCGCAACCCGCCGTCGCCGCCCGAGGGCCGCCTGTCCTGTCCAGCATCCACGGCGCCAGTGTGCAGCACCCGGACGGCTTCAGCGACCCGGCGACCGGCGCGCGTCGGAAGTGCCACAGACAGGTTTCAACCCGGCCCCACCCGTCAGGCAGCCGCCCGCAGCGCGAGCTCCACCCGCCGGCGCAGATCGTCGAGGTCGGCCCCGGACTCGGTGAGCACCAACGCGCCCAGCCCGTTGCCCTCCCGGAGCACCCCGAGCAGGATGTGTTCGGTGCCGATGTGGCGGTGGCGCAGCCGGATGGCCTCCCGCAGGGACAGCTCCAGCGCCTTCTTCGAGCGGGGCGAGAAGGGGCCGCCGAGGTACCGCTTACGCCCCCAACGGCGGCGCGGCGCCGGGACCGCCTCCCGTAGCGCGTCCGGGCCGAAGGACTGTTCGATGCGGGCCACGATCGCGGCCAGGTCGATGCCGATCTCCCGCAGGGCCGCCGCGTCCGCGTCGCCGAGGCCGGCGCCGCCGCTGGCTGTGTGTCGCCGGACGCGTTCGCGAAGGTCGTCGGCGCGTACGCCGGCGTCGACGAGCACCCGGCTGGCCAGCCCGGCGTCGTCGGCGAGCAGGGCGAGAAGCAGGTGCTCGGTGCCGACCGGCCGCTGACCCTCGACCCGCGCCTCCTCCAGCGCCCGTCGCACCACGCCGCGCGCCCGGTCGGTGAATCGTTCGAACATCACGCCTCCCAGGATGAGTTGACCGCCGGTCGCCCGGCGTGCTTCTTGTGCACTGCCTGCCGGCTGACCTCGAGCGCGTCGGCGATCTCCTGCCAGGACCAGCCCTGTCGTCGGGCGTTGTCGACCTGGACCACCTCGAGCCGCTCGAGCAGCCGGCTGAGCGCGCGGACGGCGCGCAGCCCGACCCGGGGGTCGGTGCTGCCGGCTGCCGCCGCGAGTTCTGTCGCCTGACTCATGCCGTCAACATACGTTGACAACTCCTCTACTGTCAACCCCGGTTGACATGCTCGGTTCGTGGCGACAGCAGCCGGCGCGGTCCGGAGCCCTCACGACCGAGCACGTCGCGGGGGTTGGTCAGATGACAGGCCCGCAGCGACAGGCAGCCGCAGCCGATGCAGTCACTGAGGTCGTCGCGGAGTGCCTGCAACTGCGCGATGCGAGCGTCGAGCTCGGTACGCCAGGCCGCCGACAGCCGAGCCCAGTCGTCGGGGGTCGGCGTGCGTTCGCTGGGCAGTTGGTCCAAGGCCTCGCGGATCGCCGTCAGCGAGATGCCGACGTGCTGGGAGGCCCTGATGAACGCGACCCGCCGCAGGGTGTCACGGCTGTACCGGCGCTGGTTGCTCGCCGTCCGCGTGCTGCGGATGAGGCCCTTGCGCTCGTAGAAGTGCAGGGCCGAGATGGCGACACCGCTGCGGTCGGCGACCTGCCCGACGGTGAGTTCGTGAAACGTGGTGCGGGGCCTCGGCATGGACCGACGGTACCGCTTGACCTCAACCATGGTTGAGGCCAGAGGATCAGCGGCGTCCCCGATCCGCGAGCAAGGAGCCTTTCTGTGACCACAGTTCTCGTCATCGGCGCCACCGGGCGGCAGGGCGGCGCCGTCGCCGATCTGCTGCTCCAGCACGGCCACGACGTCGTCGCCTACGTGCGCTCACCCGAGTCGCCGCCCGCCCGGGCGCTGTCCGCCGCCGGAGCACGGCTCGTCGTCGGTGACCTGGGCGACCCGGTGGCGCTCGCCGACGCCGCCCACGGTGTCGACGCCGTCTTCGGGCTGTCCGTGCCGTTCGGATCCGGCGGGAAGAACGAGGAGGTCGCCCAGGGTCGCCTTCTGGTCGACGCGGCGGCCGAGGCGCACCTCGTCTACTCCTCGGTACGCGGCGCCGACCGGATGGTCGAGACGGACATCGACCACGCCGACAGCAAACAGCACATCGAGGCGTACCTGCGCAGGCAGCAGGTACGCGCGACAGTCCTCGCGCCGGTCTACTTCATGGAGAACGTCCTGAACACCGGGTTCAGCCGCCTCACCGACGGCGTCCTGACCAACCCGCTCTCCGGAGGCAAGCCGCTGGACCAGGTCACCGTCCGGGACATCGCCGGCCTCGCCGTGCACGCCATCGAGCACCCCGAGCGGTTCGTCGGCGAGCGGATCGACGTCGTCTCCGACCGGGTGACCGGCGAGGAGGCGGCCGGCATCCTCAGCGACGTCCTCGGCCGCGAGATTCCGTACCAGCAGCTGCCGTTGGACCAGGTCCGGCAGTGGGCCGGCGACGAGATCGCCGACATGTTCCAGCGCTTCGAGGACAACACCGACTTCGTCGACGTCGACGCGCTGCACGCCGCACACCCCGACGTCGCCTGGCACCGCTACGCCGACTGGGCCCGCACTGTCGACTGGGAGCGAGTCCTCTCCAGGGAGGCGAGCGGGCGATAACGCAACGACGCAGCGCCACCGTGCTCATCCGACTACCCTCGGTCAGGGACAGCTTGGTCGTGCCGGGCGCGACGCCCGGGAGGTGATATCGGATGGCCGCACCCGCCGACGCAGCGGTGCTGGTCGGCCTCGGGTCGGAACTCGACCTTCCGGTCGTCGTACAGGCCGCGCAGGAGGCCGCCGGACACGGCCGGCCACTGCACCTGCTGCACACCTTCGACTGGCGCGTGGCCTTCGCCGCGGACACCGTCGCCGCACCCCGCGACCAGGCCGAAGAACTGATCACCCGCGCCGCCCAGCTCGCCCACCAGACCGAGCCGGGGCTGACCGTACGCGGGGAGATCGTCGAGAGCACCATGCTGCCCACCCTCATCCGCCGCTCGGAGGGCACCTTCCTGCTGGCCGTCGGCGACAGCGGCATGGCGGGCAGCGGCCAGTGCGTTCCGGCCGAGACGACGGCCGTGCAGTTGGCCGCGCGCGCCGGCTGCCCCCTGTTGGTGGTCCGGCGTGAGCCGCCGCCGCAGGGCCCGGTGCTGGTGGGCGTGGACGGCTCTCCCAGCTCACACCTCGCCCTCCAGTGGGCCGTGGAGTGCGCGGCCCGCCGGGGCGCGCGGCTGCTGGCGCTGCGGGCGGTGGAGTACGACGAGGACACCGACGCGGTCGCCGAGCAGCTCACCGAGGCACTGGCCCGGCACGCAGGCCGCGACAACACAGTGCCGACCGAGTGTCGCGTGGTACGCGGCGACCCCGCCGAGGTGCTGATCGACACCTCCCGCAACGCGCAGCTGGCGCTGGTCGCCGCCCGCGGCGACGAACCGGGCCGGGCCATGCTGGGCGCGGTCGCCCAGTCCCTGCTCTACCACTCCCCGGCCCCGGTGGTCGTCGTCCGCGGCCTGGCCGAGGCACCGTTGACCGGGCCCGGCGCCCGCCCGGTGCGGGACCAACGGCCCTGACCCCGGGCGTCCGCAGTGGCCAGGCCGTACGCCCCACTCCTACCCGCGAGAGGCAGCATGATGGAGACCGCTCTCGACGTGCACCGCGCCCTCACCGACGACGAGCTGCGTCGGCTGGACGCCTACTGGCGCGCCGCGAACTACCTCACCGTCGGGCAGATCTACCTGCTGGACAATCCGCTGCTGCGCGAGCCGCTGACCCCCGACGACATCAAACCCCGGCTGCTCGGGCACTGGGGCACCAGCCCCGGCCTCAACCTGATCTACGCCCACCTCAACCGGGTGATCGTGGCGCGCGACCTCAACGCCATGCTGGTCACCGGCCCCGGCCACGGCGGTCCGGCCATCGTGGCGAACACCTGGTTGGAGGGCACCTGGTCGGAGCGCTACCACGACGTGGCCCGCGACGAGGCCGGGATGTCCCGGCTCTTCCGCCAGTTCTCCTTCCCGGGCGGCATCCCCAGCCATGTCGCTGCGGACGTGCCGGGTTCGATCCACGAGGGCGGCGAACTCGGGTACGCGTTGAGCCACGCCTACGGCGCCGCGTTCGACAACCCGGACCTGCTGGTGGCCTGCGTGATCGGCGACGGCGAGGCGGAGACCGGGCCGCTGGCCGGCAGTTGGCTCTCCGACGTGTTCCTCAACCCGGCGCGCGACGGCGCGGTGCTGCCCATCCTGCACCTCAACGGCTACAAGATCGCCAACCCGACCGTGCTGTCCCGGATCCCCGAGACCGACCTGCTCGACCTCATGCGCGGTTCGGGCTACCAGCCGTACGTGGTGGCCGGTGACGAACCCGCCCGGGTGCACCGGACCCTCGCCGCGACCCTGGACCGCGTGCTGAGCGAGATCGCCGAGATCCAACGGCGGGCCCGCTCCGGAGGAGTCGTCGAACGTCCCCGCTGGCCGATGATCATTCTGCGGACGCCAAAGGGCTGGACCGGCCCGCGTGAGGTCGACGGCACCCGGGTGGAGGGCACCTACCGCGCCCACCAGGTGCCACTGTCGGGCGTCCGCGACAACCCGGCGCACCGGGCCGAACTGGAGCACTGGCTGCGCAGCTACCGGCCGGAGGAGCTGTTCGACGCTACCGGCGCACCGGTGGAGGAACTACTGGCGCTGCCGCCGCGCGGTGACCGGCGGATGAGCGCCAACCCGGTGACAAACGGCGGCGTGGTGCTGCGCGACCTGACCCTGCCGGACTTCCGCGACTACGGCGTGGAGGTACCCGAGCCGGGTACGCCGATCGCCGGCGCGACAGGGGTCCTCGGTCCGTGGATCCGCGACGTCATCAGCGCCAACCCCCAGACGTTCCGGCTGTTCGGCCCGGACGAGGTCGCGTCGAACCGGCTGGGTGCGGCGTTCGAGGTGACCGACCGGGTCTGGGTGGCCGCCACAGTGCCCGGCGACGACCACCTCTCCCCCGACGGGCGGGTGATGGAGGTGCTCTCCGAGCACCTGTGCCAGGGTTGGCTGGAGGGCTACCTGCTGACCGGCAGGCACGGCGTGTTCACCAGCTACGAGGCGTTCATCCACATCGTCGACTCGATGCTCAACCAGCACGCCAAGTGGCTGAAGGTGACCCGTGCCATCCCCTGGCGGCAGCCGATCGCCTCGCTGAACTACCTGCTGTCCAGCCACGTCTGGCGGCAGGACCACAACGGCTTCTCCCACCAGGACCCGGGCTTCATCGACCACGTCGTCAACAAGAAGGCCGAGGTGGTGCGGGTCTATCTGCCGCCGGACGCCAACACACTGCTCGCCACGATGGACCACTGCCTGCGCAGTCGGCACTACATCAACGTGGTGGTGGCCGGTAAGCAGGCCGCCCCGAACTGGCTGACGATGACCGAGGCGATCCAGCACACCCGGCGTGGCCTGGGCATCTGGGAGTGGGCCAGCAACGACGGCGGCACCGAACCGGACGTGGTGCTCGCCTGCTGCGGAGACGTGCCCACCCTGGAGACGTTGGCCGCCGTCGAGCTGCTGCGGCAGAACCTGCCGGCGTTGAAGGTGCGCCTGGTCAACGTGGTCGACCTGATGCGGCTCCAGCCGGACACCGAGCATCCACACGGCCTGACCGACAACGAGTTCGACACCATCTTCACCGAGGACCGGCCGGTCATCTTCGCGTACCACGGTTATCCGTGGCTGATCCACCGACTCACCTACCGCCGCAGCAACCACGACAACCTGCACGTGCGCGGTTACAAGGAAGAGGGCACCACCACCACCCCGTTCGACATGGTGATGCTCAACGACCTGGACCGCTTCCACCTGGTCATCGACGTCATCGACCGGGTGCCCGGGCTGGCCGCCAGCGCCGCGCACCTGCGCCAACGGATGGTCGACGCCCGGCAGGCGGCCCGCGACTACACCCGCGAGTACGGCGAGGACGACCCCCAGGTCGCCGAGTGGCGCTGGGTCCGCGAAACCGACCCGACCACCCCCTGAAGGAGGACGACGTGCGCGACGCGGAGATCCTGGTCGGCTACGACGGCTCGACCGACGCCTCGGTGGCCCTGAACTGGGCCGTGGAGGAGGCGCGGCACAGCGGCCAGCCGGTGCGGCTGGCGTACGTCTTCGAATGGCTGACAGTGGCCAGTTGGGTCGGCCCGGGCGTGGCCCCCGGCGTGTGGCCGGACGACACCGCCCGCCGGCAGGTCGAGGACCTGGTCCGCAGCGCCGCGGCGGACGCCACAGCGGCGAACCCCGGGCTGCGGATCACCGGCGAGGTGTACGACGGGCCGCCCGCGCTGGTGTTGCAGGAACGCTCGGCCGAGGCCGGGATGCTGGTGCTCGGCAGCCGGGGTCACGGCGGCTTCGGCGGCCTGCTCGCCGGGTCGACGGCGGTCTCGGTCGCCGCGCACGCCCACTGCCCGGTCGTGGTGGTCCGGGACGGGGCCGGCAGCGCCGCGACCGACACGTCGAACCACCCGGTGACGGTCGGGGTGGACGGCTCGGACCCGTCGCTGGTGGCGCTCGGCTTCGCTGCCGAACGGGCGGCGCAGCGGCAGCTGCCTCTGCGCGTCCTGCACGCCTGGACACCGGGCCCCGGCGGGGCGGCCGGGGTGCCCGACGAGCGCGCCGCCGTGGAGCAGGCGCTGGAGCCGTGGCGGCGAACGTTCCCCGACCTGGCGGTGACCGTCGACCTGGAGTCGACAAGCCCGTCGACGATGCTGATCGAGGCGAGTCGGGACGCGCGGCTGGTAGTGGTCGGCAGCCGGGGCCGGGGCGGGCTGGCCGGCATGCTGCTCGGCTCGGTGAGTCAACAGCTCATCCAACACGCCGCCTGCCCGGTCGCGGTGGTCCGCGAACGCTGACGACAGACGTGTTCACCTGTTGCCCGTCGCCTGCCCGGCCAGCTCACTCCTGCGGCGCAGCAACGCCGCTCGCGTCCGACGGGCCGCCCGCAGGTTCAGCGCCGCCACCGCGCCGAGTAGGAGCACCACGCCCAGCAACGCCGGCTCCAATTCGTGTCGGAGCAGGCTGATGGCCAACGCGCCAACGCCGAATGCCAGCCAGGCGGCGATGCCGAGCCAGCCGGCGACCACCCGGTCCCTGGCGAACAGCGGAGCCCGTCGGGTCACGGCCCAGCCACCGAACACCGCCCAGCACAGGCCGATCGCCACCAGGACGGCGAAGGCCACGTTCGTGCGCGTCGGCAACCCGGGCTCGGTGGCCCAGAGCAGCCCGATCAGGGCGCTCGCGGTGAGACCGGTGAAGGCCAGCGCCAGGTAGCCGACCCGCCTGCGCAGCGACAACGGCGCGTCCAGGCGCGCCAGCACCTCTTCCGGAGTCATGCCTCGTACCCCTTCCGCACCAGCTCGTGGCGTAACAACCTGCGGGCCCGGTTGAGCCGCGACTTGACCGTGCCGACGGGTACGCCGCAGATCTGCGCGCAGGCGTCCAGCGGCTGATCCTCCAGGTGGAACAGCAGAAGCACCTCCCGTTCCCGAGCGGGGAGCGCCGCCAGCGCCCCGGCCAGCGTCTCCCGGTTGACGACCTCCTCGGCCTCGTCGGCGCCCGGCAGGTCGTCGACAGGTTCGGGCTCCGGGCGGGCGTACGCGTCCCGCAACCGGTTCATCACCGCCCGGCGGGCGATGATGAACAGCCATGGGGTGAACCGTTCCGGCTGCCGCAACTTCGGCAACCCCTTGAAGACCGCCAACCAGATCTCCTGCACCACATCGTCGTCGGACCCACCGAGCATCCGCCCGACGTACCGCTCGACCGCCGGATGCCAGCCCTGCACCAACTCGGCGAACGCCTCCCGTTCACCCAACTGGCAGCGGACCACCAGCAACTCATCGCTCATCGGCCCTCCTTCGCCTGTTCAGTCGGCGTGGACGCCCGGCAGGTTCACGATCCACCACAGCGAAATCCGGCCTCGGCTGGTGGAGGGTCGCGGCGGTGGACCCTCGCCCAGAATGCAGGAAAGCCACCCCGGGCATGGTCAACAGAGCCGGCTGTTGCGAAACTGCTTCAATCTGCGTCAGCACGGGCAATCGAGGCGCACGACCCGGACGGAGAAGGGCATGTCCAGCACGCCGCTGTCCCTGCCGCAGCCATCCGCGCGGACGCCCGAGTTCGGCCGGGACGCGCTCATCGTCTGCGAGAACCTGGTGCGGATCTACCAGACCGGTTCGATCGAGGTGCAGGCACTGCAAGGACTGGACCTGGCCGTGGAGAGCGGCGAGCTGGTCGCCGTCGTCGGTGCCTCCGGGTCGGGCAAGTCGACACTGCTCTCCATCCTGGCCGGCATCGACGCCCCCACCGCCGGGCGGGTCCGGGTCGACACATGGAATCTGCTGACGATGTCCCGCGCCGACCGGGTGGACTACCGGCGGCGCACCGTCGGGTTCGTACGGCAGCAGACGGCGAGCAACCTGATCCCGTACCTGACCGCACGGGAGATGGTGGACCTGCCGATGACGGCGGCCCGCACCGCGAAGAAGGAGCGCCGGGAGCGCGCGGCCGAACTGCTGGACAGCCTCGGTGTCGCCGACTGCGCCGATCGGCGCCCCGGGCAGCTCTCCGGAGGGCAGCAGATGCGCGTCGCGATCGCTGTGGCGCTGGCCAACCAGCCACGGGTCCTGCTCGCCGACGAGCCGACCGGCGAGCTGGACGCCGCCACGTCCGCGGAGGTCTTCGGCGTGCTGCGGGACGTCAACCGGCGCTACGGCGTCACAGTCGTCGTGGTCACCCACGATCCGGAGGTCAGCGGCCAGGTCGAACGGACCGTCGCGATCCGGGACGGGCGCACCAGCAGCGAGGTGCTGCGCCGCACCACCACCGACGCGGAGGGCGACACGCACATGATCGCCGAGGAGTACGCCGTGATGGACCGGGCCGGGCGGGTCCAGGTGCCCCGCGATTTCCGCCAGGCGCTGGCGCTGACCCGACGGGTCCGGCTGGCCCTGGAACCCGACCACATCACGATCCGCCCCGACTCGGGAAGTGGCGAATGAGTAGCGAGCCGCTGCTCAGCGTGCGCGGCGTACACCGGCGCTTCCGCACCGGGCCGACAGTGGTGCACGCCCTGCGCGGTGTGTCGTTCGACGTGGCCGCCGGTTCGATGGTGGCGCTCGTCGGCCGGTCCGGCTCGGGCAAGACCACCCTGCTCAACGTCATCGGCGGCCTGGACCGCCCGGACGCCGGCACCGTGCACGTCGACGGCACCGACGTGACCGCGCTCGACGAGGACGGCCTGTCCCGGCTGCGGCGCGAGAAGGTGTCGTACGTCTTCCAGAGCTTCGGGTTGATCCCGGTGCTGTCGGCGGCGGAAAACGTCGCGGCCCCGCTGCGGATGGCCCGCGTCGCCCCCATCGAGCGCGAGCGGCGGGTCGAGTTGCTGCTGGAGCTGATCGGCCTGGCCGACCACGCCCGACAGCGGCCGGCCGAGCTGTCCGGCGGCCAGCAGCAGCGGGTCGCGATCGCCCGCGCGCTGGCCGCCTCGCCCCAGCTTCTGCTCGCCGACGAGCCCACCGGGCAACTGGACGCCGAGACAGGCCTGTCGGTGATGGCCCTGCTGCGCGGGATAGTCGAATCCGAAGGCGTCACCGTGCTGGTGTCGACGCACGACGCGGTGATGATGGCCCTGGCCGACCGGGTGATCGGCATCCACGACGGGCACCTCGACGAGCAGGCAGCCGGGCCGCCGTACGCGCCCGCGCCGGACGCCGGGTGACGCGACGATGAGGCTGGTCAGCCGGCGCGCCCGCGCGCAGTGGCCGTTGCTGGCAGCCCTCCTCGGGGTCGTCACTATCGGCGCGACAGTGCTGGGTACCTGCACCCTGCTGGTCACCCGCACCGCCGAGCGGGCACTGGAGGTCGCCATGGCCCGCACCGCCCCCGCCGCGGTCGACGTGACCGTCTACACCGGCACCGTCGAGGGCCCGAACACGCCGTCCGTCGCCGCCGACACCCGCACCGCGGTGGCCTCCACGCTCGCACCGTTCCCGGTGACGACAACCGCGCGGGCGTCGACAGTGCTGCGGGCGCTGCCGCCCGGGCTCGCCGAGGGCACCACAGTCGCAGCCCAGGCGTACCTGTCGGGGCTGGACGACCTGCCGACCCGGAGCGAGCTGGTGACCGGGCGCTGGCCACAGCACCCTGGCGACGCGGTGCTGCTGGAGTCCACCGCACACCTGCTCGGCCTCACCCCCGGCCGCCGGGTGCGCCTCGGCGCCGAACTGGCCCACGCGCCCGTCCCGGCCATCGACGTGCTCGTCGTCGGTGTGGTCCGCCCACTGCCGGGGCGCGGCTGGGACCGCGACCCGCTGGCCGCTGCCGGCTCCGCCACCGGCTACCGGGACGGCCGCTTCATGCAGCCGGTCAACGCCTACGGCCCGTTCCTCGTCGACCTCGCCGACCTGGTCACCACCGGTGCCACAGTCGACCGGATGGAGGTCACCGCCCATCCGGACCTGTCCCACCCCGAGCGCCACGACCTGGAGACCGTGGCCGGGGCCGTCCGCGACGCCGACCGCCTGCTGGCGGGCACCCTCGGCGACCGCGTCCGACTCGCACGCGTCTCCTCCGAGCTGCCGGCGACCCTGCGCTCAGCTGAGGACCAACGGCACGTCACCGCCGCGGTCGTGCTCGCCATCGCCGCGCTCGGCGGCGTCCTGGCCGCGACGGCACTCGTCCTCGCCGGCCGGCTGACCACTGGCATCCGCGCCGACGAGACGGCCCTGCGATCCGCCCTGGGCGCCAGCCGTCGCCAACTCGCCGCCACCGCGACACTCGAGGCCGGGCTCGTCGCCGCCGTCGCCGCAGCGCTCGCGATGCCGGCCTCGTCGGCACTGCACGCCGGCCTGACCCACCTGCCGCCGCTGGACGGCGCCGGCCTGACCGTCCGGCCGGCCATCACCGATGCCCAGGTCCTCGCGGTCGCCGGCGGAGCGCTGGTGCTCGCCGCCGTACTCATCGTCCTGGCGATCCGGCCCGTCCCGGCAGCCGGCGACCAGCGCACCCGCCGCGAACTGCTGGCCCGATCCGGCGTCGACCTGATGCTCGCGGTGTTCGCCGCCGTCGGATGGTGGCAGCTGTACGCACAGCCCACCACCGCCAGCCCGCGTGCCGACGCGGTCCGGGTGCTCGCGCCGGCGCTGCTGCTCACCGCGGGCGCCGCCCTGGCTCTTCGGGTGGTGATGCCCGCCCTTCGCGGCGCCGACCGGTTGGCGTTCCGTGCCCGCGGGCTGGCGCTTCCGCTGGCGGTCGCCGAGACCGCCCGCCGGCCCCAGGCGGTCGCCGCCGGGCTGCTCGTCGGCCTGGCCTGCGCGGCCGGAACCTTCGGCCTCGCCTTCGACAACACGTGGCACCAGTCGCAGCGCGACCAGGCCGCGCTCTCCGTCGGCACCGACCTGGCACTCACCCTCAGCACGGCGCCGGTGGCCGGAGACGGCGCGGTCGTCAGCGCGGCCACCGCGGGGGCCGTGAGTCCGGTACTCCACCGTGGTACCGCCGTCGGTCAGTGGCTCGGCAGCGCCGGGGATGCGCCGCGCCTGGTCGCCGTCGACACCACCCGCGCCGACGCGCTGCTGCGCGGGCGGCTGGACGGCGACCGCGGTTGGGCGGACGTGGGCGCCGCGCTGGCACCCCGCACCCGGGTCACCGGCCTCGCCGTTCCGGCTGGCGTCCCGCTCGTCCTGAGCGGGACCGCCGACGGCGACAGCCCGCTCGTCGTGACGCCCCGGCTGCTGCTCCAGGACGCCAGCGGCCTACGCACGTCCTGCACCGGTCCCGCCGTACCGCTCGACGGCCAGGCGTTTCGGCTGCCCGCCTGCGCGACAGCTGACGGGCTGCGCCTCGTCGCGGTAGCCCTGCCGGTCACCGCCGACGAGGTCGGCGGACCCGTCGCCGTAGCCGTCACACTCACCGTGCCGCCCGCCGGGTCGGCGGAGAGGTCCACTGACGGATCGGATTGGACCGCCACGTCGGCGCCGCCGATCCCGAGCAGGTTGCGCGACCTGACCGTCGGGGTGTCCGCCACGCCGACGGGAACCGCGCTGCGGATGGCCGCGACCGTCGACCTCGGCGGCGCCGAGGACGCCGCCCGGACCCTCGTCGCCACTGCCTTCCCGGACCCCGGACCGGTGCCCGTCGCCGTCTCCGCCCGCTTTGCCAGCGAGGTCGGCGCCGAGAGCGGCAGCCAGCTCAGCGTCACTGTCGGCATCACGCCCGTCCCGGTCGTCGTCACCGAGGTCGTGCCGTCCGTACCGTCCGCCCCTGGCGCCGTCGCCGTCCTGGCCGACCTGGACACGCTGTCCCGGGCACGCGCCGTCACCGGCAACCTGACGTTCCCGGTCGACGCCTGGTGGGTCGGCCACCCAGCCCGTCCCGGTGCCGCCGAGCGGGCCACCGCCCTGAATCTGGGCACCGTCGCGACCCGTGAGGCGGAGACCGCCCGCCTCATCGGCGGCCCGCTGAGCGCCGGGCTGCCGGCCGCGCTCCGGCTCATCGTCCCGGCTGCGGCCCTGCTGCTGCTCGCCGGCGTCGTCCTGCACGTCACCTGTGATCTACACGTCCGCGCCGTCGAGGTGGCGCGGCTGCGCGGCCTGGGGATGTCCCGGCGCGACATCCGGGCCGTGCTGCTCGGCCAGCACGCCGGCGTGCTGCTGCCCCTGCTCGCGGCAGGCGCGGTCGTCGGCGCGCTCGCCACCCGTGTCGTCGCTCCCCTGCTCGTGCGCTCCGGCACCGGCGCCACGCCCGTCCCGGCCACCCAGCCACACTGGCCGTGGCCAGCCGAGGCCGCACTCCTCGCCGTACTGCTGGCCGGATGCGTGTTGGCGGTCGCGGTCGTGGTCACCGTTCAGGTCCGCCGGGCCGACGCCGCGCACCTGCGGGTGGCGCCGTGAAACGGTGGCTGACCCGCTGGCGGCTGGCGCTGCACTGGCCCAGCATTCGTGGCCGTGGCCGTACCGACGCCGGACCGCTGCTGCTCACCGCCGCCGTCATCGCGGCCGTCGCGCTGCTCGCCGGGGCCGCGCCGCCGCTGCTCCGCGCCGCCGCCGACAACGCCGTCCAGGACACGGTCCGCCGCGCCGGCACCGACTCGAACGTCCTCGTCCACGCCAACTGGGAACGCGACGACGGGCCGACCGGCGGGCGGGTCCGGATGCCCCGGCTCGCCGAGGACCTCGACGACTTCCGCGCCCAAGCGACCGACGCGCTCGGGCCCGACCTGGACGCCGCGCTGCTCCCACCCATCGCCGCTGTCCACGGCCCGATCCTCAACCTCACCGACGGCAGTGTGCCGCGTACCTTCCAGTTCACCTACCTGGCCGGCGACGCCGGCGGCCCGGACGTGGCCTGGCTCGCCGGCAGCCCACCCGGCCCCACCGTCTCCGACGAGTACGTCGAGACCCCCTACGACGGACCGCCCTGGCCGGTGCAGGTCGGCCTCTCCGAGGTGGACGCCACCGCACTCGACCTCGGCCCCGGCGATCGAATTCCGGTCAAGGACGGCCGGGGTCGCGACAGAGACGTCCGGATCAGCGGGATCTACCGACCCGCGGACAGCACCGCCCCTGCCTGGCGACTCGCCCCGGCGCTACTGCGCCCCGTGCCCGGTGCCGACGGCGCGGGGACCACCCGGTTCGCCGGCCTGCTGTCGCGCGAGTCGTTACCGGACGCCCGGCTCGCCGTCGACGAGGACGAACTGCGGCGCACCGTCCAGTTCGCGCCCGAGCCCGAGGCGCTCACCTGGGACGCCACCGCGGCGCTCGCCAGCCAGGTGGTCAAGCTCAAGGCAGCCTCCGGCTCGTCGATCGACCGCGACCAGTCCCTGAAGTGGCAGTCGCAGCTCGACACCGTCCTGCGCGACGCCAGTACACGGAACAGCGCGGCGTCCGCACAGGCCGCCGTCCTGCTCGCCGGGGTGCTGACCGCCACGGTGCTGGTCCTGCTGCTCGCCGCCGACCTGCTGGTCCGCCGCCGTACCCCGGTGTTGAGCGCCGCCCGGCAGCGTGGGGCGGCGCTACCCGACCTCGGTGCGGAACTGATCATCGAGTCCACAGTGGTGTCGGTGTCGGCCGCCGCCGTCGGGCTCGCGCTCGCCCGCGCGGCTGCTCCGGGCGTCTCGTGGACCTGGGCCGTTCCCGTGGTCCTGGCCGGTGCCGTCGCCGGCCCGGCGTTCGGCACCCTCGCCGCCGCCCGCGCCAGCCGCGACCGGCGCCAACCCGCCAACCAGGCCGCTCGGCGCTGGATCCGGGCCACCGGCGAGTTGCGCCGCGCCGCCGTGGAGGCCGCTGTCCTGATCGCCGCGGTCGCCGCCTTCGTCACACTGCGCCAGCGCGGGCTCCTGCCCCTGGACTCCGACGGCGACACCAATGAGCTGACCGGCGACCTGATCCTGCCGATCAGCGCCCTCGCCCTGGGCGCGCTCGTCGGCGCGCTCGTCCTGCTCCGGCTACTGCCCCTCGGGGCGCGCTTCGCCCTCCGACAGGCCCTGCGCTCGCGCCGCCCGCTGGCCGTGTTCGGTGCCGCCCAGGCGGCCACAACGGCCGGGCGCACGCTGCCGCTGCTGGTTCTGGTCAGCACCACGGCGCTCGCGTCGTTCGCGCTCATCCTCGGCGCCACCGTCACCCGGGGCCTGGCCGACGGCGCGTGGAGCACCGTCGGCGCCGACGCCCGCCTCGACGTCGGCGCGGACGCCGAGGCCGCCACGCCCGCACTCGCCGAGCGCATCGCCGCCGCACCCGGGGTGGAGCAGGTCGTCGTCGCGCAGGTCACCGACTCGGCACGCGTCTTCAGCGAATCGACACTGCTCACCCCACGCCTGGTCGTCGTGGACACCGCCGCGTTCCAGCGCCTGCTGGCCACCACTGCGCTGCCCGACGCTCCGGCGTTGACCCGGCTCACGGCACCCCGTCCTGGCACCGGGGACGTGCCGGCACTGGTGCGATCGAGCGACGGCGCGCTGCGGACCGGCATGCCGCTGCAGCTACCCCGGGAGAGCGGCCCGGCGATCCGTCTCGCCGCGGTCGGTACCGCTCCCTCCGTCGGCGGCACCGACGACGTCGTCATCGTGGACGCCGCGGCCCTCGCCGACGCCGGGCTGCCCGTCGCCGCGAACACCGTCTGGGTGACCGGGCCCGGCGCGGCGCGGGCCGTGTCGAACACCGGCGTCGCCGCCGACGTCGTGCTGCGGGCGGACGTGCTGCGGGCGCAGCGGGTGGCTCCGCTGACCGCGGGGCTGGTACGGCTGGCGTGGACGGCCGCCGCCGTGCTGCTGGCGCTGGGGTTGCTCGGCCTCACGCTCGCCGCCGCCGCCGGTGCGTCGCAGCGGTGGCAGACCCTGACCCGGCTGCGAACCCTGGGCCTGCGACCACGCGACGCCCGCTGGGTCGCCGCCGGAGAGCTGCTGCCGCCGGTCGTCGTCACCGCGGTATGTGGCCCGCTGCTCGGGGCTCTGCTCGCACGCCTGACGCTCGGCCCGCTCGACCTGCGGCTGCTCACCGGCCAAGCCGCCGACCCGGCCGCTGTCCTGCCGTGGTGGCTGCTGGGCCTGGTGAGCGTGGCGCTGCTGGCGGCGGCCGCCACTGTCGTACCTGTCGAGTCGGCGCTGCGGCGACGCGACCGGCTGAGCGAGGTACTCCGAGCCGGCGACTGACCGATGGTCTCTCCATGCTGGAGGCAGAAACGCAGAGACCCGCTACCGGTCATCCGGTAACGGGTCAGCTGATCTGCTGTATAGATGGTGGGCGATACTGGGTTTGAACCAGTGACCTCTTCCGTGTCAAGGAAGCGCGCTCCCACTGCGCCAATCGCCCGTGGCGGCCCCGTGGGGCGCATCGCGAGCGGACGACGGGATTCGAACCCGCGACCCTCACCTTGGCAAGGTGATGCGCTACCAGCTGCGCTACGTCCGCACGTCCCCGACAAGCGCCGGTGACAGGTGAACTCTACCCGATGCCAAGATCGCTTGGCACGGCACCCTGACCGGTCGCGGTTGCGCTGGTCCCTGCCGGGGTAGTTAAGGGCTCGACAGCGCACCACACCCCCTTAAGGAGGCTGTCGTGGGTATCGGCACCAGCATCTTCCTGATCGCGCTCGGCGCGATCCTCACCTTCGCACTGGACGCGAGCGTCGGCGGCATCAACCTCGACGTGGTCGGCTGGATCCTGATGGGCGCCGGCGTGCTCGGCCTGATCATGACCACGCTGATCTGGGGTCGCCGCCGCCAGGTGGTCACCACCACCGAGCAGCCGGTGGAGTACCGCCAGGTCGAGGAGCGGCGGGACATCGCTCCGCCGCTGTGACCGGACCACCTCCATCGCTGGCGGAGCCGCCAGATCAGCGTGATTCCGGGCCGGCCGCCTCGCCGAAGGCAGCCGGCCCGTCGGCAACGCGATCGGTGGCAGCCCAGGAGGGATGCGTTCGGCGTGTCGAGTCGCTGAACTGCCAGCGATCGCCGCGAGAACGCGGGACACGTCAGTCCAGGCAGGTGAGCGCGACCTCGGCATAACGCGTCAGCGCCGCCCGGTCCGGGTTGATGGCGCCCATCACCCGCAGGCCCTGGAGGCTGGTCACCAGGAAGCCGGCCAGGTCGGTGGCGCTGCGGTCGGTGGTGATCTGACCCCGCAACTGCGCCTCGGCGAGCAGGTCGTAGAGCGCCAACTCCAGGGACTGGGTGGTCGAGCGAAGGCGCTCGGCGACCCGCACGTCCTGGTGTGCCCGTTCCATCGACGCGCCGACGATGAGGCAGGAGAGGTGCCGGCCGTCGCCGGTGATGTCGTCGACGGTGCCGATGAACACCTCACGGATGACCGCTCGCGCGTCGTTGCCCGAGCGCAGCAGATCGACCATCGGTGTGGCGTAGCGCTGCCGGTACAGGTCGAGCACCGCCAGGTAGAGGCCGTCCTTGCTGCCGAACGCGGCGTAGATCGAGCCGCTGCCCAGCCCGGTCGCCTCGGAGAGGTCCCGCATGGAGGTGCCCTCGTAACCCTTGCTCCGGAACACGTCCATGGCAGCGTCGACCGCGGCGTCGAGGTCGAACTCACGGGTGCGGGCCATGACTGAACGTTACACGCTATCTGGAACGATCGTCAAAGTATCGCCGGTCACAGCCGCCGAAAAGAGCCGTTTCCGCTGGCGGAGAGGGGTGCGCGCCCCGCGTTACGATCCAGATCATGGAGTCTCTCGACGCGGTGCTGGCCGCGC
The DNA here is from genome assembly GCF_022229005.1 of Micromonospora trifolii. Taxonomy (GTDB): domain Bacteria; phylum Actinomycetota; class Actinomycetes; order Mycobacteriales; family Micromonosporaceae; genus Micromonospora; species Micromonospora trifolii. The sequence continues at coordinate 49,945 of NZ_JAKKFD010000020.1, forward strand.
ACCGGGCGTACCTGCTCGGTTGGAACATCGGTGTCGCCGGGGATCCGGACCTCCCGACCTACCGCAGTGACGTGCCGCACCCACCCCTCAACGGCGTTCTGCGGATGGTCGGGCGCACACCGCAGGACGCGCTCACCGAGGCCCGGAAGCGCCTGCACGGCGTACCCCGGATCTGGTGGATTGGCCCGGACAGCGACGCCGGCACTGCGGACGGCCTGGTCTCCCTCGGCGCGGTGCAGGTTGCCCGGATGCCGATCATGACCGTGGGGATCGGGGCGGTGGCCGATGTGCCGACCCCCGCCGACGTGCAAATCGCCGAGACCACCGACCTCGCCACGTTCGTCACCGCCTATGCCCGGGTGTCGGGAATCCCGGCGGACGGCGTGGCGGCGACGATCGAACGAGAGAAGGCGTTCACCGGCGACGGCACAGTGCTCCGGCTGGCCGGTCGCCTCGAGGACGGCCGGGTGGTCGCGACGGCCGTCGCCTGGATCAGCCACGGTCTGGTCACCCTCTACTTCGTCGGCACCCAGCCGGAGCAGCGCCGCAGGGGCATCGGCGCGGCCATGACCAGGGTCGCCCTCGAGCTGGCTGGCGAGCGCGGTGCCCGCACCGCCGCACTCACCTCCTCGACCCTCGGCGAGTCGGTCTACCGCGGCCTCGGCTTCCGCCCGGTGGGCGAGTTCCGCCTGTTGACCTTCTGAAAGCGAGCGCGCGGCCCGGCGAGCGCCGGTGGCCGCCGCCCGGAAACCATTGACTACGGAGTTCGGACAGCGTTGTCTTTTACTGGCGCCTGGGGAGGTACGACAGTGATCGACGATGTGTCCCTCGTGTTCTGCGTGACCGCCGACGTGTCGGTGCGCGAGCGGATGGTGCGGCGCCTGGACGGTCTCGGCACCCTGGTGATCTGCACCGACCTCGCGGAGTTGCAGGCGATGATCGGCGGGCCGGTCATCAGCGGGCCGGCGCGACTCCCCGCCCCCACCACGGCGTCCGCCCCCGCTCCGGCCGTGGCCGCAGCCGCTCCGGCCGCTGCCGCTCCAGCCGTGGCCGTGGCTGGTCAGATCAGCTTCGGTGACCTCACCATCGATCCGCTCGACCATCGGGTGACGTGGCGCGGAGAACCGCTGGCCCTGACCCGACTCGAGCGCAACCTGCTCACCCAACTCGCCACCGCACCGGTCGGAGTCTGGACGTACCAGCGACTCTTCGAATCGGTCTGGGGCTGCGCGTTTCTCGGCGACACGTCGACCCTGCACTCGGCCGTGAAGCGGTTACGTCGCAAGCTGCACGCCGTCGACGACGCCCTGCGCGTGCACACGGTGCGGGGCATCGGCTACCGGCTCAGCGTCGACTGACAACCGTGGCGTCACAAGCGAAACGGCTCGTCACCGGATCTCCCGGTGACGAGCCGTTCTCTTGGTGGGCGATACTGGGTTTGAACCAGTGACCTCTTCCGTGTCAAGGAAGCGCGCTCCCACTGCGCCAATCGCCCGTGCTTGTTGCCGAGGTGGGGACGGGATTTGAACCCGCGTACACGGCTTTGCAGGCCGTTGCCTCGCCTCTCGGCCACCCCACCGAGGTTGCCCCCGTCATGCGTGGCGGCAGCTCCGAGCGGACGACGGGATTCGAACCCGCGACCCTCACCTTGGCAAGGTGATGCGCTACCAGCTGCGCTACGTCCGCACGCCCCCGGACGTTCCCGGGTGACGGATGAGAACTTTAGCCGAGCCGCTGTTGGACTGCCAACTCGGGGTCGCCTCGGCGCGTCAGGGGTGGCTGGGGCTGGACCGGAGCCACTCTCGGAGGGCTTCCTAGGGGGCTGGCCTGGTGCCTGGATCCCGCACGGACCGTCACACTCCGACATTCGTCGGCAATGATCGTCATCATCGCGTCGCATGCCCGACCATCGACGTCTCGGCGACTCGGCACTGGGCAGCGGACCTCGGCGAACACTCTCCGTCGAACGACCGACGACACCCGAAAGAAGTGTCCGGCTTCCGACTGTCACCGCGTGAATCGGCGCGCGGTGGTAACTGTTCGTGTTCAGTCGGATGGGCTACGGTAACGGTCGTGACGAGACGTGCGGCCGAGATCCGCCTGGATGCCCTGCTGCGCACCGCCTGCGACGTGATCGTGGAGCGCGGTCTGGCCAACACCCGGACGGCGGACGTGGCGAATGCCGCGGGCGTGAGTCAGGCGTTGGTTTTCTACCACTTCGCCACGAAGGAGCGGCTGCTGGCGCAAGCCTTCGCCTACGCGGTCGAGCAGGATCTGGCCCGGCTGGACGCGGTCACCCGCTCGTCGGCCACACCGCTGACCAAGCTCCGCCGGATCCTCAAGCTCTACACCCCCGCCGGGCGCGCGACCTCCTGGTCGATGTGGATCGACGGCTGGTCCGAGTCTCTGCGTACCCCCGAGTTGGAGAAGGTCTCCCGCCGGCTCGACCTGCGCTGGCGGCAGGACCTGGCGGCGGTGATCACCGCCGGGGTGGCCGACGGCACCTTCCAGTGTGCCGACGCCGACGGAGCCGCCTGGCGGATCAGCGCGGTGATGGACGGCCTCGCCGTCCAACTCGCCGTGCACGACCGGGTGATCTCCCGGCGGCAGTTCGGCGAGTGGGTCCGGCTGGTCACCGCCCGAGAGCTCGGCCTGGACCTGGCCGACCTGGACTGAGCCGGGCAAGCAACACCAATCCCCCACACCAGGCCGGGCAAAACGGACTCGGCCCGCCCCGCCGACCGGAACAATCGGCAGCATGGATCTCCTGGAGGCGTACCGCCGGAGCCTGGCCGAATTCATCGACCGGGTGGACCAGATCGAGCCCGGCCAGTGGTCCGATCCGACGCCCTGCTCGGACTGGGACGTCCGCACCCTGGTCAACCACGTGGTGACCGAGGACCGGTGGAGCGTTCCACTGCTCGCCGGCCGGACCATCGACGAGGTCGGCAACCGGCTCGACGGTGACCAGCTCGGCGCCGACCCGATCGCGACGGCCCGGGAGGCCGCCGCGCAGGCCGAGATCGCCGCCACCCACCCCGGCACCGTCGACCGCACCGTGCACCTCTCCAGCGGCGACACCCCGGCCACCGAGTACCTCCGGCAACTCCTCGCCGAGCACCTCGTGCACGGCTGGGACGTGGCGGTGGCGATCGGCGCGCAGCCACGGCTCGACCCGGACGCGGTGCACGCCGCCTCCCAGTGGTTCGCCGGCCAGATCGACGCCTACCGGCGCAACAACCTGGTCCACACCGGGGTGCAGGTGCCCGACGACGCCGACGAGCAGGACCACCTACTGGCCGCGTTCGGCCGCGACCCCAACTGGGCGCCAGGCGACTGAGCAAATCTCGATCTGTTGGCGCGATAGCGGCTCGGGACCTTGCCGTGACCTCGGGAGGCTGATATCCACAGATGCGCATGCGTCACCGCGCATCTGTGGTCGGCGACTCGTCGGCCATTCCGCTCCCACGAGGAGGTCCCGTGCCACAACCGGAGTGGTCACCCCCGATGAGCCGGCGTGTACGCCGGCTCATCGCCATCCTGGCGACGACGGCGACGGTCGCCGCGCTGCTCCCCACCGGCGTGAGCACCGCGGCCCCCACCGGCGGCGCGGCGTCCGCCGAGCGCCGGTCCGGGCCGTTCGCCGAGGGACACACGCCCGCCGACGCCGACAATCGCACCGGTACGGCGGCACCCGACGCCCGCCAACGCGGCCTGGCCCGCGCCGTCGACCCCGACGTCCGGTGGAACCGGCTCGGCACCCCGCAGGCGCTCGGCCCCGGCCGCACTCCGCTGGCCAGCGGGCTGCCCGCCGACCCGGAGGCCGCCGCCCGCGCCTACCTGGCCGCCAACAACTACCTGTTCGGCATGGACGCCGCCATGGTGGCCAGCATGGAACGGGTCCTGGTCCGGCCCATCGGCAGCGGCACAGTGGTCACCCTCCGGCAACGCTTCGGCGATCTGCCCGCCGGGCCGGACGGCCTCGTCACCCTCGCGGTCGCCGACGGCGCGGTGCTCTCGGTCAGCTCCTCGCTGGCCCGCAACACCGGCACGCCGTCGCCAGCCACCCGTACCGCCGAGCAGGCGTACGCTGCCGCGCTCGCCGACGCCAAGCTGACCGCCGACGCGGTGGCCAGCCACACCATCCGGTCGGTGGCCGTGCCCACCCCGCTGGACGGTCCACGGGCCGCCTACGAGGTGACCATGATCGGCGCGGACACCGAGCATCCGGCCGCGTTCACCAGCTACGTGGACGGCAGCACCGGACAGGTGCTGGTCCGCGAGGACCTCGTCGACTTCGACTCCGACAACCCGAGTTGGGCGGTCTTCCCGGCCACCCCGCCCCGCGACCTCGGGCCCGGGCAGGACCCCCGGGTGCGCTGGTGCGGCGACCCGACCCCCGGCTGCCAGGCCGCCTTCCGCGACCCGGCCACCGGCCAACCGTGGGATGTCGACGCGGCAACCGGCACGCCGACCTTCACCTCGCGCGGCAACTCGGCCAGCACTGTGCTGTCCTGGGGTGCGAACACCCCGGTCGTGCCGGCACCCACCAGCCCGGAACGCCGCTACGAGTACCAGTTCACCGACCAGTGGCACCAGGCCCGGTGCAACCCGGGGGTGTTCACCTCCGCCCAGCGCAACGACGCGGACGCGTCGATCGCCAACCTCTTCGCCATGCACAACCGGATGCACGACTGGTCGTACCAGCTGGGCTTCACCGAGTCGGCGTGGAACCTCCAGGCGGTCAACCTGACCCCGTCCGGCCTGGGCGGTGACGCCGAGCAGGGCCGCGCCCAGCAGGGCGCGCTGACCGGCAACCGGAACAACGCCAACCAGGGCACCCCGCGCGACGGGCTGCCGCCGACCACCAACATGTACCTCTGGCAGCCCCAGGCCGGTGGGCCGTACCCGCCCTGCGTGGACGGCGACTACGACATGACGGTGATCGGTCACGAGTACACCCACGCGATCACCAACCGGATGATCGCCGGCCCGGACAGCGGGATCAGCGGCCACCAGGGCGGGTCGATGGGTGAGTCCTGGGGCGACCTGCTCGCCGCCGAGTACCTCTTCCAGCACGGGCTGCGCGCGCCCGGCGAGACGCCCTTCATCACCGGCGGCTACGTCACCGGCAACCTGGTCAGCGGCATCCGCAACTACGACCTGAGCCGCAGCCCGCTCAACTACTCCGACATCGGCTACAACACCGCCGGCCCGGCCGTGCACGCCGACGGGGAGATCTGGGGCGCCACCAACTTCCGAGTCCGCTCCGCCCTGGTGAAGCGGTACGGCCTCGGCACCCCGCAACGGCAGCTCGACTGCGCACTGGGCAAGGTCGCGGCCGATCAGTGCCCGGGCAACCGACGCTGGTCGCAGCTTGTCTTCGACTCGTTCCTGCTCCAGGCCGCCAGCCAGGTCAGCATGCTCGACATGCGTGACAACATGCTCACCGCCGACCTGCTCCGCTTCGGCGGGGCGAACCAGGACCTGATCTGGGCCGAGTTCGCCCGCTCCGGGATGGGCCGGGACGCCGCCACCTTCGGCGCCGGCGACACCGACCCGACGCCGAGTTTCGCCTCGCCGCGCGGTGGCAACGCGACGCTCACCCTGCGCCCGCGCGGGGACAGCGCCGACGCGCCGATCCGGGTGTACGTGGGGGCGTACGAGGCGCGGGCCGTGCCGGTGGCCGACACCGACCCGGCGACGCCGATCCCGGACACCGTGGAGATGGTGGCCGGCACGTACGACCTGCTCGCCGTGGCCCCCGGCTTCGGGCACCAGCGGCTCAGCGCGGTCGCCAAGGCCGGTCAGGACGGGTACGTCGACCTGCGGATGAGCCGCAACCTCGCCTCCAGCGCGTCCGGCGCCACAGTCACCGGTGACGGGGTCAACCTGGACCGGGTCGTCGACGACACCGAGGCGACGAACTGGGCGTCCCTGGACGGGGTCGCCGGCCGGCAGCTCACAGTGGCGCTGCCGGGCGACGCCCCGCGGACGGTCAAGCGGGTGAACGTCAGCGCGATGCTGCGCCCGGCGATCACCGGCGACGCCGACACCGGCGCCCAGAACGCGCTCAGTGCGCTGCGCTCGTTCGCGGTGTCCGCCTGCAACGCGACGACCACCGACTGCGCGGATCCGACGCGTTGGCAGCGCATCTACACCAGCGCGGGGGACGCGTTCCCCGGCGGGGCGTACCGGGCGTACAGCCGCGACATCAACCTCCGGACGTTCGCGGTGCCCACCACCCTCGCCACCCACCTGCGCCTCGAGGTGCTGGCGAGCCAGTGCACCGGTGGCCCGAACTACGCGGGCGAGCAGGACGACGACCCGGCCACGACGACGGACTGCGCGACCGCCAGCCCGGCCCGGAGCCAGGTCAGGATCGCCGAGTTCCAGGCGTTCTCGAAGTGACACAGTGGGGCCGGCGGATGTCCGCCGGCCCCACTGCCCCCGATCATCCGCCGGCCTGATGGCCACCGATCAGCGGTGCGCCCGACGCCAGGGGTCGGCGACCGCCGGACGCTCCCAGCGCCGGTCCACCGGGGGGTCGTCGCCCCCGTCGTCGCCGCCGGCCGCGGCCCGGGTCAGGTGCCGCAGTCGCAGCAGCAGCCCCACCCCGAGGAAGAGCAGCAGCCCGCCGAGCAGGAAGGCGACCTGCACCACGCCGAACGCGCCGGACTGCGAGACCGGGCGGTTGGCCGCCGGTGGCGCGGCCTCGGCCGGGTACTCCACAGCCGGTTCCTCCGTCGCCGTACTGTCGCCCTCGGCGGGTGCGCTCGCGGATTCGGTGGGCTCCGGCGGGGTCGCCGTCGGCTTCGGCGTACTGGTCGGGGCACCGCCCACTCCCACCACCGAGCGGGTGGCGGTCTGCCGGGCCAGCAGGCGCAGGTTCGCGTCGTACGCCTCGGCGGCGAGGGTGACCCGCCCCTGGGTGACGTCCTCGGCGAAGGCCACCCGGTAGCGCGCCGTGACAGTGCGGCCCGGGCAGAGCGTGCCCGGGTCGAGCTGCCGGTCGGTCAACCGGGCCACGTCACCCTCGGTGCGGATCTCCAGCGGAAAGTCGCCGTTCTCCTCCACCCGGTCCATCTTCACCTGGTCGAGCCGGAGGCCCCCCTGCACGCTGAGCACCATCGACCAGCGCACCTTCGCGCACCTGGCGCGCCGGTCCGTCTGCGAGACCACCGCGGAGATCGTCCGCACCTGCTCACCGGCGGTGAACCGTCCCGGCAGGCCGCTCATCTCGGTCGTGAAGGCCGCCTGTGCCGGGGCGGCCACCGCCAGCTCCACCCCGCTCAGACAGGCCAGCACCACCCCTGCCCTCAGCGCATACCGCCACACCGTCACCACCGCCGTCCTCCGTTCGGTTGCCTCCACCCCGCAACGCTAGAAGCGGGGCACCGCACCGAACAGACGGGTGTGTTCGCACCGGACGGCAAGGACGGGGTGGCTTTTCACCGACCGTGGTGAACCGGTCACCGCTCCCCCGCGACACGCCGGAAGTCGGGCCGCTGGGAGAATCGCGCCGTGTCCGAGCTCTCCAGCACGTTCGTCCGGCTGCACGCCCGGCTGGCCCCGGTCCCCTTCGTCCCCGAGGTGCGCCTGCACCAGGCGGACGAGCCGATCGGCCTGTGGGAGCTGACCGAGGGCGAGTTCTCCAGCGACCGGCCGCCGCCGTTCTGGGCGTTCGCCTGGGCCGGCGGGCAGGCCCTCGCCCGCCACGTCACCGACCACCCGGAGCTGGTCGCCGGCCGGCGGGTGCTCGACCTCGCCTCCGGCTCCGGCCTGGTGGCCATCGCCGCCGCCCGCGCCGGCGCGGCGTCAGTGCGGGCCGTCGAGGTGGACGAACTGGCGGTGGCGGCGGTCGCCCTCAACGCCGAGGCCAACGGGGTACGCGTCGACGCCGAGTTCGGCGACATCCTCGACGGCGACGCCGGGGACGCCGAGGTGGTGCTCGCCGGAGACGTCTTCTACAGCGAGGCGATGGCCCGCCGGGTCCTGCGGTTCCTGCTGCGCGCCGCCCGGGCCGGCGCGCCGGCGCTGGTCGGTGACCCCGGCCGGGCGTTCCTGCCCCGGGACCGCTTCGACGAGGTGGCCGCGTACGACGTACCGGTGCCGGAGGCGCTGGAGAGTGTGCGGGTGAAGCGCACCACCGTCTGGCGGCTGCGGGCCGGGCTGCCGGGGGCCTCCGGCTAGCGTGTCCGGGTGCTGTTCCGCAGCTGGGCGCAGGTGGCCGACCCCGCATGGCCGGACGTGGCCCGGGTGCCGGACCACGTCGGCGGCACCCACCTGGTCGTGACCCGGCACGCCCTGGTCCGCCAGGTCCTCGCCGACCCGGTCACCTACCGGCCGGACAACGCGCTGGACGCTGTGACACCGATGCCGGTGACCGCGCTGCGGGTGCTCGCCGGGCACCGGTTCCGGCTGCCGCCGACCCTGGCGAACAACTCGGGCGCCAGCCATCCGCAGATCCGGGCGATCGTCGCGGAGGCGTTGCACCCCGCCCGGGTGGCCGGGCAGCGGCAGTGGCTCACCGCCCTGGTCCGGGACCGGGTCGCCCGGATCGGCGCCGCGCTCGACGTCGGCGAACCGGTCGACCTGTACGCGGACCTCGCCGCCGACCTGCCGCTGCTGGTGCTGGCCCGGCTGGTCGAGTTGCCGGACGCGCCGGTCGGCGCGGTCAAGGAGTTCGCCCGCGCCGCCCTGGAGTTGTTCTGGGCACCACTGGACGCCGACCGGCAGGTGGCGCTCGCCGCCGAGGTGGGCCGGTTCCACCGGGTACTACGTGACTTCGCGACCGTCGGTGGCGGCCTGGCCGCCGAGCTGCGCGCGGCCGGGCACCCGCCGGACGTGGTGGTCGGCGCGCTCTTCTTCCTCTTGGTCGCCGGGCAGGAGACCACCTCGCAGTTCCTCACTCTGCTGCTGCACCGGCTGGCCAACGAGCCAGCGGTCCGGGCCGGCCTGCGCACCGGCGAGATCGCGGTGGCCGACGTGGTGGAGGAGGGGTTGCGGCTGGAACCGCCGATCGTCACCTGGCGGCGGGTGGCGACGACCGAGAGCACGCTGGGCGGGACGGAGGTGCCGGCGGGCAGCAGCCTCGTGCTGTGGCTGGGCCGCGCCGGGCGGGACCCGGCGGTGGTGGACGCCCCCGACGAGTTCCGTCCGGGTCAGCGTGGATCACGCCGACACCTGGCGTTCGGGGCGGGCGCGCACCGCTGCGTCGGGGACGTGCTGGCCCGGATGGAGGCGGCCGTCGTGGTGGCCGAGGCCGCGCCGCTGCTGGACGGGGTGACAGTGCTCCGTCCGCCCTGGTGCCCTGACAATCTCACCTTCCGAATGCCGGACGCGTTCGTGGTGCGGTCAGTCAAGCGGCCCGTGGATCAGTAGCACGATGCCCCCGATGACCGCAGCGGCGCCGAAGAGGAGGACGGTGCCGCCGAAGAGGAACCGCGCGACGTGAAAGATGGGGTCCTGCCGCAGCTCGGCCGGATCACGGTCGGGCGCTCCCCACAGGCGATCCCACGAGTTCCTCGACAACCGGCGGGACTCCGCGTCGACGAACCCGAACAGGTTGAGAGTCATCGTCAGCCCGATGAACCCCAGCAGCACGCCGAAACCGACGGCAGCGAGTATCTGCATGATCCACCGCGCCATCGGCCGCCTCCGCTGATCGAATCGACTTCGATCCGAGGCTAGGCCGCCCGGGCAAGACCGCTCGAGGAGATCGCCACGGGGCACGGGTCCTGATCGTGACCCGCTATGTTTCCGGGCGTGTCATCAGCCCCTCCTCGCCGCATCCTCGCAGTGGTAACGCTTCTGGCCCTGCTGACGCTGACTTCCTGCACAGTCGGCCCCGGCCACACGATCCACGCCCGGCAGATCACCGCGGCCCAGCCGACGCCGTCCGCCCAGCCGACTCCCTCCGCTTCGCCGTCCCCGACGGCGAAGCCCACACCGGGAAGTCCGGCCTGGTACGTGTCCCAGGTACCGACCTTCCCGGAGGCGCCGCCACCGCAACCGGTGCCGCTGCCGGCGACCGGCGCAGCCCAGTTCTGGCACCGCCTGCCGACCGACCAGAAGGTCGCCTTCATCACCATCGACGACGGTGGGCTGGCCCGCCCGCCAGGAGTGATCGACTTCATCTGGGAGGCGCGCATCCCGGTGACGATGTTCCTCAACTCGCCTGCGGCGGCGGAGCACACCGACTACTTCCGGCAGATCGAGGCGGTGGGTGGGGTCGTGGAGAACCACACCATCACGCACAACTCACTGGCCGGCCGGTCGTACGACTACCAGAAGCAGGAGATCTGCGGTGCCGCCGACAGGTTGGAGGGGCTGTTCGGCAAGCGGCCCACCCTGTTCCGGCCACCGTTCGGCGAGCATGACAGCACCACGCTGAAGGCCGCGCACGACTGCGGCGCGAAGGCGGTCTTCCACTGGACCGAGACAGTCCACGAGGGGAAGGTGCGCTACCAGACTCCGGAGAAGATGGTCCAACCCGGCGACGTGCTGCTGATGCACTTCCGACCGGCGCTGATGGACGACCTGCTCGCGGCGTTGAAGGCGATCCACCGGGCCGGGCTCACCCCGGCGCTGTTGGAGCAGTACGTACGGTGAGCAATCCGCCATCGACCTGACGAAAGTCAGTGGTGGGTGGTGCCGTTCGGGCGCGGTGCGGCAGCAGGCTGCTCGCCTAGCGTCAGCGCATGATCACATTACGTGGGTTGACGAAACGGTTCGGGTCGACGGTCGCCGTCGACGCCCTGACCGTCGACATCGCGCCCGGCCGGGTCACCGGCTTCCTCGGCCCCAACGGCGCCGGCAAGTCCACCACCATGCGGATGATCCTCGGGCTGGACCGTCCCACCGCCGGGCAGGCCCTGGTCGGCGGGCGCGCGTACCGGGAGTTGCGTCGGCCTCTGCACGAGGTGGGTGCGCTGCTCGACGCCCGGGCCATCCACCCGGCCCGGTCCGGCCGGGCGCACCTACGGGCCATGGCGCACAGCAACGGCATTCCGATCCGCCGGGTCGACGAGGTGCTGGACACCGTCGGGCTGGACGGCCGGGCCGCCGCCAAGCCGGGGCGGACGCTCTCGCTCGGCATGGGCCAACGGCTCGGCATCGCCGGCGCGCTGCTCGGCGACCCACCGGTGCTGATGTTCGACGAGCCGGTGAACGGCCTCGACCCGGACGGGGTGCGCTGGGTGCGGCAGCTGATGCGGTCGCTGGCCGACGAGGGGCGGACGATCTTCGTCTCCAGCCACCTGATGAGCGAGATGCAGCTCACCGCCGACCAGCTCGTGGTGATCGGCCGGGGGCGACTGCTCACCGACGCGCCGATCGGCGAGGTGATCGCCCGCAGCACTGTCGCGGTCCGGGTCCGCAGCCCACACCCGGACGGGCTGGCCGCTCTCGCCGCGCGTCTCACCGCCGCCGGGGCGACGGTGGAGGCGGCCGACCGCAACGAGCTGACCGTCGTCGGCACCACCGCCGACCGGGTCGGCGACCTGGCCCACGAGCTGGGGGTACGACTGCACGAGCTGAGCCCGCACGCCGCGTCGCTGGAACAGGCGTTCATGGAACTCACCGCCGACAGCGTCGAGTACGCCGGCGGAACGACCGAGGGTGGGCAACGATGAGCACGCAGACCGACACGGACAGCCGTCCCGCCATCGCGCCGGCCGCAGGTGCGCCGGGCGCCTTCCGGGGTGCCGTTGCCGCCGAGTGGACCAAGCTCTCCTCGGTGCGCAGCACCTGGTGGACGGCGCTGGCCGGGCTTCTGGTGATGTTCGCGAGCGCCGGCCAACTGGCCATCTACGTCGCCAACGACAACACCAACGACGACCCGGCCGACGACCGGGGAATCGTCACCGTCGGCAGTGTGCTGATCGACTCGGTCGAAATGACCCAGTACGTGGTGCTGGCGCTCGGCCTGCTCGCGATCACCGCGGAGTTCACGAGTGGCACCATCCGCACCACGTTGCAGTGCACCCCGTCCCGTGGCCGCGTACTGCTGGCCAAGGCCGTGGTGACCGGCGTGGTCACCTTCGTCCTCGGCCTGCTGCTCGGCGGTGTCGGTGCCCTCGTCGCCCGACCGGTGCTCGGTGAGTGGGGCAGCGCACCGGCCGCCGGCACGATCGGCGACATCGTGGCGGTGGCGATCTACCTGGCGCTGATCGGCGTGCTCGCCCTGGGCCTCGGCGCCGCGCTCCGGAGTGCGGTGCTCACGCTCACAGCGCTCCTCGCCACCCTGATGATCGTGCCGCTGTCGCTCCAGGAACCGGACATCGACGTGCTGAACCGCATCGCCGACGTGTTCCCCGGTGTGGCCGGCGGGCACTTCCTGGCCGGCGACACCGAGCCGTACCCGAGCATTGTCGGCCTGCTCCTGCTCGCCGGGTGGGCCGGTGCCTCGCTACTGCTGGGCCGTGCCGCACTGCGCCGCCGCGACGCGTAGGAGATATCGGCTGAGCGGGGGCCGACCGGTCCCCGCTCAGCCGTCGACAAGCCCCGCCTCGTACGCCAGGATCGCCGCCTGCACCCGGTTGCGGACGTCCAGCCGGGTGAAGATGCTGGTCAGGTAGCTCTTCACAGTGCCCTCCACGAGGTGCAGCCGGCGGGCGATCTCGGCATTGGAGAGCCCCGCCCCGACCAGGGCCAGCACCTCCCGTTCCCGCTCGGTCAGCCCGGCCGCACGGTCCCGGGCGGCGGGTCGGCGGGCCAATCGGCCGGCCCCCAGCTCGATCACCCGGCGGGCCACCCTCGGCGACAGGTACGCCCCACCGTCGGCGACGGCGTGCACACCCGCTATCAATTCACGCGGGTCGCCGGCCTTGAGCAGGAACCCGCTGGCACCGTGCCCGAGCGCCCGGGCCACGTGGTCGTCCTCGCCGAACGTGGTCAGCATGATCGTCGCGGTGTCCGGCACCAGCCGGCGGATCTCGGCTGCGGCGGCCAACCCGTCCAGCCGCGGCATCCGGATGTCCAGCAGCGCGACCCGGGGTCGGTGCGCACGGACCAGCTCCACCGCCGCGTGCCCGTCGCCGGCCTCGGCGACCACCTCGATGCCGGGGTCGCTGGCGAGGATGGCCCGGACGCCGGCCCGGATCATCGCCTCGTCGTCGGCCAGGACGACCCGGATCGGCGGTCCCCCGGCCATGTCGGTGTCCACTATGCGATCCACTCCTTGCTGACCAGCCGGCCATCGGTGAAACAGAGCCGCCAGGTCGGCTGCGCCAGGGGAAAGTTGCCGTCGGTGTAGTACTCGCAGTCGGTCCGGTCGACCACGCTGGGGCGTTCCAGTTGCCGCCGGGGCAGGCCGGTCAACTCCGATCTGGCCGTGCCGACGCTCATCTGGTCGAAGGTGTCCCGGTCCAGCACCGTCCCGGCGGTCGCCACCGGGTAGTAGACGAACGAGAGCACCAGGGCGAAACCGACCGGTGCGACGAGCGCCACCAACAGGCTGCGCCGAACCCGCCGCCGGGCGTCGTGCAGCCGCCGCGCGGCGTCCACCGGCCGCTCCACCGCACCGGGCCGCTCGTCGGACCAGGGCGTCGGCCCGGCCTCCACCGCCGACCCGATCGCCTCGGGCGGCGGCGCGGTGGCCGGCAACACCGCCCGTACCGCGAACCCGCCGTCGGCCCGATGGCCGGCGTCGAGCGTCCCGCCGGCGAGGCGGACCCGCTCGGCGAGGGCGAGCAACCCACTGCCCTGCGACGGCGGGGCAGGCAGTGGCCCGGCCGGCGGAGCGTCGTTGACGACGGCCACCTCGACCCGGTCACCGTCGCGGGTGAGGCGCACGTCGACCGGGGCGCCCGGCGCGTACCGGGCCGCGTTGGTCAGAGCCTCCCGGACGATCCGGTGCGCCGCGTGACCGGTCATCGCCGGCAGGTCCGCGACCGCCGGGGCGGCCTCCAGCCGTACCGCCATGCCGGCCTCCCGGGCACCGTCGACCAGGTCGGCCACGGTCTCCCCGCTCGGACGCAGCGACGCGCCCCCGGACTCACGGAGCACCCCGATGATCTCGTGCAGTCGCTCGGTGGCGGCGGAGACGCTGGCCCGCAACTCCCCCGCCGCGGCCCGGTGCCGGTCGTCCAGGTCGGCGGAGACCTCCAGGGCGGCGGCGCGCAACGCGATCAGGCTGAGGTCGTGACCGAGCGAGTCGTGCATCTCCCCGGCGATCCGGGCCCGCTCCCGCAGCCGGATCCGCTCGGCGGCACCCCACTGTTCGCGGGTCAGCGCGTCGACGTGCCGACGACCGGCGTCGGCCAACTCCTGCTGCTGGCGGCGGTAGCGGCCCACCAACCAGGGGAACACGGCGGCGAAGAGCAGCACCGAGGCGAGCAGGAACCAGGTGGCCGCGCCCGCGCCGAGCAACCCCAGGTTGAGCGCCGTACCACCGGCCGTGATCAGCGCGAAGACCATGATCGCCGGACCCACTGTGGCGCTACGCCGCCCGGCGAGATAACTGAACACCGGAATGGCGAACACGAAGTTGCCATCGACCAACGACCCGAGCACCGCCAGCACCAGGGCGACCAACGGATGCCGTCGACTCGCCACCACCGCCGCACCCAGCACCAGCAGCTTGCCGACCAGCAGCGGCAACGTGTACCGCGAATAGGGCGGGCTGACCTCGGCGTAGCCCACCGGGGCGGCCACCACCGCCCAGAGCAGCACGTCCAGCAGCAGGCGACGCCGCCGGTGCAGCCAACCCGGCGGCGCGAAGTCGAGAATCCGCACGGCGGCCAGGCTACCCACGCCCGACCTGCGCGGACACCGACGAAAGTCAGGTGTTCAGCCGCTCTCCTCGGCCCAGACCCGCCAGTCGTCGAGCACGCCGTGCAGGGCCGGAGTGAGCCAACCCGGCGCGGAGCGCCGGAACACACCCGGATCCATCGCGCCGGCGCCGTCGGGCAACGCGCCGAGCAGGTTCGGCACCAGATCGGTGAGGTTCGTCCAGTGCACCAGCTCCGGCCGGGCCGGCCAGGCGCCGATCACCACACCGGCCGGCACCGCCCGACGGTCCAACGCCTCCAGGGTCAACGCGGTGTGGTTGAGCGTGCCCAACCCGGCGCGGGCGACCACCACCGCGGGCGCGCCGAGCGACACCGCCAGGTCGGCCATCGTCCACGGCTCCCCCGACGGCCGCAGCCCCATCGGAACCAGCAACCCACCCGCGCCCTCGATCAACACGAGGTCGTGCTTGTCGGCCTCCGCCCGCACGGCGTCCACCGCCGCGTACAACTCCAGCGGCGGCAGGTCGGCGACCCGCGCGGCGGCCAACGGGGCGAGCGGATCCGGGTAGCTGGCCAAGGTCCGACCGGTCAGCGGCGCAGCCAGCCGGTTGACCGCGTCCACGTCGCCGGGCTCACCTCCGGCCGTACCCGTCTGGCCCGGTTTGACCACCGCCACCCGCAGCCCGGCCGCCTGCGCGGCGGCCGCGATCGCCGCGGTCACCACAGTCTTGCCGACCTCGGTGTCCGTCCCGGTAACCAGCACCGACCCCGCCCACCCGCTCACGGTGCGGTGTCCACGATGACGTCCAGCGCCCGCTCGAACGCCGCCCGGGGCACCCCCGCGCTGACCGTGAGGCGCAGGCGGGAGCGGCTGTCCGGGGTGGATGGTGGCCGGAAACAGCCCACCGCGACGCCCCGGTCCCGGCAGTCCGCGGCCCAGGCGGTCGCCGCCTCCGGCCCCGGGGCGGTCACCGAGATCACCGCCGCGTCCGGTGCGGAGACGGTCAGCCCGGCCGCCCGCAGTCGTCCGACCGCCAGCCCCACCCGGTCGGACAGCTCGGCGCGCAGGTCGTCGCCGGCCTGGGCGAGCCGCAGCGCGGCGTGCACACCGGCGGCGACCGCCGGCGGCAGTGCCGTGTCGAAGATGAACGTGCGCCCGGTCTCGACCAGGTGCCGGACGAACTCGGCCGGGCCGGCGACAACGCCACCCGCCCCACCGAGCGCCTTGGACAGGGTGGCGGTGACCACCACGTCCGGCTGGCCGGCCAGCCCGGCGGCCGCCACCGCGCCCGCGCCGGCCGGGCCGGTCAGGCCGAGCGCGTGCGCGTCGTCGACCAGCAGCAGCGCGCCGTGACGGCGGGCCACGGCGTGCAGCCGAGCCAGTGGGGCGAGGTCACCGTCGACCGAGAAGACCGACTCGGTCACCACCACCGCCTGGCGGCCGGGAGCGGCCGCGAGCGCGGCGGCCACCGCGTCGACGTCGGCGTGTGGGGTGACCACCGTCTCCGCACCGGAGATGCGGCAGCCGTCGATCAGCGACGCGTGGTTGTGCGCGTCGGAGACGAGCAGCGTCCGAGGTTGGACGAGCGCCCGCAGCGCGCCGAGGTTGGCCAGGTAGCCGGAGGAGAAGACCAGCGCGCCGTCGGTGCCCAGCCAGCGGGCCAGGTCCTCCTCGAGGGCCCGGTGCGCGTCGGTGGAGCCCCGGACCAGGCGCGACCCGGTCGCCCCCAGCCCGTACGCCGACAGGGCCGCAGTGGCCGCGGCGATGACGTCCGGATGGGTGGCCAGGCCGAGGTAGTCGTTGCCGGCCAGATCGGTCATCCGGTCGTCGGCCGGACGCGGATGCAGTCGCCTGGTCAGCCCGGCCTTCGCCCGCAGCTCCGCGCGGCGGTCGAGCGCCGCCAGCCAGTCCGCCACCGTCACCCTCCCCCGCTGTGCGTGCCGATCAGCCCGACACCCGCCGGGCGAAATTACCACCCGCCGCCACCGGCCCGGCGATTCCACTAGGTGCGAGCTGTCCACGAACTGCCAGGGCATTCCGGCTGATCGGGGGCTCTCGCACAGGCCTAGTAGGGTACGAGCCATGCCAGAGATCCTCGACCAGGCCCGGACCCAGGTCCTGGGTGACGGTGTCGGCCTCGATCAGGCCGGCATCCTCGCCGTGCTGAACCTGCCCGACGAGCACCTGCCCGCCGCCCTCCAGCTCGCTCACGACGTGCGGATGCGCTGGTGCGGCCCGGAGGTCGAGGTCGAGGGGATCGTCTCGCTCAAGACCGGCGGCTGCCCGGAGGACTGCCACTTCTGCTCGCAGTCGGGCCTGTTCACCTCGCCGGTGCGCTCGGTCTGGCTGGACATCCCGTCGCTGGTCGAGGCGGCGAAGCAGACCGCCGCGACCGGGGCCACCGAGTTCTGCATCGTCGCCGCGGTCCGCGGTCCGGACGACCGCCTGATGAAGCAGATGCGCGAGGGCGTCGCCGCCATCAAGGCAGCTGTCGACATCCAGGTCGCCGCGTCGCTGGGCATGCTCAGCAAGGAGCAGGTCGACGACCTGGTCGACATGGGCGTGCACCGCTACAACCACAACCTGGAGACCTGCAAGTCGTACTTCCCCAACGTGGTCACCACGCACTCGTGGGAGGAGCGCTGGGAGACGCTGCGGATGGTGCGCGACTCCGGCATGGAGGTGTGCTGCGGTGGCATCCTCGGCCTCGGTGAGACCGTCGAGCAGCGGGCCGAGTTCGCCGCGCAGCTCGCCGAGCTGAACCCGCACGAGGTGCCGCTCAACTTCCTCAACCCGCGTCCCGGCACCCCGCTGGGCGACCGTCCGGTGGTGGAGGGCAAGGACGCGCTGCGGGCCATCGCCGCGTTCCGGCTGGCCATGCCGCGCACCATCCTGCGGTACGCCGGTGGTCGCGAGATCACCCTCGGCGACCTCGGCACCCGCGCTGGTCTGCTCGGCGGCATCAACGCGGTGATCGTCGGCAACTACCTGACCACGCTGGGTCGACCGGCAACGGCCGACCTGGAGCTGCTCGACGAGTTGAAGATGCCGGTCAAGGCGCTGTCCGCCACGCTGTGACGACAATGACGACGACCGAGCTGTGGTGCGACAGGTGCGGTGAGTCGGCGACGGCCACCGCCCACCCGGCCTGCGCGTCGGCTCGCCAGTTGGAGCCGCCCCGGTTCTGCCCCCGCTGCCGTCGCCGGATGAAGGTGCAGGTGCTGCCGGTGGGCTGGTCGGCGGTCTGCGTCGAGCACGGCGAGATCCGGGGCTGAGCCGGTGCTGCGAGGGCGGGCGGTGACACTACGACCGGCGACTGTCGCTGACGTGCCAACCCTCGCCGCGATCCGGGCCGACCCGGAGGTACGCCGGTGGTGGCGGGGCGGCGACGACCTGGCCGACTCCGTGCGCGCCGACCTCGCCGACGACGACCTGCACGTGTACGCGATCGAGCACGACGGCCGGGTGATCGGCGCGATCCAGTGGTACGCCGAGGCGGACCCGGACTACCGGCATGCCAGTCTGGACGTCTTCCTCGACCCGGCGGAGCGCGGCGCCGGCCTCGGTGGTGACGCCATCCGCACCCTGGCCCGACACCTGATCGACGAGTACGGTCACCACCGCTTCACCATCGACCCGGCCGCGGCGAACAGCGCCGCCATCCGGGCGTACGCGAAGGTTGGTTTCCGCCCGGTCGGGGTGCTGCGCCGCTATGAGCGCGGCGCGGACGGCCGCTGGCACGACGGCCTGCTGATGGACCTGCTCGCCGACGAACTGGTGGAGTGACTCAGTCGTCCCACAGCAGGTGGCCGTCGGGCAGTCGGCGGGCGCCCTCGGCCGGCCGGTGCGGGCTGAGGCGGCCGTTCGGCATCAGGTGCGCCACGGGGACTTCGCTGCCCAGCGTCGCGACGTCGGCGATCAACCGCCGGTGGCAGCGCCACCACACGCTCTCGCTGCACATGATGGCGGTGGTCCGACGATCCGCCTCGGCGAGCACCTCGGCGAGTGCGTCGTCGAACTCGGCCGTGCGGGTGTGGGCGGCGTACGCCCGGAACGCCGCGACGGTCCACCAGGTGTCCGGCTCCGGCTCCCCGGCGGGGACGTGCCGTCGTCCGCCGAGCCGCGGTTCCCAGCGGTAGTCGACGCCCCACTCGGGTAGCCATCGTTCGAGTTCCTCGCGGCGGACGTCCGGGTTGGTGCGGCTGGCTGGGTATCGCCGGACGTCCACCACCTGGGTGATCCCGGCCCCGGTCAGCAACTCTCCCAGCCGGCCCCGATCGGCAGCGCCGTGCCCGACGGTCAGCAATTCCCGCACCACTGTGGCTTGCCCGGAATCCCGCGGACCTATCCACCCGGGTCGGTCAGGACACCGCTCCATTTGCGGCATTTATCCCCTAACACCCCGATCGGGCTTATCGTGCCTGGAGTGAGAGTGGAGACGAGGAGACCAACCACGAGCGCCGGCCCGATCATCGCGGGCCGGTTCCGTGGCGACATCGAAGGGCTGCGTGGCCTCGCGCTGGTGCTGGTGCTGGTCGGGCACGCGGGCATCTCCGCCCTCCCCGCGGCGTTCGTCGCCGTCGACGTCTTCTTCGTGATCTCCGGCTTCCTGATCACCGGACTCCTCGTCGACGAGATCCGCCGGACCGGCGGAATCCGCATCGTCGACTTCTACGCCCGACGCGCCAAGCGCCTGCTGCCGGCCGCCACCGTCGTCCTCGTGGCGAGCCTCCTGCTCACCTACCTCTTCCTGCCCCCGATCCGGTGGTCCGAGACTGCCCGGGATGCCCTGGCCAGCGCGGTCTACGCGATGAACTGGCGTCTGGTGGAGCAGTCGACCGACTATCTACGCTCCGAGGAGGCGCCCAGCATTGTTCAGCACTTCTGGTCGCTCGCCGTGGAGGAGCAGTTCTACCTGGTGTGGCCGCTGCTCCTGCTCGTCGTCGCCCTCGCGGTTTCGCGCCGCACGTCCCGGCACACCGACGCGCGGCCGTCGATCTCGGGCAGTCGGCCGGGCGGACACAGCGGGCCGTTCCTCGGCGACCGGATGTCCCGGTGGCTGCTCGCCGCCTTCGCCCTGGTCGGCATCCCGTCGCTGGCCTGGTCGATTCACCTGAGTCAGACCGAGCCCGCGCGGGCGTACCTCGTCACCACCACCCGGATGTGGGAACTGGCGTTGGGCGGTGGCCTGGCGATCCTGGGTGGACATCTGTCCCGGCTGCCGCGGCCCGCAGCGATCGCGCTCGGCTGGGCCGGTATGGCCACTGTCGCCCTCGCCGCGATGCTGATCCGACCGGAGACGGCCGCCTACCCGGGATATCTGGCGTTGCTGCCCACCCTCGGCGCGGTCGCGATCATCGCGGCCGGGCCCGGCGCCGGACGATACGGGCCGGCCCTGGTGCTCAACAGGCGGCCGACCCGCGCGGTCGGTGCGGTGTCGTACTCGTGGTATCTGTGGCACTGGCCGCTGCTGGTGGTGGCGGAAGCCCGGTGGGGGCCGCTGGGAACCACTGCCGGGCTCGCGATGATCCTCTGTTCGGCGGTCCCGGCGGTGCTGACCTACCACCTGGTGGAGAATCCGTTCCGGTACGCACAGTTCTCCAGGGCCCGCGTGTTGCGAATGGGACTGGCCGCCACCAGCGTCACAGTCCTCACCGGAATCGGACTGCAACTGGCGGTCCGACCACCGGTCTCGGCCCAGGCGCCACTCGCCGGCGGTGCTTCGCCGACTGCGTCGCCCGGGGGCGAGCGGGCTGCGGCACCGGTGGACCGGTTCGCCCGCATCACACCCGATCCGCTCGAGGCCCGCGACGATCTGCCCGACGTCTACCGGGACGACTGCGTCACGCAGGCACAGGAGGCAGGCCTGCGCAGCTGCACCTACGGTGACAGTGACTCGGCGGTCGAGGTGGCGGTGGCCGGTGACTCGCACGCGGCGCACTGGGTGCCGGCCCTCCAGGTCATCGCGGCGGAGCGCGGCTGGCGGCTGGTCACCTACATCAAGACGACGTGTTCCTTCCTGACCGCGCCGATCAGCATCGCCGGGCGGCCGGACCCCAGCTGCACGGAATGGAACCGGAATCTGCGAACCGCGCTCACCGGCGAGCGGCGACCCCGGCTGCTCATCGTCTCCAGCGTGACCCAGATTCCGTTGGTGGACGGCAGCCCACCGCCACCGGGCCCGGCGACGGCGGATGCGCAGACGGCCGCGTTGTCGCAGACCTGGTCGGAGGTGACCAGGGCCGGCGTACCGCTGGTGGTCATCCGGGACACCCCGTCGTTCAAAGTCGACATCGCCGAGTGCGTCTCGGCCCATCGCGAGCGGCTCACCGCCTGTGCGCAGCCCCGGGAGCGCGCGCTCACCTGGGGCATACCGCAGGAGCGCGCCGCGACAGCGGTGCCCGACGCGCGCCTGGCCGATCTCAACGACGTCATCTGTCCCACCGAACCGTGCCCTGCGGTGATCGACGGGTTGCTCGTCTACCGGGACGCCCATCACCTGACCGCCACGTACGCCCGCAGCCTCGCCCCGCGGCTGCACGACCGGTTGCGCGAACTCGTGTCACCACACCTGCCGTAGCGAGGCATTGCCGCAGATCGTGGACAGTTTCCGTTACGGGACAACGGAAACTGTCCACGATCTCGTGGCGGTGCCGGTCAGGCGATGGCGCAGGAGGTGTTGTTGACGGTGAAGGCTGTCGGTTTCGGGTTGGCGCCGCTGAACGTGCCGTTGAAGCCGAAGCTCACCGACGCGCCCGCCGCGATCGTGCCGTTGTAGGACAGGTTCGTGGCGGTGACTGCCGCGCCGCTCTGGCTGATCGTCGCCGACCAGCCCTGACCGACGCTCTGCCCACCGGCGAAGCTGAACCGCAGGGTCCAGCCGTTTATCGCTGTGGTGCCGGTGTTGGTGATCGACACGTTGGCGGTGAAGCCGCTGCCCCAGTCGGTGGTGGCGTACCCCACGGTGCAGGTGCCGCCGACCGGCGGGGCCGCGGTGGTCACCGCGACCGGCGTGGATGCCGCGGAGGTGTTGCCCGCCGCGTCCACTGCCACCACGTAGAACTGGTACGCCGTCGAGGCGGTCAACCCGGACACCGCCTGGGTGGTGCCGGTCGGCGACCCGACCAGCACGTCGGTGGCGCCGGCCTCGCGGTAGACCCGGTAACCGGTGACGCCCACGTTGTCGGTCGACGGGGTCCAGGCCAGTGTGAGCCCGGTGGCGGTGACGGCCGAGGCGACCGGCGTGCCGGGGGTGCTCGGCGGTGTGGTGTCGGCGGTGCCGGCCGGTGGCGTGGTCACGCTGAGCTTCGGCGAGGCGGCCGACTCGTTGCCAGCGCCGTCGCGCGCCACGATGGTGTACTCGAACGTCCGCTCCGGCAGCAGCGTGGTGATGGTGATCGAGTTCTCGGTGACCCGTCGGGTCGCCACCACGTCGTTACCGACCATGAACTCGCGGACGTCGTACCCGGCGAGGCCGCTGCCGCCGCTGTCCGTGGAGGGCGCCCAGGTCAGGGTGACCGACCTCGGCGTCAACTGCGACGCCACCGGGGTACCGGGGACGGTCGGCGCGGTGGTGTCCGGTACGACAGGGCCCGGCTCCTCGCCCCAGACGCGCGTGGCGCCGGAGTAGAGCGGCACCTTCCGGTTGGGCCCGGCTGTGGCCTGGTACGACGGGTCGTTGGTCGGGTTCCAGGTGCCGCCCTCCGGCACGCCGATCTTGAACTGGACCTCCATCCGGTGCTGCGACTGACCCGCCGGTGCGATGGTGTGCCCGGCGCAGTCCACCTCGACGTACCAGATGTCGCCGCTGAACTGCTTCGCGGTGGTCGGGGACGGGCAGCCCTGGGTGTAGCCGGCGGTGACCTGCACCGGGCCGGTGCCGTCGGGTCGGAAGTAGTACCGGAACCGGCCGTCGGTCAACGCGCGAGCCGGGAACGCCGACTTGTTGTAGACCATCACCTTGAGCCCGGTGGCCCGAGGTTCGGCCTGCGTCACAGTGGTCTCGACGGTCAGCTCGTCGATGTCCGGCGTCTCGGCGACCGGGAAGTTCGCCAGTGGCGTGCCGCCGTACTCGGAGGTCAGCCGGACCAGCGCGGACGTGAAGCCGGCGTTGTAGTCGGTGGCCACCTCGTTCATCACGTAGTCCGAGCGGCTGTCGCTGTACGCGTCGTTGGCCGAGGACGGGCCGCCCACCAGCGCGCCGTAGAGGGTGTGCCGGGTCTCGACGGGCACCGTCTGGCTGTCCCACCAGGAGCCGTGCGCGGTGCGGTGGTGCGGGTTCTTCGGTGCGTTGGCGCCGAACCCGATGACGTAGCTGGAGTTGCGCGGGTTGTCGCCGAGCGCGTAGTTGATCTGCCGGACGGCGAAGTCGTGGTAGCGCGCCTTGCGGGTGGCGTCGGTGGTCTTGTCGCTGTAGACCAGCGCGGCGAAGGAGGTGTTCGCGGCGTAGCGCAGCGCGCCCCAGGAGTCGAGCACCGCCATTCCGCCCGGCGAGTACGGCACCCGCTGCCCGTTCACCCCGACGGTCCAGTAGTCCAGCCACCGGTTGGCGTCGTCGACGTACTTCTGCTTGCCGGTCAGGTTGGCCAGCAGCACGTACGCGCCGAACTGCTTGTTGTCCCAGGCGATGGTCCACTTGTAGGAGCGGGTGGTGGACTGGTTCTCGGTGCCGAGCTTGTCGTACTCACTCTCGGCCCTGGTCAGGTAGCTGGCCTCGCCGGTGGCCCGGTGCAGCCAGATCGCGGCCCAGACCAACTCGTCCTGCCAGCCGCTCCAGGAGCGGTAGAAGCTCGTGGCGTCGGTGATGCACTCGTGGTAGGCCTTCCGCACCGTGTCGGCGAAGGTGTAGAGCTGCCGGGCGTGCCCGAGCAGCTTGTCCGCGTAGGTCGCGTCGGTGGGCCGGAACACCATCGAGGAGGCGGCCATCGCGGCCGCCGTCTCCCCCGCCAGGTCCGCGCCGCCACAGCTCGCATCGATCTTGTACGCGGGCCGCGCCATCGGCATCACCTCGGCCGGACCCCACCACTTGTGGTCGTCGTCGCCCTTGCCGACCTGTCCGTAGAGGACGTTGGCCGACGGGTGCGCCTTGATGAAGTAGTCGTTGACGAAGCGCAGGTTGTTGAGCAGGTGCGGCAGTTGCCCGGACGAGGTGTAGCCGCTGCGGTATTCGACAGCGCCCCAGGCGAGCATCGTGGCGCTGAACGCCATCGGGAAACCGAACTTGACGTGGTCGCCGGCGTCGTACCAGCCGCCGGTGAGGTCCACTCCCGCGCTGGCGCCGTCGGTGAGCGCGCTGTCGCCGCGCCAGGAGACCCGGTTCCAGTCGGGCAGTCGACCGGACTGCTGCGCCTCGTAGAAGAGCAGCGACTTCTGCAACGCCTCGGCGTAGTTGTAGGTCGCCGCAGGCGCGGCGGAGGCGGGCGCTGACGGTGGTGCGGTCACCGCGAGGGACGCGCCGGTGAGCAGCGCGACGCCGAGGGCCAGCAGCCGCCGCGGCCAGGGCTGGTCGGCGGCCGGCGACCGGCCGGGCTGGCCGCTGAACGGCCGGGTCAGGTGGCGCATGGCGGACTCCTGTCGGAGGCGCCGCCGACGGTCGCACCGACGCGGGACGGCGTACGGGCGGCACGGCCACCGGCGACAGCGGGGTGGCGGTGTGACCACGGGTCATGGAAGCGCTCCCATGGATAACCGACAATGTAATGGGCGGGTCGTCGGTTGGGAAGCCTGCCGACCGTGACCGACGCGTGCGGCACCGCTTCCGTACTCGTGAGTAACAATGCGCAGCATCTCACGCCATCGACGTTCTTCGATCAATGTGCGGCGTTTGCGCAGCTCACTGCCGAAGCTTCCGGAAAGATGCTCGCGCTGTTCGAGCGCTTCGGCGGCCAGCCAGACAAACGTACTGTTGCTGACCCACTACGAAGCGCGAGACAGTACCGCTCACCAGCGGTGCCGTCGACGCCGCCGCTCCCTGGTCAACCCTGAGGAGAAGCGATGGCACTACGACTCGCCGACGACACCGCCTGGACCGACATCCTGGCCCGCGCGGTGGCCGTCACCCCGGAGGCGTTCGGCGCCGAGGTCGACGGCGTCACCACACTGCACAACCTGGTCGAGGGCCAATGGCGGGCGGTCGGCCAGCCGGCCGCGGTCCGCACCCCGGTGGACGACACAGTCCTCATCAACCTGCCCCGCCTCGACGCGACCACCGCGCGCGCCGCGGTCGCCCACGCCGCCGCCGCGCACCGGACCTGGGCCCGGACCCCGCTTGCCGACCGCAAGGCCCGGGTCGCCGAGGCACTGGACTCGCTCACCGCCCACCGCGACCTTCTCGCCCTGCTGCTGGTCTGGGAGATCGGCAAGCCGTGGCGACTGGCCTGCGCCGACGTGGACCGGGCGCTCGACGGCGTCCGCTGGTACGCCGACGAGATCGACCGGATGCTCGCCGACGGCCGCGAGCCGCTGCCCGGCCCGGTCAGCAACATCGCGTCGTGGAACTACCCGATGAGCGTGCTGGTGCACGCCGAACTGGTGCAGCTCCTGGCCGGCAACGCGGTCATCGCCAAGACACCGTCCCAGGGCGGCGCGGTGTGCCTGACCGTCGCGCACGCGCTGATGCACCGGGCCGGGCTGCCCGCCACGCTCATCTCCGGCAGCGGCGGGGAGCTGTCCGAGGTGCTGGTCCGGGCACCCGAGATCGGCGCTGTGGCGTTCGTGGGCGGCCGGTCCAACGGCGGCAAGGTGGCCGCCGCGCTGCTCGACAGCGACAAGCGGCACCTCATCGAGCAGGAGGGCCTCAACGCCTGGGGCATCTGGAACTTCTCCCAGTGGGACCTGCTCGCCGCCCACCTCAGGAAGGGCTTCGAGTACGGCAAGCAGCGCTGCACCGCGTACCCCCGGTTCGTGGTGCAGCGCGACCTGGTCGACGAGTTCCTCGACATGTACCTGCCGGTGGTCCGCTCCGTCCGCTTCGGTCACCCGCTCGCCGTCGGCGACGACTGGGCCGCCGGTGACCCACTGCCCGAGCTGGACTTCGGGCCGCTGATCAGCGCGGCCAAGGCCGACGAGCTACGCCGCACCGTCGACGAGGCGGTCCGCGGCGGCGCGATCCCCCTGCACCGGGGCAAGCTCACCGGCGCGCCGTTCCTGCCCGGGCAGGACACCTCGGCGTACGTGGCGCCGTCGGTGTTGCTCGCCCCGCCCGGACGGTCCCGGCTGATGCACGCCGAGCCGTTCGGTCCGGTCGACACGATCGTCGTGGTGGACACCACCGACGAGCTGCTGGCCGCCATGAACGCCTCCAACGGCGCACTGGTGGCCTCGCTGGCCTGCGACGACACCGACGAGGCCGGCAAGCTCGCCGTGGACCTTCAGGCGTTCAAGGTGGGCATCAACAGGCCGCGCTCCCGCGGTGACCGGGACGAACCGTTCGGCGGCCGGGGCGCCTCCTGGAAGGGCGCGTTCGTCGGCGGCGACCTGCTGGTGCAGGCCGTCACCGTCGGTGGCGACAGCCGGCTCTACGGCAACTTCCCCGACTACAACAGGTACCCCACCACCTGAGCACCGGAGCGGGAGAGGCCCCCTTGTGGACGCGCGACGCGCACAGGGGGCTCTCGTCGGGCCCTAGGCGAACGCGCCCTTCCGGTCCGCCGCGGCGGCGACGGCGAGGGGGACGGTCAGGGTGAGCAGCCCGCCGTCGCGCTCCACCACAGTGGGCCGCCCCAGCCGGTGCAGCGTCCGCAGCATCGGGTCGTTGGTGGCCTGGACGTGCAGCACCAGCGCCGCGTACCCAACGCGGTCGGCGTGCTGAATCACGCGGCGCAGCAACGCCGAGCCCAGCCCGCGCCGCTGCCAGTCGTCGCGCACCAGCAGCGCCACCTCGGCCTCGTCGCCCTCGCCGAGCAGGTTCGCCATGGCGACCACCGACCCGGCAGTGCCATCGGAGCCGGTGGTGCTGGCGATCAGCGTCAGCCCTCGGCTCGGCTCCAGCAGTCGACGCAGCCGGGCCGGCTGGGGCAGCGCCGCCCCGCCCAGGTAACGCCGCTGCCGGCTGCGCGGTGAACACGCCCCGTGCAGCTCCAGCACGCCGGACAGATCCTGGGCGTTGGCCGGCCGGACTGCCACCTCCGCGCCGTCGGGCAGCACCACTGTGACCTGTTCGGTGGCCCGGCGCGCCACAGTGGCGGCCAGCTCGACCAGGGCCTGCGCCCGCGCGTACTCCGCCGGGGTGAAGTCGGGCGCGGCCCGGCGCAGCGCGAACGAGCCGCCGGCCGGGTCGGCCAACAGCATGCTGGCCCCGGTTATCCCCCGTTCGACGCCGACCGACGCTGGTCGCCAGCTGACGACGTCGGCGGCGAGCAGGGTTCGCAACGCCTCGCCCGCCGCGTCCGGGTCACGCACCAGCCGGTTGGCCAGCCCGAGCACCCGGGTGGGCTGGTCGGCCAGACCACGCGCCTCGCTGCGCGCCACCCAGCAGTCCCGGCCCCGACCCCGCTCGACGGCGGCGATCAGCTCGGCCTCGTCGAGCGCGTCCGGCGCGTCGACCAGGAAATCGTCCACAGCGCCCTGTTCGGTGGGCTGCACCTGCACGCTGAGGATGTTGACCCCACGCAGCGCGAGGCTCGCCGTGAGCACCGACAGGTAACCCGGTCGGTCGTCCACAGTCGCTCGGATCCGCCACAACGTCATGGTTGGCTCCCTTCCCCGGTAAGAGCCTCACCCCCGCCTGTTGCCGCCCGGTTGCCCGGCGGTGTCGGCCCGGGAACTCCTCGGGCCGCTCAGGGGCCGGCGACCACCGGCGGCGCGCCGACGAGATCGAGTCGGTCGCCAAGAATCACCGCGCAGGCGCGGACGAGCTGGGTGAGCCGGTCCACCTCGGTGCTGTGGAACGCCGCGGCCGAGAGGGTCTCGCTGCGCTCACGGGCCACCACCAGTACCAGGCCCGCCCGGCCGAACGGCGCGATCGCGTGGTGGGTGCCGTCGGGAGTGGTCATCGACCGTCCGCGCAGCGGCGTCACCTCCGGCAACCGCGGGGGTACGGGAGCACGCCAGCTGGCGTGCCCCACCGTCGCCCCGCCGCCCCCGCTGCGCGAGGCCCAGTCGACCGGCACCACGGCGGCCACTGCCCAGTCGGCGGCCAGCAGCCCCGGCACCGCGTCGACCAGGGTGGCCAACCCGTCCGCCGGGTTGGCCGCGACCTGGGCCAACAGCTCCGCGTCCTGGCCGGTGGTGGTGGGCGCGCCGATCGCCCGCCACACACCGTCCACCCGCACCCCCGGTATCGCCGCGAGGCCGGCCAGCAGCCGCTCCACCCGCGCCGCGCCCGGCCAGACGACAGTGAAGTCGTCCACCGCGCGCCCGCCGAGCCGTTCGAGGACCACCACCTGGACGATGTCCGCCCCGGAGACGCCCAAGGTGCGGGCGACCTGACCGAGGGTGCCCGGACGGTCCGGCAGGGTGACCCGAACTCGCAGCAACATGTCTGTCCCTCCGCTCGGCGGGCCGGCAAAAGAGCGACCGGCAGGCTGACCCCAGCCTGGTAGTTGACCATTTCGTCCCTGTTGCAGGGGCATGTCCCGAGCGGAAATTCTGACCTTGACAACGTGAGCGGGCTGCCATCAACTAGTCGGATGAGCGATCCGGCCGTCGACGCGTCACGGCCGGGGGCCGTTCCCGTCTCACCGGCGGGGCTGGCCCTGGACCGTCTCGCCGACCACCTGGCAACGCACCGACCCGAGCTGGCCGTCGGGCCGCTGCGTGCCCAGCTGATCGCGGGCGGCAAGTCCAACCTCACCTACCTGCTGCGCCTCGGCGACCGCGAGGTGGTGCTGCGCCGCCCACCGCTGGGGCACGTGCTGGCGACCGCGCACGACATGGCGCGCGAGTTCCGGGTCATCTCGGCACTGGCACCGACCGAGGTGCCGGTCCCGGGCGCGCTGCTGCTCTGCACCGACCCTGAGGTGATCGGCGCGCCGTTCTTCCTCATGGAGCGGGTGCCCGGCGAGGTGTTCCGCACCCGCGCGCAGACCGACCCGCTGGGTGACGAGCGCCGCCGGGCCCTCGCCATGGCGATGATGGACACGCTCGCCGCGCTGCACAGCGTCGACCCGTCCAGCGTCGGGTTGGCCGACTTCGGCCGCCCCGAGGGCTACCTCGCCCGGCAGGTCCGCCGCTGGGCCGGGCAGCTCGACCGCTCCCGCAGCCGCCCGCTGCCCGGCATCGACGAGCTGCGTGACCTGCTCGCGGCGACCGCCCCGGAGGGCGCGAACGCCGGCCGGATCGTGCACGGCGACTACCGGCTGGACAACCTCCTCGCCTCGGCCGACCCGGTCGCCGTGCACGCGGTGCTCGACTGGGAGATGGCGACCCTCGGCGACCCCCTCGCCGACCTGGGGCTGCTGCTGACGTACTGGGACGTGCTCGGCGGCAGCGACACCGCCGCCGGCAACCCCGTCGCCGACGGGCTCGGCCCGCGCGCCGGCTTCCCCACCGGCAGCGAGCTGATCGACAGGTACGCCGGACGCAGCGATGTCGACGTCGGGCCGCTGCACTGGCACGTGGCGCTGGGCTGTTTCAAGCTCGCTGTCATCTGCGAGGGAATCCACTACCGCCACACGCTCGGGCAGACGCTCGGCGAGGGCTTCGACCGGATCGGCGAGATGGTGGCACCGCTGGTCGCACACGGGCTGACCGCCGCCAGGGAGCGGTGATGGACTTCTCATACGACAGCCGGACCGAGGAACTGCGCGCCGAGCTGACCCGGTTCCTGACCGAGCACGTCTACCCGGCCGAGGCCGTGCACGCCGAGCAGGTGGCCGCCGGGGACCCGTGGTCGCGTACCCCGGTGTTGGCCGAACTGAAGGCGGAGGCCCGCAAGCGCGGCCTGTGGAACCTCTTCCTGCCCGACCCGCGCTACGGCGCCGGCCTGACCAACCTCCAGTACGCTCCCCTGGCCGAGCTGACCGGGCGCAGCCCGCACCTCGCGCCGGAAGCTGTCAACTGCGCGGCACCGGACACCGGCAACATGGAGTTGCTGGCCGAGTTCGGCTCCGAGGCGCAGCAGAAGCGGTGGCTGATGCCGCTGCTGGAGGGTGAGATCCGATCGGCGTTCTGCATGACCGAGCCGGACGTCGCGTCCTCCGACGCCACGAACATCGCCACCCGGATCACCCGCGACGGCGACGAGTACGTGATCAACGGACGCAAGTGGTGGTCGTCGGGGGCGATGGACCCGCGCTGCGAGATCTTCATCGTGATGGGCAAGACGGACCCCGCCGCCGACCGGCACCGCCAGCAGAGCATGGTGCTGGTCCCCCGGGACACCCCCGGTGTGACAGTGCGCCGGGGCATGACCGTCTTCGGCTACACCGACGGTACGCACGGCGGGCACGCGGAGATCGACTTCACGGACGTCCGGGTGCCGGCGGAGAACCTGATCGGCGCCGAGGGCACCGGTTTCGCCATCGCCCAGGCCCGGCTGGGGCCGGGCCGCATCCACCACTGCATGAGGCTGATCGGCATGGCCGAACGGGCATTGGAGCTGGTCTGCCGGCGCGCCAACGAACGGATCGCGTTCGGCCGACCGCTGGCCGAGCAGGGCGTGGTCCGGGAGTGGATCGCCGAGTCCCGGGTGCGCATCGAGCAGGCCCGGCTGCTGGTGCTCAAGACGGCCTGGCTGATGGACACCGTCGGCAACAAGGGTGCGCACACCGAGATCCAAGCCATCAAGATCGGCACGCCGGCGATGGCGGAGTGGGTGATCGACAAGGCCATCCAGGGGTACGGCGGCGCCGGTGTCAGCCAGGACACCCCACTGGCCGCCCTCTGGGCGCAAACCCGCACCCTGCGCCTCGCCGACGGCCCCGACGAGGTGCACCGCAACTCCCTGGCCAAGCGCGAACTCCGCCGCTGGGCGCCGTAGCCCCACCCCCGTTGATCATGAAGTTATTGCCTTCCACGCCGGCGTGTCATGGCAACAACTTCATGATCAACGGAGCAGCCCGGGTGGGTGTGTCAGGCGGAGGCTCGGTGGACCAGTTGCGTGTCCAGGAGGATGTGGGAGGCGGGTAGCTCCTCGCCACGGATCCGGGCCACCAGCAGGTGGGCCATCTGCCGGCCCATCTCCTCCACCGGCTGGAAGACAGTGGTCAACGGCGGTTCGGCCTGTCGGGCGATGGTCGCGTCGTCGAAGCCGATCACCGCGACGTCCTGCGGCACGCGGCGGCCGGCCTCGCGCAGGGTACGCAGCGCGCCGAACGCCATGAGGTCGGACGCGACGAAGACCGCGTCCAGGTCCGGGCAGACCTCCAACAGCCGGCGCATTCCCGCCGCGCCGCTGCCCTCGCTGAAGTCGCCGTACGCGATCAGGTCGGGGTTGACGCTGGCGCCGGTGGCCTTTACCGCGTCGGTGTAGCCGGCCAAGCGGGCCAGGCCGGCACCCATGTCCTGCGGACCGGCGATGGTGGCGACACGTCGCCGCCCCTGCCGCGCCAGGTACTCCACCGCCTGCCGGGCCCCGCCAACGTTGTCCACGTCGACAAACCAGGCCGGTTGGGCGCCGGGTTGCAGCATCCGGGCGGGCCGACCGCCGAGCACGGCGGGCAGGCCGCGCTCCTCCAGCAGCGTCGGCAGCGGGTCGGAGTCGTGCAACGACAGCAGCAGGACGCCGTCGACGTGCTGGTTGGTGAGGTGGTGCTCGACCCGTTCCCGCTCCACCGGCGACTGGGCCATGGCCAACCAGAGCTGCATCGGCGTCTCCAACAGCCCGGAGCTGATCCCCCGCACGATGCTGGCGAAGAACGGCTCGGTGAAGACCCGCTCGCCGGATTCTGACACCACCAGCGCGACGGAGTCGGTCCGCTGGGTGACGAGCGCTCGGGCGGCCCGGTTCGGGACGTACCCCAGCTCCGCGATGGCCTGTTGGACCGCGGCCCGGGCCTCCGGGCTGACCTGGGGCGAGCCGTTGACCACGCGGGAGACCGTGCCCCGACCGACGCCGGCACGCGCCGCGACCGCGTCGAGGGTCGGGCGCCCGAGCGACCGGGTGCGCTGCGTTGTCATCGTCTGCTCCTCCGACGGCGGGCGGACCCGGCGCCACCTGCGGGAGGTGGACGCCGGGGCCGTCCTGATGGCTGGCCCGAGCCTATTGTGCGGCCAGACCGTTGCGCCGGATCACCGAGGCGTACCACTTGGCGCTGGACTTGGGGGTGCGGACCTGGCTGTCATAGTCGACGTGGATCATGCCGAACCGCTTGGTGTAACCCCAGGCCCACTCGAAATTATCCATCAACGACCAGGCAAAGTATCCCCGCAGAGGCACTCCGGCGTCGATCGCCTGGTGGGCGGCGCGCAGGTGGGCATCGAAGTAGGCCAATCGATCGACGTCGTCGACCTCCCCGTCGACCAGTGAGTCGACGAACGCGGAGCCGTTTTCGGTGACGTACAGGGGCAGGTCGGTGTAGCCGTTCACCCGGCGCAGCGTCTCGGTCAGGCCGGGGGCGTCGATCTCCCAGCCCATGTCGGTGACCGGGACGCCACGGGTGACGAACCGGACGTCCTCGCTGCCCGGCCAGCACGAGGGGGCCGGGTCGGCCTCGACGCCCTCGACCGGCGCGGCGACCACGTGCCGGCTGTAGTAGTTGACCCCGACCAGGTCCAGCGGCGTGGAGATGGTCGCCAGGTCGCCGTCGCGCACGTGGTCGAAGTCGGTCACCGTGCTGAGGTCGGCCACCAGGTCCTCCGGGTACGAACCACGCAGCAGCGGGTCCAGGAAGAACCGGTTGGCCAACCCGTCGATCCGCCGGGCGGCGTCGGAGTCGGCGGGGGTGTCGCTGGCCGGGTCGACCGGGTAGAGGTTGACGGTCACGCCCACCTCGGCGGCCGGCCGGGCGGCCCGCAGTGCCTGCACGGCCAGGCCGTGACCGAGCATCAGGTGGTGTCCGGCGCGAACCGCGTCCGCTCCGTTGGTGCGGCCGGGGGCGTGCACGCCGGAGCCGTAGCCGAGGAACGCGGAGCACCACGGCTCGTTCAGCGTGGTCCAGTAGCGCACCCGGTCACCGAGCGCGTCGGCCATCAGCGTCGTGTAGTCGGCGAAGCGGGCAGCGGTGTCCCGAGCCGGCCAACCGCCGGCGTCTTCCAGCGGCTGCGGCAGATCCCAGTGGTAGAGGGTGAGCCACGGCTCGATGCCGTTGGCCAGCAACTCGTCCACCAGTCTCCGGTAGAAGTCCAAACCAGCCGGGTTGGCGGCGCCGGTGCCGCCGGGCTGCACCCGGGACCAGGAGACCGAGAAACGGTACGACTTCAGGCCCAGCTCGGCCATCAGCGCGACGTCGTCGCCGAGGCGGTGGTAGTGGTCGCACGCCACGTCCCCGGTGTGCCCGGCGACGACCCGACCCTCGGTGTGGCTGAAGGTGTCCCAGATCGACGGGGCACGGCCGTCCACGGCCGCCGCCCCCTCGATCTGGTACGCCGCCGTCGCGGCCCCCCAGAGGAATCCGGGTGGAAAGGTCAGCCCGGGGCGCTCGTCGAGGACGTCGACGGCGGGTGGGCTGGCGGGGTTGCTCACGACTTGACGGCACCTTCCATGATCCCGCCGATGATCTGGCGGCCGAACACGAGAAACACGATTACCAGGGGGATGGTGCCGATCGCCGTGGCGGCGAACACCTGGGAGTAATCGGTGTAGTAGGCGTACGAGAGGAAGGAGAGCGAGACCTGGAGGGTCGGGTTCTCCGGGGTGAGGATGGCGTACGGCCAGAGGAACGAGTTCCAGGTCTCCATGAAGGTCAGCAGGCCGAGGACGCCGGCGGCGGGACGCAGCGCGGGTAGCACGATGCTCCAGTAGATCCGGAACGTGCTGGCGCCGTCGACGCG
This sequence comes from Micromonospora trifolii, assembly GCF_022229005.1. Lineage (GTDB taxonomy): Bacteria > Actinomycetota > Actinomycetes > Mycobacteriales > Micromonosporaceae > Micromonospora > Micromonospora trifolii. Next base: position 83,551 of record NZ_JAKKFD010000020.1, read on the forward strand.
GCCGGCCTCGATCAGCTCGTCGGAGATCGCCTGGCTGGCGTACTGCCGCATCATGAACACGCCGAAGGCGGTGACCAGGAACGGCACGGTGACCGCGTAGAGGGTGTCGTACCACCCCAGGTCCTGCATCATGCCCCAGAGCGGGATGAGCCCCATCTGGGTCGGGATCATCATGGTGACGATGATCGCCAGCAGGAGGGCGTTGCTGCCCCGGAACTTCAGCTTGGCGAAGGCGAACCCGGCCAGCGAACCGGTGAGCACCACCGAGACGGTGACCACCGAGGAGACGATGATCGAGTTCATCATGCCGGTGAGGAAGTTGGCGGCGTCGTTGTCGAGCACCCGCCCGAAGTTGTCACCGAACGCGCCGCCGGGGGTCAACGGCGGCGGCACGTCGTTGATGTTGTCCAGGCTGCGACTGCCGATCACCAGCATGTAGTAGAACGGGTAGATCGACAGCAGCGCCGCCAGGACGAGCGCCAGGTAGGTCAGCGGGCTGGTGCGCCACAGGCGCTGGGAAGCCGAGATCATCGATCTCTCCTCACTTCGCCGAGCGGCGGACGAGTAGGAAGTTGAACAGCGACACCACGATGATGATCATGAAGATCGCCCAGGCGATCGCGGCTCCGTAGCCTGCGGTGTTCAGGTTCACGATGCCCATCTCGTACATGTACATGGCCAGCGTCTGGAACTCCCGCTGGTTGCCGCCGATGATGTTGCCGTTGCCGAAGAGCAGGGGCTCGGTGAAGAGCTGCATGCCGCCGATCGTGGACAGGATGACCACGAAGATGAAGGTGGGCTTGAGCATGGGCAGCGTGATCTGCCAGAACTGGCGCCACGGACTGGCGCCATCGATCTCCGCGGCCTCGTAGAGGTCCTTCGGGATCGCCTGCATGCCGGCGAGCAGGATCAGGGTGTTGTACCCGGTCCACCGCCAGTTGACCATGGAGGAGATGGCCGTCCAGGAACTCCACCGGTGCCCGTCCCAGTCGACCGGATCGACGCCGACGAAGCTGAGCAGCCAGTTGAACAGGCCGAACTCCCGCTGGAACAACATCCCGAAGACGATCGCGACGGCGGCCACCGACACCACGTTCGGCATGAAGATGGCCATCCGGAAGAAGGTCTTGGCGCGCAGGAGGCTCCGGTTGAGCAGGTTCGCCAGGAAGAGGGCGAGCAACAACTGCGGGATGGTCGACAGGGCGAAGATGCCGAACGTGTTGACCAGCGCGTTCCAGAAGTACTCGTCGGAGAACAGGCGGGTGTAGTTGTCGAAGCCGATGAACGTGTGCTCGCCGATCATGTCCCAGTCGTGCAGCGACATCCAGGCGGTACGCAGCATCGGGTACAGCCCGAAGATGCCGAAGATCAGAAAGAACGGGGCGATGTAGAGGTACGGCGAGTACTTGACATCGAGGCGGTTGAGTAACCTTCCCCGTCGACGTCGGCGAGAGACGTCGGGAGAGGGCGGTGCTGCTGGCGACGGCCGTGCCGTCGTGGCCGACAGGCTCATGCGAATTTCCTTTTCCGGCGAGGCCCGGGGGCCCTCGCGCAGGGCGCTACGCGGAGGGGACCGGCCGGTGGCGTCCGGGAAACCCCGAACGCCACCGGCAGGAGATCACTCAGAAGGCGCCCTGAGTCTTGGCGTCCTTCGTGAACTGCTCCCAGGCCTTCGCCTTGTCGGCCTGCCCGTTCTCGAACGCCCGCAGAGCCGGCTCGAGTGCGTTCTCCTTGACCGCCTGGTGCTTCGGACCCAGGTGGGTCGGCTGGATCTTGGCGACGCTCTCCCCGAAGATCTTGCCGGTCGGCGCGTTGCTGAAGTACTCGTTGGTGTAGCTGATGAACGCGTCGTTCTTCAGCGCCTCCAGGTTCGTCGGCAGCGGACCCTTGAGCTTGAAGGCCTCGACCTGGCTCTTCGCGTTGGTCAGGTACTCAGCGAGCTTCGCCGCCTCCTTCGGGTACTTGCTCTGCGCCGGAACCGCGAGCCACGAGCCGCCCCAGTTACCGCCGCCGCCCGGCACGGACGCGACATCCCACTTGCCCTTGTTGGCCGGACCGGAGTTGTCCGACACGATGCCGAGCATCCAGGACGGGCAGAAGGTGGCCGCGAAGGTGCCCTGCTTGAAGCCACCCGACCACTCCGGCGACCAGGTGGACGCCTTGGCGGAGATGTCAGCCATCGAGGTGGCGGTGTCCCAGGCGTTCTTCACCGCGGGGCTGGTATCCGCGATGATGTTGTCTTCCTTGTCGTAGAACAGGTCACCGTTGCCCTGGAAGAGCACACCGTTGGAGACGGCGGTGATCGAGTCGATGAACGCCTTGCCGCCGGTGCCCTGCTTGTACTTCAGACCGGCGTCGTGGAAGCCCTTCCAGTCCGGCCAGAGCGCCGACACCTGGTCGCGCTCGGTGGGCAGACCGGCCGCCTGGAACAGGTCCTTGCGGTAGCAGACGGCGAGGCTGCCGACGTCGGTCGGCAGGCCGATCAGCCGGCCGTCCGGCGCCTTGCCCAGCTCCCACTTCCAGGGCAGGTACTCCTTGGAGTGGTCCGAGGTCAGCGGCGCGAGGTCCTCCCAGTTGCGCGCGTTGGGCTTGAACTCGTTGAGGATGCCCTCTTCCAGGGCGGTGACGTCCGCCGCGCCCTTGCCGGTGGCCAGGTAGCGGACCAGCTTCGGCCGGTACTCACCGAGCTGCGCGGTCTTGCGCAGCTCGACCTTGATGCCGGTGTCCTTCTCGTACTGCTTGACGAGCTCGTCGTAGCCCATCTCGCCGAAGGTGTCGACGACCAGCTTGGCCGGCTTCTCGCCGGCCGCCGGCTTGTCGTCGTCGTTGCCGCAGGCTGCGAGACCGCTGACCGCGGTGATCGCGGCCAGGGCAGCGGCCGCCAGGCGGGTACGCCGCGTGGTGACACTCATTCGCTGACCCCTCTTTCCGGTGGTGAGGCTGGATGTGTGTGGTGGGGGGTGCTCATCGCGCCAGACCGGGGTCCGTGAGTGACACACACCACCTCCGGGAGCGCTCCCATGAGATTGCCGGCGCGTAACGGGAGTGTCAATAGGACGTTGGGAGCGTTCCCAGATCGTTACCGCTGACCACTCCCACCGCACTCACCCCAACCACACCCCCCGCCCCACCTCGGTGATCAAGAGGTTTCGGTCAGGAAACGTGGCGCCACTGACGCAAACTTCTTGATCAACAACGCCGGGCCCCGGAGGGGCGGGCGTGGGCGGTCAGCAGAAGTGGCGGAGGAGGGTGGTTGCGCGGGCGGGGTCGAAGCGGGACGGGTCGAAGGTCGAACCCGCCCAGTCGCGCAGCATCGCGTGGCGGGCACTGACCGGGTCGGCCGTTTCGCTCTGCTCATCCAGGGCTTCCAGGAGCGCCTGGTAGCCCAACGGACCGCCGACACCCTCCGGCGGGCAGGCCCGCTCGCCGGCCAGGCAGAGCGGATACCGCTCGTCGGGGTCGGCCGTCAACGCGTCCTCCACGACCAGGTCGTGCTCCCACCAGTCGCCGAAGTCGTACGTGTAGGAGAACCGGCTGCCCTTGCCGAGCACCGCGTCGAGCCGCACGTCCAACTCGTCGTGCAACGCCAACTCCCCGTCCGGGTCCGGCTCGCCGTACTGCATCGCGTCGATCTCGAACGAGTGCAGGTGGCAGTCCCGCCAACCCATCGCGTGCTGCACCACCCGGTGCAGCCGGTCCAGCGTGTAGCCGGCCGGCACGAGCACCCGGCGCCACACCGGCGGGCGGGTCCCGGTGAGGGACATCTTCAGCTGGAAGATCTGACGCGACATGCTGTCCTGTCCTCCCGCGGCTTAGGCTGCGAGCATGATCTGCCGAGCGTGCCGGGCCCGGCGACACGACGACTGCCCGGGCCGGAACTGGTGCGACTGCCAGCACCGTACCGCCGAACCCACCCCTCCGGTCACCGGTCCGGCCGGCGAATGACCGTCGGAATTCCGATCCGACGGCTCTGGCCCGAGCCGTCGACGCAGCCGCTCGACGACGCCGCGCTGACCTCCCTCTACGGCCGCGCCGACGAGCCCCGACTGCGGGTGAACTTCGTGTCCAGCCTCGACGGCGCGGTCACCGTGGACGGCTACTCCGCCGGTCTCTCCGGCGAGCCGGACAAGCGGGTGTTCGGCCTGCTGCGGATGGTCTGCGACGCCCTGGTGGTGGCCGCCGGCACGCTCCGCCACGAGGGCTACCGGGCGGTCCGGCTCAACGAGCGCCGCCGCGCCTGGCGCCGCGCCAACGGGCTGGCCGAGTACCCGACGCTGGTGGTCGTCTCCGGTTCGCTCGACCTGGACCCGGCGCAGGCCGCCTTCGCCGACGCGCCGACCCGCCCGGTGGTGCTCACCCACGCCGACGCCGATCCGCCACCCGGGCTGACCGACGTCGCCGACGTGCTGCGCTGCGGCGTCGAGCGGGTCGACCTGGCCGCCGGCCTCGCCGAGCTGCACCGACGCGGGCTCACCCAACTGCTCTGCGAGGGCGGGCCCCACCTGCTCGGCGCGCTGACCGCCGCCGACCTGGTGGACGAGCTGTGTCTCACCGTCGCGCCGCTGCTGGCCGGCCCCGGACCGGGCCGGATCACCGCCGGCGACGCCGCGCCGCCCCGGCACCTGGCACTGCGGCATGTGCTCGCCGCCGAGGACGGCGTCCTCCTGCTCCGCCACGCCCGCCGGTGAGATCTCAGTCGACGAGCACCGCCCCGGGAGCCCACGGGATCTGGTAGCGCCGACCGTCCTCGGTGCTCGCCCAGACCTGCACCTCTTCGTACGGCTCGGCGGCGACCACCTCGACCACCGCGCCCCGCGGCGCCGCGCCGAGGGGATGCGGCACGCCGTTGGCGACGACCTCGACGGTACGCCCCGGCGGCGCCTGGACCAGGACGTAGAGCCGGCCGCCGGAGCGTCGGGCCACGGCAACGCCCAGCCCACCGCCGGTGGATCGGACAGCCTCGCAGACCCCATCACCGTCAACGCAGGCCAGGTCGTACGAGAGGTGGTCGAGCAACCGGCGCGGTTCGCCCGCGTCCGGGGCGACGATGACCTCGGCCACCCGTCCCCCGGCGGCCCGCTCCCCATCGCGCGGTTCCCGTCGGATCAGCACGAGCGTCTCCGTTCCGACCCGGCCGACCGCCACGACCTGCGCCGGCGTCACCGGTCGACCGTCAGGGCCGACGATTCCGGCCGGGACGTCGACAGCGGCGCTCGGCCCGGTGCCCCCGTCCTCGCCACCGGCCGGCCCCAGTTGCGGAAGCACCAGCGCCCCGGCGGCGACCACCACAGCTGCCGCGCCGCCCGACAGCAGCAGACGCCGCCGGCGACGCGCCCGGCTTCTCGTGACGACCCGTTGGGCGAGACCGGGTGGCAGCTCCACGGTCGCGACGGCGTGGTCGAGCAGGGCAGCCACCTCGTTGTCACGCATGGTTCTCCTCCGCGAGGTCGAGGTCGAGTGGGGGAACACCGGCTTCCTCCAGGCGGGCCCGCAGGCGGTGCAGACCGCGGGAAGCCTGGCTCTTCACCGAGCCCACGGAACAGTCGAGTTCGGCAGCTGCCTCCGCCTCGGAGAAGCCGAGCCAGTACCGGACCACCACCACCGCCCGCATCCGCGGTGGAAGCTCCCGCAGTGCCGCCAGCAGCAACTCCCGGTCGTCGACCCGGGTCATCTCATCCTGCGGCACCGCGTCCGGAAGGCCGGCGACCCGACGCCGGTTCCACGGCGAGCGCCACCGGCTGACGAGCCGGTTGGTCATCGCACGACGAAGGTAGGCCTCCGGCTGCCGTTGCCGGACCACGTGCCAGCGCGGGTACGCCTCCTCCAACACCTCCTGCAGCAGGTCCTCGGCGTCCGCCCGCTGCCCGGTGATCAGCACGGCGAAGCGGAGCAGCCGCGGGCCGCTCGTCGCGACGAAGGCGCCGAAGTCGTCATTCACGGGTGCTCCATGCCTAGGTAACGCCACCGACGCCCGGAGGGTTGAGTGCCGGCCCCGCGCGGTGCATGCCTACACGACTCCCGCCCACCTCATGCGCTCGGTCGAGCACTCAGCGTCATGAGTGTGACGGCGCATGGTGTCGTCCGCCGCGTCGCATGGCGACCTGTCGTACTCCTCGGGCAGGATGCACAGCATGGTTCCCGACCGTGCTGCCCGATCGACCCGAGTCGCCCGATGACCGACGCCGACCTCGACAGCCCTGGCGAGGCGGTCGGGCGGGTGCTGGGCACCGCCGATGCCACCCCGTTGCAGTTCTGGACGGCAGTGGCGCCCGGCAGTTACCTCCAGCTCGACGACGTGGTGGTCACCCGACGGGAGCTGCCAGACCGGGAGCCGGTGACGATCGCCGGGGTGGTCACCCAGGTCCGCGCTCGGCACGAGGGCGCCCAGTTCGACTCCGACGTGTTCGCCATCGCCGACGGCACGCTGCCCGCGCAGGTGCAGGAGGCGGCCGAGGTCACCACCACCCGGGTCGATCCCGAGCTGTACGTGCCGCCGACCCCGGGCGCTGTGGTGCACCGGGCCGAGGGTGACGCCCGGGCGCGCGCGCTGCACTTCGACCGGATGGAGCGGCGCATCCCGATGGGGATGGGTCGGGACGGGGTCCCGGTCTACCTCAACGCCGACTTCCTCGACGGCAGTCGGGGCGCGCACGTCTCCATCTCCGGCATCTCCGGGGTGGCCACCAAGACCAGCTTCGCCACCTTCCTGCTCTACTCGGTGTTCCGCTCCGGCGTGCTGGGCGGCGACGCGGTCAACGCCAAGGCGCTGATCTTCAACGTCAAGGGTGAGGATCTGCTCTTCCTGGACCACCCCAACACCCGCCTCGACGAGCCCACCCGCGCGGCGTACGCGAAGCTCGGGTTGAGCGCCGGCGCCTTCCCCGACGTGCGGGTGTACGCCCCGCCCCGGGTCGGTGACTCGGCTGGCACGCCGGATGTGAGCAGCCGGCTCACCGGCGTCGACGCCTTCTACTGGACGCTGAGCGAGTTCTGCACCGACCGCCTGCTGCCGTACGTCTTCGCCGACGCCGACGACGAGCGCCAGCAGTACACGATGGTGGTCCACTCGGTGGCCGCGCACCTGGCCCGCTACGCCCAGCCCGCCGACGGCGGGGTGAGCATCGACGGGGTCCGGCTCGGCTCCTACGGCGATCTGGTCGACCACATCGTCGATCAGCTCAACGACGACGAGACCCGTTCCGACTGGGCGGGCAGCGCGGTGGGGCTGGGCACCGTCAACGCGTTCGCCCGGCGGTTGATCGGCAGCAAGAAGGACCTGGCCCGGCTGATCCGTGGTGACCTCGCCACCCGCCGCCCCCACTCGATCAACACGAGCGAGTCGGCCCAGGTCACTGTGGTCGACCTGCACAACCTTCCCGACCGCGCGCAGCGGTTCGTGGTCGGTGTGACGCTCAAGAGCGAGTTCGAGCGCAAGGAGAAGTCCGGCACCGCCAAGCCGCTGCTCTTCGTCGTCCTCGACGAGCTGAACAAGTACGCCCCCCGGGAGGGCTCCTCGCCGATCAAGGAGGTCCTGCTGGACATCGCCGAGCGGGGTCGCTCGCTCGGTGTGATCCTGATCGGCGCGCAGCAGACGGCGAGCGAGGTGGAGCGGCGGATCGTCACCAACTCGGCGATCCGGGTGGTCGGCCGGCTCGACCCGGCCGAGGCGTCCCGCCCGGAGTACGGCTTCCTGCCGCCCGCGCAGCGCCAGCGCGCGTTGCTGGCCAAGCCCGGCACCATGTTCGTCAACCAGCCGGACATCCCGGTGCCGCTCTGCCTGGAGTTCCCGTTCCCGGCCTGGGCCACCCGGGTCTCCGAGGCGGGCCGGGCACCATCGGAGACGCTGCGCTCGATCACCCAGTCGGCCGACCCATTCGCCGTGGTGGGCTCCGGCGGCGGCACCGACGACGACATCCCGTTCTAGCTAGGGGCCAGCACAGCGATGAAGATCCTGCACACCTCCGACTGGCACGTGGGAAAGGTGCTCAAGGGGCAGTCCCGGGCCGACGAGCACAAGGCCGTGCTGGCCGGGGTGATCGAGATCGCCCGTGCCGAACAGCCGGATCTGGTGATCGTCGCCGGTGACCTCTACGACACCGCCGCGCCCAGCTCGGAGGCGACCCGTCTGGTCACCAGGGCGTTGACGGCGTTGCGGCGGACCGGCGCGGACGTGGTGGCGATCGGCGGCAACCACGACAACGGCCCGGCGCTGGACGCGCTGCGCCCGTGGGCCGATGCCGCCGGCATCACCCTGCGCGGCGGGGTGCGGGAGAATCCGGACGAGCATGTCATCGACGGCACCACCGCCGGTGGCGAGCGGTGGCGACTGGCCGCGTTGCCGTTCCTGTCCCAGCGGTACGCGGTGCGCGCGTTGGAGATGTACGAGCTGACCGCAGCGGAGACCAACCAGACGTACGCCGACCACCTGGGTCGGGTGCTGGGGCGACTGACCGAGGGTTTCACCGAACCGGACCGGGTGCACCTGGTCACGGCGCATCTGACGGTGACCGGCGCGGCCACCGGTGGTGGCGAGCGCGACGCGCACACCGTGTTGGGCTACGCCGTTCCGGCCACCGTCTTCCCGGCCACCGCGCACTACGTGGCGCTGGGGCACCTGCACCGGGCGCAGCGGGTCGCGGGCCCCTGCCCGGTGCGGTACAGCGGCAGCCCGCTCGCCGTGGACTTCGGTGAGCAGGAGAACATCCCCTCGGTGACGATGGTCGAGGTGACGGCCAGCACCGCCGCCCGGGTGCGGGAGGTGCCGGTGACGGCGGCGAGCGCCCTGCGGACGGTGCGGGGCACGCTGGCCCAGCTCGCCGAGATCGAGGCACCGGACGCGTGGCTGCGGGTGTACGTGCGGGAGCAGCCGCGCGCCGGCCTGCGCGAGGAGATCCAGGAGTTGCTCCCCCGGGCCCTGGAGATCCGGATCGACCCGGAGCTGCTGGCCGCGCCGGGCAGCGGCGCGCGCATCGCCCAGCGGTCGGGGCGTTCGCCCCGGGAGTTGTTCGCCGACTACCTGGACAGCCGGGGCCACGCCGACGAGGGTGTCCGGGAGCTCTTCGACGAGCTTTTCGAGGAGGTCGATCACTGATGCGTCCGATGCGGTTGGACATGGCCGGGTTCACTGTCTTCCGGGACGAGACCACAGTCGACTTCACCGACGCCGACTTCTTCGCATTGATCGGCCCGACCGGTTCGGGTAAGTCGACGGTGCTGGACGCGATCTGCTTCGCCCTCTACGGCATGGTGCCCCGCTGGGGTGGCGCCCGAGGGTTGGCGAACGCTCTCGCGCCGTCGGCGACCGAGGCGCGGGTGCGGTTGGTCTTCGAGTCCGGCGGCGCCCGGTACGTGGCGACCCGGGTGGTCCGCCGGGACGGCCGGGGCAACGTGAAGACCTCGAACGCCGGGTTGCAGCTGATGCCGGCCGGCTTCGACGTCACCAAACTGGACACCGGGTTGAGCCCGGACGACCTCGGCGAGGTGGTGGCCGGCACCCCCGCCGAGATGGAGCAGGCGGTGCTGGAGGCGGTGGGGCTGCCGTACGAGCAGTTCACCAGCTGCGTGGTGCTGCCACAGGGGCAGTTCGCCGACTTCCTGCACGCCAAGCCGGCGACGCGGCAACAGATCCTGGTCAACCTGCTGGGCCTCGGCGTCTACGAGGACGTGCAGAAGAAGGCGACGGCGCGCGCCGCGCAGGCGGAGGCCCGGCTGGAGGCTGTCGACCAGGTGCTCGCCGGGTTGACCGGCGTGGACGACGAGGCGTTGGCCGAGGCCGACGCCCGGGTGGACCGGATGGTCGGGCTGGCGGCGGCGGTGGCCGAGGCGGTGCCGGAGCTGGCGGCGGCCCGGGTCACCGCACGGGAGGCCGCTGCGGCGCTGACCGCGCTGGACGACGAGTTGACAGTGCTGACCGGGGTGCGCGCGCCGGGTGGGGTGACCGCTGTCGCTCGCGCGGTCACCGCGGCGCGGGCCGACGCCGAGGCGGCGGCGACAGCGGTGTCCCTGGCCGAGGAGCGGGAGGACAAGCTGCGCGGCGAGCTGGCCGCCGCCGGTGACGAGAGCGCGCTGCTACTGCAACTGCGGGCGTACGACGATCGGGATCGGTTGTCCGGCGAGGCCGACACGGTCCGGGCGACGGTGCGCGCGGCGACCGACGAGCACGCCGCGGCGGTGGCGGCCCTCGCCGCCGCACGGGTGGTCGCCGAGCGGGCCGACGCCGAGCTGGAGGCGGCCTTCCGAGCCCACGAGGAGGCGAAGGCCACCGACCTGGCGGTGAGCCTGCGGGTGCACCTGCACGCCGGTGCGGCGTGCCCGGTGTGCGAGCAGCCGGTGGCCGAGGTGCCGGCGGTGCCGGCCGATTCGGCGGTGGCCGCAGCGACGGCGGCGGGCAAGGCCGCGCGGGCCGCGACCAAGGCCGCGCAGACCACTGTGCAGGAGCGGGACACGGCGGCGCGGGAGCTGGAGCGGCTGCTGGTGCAGGCGCGTGCCCGGCAGGAGCAGATGGAGACCCGGCTGGCCGAGCTGGACGGGCAGCTCACCGGCGCGGCCGAGCCGGCCGTGCTGCGCCGGGAGTTGGCCGAGCACGCCCGGTTGCGGCGCGCGCTGGAGGAGGCCGCGACGGCGGTACGGGCCGGCCGCGAGACAGCTCGGCAGGCCCGGGCCGGTGTGGACGCCGCCGAGGAGCGGCTGCGGGCGGCATGGCGGGCCTTCGACACCGCCCGCGACGGGTTGGCCCGATTCGGCCCACCGGCGACCGAACGGGACGACGTGGCTGCCGCGTGGGCGGCGCTGACCGGGTGGGCGAGCACCGAGGCGGACCGCCGTCGCGCCGAGCGGGCCGGTCGGGCCGCCGCCGTGGCGGAGGCCGAGTCGGTGGCCGACGGGGTGCAGCGGGCCATCGCGGGCATCTTCGCCGCCGCCGACGTGCCGGTCGGGGACGACCCGGTGCACGCGGCGACTGTGGCGGTGGAGCGGGCCGACGCCGACCGGCGGCGGCTGCACGAGCGTCGTGAGCAGGCCGGGACGTTGCGCGAGCAGCGGACGGGGCACGAGCGGGAGGCTCAGGTGGCGCGCGCGCTCGCCGGGCACCTGCGGGCCAACAACTTCGAGCGGTGGTTGCTGGCCGAGGCGTTGGATCTGCTGGTCGACGGCGCGTCGGGGATCCTGCGCGAGTTGTCCTCCGGGCAGTACGAGCTGGTGCACGACAAGGGCGAGTTCGTGGTGGTCGACCACCACGACGCGGGGCTGCGGCGGGGCGTGCGCACCCTGTCCGGCGGTGAGACGTTCCAGGCGTCGCTGGCGTTGGCGTTGGCGCTCTCCGAGCAGTTGGCCGGGATGTCCACCACGGCGGCGAGCCTGGAGTCGATCGTCCTGGACGAGGGTTTCGGCACGCTCGACGCCGCCACCCTGGACACTGTGGCGGCGACACTGGAAAACCTGGCGGCCCGGGGCGATCGGATGGTCGGCGTGGTCACCCACGTGCCGGCGTTGGCCGAGCGGATCCCGGTCCGCTTCGAGGTGCGCAAGGATGCCCGGTCCGCGCGCGTGGAGCGGACGGGCCGGTGAGCGCGAGGAGTGCAGCGCAGCGGAGCCCCGCAGTCGCGAACGAAAGGCCAGGTCGGTGAGCGCGAGGAGTGCAGCGCGGATGGGACGGACCGCCCCGTGAGTGACGCCGCGTTCTTCGTGGATTCGTGGGATCCGGCGTACGGGGCGTCGTTCGAGGCGTCCGCCGCCGGGCCGGCCGCGCCGAGCAGCGCCCAGGTCGACGCTGACGTGGAGGTGCCCGCCGTGGACTGGCGGGCGATCGGGGTACGCCAGGGGGTGCGGGCGCCCGACGTGGTGTTGCTGGTCGACGGGGTTCGCCGCATCGACGCGAGCATCTGGACGGCCGAGTCCGACGGCCTGTCGTTCCCCGGGTTGGCCGCCTCGTACGCGGCCGGGGTGGTCCGGTGTGACCTGGGGCGGGGTGCGGCCCAGTTGGCGGGCACCCGGGTTGGTCGGGGCCTGTTCACAGCGAGCCCGTCGGCGCAGGATGTGGTGGCGGGTGCGATCCGTTACCCGGTGCACCGGGTGGGTGGCACCGGTGAGCTGGCGAAGCTGCCGGCCGCCGTGCAGGGCCCGCTGACCGCGTTGGAGGTGGCGGTGTCCGACGCCGCCCGGGTCGACGGTGACCTGTTGGTGGTGGACGGCCCGCTGCGCAGTCGTCGGCAGTTGCCGCGCACCCTGGGCTACATCAAGACGCAGCACAGTCAGTATCTGGATGCCCGGCTGACCGCTGTGGTGACGGGAATGGCGTCGGGTGAACGGTCCCCGGTGTTCCGGCTCGGCACCGCCTGGGGTGGTTGGTCGTGGTATTTGCGGCTGCCGGTGGCGATCGGCGCGCCGTGGGCGGGCGTCGTCCGGGTGGAGTGCTCCGCCGACCTGCCCGTCGAGGCGGCGATCGAGCTGGCCGACCTGTCGCTGGTGACCCTGCCGCGCTTCGCGTCCACCCCGTACAAGGATCCGCGGGCCCCGCAGAACCTGATCCCGATCGCCGGCCTGGAGCGCCGACTGCGGGCCCTACTCGGCGACTCCCGGCTGCTGCACCGTGCGTTGACCGCCGCGGCCCGCGCCGCCCGGTGAACGCGGATACTGGTTCCGGTGGGGCGTAAACGGGCGGGTGACCGGGTGGTCGAGCAGGTGGACACCGGGCTGGCGGAGCTCGTCCCGGCTCCGGACCGGGCCGGCTCGTGGACGCTGCTGCTGGACGGCGCGCCGCAGTCGCACGTCGACCTGACCGACCCCACCCACCTGGAGTTCGAGTACGTGCGGCGGCTGGCCGCCGCCGTGGATCTGATCGCACCGGCCGGTGAGCCGTTGCGGGTGCTGCATCTGGGTGGTGGTGCCCTGACCCTGCCCCGGTACGTGTCCGCCACCCGGCCCGGGTCCACCCAGCGGGTGTCCGAGGTGGACGGTGCGCTGGTGGAGCTGGTCCGTCGGGCGTTGCCGTGGCCGTCCGACGCCCGGTTGCGGGTTCGGGTGGAGGACGCCCGGGCGGTGCTGACGTCCAGCCGGGACGCCAGCTACGACGTGGTGGTCGCCGATGTGTTCGCCGGTGCGCGTACTCCGGCTCACCTCACGTCGGTGGAGTACGCCGCCGAGGTGGCCCGGGTGCTCCGCCCCGCCGGTTGGTACCTGGCGAACCTGGCCGACGGTCCGCCGCTGCGGCACGCCCGTGGGCAGGTCGCCACTGTCCGTTCGGTGCTGCCGCAGGCCTGTCTGGTGGGGGACGCGGCGGTGCTGCGTGGGCGGCGGTACGGGAATCTGGTGCTGGTCGCCGGGCGGTCCACACCGCCGGTGCCGGAGCTGACCAGGCGCGCCGCCGGCGACTGGTTCCCCGGCCGGGTGGTGGCCGCCGACGACCTGGACCGCTTCGTCGGTGGCGCGCAGGTGGTGCGGGACGCCGACGCGACCGGCTCCGATCCGCCACCGCCGGGGCTGTTCTCGGTGCGCCGCTGACCGTCCACTCGACTGCGGCGGGGAAGTTTTTTCGTCGTCTGTTGATCCGCTGGGGCCGGCGCTGCGTACCACCGGGCGGCCCACCTCGTGGGCCGGCGTTGGTCACGGACATCCCGGAGGTCTGCATGCACGCGGTGGCGGCCGGTTGGCATGGCGACGCGGTACGCGCTGACTGGTTGTCGGCGCGACCCTCGTCACGGTCAACCTCGTCTGCCCGAGGGGTCGACGCGCGGGCGACGCCTCGCCAGAATGGTCCGGTGACGCCGCGACCGGCGCCCGGGCGCCATCAGGCGACGACAACCGAGGCCAGCCACTCCGACCAGTTGATCCGTCAGCTCTATGCCGAGCACGCCGGCCCGTTGCTGATGTTCGTCATGCGCCTCACCGGGGGGGACCGGCAGCGCGCGGAGGACATCGTCCAGGAGACGCTGCTGCGGGCCTGGCGCAATGCGCACCGCCTCGGCACCCAGGGGCAGGGTTCGCTGCGGCCGTGGTTGGTCACTGTGGCCCGTCGCATCGCCATCGACGAGCACCGCAGCCAGGAGGCCCGGCCGCCGGAGACGTACGACCGGGACCTCACGGCGTTCGCCGAGGCGGACAGCACCGACCGGGTGCTGCGCACCATGACGGTGGCGGACGCGCTGCGTACGCTCAGTCAGTCGCACCGGGAGATTCTGATCTCGACGTACTTCCGGGGGCGGACGGTGCCGGAGGCCGCCGAGGAGTTGGGCCTGCCGCTCGGCACCGCCAAGTCGAGGGTCTACTACGCGCTGCGCGCGCTGCGCACGGCTCTGCAGGAGCGGGGGGTGACAGAATGAGCCGGCCGGACCACATGGACGTCGCGGCGTACGCGCTCGGTGTGCTCGACGAGCAGGACACTGAGCGGTTCGAGGAGCATCTCGCCACCTGCTGGGCGTGCGCGGCCGAGCTGGAGACGATGGTGCCGGTGGTCGGGCTGCTCTCCGACATCGACGGCGAGACGATGATGGCGCTGGAGCAGACGGCGACCGACCCGGCCCTGCTGGACCGGACGCTCGGCGCGGTCCGGGCCGACCGGCGGCGTACCCGGTTTCGTCACCTGCTCGCGACGGCCGCCGCGGTGGTGGTCTTCGGCGGTCTGACCGGGTACGGCTTCGTCAGCGTGACCGGCAACGAGCAGCCGCCGGGTGTGCTCGCCGAGTCGACGCCGAGCGCACCCAACGACCCGCCGACGAGCGTGCCGACGGCCGCGCCGAGCGGCCCGGGTGTGGGCGGCACCGAGGTGGAGGGTGACCAGGTCGAGGCGACCGACCCGACCACCGGTGTGCAGACCACAATGTTCCTGGTGACGAAGGATTACGGCACCCGGATCAATTTCAGCCTGCGGAAGCTGCCCGGCCCGCGCGTCTGCCGACTGGTGGTGGTGCGCAAGAACGGCGGCACCGAGGTCATCTCGAGCTGGTCGGTGCCGGAGGGCGGTTATGGCACCAACACCCGACCGCAGGGTCTCGAACTGAGCGCCTCCACGTCGGCTCTGCCGAAGGACATCAAGCAGCTCCAGGTGCAGTCCGTGGATGCCAACGGCGTGGCGAGTCCGCTGGTCACCGTACCCATGTAAGCGCGGCTACCGCATCGGCGCCGGTCATTGTCACAATGACCGGCGCCGATCTGTCGTTACGCGAAGGGGCCCCTCGCGAGGGCGTACGCACGGCGGCCGGAAACGGTTCAATCAGTTTAAGTGAAATTGACCACTGTTACTACTTCAACCTTGACAGCCTGCCCGCCGTACCTATGGGTGAACTGTCAAGAATGAGGAGGGCACGTGGCACAGATGAAGCGGACCGTCATCGTCGCGAGCGCGATGGTCGCACTAACGGCCTGCGCTCCCGCGGGTTACGACGGGGCGAACTCGAGCGCGGCCGAGCCGGTCGCCGTCGCCGCGGCCGAGCCCACCGCGACGGTTGAACCTGAGGCCTCGGCGTCCCCGGAGGCGCCCGCCGCCGACGCCCCGCCCGCGGACGTCGACCTGACCGAGAAGCTGGTCGGCAAGAGCGTCGCCCGGATGGGCAAGGTGGTCACCGACCAGGACGGCTGGATCCTGTACCGCTTCGACAAGGACACCGCCGACCCGCCGTCGTCGAACTGCGTCGACAAGTGCGCCGAGGTGTGGCCCCCGGCACTGACCGACGGCAACCCGGAGCTCACCGGCGTCTCGGACGACAAGGTCGGCAGCGTGACCCGGCAGGACGGCACCCGTCAGCTCACCATCGCCGGCTGGCCGGTCTACCGCTACATCGGTGACAAGAAGCCCGGCCAGTGGAAGGGCCAGGCTGTCGGTGGCACCTGGTTCGTGGTCCAGCCGGACGGCAAGAAGAACCTGAGCTGCCTGCCCAAGGGCACGCCGAAGGCGGTCGCACCGCCGGCGGACAGCGGCTCGAACGACGCCGGCGGCTCGGGCTACTCGTACTGAGCCTGGTCGTCCACGAGGGCACGGTGGTCGGTCGTCGCCGGGGAGGGCGCGACCGGCCACCGTCGTGCTGAGCGGCCTTCGGGGCTCAGCCGCATCAGCCGTTCCAACGGCAGCGCCCCCATTCGGCACCAGGAGGGCACCGCCCACCGCCCTCGTTCCGGTACTCTTCCGGCCGCTGCGGCTGCGCGGCGACACGGGAGGGAACCAATCTTGACCACACTCATCGCCCTTCTCGTGGCCGTCGTGCCCGGGGCGCTGCTCGGCTTCGCCCTTCCACCGGGGCGGTACCGCTGGGTGGCCTGGGCGGCCGCCCCCGCCCTGACCCTCGGCCTGATCGCGCTGGCGATGGCCTGGCTGCCAGCGCTCGGGCTGCCCGACAGCGCCTCGGCGGCGCTCGTCGCGGAACTGCTCCTGGCCGGCGCCGCTGTCGCGCTCTCCCGGCTGCTGCACCGGCGCAAGGCCGTTGACCAGCAGCCGACCGCCGAGCGCGACGCCGACGACACGAGCGACGACCACCGCCGCTCAAAGATGTCGCGCTTCCGGATCCGGCCGGTCCTGCCGCGCCGCGCGGACCTGATCGCCATCACCGTGCCGTCGGTGGTGACCCTGGCGTACGGCTGGGCGATGGTGGGAAGACTCGCCGCCACTCCCGGCTGGGACGCCATGAACCACGGGTACATGGCGAGGCGCATTCTGGACACCAACAGCGTCGACATTCCCTCGGTGTGCAGTTCGGGTTCGACCGACACGGTCGTCTCCTGCGAGTTCTATCCGCTGGCGGAGAACGTCGCCTGGGCGCAGGCAACCCACCTGTCCGGCGGGTTGCTGAGCACGACGATGACCGCGTGGGCGATCGTCATCGGGCCGCTCGCCCTGGTCGCCGGCATCTACGCCGCCGTCCGGATCCTCCGCGGAGGACCGGTGATCGCTGCCGCCGCCGCCACCGCTCCGGCCTTCCTGGGCCCAATGTGGACCTCACTGATCACCGGGCGGGTCAACGAGCAGACGGCTCCCTGTCTGGCCGGTGGGGTCGCCCTGCTGCTCGCACTATCCCTGCGCGGCCCACACCCGGTGCGGCTCGGCCTGCTGGCCGGCCTCGGGGGCGCCGGCATCGTGATGATGCACTCGTACGACGTCCTCTTCGTCGGCGTACTCGCGCTCGGTTTCCTCCTGGTGGTGCCGGGGGCCCTGACCTGGCGCCGCAGCGGGGCGGGCATCGGCGCGGCGGCCGTCGCGGGCCTCGTCCCGATCCTGCCCCTGGTCGGCGTCATCCTGGGCGCCGGCGGTGAGCGGATCACCGAGCCGCCCGACCTGCTCGGCCAGTGGGGCAAGGCGATCGAATACTGGGTCACCGATCCGCAACGCTACGTGCTGTGGGGCTTCCCGGGGCCGGGCAGCGATGCCCAGCTTGGCGGGTTGGCCGTTCAGGTCGGCGTCTGGATCGTCATCGCGTGCCTGCTCGCGTCTCCCCTGTCGCTGGTGCTGCCGCAGGTGCGCTGGGCCCGCCCGTGGCTGCTGGCCGGCGTCCTGTTCACGCTCCTGGGGATCTGGACCGTCGCGTCGGGCTCGTCGGCCGCACAGGCCCTGGCCGGCCTCTGGTACGGCGACGCCGAACGACCCCGTTCGATGATCTTCCCGGTGTACGGGGTGCTCACGGTGGCGGGCGCGACAGTCATCGGGTTGGGAGTCCAGTGGCTGCTCGTGCGGTTCGTCGCCCGTGCCGGGTCGCTGCGCGGATCCGCTGTCCCCACAGCGGTCGCGGCCTCGGTCGTGGTGGCGAGTCTGGCGTCGCTCGCCCTGGTGCCCGACACGTGGCGCCCGCTGCGCAAGACGATGGTGCAGCGCGCGCCGGTCGGGCCGGAGTACACCCGGACCTTCGAGTGGCTGGCCGAGCACACTCCGCCGGACAAGGTGGTGGCGTACGACAGGCACCGGCAGTTCATGTCCTGGGCCCACGCCGACTACGGCGTCCCGACGTTGTTCGGGATCCCGCCGCTGGAGAAGGTGGGCCGGGACAACTACACGGACCGGTGGCGGGCGTTCACCTGGCTGGTGAACCAGAAGGGGCCGAAGAACCAGGGCTGCACGGTTCGCCGGTTCGGTATCGAGTACGTGGTGGTTGGCGGCCGTGACTACAAGGGTTGGCGGCCGAACTACGAGCAGAAGCGGCTCGACGACAGCAAACGGGTGACCCTGGTCCACCGGGAGGGCCACGTGCGGATCTACCAGGTCACCGATGCGGGGCGGGTCTGTTCGTCCGCGCAGTGACGTGTCGCCGTCGGCACCGACGGTACGACGTGAATGGCAAATGCACCATTTGTCAGATGTAATCCGAACGGACAGTTACCCCGAGGTGAGGAGAGGGTGTTCCGGCGGAGATCGCACTGGTACCTTTCCGCTGCGCGACCGGCGGGGTGAGGCGGCCGCCCATGCGGCATGCCCGCACAGGCGGTGGGACGACGCCGACCGCTCGCCGGTCGACGACAGGAAACGGGGGCAAGGCGTGGAACGCAGGGTGATCGTTGCCCTTCCGCGGTCGGAACGGAGTGGCCCGGCCAGCCCGCGCCGCCGGACCGCGAGTGACGCACGTACGCGTCGGAACGGCGGTCGAGCATGATGCTGCGCCCTCACCGGGTGGTGCCGAAGGCGTACCGGGACAAGCTCATCCAGCTCGTGCCGCCTCAGCGGCAGCTCTGGCTCGTCCGTCGGCTGACCCAGGTCACCGCCGCCCGCCGATCCCGGACCGCGCCCGGTGAGGTGCGTCAGGTCCGGGATGTCGACGGCCACCGCGTGCAGGCCCGGGTCGTGGAGGAGGCGACGCCGCTGGCCCTCCGGCAGCGCAACCTGGACCTGGTCACCCGGGCGCTCGACAAGGCCGGGATCGACGGTTTCCACGTGCGGCACGCCGACGACCTGCGCAGCGCGATCGCCGTGCCGCGCAAGCACCGGGTGAAGGTGCTCAAGGTGCTCGCCCGGGCCACGTCGACCGACGGGGTCACCCTGCGTTTCGTCGACTCCGGCCGCCGCGAGGTCAGCGCCAGCCACCGTGACGCCATCGCACAGGTCTTCCACGCGGTCACCGACCCCTTCGGTCACACGGTCCTCGGCAGCGCCTTCGCCTGCGAGGTCGAGTTCTGGCGTACGGTCTCGCCGCAGGAGAAGCCCGAGGCGGACCTCGTAGCACCGCGCGGCAACCAGGTCGCCACCGCCGTACCGGAGACGGGCGAGACGATCCGCGTCCCGGCGTCCCAGCTCAGCCGCTTCGTGCCGGCCGGTGGGCCGGCCACCTACCGCACCCGTTCCGAGTTCGCCGGCCTGGGCCACGAGCACATCACCTTCCCGATCGACCTCGTCTACACCTGGGTCGACGGTGACGACAGCGACTGGCAGGCCCGGAAGAACGCGGCCCTGCGCGAGCACGGGCAGGCCGAGATCAATCTGGTCGGCGCACACTCCTCCCGCTACGCCAGCCGCGACGAGCTGCGGTATTCACTGCGCTCCGTGGTGTCGTTCGCGCCGTGGGTCCGGCAGATCTACCTGGTGACCGACGACCAGGTCCCGCCGTGGCTGGACGTCGAGCACCCGACGGTGCGGGTCGTGCGCCACCGCGAGATCTTCGGTGACACCGGCCAGCTGCCGACCTTCAATTCGCACGCCATCGAGTCCCGGTTGCACCTCATCCCGGGCCTCAGCGAGCACTTCATCTACGTCAACGACGACATGTTCTTCGGGCGCCCGCTGCTCCCGACCACGTTCTTCCACGCCAACGGCATCGCGAAGTTCTTCCCGTCGCCGGCCCAGTTGGACGTCGGCCCGGCGACCGTCTACGACGCACCGGTGACCGCGGCCGGCAAGAACAACCGCCGGCACATCGAGGAACGGTTCGGACGCACCATCACGCAGAAGATGCGGCACGTCCCCTACCCGCTGCGCAGAAGCGTGCTGGAGGACATCGAGCGGCACCTGCCGGCCGAGGTGGTGGGCACCGCCGGGCATCAGTTCCGGCACCCGAAAGATCTCTCCATCCCATCCTCGTTGCAGCACTACTGGTCGTTCTTCTCCGGTCAGGCGGTGCCCGGGTCGATCCGCTACACGTACGCCGACCTGGCCGAACCGTCCACCCCGGTGAAGCTGG
This sequence comes from Micromonospora trifolii, assembly GCF_022229005.1. Taxonomy (GTDB): domain Bacteria; phylum Actinomycetota; class Actinomycetes; order Mycobacteriales; family Micromonosporaceae; genus Micromonospora; species Micromonospora trifolii. The sequence goes on from NZ_JAKKFD010000020.1 coordinate 103,632, forward strand.
CCAACCTGCTGGCCCGGCGACACTGTGACGTGTTCTGCCTCAACGACACCGACTCGGGCGAAGTCCTCCTCTCCGAGCAGCTCGCCATGCTGACCGACTTCCTCTCGGCGTACTTCCCGTTCCGGGCGCCGTTCGAGCTCCCGGCCGAGGTCGAGGCGGAGCGGGCGAGGATGACGGCGACGGCGCGGGCCGCGACGTACCTTCCGGAGGCCGCAGCGGTCACCGGTGAGCAGGCCCTCACGACGGGTGGGGTCGACGGGACGACCGACGAACCCGAGTGGGTCCGATGAACCCGGCCGACCGGATCGCGCAGCCCCGCCTGCTTCAGGCGATGCACGGTGCCCGCCGTCGCGCCGGTCTGGTCACCGACCGGCTCGTCGAGCGGGTCACCCGCCTGCGGCACGACCCGGTGGCGGGGCTGCCGCCGGCCGACTGCGACTTCTTCGCCGTCCTCGACGGGCGCACGCTGCACGTGCACGTGGTGCTGCCGGCCGACACCGCACCGACCGACCGGGCCGCGATCTTCTTCGTCCGCGACGGCGAAACGCTCCGCTGCCCGGCGAGGGTCCGGCGGGAGGCCGGCCGGCTCGCCGTGGAGGCGGTGGCCCGTCTCGGTGACTCCACCGACGAGATCGCGCTGGGCAAAGGCACCTGGTCGGTGGGGCTCGCTGTGGACGCCGGCCCGGCGGGTGAACGTCGCTTCTCCCTGACGGTCGAGGAGACCCCGGATCGGGACGGACCGACGGTGGGCAACCCGCCGCACCCGGTGTCCGGCTGGTCGTACCGGCCGGGTCGCAGCGGCGACGGGCTCGCACAGCTCACCGTCACCGGCGCGCGCGCCAGGGCCGAGGTGGTCCAGCTCGCGACCGGCCACGCCGAGGCCCGGATCCGGGCCCGGTTCATCGGCGTACGGGCGCAGGACGCTTCGGCGATCGTCTTCACGCCGCGGGGCGGTGGCACCGACGTGGTCGTGCCCATCGCGCCGGTGGGCGACGACTTCGAGTTCGTCGTACCCCTCGCCGACCTGGCACCGGACCAGCTGGGCGAGGAGGTCATCTGGGAAGCGTGGGTGCGCACCTCCGCCACCCGGATGGTCCGGCTCGGCCGGTTCCTGCACGACCTCACCGACCCGCGTACGGTCCTCCGCGTCAGCCGGGCCGTTCTGCCGCTCGACGGCGACCAGTTCGCTGGTTACCGCCCGTACTACACCCCAGCCGGCAATTTGGCGGTGGCCTGCCTCCGCTTCACACGTTTCACGGGGACCCCTAGTTGAAGATCACCTTCCTCCTGCTGACCGCCGATGCCATGGGCGGCACGGAGCGCGCCATCCTGACGCAGGCCGACCACCTCGCGCGACGTCACACAGTCGAAGTGATCAGCGTCTACCGCACCAGCGTCGAGGGCTTCTTCCAGGCCGACGAGCGGGTACGGATGCGCTATCTCGTCGACCTGACCGGCCCGGCCCCGCGGCCGATGCGCCCGACGAACGTCGACGACGAGGCGTACGCGGCGCTGTACCGCAGTCCGAGCCGGTTGATGCCGGCCCGGTGGGAGAAGCAGGGCAGCCGCCTGGCCGACCTGGAGATCGACCGGGCGCTGCGGTCGCTCGACACCGACGTGCTCGTCTCCTCCTCGCCGGCGCTGATGGCCATGGCCACCACACTGGCACCGCCCTCCGTGGTCACCGTGCACCAGGAGCACCGGCCGTCGCAGTTGCGGGGCGGAACCGGCGAGCCGCTGTTCCAGTTCGCCCCGCGACTGGACGCGCTGGTGGTGCTGACCGACCGCACCCGGGACTGGTTCGTTGACACCTTCGCCTCGTCCTGTCCCCGGATCGAGGTCATCCAGAACAGCATCCCTGACGGGTTCCGTCCTCGGTCCACGCTCCGCAACCCGGTGGTGAGCGTGGCGGGCCGGATGGTGCCGGAGAAGCGCATCGACCACGCCATCCGCGCCTTCCGCACAGTCGCCGACTCGTACCCGGAGTGGACGCTGCGGATCTTCGGCGACGGCCCGCTGCTCGGGGAGATGCGCGGCCTCGCCGCCGACCTCGGCCTGAGCGACAACGTGCAGGTGCTCGGACCAACCAACCGGATGGTCGAGGAGTGGTCGAAGACCAGCATCGCGCTGCTCTCCTCACGCGACGGTGAGGCACTGCCGTTGGTGCTGCTGGAGGCGTTCGCGGCCGGCGTGCCGGCGGTGGCGTACGACATCCAGACCGGTCCGGCCGAGATCATCACCCACGGCGCGAATGGCTTCCTGGTCAGCTCGGGCGACATCGACGGTCTGGCCGACGCGATGATGAAGCTCATCGCGGATGACCAGCTGCGGCAGGACTTCGGTGACAGTGCCCTGCGCGCCGCCGAGGACTACCGCATCGATCCGATCATGCACCGCTGGGAGCAGCTCTACGCGGACCTGATCGCGGGGCGGGCCGAGGGCGAGCAGGCGCGTGCCGACCGGCTCGCGGCATGGATCGGGCGCACCGGCGGAGCCGGCTTCGCTCCCGCCGCTCCCCGTCCCGCTCATGTCACGAGCGGTTTGGACGTGGCGACCGTCGAGGAGCGCATCCAGGAGGCCGTCGCGGGGCTGGTCCGCTCCGGCGGTCGCCTCAGCGTCGTCCGGGACGACCTGACACCCGCCGACGCCGCCCACGAGAACTTCACAGCGGTGACCGATCTCCTCTGGCGCCATGGCATCTCCTACTGGGTGGCGCGCGACCACGGCGTCCGATACCGGATCGTGGTCGCCCCGGAGCATCGCGACGCGGTCTTCGCCGCCTTCGCGCAGGAGTTCTCCGCCGCGCCCTTCTACGCCGAGACCCTCACCACGGGGGCCAAGGTCACGGCCGTGACCCTCGCCGCGTGCCTCACCAGCGAGAGTCAGGCTGCCGAGGCCATCGGCCTGCGGCTGTTCCGTCCGGTGGTGTCGTCGTCGCGGACCCTCCGGTACGGGCCCGCGCTCGGCTGTGACGTCGAGTTCTGGACCCCGTCCCAGGACGGCTCGGCGCTGGTCGCCACTCGTCCCACACTGATCGGCCCCAGCGTCCCGGTGGCGGCCATGACACCGGCCACCCTGACCGTGCGGGGTCGGGAGCATCCCACCATCGAGCCCTTCACCCACCGACTCGTATCCGATCTGGACTTCCCGGTCGACGTCGTCTACACCTGGGTGGACGGCGACGACCCGCAGTGGCGCGCGGCCAAGGACCGGGTCCTCGCGGAGCTGGGGCGCGAGCCACTCGCCGCGGCGGACGGATCCGCTCGTTTCCGGGACCGCGACGAGCTGCGTTACTCGCTGCGCTCCATCGACATGTACGCACCGTGGGTCCGCAACATCTACGTGGTGACGGCGGGGCAGACCCCGACCTGGCTCGACACCGACCACCCCCGGGTCACCGTCGTCGACCACCGCGAGCTGTTCGGTGGACGCGGCACCCTGCCGACGTTCAACTCACACGCCATCGAGTCGCAACTGCACCACATCGAGGGCCTCGCCGAGCACTTCATCTACTTCAACGACGACTTCTTCCTGGGCCGCCCGATCCGGCAGACGCTGTTCTTCGACCCGACCGGCCTGGCGAAGTTCTTCCTGTCGCCGACGCCGATTCCGATGCTCGACGTCGCGGCGGAGGACGACTACAACTTCAGCGCGGCCAAGAACAACCGCCAGCTGATCCGGAGCGCGTTCGGTCGTACGCTGACCCATGGCCTGCTGCACGCGCCGTACGCGATGACCCGCAGCGTCGCCAACGACCTGGATCGGCAGTTCGCCGACGACGTGAAGCTCACCGCCACGTCCCAGCTACGGTCCCACTCGGACGTCTCGGTCGCGTCCTCGCTGCACCACTACGTCGGCTACCTCACCGGGCGGTCCGTGCCGGGCAGCATCCGGATGAGCTACGTCAACACCGGCGAGCCGTCGGAGCACCCGCAGCTGACCCAGATCATGACGACCCGGAGCTACGACTCCTTCTGCCTGAACGACACTCACCACGGTCACCTCGACGCGGCGGAGCAGGGCCGGATCGTCATGACCTTCCTCGAGAGCTACTTCCCCGTGGCCAGTCAGTTCGAGCGAGGCAGCATCCGTAACCGCGCCCGCTGAGCGGAGCCCTGTCGAGGTTCCCGCCGAGCGGGAACCTCGACTTCGGGTCTATCGCGGCGGAAGGTCCGGTCCTGGGCGGCGATCCTCCGCCTGGTGGGCGGCATGCCGGCCGGAGGCGATGCGGCCCGAGGGGAGCGTCGGCGCGTCCAGCCGCGGTCCTACCCGGGGTTTGTGCACCACTGCCGCGTCCCCATGCCGGCCGACCCGGAGTGCGGGGGTCGTCGGCGCGTCCAACTGCCTGCCGCGCCGGTCGGCGCCGCGAGCCTGTCGCCACAGGTCGGTGGCCCCGAGCTTCCGGCGTTCGGCGATCACGTCGTCGGGCAGCTCGAACGGGGCCGGGAAGGGCAGGTAGCGCGGCAGGAAGTCGGCCAGCATGCTCTCCTGCTCCTGGAACGCGTTCGGGTCCGAGTCGGTGTCGTTGAGGCAGAAGACGTCACGGTGCCGACGAGCGAGCAACTCGGTGAGACGGGCGGGCGTCGAGGGATGACCGAGGTCGGCGTACTCGTACTCGATGTCCCCGGGGACCGCCTGTGCGGTCAGGTACGCCCAGTACTGGTGCAGCGACGACGGGATCGAGAGGTCGCCGTAGTGGCGGAAGCGGTGCTGGGCGGTCGCCGTCACGTCCGCCAGCAGGGTGACCTCGATCTGGCGCATGATGCTGCGCCGGAGTGCGAACGGCGTGTGCTTCATCTTCTGGGTGATCGTGACGCCGAACTGCCGCTGGATGTGCCGGCGGTTGTTCTTTCCGGCAGCCTTCACCGGCGCGTCGGTCGGCTTCGCCTCACCCAGCCCGAACTGCGCCGGTGACAGGAAGAACTTCGCGATCCCGTTGGCGTGGAAGAAGTGCGTCGGCAGCAGTGGCCGGCCCAGGAAGACGTCGTCGTTGAGGTAGAGGAAGTGTTCGGCCAGACCGTCGATGCGATGCAGCCGGGCCTCGATGGCGTGGGAGTTGAACGACGACTGACCGCCGAGGTCGGCGAAGAGCTCGGCGTGCGACACGACGGTGACCATCGGGTGGGTCGGGTCGAGCCAGCTGGGCAACTGACTGTCGGTGATCAGGAAGATCCGGCGTAGCCACGGTGCGAAGCTGTGCAGCGAGCGCATCGAATACCGCAGCTCGTCGCGGTTGTGGTAGCGCGAGGTGTTCGCCGCGATCGCGTGCAGCGGACCATCGGGGGTGCCGAGTGCCGCCATCTTCCGCTTCAACCACTCCGGGTCCGAACCGTCCACCCAGGTGTAGACGGCGTCGATCGGAAAGCCCACCCGGTCGGGGGCGCGAACGGTGAGATCCCGCCGGGTGCGGTACGTGTGGTCGTCCGCCTCGGGCACGAAGTGGCTGAGCAGCGCGGCGGCGACCCGGACCGGCTCCGCCCCGGCGGGCGCCTCGTCGATCACCGCGTTGTGCCGGGGGGCGCGGACCACGTCGTCGTGTCGCGTCCAGAACTCGACTTCGCAGGCGAACTGCGCGCCGAGGACCACACCCGCTCGGGCATCGGTCATCGGGAACCAGATCTGGAACACCTCTGCCGGCGCCGCCTCCGGCTGATCCCGGCCGGGCAGCACCTCGACGACCCGGACGTGCGCGCCCTCCAGCGCGGGCGCCGACCGCACCAGCCGACTGACTGTGGCACGGTGGTCGTCGAGAACCGCTACCGAGCTGCGGAGGAAGTCGTCGTTACGCAGGCAGTGGTAGTCGATGCCGGCCGACTCCAGGGCGCTCGTGACCGCCGTCAGGTTGCGGTGCCACAGCTCCAACGGCGTGGCCGTGGCGACCACCTCGGCCCGGGTACGGACGCCACCGTCGGGCACCGTCACCCGGGCACCCAGCGGATGGACAGTGCCGCCCCCGCGCGGCCCGGAGAGGGTACGCACGACGCCCATCCGTCGGTGCGCGGGAAGCAGGTTGACCAGTCGGCGCCGCAGAGGTGGGGGCAGCGCGCGGTAGATCCGTAGGGCGATCATGCGGGAGGCCGTTCTGATCGGACGTTCACTCGCGCAGCCATCACCGCATGCCTCTCCACAGCTCCCCGTTACGCTGCGCGACGAGCCGGGCAGGGTCGAGGCGCACGCAGCGACTGCTGCGGATCACCGACCACCACCCAGCCCCGGGCCTGCCCGTTCCGGACGGGTATAGCCGCCGCAGGTGAGCCCGAAGCAGCATATTCACCTACTGGTCACCAAACAACCACACGATCGATGCCCGGCCCACCGACAATCGTCGCATATAATAGGCTTGCACCATTTCGCCCAATTAATTCTGTCCGTTCGGTTGGCGCGAATGCGGCACAACGGTGGACCGATGGTGCCTTCCCGCTGCTGCCGGATCCGGCGGTGCACCGGTATACCGGCTACCCGTGCCGCCTCGGTGCCTGGCACAGTGGCGGGGTGACCGCCACGGAGCCCGCCGCGACCAGGGTGCTGCACCCGCCGGTCGGCTACCGGCTGACCGCCTCGGTCCGCGCGCTCACCTTCAGCCCGTACGACCCGTGCGCCCGCGTGGCGGCCGGCACCTTCTGGTGGGCCACACGCACCCCGGACGGTCCGGCCACGCTCGCGCTGCGACCGGCTGGTGGCGAGTTGCTCGCGGAGGGGTACGGGCCCGGCGCCGAGCACGTCCTCGCTCGCGCCGACGCGATCGCGGGGCTGCGCGACGACCTGACCGGCTTCACCGAACTGGCCGCGGCGCACCCGCTGGTCGCCCGGCTGGCCCGGGAGCACCGGGGGCTCCGGATGCCCGCCACCGGGCAGGTCTTCCCCCGGCTGCTGCGCGCGGTCTTCGAGCAGAAGGTCACCGGCAAGGAGGCCTACCGGGCGTACGCGGCGATGGTGCGGCACTTCCGGGAGCCTGCTCCCGGCCCGTTGCAGCCGCTGCTCCTGCCGCCCGAGGCAGCCGCGGTGGCCGCGACCCCGTACTGGGTGTTCCATCCGTTCGGGGTGGAGCAACGCCGGGCCGACACGCTCCGTCGCGCCGCGGCGCTCGCCGACAGCCTGGAGCGCAGCACCGACGCCACCGACGCCACCCGCCGGCTGACCGCCATCCCCGGCATCGGGCCGTGGACGGCCGCCGAGGTGGTCCGGATCGCGTACGGCGACCCGGACGCGGTCAGCGTCGGCGACTACCACATCCCGAACACTGTGTCCTGGGCGCTCGCCGCCGAACCGAGGGGCGACGACGCCCGGATGATGGCCCTGCTGGAGCCGTTCCGAGGTCACCGGGGTCGGGTGTGTCTGCTGCTGGAGGCGGCCGGCATCCGGGCACCGAAGTACGGCCCGCGCGCCCCGATCCGCTCGTTCGCCCGGTTCTAGGGTCTCGCCGGCGCCACGGCGGTCAGCGACCGGCGCAGAGCCGACGCAGGGTACGGCCGAGCCACCAGGCGTACGTGTGCTGCACGGCCCGAACCGCCGGGCCTCCGGCGCGGGTGAACCAGCGGTCCGGCAGGCTGAACGCGCGGACCTCGAACCAGACCGCGCCGGCGTCGTCGCGGACGACCTCGAACGCCTCCTCGCCCCGCTCCGGGTGCCCGGGCAGGGTGCCGTAGCCGAAACCGGCGAGGGTGGGCGAGTCCGCGCTCCAGACCACCTGGCACGGCCCCCAGAGGCGGGCCGGGCCGACCCCGAGGCCGGAGGTCACCAGCACGCCGGCGGTGGCACGCGGCGCGTCGGTGCGGATCCGGACGCCGGCGGCGCGGTGCAGCCGCCAGCTCAACACCGCGTCGGCGGCCGTGTCGAAGCAGCCGCCGGGCAACGGATACCGGTGGCGCAGGTGGTGGTAACCGTCGGGCAGCGGCCCGTGCCGGGTCGACCCCACCTCCGGGTACGTCAGCTCGGCCACCGTTCCCCCTCGACCTCGACCGGACAGGGCCAGGGTACGACCGGCGCGGCCGGGCCGCCCGTCGATGGCGACGGCGGCTGTGGTGTGCTGCCCCGATGAACGCCGAGGCGAGCATCGTTCCGGCCGGTGTCGTGGACGCCGGCGAGATCCTCACCGTGCAGCGCGCCGCGTACCTGAGCGAGGCGCAGCACTACAGCGATCCGTTCCTGCCCCCGCTGACCGAGACGTTGGACGAGGTGGCGGCGGTGCTGGCCGGCCCGAGCATCGTGCTCGCCGCCCGGTTGGGGCACCGGCTGGTCGGCTCGGTGCGGGCCCACCTGGACGGGGACACCGCGCACGTCGGCCGCCTCTCGGTCGCCCCGGATCAGCAGGGGCGGGGTGTCGGGGCGCAACTGCTCACCGCCATCGAGCGGGCCTGTGCCGGCCGGGCGACCCGGTTCACCCTGTTCACCGGCGCGGGCAGCGCGCGCAACCTGCTGCTGTACCAGCGGCACGGCTACCGGATCGTGGCGCACCGCCCGGACCCGAACGGCATCCCGTTGGCAGTGCTGGAGAAGCCCGCCGTCAGCCCCGCTCGCAGCGACGCCTGAGCCCGTCGGCCTCCATCCGCACGTAGCTGCGGAACAGCCCGCCGTAGAGCCGGCCGACCAGGCCGGCCAGTGGGCCGGACTGGCTGAAGGCCAACTCGACGCGGGTACGCCCGTCGGGCAGCGGCAGCAGCCGGTGCTCCGCAGTGGTCCGCACACCGGGGGCGTCGGAGACCCAGACGAACTCCCGCCCCTCGGTCAGCTCGGTGACCCGCCAGACCGCCGGCCGCAGCTTCGGCTGGGTCAGTCGTGCGGTCGCGCCGACGGCGAGCAGACCCGGCTCCCCCCGCTCGGCCCGGGTGACCGAGTCCGTCCACTCGGGCCAGCGGGGCACGTCGGCCAGCACCGCCCAGACCTGATCGGCGTCCGCGGCGATCTCGGTATCGGCCTCGAACCGCATGGTGTCCCCTCCCCGGCGGCGCCGCTCGGCACCGCCACGGGTGCAGACGAGGCCGCCGGAGGCATTGTGACACCGACGCTCAACGCCGTCCGTCCCTCCTCAGTGGAGGCACTCCGCACCCGGTGGGTCCCAGCCGGACGCCGCCGCCGCGCCGATCAGGCGGCCTCGCGCAGGTCGGCCAGGGTGAGCGGGGTACGCCGACGCAGCAACTCCTCCAGCTCGGGCACCGAGCCGACCTCGCCGAGCACGTTCCGGCCGCCGCCGTACCGCTCCGGGTAGCGGCGGGTCAGCCGGAAGCGGTAGCGGCCCCGGATCAGCTCGACGCTCACCCGCCACCGCCCGCAGCAGCCACAGACCCACTCGGACACCTCGCGAAAGTAGCTCTGACCTGGGGTTATTCGATTCGCCCGGTGGGGACGCGCGGCGCGTAGCCGGACACGCCGCCCCGCCCTCCACGGTGATCTGCCTCACGACTGTCGGCACCGTCTGATTGACTGGTCGGCGTGGACCTGCCGATCAACCCCCCGGTCGAGCCGATGCTGGCCAAGAGCGTTCCCAAGCTGCCCACCACGCCCGGGGTGACCTACGAACCCAAGTGGGACGGGTTCCGGTGCATCGTGTTCCGCGACGGCGACGAGGTCGAGTTGGCCAGCCGGGGCGGCAAGTCGATGACCCGCTACTTCCCCGAGGTGGTCGAGCAGGCCCGCCGGCAGTTGCCGGAGCGGTGCGCGGTCGACGGGGAGTTGATCGTGATTCGGCGCGACGGGCCGAGCGGCCAGCCCCGGTTGGATTTCGAGCTGCTGGCCCAGCGCGTGCACCCGGCCGCGTCCCGGGTGAAGATGCTGGCCGAGACCACCCCCGCCGACTTCGTCGCGTTCGACCTGCTGGCGATCGGTGACGAGGCCCTGCTCGACCAGCCCTACCCGCGCCGCCGGGAGCGGCTGGTCGAGGCGCTGGCCGGGGTGCGCCCGCCGGTGCACGTCACCCAGGTCACCACCGACCCGGACACCGCGCGGCGCTGGTTCGACGTCTTCGAGGGCGCTGGGCTGGACGGTTTGATCGTCAAGCCGGCCGACCTGCCGTACGAGCCGGGCAAGCGACTGATGTTCAAGGTCAAGCATGCCCGCACCGCGGACGCGGTGGTGGCCGGCTTCCGCTGGCACAAGTCCGGCCCGGTGGTGGGTTCGCTGCTGCTCGGCCTGTACGACGACGCCGGGGTCCTGCACCACGTGGGCGTGAGTGCGTCGTTCAGCATGGCCCGTCGGGCCGAGTTGCTCGACGAGCTGGCGCCCTATCGGGACACCGCCGGCGAGCACCCGTGGGTGCACGGCGACCACGAGCGTGGCCAACGCATCCCGGGTGGGGTCAGCCGGTGGACCGGCACGAAGAACCTGGAGTGGGAGCCGGTGCGCCCGGAGCTGGTGGTCGAGGTGGGCTACGACGCCATGGAGGGCGAACGGTTCCGGCACACCGCCCAGTTCGTGCGGTGGCGCCCGGACCGCGACCCCCGGTCCTGCCGCTACGACCAGCTCGACCGGCCGATCCGCTTCGACGTGGACCAGGTGCTGCGCGGCGACCCGACGGCCACCGTGGACCGAGCCGCCACCGGCTCGGCGTAGCCTGGCCGTCGACCCGATTCCGGAGGACCACGTGACCCGCACCGCCGACCAGCCTCGGATGGCGACCAGCCGCCGGGTCCGTCGCACTCTGGCCGCCTTCGGCGTCGCCGCGCTGCTCACCGCCGGTTGCACGCTGCCGGCGTTCGCGCCGCGCACCGAAGTGGAGGGTGCGGCCGCACCGACCGGCAGCGCACCGAACTGGCGGCCCTGCCCGGAGGTGCCCGACGAGTTGGTCGGGCGTAGCGCACCGAACATGCGCTACGAGTGCACCCGCATCGCTGTGCCCCGCGACTGGGGCACCGGCGGCGGGGCGAGCGCCGGCCCGGGCGCCGGGCAGACCTTCGAGATCGCCCTGCTGCGCGCCCGGTCCACCAAGCAACGCGACCGGATCGGTTCGCTGGTGATCAACCCGGGCGGCCCGGGCGGCTCCGGTGTCGACACCGCCGTCTACCTCTCCTTCGGCCCCCAGTTCGGCGGGCTGCCCGCCTCGATCACCGAGCGCTTCGACATCGTCGGCTTCGACCCGCGCGGGGTCTCCCGGTCCAGCCCGGTGAAGTGCATCTCCGACGCCGACCTGGACACCAGCTTCGGCTTCGACCCGGACCCGGCGAGCCAGTCGGCATTCGACGGCTTCGTCGGCCTGAGCCAGCGGATCGGGCGCGGTTGCGGTGACCGCTACGGCGACCAGTTGCCGCTGTACGGCACCGAGCAGGCCGCCCGCGACATGGACGCGGTACGCGCCGCCGTGGGCGACGACAAGCTCACCTACCTGGGCTACTCGTACGGCACCCTGCTCGGTGCCACGTACGCCCAGCTCTACCCGCAGCGGGTGCGGGCGCTGGTGCTCGACGGCGCTGTCGACCCGCAGCAGCGGCTGGTCGAGGGCTCGGAGAGCCAGGCCCGCGGCTTCGAACGGGCCTTCACCAACTTCACGCGCTGGTGCGCGGCGAACGCCGGCCGCTGCCCGATCGCCCCGGACGCCCGCGCCGCTGTCACCTCGGCCATCGACAAGGCCAAGGTCTCCCCGGTACGCGGCGCGGACGGGCGGGAGGCCACCGCCGGCTGGGTGTTCTACGCCGTCATCTCCTCGCTCTACACCGAATCCGGCTGGCAGGAGCTGGCCCAGGCGATCGACAAGCTGGCCGAGGGCGACCCGAAGGACGTGTTCCGGCTCGCCGACGCGTACGCCGGCCGGGAGGACGACGGGCACTACTCGAACCTGTTCGACGCCAACCTGGCCATCAACTGCGCAGACGAGACGGAGAAGCCGAGCCGGGCGCAGATCCGGCAGTTGCAGTCCGAGTGGCGCGGGAAATACCCGCTGTTCGGGCCGGCGTTGGCGGTCGGCATGCTGAGCTGCGTCGAGTGGCCGGGTGGGCGCGACCCGTACCCGACCGGGAAGGCGAACGGCGCACCGCCGATCGTGGTGGTCGGCACCACCGGCGACCCGGCGACTCCGTACGAGCAGACCCCACGGCTCGCGTCGATGCTGGGCGTCGGTCGGGTGCTGACCTGGGAGGGCGAGGGGCACACCGCGTACCCGCAGACGTCCTGCATCACCAACGCTGTCGACGCCTACCTGATCGACCTGACCGTGCCACCGGAGGGGCAGCGCTGCCCGGCCCGCTGACCGGCTGGGTCGGCGGCAGTGGGGGCAGCTCGATCCCCTGCCGGGCGGCCAACTCCTCCAGCAGCGCCCGCATCCGGCGCACGTCGGCCTTGAGCTGCTCCTGCTCCTCATGCTCGAAGGCGTCGTCGTCGACGATGAGCCGGCTCGCGAAGTGCGCCGTGATCAGCGGAATGACCAGCAGCACCATTGTCGAGATGAGCAGCGCGGCCAGTGTGCGGCCCGCCCAGGTGGTCGGCGAGATGTCGCCGTATCCGACGGTGGAGGCGGTCACCACCGCCCACCAGACGGCGTCGGCCGGGCTGCGCTGCTCGACCTCCCCGTAGATGACCCCGGCCACCACGATCATCAACAGGTACGAGGTGATCAGCGTGCGGGGCGAGTTGGCGAACCACACCAACGCCCGGTACACCCAGCGGAACGGCAGCAGCAGTAGCTCCATGCCGCCCCATGCTGCCCGTTGCCCGCAACCGGCACAGACCCATCCGCCGGTTTCGCTGTGTCAGGATCACCGGCATGAGCGACGTGATCTACCGGGAGGCGGTCCGGGCCGACCTACCCGCCGTCATCGCCCTGCTCGCCGACGACGTCCTGGGCAAGGCCCGCGACTTCACCGAGGTCGACGAGGCGTACGAGAAGGCGTTCGCGGACATCGACGCGGACCCGCGCAACCAGTTGATCGTGGCCGAGCGGGATGGCGAACTGGTCGGCTGCCTTCAGATCACCTACATCCCGGGTCTGGGTCGGCACGGCAGTGAGCGGTCGCTGATCGAGTCGGTCCGGGTCCGCTCCGACCGGCGTGGCCAGGGGCTGGGCCGGGACCTGATGATCTGGGCGGTCGACCAGGCCCGGCAGCGCGGCTGCGCGCTGGTGCAGCTGACCACCGACAAAACCCGCGAGGACGCGCACCGCTTCTACCTGAGCCTCGGCTTCGTGGCCAGCCACGAGGGCATGAAGCTCGCGCTCTGACCAGCCACGCTGACGGTTCGGGCGGGGGCCTCCGCTACTGCTACACAGACGCTTTGGAGCTGATGCCGTAGACGAGTCACCCGTCCGGCGATTCGTTTACGACATCAGCTCCAAAGCGAGCACGGACCGCCATCCGCCGCGCGGCGCCCCGGAGGGAGCCAGCGCCCGGCGTCACCGCTGTATCCGCTCCGGGCATCGCGGGCACCGTCGACGGCCCGCCCCCCGGCGGCGGTCAGCCCCCCGGCGGCGGTCAGCCGTCGGCCAGGCGTCCGTCGCGCAGGACGAGCACCCGGTCGGCGAGGTCGATCAGGGCCGGGTCGTGCGTGGCCACCAGGGCCGTCATGCCGCGGGCGTGCACCACCGCGCGCAGCAGGTCCATGATGGATCGGCCGGTTTCCGAGTCGAGCTGACCGGTGGGCTCGTCGGCGATGAGCAGGTCCGGCTCGTTGGCCAACGCACGGGCCACAGCGACCCGCTGCTGCTGGCCACCGGAGAGCTCGTACGGTCGCTGCGCGGCGTGCCCGCCCAGGCCGACGAGTTCCAGCAGCACCGCGACGCGCTCTTCGCGCTCCGCGGCCGGCGTCTGCGCCAGCCGCAGCGGCACGCCCACGTTCTCGGCGGCGGAGAGGATCGGCACCAGCCCGAAGGTCTGGAACACGAACCCGACGGTGCCGCGGCGCAGCCGCAGCAGCTCCGCCTCCCCGGCGGAGGTGACGTCGTGCCCGGCCACCACCACCTGACCGCTGTCCGGCCGGTCCAGCCCGCCGATCAGGTTCAGAAGCGTGGTCTTGCCGGCCCCGGACCGGCCTCGGATGGCGACCAACTCGCCCCGGTCGGCGGTGAACGAGACGTCCCGCACCGCGTGCACGGCGTGCTCACCACGGCCGAAGGTCCGGCTGACCCCACTGACCCGGACCACCTCGTCGGGGTGCGACGCGGAGCCGCCGCCGAACCCGGCCGCGCCGGTCACCACCATGTCCTGCCGGCTCATGCCCGTGCTCCCCGCTCCTCCGAGGCCCGGTTGCCGGGCCGTACCTGCACATGGTCCGGCTCCAGGTCGAGCCGGACCCGCTCCTTCAGCGAGAGCGCGTCGACGAACGCGGCCGGCAGCTGCATCCGACCGTTGCGGTCCAGTACCGCGTACTCCTCGCTGACCAGCTCGGTGTTGCCGTCCGCGTCGATCCGCGCGGTCCGGCGTACCTCGGAGGCGGTCCGGCCGTCGCGGATCGCGACGGTCCGGCGGACCTGCGTGGCCACGGCGTGGTCGTGTGTGACGACCACGATGGTCACGCCCAGTTCCGCGTTGATGGTGCGCAGCGCCGCGAAGACCTCCGCGCCGGTCGCCTCGTCCAGCTCACCGGTCGGCTCGTCGGCGAAGAGCACCTCCGGGTCGTTGGCCACCGCCACCGCCACCGCGACCCGCTGCTGTTCTCCACCGCTGAGCTGCCCGGGGCGCCGATCGGCGCAGTAGCCCACGCCGACCAGGTCGAGCAGTTCCCGGGCCCGTTCCCGGCGGGCCTTGCGGCTGCGCTTGCCGGCCAACTGCATCGGCAGCTCGACGTTCTCCAGCGCGTTGAGGTACGGCAGCAGGTTGCGGCCGGTCTGCTGCCAGACGAACCCGACCAGCTGCCGGCGGTAGCTCAGCCGCCGCTTCGCGGAGAGCGAGAGCAGGTCGTAGTCGGCCACCCTGGCGATACCGGCGGTCGGGGTGTCCAGGCCGGAGAGGATGTTGAGCAGTGTCGACTTGCCCGAACCGGAGGCGCCGACGATCGCCACCAGCTCACCCCGGTCGATGACCAGGTCGAGCCCCTGCAGGGCGACCACCTCCACCCCCTCGGTCTTGAAGATGCGCACCAGGCCGTCGCAGACGATGTGCCCGCGGAGGCGATCCTGCCCGCCGGCCCGCTCGGCGGCGCGAAGCGCTGCCCGCTGTTGCAGGGCGGCCAGGTCAGGCACCAGTGGAGTCTGGGCGGTAGCGGTCATCTCAGCTCTCCTCTCCGAGCCGAAGCACCTCTCCGAGGCGCAAACGGCGGTTGTTCAAAGCCTCGACGGCGACCGCGAAGCCGAGGGCGACCGCCCCGAGCGCGAACACAGCGGCGACCAGAGCGGGCTCGAAAGCCACCCGGACGGGCACACCACTGGTGAACGCGGACAGGCCGAGCACCGGGTTGAGCAGCAGGGGCAGTACCGCACCGACGAGCGCGCCGGTCAGCACCGACACCGCGACCAGCGGGGTCAACTCGACCAGCAGCAGCCCTCGCCACTGCCGGCGGGACAGGCCGAGGGTGCGCAGCCGGGACAGCACCTGGCCCCGGGCGCGCGCGCCGGCCAGGACTGTGAACGCGATGGCCAACAGCCCGAGCACTGTGCCGCCGGCGGCGCCGGCCACGAACCCGAAGGCCAGCACCCCGTTCGCCCCGCCCTCGCCGAGATCCCGGCGGACCTCCGCGCGGGTGTCGACGGTGACCCCGATCATCCGTTCCCGACCGGTGACCGTGCCGTCCCGCTGGTAGCGCTCCTGCCCCTGGTCGCCGGCGACGCGTAGCGCCTCGGCGTCCAGCGAGTCCCCGGCGATCAGCAGGCTGGTGGGCACTGGTGTGGTGGTACGCGTCGGCAGGGCCTGCCAGGGCAGGATCACGAACCGGCTGACGTTCGCCGCCAGCATCGGGAAACCGGCCTCGGTGCCGGCCACCCGGAACTCGTACCGCTGGCCCTGCACCGAGATGAAGGCGGAGTCGTCCAGCCCGGCCTTGGCCAGGTCGGCGGCGACCGCCGGTGAGACGATCGCCGGCAGCGGACCCGGGCCGGGCCCCGCGGTGCGCAGCGCGGCGGGAATGGACAGGTCCACCTGCGATTCGCGGGCCACAGTGTCCAACCCCGAGCCGTCGACGAGCAGCACGTCCGTCTGCCCGATGAAGGCGTCGGTGCCGACCTCGTCGGACGCGAGCCGCTCATCGTCCTCGTACAGCACCCTTGTGACGGCCCGGACTCCCGGCAGACGGCCCAGCTCGTCGATGGTGTCGGGTGCGAAGCGCTCCCCGCGGATCACTGCGTCGGCGGGCACGATCTGCGCGGCGGCCCGTTCCCGGCTCGCGTCGACGCCGGCGGCCACTACCGCGCAGAACGCCGCAGTACCGATCGCCAGCACCACCACGACCAGCGGGGCGGCGACCGCCGCTCGGCCGGCGCGGGCCGTGCCGAGGAAGGCCACGCTGCCCCGGGTCCGCGCGGCCAGCCGGCTGACCAGCAACAACGGCCAGGGGTACGCGCGCAGCGCCAGCACCGCCGCTGCGATCGCGAGGAGAACCGGCACCGACACGAGCAGTGGATCCACCTCGCCGAGAGTCAGACCACGCCGACGCAGCAGCACCGCGGCGAGCCCGGCCAGGAGCAGCAGGGAGACCTCGACGGTGAGTCGACGGGCCGACGGGCGCACCCGGATCAGGTCCCGGCGAGCCGCTCCGCCGACCGGTACGGCCAGCGTCGCCAACGGCAGTGCCAGCGTGACCAGCACTGTCGCCCCGATGACGTACGGCGTGGTCGGATCCGGTGCACCGGGGAACAGGGTGCCCAGCCACCAGCCCAGCACGGCGGCGATCGGCACCACCAGCATCGACTCGGCGAGGCTGCGCCGGGCGCCGGCGGTGGCCCCGCCCCCACGGGCGCGCAGCAACGCGAACTCCGAGCGACGCCGCCTGGTGGCGAGACTGGCCGCGAGCACGATGAGTCCCGCCAGGGTGGCCAGTACGCCGGCCGCGATCACCGCGAGCAGCGTCCGGACGGCGTCGATCTGGGCGGCGAACGCGCGCAGCGGAACGTCGACGCCCTGGGTCAGGCTGAGGTCCTTCGGCTGGTTGCGCTGCATCACCTGAAGGCCGTCGATCAGCTGGTCCAGCTCGCGTGCGTCGATCCGGTCGACGCCCAGGCGGTACCGCCAGTTGGACTGGATCGGCCAGCCCTCCGCGGCCCGCTTGTTGAGGGGCGACTGCGCCACGACGCCGACGATGACGAACGGCTGACCATCACCCTGCGGTTCGATGATCCGCAGCAGCTGTGGAAGCCCGTCCCAGATGCCGTTGGCGCGGTCGACGGGCCGGTACAGCCCGGTCACCGTCAGCGGGACACCGTTGATGAGTCGGCCCTTGTCGTCGGTCCTGCCGGTGCGCAGTTGGCTGCCGGCGCGCAGGTTGAGCTTGCGGGCCACGTCGACGTCGAGCGCCACCTCGATCGGCCGGTCGGGAACGTACGTCTCGCTCGGCCACGCCCCGTCGACGAGGGTGCTCGCGTCCTGGATGCCGGGCATCGCCCGCAGGCCCATGTCGACAAGCAGGTTGCGGGCGGCCAGGTCCGGCCCGACCACCCGGGCCTCGGTGGTCTCGACGCTGTACCACCGCTCGGTCACCGCCGAGCGCACCTGTGGCGGCATCTCCGCGGCCAGGGCGTCGAACCGCTCGGCGGCACTGCCCATCGCCGTCCGTTGCGACGTCAGCTCCGCCGGGCTGGTGGTGTACGAGATGTCCCGGCGGGCCGCCGGCTCGCTGTTGAGTTGCGCCCGCAGCCCCTGTTCTGCGAGCTGGTTGACCAGCCGGGGCACTCCACTGATCAGCAGCGTGACCACCAGGGTCAGCACCGCCAGCAGCAGGAACTGCCCCCCGTACGCCCGGACCCGCCGGACGGCCGCCCCGACGTTCATCGTTCTCCCCCGATTCGCAGCTGCACCGCCGCCACCCGCTGACGGATGCCGGTGGCGATGAACGCGCTGAAGGCGAGCGCCGCCAGCAGCAGACCGACCGCGGTCAGGCCGATGGGCACCCAGGGCAGCACGAACGCCGCCGGGGGTATCGGCCGGCCGGCGGCCGGGGTGAGGATGACAAGTGGGGCCATCGTCGCGCCGACCGCGGTGCCGAGCAACAACCCGACGCCCACGCCGATGCCGGCGAGGAACGTCTGTTCGGCCAGCAGCGCCCGAGCCATCAGGCGGGGCGTGGCGCCGAGGGTGTGCAGGACGGCGAACTCGCCGAGCCGACGCCGGGCGGTGGCCCACACGTCCACCATCAGGCCGACGAGGGCGAGCAGCACCGCACCGAACGCTGCGGCGAGCATTCCGGTACGCGAGCCGCGCCAGTACGGGTCGTCGGCGGCCGCCTTGATGGCCGCTTCCCGGTTGAGCACTGTGACGCCCGGGAGTGCGCTGGCCGCCTGGGCGGCGGCGTTCGCGTCGCCGGCACCGACCCACCATTCCGGTACCTGTCGCACCGCGCCGCTGCTCCGGATCATCGCGTCGACAGCGGCCGGCAGGTCCAGCAGGACGCCTTCCCCGGTGGTGGCCGGCACGGCGGCCAGTTCGCCGACCAGCCGCACCGGCAGCGTCGCCCCGGAGAGGGTCAGGTCGACGGTGTCGCCGACGTTCAGGCTCAGCGCGTCGCGGACCCCTGGGGTCATCAACACCGGTACGAACGTGTCGTCTCCCCCGCCCGGCACGACAGCGAACCGGGTGGGTGGTTGGTACGCGAACTGCCCACCGGGGATCACCTCGACCGCGCGGGCCGCGGCGAAGCCGGCGCCGGTGGTCCGTACCGGCGTGGGCTCCTGCCCGAGGGCGGTCACGGCCCAGTCGCCGCTCAGTTCGGTCGGTTGTTTCGTGCCGTCGGCAGTGACCACCGTCAGCCCGTCCACCTGGAGTTCGTAGGAGTTGCCGGCGGCCAACCCACCGTCTGCCTCGAAGCCGGCCAGCCGCAGCCGCGCCCCGCTGAGGTCGGGCAGTCGCGTGGTGAACGGGGTGGCCCGGCCGTCGCTGTCG
Organism: Micromonospora trifolii; assembly: GCF_022229005.1. GTDB lineage: Bacteria > Actinomycetota > Actinomycetes > Mycobacteriales > Micromonosporaceae > Micromonospora > Micromonospora trifolii. The sequence goes on from NZ_JAKKFD010000020.1 coordinate 122,573, forward strand.
GCGTTGGCCGCCGGCAGCCGCAGGGCGAGCCCGTCGGGGGTGGTGACCAGCAACGTCACAGCGACCTTCAGTGACCGGGCGGCGTTGCTCACCGGGGTACGGATCGTGCCGGTGATCTCACGCGCCCCGGCGGGCAGTTCGACGCCTGCGGGCTCTCCCCGCGCGGCGACCATCCTCCGGTACTGCTCCGACGCCGAGCCGTCGCCGAGGCGGTCGGCGAGCCGGACGACGCCCAGGGCGCTGGCCGGGTCGACACCGATCACTGTGGCCGGCAGGTTCTCCCGCCCGACCCGGATCTCGTCCCGCCACGCCGGCAGCACCCGGGTTACGCTCGGCAGCGCGGCGAGTTCGCCGGCCCGGGTCGGTGGGGCGCCTCCGGCCCGTTCGGTCACCCGCAGGTCGGCGCCGACCGTGTGGCCGGCCTGCTCGACCTGGGACCGCTCGCCGGTGCTGATCAGCGACCAGGCCAGGGTGCTGCCGCCAACGGCGAGGGCGAGCAGCAACACGGGGCCGGCGTGGGGACGTCGGCCGGCCTGCCACATGCCGAACATGGTGGCGGTCCAGGGACGTCGGTCGACGAACCGCTCCGCGAACCGGGTGAGCGGCGGGAGCACCCGCAACGCCAGCACGGCACCGGCCAGCACGCCGAGCGTCGGGGCGGCGACCAGCAGCGGGTCGAGCCCGAGCTGGCCACCCGAGCCGGCCAGCGGGGAGGCGTACCGGCGCAGCTGCACCCAGGCGAGCACGGCGAGCGCCACGAGCACCAGGTCGACGCTGGCGCGTTGGACGCTCGCGGCCCGGTTCGGCCGGGATCGGGCCGCCATGTCGGCGACGTACGTCCCGGCGCCGCGCAGCGTCGGTAGGACCATGGCGACGAGGCAGCCGGCCGCGGTGGCCGCTGCCGCCGCCCAGACCAGTGTGGTGTTGCCGCCTGCGGTGGAGAGGTCACCCGACCCGCCGGGTCGGATGTAGCGCAGCGCCTCACCGGCGATCAGCGGACCGAGCACGGCGGCCGGGGCGACCACCAGGGTCGCCTCACGGGCGGCCAGGCCGGCCAACTGCCGACGGGCGGCGCCTCGGGCGCGCAGCAGCGCGGTCTGTGGGCGGCGGTCCTCGTGCAGCAGCGCGGCGACCAGCACCAGCGCGTACCCGGCGAGCACCAGGATGAGCAGCAGCGGGGTGGCCAGCGACGAGCGACCCACCAGGTCGGCGCGGGCGATCCGGTCCAGCAACTGCGGCATCTTGGTCACCGTCTGCCCGGAGCTGCCCAGTTGGGCGGCCTCGGGAACGGCCGAGACCGCCTCGGTGAGGGCTTTCCGAACGGCGGGCAGGTCGGCGGTGTCGACGGTGCCGAGGTCCGGTTGGGCCAGCCAGGACGCCGACACCGAGCCCGGGAAGGTGGCCGCGAAGTCGGCCGGGTCGAGCGTGAACGGCCCGTACGAGGTGCCGGAACCAGCGCTGCCCGACCCCACGCCGGGCGCCAGCAGCCAGTACGCGTCCGCCGGGTCGCGGGGCCGCCAGGTGCCGGCGAGCACCAGTTCCCCGCGTCGTTCGGTGGCCCGGTCGCGCACCGGGACGCGTTCGCCGACGGTCAGGCCGAGGGCGCCGGCGACCCGCTCGGGCAGGCTCACCTGGACGGGGTTCGCTCCGGGGCTGGGCCAGGCTCCGCCGGTCAGTTCCGCGTGGCTGGCGAGGTCGGCGAGCGTGGCCAGGTTCGCGAAGACCGGTTCGTCGGCCGTACGCGGGATCTGCCCGAGGTCGCCGGTCAGCTCCCGGCCGGTGCCGTAACGGGCGGTGGTGACACTGACCGGGACGCCGCCGAGCCCGGTGGCGAACTCGGCTCGGACCGCCTTGTCCCTGGTGGCGAACTCGGCCGCGTCCCGTCCACCCGAGCCACTGACCAGAAGGCCGCGCTCCTCGGCGGGCGAGGCGGCGACCAGAGCTCGCTGCCCGGCGTCCACCGCCCGACGGTTGTAGTCGGACAGCCCGGTGACCAACGCGACGGCGACGAGGGCAGCGATCACCGCCGCGACCAGCAACCCTCGCGCCTCGCGGGCCCGCCTCCACACCAGCTTCATCCGACGACGCCTCCCCTGGCCCTGGCGGGCCGACGACCATCAAGACAGGCCACCTACCGGGAAAGGTTCGCGCCCGTTACATGATCGTTATTACGGGGAGGGTCGGCTCAGGCCGACCAGCGCGCCTGGCGGCTAACTGCCGCCGCGAAGGTTGCGGATGCCGAACACCACAGCGCCGAGCACGAGCACGACGCCCAGAAGTTGAAGGCCCGGCGAGTCGTCGGCCTCCCCGTGCACGATGCCGGCGACGCCGAGGGCAACCACGAGAACGGCGGCGACGGTCAGGAGGTACCTCATGGGGTTTCCTCCTCGACCCACTCGAGCAGGTCTCCGGGTTGGCAGTCGAGCACTCGGCACATCGCTTCGAGGGTGCTGAAGCGGACCGCCTTGGCGCGGCCGTTCTTGAGCACCGCCACGTTGGCGGGGGTGAGCCCGACGCGCTCGGCGAACTCACCGACGCTCATCTTGCGCTTGGCCAACTCCACGTCGATGCGGACGACGATGGGCATCAGATCACCGCTTCCATGTCGGTCCGCAGGGTGGTGGCCTGCCGCAACAGCGCCCGCATCACCACCATGAGGAGCCCCAGCACGCTGACGCCCACCGTCAGCAGGAACAGCAGCAGGGGCAGCCCCGGGTCGTCCGCGTTGAACCCCACGTAGAGGAAGACACCCACGAGCACCACCCACGCGGCGGCGATGGCCCACACGATCGCGTCCACCCACTTCAGGGACGCTTCGGTGAAGATGCGGTCGCTCTTGACCAGGCTGAGCAACTTCCAGGTCGCCGCGATGACGACCTGGACGCACAGCACCCAGAACACCGCCACGACCGTGGCCGGCCACCGGAGGTAGGCGTCCTGCGGCGATTCCGCAGCCATGTGGGCGAACTGTCCGGGCAGGGAGAAGGTCTGAAACAGGACCAGGACCCCGAACAGCACCACGAGGAAAACTCGGAGAGCGGCAACCGCTCGATGCTCCGTAACCATGCATCGAGTTTCGCTCGTTACCTATCGAAAGTCAATCGGTTGCGAGGACATCGACTTCTGGCTCACGACGACGTCGGCCCAGGCGCCGGCCTCGCCTTCTGGGGATAGAACGTCTCGTGACGGGCCAGCATGGCGACGAACTCGCCGATCTTGCGCTCGCGGGTCTCCGCCCGCTTGACCGCATTGAGGCGATGGATGAGAGCGAACCGGTTGGCCTTGGTGAGCACGTCGAGCATGGCCTGGGCGGCAGGATCGGCGGCGATGGCGGCGAGCAGGTCAGCCGGCACCTCCGCCTCCGACGGTGGGGCGTAGGCGGCCGCCCATCGCCCGTCCGCCTTCGCGGCGTCCACAGCGGCACGGCCTGCCGGCAACATCCGCCCCTGCTCCTCCAGCCGGGCCACGTGCCCGACGTTGCGCTGGGACCAGGAACTGCGGGGCCGACGCGGGGTGAACCGAATCCAGGATGACCCCTCATCCCGCTTGCGGGCCTGCCCGTCGATCCAGCCGACGCACAGACCCTCGTCGACCGCCTGCTGCCAGGTCAGCGTCGTGACCGTGCCACCCTTCTTGGTCAGGGCGAGCCACACGCCCGGCGACGTGGCGTGGTTGGCCGACAACCACGCGCGCAGGGCGTCGGCGTCCGCGACGATCAACTCATCCAGCTCTGTGCTCGCCATGACGGCAGGCTAACCGCTGGCGCCGACACTGCGGCTCCACAAACCCTGGAGGTCCCGCTGTACGTCAACGACGCGTTCCTCGCTTACCACAACAACCCGGCACGGGCTCGGCTACGCGGCCTGGTCCGCAACCCCGCCATTCCCGCCGACCTGTTGCGGCAGCTCGTCGAGGAGCACCTGCGGGAGGCGGAAGCCGCCCTGATGCTCCGTCTGGAATGGAGCGACGAACAGTTCGAGGCACTGGTGAACCACCCCGACCACAAGGTGCGCAGGCTCCTGGCGCAAGCCGTGCATGTCACACCCGAACAGCGGGCCAGGCTGGTTGAGGACCCGGAACGTTCCGTGCTGTGGGCGCTCGCCGAGGGGCCGACCTCGCTGCTCGCGTCGAGGTGGACGGTGACGGCGGCGCTCCCCGTCTGGGCGTACGAGCGGCTGCTCGAACGGCACCCGAGGCTGGAGCTGGTCATGGTCGACTCGCCGTGGGTGCCGCAGGAACTGCGCGCCCGACTGTGGCCGGGCGAATCACGAACGGCGCCGGCCGACGAGCCACCTACGGACCGCCGGGAGCTCGAAGCGCAGGCCAGTGACGACAACGACTGGGTGCGAAGCACCGCCGCCGCCGAACCCGACCTGCGCGCGGACCTCGTCGCCCGGCTGGCGGTGGACCCCTCACCCGGGGTCCGGCTCGCCGTGTCGATGCGCCCCGAGTTCAGTGAGGAGCAACGCGCGGCAATCGACTACCACGTCGGACGTGACGACCGGATCCAACCGGCCGTCTGGGCGACCAGGACCCGCGACCCGGAGATCCAGAGCCGCTGCGTGCGCTCGGCGCACATCGGACTCCGTCGCAGTGTCGCGTGCAATCCCCACCTCACCGTCGACCACATCGCCGCGCTGGAGAACGACGACGACTTCGCCGTCCGGCTCCTGCTCTGCGAACGCCACTCGGGCGTCAGCCACGAGACGGTGCTCAACACCTACCTGGACGCTACGACGGCAACCCGAGGCCGCCTTCTCGACCACCCCAGCTTCCAATGGGTCGGACTGGCCCAGCTGGCAGAGTCGCCCGACCCATGGGCCCGAGCCCTGGTGGTCCGCGATCCCGAGGCAGCACCGCAGCTCATCGAGCGGCTCAGCCACGACCCGCGCCCGGAGGTGCGGAACTCGACGGCCGGTGACCCCCGACTGTCGCCGAGTCGCGTGCTCGACTTGTTCGACGATCCGGAAACGGCCGGAGCAGCCGCCGCCAACCCACACCTGCCGCTGCCGGTCATGCGCGGTGTCCTCACCGACGCCGCGACGCTCGCCAACGGAGCTGTCGATGGCGAACCGGCAGTGCTCCTGGGTCGGTGGTCGGGTCGCCGTCGGCCCAGCGCCGGAGGTGACGGTCTTTAGAACAGGTGTACGACAGCCTCTGGGAGGGGTAATTTCATCTGGCATCAGACGATCTGACGTCGTACGATCGGGCGGTGAAGACCCTTCCTACCCCCGAACCGTGGACGGCCGCCCTTCCCGAGGCGACACCGCCACCCGACATGGCGATCTGTCAACTCCCCACCGGCACCTACGAGACGCGGGCGGCATTTGCCCTCCGCGGTGGCTCGTTTCGTGACAAGCGGCAGTTCGCCGCCACCGCCGTCCTCGTGCGCCACCCGAAGGGCGACTTCCTCATCGACGCCGGCTTCGGGGCCAACGTCGCCGCGCACGTCGCCATGCAGCCGCGGTTCGCCCGCGCCCCCTTCCAGAGCACCCGGACGGTGCGCGAGCAGCTCGACGACAGTGGTTACGACAGCACCAGGCTTCGCGGGGTGTTCCTGACCCACTCGCACTGGGACCACGCGAGCGGCCTGGACTCGCTCGACCTCCCCATCTGGATGAACAGCGGTGAGCTTGAGTACGCCGCGAGCGACGGCGACGGAAAGGTCTACCGCGCCGTTTCGCCCGGCCACGAGATCCGCGAATACTCCTTCGACGGCCCCGCGTACCTCGGCTTTTCCGCGAGCTTCGACGTCCACGGCGACGGATCCCTCGTGCTGGCGTTGGCCGGCGGCCACACGACGGGGTCCGTGGTCGCGTTCGTGACCCTTCCGTCCGGGCAGCGCTACGCGTTCATCGGCGACCTGACCTGGCAACTGGACGGAGTCCACCGGCTGGTGGAACGCCCCTGGCTGCTCCGGGCCCTCGCCGACAGCGACTCCGAACAGGTACGGCAGGGCATCCTGCGATCGGCCGCGTTGACCGAGCTGATGCAGGTCGTCCCGGCTCACGACCGGCGCGCCTACGAGGGAATCCCGCTGCTGTCGGATGCGCCGCGATGACCGCGGGACCAGCGCCGTCGCTCGACTCCGAGATCACCTGGCTGTTGCATCGCGCCGCCCAACGGATGCACGTGGTGACCGGCGAACAGGCCGAGAGACACGGCCTGCACCTGAGGGACTACATCGTGTTGAGCGCGCTCGACAAGACACCCGGGCTGACCCAGGTCGAGCTGGCCAGGACGCTCGGGCTCGACAAGACCACGCTGATGACCCAACTCGATCGACTCGAACAGAAGAATCTCGTCGTACGCCACTCCGATCCCCGCGACCGCCGGCTGCGCATTCCGGCGATCACGACGGTTGGCGAGGAGGTACGGGCGCAGGTCGCCCACGACAGCGAGGAGGCGGAGCGGAACGCGATGGCCGGCTTCAGCCAGGCCGAGGTCGACACGTTCCGCCGGATGCTGTTCGCGATCATCGGCACGGCGGTGGACCCGGGGTCCTGCCTGTGATGCTCGGCGAGCACAAATAGCTCGGCGATCAGGCGCTCTCCTCCTCGGGAGGGCGCTTGGCGCGGCTGGGCTGCACCCGTTTGGGCTCGCCGGGCATCTTCGGGTGGTCCGGCGGGTACGGCAGGTCGCCCTGGCCGGCGGTGGCGTCCCGGTCGGCCCACTCCAGCAGCGGGGTGATGTCCCACGGTGCGTCGTCGATGCCGGCGTGCGGATCACCTCGCTCGGCGAGCCGGGCCGGCACGGTGCGCAGGTCGAAGTCGTCCGGGTCGACGTCGGGTAGCTCGTCCCAGCTGACCGGGGTCGAGACGGTGGCCCGCGCGTTGGCCCGCAGCGAGTACGCGCAGGCGATCGTGCGGTCGCGCGCCATCTGGTTGAAGTCGACGAAGACCCGGGTGCCGCGCTCCTCCTTCCACCAGGCGGTGGTGACCAGGTCGGGGTTGCGGCGTTCCACCTCCCGGGCCAGCGCGATGGTGGCCCGGCGCACCTCGGTGAACGTCCAGCGGGGCTGGATGCGCAGGTAGACGTGCACGCCCCGGCCACCGGAGGTCTTCGGCCAGCCGGTCACGCCCAGCTCGTCGAGGAGCGCGCGAACCTCACCGGCGGCCCGTGCCGCGTCGGCGAAGTCGGTGCCGGGCTGCGGGTCCAGGTCGATGCGCAGCTCGTCGGGGCGGTCGACGTCGGCGGCCCGCACGGGCCACGGGTGGAACACGATGGTGCCCATCTGGGCCGCCCAGGCCACGTGCGCCAGGTCGGCCGGGCAGAGCTCCGCCGCGCTCCGACCGCTGGGGAAGGTGATCTGCGCGGTCGTCACCCAGGGCGGCACCCCCCGCGTCGGCACCCGCTTCTGGAAGAACGCCTCGCCCTCGACGCCCTCGGGGAAGCGTTGCAGGGTGGTCGGCCGGTCCCGCAGGGCACGCATGATCCCGTCGCCGACCGCGAGGTAGTAGTGGAAGACGTCCGCCTTGGTGAACCCCCGCTGCGGGAAGATCACCCGATCCGGACTGCTCAGCCGGACGGTGTGCCCGGCCACCTCGACCTCGGCGGCCGCAGCCTTGGTGCCACCCATCCCGCGACCTTATGCCAAGCCCCCGACGTTCGACGTACCGTTGTGGGGTGAGTCTTGACGACAATGAGCTGCCCCGTACCGACGAAGAGTGGCGGGTCCGACTGACCCCCGAGGAGTTCCACGTCCTGCGGGAGGCCGGCACCGAACGCCCGTGGACGGGCGAGTACGTGGACACGAAGACCCAGGGGGTCTACAACTGTCGTGCCTGCGGGCTGGAACTCTTCTCCAGCGACACGAAGTTCGACTCGCACTGCGGGTGGCCGAGCTTCGACGACGCCATCCCGGGCCGGGTGAAGGAAATCGAGGACCGCAGCCTCGGCGCGGTGCGTACGGAGATCCGCTGCGCCCGCTGCGACAGTCACCTCGGGCACGTCTTCCACGGCGAGGGCTTCACCCCGAAGGACACCCGGCACTGTGTCAACTCGGTCTCCATCAAGCTGGAACCCCGCTGACCCGGGCATCCACTGCGTGACAGCGCTCGGGGCATGACCGTGCTCAGGGCGTACCAGTGAGCAGCTCGACCTCGGCGGTCCGGGACTGCTCGATCCGGCGGGCCAGGTCGCGGACCCGCTCGTTGCGGCCGACGCCGACGTGGGATCGGGCCAGGTCGGCGGCCGATCGCTGATGCTCGGTGAGCACCTCGCGCAGCACGCGGTCGACGTCCGCGTCCGGCGCGGTTCGCAGCCGGTCGAGCGCGGCGTCGTCGCCGTGCCCGTCGTGGTGGTGCGCGACCGCGCTGGCACCCGGCCCGGTCGTGGGCAACCAGCCGCGCATCGCGGCCAGTTCGTCGGCCTCGGTCGCCTCGACGGCGGCGGCCAGGGTGCGCAGCGCGTCGTCGCGCACCCGGTCCCGGGCCAGCCGGACGATCTGCAGGGTGCGTTCGCTGTGCCCGACCATGGTGCTCAGGAACACCACGTCGATCCCGCTCATCGCGTCCGCCTCGATCGCGGACCCGACGCCCGCGGACCCGGCCGCCGCCGAGCCGGCCGGGGACGCGGGGGCCGGCTGCGGCAGGGTCGGCGGGCTCGACGTGGGCGGTCCGGCGCAGGCTCCGGTGAGCAGCAGAGCCGCGACGAGGGTCGCCAGCGGGGTACGGCGGGGCATGCCGGTGCTCCGTTCACGCGAGAGCGGCGACACGGGTGCGACCAGGGGCCGCACCCGTGCGGTCAGACCTGGAGCCAGAGCGCCGGGACGTTCGGCGGCTCCCAGCCCGGGATCGCTGTGTGCGCCTGCCGGCAGCGGTACGTTGCTCCGCCGTAGGTGACCTGGTCGCCGACCTGGTACGCCCGGCCGGTCGTCCAACTGCCGCCCGGCGCGGGCGAAGTGGTGGGCGTGGCGGTCGGGGTGGGCCGTGGGGTGGGTGAGGTGGTGGGGGTGGGCGTCGGGTTCGACCCTCCGCCGCCGATCTGCACGTCGATGCAGGAGTAGAAGGCGTTCGCCGTGTCGGAGATGTTCCACACCGCGAGGATCTTCTGCCGGCCGGAGAAGCCGCCGAGATTGACGTTGTGCGACACAGTGGCGCCCGGCTGCTGGTTGTTGCCGCTGACCACGCCGACCCGGGTGTTGCCGATCCAGTACTCCCAGTTGCTGGTGGCGTGCCGGGCGGTGTTCACCCAGGTGAAGGTCAGCGAGCTGCCCACCGAGGTGGCCGGCCAGCCCCGACTGTCGTCGTTGAGGACGGCGAACTGGGCGATCCCGGCATTGCAGCTGCGCAGGCCCTTGGGCCCTTCGACGCTCTGCGGCTCGTACTTGATCTGCCCGCAGTCGGGCACCCGGCCCTGCGCGCAGAGCGCCTGCCGGCTCGGTGGGGCGGAGACGTAGCCGTGCGCCTGCGCGGGGGCGGCGACGGTGAGGGTGGCGGCGACGGCGCCCGCCGCCACCAGCGGGACGGTGATTCTTCGACGCATCGGGCAGCTCCTTCTCCAGGTGCGGTGAGGTGCCCTCAAGGTAATTTAAACATTGTTAACAGTAAAGACTCTCATCGATAAATCCATCGATGGCGGCAGTTTTCTTCTCAGAGCCGGAGCAGGCTGCCCCCGTCGTCGACCTGATCGGCCGACTCGTCGTCCAACCAGACGCCGCCGGTGCCGAGATAACGGAACCGGTACTCCCCCGGCGGCAGCTTCACCGTCACCGTCCTGGTGCCGTCGCGGCGGGCCACCAATTCGTGCCGACCCGGCAGCCATCCGTTGAACGAGCCGACGACGCTCACCGGGCCGGGCGGGACATCGCGTGGCAGACAGAAGGTGACCCGGGTCTGGTTGCCGAAGAGCTTGTTGCGCTTGATCACTGTGATCCTCCGGGGGTTGCGGCGGTTCACCCGGCATAACGGGCAACACGCCGACGCCGACACGCCGCCGTCATGGCCAGGCATCGACGTTCCGCCCCCACGCCGGGATCACCTGAGGGATTCTGTAGGCACTTGTCCACTTAACGGAGGTTTTCGGTGGCAACCTGCGAGGTCTGCGGCAACGACTACTGGATGGCGTTCGAGGTGCACACCGTCAGCGGCGACGTGCACACCTTCGACTCGTTCGAGTGCGCGATCCACCGCATGGCACCGATCTGCGAGCACTGCCAGGTCAAAATCGTCGGGCACGGTGTCGAGGTCAACGGCCGCTTCTTCTGCTGCGCACACTGCGCCCGCGCCGTCGAGGGCGCGGTGGGCGCCGAGATCCGCGACGCCGTCGGCGCCCGCCCGGCCTGACCGCGCCCGCCCGGCCGCTGCCGTTCCGGACCACCACGCTGGGGTACGGTCGTCGCCATGCGGCCATTCCTGGGCGTCCTGCCCCCGCCGCGCTCCTGAGCGGAGCGCCGCGCCTCTCGCCGACCGGGTGACCTGACCCCGCTCGGCCCCCTGTCGTACGCGCTCCGTCGACGTCGTCCCCGTCAACGGCTCACCCTTCGGAGCGCTCCCGTGTCCACGACCCGAACCGCGCTGCCGGCCGCCTCGGCCGCCAGCCACGCCGCCCGCAGCGGCCTGATCCAGATCACCGTCACCGGCTTGCTGTGGGGCACCACCGGCGTGGCGGTGCAACTCCTGCGCGAGGGCACCGGGCTCAGCCCGGTGAGCATCGGCTTCCACCGCCTCGCCATCGCCGCGCTCGTGCTGCTGGCCTGCACCGTCGGCCGGCTCCGCACGCTCGTGGCCGCAGTGCGCGCCGCGCCGGTACCGCTGCTGCTCACCGGCATCGGCCTCGGCCTCTACCAGGCGCTCTACTTCGCCGCCGTGGCCTGGGCCGGGGTCAGCGTGGCCACCATCGTCAGCCTGGGCCTGGCCCCGGTGCTCGCCGCGGCCTGGGAGTCGGCGCAGGCCCGCCGCCTCCCCGGCCCGCTGCGACTCGGCACGCTGGTCGCGGCGGTGGCCGGCCTCGTCCTGATCACCGCCGCCACCGAACACCCCGGCGCGGCGGCGCCCGCCCCGCTGCTCGGCCTGCTCGCAGCGGCCGGCTCCGGTCTCGGGTACGCGGTGACCACCCTGATCAGCCGCCAGGTGTCGCAGCGCACCGCGCCGATGACGCTGACCACCATCTCCACCACTGTCGGCGCGCTGACCCTGGCACCGTTCGCCCTGGTCGCCGGGGTCAGCGTTCCGGTACGCCTCGACACCGTGGCGCTGCTGCTGCACCTCGGCGTGGTCACCACGGCGGTCGCGTACGCGTTGTTCTACGCCGGGTTGCGCACCACCCCGGGCAGCGTCGCGGCCGTGCTGACGCTGCTCGAACCGCTCACCGCCGCGGCACTGGCGGTGGCACTGCTGCACGAACCGCTCCCCCTGCCGGTGATCGTCGGCGGCGGCCTGCTGCTCACCGCCGTGGCCGCCACCTACCTCGCACCCGACCGGGCGGAAACCCGGTGAACACCCGCCCGACCTACCATCGGTGGATGCCCCAGCAGACCACCGAACTCCGGACGGCCTCCTTCGCCGACCTGAACGCCCGCACCTTCCACGACCTGCTCAAGCTGCGCATCGACGTGTTCGTGGTGGAGCAGAACTGCCCGTACCCGGAGCTGGACGGGCGCGACGTCGAGCCGGGCACCCGGCACGTCTGGCTGACCGACGGCGGCGCGCCCCTGGCGTACCTGCGGATCCTGGCCGACCCGGACGGCGTCGCCCGGATCGGTCGGGTGGTGGTGGCCCCGGCGGCGCGCGGCGGCGGACACGCCGGCCGGCTGATGACGGCGGCGCTGGAGGTGGTGGGCAACCGGCCCTGCGTGCTGGACGCCCAGTCGCACCTGGTCGCGTTCTACACCCGGCACGGCTTCACTGTCAGCGGCCCCGAGTACGTCGAGGACGGCATCCCGCACACCCCGATGCGACGCGACGCCATTGACGGCTGACGATCGAACTGGCATGGTGCCGGGTAGAGCCATCGCGGGAGCCAGCGATCAGGCACGGGAGTGGGCGACTCCCGGCGATCCGGGTGTCGACGTCCGACCTCATCCCCCCGGGGGCTCCATGTCCACACTCACCCGATCACGACGCGTGCTCTGGTTGTTCGCCATCGTGGCGACCACCACGCTCCTGGTGACGACCGCGCTGACCACCATGCTGCCCAAGCCCGCTTCGGCGCATGGTTCGGTAGTCGACCCGGCGTCGCGTAACTACGGCTGCTGGCAACGCTGGGGCAGCGACTTCCAGAACCCTCGAATGGCCACCGAGGACCCGATGTGCTGGCAGGCCTGGCAGGCCGACCCGGCCGCCATGTGGAACTGGAACGGCCTGTACCGCGAGGGTGTGGGCGGCAACCACCAGGCCGCCGTCCCCGACGGCCAACTCTGCAGCGGCGGGCGCACCCAGAGCCCCCGCTACAACGCGCTGGACACCATCGGCGCCTGGAAGACCACGGCGGTGTCGAACAACTTCCGGCTCCGCTTCGTCGACCAGGCCCGGCACGGCGCCGACTACATCCGGGTGTACGTGACCAAGCAGGGCTTCAACGCGGCCACCCAACCACTCGGCTGGGGCAACCTGGAGTTGGCGGGCCAGATCGGCAACACCCCCGCCTCCCAGTGGAGCCCGGACCCCAGTGGTGTCTCGATCCAGATCCCGGTGAGCGCGCCGGGCCGCACCGGACGGCACATCGTCTACACCGTCTGGCAGGCCAGCCACCTGGACCAGTCGTACTACCTGTGCAGCGACGTCGACTTCGGCGGCGGATCGACCACCCCGCCGCCCACCACGCCCCCGCCGACGACCCCGCCGCCCACCACACCGCCGCCGACCACACCGCCGCCGGCTGGGGCCTGCACGGCGACGTACCAGGTCACCGGTCAGTGGTCCGGTGGCTTCCAGGCCGACGTGAAGGTGACCGCCGGCGGTTCACCGACCCGGGGCTGGTCGGTGAGCTGGAACTACGGCAACGGCCAGCAGGTCACCTCGTCCTGGAACGCGATGGTAAGCACCAACGGCACACTTGTCACCGCACGTAACACCAACAACAACGGCACCCTTGCCGCCGGAGCGAGCACCACATTCGGTTTCCTCGGCTCGTGGAACGGCAGCAACCCGGTTCCGCTGGTCTCCTGTACGACGACCAGCTGATCCCCGGCCGGCGCCGCACCCGGGCGGGGGTGCGGCGCCGGCCGGCGGGAAATACGGTGGTGCCCTGCCGTCCGGCCGGGCACCACCGCCGCATGATCGAGATCAGGGTGCTGAGCTCCGACGACTGGCCCGCCTGGCGCGAACTGCGGCTGGCCGCCCTCACCGAGGCGCCCGGGGCGTTCGGCTCCCGGCTCGCCGACTGGCAGGGCGACGGCGATCGCGAGCAGCGCTGGCGCGACCGGCTGAGCATCCCCGGCTCGCACAACCTGGTGGCCACCCTGGACGGGCGTCCGGTCGCCATGTCGAGCGGCGTACCCACTGCGGACCCGCTGACGATGGACCTGATCTCGATGTGGGTGCACCCCGACGCCCGCGGCCGGGGTGTCGGCGACCGCCTGCTGGACGAGGTGGCGCGCTGGGCCCGGGAGCGCGGCGCCGACCGGCTCCGGCTCACCGTGATGCCGGACAACACGCGGGCGAAGGCCCTCTACCACCGCGTCGGCTTCACCCTGACCGACGAGTTGGGAGATCTCCTCCCCGACGGCGTCAGCCGCGAACAGGTCATGCTCCGCCCCCTCTAACCCCGCCCCACCCCGCCCCGCCCACTCCCCCGCGATCTTGCACTTTCGGTCGTCCGATCGCGGCTTATGCCCCTTTTGCCGGGACAGAAACTGCAAGATCGCGGGAGGCGGGGGCGGGGGGCGGGGCGGGGTGCGGTGTTAGACCAGGCAGTTGACGATCTCGGCTACCGAGCGGCGGCGGCCGGTGTAGAACGGGACCTCTTCGCGGACGTGCCGGCGGGCGCCGGAGGCGCGCAGGTCCCGCATCAGGTCGACGATCCGGTGCAGTTCGTCGGCCTCGAAGGCGAGCATCCACTCGTAGTCGCCGAGCGCGAACGAGGCGACAGTGTTGGCCCGCACGTCCGGGTAGCCGCGGGCCATCTTGCCGTGCTCGGCCAGCATCTCGCGCCGCTCGGCGTCGGGCAGCAGGTACCACTCGTAGGAGCGGACGAACGGGTACACGCAGATGTAGGGGCGAGCCTCCTCGCCGGCAAGGAACGCCGGGATGTGGCTCTTGTTGAACTCCGCCGGCCGGTGCAGCGCCATCTGCGACCACACCGGGGTCAACGCCCGGCCCAGCGTGGTGCGGCGGAACCGCAGGTACGCGTCCTGGAGAGCATCGGGGGACGCGGAGTGCCACCAGATCATCACGTCCGCGTCGGCGCGCAGCCCGGAGACGTCGTACACCCCGCGGACCACCACGTCCTTGCCGGCCAGCTCGTCGAAGAGCGACACCACCTCGCCGGTTACGTTGTCCCGCAGCGAGGGCAGCGGGGAGCTGGCCCGGAACACCGACCACATGGTGTAGCGGATGCTGTCGTTCAGCTCCCGCAACCGGGCCGCGTTGGTCTGCTCGGTCATCTCGCCGATCCTCCCAGTGCTGTGATGATCTCTTCGGCCGCCGTCTCGCCGGAGCGGACGCAGACCGGGATGCCGACGCCGTCGTAGCCGGCGCCGGCGAGGACCAGTGTGGGGTGCGCGGCCCGCAGCGCCGTCCGCGCGGCGGCGAGCCGGTCGGCGTGCCCCGGCGCGTACTGCGGCAGCGCACCGCCCCACCGCTGCACGTGCCCGTCGACCGGGGCGGGCAGCGGGGTGCCGAGCACCGCCGACAGTTCCCGGTGCACGGTGGCCGCCAGGTCCGCGTCGGGGCGCTGAAGGTGCGCCTCCTCGCCGTACCGGCCCACCGAGGCGCGCACCACTGCCAACCCGTCCGGCCGGCGCAGGTGCCCCCACTTGGTCGTGAAGAATGTCGCCGCCTTGATCAGCAGGCCCTCGGTGCTCGGCACCAGGAAGCCCGACAGCTCGGGCAGTCGCGGCTGCGGCAACGCCATGGTGACCAGCGCGACGCTCGCGTAGTCCAGCGCGCCGACGCCCGCCGCCACCGACGGCGCGGGGCCGGCGAGCAGCCGCGCCGCCGGTCGCGCCGGCACCGCCAGCACCACGGCGTCCACGTCGACCAACTCCGGGTCGCGGGTCGGGCCGACGGTGAGCCGCCAACCGGTTTCGGTAGCTGTCAGCTCGCGCACTGCGGCGTCCCGCCGTACCGTCGCGCCGCTGGCCGTCACCGCCGCCTCGACCAGGGTGCTGAGCCCACCGGCGAGGGTGCCGAAGACCGGGGCGCCGGGCGCCCGCGGCGCGGCGGCCTGTGCGGCCCGGACCGCGCCGACCAGTGTGTGCTCCACCCGGGCCGTCCGGGCCAGCGCCGGCATCGTCGTGACCAGGGAGAGATCGTCGGCGCGGCCCGCGTACACGCCGCCCAGCATCGGGTCGACCAGTCGCTCGACCACCTCGTTGCCGAAGCGGGACCGGACCAGCGCACCCACCGAGACGTCCGCGTCCGGCCCGACCAACGGCCGACCGCCGTCGATGTCGGCGTCCGCGGCCGGGCGGGCGACAGTGGCCACCCGCTCCAGATCCCCGGGTACGCCCACCAGGGTGCCGCCCGGGATGGGGCGCAGCCCCCCGTCGATGACCAGCGCGGCCTGCCCCACAGTGGGGTGCACGATCTTCTCGCCCAGCCCGAGCCGGCGGGCCAACGCCACCGCCGCGCTCTCGGCGCCGGCCGGGTCGCGCATCAGGAACGACTCCGCGCCGAACTCGACCGGCTGACCAGCCAGCTCCCCGGTGCGCAGCTTTCCGCCCAGCGCGCCGGACTGCTCGTACACAGTGATCTCGGTGCCGGCAGGTGCGCTGTCGCGCAGACGGACCGCGGCGGCCAGCCCGGCGATCCCGCCGCCGACCACCGCCACCCGCCAGGGCTGCCGCATTCCCGGTCAGCCCTGGTCGGCCCGGCGGCTGGACAGCTCGTGCACCAGCGCGACCACCCGGGTCAGCACCTCCGGGTCGGTCTCCGGCATCACCCCGTGGCCCAGGTTGAACACGTGCCCGGGGGCCGCCCGGCCCTGCTCCAGGATGCGGCGCACCTCGGCCTCCACGACCGGCCACGGCGCGAGCAGCACACACGGGTCCAGGTTTCCCTGCACCGCCTTGTCGGCGCCGATCCGGCCGGTGGCCACGTCCAGCGGCGTACGCCAGTCGACGCCGACCACGTCGGCCCCGGCCTCACCCATCGCGCCGAGCAGCTCGGCGGTGCCCACCCCGAAGTGGATCCGGGGCACCCCGGCGTCAGCCAGCCCGCTCAGCACGGCGGTCGAGTGCGGCAACACGAAACGGCGGTAGTCGGCCTCGGAGAGCGCGCCGGCCCACGAGTCGAACAGTTGCACGGCGGAGACGCCGGCCTCGATCTGGACCCGCAGGAAGGCCAGCGTCACCTCGGCCAGCCGGGCGCACAGCGCGTGCCACAGCTCGGGGTCGCCGTACATCAGGGCCTTGGTCTTCGCGTGGGTGCGCGACGGACCGCCCTCGACCAGGTAGCTGGCCAACGTGAACGGCGCACCGGCGAAGCCGATCAGCGGGGTGTCGCCCAGCTCGACCACCAACTGCCGGACGGCCTCGTCCACGTACGAGACGTCGTCGCGGGTGATCCGGCGGATCCGCTCCACGTCGGCGGCGGTGCGGATCGGCTCGGCGACCACCGGGCCGGTGCCCGGCACGATGTCCAGGTCGATCCCGGCCGCGGCGACGGGCACCACGATGTCGCTGAACAGGATCGCCGCGTCCACGCCGTGGCGGCGCACCGGCTGGAGGGTGATCTCGGTGACCAGCTCCGGGCGCCGGCAGGACTCCAGCATCGGCACGCTCGCCCGGATCTCCCGGTACTCCGGCAGGGAGCGGCCGGCCTGGCGCATGAACCAGACCGGGGTGTGCGGGACGGGCCGACGTCGGCAGGCCCGGATGAAGGGCGAGTCGGCCGGTCCGCCGGGGCGGGAATCTCCGTCTCGGGCGACAGTGCCCGTGGTGTCCGTGGTCATCGCCGCAATCGTGCCACGCCCGCAGCCGGAAACCGGGTGGGGGTGAGAGGAAGGGCACCGTTCCTTACGCCCGGTGCCCTTCATGAGCGTCGGCGCGCCGTCGAAGCGGGCAATGGACGGCGGCATAGGCTGCCGACATGGCCCCCCCGATCGCGCTCCCGGAGACGTTCGCCCGAGCGGTCGCCGGGCTGCGGTCGGCCGCCCCCCGGCCGGAGATCACCCTGGAGGAGGTCGGCGCTCCCCAGCGGCTGGCCCCGTACGCGTTCGCGCTCGCCGCCACAGTGCTGCGCGACGACGACGAGGTGGCGACCGGCCGGCTGATCCTGCTGCACAACCCGGTCGGGCACGAGGCGTGGCAGGGCACTCTGCGGTTGGTCACCTACGTGACGGCCGAGTTGGAGGTCGATCTGGCCGCCGACCCGCTGCTGCCCGGGGTCGGCTGGACGTGGCTGACCGACGCGTTGGACGCCCAGGACGCCGGCCACCGGGCCATCGGCGGAACGGTGACGCAGACCATGTCGACCCGGTTCGGCGATCTCGCCGGGCCACCGACAATCGGTGACATCGAGATCCGCGCGTCCTGGACCCCGATCGACGACGACCTGACCCCACACCTGCTCGGCTGGTGCGCGTTGCTCGCCTCCACCGCCGGTCTCCCCCCACCCGGCGTCACCGCCCTCTCCGACCGCCGCCCGGCCGGCGCAGCCTGACGTTCGGCCCTCGGGAGGACACTTTGCGGACACCTGATCGACACACGCCGGACCGGCTGCACCCGCCGGATCTCCGCGCGCACTAGGGTTGTCAGGTGACCGACGAACCACCCCTGCGCCGTCGGCCCACCGAAGAACTTCCGGGAAACGCACTCCAGCACCCGCCGTCGGCCCAGCCGCAGCCGGCGGGCGCGGGGGCCGACCCGGCCGACGGTGGGCCCGTTCCGCTGATCGCCCCGCGTGACGGCACCCCCGATCCGGTGGCCGCCCCGGCCGAGCTTGCCGAGGTCGTGGCCCGCTTCGCGGCGGGCACCGGCCCGGTCGCCCTGGACGCCGAGCGGGCTTCCGGCTACCGCTACAGCCAACGCGCGTACCTGGTGCAACTGCGCCGGGCCGGTGCGGGCACGGCCCTGATCGACCCGCTGCCCCTGCCCGACCTCAGCGCACTGGACGCGGTGATCGGCGAGGCCGAGTGGGTCCTCCACGCGGCCAGCCAGGATCTGCCCTGCCTGGCCGAGGTGGGGTTGCGCCCGCGCCGACTGTTCGACACCGAGCTGGCGGCTCGGCTGGCCGGCTTCGAACGCGTCGGGCTGGCCGCGCTCACCGAGCAGCTGCTCGGGTTCACCCTGGAGAAGCACCACTCGGCGGCCGACTGGTCGAGCCGACCGCTGCCCGAGTCGTGGTTGACGTACGCCGCCCTCGACGTCGAGCTGCTCACCGACCTGCGCGACGCGCTGGACGCCGAGTTGACCCGGCAGGGCAAGTCGGCCTGGGCCGCGGAGGAGTTCGCGGCGCTGGTCCGCACCGGGGCACGCCCGCCCCGGGTCCGGGCGGAGCCGTGGCGGCGCACCTCGGGCATCCACCGGCTGCGGGGGGCGCGGGCCCAGGCCCGGGTCCGCTCGATGTGGTACGCCCGGGACCAGATCGCCTCCCGGCGGGACGCCGCTCCCGGTCGGGTGTTGCCCGACTCGGCGATCATCGCCGCGGCCGAGCTGGACCCGAAGGACGAGAAGACCCTGCTGACCCTGCCCGGCTTCGGTGGTCGGTCGGTCCGCCGGCTGGCCCGCACCTGGCTCGCCGCGCTCGACGACGCCCGGCAACTGCCGGAGGATTCCCTGCCGGTCTCGCCGGCCGTGGAGGGTCCGCCCCCGCCGCACCGGTGGGCCGAACGGGACCCGGTGGCGGCCGGTCGGCTGGCCCGCTGCCGGGAGGTCGTGATCCGCATCGCCGGCGAGCACAACCTTCCGCCGGAAAACCTGATCACTCCGGATTCGGTCCGTCGGCTGGCCTGGACCCCGCCGGAGGAGATCACCGAGGAGTCGGTGGCGGAGACCCTGCGCGGCCTCAACGCCCGCGAGTGGCAGATCGGCCTCCTCACCCCCGACCTGACCGAAGCCCTGGCCCCGGCGGCCTCGCCCGCCTGACCCGACCCCCGGGTGTGGGGTGGGCCACAGCCGGGGGTGGGGACGGGGTTGGTTACTGGCGAGTAGCATCCGAGGGAAACGTGCCCGTGTCGGCGACCCTTGTTCCGGTCCGGCGTGCCGCCCGGCGCGAAGGCCGCATCACGGTCGAATAGGAGGCTCAAGTGCCCCGTGAAGTTCGCGACGTCGTCTTCGTCGACGGCGTCCGTACCCCGTTCGGCAAGGCGGGTGGCATGTACGCCAACACCCGCGCCGACGACCTGGTGATCCGCTGCATCCGGGAACTGATGCGTCGCAACCCGCAGCTGCCCCCGGAGCGGGTCGAGGAGGTCGCCATCGCGGCCACCACCCAGATCGGCGACCAGGGCCTCACCATCGGCCGCACCGCCGCCCTGCTGGCGGGGCTGCCCAAGACCGTTCCCGGCTTCGCCATCGACCGGATGTGCGCGGGTGCGATGACCGCCGTCACCACGGTGGCCAGCGGCATCGCCATGGGCGCGTACGACATCGCCATCGCCGGTGGCGTCGAGCACATGGGCCGCCACCCGATGGGTGAGGGCGTCGACCCCAACCCGCGCATCATCGCGGAGAAGCTGGTCGACCCGTCCGCGCTGGTGATGGGCTCCACCGCGGAGAACCTGCACGACCTGGTCCCGCACATCACCAAGGCACGCACCGACGCGTTCGCGCTCGCCTCGCAGCAGAAGACCGCCAAGGCGTACGCCAACGGCAAGCTTCAGGACGACCTGGTGCCGATGTCGATCCGCGACGCGGAGGGCGGCTGGGGTCTGGCCACTGTGGACGAGGCCCCACGGGACACCACGCTTGCGAAGCTGGGCACCCTGAAGACCCCGTTCCGCCCGCACGGCAAGGTCACCGCGGGCAACGCGGCCGGTCTGAACGACGGCGCCACAGCGAGTCTGCTGGCCGACGAGGCCACCGCCCGTGAGTTGGGCCTGCCGGTCGCCATGCGGCTGGTGTCGTTCGGCTTCGTCGGAGTGGAGCCGGAGGTGATGGGCGTCGGCCCGATCCCGTCGACGGAGAAGGCGCTGCGCCTCGCCGGGCTCAGCATCGACGACATCGGCCTGTTCGAGCTGAACGAGGCGTTCGCCGTGCAGGTGCTCGCCTTCCTCGACCACTTCGGCATCGCCGACGACGACGCACGGGTCAACCAGTGGGGCGGCGCGATCGCCATCGGCCATCCGCTGGCCTCCTCCGGCGTGCGGCTGATGACGCAGCTGGCCCGCCAGTTCGCCGAGCACCCCGAGGTCCGCTACGGCCTCACCGCCATGTGCATCGGCATCGGCATGGGCGGCACTGTCATCTGGGAGAACCCGCACTGGGAGGGTGGCAACAAGTGAAGGCACCGAACGAGGTCGTCACCCGGGCGCTGCTGCGGCAGGTGAACGTGCCGGGGCTGGACCGGCCCGCCGCCCTGATCACGCTGGACAACGGCTTCGACCACACCAAGCCGAACACCTTTGGCCCGGGTGGACTGGCCAGCCTGGACGAGGCGATCACGGCCGCGCTCGCCGCCGACCCGGCGTTCATCGCGGTCACCGGCAAGCCGTACATCTTCTGTGTGGGCGCGGACATCGTGGGCCTCCCGCAGCTCGCTGACCGCGCGCAGGCGCTGGAGATCGGCCGGCTCGGCCACCGGGTGTTCGCCCGACTGAAGGACAGCACCGTCCCCACCTTCGCGTTCGTCAACGGCGCGGCGATGGGCGGTGGCCTGGAGCTGGCCCTGCACTGCCACTACCGGACGCTCTCCGGCGGCGCGGCGGCCCTCGCGCTGCCCGAGGTCTCCCTCGGGCTGGTGCCCGGCTGGGGTGGCACCCAGCTGCTGCCGAACCTGATCGGCATCCCCGCCGCGACCCAGGTGATCATCCAGAACCCGCTGATGCAGAACAAGATGCTCAAGCCGAAGCAGGCAGCCGAGCTGGGCATCGCGGACATCCTGTTGGAGCCGGCGGACTTCCTGGAGCGGTCCCTGGAGTGGGCTGCCGGCGTGGTCCGGGGTCAGGTCACAGTGACCCGGCCCGAGGTCGACAAGGACATGTGGGCGGGCGTGCTCTACTTCGCCCGGGAGACGCTGAACCAGCGGCTGCACGGCGCGGTCCCGGCCGCGAACAAGGCGCTCGACCTGCTGGAGACGGCGAAGGACGGCGACTTCGCCGCCGGCACCGCCGCCGAGGACGAGGCCCTCGCGGACCTGGTCTTCTCCGAGGAGCTGCGCAGCGGCCTGTACGCGTTCGACCTGGTGCAGCGGCGGGCCAAGCGCCCGGCCGGCGCGCCGGACAAGGGTCTGGCCCGCACCATCACCAAGGTCGGCATCGTCGGCGCGGGTCTGATGGCCAGCCAGCTGGCGCTGCTGTTCGCTCGCCGCCTCCAGGTGCCGGTGGTGATGACCGACCTCGACCAGTCCCGGGTGGACAAGGGTGTCGGCTACGTGCACACCCAGATCGAAAAGGCCGTCATCAAGGGCCGGATGGACAAGGGCACCGCCGCCAAGCTGTACGGCCTGGTCAGCGGCACTGTCGACAAGAGCGCCTTCGCCGACGCGGACTTCGTCATCGAGGCGGTCTTCGAGGACCTGGGCGTCAAGAAGCAGGTCTGGGCCGAGTTGGAGAAGATCGTCTCTCCGGAGGCGGTGCTCGCCACAAACACCAGCTCGCTGTCGATCACCGAGATGGCCGCCGAGTTGGAGCACCCGGAGCGGGTGGTCGGCTTCCACTTCTTCAACCCGGTGGCGGTGCTGCCGCTGCTGGAGATCGTCCGGGGCGAGCGCACCGACGACGTCACCCTGGCGACCGCGTTCGCGGTCGGCAAGCAGCTCAAGAAGTCGAGCGTGCTGGTCAAGGACGCTCCGGCGTTCGTGGTGAACCGGCTGCTCACCCGCTTTTTGGGCACCGTCTTCGCGGCCGTCGACGCCGGCACCCCGCTGGACGTGGCGAACAGCGCACTGGACCCGCTGGGCCTGCCGATGCGCCCGCTCGCCCTGCTCCAGTTGGTCGGGCCAGCCGTCGCCTACCACGTGGGCGGCACCCTGCACACTGCCTACCCGGACCGGTTCGGGGTCAGCGAGAACCTCAAGCGGATCGCCGACTCGGGCCAGCCGATCGTGGTCGACGACCAGGTGAACGAAGAGGTCGCCAAGCTGCTGGTGGTGGGTGACCAGCCGTTGACCGCCGAGCAGGTACGCCAGAACGCCCTCGACGCGCTCGCGCAGGAGATCCGGCTGATGCTGGACGAGGGTGTGGTCGCCGAGGCGCAGGACATCGACCTGTGCATGATCCTGGGCGCCGGCTGGCCGTTCCACCTGGGCGGCGTCACGCCGTACCTGGACCGGACCGGCACCTCCGAGCGGGTCACCGGCCAGCGGTTCCTGCCGCCCGGTGCGGCGAGCCTGCCGGTCTGAGGAGATAGCAGCACCACAGTCGCGGTGGTCGGACCGTCCCTGGTGGACGGGCCGACCACCGCGACCGTTTGTGATCAGACGATCGCCGGTTGCGGATTCCGCAGGGACAACGGCGGGCTCCGCGCCGGGTTAGGATCACGCGTTTTGCACCCCCATCTTGGAGCTGACTGATGTCCCAGCCGCCGGCCAATCCCTACGGCCCGCCGCACGATTCCCCCGACCCGTCGCAGCAGCCGGGCCAGCAGCCTGGAGGCTGGCCGCCGCCGCAGCAGCAGGGGCAGCCGCAGCAGCCCGGTGGCTTCCCGCCCGCGCAGCAGGGCTTCCCGCCTGCCCAGCCTGGTTTCCCGTCCGCGCAGCCGGGTCAGCCCTACGGTGACCCGAACCTCGCCGGTGGCCCGCCCCCGGCGAAGAAGTCGAACGTCGGCAAGATCGTGCTGATCGTGTTGGCAGTGGTGCTGGTGCTCTGCCTCGGCGGCGTGGCGATCACCTGGTTCGTCGTCAAGGACGACGTGGGCGCCGTGGTGGACGCCAGCAAGACCCGGGTGACCGCGCCGGCCACCCTCGCCGGCCGGCCGAAGCTCACCAACCCGGAACTCCAGACGGCCGCCGAGCAGGCGGTCGCCGGGATGAAGACGGCGGCGGGGAACGAGACGAGCACCGTCGCCGCCTTCTACGGCGACCCGACGAAGCAGGACCTCGTCATGATCGCGGGTGTGTCCGGGCTGCTGTCGGACCCGAAGAAGGAACTTGACGCCTACGTGGACGGCCTGTCCAAGCAGCTGACTGTGGACCAGATGACGGCCGTCGACGCCGGCCCGCTCGGCGGCGAGGCGCGCTGCGGCGACGGCAAGGCCGAGACCGTGCCGCTGGGCATCTGCGTCTGGGCCGACCGGGGCAGCCTGGGCATGGTGGTGATGTACTTCAAGTCCGCCGACCAGGCGAAGGCCGAGTTCACCACGATCCGGGGTCAGGTCGAGCAGCAGTCCTGATCCGTACGCGGGGCCCCGGCCACCCTCGGGTGGCCGGGGCCCCGCTGCTTCTCCTGAAGCGCGTCGACCGGCCGCCGTCGTCACGACAGCCACCCCTGAGGCCCGCCAATACTTTGCCCTTGCGCTAAGTGTCACACTCGGGGAACACTTAGCCTTATGGCACAGTATTCGGCGCAGCTCGACGGCGTGTTCGTCGCCCTCGCTGACCCGACCCGGCGCTGGGTCATCCGCCGCCTCGGCCACGGTCCGACGAGCGTCGGCGACCTCGCCCGCGAATTTCCGATGACCCTTCCCTCGTTCATGAAGCACGTGCAGACGCTCGAGTCGAACGGACTGATCCACACGACCAAGTCCGGCCGGGTGCGCACCTGCGTGCTCAACCGCGAGCGCCTCGCCGTCGTCGACGACTGGCTCGCGGAGCAGCGCCGGATCTGGGAAGAGCGCACGGATCGCCTGGAACGCCTCGTCACCGATGAGCAGGAGAACCAGCAATGAATCCCGACCTGGACCTGACCATGGCGCGGGTCATCCGCGCCCCTCGCGTCGCCGTGTGGAGCGCCTGGACCGACCCGTCCCGCTTCGAGAAGTGGTGGATACCGGCGCCGGCCCTGTGCCGCGTCGATCGCTTGGACGTCCGGCCCGGTGGCGCGCTCGTGACCCGACTGAGCGAGGACGGGGTGGAGTTCGTCCCGCACCTCGACGCGTGCTTCCTCGTCGTCGACGACCTCGAACGGATCGTGTTCACCAACGTGATCGACAGCGGCTGGCGGCCCGCGAACCCAACCCCGGTCCCGATGACCGCGGAGATCACCATGAAGGACCATCCGGACGGTACTGACTACCGGATCATCGTCCGTCACGGTGATCCCGCCGCTCGTGACCTTCACGAGAAGATCGGCTTCGCGGACGGCTGGGGCTCTGTCACCGAACAACTCGCCGGGCTCGCCGAGAGCCGGGAGGCGCTGTGAAGATCGTCCTTACCGAGTTCGTCACTCTCGACGGCGTCAGCCAGGGGCCCGGCTCGCCGACCGAGGACACGAGCGACGACTTCACCCGGGGCGGCTGGCTCGTGCCCTACCTGGACGAGGTCTTCGTCCGCCGGACCTCCGACTGGTTGGGTCTCGCCGACGGTCTGCTGCTCGGACGGCGGACCTACGAGGCGTTCGCTCGTGACTGGCCGCAGATCACCGACCCGAACGATCCGTTCACCGAACGGATGAACTCACTACCGAAGTACGTAGTGACAAACACCCTGGCGGAGGGTGGTTGGCACCCGACGACCCTGCTCCGCGGCGACCCGATCCACACCGTCGGAGAGCTCAAGGGCCAGCCAGGACGGGAACTCCAGATCCACGGGAGTGCACGACTTGGCAAGGCTCTGTTGGCAGCCGGCCTCGTCGACACACTCCGACTCGTCGTCGCCCCCACCGTGGCCGGTTCCGGGCGTCGGCTGCTCGACCAGCCGGGCGCGTCCGTCGGCCTCCGACTGGTTCATCACGAAGCGACGGCGAAGGGTCTGCTCCTGCTCGAGTACGAGCACGTCGGCACCGCCCCGGTGGGGGAATACCAGGGCGCGACGACCTTCGACCAGTCACCGCGCCACGACCCGGCCACTGCCTGAAGCTCGCGGCCAGATCCCCAGGGTGGGACCGGGGCCCCGGCCACCCGAGGGTGGCCGGGGCCCCGTGCCGTACGTCGACGGTCAGGCCGGTTCGGCAACCGCTGCCGCTGCCGCGGCCCGCGCCGCTGCCGCGGCCGCCCGCTCGGCGGCGTTGCCGAGAACGCAGAACTCGTTGCCCTCCGGGTCAGCCAGCAAGACCCAACCACCGCCGGTCGGGCCGACGTGGTCGGCGACGAGCGTCGCGCCGATGCCGCGCAGTCGCTCGACCTCCTCGGCCCGGGTCCGATCAGCGGGTTGCAGGTCCAGGTGCAGCCGGTTCTTCACCGTCTTGCCCTCGGGCACCGCGATGAACAGCACCTCCGGGCCACCCGGCGGCAGGAGCATCGCCTCCGGGTCACCGGGGAAGTCGTCGGGATGCCGGGGGCAGTCGAAGACCTGTGCCCAGAAGCCGGCGAGTGCGTACGCGTCGTGACAGTCGATGCTGATGTTGTGGATCGTCGAACTCATGCGTGGTCCTCCACAGTGGTGTCGACCCGCTCCCCGGCGCTGCGGACCACGCAGAACTCGTTCCCCTCCGGGTCGGCGAGAACCGCCCAGCCCGTCCCGTCGGTGCGCCGCCGGTCGGTGACCATGGTGGCGCCGAGGCCGAGCACCCGCTCGACTTCCTCGTCGCGGGTCCGGTCGACCGGTTCCAGGCAGATGTGGACCCGGTTCTTGGTCACCTTGTCCTCGGGCACCGCTTGGAAGAACATGTTCGGCGTGGCACCGTCCGGCGGCAGCAGGGCAGCTTCCGGGTCACCCGGAACGTCCTCCGGGAGCCGGGCGTAGCCGAGCACCGCCGACCAGAAGCCGGCCAGGGTGTACGTGTCGTGGCAGTCGAAACTGATGTTGCGGATTCGTGGATACACGGGTGGTCCCTCTATCTTCGGATGGGGACGCTCCGCCGCCGGGGGTCAGCCTGCGAAGACCTGGGGTGCGGAGCCCTGACTGATGGACATCGACGCACCCCCCTTCACTCCGAGCTGACCCGGCGATCTTGCCATCGAACGAGCGGGGCGC
Source organism: Micromonospora trifolii (assembly GCF_022229005.1). Lineage (GTDB taxonomy): Bacteria > Actinomycetota > Actinomycetes > Mycobacteriales > Micromonosporaceae > Micromonospora > Micromonospora trifolii. The sequence continues at coordinate 148,846 of NZ_JAKKFD010000020.1, forward strand.
GCAACCCCGATCAGCCGGCGGCGGACACCGTTCCGGGCACCGCCGGAGCGTCCGCCGACGGCAGGGTGACCGTCACCTCCAGGCCACCGCCGGGCTGCGCGACCACCCGTACGGTGCCGCCGTGCGCGTTGCAGACCGCCCGGACGATGGACAACCCCAGGCCGGAGCCACGGGCCCCGGTGCGTTCCCGACCACCACGGCGGAACGGCTCGAACAACCCCGGCACGTCGGCCTGGTCCACCTCGAAACCGGTGTTCCCCACCACCAGCCAGGACCGCTCACCGTCGGTGCCGGTACGCACCCAGAGCCGGCCGTGCAGGTGGTTGTAGCGGACCGCGTTCTCGATCAGGTTTCCGGCCAGCCGGTCGAGCAACCCCGGGTCACCGACGACCGGCGCGGACTCCAGCGACGTCTGCACCCGCAGACCGATCCGTTCCACCTCGCGGCGCATCGCCGACAGCGCGTTCGCGGTGCCCGCGGCGAGGTCGCACTCGGTCCGCCTGCCCAACTGCCGCCCGGTCTGCGCCTCGCTGCGGGCCAGCACCAGCAGCGCGTCCACCAGGCCGTTGGCCCGCTCGGAGGCGTCGCGGACCACCGTCGCCATCCGTCGGTACTCGGCGGCGTCCGCGTCGTCGTCGCTGAGCGTCACGTCGATCTCCGTGCGCATCACCGCCAGCGGGGTACGCAGTTCGTGCGAGGCGTTCGCCACGAAACGCTTCTGGGCTTCGAACGCGGACGCGATCCGGTCCAGCATGGCGTCGAACGTCTTGGCCAGCTCGGCCACCTCGTCGTCGGCGCCCGAGTAGCCGATCCGCTGGTCCAGGGTCGCCTCACCGAGCCGCTGGGCGGTCGCCGTGACCTGGTGCAGTGGGCGCAGCGCCCGTCCGGCCACCGCGTACGCGCCGGCCACCCCGACCACGCTGATCGCCAACAGCGCGACCAGGCCCTTGGCCAGCAGCTCCCCGGAGGCGGCATCGACCAACTGCCGCTGCCACTGGGCGGCGTCCATCTGCCGCCCGTCGGAGAGCAGCACGATCGTGCCGGGCACCAACTCGTCGGTGGGTCGCAACGCGTCGCGGACCAGCAGCCAGGCCAGCAACACCAGGATCGCCCCGGCCCCGATCAGCAGCACCCCGTTGAGCAGTGTCAGCCGCAGCCGCAGGGTGGGTCGCAACCGCCGGCTCATGCGCCCACCCCGGCGGTGCGGTAGCCCGCACCGACCACCGTCTCGATCAACGGCGGGTCACCGAGCTTCTTGCGCAGCGTCATCACTGTGACCCGGACGATTGTGGTGAACGGGTCGGTGTTCGCGTCCCAGACCCGTTCCAGCAGCTCCTCGCTGGAGACCACAGCGCCACGCGCCTTGAGCAGTTCGCAGAGCACCCCGAACTCCTTGTTGGTAAGGTCCACCGGCACCCCGGCGCGGGTGGCCACCCGGCGGGCCGGGTCGAGCACCAGGTCGGCCAGTTCGAGCACCGGCGGCGCGGCCGGGGTGGCCCGCCGGCCCAACGCCTGCACCCGGGCGACCAATTCGTCGAAGGCGAACGGTTTGGGCAGGTAGTCGTCCGCGCCGAGCTGCAACCCCTCCACCCGGTCGGCCACTGTGCCGCTGGCGGTGAGCATCAGCACCCGGGTCAACGCGCCCGAGGCCGCCAGGTCGGCGCAGATCTGGTCACCGTGCACACCCGGCAGGTCGCGGTCGAGCACCACCACGTCGTACCGGGTGACGAACGCCGCCTCGTGGCCGGCGTCGCCGTCGTACGCCACGTCGACAGCCATTCCCCGCTTGCGCAACCCTCGTGCGATCGCGTCGGCGAGGTTGCGCTCGTCCTCGACCACCAGTACCCGCATCCCGGCCTCCTCGCTGCTGACCACCGACAACCTAGTGCCGGCCGGCAACCATCGTCCCTCGCCGTCCGCGCCGGCCGGCGTTGCGGGCCACCGCGGCGTACGCGATGCTGGCCGGCGGTATCGAGCGACGGACGGACCTGGCATGACCACTGCGGCACCACCCACCCGGCGAGACATCGCCTACCGGGGTTTCCACCTGCCGGCCGACACGACCAGCGGCAGCGGCGACGGCCTGCTCGCCGGCGGTCCAGGGCTCGCCCTCGACGGCGTCGCCCTGCGCGGCACCTGGACGTCGCCGCCGGTACCTGTCGGCTTCGCCGTCGCCGAGGTGGTGCCGTCCTGGACGGCCGACACCCCGGACGGCTGCTGGATCGAGGTCGACCTGCGCGGCTGGCACGACGACAAGCCCAGCACCGACTGGTACCGGCTGGCCCACTGGGCCGCCGGCGACCAGACGGTACGGCGCACCTCGCTGCCCGGACAGCGCGACAGTGCCGCCCGGGTCGACACCGACACCCTGATCGTGACCGGAGCGACGGTCACCGGTTGGCAGGCGCGGGTGAGGTTGTGTCGGCCCGCCGGCAGCCCCAGCGGCCCGGTGCTGCGCAGCATCGGTGCGGTCGCCACCGGGCCCACGACAGGTGATCAGGTGTACGCGCGGGAGCCCGCGTCCGCTGCCCGGGGCCGGGTGCTGGACGTGCCCCGCTACTCGCAGCGGCTGCACGCCGGCCAGTACCCGCAGTGGGGTGGTGGCGGCGACTCCTGGTGCAGCCCCACCTGCACCTCGATGGTGCTCGCCTACTGGGGCGCCGAGCCGAGTCCGGACCGCTACGCCTGGGTGGAGCCGTCCGGCCCGCGTCCGGTGGTGGTGCACGCCGCCCGGCACTGCTACGACCACGCGTACGCCGGGGCCGGCAACTGGCCGTTCAACACCGCGTACGCCGGTCTGCACGGGGTGGACGCGTTCGTCACCCGGCTGCGGTCGCTGGTCGAGGCGGAGGCGTTCGTCGCCGCCGGCATCCCCCTGATCGTCTCCGCCGCGTTCCGGGCCGACGAGGTGCCGGGGCTCGGCTACGACACCGGAGGGCACCTGATGGTGCTTGTCGGCTTCACCGCCGACGGCGACCCGGTGCTCAACGACCCGTACGCCCCGGACGACGACGCGGTCCGTCGCACAGTGCCCCGGCAGGGGTTCGAGGCGGTCTGGCAACGCGGCAGCGGCGGGGTGGCGTACGTGCTGCGACCCGCGTCGGTGCCGCTGCCCCCGCCGCCCGCCCAGGCCAACTGGTGATCAGCCGGTCAGTTTCCAGAGCTGGTACGAGCCGGCCGGGGTGTCACTGCACACCAGGTAGCCGGTGATCGCCTGGCACTCCCCGGTGGCATCGGGCAGCACGTCCACGGTGCGCACCTTTCCGGCGGCGATGTCCAACTCGCCGACGAGCACCCCTCCGTTGGGAATCCGGCGTATGCCGACCAGCCGGCCGCCGGCACCGAGTTGGTACAGCTCCCACCGACCCAGGTCGGCCAACTGCTGGCCGGTCAGCGCATCGAGCACGATGTACTGCTCCAACGGGCCGACACCGCTGAGGTTGGCCATCAGCCGGCCGTCGGCCGGCCAGGCCCACCCCCACTGGCTGCTGCGCCAGCGCACCTCCCCGGATGCCGGGTCGAGCGCCTGTAGTTCGTTGTTGCCGGTACGCACGCACAGGACGGGGCCGCAGTCCAGCGCGAAGTCGACGTGCAACCGGGCGCGGGTCCAGCGGGGCTCAAGCTGGTCCAGCCCGTACGCGGTGACAGTGCCCGAGCCTCTGTCGATGGCCAGCAGCAGGTCCTTTGTCAGGTCCACGCTGATCGGACCCCCGTCGGGCGGGCGCAGATCGGCGCGGGCCAGCACCGCGCCGGTGATCGCGTCGCGTACCTCTGCCGGGCCGTTCAACTGGTTGAGCACCACCCGGTCCACCCCGAGCTCGTCCCCCCGCACGAACATGTCGCCGCTGATGCCGGAGAGCTGCCAGCGCACGGTGCCGCAGCACGGATCGACAGCGCGCAGACTGGACGGCAAGGTCTCGCCGCCGCTGCGCAGCAGCACGTTGCCGTCGGTCAGCGGGGAGGCGGTGCCCGGCTGCTGCCACCGGTACGCCCCGGTCGCCCGGTCCAGTGCGATGGTGAGTGTGTCCCGACCCTCTGGGCCGATCTCGTACCCGGTGGCCAGCAGCATCCCGGCCAGCGGAGTAATTCCCCAGTACCGGGCCTCCGCCGACAGCGGCGCCTGCCAGACCGGCTCGCCACCGGGCAGCCGATACGCGGCCAGCCGCCCCTGCCGCGTCGGGTTCGTCTGCTCCATGACCAGGAGGAGGTCACCGTCGAGCATGACGTCGGACCCGGGCCGGGCCGGCAGCGTCACCGGGGCCCGCCTGGGTGGTGCGACGGCGGAGGCGGCGAGCGTGACCAGCGCGAGCACCACGACCAGCGCGCAGCGCAGCGGGCGACCGTGAGCACGAGGTGGGCGGGCCTGCGGTTCCGGGTCCGGGTCGTGCCGCAGCTCGCCGAGGTCGATCACCGAGTCGGTCACGTCAACCTCCACAGAGCGGTAGTGCCGTCGAGGCGTTGGCAGAGCAGGACCGGCAGGGACGCCTGGCAGCTGCCGGCGATGCCCGGTAGCACGTCCACGATCCGCGGTAGGCCGGCGGCCAGGTCCAGTTCGGCGATGACCATCCGACCGTCGTCGCCCCGCCGCACCCCGACCAGCGGGTCGTCCGCCCGGAGCACCGGCAGCAGGCTCCACGCGCCCAGTTCGGTCCGTACCTGCCCGGTGTTCGCGTCCCGCACCGTGTACCCCTGGCCGGGCCTGGCCATCAGCAGCCGGCCGTACCGGACGTCGGCCAGGTTGTCCTGACCCGGTTCCGACCACCGCACCGCACCGGTGGCCGGGTCGAGCACCTGAAGGCCGCCGGTCTGCGGTACCGCGCAGAGCAGACCGGCGCAGTCGAGCACATGCGACACCAGCGTCACCTCGGCCGTCCACCGTGGCTCCAACTCGGCCAACCCGAAGCTCACCAGCCGGGTGCTGCCCGGCGGTACGAGCAGCAGCAGGTCGTCGACGACCTGCACCCGCTGGTACGCCGACCGGTCTCCGGTCAGCGTGTCGATGCTGCGCAGCAGCTGGCCGGTGCCGGCGTCGTACACCTGCACCTCGCCGGTCGGTTGCAGGAGCACGAACCGGTCGACCTGACCCTCCGGGGTGACGTGGTAGGTGGGGCTGGCGGCCGGCGGGATCGGCACCGAGAAGAGCATTCGGCCGGTGTCGGGCTCGACCCCGCGCATGGCGCCCGACCCGTCCTCCCGGCCGTCGGTCACCAGCAGGCCACCACCGGTTGTCGGCTGGGGAGCACCGGGATGCTGCCAACGTTGCCGGCCCGTCGCGGCGTCGAAGGCTGTGGTCTGGAACAGCCGGTTCGGCGCGCTGACCGCCATCGCCAGCACCAACCCCTGCTCGACCCGGACGTCGAGGTAGTCACCGGTGCGGGCCAGCGGCGCCTGCCACCGCCGCCGGACCCCGGCGCCGGTCGGTGCGGGCTGGGCGTACGCGGTCAGGTACCGGGCCCCGTCGGGTGTCGGCGGATCGACAACGAAGACGCCGTCCCCGGCCAGGTAGGCGGTGGCCGTCCTCGACGCCGGCACCACGCTCACCGCTCGCTGCGGTGGCGGCGTCGCACCGGAAAGCACCACCAGGCTGAGCAACAGCACCGTCGCGCTACGCAGCCGGCGACCGGCGGCGCGCGGGCGGCGAACCGGAGGCGCCGACGTGGGCTCGTCCCGAATCTCGCCCAGCTCGATGATCGACAACGACCGTCCTTCCGTCACCAGGTAAGGCTGGCCGACGGGTCACCGTCCGGCAAACCGACCGTCGGCGCACCGGCCCGGCAAAAGCGACGGAACCCCGCCTGTACGATGGCGCGTCGTGGCTGTGCCGGTGGTAGACCCTTCGCTGAATCCCGTGACCGACGCCGACCCGGCCGAGGCCGAGTCGACACGGCGGCCTCGACGCCGCCCGGCCCGAGCCGACCTGTTGGCCCTCGGAGCCTATGTGCTGCTGGGCGTCTTCGTCTGCCTCAACTACTGGGGTGACGTCAACGGTCGGGTCTCCTCGCACCTGCCCACCGATCACAGCTGGTTCGAGTGGCTGTTCGCGCACGGCGCGTTCTCGGTGCGGCACCTGGAGAACCCGCTGTTCACGGCCCGTCAGAACGCCCCGGACGGGGTGAACATGATGGCCAACACCTCGCTGCTCGGCGTGACCCTGCCGCTGGCGCCGCTGACCATGCTGCTCGGCCCCCAGGTGGTGTACGCGCTCTACCTGGGCGCGGCGCTGGCGGCCACCGCCGGCACCGGCTACTGGATGCTCTCCCGCCACCTGGTGCGCTCCCGGGCGGCGGCGTTCGTCGGCGGCGCGTTCCTCGGCTTCGCGCCGGGAATCATCCACCACGCCAACGGCCAACCGAACTTCGTGTCCAACTTCCTCCTCCCGCTGATCGTGGTGCGGGTGCTGACCCTCGGTGAGGCGGGCCGCTGGCGACGCAACGGGCTCGTGCTCGGCGCGCTGGTGGCGTACCAGATCTTCATCAACGAGGAGATGCTGCTGCTCACCGCGCTGGCCTGCCTGGTCATCGTGCTGGCGTACGCCGTGCAGCGGCCGCGGGCAACCCGGGCTGCCGCCGGCACGTTCCTGGCCGGGCTCGGCGTCGCCGGCGGCTTGGCCCTGGTGCTCACCGCGTACCCGATCTGGTTCCAGTTCAACGGCCCGCAGTCCTACCGGGGCCTGCAGGGCGGCGTGTTCCACAACTGGGGCGAGGACCTGGTCGCCTTCGTCACCTTCGCCCGGGACACCTGGGCCGGTGACCCGGCAGTGGAGAAGACGATCGGCCTGACCGAGCAGAACACCTGGTTCGGTTGGCCGCTGGTACTGCTCTCGGTGGTGGCCCTGGTGCTCCTCGTCCGCCGCTCGCTGCCCGCCCGGATCGCCGCAGTGCTCATCGTGGTGTTCAGCGTGGCCGCCATCGGGCCGTGGGTGCGCTTCAACGGGGTCGAGACCGGCGTGAAGGGACCCTGGTCCTACGTGTCGGACGACCTGCCGCTGGTCGAGATGATGATGCCGACCCGGTTGACGCTGGTGGTCGCCGCCGCGGTGGGCGTACTGCTCGCGTTGACCTGGGACGCCGCGTACCGCCAGGGGCGCCCGGTGCCCGACCGGCCGCGGGTGCCGGCCCAGCGCACTGCCGACGCGACCCCGGCCGGGTCCGCCGGGTCCGCCAAGTCCGCGGCGCCGGTCGCGTCGCGCCGTCGGTGGCTGCGCCCGGTGGGGTACGCGGCGGTCGCCCTCGCCGTGCTGCCGCTCTTCCCCCGCCCGCTTCCCGCCCAGCAGATCGACCCGCCGCCGCACTTCATCACCGCGGGCGGCTGGCGGCCGTACGTGCCGGCCGGTCGAACCCTGGTGCCGGTGCCGATCCCGAGCAACGTGCACGGTCTGCCGACGCTGCGCTGGAGTGCGCTGACCGGGCAGGAGTTCCCCGTTCCGGGCGGCTACTTCATCGGCCCGAACGAGCTGGGCGAGGGGGTCTTCGGTGCGCCGAACCGACCGACCAGCTCCCTCATCTACTCCACGATGGACAGCGGCACGGTTCCGGCGCTGACCGACGAGAACCGCCGCCAGGCCGTCGAGGACCTGCGATTCTGGCGGGCGTCGGTGGTGGTGCTCGGGGCGCACCCCCGCGAGGCGGTGCTCCGTGAGCTGGTCACCGCCCTGCTCGGGGCGCCGCAGCGGGTCGACGACGTCTGGGTCTGGGACGTGCGCGCCGTGGTGGGTTAGTCCGTCGGTCGGCTCAGCCGACGCGGTCCCGGACGTCCCACAACCATCCGCCGTCGACCGGTCGGCCCGGGCCGAGCAGGTCGTCGACGGTGCGGCGGACCGGGTCACCGTGCTCCAGTTGCCCGAGGACGACCACAGCGGCCCGCCAGTGCCGTAGGTCCTCGACGGCCTGACGGCGGTCGGCGTCGGTGAGCACCGGCACCACGCCGGTGTCGGCCACCTGCCGCAGCAGCACCGACGTGGGCCGGTCCGGCGCGCCCCAGCGGGCCGCCGGGTCGTCCGGGCCGCTGGGGCCGATGAAGTAACCGCCCGGCGCGGCGAATCCCAGACCGGTACGGGCGGACCACAGCATCACCGGGCTGCGCCCGGCACCGGTGACCGGGGGTACCGCGACCACCGTCCGGCCGGGCGGCACCAGCGGACGCCAGCCACCGGCGGCGAGGAACGCCGGCACCGGCGCGACCGGCACCACGCGGATCGGCGTCGGAATCAGGGGCAGCAACGCGGCGGCGACCGCTCCGGCCCACAGCAGCCGCACCGGTAGGCCCGGCGCCACGGTCGGCCCGCGCGCTGCCCGGACCCGGTCCAGAGACAGCGCCACCAGCACACCCAGCACCGGTACGCAGACCAGCGCGAACCGGGCCGGCACCGCGAGATCGAGCAACGGCAGCCCGCCGACCAGCCGGTACGGCCCCGCAATGCCGGTGGCCTCACCGTCCACCCGCAGCTCGTCGCCGAGCGAGAGCACTGCGAAGACAACGCCGCAGGCGGCCAGTGCCCGGACCAGTGGTCGTCGCCACTGCCAGATCACGATCACCACGGCGAGCACCAGCAGACCCGGGCCGAAGAACGAGTTCTCCTCGGTCGGGTTCGGCGACAGCAGCCCCGGCAGCCAGTCGTCGCCCAGCACCGTCTGCCGGGCCGACGCGGTGAACGAGGCGACGTCCAACTGGAAGCCCTGCGTGGCGAACGCCATCCCCGAGTAGTGCTGCGGGCCGTGGAACTGGAACCACAGCGGGTACGCCAGCGGCACCACCGCCACGCCGGCCGCCACCGCCAGCCGGCCGAAGAGGGCCGGCGCGAGCCGGCGCGCGGCCACCCGGTCGGCGAGCGCGTAACCCAGCGCGAAGACCCCGGCCGCGAGCGCCAGGAAGACCAGCACCTCCTCGCCGATGAAGACCTGCCAGACGAGCAGCAGCCCCAGGCCGACGCCGGGCCGCCACACCCCGTGACGCGGCGTCTCCGAGGCGGGCCGGAACACCAGGGCGAGGATCGCTGGCACCAGGAACTGGGCGGCGATGTGCAGGTGGGCGCCCGCCTGGGCGATCATGCCCGGGGCGAAGCCGCAGATCAGCCCGCCCACCGCGGCCGCGGCCCGGGTGCCGACCAGCCGGCGGCGCAGCAGCACGTACCAGGCGACGGCGGTCCCGGCGAGGCAGCAGACGACCGCCACGCAGAACGCCACCTGCGAGCCGAAGAGCAGGGTGACCGGGGTGAGCGGGACCCCCAGGCCGAGCACCGAGGTGTTCGCCATCAGGTTGACCCCGTCGGGAGCGTTCAACGCGGTGCTGAAGAGCGGGTTCTCCCCCTCGACCACGGCATGCGCCGCGTGGGCCAACATCCACTCGAAGAGGATCTGGTCACCCGCCTGGTGGAACAGCCGCCAGGGGCGACCCCACTGCCCGCTGGTCACCAGCACGGCGAGGCCCAGATAGCCGGCGACCACCAGCGCGTCCCGCAGCCAGGCCGGCCGGGACGCACCGACCGTCACCGGTGGCGAAACGTTCGGGGACGTCGTCCCGGTGGTCATCAGACCGAACGGTCGGTGAGCGTCCGGACGTCCCAGACCCAGACGTCCAACTCCTGGCGGCCGGGGCCGACCAACTCCTCGACCGTACGTCGCAGTGGCTCGGCGTTCTGCTGCCGCACCGGCAGCACCAGGATCGCCGCCCGCCAGTGCCGCAGCTCGTCGGTGAAGCGCCGACGCTGCCGGTCGTCCAGCTTGGGCGTACGGCCGGTGGTCGCCACCTCCTCCAGCATCTGGCCCACCCCGCTGGGACGACCGCCGAACCGGCCCGCGTCACCGGTGTTGCCGTTGCGGGGTGCGAGGAAGTAACCGCCGGGGATCTTGAAGTCGAGGTTGGTGGCCGCCGCCCAGCGCATGCCGTGCGTGTTGCCCATGCTGGGCACCGGGATCGGCACCAGCGTCTGATCCGGCCCCACGTACGCCCGCCAACGGTCCGCGGTGATGAAGTCCGGCACCGGCGGCCGGGAGACCATCCGCAGCGGCATCGGTGCGATCGGCAGCAGCGCGAAGGCCAGGCCCGCGGCGGTGAGCACGTGGACGGTACGGCGGTCGGCCGGGCGCAGCGCCCAGGCCCGCTCGACGGCGAGTGCGAGCAGAAGGCCCACCACCACGCTGGTGATCAGCCCGAACCGGGTCGGCACCACCGCGTCCAGCAGCGGCAGGTGGACCAACCACTGCCACGGCCCGGTGATCAGCTCGCGGTCCCACCAGGAGACCCGCTCGCCGAGGGAGAGCACGGCGAAGAACACGCCGGTCACCGCGAGCGCCCGGACGATCAACTCCCGGCGCAGCCAGACCACGATGCCGATGGCCAGCATCGACAGGCTCCAGCCGAAGAAGGCGTTCTCCTCGGAGTAGTTCGGCGCCAGGTTGATGTTGGCCCGCTGGTTGCCGCCGAGGGTGGGCGAGCCGGGGGCGAAGAAGGCGGCGATGTCGTTGCCGTAGTCCTGCACCGCGTCGCTGAGCCCGTGGTAGGCCATCGGCCCGGCGAACTGCACGTACAGCGGGTACGCCAGCAGCGCCCCGGCCAGCAGCGCGCAGGTCGCCACGCCGACGCCAAGGGGTCGCCACGCCGCCCGCCACCGGGCCGGCTCCTGGGCGAGCACCGCCAGCAGGAAGACGCCGCAGGCCATCGCCGTGAAGAGCAGGATCTCCTCGTTGATGAACGCCTGCGCGGCGACCAGCAGGGCGAGCAGGGCCCCGTCCCGGACCGGCTTTCCGGAGCGGGTGAGCACCAGCACCCGCCACACGATGAACGGCAGCAGGAACTGGCTGATGATGTTCGGGTGCCAACTGGCGTGCGAGAGCATTGCGGGCGAGAACCCGCAGAACCAGCCGCCGACCGCCGCCGCGAGCGGGGTACGCACCAGGTGGCGGGAGAGCATCAGGTACCAGGCCATGGCCGTGCCGGCGAGGCCGAGCGTGACCAGCACCACGAAGGAGACCGCCGGCCCGAAGAGCAGCGTCACCGGGACCATCGGGATGCCCAGCGCCAGCACGGCCGTGTTGGCCATCAGGTTGACGCCGTCCGGGTAGTTGAACTGCTCGGTGTAGAACGGGTACTCGCCGTGCAGCACCACGCGGACCGAGTGGGCGAGGAAGAACTGCACCTGCGCCGGGTCACCGGTGTAGAGCGAGGCCACCCGGCCGGACGGGTCCAGCCAGATCCGGCTGGTCACCCAGATCGCGGCGAGCAGGAACAGCCCGCCCACCGCCAGGTGCTGCCGACGCCGAGTCCACCGACGCCACCGCGCCCGCGTCGGCACCGCGCTCTCCGCCGGCGCTTCGGCCTCCGTTGGTGTTTCGGAATCGGCTGGCGTTTCGGTGTCGGCCGGTTCCGTGGTGGGGGCGCTCAGCGCGGGCGGGCCGGCGAAGAGGCCGGCCGGTGTGCGGTAATTCACCAGCTCGGCGGAGTCGGCTGCCGCCTCCGTGTGCGGCGCGGGCAGGGCGCGGGACTCGGCAGGCGTCACAGTCGGCGGAGTCTACCGGAGCAACCAAAACGCCCTAAACCCCCGGTGGTGTCCATTGTGGTGGTTCGAGTGCCGGCCAGCTGAGGCTCCGCACCGGACATCTCGTACTATGGCGCTTTCCGACAGCGACGGCGAGGCGATCGGGGGCGGGCCAGGTGACTCCAGGCCGTCGGTACGGCAGGGTCCTTCCCGTCCTGCTGAGCGCGCTGCTGGCCGGCACGGCCTGCGGCCCGGTGACCGAGCGGAAGCCCCAGAACCTCCAGGTCGGGTACGACAGCCTGGACGGCACCCTCGCCGTGTGGCCGCCCCGCGGCGACCTCTCCGGGGACGCCACCGCGACGGCAGCGGTCACCGCGGCGGTCCGGGGCTGGCGGTCGCCGGCCGACGACCGCGCGCACCTGCCCTCGTCCGGCATCCTCTTCTCCGGTCGGGTCGACGGCGCACCGGTGGCGCTGGTGGCCGCCGACGTACCCGGCGAAAGCGCGTCCTGGCTGCTGCAACTGACCCGCGAGGGCGACCGGTACGCGGTGACCCGTGCCACCGAGTACACCGACCCGGGTTACCTCGTCTACTCGGACGTGCTGCCGGTGCAGACGGCCGGCGGCCGGCGTTACCTGGTCTCGGCCCGGGTGCAGAGCCTCCTCGGGCCACAGGACCGGACGTTGATGATCGCGGACGGTCTCAGCGCACCTGTCGACGTGCCGTCCTGCACGGCCGTCGGCGTGACCGCGACCCTGCGGACCACGGAGTCGCTCCCCCGTGGGCGGGCCGCCGACCGGCTGCTCGACCTGGGCACCGGCACCGTCGACCCGCGCTACCCGCTGGTCCGCGACGAGTCCGGCACGGGCCGGCGGGCGCTCACGGGCCTGGACACCTGCGTGCTGTCCGGCGACCGGGGCCCGTTCGGCAGCATCCCGCGCCGGATCGGGGACCGGGACGCCCCACGCTCGGTGCCGACGTCCTGGCCGATGGCGAAGCTCACCGTGCGCTCGCTCGGCGAAGTCGCCCTCGGCGGCGGCGAGCCGGCCGAGTTGCAGCAGCTCAGTTGGGACACCGACGCCGGCGCGATGACGGCGGTGATCTATCGGCCGGCCGACGGGAGCGCACCCGTCGTCTCACCCGCCGACCGGGCCACCCCGTTGCAGGCGTACCAACTGCCGGTGCCCGGTCAGCCGCTGGTGGTGCTGAGCTGGCGGCCCACCCGGGACAGCTCCCTGTCCGTCCCGCCGGGCACTCCCCTGCTGGTCGAGCGCCCCGGTCTGGCGGTCATCCCCACCCCGTCCCGCTCCCAGACCTACAGCCTCGCCAACACCGACAAGACCCACTACCGCTCAATCTCCCCCCGCTAACCCCCAACCCGCCCCCCGCCCCCGCCCCCACCCGCGCGATCTTGCACTTTCTGCGCCGACAAATCGGGGCTCAAGGCGCGTAACGCCGACCGAAAGTGCAAGATCGACGGGGCGAAGGCGAGGCGGAACGAGGCGGCACACCGCCGCTTGATCGACGAGGGAGGGTGGGCGGGGCTAAACGACGGCGGGCGTCCCTCGGGACGCCCGCCGTTGTTCGTTCTCGTCAGTTCTGTGCGGCCGCGTCGCTGGGGGTGAGGCGGTCCGGGGTGGCGTCCAGGCCGGAGATCCAACCGGTGACGTTGCGAGCCACGTCCTGAGCGGTCAGGCCCAGGTCGGCGAGGATCTGCGCGCGGGTGCCGTGCGGGTGCCACTCGGCCGGCACACCCAGGTCCTTGAGCGGCACCCGGACGTCGGCGTCGCGCATCGCCTGGGCGAGCGCGTCGCCCACCCCGCCGACCCGGACGCCGTCCTCGACGCTGACCACGAGCCGGTGACGGGCGGCGAGGTCGACCAGCTCCGCCGGGACCGGACGCACCCAGCGAGGGTCGACGACGGTGACCCCGTAGCCCTGCTCGGCGACCCGCGCGGCCACCTCCATGCCCAACTGGCCGAAGGAGCCGACCGCGACGAGCAGCACGTCGGTACGGGCGGACTCGGCCAGCACGTCGACGGTGCCGACCCGGCGCAGCGCCGGCAGGTCCGCGGCGACCGCACCGGTCGGGAACCGCACCACTGTCGGGCCGTTGTCGACGGCCATCGCCTCGCGCAGTTCCTCCCGCAGGGTGGCGGCGTCGCGGGGAGCGGCGATCCGCAGCCCCGGCACCACCCCGAAGACCGACATGTCCCAGATGCCGTAGTGGCTCGGCCCGTCCGGGCCGGTGATGCCCGCCCGGTCCAGTACGAAGGTCACCGGCAGCTTGTGCATCGCCACGTCCAGCAGGACCTGGTCGAAGGCACGGTTGAGGAAGGTGGCGTAGACAGCGACGACCGGGTGCAGCCCACCGAGCGCCAACCCGGCCGCCGAGGTGGCCGCGTGCTGCTCGGCGATGCCCACGTCGTACACCCGCTCGGGGTACTTGCGGGCCAGCTTGGCGATGCCGGTCGGCTCGGCCATGGCTGCGGTGATGCCCACCACGTCCGGGCGCTCGTCGGCGATGGCCAGCAGCTCGTCGGCGAACACGTGCGTCCACTTCACCGACGGGGCGGCCAGCAGCGCGCCGGTCTCCACGTCGAAGGCGCTGCCGGGGCCGTGCAGGCAGTCCGCCTCGTCCTCCTCGGCGGGACGGTAGCCGTAGCCCTTGCGGGTGACGGCGTGCACGATGACCGGGCCGCCGAAGTTCTTGGCCGCGCGCAGCGCCGCCTCGACCGCCGTCACGTCGTGCCCGTCCACCGGGCCCACGTACTTGATGCCGAGGTCCTCGAACATGGCCTGCGGGGCGACAGCGTCCTTGATGCCCTTCTTGACCGCGTGCAGCACCTCGTACATCGGCTTGCCGACCAGCGGCGTGGAGCCGAGGGCGTCCTTGACGGTGTCGAGGACCTTCTCGTAGCCGGGGTTGAGCCGCAGCGAGGAGAGGTGGTCGGCCAGCCCGCCGATGGTCGGCGAGTAGGACCGGCCGTTGTCGTTGACCACGATCACGAGGGAGTTGCCGGCGGTGGCGATGTTGTTCAGCGCCTCCCAGCACATGCCGCCGGTCAGCGCACCGTCGCCGACAACGGCCACGACGCTGCGTGCCTCACCCCGGAGGGCGTACGCCTTGGCGAGGCCGTCGGCGTAGGACAGTGCGGTGGAGGCGTGCGAGTTCTCGATGAGGTCGTGCTCGCTCTCCGCCTGGCTGGGGTAGCCGGAGAGGCCACCGCGCTGGCGGAGCTTGTCGAAGCCGGCCTGACGCCCGGTAAGGATCTTGTGTACGTACGCCTGGTGGCCGGTGTCGAACAGGAGCCGGTCCCGGGGGGAGTCGAAGACGCGATGCATGGCGAGCGTCAGCTCGACCACACCGAGGTTGGGCCCGACGTGCCCGCCGGTACGGGAGACCTTGGTGATCAGGAAGTCCCGGATCTCGGCGGCGAGGACGTCCAGTTCCTCGCCGGACATCCGCTTGACGTCCTGCGGACCGCGAACCGTCCCCAGCAGCCGGCCGTGGTTGGCCGTGTCCTCTTCAACACTCATGACCGGAGAGTCTATCGGCCCCCCGGTACTCCGCAGTCCGGCCCGAGCCCCCCGCACCCGGGCCGGGCGGGGAGTGGGCAGCTGAGCACCCGGTCAGGCGCTGACGCGCGGTGTTCTACCGCACGTCCGGCGGAAGCAGTAACCCGACCTGCTCGACGTGCTGCGTCATCGGGAAGAGGTCGAAGCCCCGTAGCGCCGCCAGCCGCCAACCGAGGTCGGCGAAGGTACGCACGTCCCGGGCGAAGGCGGCCGGGTCACAGGCCACGTACGCGACCGCCCGCGGGCCGGCCGCGGCCAGCGCGCGGACCACCGGGGCGCCGGCCCCGGAGCGCGGCGGGTCGAGCACCACCACGTCGACCGGGCCGGTGATCCGTCGGCGGGCCAGCGCGGTCTCCACCCGGGCCGACACCACCTCGACGCTGGGCAGGTCGGCGAGATTCTCCCGGGCGGCGGCGACACCCTGCGCCGCCGCTTCGACAACTGTCACCCGGCCGGTCGCGCCGACCCGTTCGGCCAGCCCGGCGGCGAACAGCCCAGCCCCGCCGTAGAGATCCCAGGCGATCTCGCCGGGCTGCGGGTCCAGCAACTCCAGCACCGCCGTGGAGAGGGTGTCCGCCGCGGCCGGGTGCACCTGCCAGAACGCGGACGCGGGCAGCGTCCAGTCCCGTCCGGCGGCGACCTCGCGGACCTCGGTCGGGCCACTGACCGGGGTGGGCACCCCGTCGCGGATCTCCGTGACGGTCACGTCCCCGCCGGTGCTGGCGACGGTCTCCACCGCCTCGGCGGCCGGCCAGCGCTGACCGGTGGGGGTGAGCACCGGCAGTTGCTGGATGGCCGGGTGGGCGATCCGGCAGCGGTCGATCGGCACCACCTCGTGCGAGCGGTGCTTGAGCAGGCCAGCACGGTCCGCGGCGTCGACCGCGTAACGGACCCGGGAGCGCCAGCCGAGCAGCCCACCGGGCAACGCCTCGACCCGGACGCCGAGCCGGTCCAGCTCGACGTCGGTCAGCCCGCCGAGGCGCACCAGTTGCTCGCGGATCACGGCGGTCTTCCAGGCCAGCTGCGCGGCCGGGGCGACATGCTGGAGGTCGCAGCCCCCGCAGGCACCCGGCTTCGCGTACGGGCAGGGCGGCTCGACCCGGTCCGGTGAGGGTTCCAGCACTGTCACCGCGTCGGCCCGGACGAACCCCCGGTGCACCTCGGTGACCTCGGCGATGACCCGTTCACCGGGCAGCGCGTGCCGGACGAAGACCACCTGCCCGTCCACCCGGGCGACACAATGACCGCCGGGGGCGACCGCGTCGACGGTCAGTTCGACCCGGTCGGCCTCGGCCAGGCCCCGCTCGAAGGCCGGCGACGCCGACGGCGTCGCAGGTGTCGCAGGTGTCGCGGTCCGCTGACCGCCCGGCTCAGTCACGAGTGTTTCCCATCGTTTCGCTGTTCTCGGGCCCGCCCTGGCCGGGCGGCGCGGGGGCCACCGGCGGGGTGGCGACCAGCGGCGGCACGGCGCTCCGTGGCCCCCGTGCCGGGGTCCGGGACAGCGTGGCGTCCAGCCGGTCCAGGTTCTTGCTCGCTGTCGACGCGAGCTGCCACGGCACGCTGACCACCATCACCCCCGGCTCGAAGAGCAGCCGACCCTTGAGCCGCAGGGCGCTCTGGTTGTGCAGCAGGTTCTCCCACCAACGGCCGACCACGTACTCCGGGATGAACACGGTCACCACGTCCCGGGGCGACTTGCGGCGGGTGGAGGCGACGAAGTCCAGGATCGGGCGGGTGATCTCCCGGTACGGCGAGTCGATCACGGTGAGCGGGATGGCCATCTCCCGGCGCTCCCAGTCGGCCTGCAGGTCCCGGGTGTCCTTCTCGTCCACGTTGACGGTCACCGCGGTGAGCGTGTCCGGGCGGGTGGCGCGGGCGTAGGCGATGGCCCGCAGCGTCGGCTGGTGCAGCTTGCTGACCAGCACGATCGCGTGGTTGCGGGCGGGCAGCACGGCCCGGCCCTCGTCCGGCGGGGTCAGCTCGACGGCGATGCGGTCGTAGTGCCGGCGGATCCCCAGCATCAACACGTAGATCACCGCCATCGCCGCGATCGCGATCCAGGCGCCGAGCAGGAACTTGGTGATCAGGACGATCACCAGCACCGCACCGGTCAGGCCCGCGCCGAACGTGTTGATCGCCCGGGAGCGGATCATCCGGCGACGCGCCTCCGGGTCCCGCTCGGTGCGCAGGTGCCGGTTCCAGTGCCGGATCATGCCGACCTGGGAGACGGTGAACGAGACGAAGACCCCGACGATGTAGAGCTGGATCAGCTTCGTCACCTCGGCCTGGAAGCCCACGATCAGCACGATCGCGAAGAGGGCCAGGAAGGTGATGCCGTTGGAGAAGGCCAGCCGGTCGCCCCGGGTGTGGAACTGGCGGGGAAGGTAGCGGTCCTGGGCCAGGATCGAGCCGAGCACCGGGAAACCGTTGAACGCGGTGTTCGCGGCCAGGAACAGGATCAGGGCGGTCACCCCGGCCAGCACGTAGAGCAGGATCGACCCGGAACCGAAGACCGTCTCTCCGAGCTGGGTGGTGACCGTCTTCTGCACGTACCCCTCGGGGCCGGAGACGATCTGGAGGTTCGGATCCTCGACGAACTGGAGGTGGGTCAGCCGGGCCAGCCAGATGATCCCGACCAGCATGCTCACCGAGATGGTGCCGAGCAGCAGCAGGGTGGTGGCGGCGTTGCGGCTCTTCGGCGCCTTGAACGCCGGCACCCCGTTGGAGATCGCCTCCACGCCGGTGAGCGCGGCGGCACCCGAGCTGAACGTCCGCAGCAGCAGGAAGACGAGCGCGAAACCGGTCACGCTGTGCTCGGCCTGGATCACCAGGTCGGCGCTCGGCGCGCGAAGCTCGTCGCCCAGCACGAAGACCCGGAACAGCCCGGTGAGCAGCATCCCGAGCATCACGATCACGAAGCCGTAGGTGGGGATGGCGAACGCCGTGCCCGACTCGCGCAGCCCACGCAGGTTGACGGCGGTGAGCAGGACCACCGCGCTCACCGCGATCAGGACCTTGTGGGTGGCCACGAACGGCACCACGGAGCCCAGGTTGGCCACTCCGGAGGAGACCGACACCGCCACCGTGAGCACGTAGTCGACCAGCAGGGCGCTGGCCACCCCGACGCCGAACTTCGGCCCCAGGTTGACAGTTGCCACCTCGTAGTCGCCGCCACCGGACGGGTAGGCGTGCACGTTCTGCCGGTAGCTCGCCACCACGGTGAGCATGACCACGACCACGGCCAGCGCGATCCACGGCGAGAAGAAGTACGCGGACGCACCGGCGATGGAGAGGGTCAGCAGGATCTCGTCGGGCGCGTACGCGACGCTGGACAGCGCGTCGGAGGCGAACACGGGTAGCGCGATGCGCTTCGGCAGGAGGGTGTGCTGAAGCCGGTCGGACCGGAACGGTCGACCGAGAAGAAGCCGCTTCAGCAGCGAGGTGGGACTGGCCACGAACGCCAAGAGTACGACCACCTCGGTGGGGGCGCGGGGGTGGGCGATCACCGCTGCTCACGACGGCGGGGTACGGTCGGTCCCCGCTCGTGACCGGGACGTGGCAGGCTCGCACTCGAAGGCCACCGACAGCGGGAGCGGGACGCACCTTGGGAGGGACAGCGTGCACGTCGTGATCATGGGATGTGGTCGGGTCGGATCGACCCTCGCCCACAGCCTGGAGTCCCGAGGGCACTCGGTGGCGGTGATCGACCAGGACGCCGACGCCTTCCGCCGGCTCGGCCCCGACTTCGCCGGGATCACTGTGACCGGGGCCGGTTTCGACGGCGAGGTGCTCCGACAGGCCGGCATCGAGCGCGCGGACGCCTTCGCGGCGGTGTCGAGCGGCGACAACTCCAACATCATCTCGGCCCGACTGGCCCGCGAGACGTTCGGCGTGTCCCGGGTCGCCGCCCGCATCTACGACCAGCGCCGGGCGCAGGTCTACGAGCGGCTGGGCATCCCGACCGTGGCGACAGTGCGGTGGACGGCGGACCGGATGCTGCGACACCTGGTGCCGGAGGGCAACGTGGAGATCTTCCGCGACCCCACGAGCACTGTGTCGATCGTCGAGGTGCCCGTACACAAGGACTGGATCGGCCGACCGGTGCGGACGCTGGAGGACGCGACCGGGGCGCGGGTGGCCTACCTGATCCGCTTCGGCATCGGCACGCTGCCCACCGGCTCCGCCGTCATTCAGGAGGGCGACCAGGTGTTCATGCTGGTCAGCGATGACATCGTGGCGACTGTCACGTCGGTGGCGGCGACGCCGCCGGAAGGAGGGCACTGAGCCATGCGGGTCGCCATCGCGGGCGCGGGCAACGTGGGCCGCTCGATTGCCCAGGAGTTGATCGACAACGGCCACCAGGTGATGCTCATCGAGCGCCAGCCCAAGATGCTGCGCCCGGACCGGGTGCCGGCCGCCGATTGGGTGCTGGCCGACGCGTGCGAAGTGGCAAGCCTGGAGGAGGCGAACATCGCCGGGTGCGACGTGGTGGTCGCGGCGACCGGCGACGACAAGACCAACCTGGTGCTGTCGCTGCTGGCCAAGACCGAGTTCGCGGTGCCCCGCGTGGTCGCCCGGGTCAACCGGGCCGAGAACGAGTGGTTGTTCACCGAGCAGTGGGGCGTGGACGTCGCGGTGAGCAAGCCGCGGGTGATGGCCGCGCTCGTCGAGGAGGCGGTCACCGTCGGCGACCTGGTCCGGCTGATGACCTTCCGACAGGGCGAGGCGAACCTCGTCGAGATCACCCTGCCGCCGACCGCCCCCTACGTCGGTCGGCCGATCCACGCCGTGCCGCTGCCCCGCGACTCCGCACTGGTGGCGATCCTGCGCGGCAAGCGGGTCCTGGTGCCCAGCCCGGACGACCCGATCGAGGCCGGCGACGAGCTGATCTTCGTTTGCACCGCGGAGGTGGAGGACGAGGTCCGCGCGGTGATCCTCGGGCCGGACAGCGTCGAACGGACCCGCAGCTCACGCTGACCGCGACGGGCGCGCTGAGCGGGCCGGGTGACCCGGCGTCGCTCAGGCGCTGGGCAGCGGGGCCGGCGGCGACTCCCGGGTGACCCGGCGCACCGTCCAGACCGTGATCAGCAACAGCAGCGCGTACGGCGGGTAGCCGAGCGCCAGCCGGGCCACGCCCAGGGCGGTGTCCTGGTGGGCCAGGTAGAGCCCGGCCTGCACGCCCACCTTGGCCAGCCAGACCACACCCCAGAGCACTGTCAGCTGGGTGAAGGTGCGCACCAGCTTCGGGTCGGTCCGCCACTCCGAACGGCCCTTGGCCACCAACACCGACCAGATCCAGCCCACCAGCGGCTGCCGGATCGCGGCCGAGATCAGCAGGGCGATGCCGTAGCCGATGCCGTAGAGGATGCCGGGAAGGTAGAAGTCACGCTCGTCGCCGGTACGCCACGCGATGGCCGCGCCGACGCCGACGCCGAAGAGCCCGTTGACGGCGTGCCGGATCGGCCGACGCTGGGTCAGCCTCAGCCCGGCGATCAGCACGGCGACCGCGATCGACGCGATCACCGCCGGCCGCAGCTCGCCGATGATGTTGGCGACGACGAACACCACGACCGGGATGCTGGACTCGACCAGCCCGCGCCAGCCGCCGAGCTGGTCGGCCATCTGCTCGGCGATCGTCGGCAGCGGCTCCTCGTCCTGAGGGTCGGTATCCGGCTGTGCCGCCCGGTCCTGTCCCGTCGTCATCGCCGGCCTTCCGTCCGCAGTGCCGTCACTTGGGCGAGTCCAGCTCGTAGTAGGGGTTGTAGATGACCTTGCGGTCGTCCCGCACGGCCATCCGGCCACGGGCGGTCAGATGCCGGCCCGGCTCGATCCCGGCGATGTGCCGTCGCCCCAGCCAGACCAGTGTGACCACGTCACTGCCGTCGTACAGGTCGGCCTCAAGGGTGGGCAGGTTGGTGCGCGGCGTGTAGACCACGGTGCGCAGCCGACCGGCGACCGAGACCAGCTGACCCCGGGAGCACTGCTGGGCAGGGATCCCGCCGCACTCGGCGCTCTCCCGACGCAGCTCCTGCGCGTCGATCTCGGCCTCGCTGGCGGTGAACCTCTGCAGGATGCGCCGTAGCGACACCCGGCCCTCGTCGGTCGTCATGACCTCCGCGTCACCCTCTCCACGCTCGCCGTCCCCGGCCGGCCCCGGCGGCGCCGGAACCGTGCCGCCAGCGTACGCCGACGGGGCTGGTTCCGGCGGGCCGGTGCGCGCGGGTCAGACCTGACGCGGCGCGGCCGCGGCGTCGCCCGCCTCGGCCTCGGCCT
This sequence comes from Micromonospora trifolii, assembly GCF_022229005.1. Classification (GTDB taxonomy): domain Bacteria; phylum Actinomycetota; class Actinomycetes; order Mycobacteriales; family Micromonosporaceae; genus Micromonospora; species Micromonospora trifolii. Next base: position 170,171 of record NZ_JAKKFD010000020.1, read on the forward strand.
GGTCGGCGATTTCCCGGGGCAGCCGCAGCGGCAGCGGCTCGCGGACCGGCTTCGCCTCCTGCCCACGGTCGACCACCAGGCCGTCCAGGCACTCGACGAGCGGCCCTGCCATGGTCGGGTCGGTGGCCACCGGACCCTGGAACACGCCCCGGACCATCCAGCGCGGCCCGTCGATTCCCACGAACCGCAGGTTCGTCGGGCCGTCCGGGGTGGTCACCTGGGCGTGCAGCTCCGGCCCGTACTCGCCGGCGACCTCCTGCGCGTTCGCGCCGTCGCGGAGCAGCGACTGCCGGATCTCCTCGCGCACCTCGTCCCAGATCCCCTCGGACCGGGGGGCGGCGAAGACGCCCAACTGGAGCGCGTTGTCACCGTGCACCAGCACCACCTGCTGGATCACGCCCTGCGGGTCGGCCTGCACCCGCACCTCGACGTCGGCGATCGCCGGGATGTGCAGGCTGCCCAGGTCGAGTCGCTGCACGTCGTCGTAGCTCTCGGAGATGTCGTACGGGCCGCGCTCCAGCGTCGGCGTCGCATCGCCCTGGTCCGGGACCGGGGTAGCCCGCTCGTCACGGGTCTGCCGCTCCGCATCGGCCCGCTTTCGGGAGAAGATCACTGCGCCTGCCCTCCGCTGTTCACACTCACCCTGCCACCTCTTCCGTCTGCCCGCGGCCCGGCTCGCTCGGCCGCCGCTCGACCCGGTCCTGGCCCGTCGGCGACGGCACCAGCCCGGCGTGCCCACCGGTGGACCCGTGCCCACCGGTCCCGCGCCGGGACGCGGGCAGCTCGACCACCGGCTCGAACCGCGCCCGCGCGACCTGCTGGACCACGAGCTGCGCGATCCGATCGCCGCGGGAGATCTTCGCCGGCGCATCCCGATCATGATTGATCAGGTTGACCAGGATCTCACCCCGGTAGCCGGCGTCGACCGTACCGGGCGCGTTGAGCACCGTCACGCCGAGCCTGGCCGCCAGACCGGAGCGGGGATGGACCAGGCCGACGTACCCCTCCGGCAGCGCGATGGCCACGCCGGTGGGCACCAGGGCACGGCCGCCGGGTGGCAGCTCCACGTCTGCGGCCGCCACCAGGTCGGCCCCGGCGTCGCCGGGATGGGCGTACGTGGGCAGCGGCAGCTCCGGGTCGAGCATCTGCACAGGCACGGGTACGACGTCGGTCACGGGTCCCCTCTTCCGTCCGGTTCGCGGGGTGACCCTGCCATCCTGCCGGTTCGTCGAGCCGCCGTGCGCCGTACCCTCGCAGGAGTGAGCATGTCGCCCTCCCCGTCCGCCGATCAGCCGCCGGTCGCCGCCCGCTCGGCGTACACCGAGCGACTGGATCTGCCCTGGTGGCTGTGGCTGGCCGGGTTGGTGGCCGCCGCGTTGCTGGCCGTCGAGATCTGGATGGGCGCCTCCGGCGTCCGCGCCTGGCTGCCGTTCGCCGTGCTGGTGCCGTTGACCGCTGTCGGGCTGTGGTGGCTGGGCCGGATCCGGGTCGGGGTGACCGATGCCGAGCTGCGGGTGGACGACGCCCGCCTGCCGGTCCGATTCGTGGCCGACGTGGTGCCGCTGGACGTGGCCGGCCGCCGTGAGGTGCTCGGCGTCGGCGCGGACCCGCTCGCCTTCGTGGTGCAGCGACCGTGGATCGGCGGCGCCGTGCAGGTGGTCCTCGACGATCCTGCGGATCCGACCCCGTTCTGGGTGGTGAGCACCCGCCACCCGGTCGAGCTGGCCGAGGCGGTGCTGACCGCACGGGACGCCCTGGCGGCTACCCACCCGACGGCGGGCGAGCCGGGCTGACCCGACGGCGAAGCCGCTCAGGTGCCGGTCGGTGGGCCAGGGAGGGCCGCCGGTGGCGCGGGCCGGGCGATGCCCCGCCGACGCAGGTCCACCTGGAGTTGCTCGGCCATCTGCTGGGTGGCCCGGCGGTTGAGGAAGCTGGCCACCGCCGCTCCGGTCAGGAACGGCCCGAGCGTGGTGAGGTTGCGACCGAAGCGCCGCAGCAGCATGTCCCGCAGCTCCTTGCGGGCGGCGGTGCCGAGCACCGCCCCCACTCCCACACCGGGCACCATCGGGTTGACGCCGCGTTGAGTGGCCCAGGAGTGCACCAGCGCGACCGCCCGTTGGCTGCCGACGGCGGGTAGCGCCACGCCGTGGATCTCGTGCAGCTCGCCGACGAGTTTCAGCTCCACCGCCACCACGGCCACGGTCTCGGCGGCGAGCAGCACCGGCGCGGAGAGCAGGGTCGGGGCCACCGTCCACTCGACGGCGGCGACGCCCCCACCGGCCGCGCCGATCGCGGCGGTGGTCCTCGACGCGTTGCGGATGAGCCGGTCGGCCAGGGCGGCGTCGTCCAGGCCGGGGAAGTGCTGACGCAGCGTGTCCAGGTCCCGTACCGGCACGTGCGGGGCGATGTCGGCGACGGCGTCGACCATCCACCGCACGGCGGCGCGCGGCTTGAACAGGTCGGAGACGCCCCGCGCACGGGCCTGACCGACCATCCGGGTCAGCAGTTGGCGGCGTCGGGCCGGTGCGATGTCGTCAGCGGTCAACGCCGCGACGGTGGCACCAAGGTCGTCCGTGCCACCGTCGGTGACACCGGGCTTGTCCGTACCGCCCTCGGTGGTGCCGCCTCGATCGCTCATCGGACCTCCCGGTGCTGTGGCTACCCGCTACGAGTCAAGCAGGTACCCACCGCTGCCGCATGCCTACACCGGCAGCGGCGACCCCGTTCAGGAGGCCGCCGCCGGTGTTGTTGTGGTTGTCAGACGCACTCGCGGCAGATCAGCTCGCCGTTACGCTCGACCGCCAGCTGGCTACGGTGGTGGACCAGGAAGCAGCGGGCGCACCGGAACTCGTCCTGCTGCATCGGAAGCACCTTGACCGTGAGCTCCTCGTCGGCCAGATCGGCACCGGGCAGCTCAAAGCTCTCGGCCACCTCGGCCTCGTCGACGTCCACCGCGCCCGACTGTGAGTCGACGCGCCGTGCCTTGAGCTCTTCCAGGCTGTCCTCGCCGAGGTCGACCTCGTCGCGACGCGGGGCGTCGTAGTCGGTGGCCATCGGTTTCACTCTCCCATATCGATGTTGTCGCTTCCGGTTGTAACGCCGGACGACGCTGTTTCGGTTCCGCTGGCCGGCCACCACTTGTGTCGGGCACCCGACCCGAGGACCGAACGGGTCGAGCTCGCCGGGGCGACTCCCCTGCGAGCGCGGAACCTTACCCCCCCTTGGGCGAGGCATGTATACCGCCCTTGCGGCTGAGATGTACGCCCCCGCACGCGAAGTTGTTCCCAATGTGATTCAGGCGACACGAAGATAGGGGTAGTAGTACCCGGTTCGCGGTCGGCGCGCCGGCATGTCGGGCTGTTTCCACGCGACGGCCGGACAACCGTTAACCTCAGCGGCGTATTCGACGGCCGGCGGCCTGAGCGATCGTTTCTGGCCGCCACCACCCACTGAGGTCCGGGGAGTGCCCTGATGAGTTTTGCGCGCGTGCGAGCACTCGTCGTCGTCGGCCTGCTGGCGATCATCGCCCTGGTCTTCGTCGTCGTGGCCGTGGTCCGCGACAGCCAGGGCAACGTGGGCACCGCGGCGGGTTGCCCCGAGGGTTGGCCGCTGGCGGATCTGACCCTGCGCGAGCGCAAGGACGTCAAGATCAACGTGTTCAATGCCACCGACCAGCCCGGCCTCGCCCACACCGTCGCCGACGAGTTCAGCAATCGACAGTTCCAGGTCAAGAAGACCGGGAACGAGAAGAGGATCAACAGCGTCGCGTTGCTGCGGTACGGCCCGAAGGGCGTCGGGTCCGCGCACCTGCTCCAGGCGTACTTCCTCAACAACGCCACCCCGGGCTACGACGAGAAGCGCACCGACGACACCGTGGACGTCGTGCTGGGCAACAACTTCCAGCAGCTCGCCACCACGACCGAGGTCAACCAGTCACTCGGCGACTCGGGCCCGCCGGAGGCTCCCAAGGGCTCCTGCCCGTCCCCACCCGCCAAGTGACGGCGTAACCGGCCCCAGGCGACGCCAGGGCGGCGAGCCGGCCTGTTCCACCGGTCAGGGACCGCCTGCGGCATCCAGCGCGGCCAGTCGGTCGTGCAACGGCGCGAAGAGCGCGGGCGGGGCCGCGACCACCAGGTCCGGTCCCGGCGGCCGATTGGCCAGACCGGCGACCCGAACCCCCGCCTCGGCGGCCACCAGCCCGCCCGCCGCCAGGTCCCAGGCCGCAAGACCCTTCTCGAAGTACGCGTCGAGCCGCCCCTCGGCGACCAGGCAGAGGTCCAGCGCCGCGGCGCCGAGCCGGCGGATGTCCCGTACGTGTGCGATCAGCCCCGCCACCACCTGCGCCTGGTGCGCCCGACGGCCGGCGTCGTAGCCGAAGCCGGTGCCGACCAGCGCCTGCCCCAGGTCGACCTCGCCGGAGCAGCGCAGCCGGACACCGTCGCGCCAGGCCCCGCCGCCGGCCGTGGCGGTCCACTCCTCGCCGGTGCTCACGTTGCGCACGACGCCGGCCACCACCACCCCGTCCACCTCGGCCGCCAGCGAGACCGCCGAGTACGGCAGCCCGTACAGGTAGTTCACGGTGCCGTCGATCGGGTCGACGATCCAGCGCACCCCGCTGGGCGCCGCGCCGTTTGTCCCCTCGCCGTACTCCTCGCCCAACACCGAGTCGTCCGGGCGCAGCGCGGCCAACGCGTCGAGGATCTGCCGCTCGACCGCCCGGTCGGCGGCGGTGACCACGTCGGTGACGGTGCTCTTGGTGGCGGCGACGACGACTCCCTCGGCGCGCATCCGGTACGCGGTGTCGGCCGCGTCCCGAGCCACCTGCACCGCGATGGCCAGCAGCTCGGACGGTGTCCTAGCCGAGTTGGTCATGATTCGCCTCTTTCCGCAGTCCGAGTGCATGTGGGTGGGTGGAACAACCGACCCGACCTCCGAAGATCATGGTTCCCGACGCCGCGCAACGGCACCAGACCGGGATCTTCGGTGCCTGGCCTGCCGCTGCGAGGCGGGGGCATCCACGCCGCCGCCACGGCTTGAGCGGCCGACCTTCGGCAAGATGCCCCTTTAGGTTGGTAATGTCGCTTAAGTGCCTACCGACAGCGACCTCGGTGATCCACACGTGCACCCTCGCAACCGCCACGTTGACCTCGTACTGCCTGCTCAAACGGCAGTTCGGACACGATCCACGCGCCAACGGGCTCGACGAAGGAAGCCGTTCGCCGGCCGCGCGGCTATCATTACCGCGAAGCCCATATCTCCGCCCCACCGACGGTCCCCACCGGCGGTACGCGGTGCGGAGCAGGATGATCGCCGCAGACGGCGTTACAATTCACCCCTGCCCACGCGGCACGGACCGCCGACCACCGGCCGGACCGTGACACGAGGGTCCCTCAACCACATCGCCCGGCACGGTAACCCTCGCTGCGCTGGACGAACCCGCCGTGCCCGCTCTTCGCCTCCGGAAGGTCATTCGTGACAGAACCCCGCCAGCCCGGCGCCGACGTTCGCTCGCTCACCGACACCCTGATCGCCCACGCGCAGAGCGCCGGTGGTCAGCTCACGTCGGCTCAGCTCGCGCGCACCGTCGAGTCCGCCGAGGTGACTCCGGCCCAGGCCAAGAAGATCCTGCGGGCGCTCTCCGAGGCGGGAGTGACCGTCGTGGTGGACGGCTCGGCGAGCACCCGTCGCCGCGTCGCCGCGGCCCGCTCGACCACGCCAGCGTCCCGGGCCACCACCGCCAAGACCACCAAGAAGGCCGCCGCGCCGGCCCCGAAGCAGGCGCCCTCCGCCGACGACGCCGCGGCGTCGTCGGCCCCGCGCAAGGTGGCCGCTCGCAAGGCGACCGGCACCGCCACCGAGGCTGCCGGCGCGACGCCGGCGAAGGCGACCCGGTCGACCCGAGCCACCAAGGCGACGGTGGCCGCTGCTGCCGGAGCCAAGCCGACCAAGGCTGGCGGCAAGGCAAAGGGCGAGGGCGCCGAGGGCGAGATCGACCCGGAGGAGCTGGCCGCCGCGATCGAGGACGTGGTGGTCGAGGAGCCGGCCGAGCTGGCCCAGGCCGCCGAGACCGACGCCGCCGCCTCGGCGACCGACAACGACTTCGAGTGGGACGACGAGGAGTCCGAGGCCCTCAAGCAGGCGCGACGTGACGCCGAGCTGACCGCCTCCGCCGACTCCGTCCGGGCGTACCTGAAGCAGATCGGCAAGGTTCCGCTGCTCAACGCCGAGCAGGAGGTGGAGCTGGCCAAGCGGATCGAGGCCGGGCTCTACGCCGCCGAGCGACTGCGGGCTGCCGACGAGGGCGAGGAGAAGCTCGTCCGGGACATGGTCCGTGACCTGGGCTGGATCTCCCGGGACGGCGAGCGGGCCAAGAACCACCTCCTGGAGGCGAACCTCCGACTGGTGGTGTCGCTGGCCAAGCGCTACACCGGCCGCGGCATGGCCTTCCTCGACCTGATCCAGGAGGGCAACCTCGGTCTGATCCGAGCCGTGGAGAAGTTCGACTACACCAAGGGCTACAAGTTCTCCACGTACGCCACCTGGTGGATCCGGCAGGCCATCACCCGCGCCATGGCCGACCAGGCCCGCACCATCCGCATTCCGGTGCACATGGTCGAGGTCATCAACAAGCTCGGCCGCATACAGCGTGAGCTGCTCCAGGACCTGGGCCGCGAGCCCACTCCGGAGGAGCTGGCCAAGGAGATGGACATCACACCCGAGAAGGTGCTGGAGATCCAGCAGTACGCTCGGGAGCCCATCTCACTGGACCAGACCATCGGTGACGAGGGCGACAGTCAGCTCGGCGACTTCATCGAGGATTCCGAGGCCGTTGTCGCTGTCGACGCGGTGTCGTTCTCGCTCCTGCAGGACCAGCTCCAGCAGGTGCTCCAGACGCTCTCCGAGCGTGAGGCGGGTGTGGTACGCCTGCGCTTCGGCCTGACCGACGGCCAACCTCGGACGCTCGACGAGATCGGTCAGGTCTACGGGGTGACCCGGGAGCGGATCCGGCAGATCGAG
>NZ_JAKKFD010000021.1 GCF_022229005.1 Micromonospora trifolii
CGGCGACTACCGTGCTTTACCCTCTTTGTCTACCCAACGCTCTGCCGAGCTGGTGTACGGATGGCCGGGCCGGTGCACTTCGCCGATCACCCGGGCGGTGACGGGGGGAGCGAGCAGCGCGTCCCCGGCGGCGACCACACGGACCGCGTTCACCAGGTCGGCTCGGGGAGCGTCCTTGAGCAGGAAGCCGCTGGCCCCGGCCCGCAGGGCCGCGTACAGGTAGTCATCGGTGTCGAACATGGTCAGGGCGAGAACCCGGCTCGTGGTGAGCGCGCAGACCTGCCGGGTCGCGGCGACACCGTCCAGGATGGGCATCCGCATGTCCATCAGAACGACGTCGGGACGATGGTCGCGGGCGGCCCGCACGGCTGCCGCGCCGTCAGGGGCCTCGGCGACCACCTCGATGTCCGGCTCGGCGCCGAGGATGGTGGCGAACCCGGCCCGGAACAGGTCCTGGTCATCGGCGAGCACGACACGCAGCATCAGAGCACCGCCGATGCCGACAGCGGCAGGGTGGCGGTCACCGTGAAGCCGTGACTGTCGCAGGCCGGGGCGGTGCGCAGGGTGCCGCCGCAGGCGTGGGCGCGCTCGCGCATGCCGACGATCCCGTACCCGGGCCGGCCGGTCTCGGACGCCCGGTGGCCGCGGCCGTCATCGGTGACCGACACGATCAACGAGTACGCCGTGTAGTCCAGCCGGACGCGAACCGATCGGGCTCCGGCATGCCGCACCACGTTGGTCAGGGACTCCTGCACGATCCGGTACGCGGCCACCCCGACGTCCGGGGGCGGTGCGAGCGTCGGCTCGACGGCACCTCCGGACGACGAGACGGTGAGAACGGCATCGAGGCCGGCGGCCCGGACCCGCTCGACGAGGACGGGAAGGTGGTCCAGACCCGGCTGGTCGAGTGGTTGGTCGGTAGGTTCGTGCAGGCTGCCGACCGCGCGGCGGAGCTGGACGACAGCGTCCCTGCCGGTGGCGGCGATCGTGGCGAACGTGGCATCGGCGCGATCCGGCTGGTGGCGGACCAGCAGCGGACCCGCCTCCGCCTGGACGATCATGACGCCAACCGCGTGGGTGAGGATGTCGTGCAGATCGCGGGCGATCCGCGTGCGTTCGCGCAGCACCGCCGCCGCACGTTCACCGGCGATACGACGATCGCGTTCGGCGAGAGCCGCGGCCTGGGTTCGGCGGGCCCGCGTGCTGGTGCCCAGCGCGTACGCGAAGAGGTAGGCGACCGACAGGTAACGCAGCACCTCCACGTCCGGGCGGGGATAGAGAAGCGACACCAGCAGGCCGGTGGCGGTGAGCGCGATGCCGAGCAGGCGGATCGGCAGGGAGGCCCGTGCCGCGAACGTGTAGAGACAGACGAGCGGTCCGACCGGCAGCAGTGGGGGCGCGCCAAGTGCGGCGGAGACGGTCGTGGCGACACCCACGACGAGGGCGACCGGGATCAGCGCCCGGTCCCGCCACAGCACCGGCACCGACGACGCGATCGCGAGCGGCAGCACCCACCACGCTCGTGGCCCATCGGCCAGCGCGGGCAGCACTGTCGCGGCGACGGCGGCCACGGTGACGACGAGATTGACGTACCGCTTCACGTCGGCAGTATCGTCCGGCCCGGTGCGCTGACGCCTCCCTCCACGGGACCAGATCGATCCCGGCTCGTACGGCGATCCGTTCCGGCCGCCCGCGCCGCACGCTCGAGGAATGATGACGATCCTCGCCACGCTCCTGAGTGGCCTGCTCTGGCTCGGTGGCACCGGGCTGCACCCGATCCCCGCGCTGACCTGGCTCGCCCCGCTCCCGCTGATCCTCGCCTCGACGCGGGTACGCCCGAGGACAGCACTCTTCGCCACCGCCCTCGCCTGGTCGATCGGGCAGGGCGGCGTGCTCGGCTACTACCTCGGCACCCTGCGACTACCGGTTCCCGCGGTCGCCGGTGTGATCCTGCTCGGCGTCGGTCTGGCGACCGGCACGGTCCTGCTCGCCCGGGTGCTGCTGCTGCGCGGACGAACAGTTCTCGCCGTCCTCGCCGTGCCCTCGCTCTGGGTGCTGGGGGAGTACGCCGCGTCCCGCCTGCTGCCGCACGGCGCCTGGTGGAGCCTCGCCTACACCCAGGCCGACGTCCGCCCGGTGATCCAACTGACCGCGCTCACCGGCGTCTGGGGCGTCACCTACCTGCTGCTCGCCGTCCCGATCGCGCTCGCCGCCCTGCGCGCAAGCCCACGCCCCGCGCTCACCAGCCTGCTCGTCCTCCTGCTCGGCGCCGGAGGATGGTCGGCCTGGTCGCTGAGCCGTTCCCCCGACCCGGCCGAGCCGCTGACCGTCGGCCTGGTGGCCCTGCGGCAACCCGAGGACGGGCTCCCGATCGACGAGCAGCCCGGACGTGACCTGCTCGCCCGTTACGCCGCGCGGGTCGAGGGTCTGGTCGCCCGTGGGGCACGGATCGTCGTCCTGCCGGAGAAGGTGTTCGCCGTGACGGACACGACGATGCCCGTGCTCGTGGCCGCGCTCCAGCAGGCCGAGGCTGAGGTCGTCGTCGGCGCGGTGCGGCGACGGGCCGACAGGTCGAGCAACGTCGCGCTGGTGCTCGAACCGGGTGGGACCGTCGCGACGTACGAGAAACAGCATCTCATCCCGGGCCTGGAAGACTGGCTGACGCCGGGTGACGGCGAGGTGTTCGTGGACGGGCGGTTCGGCGTCGCGATCTGCAAGGACCTCGACTATCCCGGCCTGGTCCGGCGGTATCGGGCGCAGGGCGCCTCGGTGCTGCTCGTCCCCGCCCTGGACTTCACCTCCGATGGCTGGCTGCACGGACGGATGGCACTGGTGCGGGGCGTGGAGAACGGGCTCGTCGTGGTGCGGGCCGCGGCCTTCGGCCGGCTGACGGTCACCGACCCCGGCGGCAGGATGGTGGGTGAGGCCACCGCCGGTGACGCGGAGCTGCTGCTCCCCACCCCGACGTCGGGGTGGGGCACTGTCTATTCGCGTACCGGAGATTGGTTTCCGCTGTTGTCAGTGGCCCTGTTGGTCCTGGCCGTGGGTGGGGCGCGGTGGTGGCCGGCTACCAGCGGTTCCAGTGGGCGAAGGCGTCCGCGTCGGCCCGCGGACCGGGCTTGAAGTCGGTGCCCACTGTGTACGCCACCGGGGTGAGGGCGACCTGCACGACGGTGTCGTAGGGGATGCCGAGCAACTCGGCCATCTCCCGCTCGTAGCTGAGGTGGCTGGTGGTCCAGGCGGTGCCGAGCCCGCGTTCCCGGGCGGCCAGCATGAAGCTCCAGAACGCCGGAATGACCGAACCCCAGGCCCCCGCCTGCCCGCGCACAGTGTCGAGTTCGGCGCGTGACTCAACGCGTAGACAGGGGATGAGCAGCAACGGGACCTCGTGCAGGTGGTCCGCCAGGTGCGCCAGACTGCCGGCGATCCGACCCCACTGCTCGGAGGCGAAGTTCATCCGGCTGAAGGCCGGCCCGGTGCCGCCCGACGCCGGTGGCGGCGCCATCAGGCCGAGTCGCCACAGTCGGGCGACGGCCGCCCGGGTCTCGCGGTCCTCGACGAAGATGAAGTCCCAGCGCTGCCTGTTGCGGCCACTGGGTGCCTGAAGCGCGATGCGCAGACAGTCCTCGATCACGTCGCGGGGGACCGGGCGGCCCAGGTCGAGACGTTTGCGGACGGCGCGGGTCGTGCTCAGGACCTCGTCGGCGGACAGGCCCAGGGTGCTCGGCGGGTTGTTTCCGGCCGATATGGCGTCGGTCATGCGGGGACTCCCACTCGCTCCGGCAGGTCAAGGTTGGCGACGATCGCGGAAAGGATGCCCGGAAATCGGTCGTTGATCTCGTCGGCCCGCAACTCGTGGCGACGGAAACTGCCGTTCGGCGTGACACGGAGGACGCCGGCGGCCCGCAGGACCTTCAGGTGATGCGAGAGCGTGGAGATGCTGACCTCGGACAACGCGTCGAATTGGCCGCAGACGACACCGCCGGCCTGCGCCAACTGCCGTACGACGCTGAGGCGCACCGGGTCGGCCAGGGCACCTAGCAGGGTGGCCAGGTCGACCGAGGTGAGATCGGGATGATGCAGGGCTCTCATGGAGGCCATGCTACCTTTCATTTCGTGATTTCGAAAATTATCCAAATGATGAGCGGAGCATCGTCATGCCTGTCGACACTGTGATCTTCAGCGGGGAAGGCCCGCACGCCGACCCCTGGCACCCGCTGGCCGAAACCAGTGCCACGCTGGCCCGGCTGATCGGCGACGAGGGTTCGGTAGCTGTCGTCACGGCCGTCGACCAGCTCAAGGCCGCGCTCGACGGCGCGCGCCTGCTGGTGGTGAACGCCAGCGCGGACCGCACCACCCCGATCCCGGAGGACGAGACCTTCGGCCGCGTCCTCGACGACTTCCTGGCCGGCGGCGGCAGCCTGCTCGCCATGCACAGCGCCACTATCGCGTTCCCCCAGCTGACAAGCTGGCGTTGCACGGTCGGCGCCGCCTGGGCCCATGGCCGGACCTTCCACCCGCCGATCGGGCCGAGTCTCATCCGCCGCAGCGGTGTGGAACACCCGATCAGCGCGGGGCTCGGAGACTTCGAGGTTCACGACGAGCGCTACACCGAGCTGGAGCTGGTCGACGGTGTCGACGTCGAGCCCCTCTACGTCCACGACGAGGGCGGCGACACCCACCCGCTGGTCTGGGCGCGCACCGTCGGGAGCAGCCGGATCGTCTACGACGCACTCGGCCACGACGTCCGGTCGTACGAGTCACCGGGGCATCGGGAGCTGCTGCGGCGCATAGTGGCCTGGCTGCGCCACGACAGCTGAACGCCCGGCCGGACAACCGGCCGAGCGTTCGCCTGTGCGGTGCGGATCAGTTCAGGTGTGGGTGGTCCGTCACGCCGCGGAGGCGGCCTTCGACCCCCGGTGCGACGCCACCGGGCCGGCGTTCCAGCCCCAGCGGGGGGCCGGTACCGCCGCGTCGCGCCGCCCGTCCGTGTCGACGTCGTCGCTGTCGGTTTCGTCGATGGTCAGCTCGACCGAGTCGGGTGTGCTGCGGGCCAGTCGCAGTGAGTGCTCGGCGCCGGTGCGAGCCGCGCACGGCCAGGACTGCCCGGCGCACTGGAGGTTGCGGCACTGGCCCTCGTCGTCCGGCTCGTGTGCGCTCAGCACGTCGACCGCCAACTGCCACAGCAGCGGATCGGTCACGTCGTGCGGGCGCTCGGCGGTGCGACTCGGTCGGTTGCTGGTGTCGTCGGACATGGTGGGCCCCCCTCGTCAGGCTGTACCCCACAAGGGTCACCCGTCAGCCGCCGGCTAAACCGCCGACCTGCTGTGATGTGTCTCTGATCGCAGCTCGGCCGCGGACGCCGCACGCTTATCGGTCAGTCCGGCAGAAGCGGCATCTCCACGCCCGGCTCCCGGCCGAGCAACACTGCCCGAGTGAGCGCTGCTGATCCGAACCGGTCGCGGACCGCGTCGACCGCAGCGTCCAGATCGGACCCGGCGTCCGGCTGGAACGGCAGCTCAGGCTGGACCGGGTTGTCGTCGAGGTTGCCCACGGAGACACCGATCAACGTGACACCACGGCGATCGATCTCGGGCAGCGCGGCGCGTAGCAGCGCACGCGCGGCGGCGAGCAGTGGTGTCGTGTCGGCCGTCGCCTTGCCCACCGTGTGCGAGCGGGTCGCCCGGGTGTAGTCGCCGAAGCGCAGCCGCAACACCACAGTGCGGCCGGAGCGCCCGGCCGTCCGCATCCGCCGGCTGACCCGGTCGACCAGGCCGGCGAGGATGGCGTCCAGCTCCGTCGAGGCGTGCGGGGTACGACTCAGCGCGTGCTGCGCGCCCATCGAACCGCGCCGCCGCCCCACCTGGACCGCCCGGGGGTCGCGATTGTGCGCCAGCGCGTGCAGGTGCCGGCCGGCGCCCGCACCGAGCAGCGACACCAGCGCCGCCTCACCGAGGCGGGCCACCTCCCCGACGGTACGGATACGGCGTTCGCGCAGCTTGGCGGCCGTGACCGGGCCGACGCCCCAGAGCCGTTCCACCGGCAGTGGGTGCAGGAAAGCCAGCTCGGCGTCCGGTGCGACCACCAGCAGGCCGTCCGGTTTCGCCACTCCGCTGGCCACCTTGGCCAGGAACTTCGTGCGGGCCACCCCCACCGTGATCGGCAGGTGGACCCGGTCGCTGACCTCCCGGCGCAGTCGTTCGGCGATCTCGGCCGGTGGACCGACCAGCCGCCGCAGGCCACCCACGTCGAGGAACGCCTCGTCGATGGAGAGCCCTTCGACCAGCGGTGTGGTCTGCCGGAAGATCTCGAAGACCGCGCGGCTCGCCGCCGTGTACGCCGACATCCGGGGCGGCACGACGATCGCGTCTGGGCAGAGCCTTCGCGCCTGCTGGCCGCCCATCGCGCTGCGGACGCCCCGCGCCTTCGCCTCGTAGCTGGCCGCGAGCACCACGCCGCCACCGACGATCACCGGCCGCCCCCGCAGGCGCGGGTCGTCGCGCTGCTCGACCGACGCGTAGAACGCGTCCAGGTCGGCGTGCAGGATGCTGGCCCCGGGCGACACGTACACATGTTCGCATGACGAACGGCCGGTGTGGCAGTGAGCTGGGCGAACGCCCGGTCAGTCGAGGCAGAACTCATTGCCCTCGGGGTCGGCCATGATGAGATGGCCGGCGCCCAACGGGGGAGCGGGCTCGTGCCGACTGAGCCGCTTGGCACCATGCGAGGCGAGCCGCTCGGCCTCCGCCTCCAGGGCCGCCATCCGCTCGTCACCCTCCAGTCCGGGGGCGGCGCGTACGTCGAGGTGGACGCGGTTCTTCACCTGCTTGTGCTCCGGCACCCGCTGAAAGAACAGCCGTGGTCGCGTGCCCTCGGGGTCGACCACCGCCGACGCGTCGTTGCGGTTCTCCGGCGGCACACCCATCGCCTCCAGCGCCTGGTCCCAGGACTCGAAGTCGCCGGGTGGGGCCTGCACCTGATAGCCGAGCGCCTCGGCCCAGAACGTGGCCAACCCCGCCGGGTCGGCGCAGTCGAACGTGATCTGGACGTCGCGGGTCACGGCGGATCCCTGCTTCCTGTTCTGGTCGGTCATGATCCCAGCCTCTCGCAGATAGCGGACAGGGTCGTTCCGCTATCCGTGCAACGATCGACGGGTGACCGTCGAGGCGACGACCGAGCGGGTGCTGCGCCTGCTGGCGCTGCTGCAACGACGACTGTCCTGGACGGCCGCCGAACTCGCCGCCGAGCTGGGGGTCACCGGGCGTTGCGTGCGCCGCGACGTGCAGCGTCTGCGGAGACTCGGCTACCCGGTGCAGGCGGTGTCGGGCGTCGGCGGCGGCTACCAACTCGGTGCGGGCACCCGGCTGCCGCCGTTGCTCCTCGACGACGAGGAGGCGATCGCCACTGCGGTGTCTCTGCGGCTCGCCTCCGGGGGCACCGTCGCCGGGGCGAGCGAGGCCGCGCTGCGGGCACTCGCGAAGCTCGACCAGGTGATGCCGTCGCGGCTACGCGCCGAGGTGCGGGCGGTGCACGGCTCCACCGACACCCTCATCGGCCCGGTCGCCGAGATCGACGCGGAGTTGCTGGTGACACTCGCCCGGGCCTGTCGGGACGGGGTGCGCGTTCGATTCCACTATCCCGGTCGGGAGGCTGCCGAGCAGGAACGGACTGTCGAGCCGGTCCGGATGGTCACGACCGGCCGCCGCTGGTATCTGATGGCCTGGGACGTCGACCGCGACGACTGGCGGACGTTCCGGCTGGACCGGATGCGGGCGGCGGTGGCGACGACCTGGCGTTTCCCGGCGCGCGAGCACCCGGACCCGGTCGCCTTCGTGCAGCGGGCGGTGACCGGTGCGCCGTACCGGTACCTCGCCCGGGTGCGGGTGCACGCCCAACCGGAGCGGTTGCGGGAGGTGGTCCCGCCCCAGGTGGGGCGGGTCGAGGACGACCGCGACGGGTGGTCGGTGCTAATCGTCGGCGGCGACAACCTGGACTGGCTCGCCGCTCACCTCGCCCGCCTGGATCACGAGATGGAGGTGCTGGAGCCTCCGGAGCTGCGCGAGGCCGCAGGCCGGCTCGCCCGTCGCCTGGCGGTGCTGGCCGGTACGACGTCGGAGCCGGGCGCGCGGTGCCGCAGCGCGTAGTGGCGCAGCGACACCGGGCCGCCGTCGGGTGCCGTCCAGGAAGCCGTGCTGGTGCCAACCAACCGCCATCCTGCGCGCTCGTACAGGGCAGCGGCCGCGGTGCCACCGCCGGCCAACTCCAGCACCAGATCCGTGGCGCGTTTGCCCGCCCACAGACGGGCCCGGTCCAGCAGCGCGCTGCCCAGCGCCAACCCACGCGCTTTCGGCACCACGAAGAGGCGAGCCACCTCGGCCGTCGGTCGGCCGGGCGGCCCGTCCACCTGATCGGGGATCCGATGCACCGCGACGTGTCCGACAATGGCCGCCTCGGCGTCGACGGCGACCCAGGCTCGCGCCGGGTGCGGCTCGCGCAGCCAGCGGTGCGGATCCGCGGGCCAGTTCAGCGGGTACCCGTCGACCTGGTGAACCTCGGCGAGCGCCGCGACGCAGCCGTCCAGGTCGGTGGCGCGCCGCCGACGGAGAGCGGGTCGGTTCACAGGTCGTCGAACGGGCCGGCGTAGCGGAACTCGCCCCGGATCGACTCGCGCCACGCGTGCGACGGCCTCGCCATGAAGTACTGCGGCCCCCACGCCTGCGGCGGGGTGACGCCCAGCTCGACGGCCGGCCGGAAACCGAAGCGCGGGTAGTAGTCGGGGTGCCCGAGCAGCACCACCAGCGGTTCGTCCCGCGCGTCGGTGGCGCCGAGCACCGCGTGCATCAACGCGCTGCCGACACCGCGCCGCTGCCAGGTGGGCAACACGCCCAGCGGCCCCAGGCCCAACGCCACCGGCGCACCGCCCACCCGGCCGCGGGTGGCCACCACGTGACCGACCACCTGGCCGTCCGAGTCGGCCGCCACCAGGGAGTACGCGGGCAGCCAGCCCTCGTCGGCGCGCAGCGCGTCGACGAGGGTCGCCTCGACCGGTACGCCGTCACCGCCGTCGGCCTTCGCGAAGGCTGCGGAGTGCACCGCCCGAATGGCGTCGACGTCGGCCGGTGTCTCGCGTCTGATCAGCACCGCGCCACCATAGACGCGGCGTGTCGCCAGCTCCACGCGTTTATCGCGGCGCTTCGCGGACATGGCGGGAAAACGCTTGATGTCTGTGAGTCATCAACATGCCGCACAGTCATCAAGTCGGTCCGCGATCGGGGCTTTGCGACCCGAGCGACAGTGGTCCAGCAGCGGGAGGCAGGCTGCCCCCCGGGCCTGGGACCCCTGTCCGGGCTGCTGGGCGGGCGCGATCTCAGCCGACGGCGGTGGCGGAGGGTGGGGCGCTGCCGCCCCGGGGTGCCTCCGGGATCATCAGCCGGATGATCTCCGCCTGGTCGGCGGGCGAGGGCAGTCCCCATTCCGGCCGGTAGTCGTACACCTGGTGCAGTGGGGTGGAGCCGGTGCGGCCGTCCAGGATCTCCACGGCGTCGGTGCCGATCAGGCCGGGGTGTTCGACGCCGCAGGCCTCGGCGACCTTGGTCAGGTCCCGGCGCAGGGTCCGCAGGTAGTTGGCCGCCCGGACCGACTTCAACGTCGGGTCCAGGCCCCGGGCGAGCCACGCGTTCTGGGTGGCGACGCCGGTGGGGCAGGTGTCGGTGTGGCACTTCTGCGCCTGAATGCAGCCGATCGCCAGCATCGCCTCCCGACCGACGTTGACCAGGTCGCAGCCGAGCGCGAACGCCACGATGGCGTTGTCCGGCAGGCCGAGCTTGCCGCCGCCGACGAAGACCACCTGCTCGTGCAGGTCGTGCTCGGCGAAGATCTTGTACACCCGGGAGAAGCCCTGCTGGAACGGGAGCGACACGGAGTCGGTGAAGATCAGCGGCGCGGCGCCGGTGCCGCCCTCGCCGCCGTCGATCGTCACGAAGTCCACACCCCGGCCGGTGTCCCGCATCAGGGTGGCCAGCTCCTGCCAGAAGCCCAGGTCACCGACTGCCGATTTGATGCCGACCGGCAGACCCGTCTCGGCGGCCAGCAACTCCACCCAGTCGAGCAGGCTGTCGCAGTCGGAGAACTCGGCGTGCCGCGACGGGCTGACGCAGTCCTGACCGGCCGGGATGCCCCGGGTAGCGGCGATCTCGGCGGACACCTTCGCCCCGGGCAGCAGCCCACCGAGGCTCGGCTTGGCGCCCTGGCTCAGCTTGATCTCCAGCGCGCGCACCGGTGCGCCGGCGACCAGGTCCTTCAGCCGGTCGAGGCTGAACCGACCGTGCTCGTCGCGGCAGCCGAAGTACGCGGTGCCGAGCTGGAAGACCAGCTCACCGCCGTTGCGGTGGTACGGCGACAAGCCACCCTCACCGGTGTTCTGCAGGCAGCCGGCGAGCGCCGCCCCCTTGTTGAGCGCGGTGATGGCGTTGCCGGAGAGCGAGCCGAAGCTCATCCCGGAGATGTTGACGACCGACTCCGGTCGGAACGCCCGGGCGCGTCCCCGTGCCGCGCCGAGCACCTTCGCGCAGGGCAACCGCACGTCGTGCCCGGCGGTCGGTGACGATGGCGGCACGGCACGGCCGAACGTGCGGTGTTTGATGATCGGGTACCCGGGGGTGTACTCGATGTCGTTGTCAGTGCCGAAACCGAAGTAGTTGTTCTCCTGCTTGGCCGACGCGTACACCCAGCGGCGCTGGTCGCGGGTGAACGGTCGCTCCTCGTTGTTGCCGGCCACGATGTACTGCCGAAGCTCCGGCCCGATCGTCTCCAACAGGTAGCGGGCGCGGCCGAGGACCGGGAAGTTGCGCAGCAGCGCGTGGTCGCGCTGGATCAGGTCCCGCGCGGCGAGGGCCGCGACGGCGGCGGCGACAGCGGGTACGGCTCGACGGGCCCAGGTCATGCCCGGGGTTCTTTCCGCCGGGGCGGCGGATCAAACCGGTGAGCCGGCTGGTGGCGGTGCGGGTGCGCCCCGCACCGCCACCACGGGCTCAGCGGTGCCGGAACGACTCGCGGACCGATCCGCCGACGACAGTGCACCAGGTGCTCGTGCTGAGCTTGCCGTTGCGAGGCAGCCCGTGCAGCGCCTGAAGGTCCTGCACCGCCTTCCGGGTGGCGTGGTCGTACGCCCCGGTGACGGTGACCGCGTACCCCTTGGTGGCGAGGATTTCCTGCACGGCCGTGACCGGCGCTCCGGCGGCGTGCTGGTCCAGCTCCGGCGCGAGGGTCTCCCAGGTCGGCGTGGTGAGTGTGGCGTCCACGTCCACAGCGATGCCGTTGCGGGCCTGCCAGTCCTGCACCGCCGCGACGGTCGCGGCATCGAACGTGCCGCTGACGGTCACCGGGTAGCCGCGGTAGGCGAGCAGGTGCTGCACCACCCGGACCGAGGGAGAGTTGACGAAACGCCACAGGTCCGGCCAGCGG
Organism: Micromonospora trifolii; assembly: GCF_022229005.1. Taxonomy (GTDB): domain Bacteria; phylum Actinomycetota; class Actinomycetes; order Mycobacteriales; family Micromonosporaceae; genus Micromonospora; species Micromonospora trifolii. The sequence continues at coordinate 11,464 of NZ_JAKKFD010000021.1, forward strand.
CGTGCCGGCACGTCACCGAGCTTGGTGCCCAGGGCGGCGTGCACCCGCCGCCGCAGCTCGGGGAACTGCCGGTAGAAGGCCGCGCCCGGGCACTCGGTGGTGCGGAAGTCCCAGTGGCCGAAGATGTCGTGCGCGTGCAGCCCGTACTGGCGGCAGATCGCCACGCAGAGCTTGACCAGCGAGTCGGTCAGCGCCTCGGGGGGCGTCTCGGTGACGTAGGTGCCCTCGTTCTCGATGCCGATGGCTCGGCCGTTCTCGCCCGGGCAGTGCGCCGAGATCATCTGCCGGTCTCCGGCTTCGAGGCGCTCCAGGCTGCCCCGGCGGCCCTCCAGCACGTACCCGCCCCGGCTCACCGTGAAGTGCTGGCCGGTGTCCGACCAGCCGTTGCCGTCCATGTGCAGGTCCTGGCAGTCGTGGGCCAGCTTGACCGCCTGCTCGCGGGAGTAGTCGGTGACGTTCGGGAACGCCATGTGGTGCACGATGATCTTGTTGGTGGCGATGGCGCTCACCGACAGCGGGTCCTTCGGCGGGCGGGCGGCCCACTCGTCACAGCTGATGATCCAGTCCAGGTCGGTGCCCGGCGCGGCCTGCGCCGCGTTCGGGAAGGCGAGTTCGCTCCCGACGACGGCGACCGTGGCGGCGCCGAGACCGGCCCGCAGCAGCGTCCGGCGATCCACTTCGGAATGGTCGACGTGCATTGCATCTCCTCCTGCGGCCGACGGCGGGGGGATGAAAAGTAGCTCCAGTGGCCGCACGTACTCCGGAGAATATTGCCAAGACTCGCCCGCGCGCTAGAGGGCGCCCAACCCCAACAGGCAGCCGGAAAACCGGTCGGCCATGAGATCAACCTTCGGCTAACCTGGCCGCTGACTCGGGGGTGGAAGATGAAACTTGGTGAGGCGCTGACCGAACGCGCCGAGGCGGCACGACGGGTCGAGCAGCTGCGGACCCGGATCAACGGCAGCGCCCGGTACCAGGAGGGCGAGCTGCCTCCGGAGGACGCCACTGTGCTCATGGCCGAGCTGGACCAGGTCCTCGACAACCTGGAGACGCTGATCCGGCGCATCAACCGGACCAACGCCACGGTGCCGGTCGACGACCTCGGCACGCTCACCGACGCGTTGGCCCGGCGGGACGTCCTGCGACTGCGGCACGCGGCCATCACGGCAGCCGCCGACGCCGCCGCCGGTAGCGGCCGTGGTCACCTGGCCCGGCAGCTCCGCTCCGAGCTGAAGATGCTCGCGGCGTTGCCGGTCGCCGAGCTCAGGGAACGCGCCGACGGGCTCGCCGGGCAGCTCCGCGAGCTCGAGGTGCGGATTCAGCGCACCAACTGGGAGGCTGACCTGCTGGACTGACCTATGCCAGTAGCGATGTGGAGCAGGTAGCCGTCGTGGAGGCGTGTACACACAGGTCCGGGCTGCAACCCCGGCACCTTTCTTGGCGCGCGGTGGGCAGCGCGGGGTTCGATTCCCCAAGCACAATGCAGCCCAGCACCGAGGACAGGTAACACCGCAACACGCACACCTCATCACCACGTACAGATCCTCGACGGCGAGGGCGGGTTCGGGGCACTCCACATCCGCGCGGCCGCGTGCTGTTCGCTCACCAGCACTCGGTCGTGAGGGCGACCCCGCCTGGTCGGCGTTTCCGCGCGTCGGGTCGGGGGTAGGTCCGGGGCTGACCGTTCCGGCTGCCCCACTTAAGGAATGACCAGATGAGTGACAACGTCAGCGACGCGGTGGGCGACGCTCTCCGCTCGGTGATGCTCTTCCTGCCCAAGGCCGTCGCCTTCCTGGCGATCCTGGTGGCCGGATGGCTGATCGCCAAGGCCGTACTGAAGATCGTGGAGAAGGTCCTCGAACGGGTGGGCTTCGACCGCGCCGTCGAGCGCGGCGGCATCCGCCGCGCGTTGAGCCGCTCCCGGTACGACGCCAGCGACATCGTCGCGAAACTCGTCTACTACGCGGTGCTGCTGTTCACCCTTCAGCTCGCCTTCGGCATCTGGGGGCCGAACCCGATCTCCGACCTGCTCGGCGCGGTGATCGCGTGGCTGCCCCGCGCCTTCGTCGCGATCGTCATCGTCGTGGTCGCCGCAGCCATCGCCAACGCGGTCAAGGACATCATCAGCGGCGCGCTCGGTGGCCTGTCGTACGGCCGGGTGCTGGCCACCATCGCCTCGGTGTTCATCCTCGGTCTCGGTGTCATCGCGGCCCTGAACCAGATCGGCGTTGCCACAGCGGTCACCACTCCGGTGCTGATCGCCGTGCTGGCCACCATCGGTGGCATCCTCGTCGTCGGTGTCGGCGGTGGCCTGATCCGTCCGATGCAGAGCCGTTGGGAGTCGTGGCTGACCCGCGCCGAGCGGGAGTCGCAGCTGATCGCCGAGCACGCCCAGGCGTACCGGGCCGGCCGCCGCGACGCCGAGGCGGAGCTGGCGCGCGCGTCGACCACCACCAGCGACCCGGAGGCCACCCAGGTGGTGACCCGACCGGCCGACGCCGACGCCACCCAGGTGGTGACCCGACCGGCCGACGCCGACGCCACCCAGGTGGTGACCCGACCGGCCGACGCCGACGCCACCCAGGTGGTGACCCGACCGGCCGACACGGACGCCACCCAGGTCGTTCGCTTCCCGGTCAGCTCCGACCCCACCCAGGTGGTCGGCGGCTCGGCCGGTTCGGATGTCACGCAGGCGGTGGGCACCGGTGTCGACCCCGACACGACCCAGGTGGTCACGGGCGGCGCCGACCGCGCGGTGCCCGGGCAGCGCACCAGCGACGACAGCGAGACCACCACTGTCATCCCGCCGGTCGACCGGCGCTGACACCAGCGGTACGGCGGCGGGGCGGGATCGCGCTGATCCCGCCCTGCCTCGCGCTGTCCGCCCCGCCGAAAGCGCTGGCCGCGGCCGCGCCGGTTGTCTAGCATCGCGGGCATGACCTGGCGACATTGATCCAGCAGCGTTGGCCGATCCCGTGGGCCACCACGGGCACCGCACGTCCGGTGTCCGTCTCCACTCCCACGGGAAGGCCCCATGATCCCCATCGCTTCGCGCGTGCCCGAGCCGGCGGTCCGTCGGCTGACGGCGACCCTCTACGGGTACGCGTTCCTCAGTGACCTCGTCCTGCTCTACCCGCTGTACGTGGTGTTCTTCGCCGACACCGGGTTGTCGGTGGGGCAGATCGCGTCGCTCTTCGTCATCTGGTCCGCCGCCGGCATCCTGTTCGAGGTGCCCTCCGGCGCCTGGGCGGATGTGCTGTCCCGCCGGCTGCTGCTGTGCCTGGCCCCGCTGGTGGCCGCCGCCGGTTTCGCGCTCTGGGTGCTGCTGCCGTCCTACCCGGCGTTCGCCGTCGGTTTCCTGCTCTGGGGCGCCGGTGGAGCACTGGTCTCCGGCGCGCTGGAGGCGTTGGTCTGGACCGAGCTGGACCGGCTCGGCGCTGTCGACAGGTACGCCAGGGTGCTCGGGAGGGCGCGGACGGCGGGTGTGCTGGGTGTGGTGGTCTCCGGAGTGCTCGCCGGCCCGGTGCTCGCCGTCGGCGGCTACCCGGCGGTCGGCGCGGCCAGCGTGCTCGCCTGCCTGCTCGCCACGATCGTCGCCACCCGCTTGCCGGAACACCGCGCGTCGAGGGTCGTACGCGTTCCGGTCGCCGAGCCGGCGATGACCGCTGGGCCGGTGGGCGCGGCGCCACCCCGGCAGGACGAGCCGGACACCGTCGCGCCCGCGAGCCCGGACGACGATGGTGACCTGGGGTGGTGGGACACGCTGCGGGCCGGCGTGTCGCAGGTCCGCACCCGTCCGCCGGTACGCGCCGCCGTGCTGCTGGTGGCAGTGGTCGCCGCCGACTGGGGTGCCCTGGACGAGTACACCCCGCTGCTCGCCCTGGACACCGGCGTCGGTGCGCAGGCAGTACCCCTGCTGCTCCTGCTGCTCTGGGCCGGAGTGACGGTCGGTGGGCTGCTCGCCCCGGCGGGGGAGCGGCTGGGCAGCCGAGGCTACGCCGCGCTGCTGGGGCTGGTCGGTGTCGCGCTTGCCGGCGGCGCCCTGCTGCGGCACCCGGCGGGGTTCGTGCTGCTCGCGGTGGCGTTCGGCGCCGCGCAGTTGGCCACCGTGCTGGCCGACGCGCGGCTCCAGGCCCGGATCACCGGCTCCAGCCGTGCCACAGTCACGTCCCTGGCCGGGATGGCCACCGACGTGCTGATCATCGTGACGTACGGCGGCTACGGTCTGCTCGCCACGGCGGCCGGCAACGCGGTGGCCTTCGCGCTGACCGCCGGGGCGTACCTCGTGGTGGCGCTGGTGCTGCTGACCCGCCGCCGGCGCCGGACGGCAGTGCCCGTCGGTGTGGCAGTGGCTGCGCCGGGTGGCCCGGACTGACCGGGGCCCGGCGGCGGCCTGCTCGGGCCGCCGCCGGGCCGCCCGGTCAGCCGGCCATGTGCAGGAACGACCACTGGTGGCCGTCGAGGTCCCGGAAGCCGCGCATGTACATCGGCCCGTTGGCCATCCCCGGCCCGAGCGACTCCCCGCCGGCGACCGCCGCCTGGTCGACGAGTTCGTCGACCTGCTCCCGGCTCGACGCCGACAGCCCGACGATGACCTCCCGGCTGGTCGCCGTGTCCGTCGTGGCGACCCCGGTGTACGCCTCGAAGCCCGAGCGGAGGTGCAGCACCAGCCGGGTGGTGTCGGAGATGGTGAGCACCGCGCTGTCGCCGTCCGGCACGGCCTGGTCGCTGGTGAAGCCGATCGCCCGGTAGAACTCGGTGGCGGTGGTCAGGTCGCGCACCGGCAGGTTGATGAAGGTCATGGTCATCGGTGGTCTCCGTCCGTTTCGAGCAGTGCCTTCAGTGCGGCGAGCCGGTCCCGCCAGTACGCCTTCAGCTCCGCGGCCTGCTCGGCTGCGGTCAGCTTCTCGTGCAGGACGTTGACCCGGGCCTTTGACTCGCCGACGGCGTCGATGCCGACGACGATCCTGGTGGGGCCACCGGCCCAGTCGGCCCGGAAACTGCGCGGCGCGGTGGCGGTGCGGACACGTACCTCGACGTCGGGCAGCCAGCGGGCGCGTGCCGTCTCGTCGGCGAACGCCTCGAACAGGCGCACCGCCGGCACGGCCACCGTCCGGCTCGCGCTGGCCTCGAAGCCGCCGCCGCGTCGTTGACCCGGCGCGCGCAGGCCGCGTGCCTGCTCGTACCCCACGGTGATGGTCTGCGCCCACCAGCCCGGCACCTCGTGTTCGGTGGTCAGGTGACGGGCGATCCGGGTGTGCGTCCACTCGGTGGCGGACGCGGCGTCGAGCACTGCGAACCACTCGGCCCAGCCGCTGCCGGTCCGGGCGCGGATCAGGTCGTCGGCGATCCGCTCGGTCTGCGCTGCGGCAGCCGCGGCGGTCGGTCCGGTGGGTGCTGGAGGGGACGCGGCGATGGACGCCGTTGTCGGCTCGACGGTCCGATTGATCAGGTGCCGGCGGGCGGTGGTGTAACTCTCGCCGGTCTTCTCCATCCGGGCCCGGACCCGGGCCTTGAACGATCTCTGGGTGGTCATCACATGCTCCCGGTGAACGGCACGGTCACCGGGACTCACGCTCCCGCCGACCCCGCCGGAGTGGGGCATGTGGCACCACGTCCCGAGGGCTCCAGGCCCCCTTTGCCTCCGCGTTGCCGGCGGCGTGAGCGCCGGGAGGGAGGTGCGGCGCAGGACTACGCCGACGTCATCCTACGCCCAAAAACCCGTCAGGGTTGGTCACCGTCGAGGTAGACCCACCGGCCGTCCTCGCGGAGGAACCGGCTGTGTTCGGTCACCGTGCCGGGCCGGCCCGCATCCCGGTAGTGGGCGTGGAAGGTCACAGTGCCGGCGGTGTCGAGCAGGCCGCCCCGCTCGGTCTCCACGATCTCCAGTCGGGTCCACCGCTGCCCCGGGTCGAGCTCAAGGGAGGCGGGTCGGGTCGAGGAGTGCCAGCTGCGCAGCAGGTAACCGGAGTCGCCGAGGGCGAAGGCGCTGAACCGGGAGCGCATCAACGCCTCGGCCGTCGCCGGGGCGTCGCCGCCGTGCGCCGGCGCGCAGCAGTCCGCGTACGCCCGGCCGGAGCCGCACGGGCACACCCGTCCCGTCGTCGCGTTCGCCCGCCGACGTCCCGCACCCTTACCCACGTCGCCAATCCTCCCTGACCCCGTCTAGTCCAGCGGCACCGGCAGGGGCACCGGCCGCTTGGCCACCCGGTCGTCGCCCGACGACTGGCCGCGCAGGTGCCGGACCAGCCAGGGCATCAGGTGGCGGCGGGTCCAGGCCAGCTCGGCGCCGAACACCTCACCGCGGCGCCGCCGTGGTGCCGGCGGCAACGGCAGCGTCCAGGAGTCGTCGAACCCGGGAAGACCCGCCGTGTACGCCAGTGCGGCGGCGATCCGCTCGTGCCCGGCGCTGTTGGCGTGCAGCCGGTCGTCGCTCCACAGCCGGGGATCGGAGGAGACCGGGTGGGCGCCCAGGTCGAGGAGGGTGGCGCCGGTCCGCGCGGTGGCGGCCCGTAGCGCCTCGTTGAGTGCCAGCATGCGACCCCGGAGCGGCCGGGCCAGCGGCATCACCGGCGCCGGGTCCGGCATCGTGAAGGTCAGCACTGTGGCGCCCTGCTCGACCAGTGCCTGCTGCATGGCCGCGACATCCCCGGCGACCTGGTCCGCGTCGAAGGAGGGTCGCAGCACGTCGTTCATGCCGGCGACCACGGTGGCCAGGTCGGGAGCCAGGTCGAGGGCGGGCTGGAGCTGCTCGGCGCGGATCAACGCGGTGGTCCGGCCCCGAATGGCCAGGTTCGCGTACTCCAGGCCGCCCTGGGCGCGGGCCACCGCCAGCGCGAACCGGTCGGCCCAGCCCCGGTAGCCGCCCACGCCGTCCGGGTCGTCGAGCCCTTCGGTGGTGCTGTCGCCGATCGCCACGTACCGCTGCCACATCACCAGCGCGAGGTTAGCCCTCGGTCAGCTCAGGCGGACCGCCGGCCGGTCGGACAACGACAGTTGACGATCGTTCCTAGACTCGCGGCATGACGCGAGCCCCTGCGGTGCCACTGGCCCCGAACGTCTGGCGTATCCCCACGGTGGGCCGCGCGGCCGTCAACTCGTACGCCTTCGTCGACGACGACGGCAGCGTCACGCTGGTCGACTGCGGGCTGGCCAAGGCGCCGGCCCGGATCGTGCGCGGGCTCGCGGCGATCGGCAAGGCGCCGGCGGACGTCACCCGGATCGTGCTCACCCACGCGCACCCCGATCACGCCGGCGGCGCGGCGGAGCTGGCCCGCCGTACCGGCGCCCCGGTCGCGGCGCACGCCGCCGACGTGCCGTACGCGCAGGCGGGTCACGCGCCGGTCAGCGACCCGACGGTGACCGGCGGCCGGCTCTTCGCCCGCCTCAACAGCGGCCGGTTTCCGGCGGTCCAGGTGGCCCAGCCGCTGGCCGACGGGGACCTGCTCGACGTCGGTGGTGGCCTGCGGGTGGTGCACACCCCCGGGCACTCGCCCGGGCACGTGTCGCTGCTGCACGAGCCGACGCGCCTGCTGATCACCGGTGACGCGTTGTTCAACATGGTCGGCATCCGGTGGCCGATCAAGTGGCTGTGCAGCGACTTCCAGATGACCCGGGAGACAGCGCACGTCCTCGGCGAGTTGGATTACGACCTCGCGGCCTTCACCCACGGCCCGGAGCTGACCGACAACCCGCGGGAGCGGATTCGCGCCTTCCTCACCGCGCACCGCTGAGCAGCGTCACAGCCAGCCCGAGCGGCGGAACAGCCGGTACAGGAACAGGGCAGCCGCCGCCATCAGGGTGAGGGCCCCGGCGTAGCCGTAGCGCCAGGCCAGCTCGGGCATGTGGTCGAAGTTCATGCCGTAGATGCCGGCGATGCCGGTCTGGGTGGCAGCGATGGCAGCCCAGGCGGCGATCTTGCGCATGTCGTTGTTCTGCTCGACGGCGAGCTGCGCCAGTCGCGACTGGACGATCGAGGTGAGCAGGTCGTCGTACGCGGCCACCCGGTCCACCGCCCGGCTCAGCCGGCCGTCGACGTCGACGAACCAGCGGTGCAGGGCACGCGGCGGGCCGTCGGGGTCGAGCAGCGTCCGCATCGGCGCCTGCAACGGCAGGACCGCCCGCTTGAACTCCACCACCTCCCGTTTGAGCTGGTAGATGTGCTGGATGTCGGCGGTGCGGTCGCGGGCGAACACCGCCTCCTCGACCCGCTCGAGGTCCCGTTCCACGTGCCCGGCCACCTCCAGGTAGGAGTCGACCATGCGGGCGCAGACCGCGTACGCCACCGCCCACGGGCCGGCTGCCAGCAGGGCGGGGCGGCGTTCGATGTCGGCGCGGACGCTGCGCAGCGCCCCGGCGGCGCCGTGCCGCACCGTGATGGCGAAGCGGTCAGCGAGCAGCACCATGACGTCCCCGGTGTCGATCACCTCGGAGGTGTCGGTCAGCTCGTCGTGCTCCACGTACCCGGCGGTGCGCAGGACCAGCAGGGTGACCGGCCCGTGGCGCTGCACTGTGGGCCGGTGCCCGTCGGCGAGCGCCTGTTCGACTGTCAGTTCGTCGAGGCCGAAGGTCTGCCCGACCGCGGCGAGCACCGCCGGGCCGGGATCGTGCAGTCCCAGCCACACGAAGGCGTCGCGGCCGTGCCGCGCCCGGGCGTACGCGTCGGCGTAGTGCTGTTGACCGGGTTCGCGCCGGCCGTTGACGTAGACGGCGCAGTCGACCACGGCGTCCGGGTTGGACCGGCGGGGGGTGGGGGAGTCGCCCTCGACCCGTCCGAGCAGTCGACGGGCCAGGGCGCGTACGCCTCGACCGGTCCGGTCCCGTACCGGTCGCTGATCCACCGCGTGCCTCCCCGTCGCCGGCGCACCGTCCCGATCAGGGGATGGTGCCACCGCATTCTGCCGAGCGGGGTCCGGCTCCCGACAGCGGGGCGGTGGCTCCGGCGGGTGGACGGTTCGGGCCTGCGGCGGGGCTCAGGCGGTGCGGGTGGCGAAGACGACGACGTTGTCGACGTAGTTGCCGGTGGCGGAGTCGAACTGGCCGCCGCAGGTGATCAGGCGCAGCCCTGCGGCGTCCGCAGGGCCGTAGACCAGGGTGGTGGGGAAGTGCTCCTTGGGGTACGCCCGGACGTCGTCCACGGTGAACGTGGCGACCCGCGCGTCGGCGCGGGTGACCTGTACCTGCTGCCCGGCGCGGAGCCGACCGAGGTCGAAGAAGACCGCCGGTCCGGACGGCGCGTCGACGTGTCCGACCAGGACGGCGTTGCCGGTCTCGCCGGGGCTGACCCCGTGCCGGTACCAGCCGGCGAGGGTGGGCCGGTCCAGTGGCGGCACCTCCAGCACCCCGGCGGCGTCGGCGCCGACGGGGACGATCTCAGCGCGTACGTCGATGGCGGGGATCTGCACCCGGACCGGCGCGGAGGGTGGCAGCGGCGCCAGGTCCGGTGCGGGGTGGGTGCGGGTCGGCGCGTCGGCCGACGGTCGTGGTGGCCGCTCCGGGTCGGAGGTGAGGCCGACGGTGATCAGCCCGAGCCCGCTCACGCCGAGCAGGGCGACCACTGCCGGTAGGGTCCGCCGCCACCACACGTGTGCGCCTCCGTACCGGATCGTCGGGGTGCCCGCACCGGTGTTCCCGGCGCGGGCACCCGTCTCAGGGATGGAACGGTCGCCGATCAGGCGACAGTGGACACCGGACGGCGCCGGCGGATCAGGATCACCGCGCCGGCGAGGGCGGTGCCGAGCAGCGTGCCGCCGGCGGCGAGAGCGCCGGTGTCACTGTTGTCGCCGCCGGAGCCGGCCGGCGCGCCGCCGATCGGGGTGACGGCGAAGGTGGCGGTGCCGGCCGAGCTGCCGTCGCCGCAGGTCGCCGCCACCGTGTACGTGCCCAGGGTGAACCCGGCGGTGAAAAGCTCGGCGCTCAGCCCGCCGCCGGCGGCGGCCGTTGTGGATCGGACGTTCTGGTCGCGGTTGGGGCCGGTGACCCGGAAGATGGCGTCACCCGACTTCGGGTTGCAGGTCGTCGCGGTGAGCACGACGGTCCCACCGACCGGGGTGGTGGCCGGTGACACTGTGGTGTCGGCCAGTGCGGCGCCTGGCAGCAGGAGCGTGCCGAGGCCCACGCCGAGCGCCGCCGAGCAGAGTGCTGTTGAGACCTTCATACGCGTCTTCCCTCACTTTTCGTCCGCTGACTGCGTGGGACGTCGTTCGGGTGGCCAACTCCGTGACTAGCACCGGTGTGCCCAACACTAGGTGGGTTGGGTCCTCGATCAGGTGAAAATGAGAAATCCTCGTTGCCGTCACGTGTCCACCCGAAGGCGGGGAGAGCTGCGGAAAGGCCCGGACGGCCCGACCGGCACCGGTGCTCCGATCGATGTCCATCCGGTCGGGCTGTCGTCGCTGGGCCTATGGCGAGGTATTGCCGGAGACGGCGGAAATGCACCACCTGGCTGACGTGATGTCGCCCTCGCGCCCCTATCCAAGATCCCCACAAAGAACAGGGACGTGGGTGCCTCGCGCGGTCTGGAGGCCACGACATCCCTGAAGTTGTGCGGATCTTGGACCGGCCGGCGCGTCGGATACGCGTTCGGGGTCGGGTGGGTTGCCTGTCAAACCTGGCTGCGGGCGGCCACTCTGCCGGCGGGATAAATCCGCGTGCGACCGGGGGAGACGCTGGTAGGTTCGCTCGCCGTGACATCGAACGTGGGAGCTGGCCTGGGACCGGTGTTCGCCCGACTCTGGGCGGCGAGCACCCTCTCGGCGCTGGGTAGCGGCCTGGCCACCGTCGCCGCGCCGCTCTTCGTCGCGTCGCGCACCGATGACCCGCTCGTTGTCGCCGGGGCGTCAGCAGTGGCGTGGCTGCCGTGGCTGCTCTTCGCCCTGCCCGGCGGGGTGCTGGTGGACCGGATGGACCGGCGCCGCCTGATGATCGTCATCGACCTGGTCCGGGTGGTCGCGCTCGCGGTTCTGGCCACGGCGATCCTCAGCGGCCGAGGCGGGGTGGTGCTGCTGTTCGCGGTGCTGTTCCTGGTCAACACCGGTGAGATCGTGTTCCGCGCGGCGAGCCAGGCCATGGTGCCGGTCGTGGTGCCACGGCACCGGCTGGAGCGTGCCAACGGCTGGCTCAGCGGCGGCGCCACCCTCATGCACAGCATGCTCGCCGGCCCGCTCGGCGGCTTCCTGTTCGCGCTCTCGGCGGGCAGTCCGTTCCTGGTCAACGCCGTCACGTACGCCCTCAGCGCCGTGCTGGTGGCGCTGATCGGCGGGGACTTCCGGGCCGCCGTCGGCGACACGCACGCACTCCGTACGCGCTCGATGGGCGGCGAGATCGTCGAAGGACTGCGCTGGCTGGCCAACCAGCGGCTGCTGCGCACGATGGCCCTGCTGATCGGTCTGCTCAACGTGACCCTCACCGCCGCGCTCGCGGTGCTGGTGCTGCTCGCCGGCGAGCGACTGGGACTCGGATCCGTCGGCTACGGCCTGCTCTTCACCTGCATGGCCACCGGTGGAGTGCTCGGCGCGCTCCTGGGCGACCGGATCATCGCCCGGATCAGCGCCACCTGGACGATCCGGATCGGTCTGCTCGTCGAGGCGGGGCTGCACCTCGCGTTGGCGGCGTCCCGCAGCACCATCGTTGTCGGGTTCGCGCTGTTCGCCTTCGGCGTGCACGGCGGGCTGTGGAACATCGTGGCGAACTCACTGCGCCAACGACTCACCCCACCGAACCTGCAGGGCCGGGTGGCCAGCACCAACCTCTTCGTGGCGGCGGGCGGCAACTGCGTGGGCGCACTGCTGGGCGGGCTGCTCGCCGCCCGGTTCGGCATCACCGCGCCGTACTGGGTGGGGTTGGTGGTGGCGATCGGCGTCTCCGCCGCCACCTGGCGGGTCTTCAACCGGGCCGCGGTCGCGCGCGCGTTCGCCGACCCGCCCCCGGTCGAGGCGCCCGCCCCGGTGGCCTGAGCGCCGTTGCGGCCCATCGGGTGGTGTCGGGCGGCCGTGTGGCAGCGTGGTGGGGGTGACCGACTCCGCGCCGCTCGACGTCGACCTCGTGCTGCTCGGTGGCGGCGGCGCCGCGTCGTTGCTGCTCGCCGCACTGGACCGGCACGGCGTCCGGGATCTGCGGATCGCCGTCGTCGACCCGGTGCGCCGACGCGGTCAGGACCGCACCTGGGCGTTCTGGGGCCACCCCGACAGCGACCTGGACCCGCTGCTCAGCGCGAGCTGGCAGCAGGTCGAGGTGGCGACGGCGGCGCGACGCCGCGTCCTGGACCTCACCCCGCTGCGGTACGCCATGCTCCGCTCCGGCCCGGTCTACGACCGGGCTGCCGAGGCCGAGCGTCGCCTCGACGCCACCCGGATCGTGGCACCCGCCGAGACGGTGCGCGACGACGGCGACCGGGTGCTGGTGCGCACCGGCGGCGGGCGCAGCGTACGGGCCGGCTGGGTGCTCGACTCCCGCCCCCGCCCGCCGGCACGAGCGGGGCGAACCACCTGGTTGCAGCACTTCCGGGGATGGTGGCTGGAGGCCGACCGGCCGGTGTTCGACCCGACGCGTGCGGTGCTGATGGACTTCCGTACCCCGCAGCCGCCCCGGGGCGTCTCCTTCGGGTACGTGCTGCCGGTCAGCGACCGCTACGCCCTCGTGGAGTACACCGAGTTCTCGCCGGACCTGCTCACCGACGCCGGCTACGACGCGGCGCTGGCCGGCTACCGGGATCTGCTCGGGCTGGATCCGACCGGGCTGCGGGTGCGCGAGGTGGAGAACGGGGTAATCCCGATGACGGACGCGCCGTTCCCGGCCCGGCCCACCCCCCGTGTGGTTCGGCTCGGCACGGCCGGGGGCGCGACCCGCCCCTCCACCGGCTTCACGTTCTCCGCCATGTACCGCCAGGCCGACCAGGTGGCCCGCGCCCTCGCCGCGGGCCGCGCGCCGGTGCCCGCGCCGGCGTACCCGCGCCGGCACCGGTGGATGGACGCGGTGGCACTGCGCGCGCTGGACCGGGGCGGGGTGGGCGGTCCCGAGTTCTTCGACCGGCTCTTCGACCGCAACCCGGCCGAGCGGGTGCTGCGCTTCCTCGACGGCGGCACCACACCGGCCGAGGAGGTCGCGATCATGAATTCGACCCGGCTGCTGCCGATGATCACCGCGACCGCCGGTGACGCCGTACACCGGGTTCGCGACCGGCTGCGTCCCACCCGGCCCGCGCCGGCCATTCCACCCGCGGTGGTGGGCGACCCACTGGGCTCGGCGCCGACGGCTCGGCGCGGCGGCCCCCCGAGCGGGGAGGACGACGTGCGCGCCCGGTAGGTTGCCGGGCATGGTGGACGCGGCGGCCGGCAGGGGCGTGCAGATCTGGACCGACGGGGCGTGCAGTGGCAACCCCGGTCCGGGTGGTTGGGGTGCGCTGCTGCGCTACGGCGATCACGAGCGGGAGCTGTGCGGCGGTGAGGCAACGCCCACCACCAACAACCGGATGGAGCTGATGGCGGCCATCCAGGCGTTGGAGAGCCTGAACCGGCCGGTCACCGTGGAGCTGCACACCGACAGCACGTACGTGCGCAACGGCATCACCAGTTGGCTGGCGTCGTGGAAGCGCAACGGTTGGCGGACCGCCGCGAAGCAGCCGGTGAAGAATGCCGACCTGTGGCAGCGGCTGGAGGCGGCCTGCGAACGGCACGAGGTCACCTGGCTGTGGGTCAAGGGGCACAACGGCCACCCGGAGAACGAGCGGGCCGACGGGCTCGCCAACAAGGGCATGACCGAGGCCCGGGGTGCGCTGACCAGTCGCTGAGCCCGGGTCAGCGGCTCGCGTCGGGGTGCCCCGGCATGCTCGACCCGCCGCCACTGCTGCCCGACGAGCCACCGGCGACGCCCGAGTTGTCGGGCTCGGTCACGATGTCCGGCCGGACATCGGTGTCCGCCGGTGCGGGGACCTCGGTGTCCGTCTCGACCTGCACCAGTGGCGTCTGGCCGGCCTCGTCCTCGCTGTGCTGCGGGTCGCCCGGCTGCTCACCTTGGCGATTTCGGTAGCCCACGCCGTGCCCCCCGTCGATGCCGGTCCGCGTCGGCGCTGGCTACCCGGCGTCGTCCCGACCGAAACCTGACCCGGCGGCGGGAACCGCCGATCCGACCATCTCGACCGGTGGCGCAGCGGCCGGCAGGCGCAACGTCCGGCGGCGGCTGAGCGCGACGATCAGCGCCACCGCGAGCGCGCCGACGACCACCAGGAACGCCCAGGTGTTACCGAGGTGGTCGTTGACCACGCCACTGGTCGCGGAGCCGGCGGCGATACCGAGCTGCCCGGCTGTCTGCAACCACCCGTACGTCTCGGGGAGCCGGACCGCCGGGGTGGACCGGGCGAGGATCTCGTCGGTGACGGCGAGGAACGGCGCCAGCGCGAGACCGAAGACCGCCAGCGCGACGGCCATCTGCGGCACGTTGCGCGGCAGCAGCAGCGCCACCGAGGTGGCGGCCAACGTTCCGAGCATCGCCAGGTACGCCGCCGCCGGGCTGCCGGGCCGCCCCCGGCTCGCCAGCAGCACACCACCGGCCAGGCTGCCCACCGACCAGATGGTCACCAGCAGCCCGGCCTGGTCCGGGTGCCCGACTGTGGTGGCGAACGCGGGCACGAGCACCCACATCGCGCCGATGCCCATCATGTAGCCGACGTGGGTGCCGACGACGGTGCGGCGGGTGGCCTGGCCGGGCAGCGCGGATCCCTTCTCGCGAGGCTGCCGGTCGACCTCGCGCGCCGGCAGTACGGCGACCATGCCGAGCAGCCCGACGCTGCCGATCACCGCGAAGGCGAGCAGCGCGGCAGTGGGCCCACTGATCAGCAGGCTCAGTGTCACCGCGAGGGGGCCGCCCACGTAGAGCACCTCCTGCCCGACGGCGTTGACCGCGTACACGCGGGCCAGCCCGGCGGGGGCGACGAGCCGGGCCAGTCGGGCGCGTCCGCTGCCGACCGCCGGTGGCGTGCTGAGCCCGGCCACTGTGGCCAGCGCCACGAACGCCACCGGTTCGGTGGTGACGGCCAGGCCGAGCAGGGCGAGCAGGTGGGCGAGGCCGGTGGCGAGGAGCACCGGGCGGGCACCGAACCGGCCCAGGAGTCGACCGACCAGCGGCGCGGTGACCGCCAGCCCGATCCCGCAGCCGGCACTGGCCACGCCGGCGGTGGCGAAGCTGCCGGTGTTCTGGTGACCGAGCAGCACGACGAGCAGTTGCCGCAGCGCGACAGGTAGCTGCGCCACTGTCATCAACACGATGAGCAACAGCGCCCGCCGGGGTACATTCACAACTTATGAATCTACCCGAGGATGGTTCGCCAAACCTGCTCGGCGCACTCGCCCTGCTCGTCGGCTCGCGGATGCGGGCGTCGGTCAGCGCGTCCGTCGGAGCCGGCGGCGCCCTCGCCGAGGCGCTCGTCGTCCTGAAGGACCAGCCGGGGGTGACCGCCGAGTGGTTGGGCCAGGTGCTGGGGCTGACCCAGCCCGGCGTCGCGCACCTGGTCCGGCGGCTCGGGGAGCAGGGCTGGGTGGAGCGGCGTCCCGGCGCGGACGCGCGCAGCCGCGCCCTGCACCTCACCACCGAGGGCACGGCGGCCGCCGCCCGAACCCTGCGCGCCCGGCAGGAGGTGCTCACCGCGTTGCTCGCCCCGCTGACCGTCGAGCAGCGCCGCCAACTCGCCGACATCGCCCGCTCCCTGCTGCACGACGAGGTGGCGGACGCCGGCAGCCTGGCCCACCTCTGCCGGCTGTGCGACCGCGCCCGCTGCCCACAGTGCCCGGTCCATGCCGGCTTCCAGGAGTTGACGGAAGCGTGCGGCGGACCGGATCGCGCCGAACCTAACGGCGGCGGCCCCGACGGGCAGGGGAGCGGGACGGCTGACGGACCGGGGTGAGCGGCAGCGCCGTCCAGTGCGCCGGCCGGGTGAGCGTCTGCGGCAGCCCGGTGTGGGTGTCCCCCCGGGCGGCGTCCAGCTGGGTCTGGTGCAGGAAGAGCGTGCGCCGCAGGTCCGCGCCCCGCAGGTCGGCGCCGCGCAGGTCCGCGCCGGTAACGTCGGCCAGGCCGAGGTCCACCCCGCGCAGGTCGGCGCCGATGAGCAGCGCCCCGCGCAGGTTGGCCCGGCGGAGGTCGACGCGGCGCAGGTCCACCCCGAGCAGGTGCGCCCCCCGCCGGTCGGCGCCGCCGGGGGCGCGGGCCACGTCGCTGGCCCGGGACAGCAGCGGGTTGACCCGGTTCCGTTGGTCGGCGACGTCCACGGCCCGAAGGTGCGCCGGGTCACCGTCGGTGAGCGTCAGCGTCTCGGCGCGGGCGCGTTCCAGCTCGGCGCGCAGGTCGGCCGGCGGGCGCAGCGCCACCGCCTCGGTGAGGTACCAGAGCAGTTCGTGCAGCGGTCGCAGCACCGCGAACGCCTCCGCCATCGCCGGCAACGTCTCCGGCGCGTCCCGCCAGTCCCGCCCGCCGAAGGTCACCTGGGCGACCTGCTGCCCGGCACCGAAGCAGTCGAACACGGTGCAGCCGGGAAAACCCCGCTGCCGCAGCTCGGTGTGGATGCCGCAGCGGTGGTCTGGGCGCAGGTTGGGGCAGGGCGAACCGGCCGGCTTGTCGATGGCGAAGTCCGCCGACGCGGCGAAGGCGGGCACCACGCAGCACAGCCCGAAGCAGCGTCCGCAGTCGGCGCGCAGCTGCGCCGCCCCGGACGGCGGTGCGGTGCGATGCGACACGCCGACGGTCCTCCTGGCGATCAGGGTGGACCACCATTGTTTCCTGTGCCGACCCGCCCGGGCAGGTCGGGGGTCACCGTGCGTGCGTGTCGCTGGCCGTCGCGGGTCGGGGCGCCGGGGTACGGGCATCGCCCGGCGGCGGCACCAGTCGGCGGACGTCCCGCTCGCCGTCGCCGTGCCCGTACTTCTGGTCGAAGTGCCGTTTCACCACTGCGGCCGGGGTGCGGTCCCCGTCGGCGGGCTCGGCCAGCGCGAACACGCCGGGGGCCGCCCCGGGCGCGCGGGGCGGCAGCACGGCTCGCACTGTCAGTGGCCCGGTGACCCGGAACCCCCGGCAGTCGACGTAGTGCTGCCCGTCCACCGTCACGTACGGCACGCGTACCTCGACCACGTCCGACTCGTCGTGGCGCAGCGTGACCATGACCGACCAGTACCGCTCCAGGTCGAGGGTGGCCTGCTCGTGCTCCCACAGCTCCTCGAACCGGGCGTGCACGAACCCGCCCCACGGGCTGTCCATGTCCACCTCGAGCTGCGGCACGTTGAACGACAATTTCCCGATCGGGAAGAACGAGATCAGCGCCCGCCCGTCCCACTGGTAGAGCTGGATCGACGGGGACGCGTCGTAGAGCCGGACCTGTAGGCGGTGTCGCAGCCGCGAGTCGAGTGCCTCGGCGAACGCGGCCAGGTGGCGCAGGTTGGTGCGGATCTGCCGGGGCACGTCCACCCGTTGCCGTTCCAGCTCCTCGGAGCGTTGCTGGGCGGCGGTGCAGTCGGGGTCGAGTAGGAGCAACTGCACCTGGGCGCCGTTGGCGAGCGCCGCTCGCACCGCGCTCAGGGTGTCCTCCCGGTGCCGTTGCTCCAACAGGATCGTCCAGGTGTCGAGGATGCGCACCCGACGACCGGAGCGGTGCAGCCGCGTCACGAACGCCTGCTGGTCGAAGCTGAGGTGCTCCTGCACCCGAGCCTTGCGGGCCTCCTCGAACAACGGGTCGAAGATGACGTACGAGATGGCCGCGAGGACCACGCTGGCCCCGAGGTTGAGCAGCAGGTCGCTGAGGAAACCGGTGCTGCGCCAGGCGGCCAGCAACATGACGACGGCGATCGCGAAGAGTGCCCCACCGACGACGAAGGCGCGTCGTTGCCGCCCGCCCCGACCAGCCCACCCGGGCATCCGGTCCCCTTCCGCCGTCGGTCGGCCCCACCGCCGCCCGCTGATCACCGGAGTTCGGAGGATACGTGCCCGCTTTGCCGGGCGCCGTCCCGTTCTCCGAGCGACCGGTTCGCCGTTCGGAGCCGGTCCACCGCTCATAGAGTGACGGTAACGGAGTCGTGCGACCACGGAGGGTGGCGGGGTGGACGAGAGTGAACGCGAGCAGGCGCTTCTCACCGTCCTGACCACAGAGCACTACGCGTTGCAGACGTCGCGCGCCGGCACCATCGCCGAGGCCACCGGCCGCGCCACCATCTTCCTGTCCGTGTTGTCGGCGGCGTTGATCGGTCTCGGCTTCGTCGCCAGCAACGACAAGCTGGTGCGGCCGTACCTGGCGGCGGTGCTGCCGACGCTGGTCATCATCGGGGTGCTGACGTTCCTGCGGCTGGTGGAGACCACAGTGGAGAACTCGTTGGACCTGCGGCGGATCCAACGCATCCGGGCCTACTACCAACACAATCTCGCTGGCGAGCACGACTTCTTCGCCGACGCGGTGGTTGCCGACGACGCCATGAGCACCGCCTGGAACCTGGTCGGCACGCGCCCGGGGCGGTGGGAGTTCATGTTGACCACTGCCGCACTCGTGGGAGCGGTCAACGCCGTGCTGAGCGGGCTGGGCATCGCCCTGGTGGCCACGACCGTCGGGGTCGGGGGCGCGTTGACGGTAGTGGTCGGGGTGCTGGTCGCTGTGGTGGCGTTCGGTGTGCAGTTCGTGTACATCGTCCGGGCGTCGGCCGCGCCGATGCGCTGACGACGCCGCTCAGACCGATCGCCAGTCGTCGTTCGTCAACGACGCGGCCTGAGGGCCCATCAGCAACATGCCCCCGTCGACCGGCCAGGACGCGCCGGTGACGTAGCTGGCGGAGGGGGAGGCGAGCAGCGCGACCACCGCGGCCACCTCCCGGGCGTCGCCGGGCCGTCCCAGCGGCACGCCGGGGCGTTCCTGGGTGAACGGGTCGACATCCTCCTGACCTGTCATCGGCGTGGCGATCTCGCCCGGGGCGACGGCGTTGACGGTGATCCCGTCGGGGGCCAACTCCTGGGCCATCACCCGGGTCAGCAGCCCGAGCCCGCCCTTCGCGGCGCAGTACGCGGCGGAGCCCACCCGGGGCGCGTGCTCGTGCACGCTGGTGATGTTGATGATCCGCCCGCCGGCGCCGGTGGCCCGCATCCGTCGCGCGGCCCGCTGGGCGCACAGGAAGGGCGCGTCCAGGTCGACGGCGAGCACCTCGCGCCACTGCTCCCACCCGGTGTCGACGAACGGCGTCGAGGCCCCGATGCCGGCGTTGTTGACCAGCACCCCGATGCCGCCCAGCCGGTCGGCCAGCTCGTCCACCACCGCCGCCGCGTCCGGCAGCCGGGTCAGGTCCACCTCGGCGACCTCGCAGCGCCGCCCCGTCGCGCGGACCTCGGTGGCCGTCCGCTCCGCGCCGTCGGGGTCGCCGTACCAGGTGATGCCGATCTCGAAGCCGGCAGTGGCCAGCGCCACCGCGCAGGCCTTGCCGATGCCGGAGTCCGCGCCGGTGACGACGGCGATCCGGGGGTAGTTCTCGTATCGCTGTGGCATGCTGCCGCACTACCCAGGCAGGGCCGGCCCAACCGCCGCGGGAACCATGACTGAGGTGCCGACGGCGTACGGTCGCCTGATGCGGATCACCCGGTTCACGCACGCCTGTGTCCGCGTCGAGCACGACGGCGGGGTGCTGGTCGTCGACCCGGGGACGTGGAGCGAGCCGCGGGCCCTGGTCGGCGCGGACGCCGTCCTGGTCACCCACGAGCACACCGACCACATAGACGTGTTGCGGCTCGCCGGTCTCGGTGTCCCCGTGTACGCGCCGGAGGGCGCCCGACTGCCGGATCTAGCCCCACTGCCGGTGACCCGGGTCCGTGCGGGGCAGCGGTTCACGGCGGCCGGCATCGCGGTCAGCGCGCACGGCGGCCGGCACGCCGCGATCCACGAGGGGCAGCCCGACTGCCCGAACCTCGGCTACCTGATCGGCGACGAGCTCTACCACCCGGGCGACGCCCTGCACGTGCCGGACGAGCCGGTGCGCACCCTGCTCGTTCCGGCCCAGGGGTCCTGGCTGCGCCTCGACGAGGCGATCCGGTTCGCCGGCGCCGTGGGCGCGGCGGCGACGTACCCGATCCACGACGCGCAGCTCAACGACCGCGGCCTGGCCAGCGTCGCGGGCTGGTTCGCCGAGACGATCCCCGGCTACCGTCACCTGCGGCCCGGCGACACCGCCTGACCCCTGTCGTCGCCCGCCGCCGGGGTGCGGAAGCGGGGCGCGGCGGCGGTGAGCACCGCGGCGGCCGTCGGGGCGAACCACCCGTCGGTCAGCTCCGTCACGAGGTCGGCGACCAGCCGGGTCACCGCCGGCTCGCCACCCGGGTGCAGCGCCTCGGCGACGATCAGCACCGACGAGGTGCCCGCCCGCACTGCCGACCAGCCGCTCTGCCGGTTGGTCCACCGTCGGGCGTGCGCCCGCCCGGCGGAGTCGACGAAGGTCACCTCGCCCGGCTCGGGATGCTCGGTGTCGCCAGCGAAACTCAGGTACGCCTCGTCGCCGTGTGCCGGCCGGACCACCAGGTCGCCATCGACCCGGTCCAGGTCGAGCGCCGCGACCGGGATGGCGTACGCGGCCGAGATGGCGTTGCAGAGATCGACGAGTGGGTGCACCCGGGGCAGTTCGCCGTCCAGGCGCAGCCGGCGCAGCAGCGCCTCGGCGGCGCACCGGTACCTGGTGGGCCGCAGCCCCATCGCCGCGTAAGCCCGCCGCCACGCCTGGATCTCCGGGAACCCGCTCTCGGGTCCGTCGGCCAACCGTCGTCGCGCCTCGGCGAGATAGCCGGCAGCGCGTGCCGACACGTCGACGGTGGCGGTGATCCCGGCGGCCCGCACCACACCGGCGACCAGGTCGGGGTACGCCTCACGAAGCTGCGGAGCATGTTCGAACTGCACTGTGGTCCTATCGTTCGGTGAGGGCGAGGGTCACGCCGAGCGCGACGAACGTGCCGGCGGCGGATCGGCGCAGCCAGTCGGTGACCCGGGGTCGGGTCAGCACCCGGTCGCGTACCTTGGCCGCGAAGATGCCGTAGCCGCTGAACACCACGAAGGTGAGCAGCATGAACACCGCGCCGCAGCCGAGCATCGCCCGGGTCGACCCCGGCGCCGTGGTGTCCACGAACTGCGGCAGGAACGCGACGAAGAACATCGTCGGCTTCGGGTTGAGCAGGTTGACCAGCACCCCGGAGACGATCACCCGGATCGCCGAGCGGGGTGGGGCGTCGGTGGTCACCGCGAAGGCGTCGCGGTCCCGTGCCATGGACCAGGCCAGGTAGAGCAGGTAGCCGACGCCGAGGTAGCGGACGGTCTCGAACGCCGCGGCGCTGGTCTGCATCAGCGCGGCCAGCCCGGTCATCGCGGCCAGCAGGTGCGGCACCGTGCCCAGCGTGCAGGCGAACGCGGCCAGCACGCCGGCCCGTGCACCCCGCGACAGGCCGGCGGAGAGCGTGAAGATCACCCCGGTGCCGGGGGTGACCACCACGATCAGCGTGGTGATCAGGAACGGGATGGTCATGATCGTCCTCCGGCGGAGTTGGCAGGTCTGGCTCCTGCTCACTCTGCTGCCACAATGGTCCGATGGGCAGAGCCAAAGCGTCCGCGTCCGAGGGGTCCATATCGGCCGGGTCCGACTTCCTGCACCTGACCGTCACCGACGCGGCGCCGGGCGGGCGCGCCGACTGGCTGACCGACCGGCTGCGGCAGGCCATCGCCGAGGGGCGGGTGCCGGTCGGTGACCGGCTGCCCCCGACCCGGGTGCTCGCCGCCGACCTCGGTGTCTCCCGGGGCGTGGTCACCGAGGCGTACCAACGCCTGACCGAGGAGGGGCACATCGCCGGTCGGGGCCGGGCCGGCACCGTGGTCGTCGCCGCGCCGGCCGCGCCCACACCCACACCGGCCGCCGCGCCGGCACCGGCCGCGACCTTTCCGCCGGCACCGGGCACCGACATCTTCGACGCGGTACGCGCGGCGCACGCGAGCATCGACCTGACGCCCGGCGTACCCGATCTGGCCGCCTTCCCCCGCGCGGACTGGCTGCGCGCCGAACGGAGCGTGCTGCGCCGCGTCGCCGCGGCCGACCTCGGCTACGGCGACCCCTGTGGCACACCCGCGCTGCGACAGGCCGTCGCCGCCTGGCTGGCCCGCAACCGCGGCATCAGCGTCGACCCCGCCGAGGTGATCATCGTGGCCGGCGTCTCCCAGGCGCTCGGGCTGCTCGCCCAGGCGCTCACCGCCGCCGGCGTCGACCGGATCGCCGTCGAGGACCCGGGCTCGCTCGGGGTGCGGCAACACCTGAACAACTGGCGGATGGACACCCCGCCGATCACCGTCGACGACGCCGGGCTGCGGGTCGACGAGTTGACAGCCAGCGGCATACCGGCCGTGATGCTCACCCCCGCGCACCAGTTCCCGACCGGCGTGGTGCTCGACGGCGACCGCCGCCGCCAGCTCGTCGCCTGGGCGCGGGCCGGCGGTCTGATCATCGAGGACGACTACGACGCCGAGCACCGCTACGACCGTCCTCCGGTGCCCGCGCTGCGCGGTCTGCTGCCCGAGCAGGTCTGCTACGCCGGCAGCGTCTCCAAACTGCTCGCCCCCGCCCTGCGGGTCGGCTGGCTGCTCGTGCCGGCTCGGCTACGCGAGGCCGTGGTCGCCGCCAAGCGCAACGCCGACCTGGGCAACGCCGTGCTCCCGCAACTGGTGCTGGCGGAGCTGATGACCTCCGGCGCCTTCGAGCGGCACCTACGGCTGCTGCGGCGGCGACACATCCGGCGGCGGGACGCCATGATCGCCGCGCTGGCCCGCGCGTTGCCCTCGGCGACGGTGCACGGCGCCGCCGCCGGCCTGCACCTGATGATCACGCTGGACGACACAGTGGTCGACACCGAGCTGGCGGCGGCGACGCTGGCGCGCGGAGTGAAGGTGCAACCGCTGTCCTGGCACTGCCAGCGGCCGTACCGGCCCGGCCTGGTGCTCGGCTACGCGGCCCGGACACCCACCGAGATCGCCGACGGCGTCGCCGCTGTCGCCGCCGCGCTCGGCTCCGGTTAGGGCGTGTTTCGGAAGTGCTCCCCGACGTATCCTTCGCCGGTGGGACTGCGGTTCGAGACGCGCGGGTCCGACTCGCCATGGGTCGACACCGTGTGGACCTGCACGAGCGAGCAGGTCACCACGATGACGTCAGTGGCAGGCGTGCGGTGGGGCCTGGTGTTCTGGGAGCAGGCCGGCCGGACGTACGCGAGCATCAGCGGCCCCGAGACCCGAACCGGCACGGCGCCGGTGCCCGAGGGCGCTACCTTCACCGGTATCGAGTTCGCAGTGGGCACCTCGCTGCGGGCCGTGCCCACGCCGACGCTCGTCGACGGCGGCATCGAGCTGCCCGACACCACACCCCGGACGTTCCGGCTGGACGGCACGCGCTGGGAGACACCAGGCCCCGACGACGCCGAAGCCCTGGTCGACAGCCTCGTCCGGGCCGGGACCGTGGTCCGTGACCCGCTCGTCGCCGAGCTGCTGCGGGGCCACCGTCCGGCCGTCTCGGGGCGTACCGTCGAACGCCGGTTCCGCGCCGCGACCGGGCTGACGCGCGGCGCGGTCCGGCAGATCGAGCGGGCCCGCGCGGCGGCTGAGTTGCTGGCTACCGGCGACCCGGCCTCCGACGTGGTCGCCAAGCTCGACTACTTCGACGAGCCGCACCTGGCCCGGGCACTGCGCGCCTACCTCGGACGCACAGTCCGGCAGCTACGCGAGGGCACCGGCGGCGCCATCGCCCTCGACCTGGATCAGCGCCTGACCTCGTAGACCACCTTGAGGATCCCGTTCGGGTAGCTCTCCGACTCCCGCAGCGTCAGCATGTGCTTGTCGCGGTCGGCCCGGCCGAACAGGCTCTTGCCGGCACCGAGCAGCACGGGGAAGACGAGCAGGTTGTACTGGTCGATCAGCCCCTCATCGGAAAGCCGCCGGGCCAGCTCCGCGCTCCCGTGGATGAAGATCGCGCCGCCCTCGCCCTGCTTGAGCGCGGCGACGTCAGCTGTCGAGCGCAGAATCGTCGTCGGCCCCCACCCGTCGACGAGCGCGTCGTCGGACAGCGTGCTCGACACCACGTACTTGGGCAGCTCCCTGTAGCCGGCGTGGTCCTCCGAACCGGGCCAGACCGGCGCGAACGCCTCGTAGCTGCGACGGCCGAACATCAACGCCGTCGTGCCGACAAGCTCCTCGCCCTTCAGCGACCAGGCCTCCGGGACGAACTCGAGGTCCTTGAACACCCAACCGCCGCTGCGGTGCTCCTCACCCGGCCCGCCGCCGGGTGAGTCCACGACGCCGTCGAGCGACATGAAACCGGTGTAGACCAGGTCACGCATTGTGGTGTCTCCTCATGCTTGGAAGCGGGCTGCCGGGTCCACGCTAGATCGCAGTCGCGCCGCTGTCTTGGACGGAAACGACAGCGGGTGGTGCCGCGACCGGGCCCCGGGCCCACCGGGCTCAGCCCAGGAACAGCTGGACGAGGACCAGCACGGCGAGCAGCGCCGGCCCCCGTGACCCCTGACGCATCAGGTCGACCGGAATCATTCCGAACGGCGTGTTGACCGTCGCGCCGCCGTAGTTGATCGGCGGGCGGGTGCCGGCCCGGAACGCGGCGGCCACCACCCCCAGCGCCAGCGTCGGCGCCAGCCAGGCCGGCCCCGGATCGACAGACGGCAGGGTCAGCAACCACCACAGGCCCGCACCGACCGCCGGCACCACCACGTGGATCCCACGCAGCAGGTTGTCGCTGCCACCGAGCGCCCGGCGCAGCCCGGGAGACCGGCTGACCGATCGCAGACCGCCGGTCAGCCGGTTCGCGGCGAGGTACGCGAACACCACCTGGGCGGCCCCGGCCAACCCGGGCAGGGCGAGCGCGGCAGCGTACTGCACCCCGATCAGCGCCGCCCAGATCAGCACGGCGCTCGGGTGGCGGCGCAACCGGCGTACGTCGGCCTGGAGCAGCGCCCACCAGCCGGGGCCGGGCCGGAACCGGCGGCTGTGAACCCGGCCGATCCGGCGCCAGCGGCGGCTCTCCACCAGGCCGGCGAGCAGGCTCGGGTCCAGCAGGATCGTGGCCGTGGCGGCGGCGTTGGCAAACTGCGCGCCGGTGGTCAGGGTGGCCCGGTCGACCCGGGGCAGCGCGCGCACCGCGAGGGTCATGCCCAGGCCAGCGAGGGGCAACGCGGCGGCGAACAACGCGACGGTGGGCGTCGTCGCCGGCCGGGGCAGCCCGTCTCCGAGGCGACCGACGAGCACCACCAGAGCGGTGATCACGGCCGCCGCCACCATCGGCACCGCCCCGACCACTGTCGGCCAGCGTCGCCCCGACCGGCTGCTCTGGGCGACGACGCTGAGCGCCAGCGCGGCCGCACCCCAGCCCGCGCCGGCCGCCGCCGCCCAGCCCAGGGCGGGCGGCTCGGTGACCCCACCAAGCGCCGCCACCGCCACTCCGAGCGCCGCGGTGCCGGCCGCCGCACCCATCAGCAACAGAACGAAGCGCGGCGCCAGCCAGGCCCGCCGGTCGATGGGCGCGCTCGTCGCCCAGCTCTGCGTCGCCGGGGTGACCAGCAGCGGGCCGAGCGCGCGCAGACCACGCCAGGCGAGCCCCGCGCCGGCCAGCAGCGCGGCCACCGCCAGCCACCACCGCACCCCCGGCTCGGCCTGCCCCACAGTGGGGGAGTCCAGCAGGTCGCGGCTGGCGCTGATCGCGAACCAGCCGTACATGCCCACGAACAGGACCATGACGTACGCGTCGCCGAGCACGTCACCGAGCGAATGGTCGTGGTGCCGGCTGCGGGCCTTGCGCAGGTGCGTCCGCACCTGTCGAGCGGTCGGCACCCCGGCCAGCGTGTCGGCGATCGTGGCCGGTGCGGCGGTCACTTGCCGATCTCGATGCGCTCGTCGACCACCGCGTCGATCAGCTCCGGGTCGTGCGAGGCCAGCAGCACGGCCGTGCCCGCCGCCCGTTCCCGCAGCAGTCGGTCGGCGAGCCACTGTCGCCCGCGGACGTCCAGCCGCTGCTCGGGCTCGTCCAGGATCAGCACCCGGCGTGGCCGCACGAAACAGGACGCCAGCGCCAGCCGGCGGCGCTGCCCACTGGACAGTGTCACCGGCAGTTGGTCGCGGGCCGGCTCCAGACCCAGCTCGGCGAGGACCTCCTCGACCGGCTCGGCGTCACCCCCGTGGGCGTACGCGACCAACTCCAGGTGCTCGACCACCGACAGGTCGGGGAAGAAGTCGATGTCGTCCAGGGCGGCCGCCACCAGCGCCCTCACCTGAGGATCGGTCTCGTCGGCCCGGCGGCCCTGCACCAGCACCTCACCCGCGTCCGGCCGGTCGGCACCCACGACACAGCGCAGCAGTGTGGTCTTTCCGCTGCCGTTGGGGCCCAGCACCACAGCGATCCGGCCCGCGGGGAGCGTGAAGCTCACCTCGTCGAGCACGACCAGGTTGCCGAAGTTGCGACTGAGTCCCCGTACCGAGAGCGCGTCCACGATCACAGAGTCTCCCAGAGCCGTGCCACCGACCAACCCGAGCGACCTACGTCACTCGACTGTCGGCGTCGTCCTCCAGTCGGGAGTCGGCGGCGGCCAACCCCTGGGCGTCGGCGACCTCCTCGGCCACCGCCGCCGCGTCCGCCCAGTGCCGCCGCGCGTCGGCCCGGTCACCCAGCGCGTCGCAGGCGTCACCCAGGTAGAGCAGGGTGCGCGCCAGCCCGGCGGTCGGCTGAATTTCCTCGCGCAGCCGGCGGCTCTCGGCCAGCAGCTCGTACGCCGTCCGCGCCTGCCCCGGAGTGCTGCTCAGCAGCGTCGCCCCGGCGTTGAGCAGCGCCGTCGCCCGGCTGGTCGGGTCGTTGACCGACTCGTACTCGCGCAGTGCGGCCCGCCACGCCTGGGCGGCGTCCAGGTGCTCACCGAGCGCCGCGTGCACCAGCACCAGGTTGGTCAACGCCGCCGCGTACCCGCGCGCGTCGCCCACCGACCGGAACGTGTTCGCCGCCCGCACCAGATGGTGGTGCGCGGTGTCCGGTTCGCCCCGGGCCAGCTGGGCCGCGCCCAGACCCAGCTCGGTGAGGGCGTGCCCGGCCCGGTCGGCGCCGGAGCGGTGTCGGCGGGACATCTCCAGGTGCTCCACCGCGTCGTCGAGCTGCCCCAGGTCGAGCAGGGCCAGGCCGAGGTTCATCCGTGCCTGGGCGTTGCCCCGCCGCCCCCGCTCGTTGACCGCGAGGGTGAGCGCGGCCGCCGCCCCCTGCGGGTCGTGCCGGCGTCGACGCAGCACCCCCAGCTCGTTGTGCGCCCACCCGGCGATCTCGGGGCGGTCGTCGGCGGTCGGGGTGGCCAGTACGGTGCGGCAGACCTGCTCCCACTCGTCGAGCCGATCGGCGTACGCCAGCCACCCGCACAGCGCCACGGCCAGCCGGAACCACCACCGGCGGACCCGGCGGGGCAACGTCTCCTTCGCGCCGGCCGGCACCCGCACGACTGCCAGCAGCAGCTCCTGGTGCAGGTCGAACCACCCGTACGGGTCGTCGTCCAGCGGCAGCGACCACTCCCGGTCGGGTGGGGAGCCGAGCACCGCCAGGTTGGCCGCGTGCCGTTCGGCCCGGCGGGCCAGGTGCCGGGTCAGCCGGGCCTGCGCGGCGACCCGGGCCCGCGCCGGGTCCGCGTCCCGCAGGTGCAGTCGGGCGCTTCCGGCCAGCAGGGGGCGGATCTCGTACCGGTCGCCGGGCGCGCCGATCACGAACGCGGCGGCGGCCAACCGGTCGAGCAGGGCGGTGACCAGCTCGGGGTGCCGCCCGGCCAGCGCGGCGATGGTGGGCCGGTCCACCGGGGCGGGGACCAGCGACATCAGTCGGTACAACCGGCGGGCCTGGCGGGGCAACACCCGGTACGCGATGTCTCGTTCGGTGACCAGGCGGGCCGCCGGTGAGACGGCGAGCCGCTGGTGTGGTGGCGTCTGCACCGCGCGGCGCAGCGCGTCCAGCACGTCGGAGTGCCGCCAGCCGTGTTGAGCGGTGCGGTAACCGAGCGCCCGGACGGTCCGCGGTTGTCGCCCGCACAGGTCGACGATTTCGCGTACCGCCGGGTCGGTGCGCGGGTCGGCGCGACGGACCCGGGCGGCGGGCGCGGCCCCGCCCGCCGTCGCGAACAGCTCCACCGCCTCGGAGGTGCCCGGTTCGGCGATCCAGTGCGCGACCACACCCTCCAGACCGACCAGCGCCGGACCGCCGGCGAGCAGCAGGCGGCAGGTGCGCGCGGTGGGCGGTAACAGTGGCCGGACCTGGTCGGGGCGGTCGACGTTGTCCAGCACCAGCAGGATCTTGCGACCGTCGAGCTGACCGCGCAGCGCGTCAGCGGCGGCGGCGAGCGCGTCCGGCCGGCCGGAGGTCGGCGGGGCGGTGCCCAGGATCCGGGCCAGCGCGGTGAGCACCTTCCGGGCCGAGCGGGGTCGGCCCCGCCGCCGCAGGTCCAGGTAGTACTGCCCGTCGGGGAAGTCCTCCCGGCACTGGTTGGCGGCCTGTACCGCGCACGCGGAGGTGCCCACCGCGCGCCGGCCCAGGACCGCCACCGCGTGCTCCCGGGTGAGTAGACCGACGAGCGCGTCGACGTGCTCGTCGCGACCGGTGAACTCGGCCGTGTAGGGCAGGGTGGGCGCCCCGGTGGCCGGGGTGGTGAGCACCTCCGTCGGCTCGGGGCCGACCTCCCGGCCGGCCCGGCGGCGGCGCACCTCGTACACGACGTAACCCACCACGCCGCTGGAGGCCAGGACGATGGTCACCGGCCCGAGCACGCTGGCCGCCAGTTCGGAGAGGAGATTGCCGGCCAGGTTGCTGGCCACGTTGGCGAGGATGCTGCCGACCACGCCGCCGATCGCGATCAGCGCCGGCCAGCGCGAGCCGCCGCGCGGGCCACCCGGCCCGGTCACCGCACGCCGCCGGAGACGAGCCCGGCGACCAGGTGCCGCCGCGAGAGGACCACCAGCACCACCGGCAGCACCGAGGCGAGCACCGAGCTGGCGGCCAGCGCGCCACTGTTGCTCACGAAACTGCGGGTCTGCTCGGCCAGGAACGGCCCGAGCGGCGACGACCCCGGCCCACCGAACAACCGCCCCACCACGAGGTCGTTCCAGACCTGGACGAACTCCAGCACGGAGACCGCCACCACCGCTGACCGGTTGTGCCGGGCCAGCCGGCGCAGGGTGTGCCACCACCGGCGCCCACCCAGCCGCGCGTCGCGGACCTGCTCGACCGGCAGGTCGGCGAACGCGTTGCGCAGCACCAGCACCGCGAACGGCACACCCAGCGCGATGTGCACCAGGGCCAGGCCCTGGGCCGTGCCGGAGGAGAGCACCAGGCCCAGCACCTCGTTGACCGGCCCGGCGATGACCTGGATCGGCACGACGCTGGCCGCCAGCAGCAGCAGCCCGGTGGCCTGCGCGGCCGGCCCGGTCAACCAGGCCAACGGGTACGCGGCCAGCAGCGCGACCACCAGCACCGTGGCGGTCACCGCGGTGGCCAACAGCAGTGTGAAGCCCAGCGTCCGCCACAGCTCGGTGCCGGTGACCAGGTTGCGGTAGGACTCGGCGTTCGGCGGTGTCGACCACCAACCGCGCGCGGCGGCGTCCACCCGCCCGTGCGCCGACGTGGCGACCAGCACTGCCAGCGGCACCAGCCAGGCGATCGCGGCGCCCGCCGCGAGCAGCCGGAACACCCGCCGGGGCGGGGCGACCGGAGCGGGCTCCGGTGCCGCCTCGACGCGCGGCGGGGGCCAGGCCTGTCGGACGAAGAGCGCGGCCACCATGATCCCGCCGATCACCGCCACCAGCCACACCACGCCGAGCGCGGCGCCGTCGCCGGTGGTGGTGCCCCCGGACGTCTGCCAGATCCGCAGTGCCAGCACCGAGGCCTCGTCCCGGACCGAACCGGGGGTCATCACCAGGATGAGATCGAACGTGCGGCTGGTGCCGACCGCCACCAACGCGAAGACCACAGCTGTCGTCCGCAGCAGCAGTGGCCGCCACTGCGCGTCCCACAGCACATGGCGACGCTTACCGCCGTAGGCGCGGACCGCGTCGGCGAGGCTCGGCGGCACCGCGTCGAGCGCGGACCGGAAGACCAGCACCGCCAACCCGACCCAGGCCCAGACGAACGCCGACATCAACGCGACGGTGACCATCCCCGGCCCGAGCAACTGCGGCGCGTCCTCCACCGAGCGGCCGGTCAGCCGGGTCGCGACCAGCGTGGCCAGCCCCCGGCTCGGGTCCGGGTCGTACATCAGCCGGAAGGTGACCCCGGTGACGACCAGCGGCAACGCCACCGGCACCAGGAGGATCAACCGGACCAGGCCGCCCTCCTGGGAACGGCGGGACGCGGCGGCGAGCAGATAGCCCAGGGCCGTCACCACCGCCGGCACCAGCAGGGCCCAGAGGACCGTCCGGCCGACCACCGCGCCGGTGCCCGGGGCGGCGAGCGCGGTCCGGAAGTGCGCCGCGCCGACCCAGCGACCGTCGGTGGTGACACTGGCGTGCATGGTCCGCAGCACCGGCCACAGCACCAGCCCGCCGAGCAGTACCGCGGCCGGCAGCAGCAGGGCCGACGTGGCCCCCGCGGCCGGATAGGCCCGACCCCGTCGGGCCGGGCCGACGTCGTCGAGGACCGCCAGCTCACCGAGGACCCGCACCTGGCTCATCGCCCGCCCCCCACGCTGCGGGCCGCCGCGGCGAGCAGGCCGGTGGCCTGGCGGATCGCCTCGCTGGCACGGACCCCGTCGGTGACGTCGGCGAAGAAGCCCTGCATGATCCGCCAGATGCCGACCCCGTCCGAGCCGGTGAACGCCCCGCGCAGTTGGTCGGAGAGGTCGAAACGCAGGGTGCCGGGGGCCCGCATCTCCGTGGCGAGTTGCTTGCCGACGCCGTCGGTGTAGCTGGTTATCGAGACATTGGTGTTGGGCGACAGGTAACCGCCTTGGCGTAGCCACGGCTGGAACGAGTCGGCCCTGGCGAGCCATTCGACAAGCTCGACCCCGCCCTGGGCGTCGGCGAACGCCACCGCCGCGTCCCCACCGACGATCAGAGGACCGCCGCCCGGCTGGGCGCCCGGGAACCGGAACGTGACAGGTGCCTCCGGGCCGCGTCGGAACGGACGGACGACGTCGGCGGTGAAGTCGGCTCCGAGGAGCATCACCGCCCGTCGGGCGTGCACCACCTGGATCACCGACTCCTCGTACTGGGTGAGCAGGGCACGACGGCCGCCGCCGACGAACGCGCCGTCGATGCTCCACAGCCCGGCGAGGCGGTCCAGGGCGTCGCGTACCGGCTTGTCCCGCCAGTCGGCGCCCTGTTGGGCGAGGGCGTAGTAGCTGTCGGGTGCCATGTCGGCCAGGACGTTCTCGAACCAGTCGGTCAGCACCCAGCCGTCCGCGGCGCCGATGGCCAGGGGCACCGGGCCGCCGTCGCGTCGAGCGCGCGCGGCGAGCTCCCTGGTCCGCTGGAGCAGCTCGTCCCAGGTGGTCGGCGGCGCGGGCAGCATGGAGGGCAGGTGCCAGACCAGCGACTTGTGCGCCGCCTTGACCCACACGCCGTAGCGTTCGCTCTCGGTCATCAGCAGATCGCTCAGCTCGACGCGCACGGCGTAGTCGGTGGACGGGCGCACCGGGCTCAGCCACCCGCGCTGGGCGTACTCGGTGACCAGGCCGGGGCGCGGCAGGATCGCCACGTCCGGGCTGGTGCCGGCCAGGTGTCGGGCGCGCAGGAACGCGTCGATGTCGTTGCCGGCGCTGACCACCTGCACCGGGGCGGGGTAGCCGGCGACGACCTCGCGGAACCGGTCCAGCTCGCTGGTGCTCCAGACCACCGCCACCTGCACCGACCGGGTCCCGCCGGAGCAGCCGGCGGCCAGCGCGGTGGCACCCGCGGCGGCGGCGCGCAGCAGCGTACGACGACTCACGCCGGCGGACGGTCTCATCGGGTCGCCTCGCTCGGCTCGGTGACCAGCTCGTGCCGCACCGGTATCTCCGCCAGGGTGGCCGGGTCGGCGGTGCAGACCAGCACCGCCACCCCGGGGGCGTCCGGCGGCGAGAGGCGAGGCATCAGGTCACCGAGACGGCTGTCGCCCGCCGAACCGGCCGGCAGGTCGACCACCAGCACCTCGGGCAGGCAGGCCGCCGCGCGGGCGAGCGCCACCCGGAACCGCTGGGCGGCGGAGATCTGGTGCGGCAGCAGGGCGAGGGAGAGCCCCAACTCGAGCCGGTCGACCACCGTGGCCGTCCAGTCGTTGGCCACCTCGTGCACCCGTTCGCGTTTGCGCTGCCCGTACTCGATGTTGCGCCGCACGGTGAGCTGCGGCAGCAGCGCGCCACCGGCGGGTACGTAGCCGATCTGCCGGCGGGGCGGCGCCAGGCCGGTGACGTCCCGGTCGCCGACGAGGACGCGACCGGTCACCGGCGGGGCCAGCCCGGCCAGCACCCGGGCGACCGCCGTGCCGAACCGGGGCGGCGCCACCAGGGCGGCGAGCGTGCCGGCGGGAACGTCGAGGGTCACCGGCCCGGTGCCGGGGACGGCGACCAGTGCGCGTAGCCGTAACGTGACCCTCACCTCCGGTGACCATTGATGACCGTCCCAGGGTGGCACACCGTGACGACAATCGACGCCCCCGACGCTTCCACTGTGGAGAGGGTCGGGGCTGTTCAGTCGGGGGAGTAGAGCGCGGCGAGCCCGGCCGCCGTGGCGGCCAGCCGTTCCCGCAGCGCCACCGGGGCCAGCACCTCGACGTCGGCACCGAGGCGTAGCAGCTCACCGTGGGCGTGGGTGAGCGACTCGATCGGCAGCACCGCTGTCACCCAGCCCCGCGCGTCCGGTGATCCGGCGCTGCTGTCCATCGCTGTCACCACCGGATCGCTGCCGACCTCGCGCAACCGCTCCCGCCCGGCGGGGGACAGGCGGACGTGGGCCTCGTCGCGGTGCAGCCGGGCCCGGAACTGCACCACGTGCGCCCGCCACCAGGACGGAAGGTCGAAGTCGGCGGGTCGGTCGAACTCCTGCGCCAGTGGGGTCAACGCGAGGATCTGGTTGACCCGGTAGGTCGCCGGCGCGCCCCGGCCGGGCTGGTCGGCCACCACATACCAACGGCCGCCCTTGAGCACCAGGCCGTACGGCTCCAGGACCCGGGTCACCTCGCCGTTCCAGCCGCGGTAGCGCACCTCGACGC
The DNA here is from genome assembly GCF_022229005.1 of Micromonospora trifolii. Taxonomy (GTDB): domain Bacteria; phylum Actinomycetota; class Actinomycetes; order Mycobacteriales; family Micromonosporaceae; genus Micromonospora; species Micromonospora trifolii. Next base: position 44,688 of record NZ_JAKKFD010000021.1, read on the forward strand.
GGTGTTGTCGCCAGACCGCCTCGGCCGTGCGGGCCAGCTCGGGGGAGGCGTCGCCGTCGGCGTACCACCCGGGAGTGTCCAGGTGGAAGCGTTGTTGCAGTCGGGTCGCCCGGTCGCGCAGCGGCGCGGGGAGCGCGGCGTGCAACTTGAGTTGCAGCGCCGCCACCACGTCGCCGTAGCCCAACTCGTCCGCGGGGCCGGGCAGCCCGGCGAGGAACAGCCGGTCGGCCTCCTCGGCGGTCAGCCCGGTCAGTCGGGTCCGCCAGCCGTCGACCAGTTGGTAGCCGCCGGCGTGCCCGGCCTCGCCGTAGAGCGGGATGCCGGCGGCGTGCAGCGACTCGACGTCCCGGTAGATGGTGCGGGGGGAGACGGCCAACCGCTCGGCGAGCTGCGCTGCGGTCAACCGCCCGTGCGACTGGAGCAGCAGCAGGACGGAGAGAAGTCGAGAAGCCCGCACTTCACTGACACTAGTTGTCAGGGGACCCGTCCTACCGTCCCGGCATGGCATTTCGCGACAAGGAATTACGAACGCCCGGACCGGTGCTGATCGGCGGCCGGCACCTGAAGCGTTACCACATAGACCAGCCGGAGCGACCAATCGAACCCGACGTGGAGAAGGCCGCGTACGACCTGCTGCCCGACCTGCTGGCCGACGTCGTCGACGACGGCACCCCGGCCGCCGGGTGGGTGGTGCTGCACCGGGGCGCGGACAGCGGCGCCTATCTGCTGGCGTACACCTGGGTGTGGGACAACGCCGTGGAGGTCCGCGTCGCCGCGGCCGGGCAGCCGGCGCTGGACTGTCCCGACGACGACCCGGCACACTTCGTCCACCTACGCCGCCCGGCAGTGGGCTGCGTCTGGGAGTTGGCGGTTCTGGAACACGAGCGGGCCGCCTGGGTGCAGCACATGCTGCTGCCGGGCAGTCCGAATCTGACCGATTATCTGCGTGACACGCGAGCGGAAGGGCCGGTGGGCCGCTGATGGGCGACTTCGACTTCTTTGTGGGCACCTGGAACGTCGTCAATCGGCGGTTGCGTAAGCGACTTGTCGGCTCGGACGAGTGGGAGGAGTTCCCGGGGGTGTCGGTGGCGCACGGGTTCTTCGCCGGTGGCGGTCACTTCGACGAGATCACGTTCCCGACCAAGGGCTCCGCTGGTGCCACTGTCCGGATCTTCGACCCGGCTCGCGAGGAGTGGTCGATCTACTGGCTGAGCAGCGTCGACGGGGTGCTGGGACTGCCACCGATGGTGGGTCGTTTCGTCGACGGGGTGGGCCGCTTCTACGCCGACGACCAACACGAGGGGCGGCCGGTCCGGTGCCGGTTCATCTGGTCGGACATCAGCGCGACCACCGCCCGCTGGGAGCAGGCGTTCTCGGTCGACGGCGAGCAGACCTGGGAGACCAACTGGATCATGACGTTCACCCGAGCGTCCACGGACTAGCCTGCGGGCCATGCGGAGATGGCAGCGGATGGACCCGTGGGGTGTCGGGCAGGTGCTCACCGGGTTCATGTTCGCCACCGGGTCGGTGCTGACCGTGACCACTGTTGTCTTCGCCGGGCGAGCATTGATCCGGGGTGAGGTCGACGTCCGGACCGCCCTGGGCATGGCCGGCGGCCTCACCGTCATGGGGGTGTGGTTGACCCTCGTCCTCCGTATGCACCTGGCCGGGATCTACGTCAACGACCGGGGCGTACGGCTTCGGCACCTGTTCTCCACCCGGACCCTGCCGTGGTCGCAGGTGACCCGGTTCGAGGCGCGCCCAGCGCTGTTCCTCGGCGGGCCCACGTCGCGCCTCGCCTGCTGGGTGCGCACGACCGACGGGGCGTTCGAGTCGGCGGTGCAGCGGCGGAGCAGGAGTGGGGGCTGGCGGAAGAACAACGGGCCGGTACTCGCCGTGGCGGACTTCGACCAGCTGCTCGTCCGGCTGGCCGAGCAGCATGCCGCCCGCGGACGTGCCGGAGGTCGGCTCGACAGTCGGGGAGCGGCCTCCCGATAGTTCCCGGCCAAACGGGCGCGGTGTTAGGGTCCGATCACCGCCCCGGATGGAGGAACGCGATGGCCTCCGACCACGTCGACGTGCTGATCATCGGCGCCGGCCTGTCCGGCATCGGTGCCGCCTGCCACCTTCGCCGGAACTGCCCCGACAAGACGTACGCGGTGCTGGAGGCGCGCGACGCCATCGGCGGCACCTGGGATTTGTTCCACTACCCGGGCATCCGCTCCGACTCGGACATGTTCACCCTCGGCTACTCGTTCAAGCCGTGGACCGCGCCGAAGGCCATCGCCGACGGCACGACCATCCTGGAGTACGTGCGGGAGACCGCCCGGGAGTACGACGTGCCGCGGCACATCCGCTTCCGCCACCGGGTGCTCCGCGCCGAGTGGGACAGTGACACCGCCCGTTGGACGGTGCACGCCCAGCGCACCGACACCGCCGAGATCGTGGTGCTGACCTGCTCGTTCCTCTTCGCGTGCGCCGGCTACTACCGCTACGACGAGGGTTACACCCCGCCCCTGCCGGGTGTCGACGCGTACGCCGGGCGGCTGGTGCACCCGCAGCACTGGCCCGAGGACCTCGACCACAGCGGCAAGCGGGTGGTGGTGATCGGCAGCGGCGCCACGGCTGTCACACTGGTGCCGGCGATGGCCCAGCGGGCCGCGCACGTGACGATGCTCCAGCGCTCACCGACGTACATTCTGGCGCTGCCCGCCCGCGACCGGCTGGCCGACGCGGTGCGGCGTTGGCTGCCCGCGAAGGCCGCGTATCCGGTGGTGCGCTGGAAGAACGTCCTGCTGTCCACAGTCAACTTCCAGCTCAGCCGGCGTGCGCCCGGCCTGGTGAAGCGGGCGCTGCGCCGGGCCGCGCGGGGCCGGCTCCCGGTGGGGTACGACGTCGACCGGCACTTCTCGCCCCGCTACGACCCCTGGGACCAGCGGCTCTGCGTCGCACCCGACGGCGACCTGTTCACTGCCGTGGGCGAGGGCACCGCGTCGGTGGTCACCGACACCATCGACACCTTCACCGCGAACGGTGTCCGACTGACCTCCGGCGCGGAGCTGCCCGCCGACATCGTGGTCACCGCGACCGGGCTCAACCTGCTCGCCCTCGGTGGCCTGACGCTGCGGGTGGACGGCGTCGACGTCGACCTGCCGAGCACCGTGGCCTACAAGGGCATGATGCTCTCCGGCGTGCCGAACTTCGCGCTGACGCTCGGCTACACCAACGCGTCGTGGACGCTCAAGGCCGACCTGGTCGCCGGCTACGTCTGCCGACTGCTGCGGCACCTCGACCGCACCGGGCAGCAGGTCGTCACCCCGCTCCCACCGCCCGACGCCGAGCGGGTGCCGCTGATCGACCTGCGCTCCGGCTACGTCCTGCGCGCCGTCCACACGCTGCCCAGACAGGGCGCGACAGCGCCGTGGCGGCTGCACCAGAACTACGCCCGCGACGTCCTGCTGATGCGGCACGGCCGGCTCACCGACGAGGGTGTGCGGTTCTCGCGCCCCGGCGAGGTGACAGTGCCCGAGGACACCCGACGTCCCGTCGCGTCCGAGCGTCGGTAACCGCGAGCAGAGGAGCAGGATCGTGCAGAGGTTCGACTTCGCCGGCGCGACAGCGGTGGTCACCGGGGCAGCCAGTGGCATCGGCGCCGCGCTGGCCCACGCGCTGGCCCGCCGAGGCAGCGATCTGGTCCTGCTGGACCGCGACGCCGAGCGGCTGGACGCGGTCACCGCCGCGATCCGCGCCGAGCACCCGGATCGTCAGCTCGCCACGTACCTGGTGGACCTCGCCGACCAGACCGCCACCGCCCAGGTGGCCGTGGAGATCGGCCAGCGGCACCCCCGGGTACGCCTGCTGATCAACAATGCCGGCGTGGGCCTCGGCGGTCGGTTCGACCAGGTGACGTTCGACGAGTTCAGCTGGGTGATCGACGTCAACTTCCGGGCCGTGGCGCAGCTGACCCACGCCCTGCTGCCCACCCTCCGGGCCGAGCCGGGCGCGCACCTGGTCAACATCTCCAGCCTGTTCGGGCTGATCGCGCCGGCCGGGCAGACCGCGTACGCGGCGAGCAAGTTCGCCGTACGCGGCTTCACCGAGGCGCTGCGCCACGAGCTGGTCGACGACGGCATCGGGGTGACATCGGTGCACCCCGGCGGCATCCGCACCCGGATCACCGAGAACGCCCGGATCGGCAGTGGCGTCTCCCACGACGAGTACGCGGCCGGTCGGGCCCAGTTCGAGAAACTGCTGACCATCGCGCCGGAGCGGGCCGCCGAGGTGATCCTGCGCGGCGTCGAACGGCGACGGGGCCGGGTGTTGATCGGCTGGTCGGCGAAGCTGCCCGACCTGCTGGCCCGGGTCATGCCGGCCTCGTACAACCGGCTCCTGGTCACCGGCCTGAACCGGGGCGTGGTCCGCCCGGTGCCGCCCACTTCCGGCGTTCCCGTGCAACGCCCCGCCGACACCCTCGCCGACCCGGCCCGCGAGGTGGCGTGACGGCGGTTCAGGCCGGTTCGGCCACCGTCGCGCCCGGGGCCACGTCGCGGCTGCGCATCACCACTGTCAGCGCCACGAGAGCGACGAGCAGCGCCGCCACCGCGTACACCGGGGCCGGACCGAGCGGCGCGAGCAGCGCCAGCAGCGCGACGACCGGGAAGGCGACGACCACAGCGCCGTGCTGCTGCCGGCGTACGTGCAGCACCCAGACCGTGAGCAGGAAGACGGCGACCGGGACGGCCACCGCGTACCCGGCGGTCCTCTCCGAGATGTGCGCGAGGTGCCGCTCGTAGTCCACCGACACGCTCAGACCCGCGCCGGCTGCGGCGACCGCCGCGAAGATCAGGTAGTGGCCATAACCCCAGATCAGGGAGTACGGCTGCCGGTCGGGAGCCTTGTTCGGCCGGTCGAAGTAGAGCCACCAGAGCGCGAACACGATGACCGCCCCGGCCGCCGCGAGCGACCAGAGGTCGTGTTCGCCGGCGTCGAGCCCGTCCTGGATCGCCAGGGAGACGGCCCCCACCGCCTCACCGAGCACGATCAGGGTGAACAGTCCGTAGCGTTCGGTGATGTGCGCGGGGTGCCACGGGGTCATCCCGGGGCGTTCGGCCACCGCCGGCACCGCCAGGTCGGCCAGCACCAGCAGCACGAACGCCGCCATGCCCCACTCGGCGGGCAGCAACAGGCGCAGCAGCCAGCCGAGCTGCACCACCGTCACGCCGATCGCGTAGCGGCTGGCCGCCGCCCGGTGCGCGGGGTCGCCGATGGCCGCTCGGCTCCACTGCACGACGGCGGCCAGGCGCATCACCACGTACCCGTACGTGATCACGCGGAAATCAGCGTCGGTGAACGCCGAGGGCACCCCGGCGGCGATGATCAACGCTCCGGCGATCTGCACCAGCGTGGTGATCCGGTAGAGATCGTCGTCGGTGTCGTAGGCCGAGGCGAACCAGGTGAAGTTCATCCACGACCACCAGATCGCGAAGAAGACCATCAGGTACCCGGCCAGCGCGTGGCCGATCTGGTCCTCGGAGACGGCGTGGTGCAGGTTGCCGGCGGCCTGCGCCACGGCCACCACGAAGCACAGGTCGAAGAAGAGCTCCAGCGGCGTGGCCGTGCGGTGCGGCTCGTCGCGACGATGTGGCCGCATCGGCCGGTAGAACGGCCGCACCGACCGAGACTGGGTCACCGCAGCTCCTCAGGCCGCCCGCGCCGGGTCAGCCGCGCCGACGGCCGTGGGTCAGCCCCTCCAGCACCAGGGTCAGCCCCGCGCCGACCAGCCAGACGTCCTTGGCCAGCCCCGCACCCTGCTGGGTCGGGCGGATGCTGCCGGGCTCGCGCATCCCCGGCGTCTTCAGGTACAGCTGCACCAGGCCCGCGCCGAACGCGGTCAGGCCGAGCCCGACCAGGGGCGCCGGGACGAACGGCGCGATCAGCGCGGCCCCCAGGGCGATCTCCGAGTACGACAGGAGCTTGGCGAAGCGCGTCGGCTCCAGTTGGCCGAGCTGGGGCATGGCGGCGACCGCCATCCCGTGCAGGCCCTCCGCGGCGGTGCCCTCCAGGGTGCGCTTGCCCAGACCCGAGTTGAGGAAGTACGCGCCGATGCTGACCCGTAGCGGCAGGTGCGCGAATTTCATTGTCACTCCCGTTGGCCGTGGTCCAATGCGGCCCGCGTACCCCGGACCGCCCGCGATAACCGCCGGGCCGGCTGGGCTGGCCGTGGTGGTCGCGGTAGGTTCGCCGGGGGCCCACCGCCGAGCCCGTGGCACACCCGCGCACCCCGGCACCCGGTCCCGCCGCAGACCACCAGCAGGAGGCGAAGTGAGCCAGGAAGTCCGGGGAGTCATCTCCCGCAGCAAGGGCGCACCGGTCGAGGTCACCACCATCGTGGTGCCCGATCCCGGGCCCGGTGAGGCGATCGTCCGGATTCAGTCGTGCGGCGTCTGCCACACCGACCTGCACTACCGTGAGGGTGGCATCAACGACGACTACCCGTTCCTGCTCGGTCACGAGGCGGCGGGCATCGTGGAGCAGGTCGGCGACGGCGTAACCGACGTCGCCCCGGGCGATTTCGTGGTGCTCAACTGGCGGGCCGTCTGCGGCGTGTGCCGCGCCTGCCGCCGGGGTCGGCCCTGGTACTGCTTCAACACCCACAACGCCACCCAGCGGATGACCCTCACCGACGGCACCGAACTCGCCCCGGCGCTGGGCATCGGGGCGTTCGCCGAGAAGACCCTGGTGCACGCCGGGCAGTGCACGAAGGTGGACCCGGCGGCCCGTCCCGCCGCCGTGGGTCTGCTCGGCTGCGGAGTGATGGCCGGGCTGGGCGCGGCGATGAACACCGGGAACGTCACCCGGGGCGACTCGGTAGCGGTGATCGGTTGCGGCGGCGTCGGGGACGCGGCGGTCGCCGGTGCGCTCCTCGCCGGCGCCACCACGATCGTCGCGGTGGACACCGACAGCCGCAAGCTCGACTGGGCCCGCAAGTTCGGCGCCACGCACACGGTGAACGCCTCCGAGACCGACCCGGTCGAGGCGATCCGTGCCGCCACCGGTGGCTTCGGCGCCGACGTGGTGATCGACGCGGTCGGCCGTCCGGAGACGTGGAAGCAGGCGTTCTACGCCCGCGACCTGGCCGGCACTGTGGTGCTGGTCGGCGTACCGACCCCGCAGATGCAGATCGAGCTGCCGCTGCTGGACGTCTTCGGGCGCGGCGGCGCCCTCAAGTCCAGTTGGTACGGCGACTGCCTGCCCAGCCGGGACTTCCCGATGCTCACCGAGCTGTATCTGCAGGGCCGGCTCGACCTGGACGCGTTCGTCACCGAGGAGATCGCGCTCGACCAGGTCGAGAACGCCTTCGACCGGATGCACCACGGCGACGTGCTCCGCTCGGTGGTGGTGTTCCCGTGACCGCCCGCGTCGACCACGCGGTCACCTCGGGCACGTTCTCCCTGGACGGGCAGACGTTCGACGTGGACAACAACGTGTGGGTGATCGGTGACGACCGCGAGTGCGTCGTCCTGGACGCGCCGCACGACGTGGCGGCGATCCTCGCCCTGGTGGGCGACCGGCAGGTCCGGGCGATCCTGGCCACCCACGGCCACGACGATCACGTCCGCGTGGCGCCAGAACTGGCCGAGGCCACCGGGGCGCCGGTGCTGCTGCACGCCGCGGACCGGGTCCTCTGGGACATGGTCCACCCGCACCTGCCGCCCAACGGCGAGTTGCACGACGGGCAGAGCATCGAGGTGGGCGGCACCACGCTGCGGGTGCTGCACACCCCCGGGCACAGCCCCGGGGCGTGCAGCTTCCACGCGCCGGAGTTGGGCGCGGTGTTCACCGGTGACACGCTCTTCGCCGGTGGCCCGGGCGCGACGGGCCGCTCGTACAGCGACTTCGGCACCATCGTCCGGTCGATCCGCACCCGCCTGCTGACGCTCCCCGCGGAGACGGTCGTGCACACCGGCCACGGCGACGACACGACGATCGGCGCGGAGGCGCCGCACCTGCAGGAGTGGCTGGACCGCGGCCACTGACCCCCGCGGGCGTCTCAGGTTTGGCTGCCGCGTTGGCGCGTGGTCGACGGGCTCAACGTTCGTCGGCCGCGCCCAGCACCGGTTTGACGTCCAGGATCGGGGTGCCGTCGAGGGCCTCCAGGTCGGCCACCTCGATACGCAGCCCGTCCACCGCCAGGACCCGCACCCGGTGCAGCCCGATCGGGTTGGGCCGGTGCGGGGAGCGGGTGCTGAACACCCCGGTCTCCGGCCGGTTCTCGTCGCCGCGTGGGTGCACCGCGAGCACGTCGCGCCGGGCGCGGTCCAACCAGGTCAGCACCAGTAGCTCCGTGCCGACCCGCAGCTCACGCAGGGCCCGCTCGACCTGCGGGTCGAAGACCAGCCACGCCGGTGGCGCACCCTCGTCGCCCTGCCGTGGCGCGCTCGCCGCGTCGGTCAGCGACGAGGCGACCCGACCGACCGGGCGCAGCAGGCACGCGTCATCGCTCACTGCCTCGACCACCCTCGCTCCCTCCTGGACGGTCCCAACCTAGCCCCGTCGCGACGTTAGGATCCCGCTCATGGCCGCCGACTCGCCCGCCCCCGTCGTCCGTCAGCTGCGCCTCGTGGTGGAGGCCGCCGACCACGAGGCCGCCGTCGCGTTCTTCCGCGACGCCCTGGGCCTGCCGGAGGAGGCGGCGTTCAGTGGCGAGGGGGATGCGCGGGTGGTGATCCTGGACGCCGGCCGCGCCACCCTGGAGATCGCCAACCCCGCGCAGAAACGCCTGATCGACGAGGTCGAGGTGGGTCGGCAGGTCGCGCCGCGTATCCGGGTGGCTTTCGAGGTGGACGACGCGGAGGCGACGACCGCCCGACTGGTGGCCGCCGGGGCGAGCGAGGTCGCGCCGCCGACGCGTACGCCGTGGCAGTCGCTCAACTCCCGCCTCGACGCCCCCGCCGACCTGCACATCACCATCTTCCAGGAGCTGGGCACCGGGATGGACGATGATGACCCCGGACATGACGGCGACGTCTGAACGGGGCGGCCGGCGCGCCGCTGCTCTCACCCCGGCGCAGACGGCTGCCGTCGCGCACGTGCGGTCGCTGGTCGTGCTCGAGCGTCACCGCGTACCCCGGTGGTGACCGGGACCGCTGGGAGCACCGGATGTTCGACGGCGCGTACCAGCGCGACGGCGTGATGCCGGCTCATCGGCCCACCTACGGCGGCCTGAACCTGCTCGACCACGCGGACGGCGCCTGCCCCCGCTTCGGCTCCTGCCACCTGCGGCTGCGCCCGGCGGTGCTGGGCCGGGCGACCTTCTGCCTCGGCGACAGCCACCTCAGCCCGGAGGTGGTGGGCACGGCCGACGCGTTCGAGGCGGTGCTCGCCGGGCTCCTGGCCGGCGTCGCCGCAAGCGGCGAATGCCTGGGCCGCGCCGGGACAGGCGTCGCCGCGCTGGCGTGGACGCTGCTGGATCCGCCGACCACCCCGGGCGCGGTCGGTCGCGCGCTGGACGACTACGTGGAGGCCCAGGTTCACGGCACGCTCGACCTCGCGTACGACGTCGAGGAGTTGGTGGTCGACCCGTCTTTCGCCGGCACCCCGACCGGCGTGACGCTGGAATCGATCGCCGAGCGGTTCGGTTTTCCATTGCGGTGGCACGCCGGCTTCGTGCTGGCCGTCGACCAGGTCGACGCGGAGTTCCGGGGCCCGGCGATCCCGGTGTTGGCAGCCCGGGTGCACCGGGAGTTCGCCCGGGCGGGCGGCCCGGTGGATGCGGCGCTGATCGGTCGGGCGGCGGCCTCGGTGGTCGTTGAACCGCACCGCTGGGCGGATCGCGGCCCGATCGCGGACACGCTTCAGCACCTCAAGCAGCTCTGGCACGTGCTGGTCCGCTTCGGCACGCCGTACGGCACCTGACCTGCTGACTCGTTCCGGCTGCGCCGGTTGTCCGTTTTCCACCGCGTTCGGTCGGTGGCGTCGACCCATCCCATTTCGCCGGGTGACCGGGACCGCACCTGACCCAGGCCCTGGCATTTCCGGAATGCCCGACACGTGAACCCGGTTGTGTCCCCCGTACCGCCGGAGCCCAAACCCTTTTCCGCGGTCATCTCCCGAGAAGTGTTCACCCCGGAGCGCTTCGCACGATCGAAAGGGCAACCATCGTGAAGGTCGACTTCACTCGATGGCTCCCCGCCATCGCTAAGGACTCGTACCGCAAGACCGCGCTGAGCGTGGCGGGTGTGGCAGCCCTCGGCGGTCTGGCGCTTGCGCCGACCGCAGCCGCCGCCCCGGTCACCTCCGGGCCGCACCAGGGCGCCGTCGCCGCCATCGACCTCGCCACCGGCAAGGCCGCCACCTCGGCACACCAGGATGAGCAGCCCGTCGAGTCGGGCCTGACCACCGGTTCCGCCACCGGTAAGCCGCCGGCCGGCAAGCCGAGCCGGGCCCAGCTGATCCCCCACGGCATCGAGGGCGCACAGTCGCGCGTACCGCTCGACGACGCGCAGCTCGCCAACGCCCGGGCCATCGTCGACGCCGCCAAGAAGACCGGCGTCGGTGACCGGGGTGCGGTGATCGGCGTCGCCACCTCGCTGCAGGAGTCGAAGCTGTACAACCTCGGCCACCTCGGCGCGTACAACGACCACGACTCGCAGGGCCTGTTCCAGCAGCGTCCGTCGTCCGGTTGGGGCACGCCCGACCAGATCACCGACCCGGAGTACGCCGCCACGGCGTTCTTCACCGCACTCAAGAACGTCGGCGGCTGGCAGGACCTGCCGCTGACCGCCGCCGCGCAGACCGTGCAGGTCTCCGCCTTCCCGTACGCGTACGCGCAGTGGGAGGAGCAGGCGGCGGACATCGTCCAGCAGATCTGGTGACACCCGCACACGAGGCCGGCCGGCTCCCTTCGACGGGAGCCGGCCGGTTCTTCGTGTTCGCGTACCTCAGCAGGCCGGGTAGAGGCGGCGGGTGCCGACCCCGGCCGCGTACGCGTCCCGGTCGCTGAACCGGCAGCCGTAGTCGGGTCGGGCCACCACCGCCGGGTCGGTCACGGTGTCGCCGGCCGGGCGCTTGCCGGTGCGTACCCAGGACACCAGGTCGTCCCAGGCGGCGCCGGCCTCCGCCGGGCTGAACTCGCAGTGCTGCGTGGCCCGGATCGCCCGCTGAACCACCAGCCTGCTGCGACCGTTGCGCGCCACGTCGGTGGCGTACGCCTGCTCCATGCTGAACGGTACGAACATGTCGCCGAGACCGTGCAGGCTGAGCACCGGAACGGTCGGGCGACCGGCGATCCGCGGCACCTCGGTCAGCGTCGGCAGGAGCCGCTGCCACACGTTCTCCGGTGCGACCCGCTGCACTGTCGCGTTGACGTTGACCGGGCTGTTCGGGGTGTAGCGGGTGAGCAGGTTGGTGGACAGCTGACCGGGCCGCTGGGCGGGGGAGTTGCCGCTCCCGGTGGGCACGCTGATCGAGAAGAGGAAGTCCTTCCAGACCGCGAACGCCGCATCCGCTCCCGGGCGCGGCCCGCCGGAACGGTTCACAGTGATCGCCCGCAGCTGCTTGCCCCGGTCCGTCGTGGTGTCCGGCCCGGTGGGCGTGAGCCCGGCCAGGCCGAGCGCCACCTGGATGCGGGGCACCGCGTTGGTCAGGTAGTCAGCCGGCGTTGGGTAGGCTGGCACCCCGGCGAGCGCCTGCGCGACCAGGTTGTAGTCCAGGTAGAAGTCGAGCAACGTCTGATCACCGAGCACCCCGCACATCGGCAACGCGCCGTCGTAGAAGCCGGGATACTGCTCCAGCGAACGACCGATGACGTACCCGCCCATCGACACACCGGCGACGTAGGTGTGCTGCGGCCGACGGACCGTCCGCCCGAAGTGGTCCGCGAGATCCTTCGTCCCGAGCACTCCGGAGCGGATGTCGAAGCCGTTCCGGTCGTAGGAGGACGAGGCCCACGCGTATCCCTGCTCCAGCAGGCGCTGGCGTAGCCCGAACGCCGGCGGTTCCGGCGAGAGCACAGTGCCCTGGCCGCGGTAGCCGTGCGCCCACAACAGCAGGTCGCCGTTCCACCGGGCGGGGACCTCGATGATGTACCCGGCGTGGCGGTGCACGCCCTGGCGTACCGTCGTCGGTTTGCCGCCCACGACCAGCGGTGCCAACGGCGGATTCTCGATGGTGTAGCCGGGCAGCGGCTCGCCGCCCCCCACGTCGTGACCGGTGGCGCTGGCCGGCGCGGCACCGGCCAGCCCGACCGTGAGGGTCAGCGTCGCGGCGGCGGCGAGCAGCCTGCGGAGGGTACGAACGGGTGTGGACAGCATCGATGCTCCCCATCGGACGGTTGTCGCCCGGGGGGCGACCAGCGGGACGGTTGCCTACCGGCCGGTAGCGTCCTGAACCTAGAACCGCCGTCGACCAGTGTCAATGGGTTCGCTGATCGGTCGGTCAACACGACTGTTCGCAGTACCCGGTCGTTCGGGCCGGTGGGCCGATCGGGTTGACTGGTCGCCGTGGACGAGTCGATCTGGGAGGCGGCCCGAGCGTCGCGCAGCTGGCTGGACGCGGCGAACGGCAGCGGGCAGACCGAACTGACCTGCCGCATCCTCAAGCTCACCGAGGAAGCGGGGGAGGCTTCGGCTGCCTGGATCGGCCTGCTCGGGCAGAATCCGCGCAAAGGTGTCACCCACACCCGGGAGGACGTCGCGGCGGAGTTGGCCGACGTCGCCTTCACCGCGTTGGTGGCCATCGAAAGCCTCGGGCTGGACGCGCAGACCGTCCTGGACGCCTGCGCCGCAAAGGTGCGCTCCCGCCTGACCGGCCAGTAACGCCCCTGGCGTCCGGTCAGCGCCGTCGTGATCGACTCGGGTTCCTTGATGTCGGGGTGTCCTGGCGTCGGGGATGCCCCGACTTCCGTGAACCCGAGTGGATCACCCGAGTGAGGGCCGGTTCGACGCCGTGGACGCCGCGTCGCCTGGGTGGTTGGTCCGGTGATGTGCGGTTTCGGGTGGTGACCGGCCGCACCCTCGGGCCGGAATCATGGCGGGGCCGGGGTCGTTACATACCCTGACGATCGCAGTACCACCGACCCGCCGCCCGACGCTTGGGGGCTGGTCGCGCAGGTGGGAATGCCAGCCCGCACCCGGTCGTTACAGTCCCCACGAACGACCGCAGGCACCGCTCCGATCCAGGGTGCCGGCCCCGGAATGACCCCGGCCCCCCGGTCGTTACAGATGGACCCGGCGCCACGAGCCCCCGCTCGCCAGGCCGCCGGACCCGACGCCCGACAGGCGTCACCCCAGGCCTTCCCCCTTGTATGTGCAGCGCCGGACGAGGTGCTCACACCCTGCCGCCGCCCCCTATTGGCGGTTCGGGTGTCCTACCCCCGAAGGAGCTACCCCCATGAACACGATCATGCGTAAGAGCATGCTGTCTGTTGCTGGTCTCGCGTTCGCCGGTGGTGTCTTCGCCGGTCCGATCGCCCACGTGGCCAACCCCGTCGACGCCAAGCCCGTCGCCGTAGCGGTGCAGGCCGACAAGCCCGACATCAGCAAGCTGATCCCGCACGGCACCCAGGGCGACCAGTCCCGCATCACCCTGAACGACGAGCAGACCGCCAACGTCAAGGCGATCATCGCCGCCACGAAGAAGGCGGGCCTGCCGGAGCGGGCCGCGGTCATCTCGATCGCGACCAGCCTGCAGGAGTCGAAGCTGGAGAACCTGGGTCACCTGGGCGACATGAACGACCACGACTCGCTGGGCCTGTTCCAGCAGCGCCCGTCCAGTGGTTGGGGTACGCCGGAGCAGATCACCGACCCCGAGTACTCGACGACCGCGTTCCTCAAGGGTCTGAAGCAGGTTGACGGCTGGCAGGACATGCCGCTGACCGACGCGGCGCAGACGGTGCAGGTGTCGGCCTACCCGGACGCCTACGCCCAGTGGGAGCAGCAGGCCGCCGACCTGGTTGGCCAGTACTGGAACAGCTGACCCTGGCAAGACCACAGCACGACACCGACAGCTGGCCGGCACCCGCAACCCGGGGTGCCGGCCAGCGGCCTGTCTACCGGTCGCCGTGATCGGCGCCGAGTGATCCGAGCGGCCGGCGGGTACGTACCCCTGGACGGGGACCGGCGGAGGGACAGAAGGCATGGCCGCAGTGGGGTACGGCGCGGATCGCGAACCGGAGTCTGAGCCGGAACCGTCCGGTGAGGCCGCACCGCGGCGGTGGTCCACCGGTGCTCGACTGTTGGTGGCTGCTGCCGCCGTCGTGTTGCTCCTGGGCGCGGCAGCGGTGGCCGTGATCGTTGCCGATCCCGACCGCCTCGGCATGACCTACTCCGGCCAACCCGACGGCACCCGCCCCGACGGCACCCGCCCCGACGGCACCCGCCCCGACGGCACCCGCCCCGACGGCGGCCGTCCGGAGGGCGCCGCTGACCCGGATGCGGCCGAGGGGCGCCGCGGTGGCTCGGGCGCCGCTGCCGCGCAACTGTTGACAGCGCCGCTGGCGGGTCGGCAGAAGGGCACCTTCGTGCTCGCGGATGGGCTGTCCTCGTTCGAGCTGCGGGTGGCCGAGTTGGGCGATGACCTGTACCGGATCAGTACCCCGGCCGGCTCGGCTGTGGCGGGCCGACCTGCGGTACAGGGGGAGACCGTGCGGCTTGACCTCGTGGAGTCCGGTATGCGCGGGCCACGGGCAGTGCGCGTGTTGCTCAACGAGCGGGTCGCCTGGCGTCTTCACCTCGTCGGTGGGGTGAGCAGTCAGGTGTTGGACCTGACCCGGGCCCGGCTGCTGGGCGTGGAACTTGCCGGCGGGTCGAGCCGCACCGAGATTCTCCTGCCACCGATCACCGCCGTCGGCCCCGGCAACCCCACCGGCGCGGGCTTAGACCAGCCCGCCAGCATCCTCACCGTACGGCTCACCGGTGGGACCAGCCAGCTCGACGTCCGGGTCCCCGGGGAGACTCCGGTACGGGTTCGGGCGGGTGCCGGTGCCGGCTCGGTGGTGGTACGCGGCGAGCGTTGGGATGGGGTGGCCGCGGGCTCGGTGCTGGGTACGCCGGGTTGGGACCGGTCGGCGGAGCGCCTGTACCTGGACCTGGTCGCCGGTGCCAACAGCGTGCTGGTCTCCTCCAGCGACAGGTGAACCCCGCCCGCCCTGGCCGGAAGCGCCGCGGTCGCGAACGGGCGTACGCGTACAGTCGGGCGGTGGAGCGTACTGAATCAATGCTGGCGCAGACCCGACCGCCTGGCGTGGCCGACGTCGATCCCGGCAGTGTGTTGCTGCCCGGCCACGACGTGCCGTTGGGTCGCTACACCACGGTGCGGCGGCTGCTTCCGCAGCGGGCCCGCCGGATGGTCGGCGCGTGGTGTTTCGTGGATCATTTCGGCCCGGACGATGTGGCGCAGCGGCCCGGTATGGAGGTGCCGCCGCACCCGCACACCGGGCTGCAGACGGTGACCTGGCTGCTCGACGGGGAGATTCTGCACCGGGACAGCCTCGGCAACGTGCAGCCGATCGTGCCCGGCCAGCTGAACGTGATGACCTCCGGGAACGGTATCGCCCACTCGGAGCGGTCGCCGGCCACCCATCCGCCGGTGATGCACGGTGTGCAGCTCTGGGTGGCGCTGCCGGACCCGGCGCGGGCCGGAGCGGCCGACTTCGCGCACCACGCCGACCTGCCGCGCTGGCGGGACGGCGATCTGGACGTCACAGTGCTGGTCGGCGAGTTCGCCGGGCAGCGGTCACCGGCGGTGGTGCACACCCCGCTGGTGGGGGTGCAGCTGGAGCTGCGCGGCGAGGCGCCGACGACGATGGCGTTGCGGCCGGACTTCGAGTACGCCGTGCTGGCGATGTCCGGGTCCGCGGAGGCGGCCGGGGTCGGGTTCGAGCCGGGGGCGCTGCTGTATCTGGGCTCGGGCCGCCGGGAGTTGACGGTGCGTGGCGGGGCCGGGGCCCGGTTGCTGCTGCTGGGCGGTACGCCGTTCGAGGAACCGTTGGTGATGTGGTGGAACTTCGTGGGCCGGTCACACGAGGAGATCGCCGCCGCCCGGGAGGCCTGGATGGCCGGCGACGGGCGCTTCGGTGTGGTCGCCGACGATTCGGCGCCGCCGCTGCCGGCGCCCGCCCTGCCGACGACCCGCCTCAAGGCCCGCGACCGCACCGGCGGCCTGCACGGCTGACGACGACGCCCGATC
The DNA here is from genome assembly GCF_022229005.1 of Micromonospora trifolii. Classification (GTDB taxonomy): domain Bacteria; phylum Actinomycetota; class Actinomycetes; order Mycobacteriales; family Micromonosporaceae; genus Micromonospora; species Micromonospora trifolii. The sequence continues at coordinate 60,873 of NZ_JAKKFD010000021.1, forward strand.
GGGGCGGTGGGTGTGTGGCTGGTGGCGGCGCGGGTAGTCGCCGCCATGGCGACCAGTCTGATCACTTCGGTGGAGGACCGTAAACGTCTGGCGCGCCGGCTCGCCGGTAGCGGACGGGGCTTCGCCGAGGAGTACGGGTTCCGGGTGACCAACAACCCGGCGAGCCTGTTCCAGGTGCTCTACCTGTCGGTGCTGCTGGCCCGTCGTGGTGACTTCCGGTGGGCGTTGGACGGGGCGCGGGCGGTGCGTGACGAGGGGTGGGACAGCGCGGCCCGGCTGGCCCGTTCGCTGCACGAGGACCGGGTCCGGGTGCTGCGCGCCAGCGGCCAGCGCGGTGATGTGGACGCCCTCGCCGATGTGCTGGGTGACCTGGCTCGGACGGTGGTCGAGCGGTACCGGGGTGATCTGCGCCGGTTGCGGGCGGTCGCGCACCACGACCCGGTCCGCGAGCGGGCGCTGCTGGCCGAGCTTCCGGGCGTGGACGAGCAGGTCGTGGACCTGTTTCTCCGCGAGGCGCAGGCGTTGTGGCGGGAGGTCGCCCCGGTCGCCGACCGGCGGGCGCTGGCTGCCGCGCGTCGGCTCGGGCTGGGCAGGTCTGCGGACGACCTGGCCGGCCTGGCCACCGGCGAGTCCGAGCAGTTGGCCTGGCTGGTGGGGGCGTTGGCCCGGGTCGACCTGGAGCACCGGTACGCGGAGGTGACTGGTCGGCCGTGACGTGCCCTGGCCCACACTTCCCTAAATTCTGACCAAACGGAGGATGTTCTGCCGTATGGTTGGACCCGGCAGTGCTGGCCGCTCGGTTCGAGTGGACCTCCACCGCCTGGTGACCGCGACCGGTTCGGATGCGGTTCACCGCCTGGGCAGGCTTGCGTGGCGCCCTAGGTCGCGGTTCGTGACCAGGGGCGCCCGCCTGTCCCGGCCCTTCGATCGGCCCCGCCCCGTGTCGCACTCCGGGGAGTGCGCGGCCGAGAAGCCAGTCTTCACCGCGCCAGACCCGCCAGCAGGTTCACCGTCACGGCGATGATGAACGCGCCGAACAGGTACGACACCATCGAGTGCCGCAGCACAGTACGACGCATCTCGTTGCTGGTGAGGTTGGTGTCGGAGATCTGGAACGTCGTCCCGATGGTGAACGCCACGTACGCGAAGTCGGAGTAGCGCGGCGGTTCGGGCTGGTTGAAGTTCACCCCGCCGTCCGGGCCGGTGTAGTAGATCCGGGCGTACCGGGCGGCGAACACGGTGTGCACCACGAACCAGGAGAGCACCACGCTGAGCACGCCCAGGCTGCTGTGCAGTTCCCGGGCCGTCCCGGGGGGCGCGCTCTGCGCGCTGGCCACCACCAACCCGACGGCCAGCAGGCTGGCCAGGCAGGCGACGAGCAGCAGGGCGTCCCGGATCGCCCGGTTCGGGTCCTCGTGAACGGCCAGTCGGGCGGTCCGCTCGGCGTCCATCGGCCAGATCTTGTGCCAGACCAGCGCGAGCCAGCTCAGCGCTCCCACGTCCCAGCCGGCCAGCGCGGCGAGCGGCAGGGGCAGCAGCAGCGCGAAGGCGCAGCCGGAAATGACGCCGACCACCGCCACCACGGCGAGCTGCTTCGCAGCAGCCGGAAAGCGCACGTCCGCTGGCCGGTCGGGGCCGGTCTGGGTCATTCGGGACGCTCCCGGGTCCGGGTGGTGGGCGTCACCGCCGGGTCAGATGCCGCGAAGGTGCTGCGAGACCCGGTTGTGCTTCTTGTCCCGGGCCTGCTCCGCCCGCTGGGCGGGGCCGACCTCGGGCGCCGCCTCGATCCCGGCCGACCGGGCCACCTCGGTCCCGTTGGCGTAGTCGACAGGCGGCAGGGCGCGCAGCGCCTTCAACACGTCCGGCGGGGCACCCTCCCGTTCGGCCTCGCGGACCACGTCGTCCTTCTCGGCCGGGTAGTCCAGGCTCGACAGGTACTGCAAGACGTCGGCGTAGCTCGCCATGGCGTGGGCTCCCTCGGGCATCGATGTGGTGACGACCGGCGGCGGTTACCCGCCCGCCGGCTCGTCACGCCCGCCGGGCGCAGGAAACCGGCGCCGTTTCTCCTCGGCCGCCGCGGGTACCCGCAGACGCCGACGCGAGCCCAAGGGAGTACGCGATGAACTACGACACCTTCATCGACCAGGTTTCCCAGCGCACCGCCACGTCCTCCGAGCGGGCGGTCGAGCTGACCCGGGCCGTGTTGGAGACGTTCGCCGAGCGGTTGACCGGCGGTGAGGTCCTGGACCTGGCCGCCCAGTTGCCCCAACCGCTGCAACTCGTGCTCAAACCGAGCCCGAGCACCGAGCAGGCGGACCGGTTCGGCGCGGCGGAGTTCGTCGCCCGGGTCGCGGTGCGCGCGGGTGTGCGGGAGGCCGCCGCCGAGGACGCCAGCCGGGCGGTCTTCACCACCCTGCGCGAGGCGATCACCGGCGGCGAGTTCGATGACGTGGTGACCCAACTGCCACGTGACTATCGGGGCCTGGTCGAGCAGGCGATGGCCCCGGGCGCGACGTTGCGCCGCGGCTGACAGCCTTCGCGCCGGGCACACACAGCGGTTTACCAGGGCAACCATCGATGTCCCGCTTGGCGTGGCGATTCCGCCTGGCCTAACCTTGTCGTGCGAGGGGAGTACTTCCCACGAACCATTCCGGTCAGTACGGCGCGCCCGGCGCGCCTCGGGTGGTTGCCCATCAGGTGGTGGGTGAAGGAGACCTCGAACATGACGGTGTTCGAGGAGACCCCACATGAGTCAAGTGTCGTATCTGTCCGCCGCCAGTGACCTGTCGTCGGTGGGCACGCCCACGCTGTGGGCGGTCACCATCATCGGTGTCCTCCTGCTGTTGGTGCTGGACTTCCTGGTCACCCGCCGCCCGCACGAGGTGTCCATGCGGGAGGCCATCGGCTGGTCGGCGTTCTACATAGCGCTGCCGCTGGCGTTCGGCGGCTGGATCTGGTGGCGATTCGGCTCCCAGCAGGGCGTCGAGTACCTGACCGGTTACCTCGTCGAGAAGTCGCTCTCCGTCGACAACCTCTTCGTCTTCATGCTGCTGTTGGCGGCGTTCGCGGTGCCGGCGGTGCTTGCCCAGCGGGTGCTGCTCTACGGCATCGCCGGTGCGCTGGTGCTGCGGGCCGTCTTCATCGCCCTCGGCGCGGCGGCGTTGCAGACCCTCGACTTCGCCTTCCTGCTCTTCGCGATCATCCTCATCGCCACGGCGGTGAAGCTGCTGCGCGATGCCATGTCCGGGCATCAGCAGGAAGTCGACATCAACAAGATGCGCTCGGTGAAGCTGCTGCGCAAGGTCATGCCGGTGGTCGACGACTACCACGGCACCAAGATGACCGTCCGGCAGGGCGCGAAGCGGGCACTCACGCCGTTCGCCCTGGTGGTGGTCGCGGTGCTGGCCACCGACATCGTCTTCGCGGTCGACTCGGTGCCGGCGGTCTACGGCATCACCGAGGACCCGTACCTGGTGTTCGCCACCAACGCGTTCGCCCTGCTGGGCCTGCGGGCGCTCTACTTCGTCCTGCACGCGGCGCTGAGCCGGCTGGTGCACCTCAGCTACGGCCTGGCCATCATCCTGGCATTCATCGGCCTCAAGCTGGGTCTGCACTGGGCGCACGGCATCTGGGACAGCGTGCCGCAGATCCCCACCCTGGCCTCGCTCGGCGTGATCATCGGTGTGCTGGTGGTGGTCACCCTGACCAGCCTGCGCGCCACCCGGGGCGGAGACCTGCCCGAGGACCGCAAGGTCGTCGCGGAGCGGCACTGACCGCGCCGCGCCGGTAGACCACGGGGTACGCGGGAAAGCTCCCGCCCCCACCGGTACGGGTGGTACGACTGTGCAATGGGAATCGTGTCACCGGGCTTTCAGGGTCGGCCCCGAACGCAGGAGCCGGCCCTGCCGCCCGGCCAGTATCTGACCGAGGACTATCCGGTGCTCTCGGCCGGCCCGACGCCCCGGGTGTCTCTGGACACCTGGGAGTTCGTCATCTCCGCCGAGAACGGCAGCGAACACCGGTGGTCGTGGCAGGAGCTGATGGCCCTGCCGCAGGAGACCCCGACGGTCGACATCCACTGCGTCACCCGCTGGTCCAAGCTCGGCACCACCTGGCAGGGCGTCTCACTGGACACGCTGCTGGAGGGCGTCGAGACCGGAGCGCATTTCGCGCTCACGCACTCGTACGGCGGGTACACCACCAACCTGCCGCTGGACGACCTGCGCGGCGGCCAGGCCTGGGTGGTGCACACCTTCGACGGCGCTCCGCTGCCCGCCGAACACGGCGGCCCCGCGCGAATGCTGGTGCCGCACCTGTACTTCTGGAAGTCCGCGAAGTGGGTGCGGGGCATCCGGCTCAAGACCATGGACGAGCCGGGGTTCTGGGAGACCGCCGGGTACCACGACTACGGTGACCCGTGGCGCGAGCAGCGGTACCAGGGTGACTGAGCGCGCCGTGGCGACGAGCACGCAACGTCGGACACCCAACCGTTGGCAGGTCGGCCGGCTGGTGGAGCGCCGGGTGGAGACACCCACAGCGCAGACCCTGGTGCTGGAGGTGCCGGACTGGCCGGGGCACCTGCCCGGTCAGCACGTCGACCTGCGGCTCACCGCCCCGGACGGCTACCAGGCGGCCCGGTCGTACTCGATCGCCGGCCCGGCGGTGGACGGGCCGGGAGGGCCGCGCATCGAGGTGACAGTGCAGCGGGTGCACGACGGCGAGGTGTCGCCGTACCTCATTGATGTCTTTGGCGCCGGCGACCCGGTGGAGGTACGCGGACCGCTCGGTGGCTGGTTCATCTGGCGGCCCGAGGAGACCGCCCCGGTGCAGCTCGTCGCCGGCGGCTCCGGCGTCGTGCCGCTGATGGCGATGATCCGGGCGCGGCGGGCGGTGGGCAGCAAGGCGCCGTTCCGGCTGATCTACTCGGTGCGTACCCCCGGCGACGTGATCTACGCCGACGAGCTGCGCCGCCGGGGCCGCGACGACTTCGGGCTGGACGTCGCGTACGTCTACACCCGTGAGGCGCCCGAGGGCTGGCGCGGTGAGCCGCACCGGATCGGGCTGGCCGACGTCAACACCCACGGGTGGCCACCGGACCTGGAACCGCTCACCTACGTCTGTGGTCCGACCGCTTTCGTGGAGACCGTCGCCGACCTGCTGGTGGGGCTGGGTCACCCGTCGCGTCGGGTCAAGACCGAACGTTTCGGCCCCACCGGCTGACCACCCGCTCGCTCACGCAGTGCCGAGGAGATTTCGATGACCGAGATGTCGTACCTGGACGGCAACATGCTCGACGGCCCGATGCGTGAGCTGTTCACCGTCGACCTGAGCAGCGCGATGGGCCGCTGTGAGAACTGCGGGACGACCGGCTCGATGGCCAGCCTGCACGTCTACTCGCACGCCCCGGGCCTCGTCGCCCGCTGCCCCTCCTGCGAGGAGGTGATGGTGCGCCTGGTGCGCGGGCCGGACCGGGCCTGGCTGGACATGCGTGGCACCACCTTCCTCCAGGTGCCGATGCCGATGGAGCAGACGTTCCCCGGCCCGCTCTGACGGGACGCTCGCCCGGCTGAGGCAGGATGGCCGGATGGGCACCGGTCGGTGGAGTGGTGTGCCGCTCGCGGTCCGGTGCGTGGTGGCTGTCGCCGTGCTGGTCTTCGCCTACGGCACCGCGGTGCACGTGGTGCAGTTGCTCCTGCCCCAGTTCGGGCCGCAGCTCGCCCTGCCCGGGTGGTTGGCGTTCTACTTCACGTCGCTGACGCTGTGGGATCCGCTGGCGGCGGTGCTGTTGGCCGTTCGCCGGGTGCAGGGGCTCGTGCTGGGCTGCGCGGTGCTGGTGACGGACGCGGCCGCGAACGGGTACGCCAACTACGTACTCGACCCGGCGGTCGGTGTCACCCCGGGCCGGATCGGGCAGGCCGTCATCACCGGCCTCGCCGTCGGTCTCGTCGCGCTCACCCCGTGGCTGGCGCCGTGGTTCGCGCGGTCGGCGGTCCAGCGGCGCTGACCCTGTCCCGCTACGGCGTATCCCGGTTGGCCTGGGCGAGGACAGCGCGCACGGCTTCGACCACGGCGGCGGGTTGGTCCTTGTGGATGTAGTGGCCGCTGTCGGGCACTACGACGTGGACGCCGCGTGGGAAGACCGCTGCGGTCTGGTCGGCGAGGTCACCGGAGCGCTGTCGCAGGGCTGCGGGCTTGCCGCGGGTCGCGGTCAGGACTCTCATCGGTACGTCGGGGGCGGTCGACGTGGCGCGAGCGGCGGTTACCTCTCGGGTGCAAGTGTTGGCGAGGCGGTTTTCCGCACGAATGGTCGTGACCTGAGCGAACGTGCGATAGCTGGCCCGGTATGCCTGGGTGATCAATGCCTGCACCTCCGGGTCGTCGGTGCAGCGCTCAGCGAGCGTGCGACCCATGCTGGCCGCGATGCGATCGAAGAGCCCGATGGCCTTGAGCACCGGGATGGCGTTGAGCAGGAGGTTCGATGAGACACGGAGAGCCAGCGGCACCTCTGCCGTGCTGTCTTCGTGGAAAGGGTCGAGCAGCACCAGGCCAAGCGTCTGGTCCGGACTGGTGAAAGCGGCTAGTTGGGCGAGCAGTCCACCCCAGCTGTGACCGACCAGCACGGCGGGACCGACGTAGTCCAGGAGTGCCACGAGGTCGCGTACCTGGGAGTCCAGTGTCAGCAACGAACTGGGGTCACTGGCTCCCAGACCGGCCCGGTCGTAGGCGATGACGCGGGCCCTCTCAGCCAACGAGGGGAGGACGACGGCCCAGTCCAACCCCACTTCGCCGGCTCCGGGAATCAGGATGAGCGGTGGCGTGGCGCTCCCGGCTGCTACCCACCGCAACTGTCGGCCGGACTCCCGGGTCAGCCGGCCACTGTCAACACCACTTGGCACCAGGCTGGACAGCGCGACGACGACGGGGTCCTGCGACTCGGTGTCCATTCGGCCTCCTCATCACGGCGCTTCTGATCGACGTCGGCTCGGTCGGGTGCACGTGGTCTGGTCGCGAAGCGAGGAGCCCCTTGGTGGGCGCTCAAGGAGTACGGGGAGCAGGGCCTTCACGTCCGATTCTCGCATCGACGACTCACTGGGCGATGCCCGCGAGCGGGGACCCGTCACGCCGCACCGTGCACAGCCAGACGTTCAGCTCCCGCGACAGTCGCTCCTCGACGTCGGCCGCAGGGACCGGAGGGGTTCGGCTCACCGGTCCAGTGGATCACAACCCTGCACGTCCCCGACGACGGTCCTTCGACTGCTGCGGGGCGTCAGGCAGCAGAGGGTTCGTCGATGGCGATGCCGGTACGTGCGGCCCGCGCCGCGCCCCAGTCGTACAGGGCCTGCAACACCGGGGCCAGGCTGAGTCCTTCCTCGGTGAGCCGGTACTCGACATGAGGTGGTGTCGTCTCGTGGTCGTGCCGTAGGACGAGCCCGTCGGCCTCCAACTCGCGCAGACGCTGGGTCAGCATCTTCTCGCTGATCTCTGGCATCCGGCGGCGCAGTTCGCCATAGCGGTGCACGCCCTCCTTGAGATGGGCCAGGATCACCGGTCGCCATCTTCCGCCGACGACGTCGACGGCGAGCTCCACCGGGCAGTGGTATCGCTTAGGCACCGTGGCCTCCCTCGGCACGTACCAAAAGGTGCGTACTTGATCACCGCTGCTGCGGGTGTTGAGCTGTATCCATGGTGGTCGAGTACATCAGGTACCGCGTCCCGCAGGAACGGCTGGACGGTTTCGAGGCGGCGTACGACCGGGCCGCTGTCGCGTTACGCGCCGCGCCGCAGTGTGTGGACTACGAGTTGAGCCGCTGCCTGGACGACCCCGCCTGCTACCTGCTGCGCATCACCTGGACATCGGTGGACGAGCACCTCAAGGGGTTTCGGGGCGGCCCGGTGTTCGGGCAGTTCTTCGCCGCGATCAGGCCGTACGTCGAGGACATCCAGGAAATGCGGCACTACACCCGGACGTCGGTTGCCGGCAGTGGCGGCGCCGCGCCGCCGAGCTTGTACGAGTGGGCCGGCGGCACCGACGCGTTTCTGAAGCTCTGCGAGGCCTTCTACCGCCTGGTCCGCTCCGACGACCTGCTGGCGCCGATGTTCGCGCAGATGCACCCAGACCACGCCCGGCATGTGGCGGTCTGGCTTGCCGAGGTCTTCGGCGGACCGGCCACCTACACGGCGCAGCACGGTGGCTACCGCCACATGCTCGGCCAGCACCTGGGCAGGGCGATCAGCGAGGCGCAGCGTCGGCGGTGGGTGAACCTGATGATGGACGCTGCCGACGAGGTCGACCTACCCGATGATCCGGAGTTTCGCGCCGCCTTCGCGAGCTATCTGGAGTGGGGCACCCGGTTGGCGGTGGGCAATTCTCAACCAAACGCGGACCCGATCCGGCAGGCGCCGGTCCCACGCTGGGGCTGGGGTGTCGCCCCGCCGTACCTCACCGCGTGACCCGAAACTCGGGTGCGGTCGACCTGCCACACACCTAGGCTCCCGCTTCGACGTCCGGTCCAACGGGAGATGAGCGCAGCGATGACCACACACCTGTTCGCGATCAGTTTCGACGCGAGCGAGCCTCTGCGGCTCGCGCAGTTCTGGGCCGGGCTCCTGGGGCGGGAGATCGCCGACGATCCGCACGAGGGCGTCCTGCTCCTACCCACCAACGACAACGAGTTCCACATCCGCTTCGCCCCGAACCAGCAGCCGAAGGTGGTCCAGAATCGGATGCACTTCGATCTGACCAGCAGTTCGCTGGAGGACCAGCGACAGACGGTGGCCAGGGCACTGGAACTCGGCGCGCGGCACGCGGACATCGGTCAGGGCCCGGAGATCGATCATGTGGTGCTGGCCGACCCGGAGGGCAACGAGTTCGACGTCATCGCACCGGGCAACAATTTCCTCGCCGGCTGCGGCTTCGTCGGTGCGCTGGCCAGCGACGGGTCACAGAAGGTTGGCTATTTCTGGAGCCAGGCGCTGGGGTGGCCGCTGGTCTGGGACCAGGACGAGGAGACCGCGATCCAGTCACCGCTCGGAGGCACGAAGATTTCCTGGGGCGGTCCGCCGTACATGCCGAACGGAGGCAGGGATCGGGTTCGTCTCGACCTCGCCCCGGCTGTCGGCGTCGATTGGCAGGTCGAGGTCGACCGTCTGCTCTCGCTCGGGGCGACCCGGGTCGACACCGACCAGGAGGGGCCAGGTCGACTGGTGCTGGCCGACCCCGATGGTCAGGAGTTCAGCCTGCTGACGTCCCGTTAGTCCGGCGATCATGGCGCGCCACGACGCTCACGCGGCGGCCGGTTGGACAACGGCGGTACCGGTCGGTCAGAGTGATCCGCCGTGAGATACCTGCGTACCGGTGGTCCCGCCGCGATCCGGCGACCCCGGCCCACCGACTCCGACGAGTTCGTCGCCGCCGTGCGTCGCAGTCAGGACCTGCACCATCCGTGGTTGGCCGCCCCGGCCAACCCGGAGGAGTACGAGCTCTACCTGCGCCGGATCCGTCGCCGCGACAGTGCCGGCTACCTGATCTGCGACCGGGCCAGCGGCGAGATCGCCGGCTACGTGAACATCAGCGGGATCGTGCTCGGTGCGCTGCGTGGTGGCTACCTGGGGTACGCGGCGTTCCTGCCGTACAGCGGGACCGGGCACGCCTCGGCGGGCGTCTCCCTGGTGATCGACCACGCGTTCACCTCGGTCGGGTTGCACCGGCTGGAGGCGAACATCCAACCGGGCAACGAGCCGTCGCGGCGGGTGGCCCGCAAGCTGGGTTTCCGGTTGGAGGGTTTCTCCCCGGACTACCTGTTCATCGACGGCGCCTGGCGCGACCACGAGCGCTGGGCTATCACGGCGCCAACCCCCGTCTGACCGTCGGCGCGGCCGACGGCAGGGCATCAGCGCGGTAGCGGAGTCCGGACCTTTCACCCGGACCGGGTGATGACTCCCCGTACCCTGCTTCCTACGGTGGGTGTCATGGCTGCCGTTCGCGCGACCCCTGCCAACCCCTTCCCCGGCCGGTCCGTCGCCGAGGCGGACAGCGCCGACCAGCGCGCCATGCCGCCCGAGCTGGGCCCCAACTCCCTCGCGGTGCTCAGCGGGCCCACGTTCCTGTACTCCAACGCGTGCGGGGACGTGCCGACGGGCAGCATCGGTGGGCTCGTCCACCTGGACACCCGACTGATCAGCGGTTGGAGCCTGACCGTCAACGGCGGCGAGCTGCTGGTGCTGCGCGCCGAGACCATCGACCACTACTCGGCGCAGTACGTGCTCACCAACCCGGAGTTGCCCGGGCTGCCCCCGAACACGCTGGGCCTGCGGCGACTGCGCTACGTCGGCGACGGGTTCCACGAACGCGTGGAACTGGTCTCCTTCCGGCTGGAGCCGGTCCGGGTGGAGCTGCGGCTGGCCGTCGCCGCCGACTTCGCCGACCTGTTCGAGGTCAAGTCGAGGGTCCAGGACCGTTCCGCCGAGATCAGTCGGGACCACGCCGCCGACGGGTCCGAGCTGTGCTTTTCCTACCAGCGCGGCGACTTCTCCGCGCAGACCCGGGTGTGCAGCGCGAGGCCGGCCGACCGTATCGAGGGCGACGACCTGGTCTGGGAGCTGGAGCTGGGCCCCCGCGAGGAGTGGAAGGTCGACCTGCACGTGCCACTGCCGCCCGGGATGGGGGTGGTGGAGCCGGTCCGGGGCGACATCGCCGACGTCATCCACGGTCGGGCCGACGACCCGCTGCGCCGGTGGCTGGAGGACCGGGCGGTGCTGCACAGCGACAACGCGGCGGTGGAGCACACCGTGCGGCAGTCCCGCAACGACCTGGCGGCGTTGCGACTCGACCTGGAGGTCAAGGGCCAGCGGATTCTGCTGCCCGGTGCCGGACTGCCGTGGTTCCTCACCGTCTTCGGCCGGGACACCCTGATCACCGCTTATCAGACTCTCGTCGCCGGGCCCGCGCTGGCGAAGGGCACGCTGCTCGCCCTGGCCAAGCTCCAGGGTGAGACGTGCGACGACTTCACCGACGAGGAGCCCGGCAAGATCCTGCACGAGGTGCGCAGCGGCGAGTTGACCCGCAGCGGCGAGAAGCCGTTCGGGCCGTACTACGGCACCGCCGACGCCACCCAGCTCTGGTTGATCCTGCTCTCCGAGTACTGGCGCTGGACCGGCGACGACGAGACCGTCCGGCACCTGCGGGACAACGCGGTGGCCGCGTTGCGCTGGATCGACGAGTACGGCGACCGGGACGGTGACGGCTACGTCGAGTACGCCACCCGTTCGCCCGAGGGGCTGGGCAACCAGTGCTGGCGGGACTCCCCGGACGGCGTCTGCTTCGCCGACGGCCGAATCCCCGTGCTACCGCTGGCCACGAGCGACCTCCAGGGCTACACCTACGACGCCAAGATGCGGCTGGCCGAGTTGTTCGACGGGCCGTTGGACAATCCCACGTTGGCGCGGCGACTGCGCGACGAGGCCAACACCCTGCACGAGCGGTTCAACCAGGACTTCTGGATCGAGGAGCGGGGCGGCTACTACGCGGTCGCCCTGGACGGCGACAAGAACCGCGTCGACTCCAAGACCTCCAACATGGGGCACCTGCTGTGGAGCGGCATCGTGCCACCGGAGCGAGCCGAGGCGGTGGTGCGTCAACTCATGTCGCCGGACATGTTCTCCGGTTGGGGCATCCGCACGCTGTCGCGGGAGGAGCGGCTCTACAACGCCCTCGGCTACCACCTGGGCACGGTGTGGCCGCACGACAACTCCATCGCCGCCCTCGGCCTGGCCCGGTACGGCTACCGGGCCGAGTCGAACCGGATCAGCCTGGCGATGATCGAGGCGGCCGAACAGTTCGGCCATCGGCTGCCCGAGGCGCTCAGCGGGTTCGATCGGGAGCGACTGCTCTTCGCCGTGCCCTATCCCACCGCGTGCAGCCCGCAGGCATGGGCGGCCGGCACGCCGCTGGCCCTGATCCGGGCCATGCTCGGCCTCAACCCGGTCGACGGCCGGCTGGTCCTCGATCCGGACATCCCAGCGGAGCTGGGCCGGATCGCCGTCGAGCGGATGCGGGCGTTCGGTCAACAGTGGGAGTTGGAGGCGATCGGTCGCAGCGGCCACGTCCGGCTCCAGCCGAGCTGAGCACGGCTGGCGCGTAGGACGTTTGTCGCGGGCTTCGACGGGAAACGGCCCGCAATGACGAAACCTCGTGTGGTGATCGTGGGGGCCGGGTTCGCCGGTTACCACGCGGCGAAGACGTTGAGCCGGATCGCCCGGGACCGGGCCGAGATCGTGGTGCTGAACTCCACCGACTACTTCCTGTACCTGCCGCTGCTGCCCGAGGTGGCGGCCGGGGTGGTCGAGCCCAAACGGATCGCCGTGCCGCTGACCGGGACGCTCAAGGGCGTACGGGTGGTGGTCGGCGAGGCGGACCACGTCGACCTGCAGAACCGCTGGGTCGGGTTCACCCAGGCCGAGGGGGAGAAGAACCGACTGGCGTACGACAGGCTGGTGCTCGCCGTGGGCAGCGTCAACAAGCTGCTGCCCATCCCGGGGGTGACCGAGTACGCGCACGGCTTCCGTGGCCTGCCCGAGGCCGTCTACCTGCATGATCACATCGTCCGGCAGATCGAGCTGGCCGAGCAGGCCGAGGACCCGGCCGAGCAGCAGGCCCGGTCCACGTTCGTGGTGGTCGGGGCGGGTTACACCGGCACCGAGGTCGCGGCGCACGGGCAGCTGTTCACCGACGCGCTGCACGCCCAGCGGCCCCGGCTCACCGTCCGGCCCCGCTGGATGCTGCTCGACGTGGCGTCCCGGGTGCTGCCGGAGTTGGACAAGCGGATGTCGGACACCTCGCACAAGGTGCTCAACCGGCGTGGGGTGGACGTGCGGATGGGCACCTCGGTGGCCGAGGCGACCTGCGACGGGGTGAAGCTCACCGACGGCGAGTACGTGCCGACCTGCACCCTCGTGTGGTGTGTGGGGGTGCGCCCCGACCCGTTCGTCAACGAACTGGGCCTGCGGACCGACCGGGGTCGACTGGTCACCGACGAGTTCCTCAACGTTCCCGGCTATCCGGAGGTCTTCGCCTGCGGTGACGCCGCAGCGGTGCCCGACCTGGTCAATCCGGGCAAGGTGTGCGGGATGACCGCCCAGCACGCGCAGCGGCAGGGCAAGCGGGCGGCGTACAACATCGCCGCGTCGTACGGGTTCGGCCGCCGCAAGCCGTACAAGCACCACGACCTGGGCTGGGTCGTCGACCTGGGTGGCAAGGACGCGGCGGCGAACCCGTTGCAGGTCAACCTGGCCGGGTTGCCGGCCAAGGCGGTCACCCGGGCGTACCACCTGATGGCGATGCCGGGAAACCGCACGCGGGTCAGCGCCGACTGGGCGTTGGACGCCGCCTTGACCCGGTCCGCGGTCCAGTTGGGGCTGGTGCCGGCGAACGCGGTGCCGTTGGAGAGCACCACACCCGAGGTCGCGAGCCGGTCCCGCTGACCGGGCCCCGCACCGGTCAGTCGGTGGAGCCGGCCGGCCGCGCGGACCGCGCGGCCGGACCGGCCGGCGGTGCGGGTCGGAGCCGGCGCGGGCCGTACTCGCGCAGCAGGGTCTGGATGATGCCGGCGGCGGGGATGGCCAGCAGCGCGCCGAGCAGACCGGCCAGCTCCGCCGCGAGCAGCACACTGACCAGCACCGTCAACGGGTTCAGCCGGACCGCCCGGGACAGGATGAGCGGCTGGAGCAGGTGGTTCTCCAGCTGTTGGTAGACCACGAAGAACACCAGCACCACCACCCCGGCGGTGGGGGAGTGCAGGAAGCCGGCACCGGCCGCGATCACCGCGCCGAGGGTCGCACCGACCAGCGGTATCAGGTCGGCCACCGCCACCAGCAGCGCGATCACCGCCGCGAACGGCACCCCGGTGAGGGTCAGCACCACGAAGGTCAACGCCCCGCAGATCACGCTGATCAGCAGGTTCCCGGTGAGATAGCCGGTGACGGTGCGCGACACCTCCCGGCCCACCCGACGCAGCCGCTCGCCCTGACCGTCCCCGGCCGCCGCGAGCAGGCCGCGGGTGATCCGCGGCGCCTCCAACACCATGAGGTACGCGAGCACGATGACAGTGACCAGCCCGGCGACCGACTCGACGACGCCGCGCAGCACACCGACAGCGGGTTGACGCAGCCGGCCGCCCAGGTCACGGAGCTGCTCGGAGTGCTCGCTGACATAACGCCGTGCCCCGGTGCGCTCCAGCGCCTGCCCCACCGGGCCCCGTCCGGCGCGGGCCTCCCGCAGCAGCTCGGGTGCCCGGTCGGCGAAGCGGCCCAACTCCCCGAACAACGGCACCACGATGAGCGCGGCCAGGATCGCCAGCAGCACGAACGCGGCGAGGAACACCAGCAGGGTGGCCAGTGCCCGACGCCGGACGAAGCGGCGTTGCAGCCGGTCGACGAGGGGTTTGAGCGCGACGGCGAAGAACGCGGCGACCACCGCCCAGACCAGCACCCGCCGGGTCGCGTACACGAACCCCAGCGCGAGCGCGGTCGCCAGCACCAGACCGATCACGACCAGAGTTCGGCGGCCGGTCTCCCGATCGTCGGCGTTGCTCATTCGGCGGGCCTTCCCCGCGCGCGCCGTCGGAAACCCGGCATTGCGGGCACAACGGCGATCAACGGCGGGAGTTGTCGTCCGCGTCGGTGAGGGGGTGGGCGCCGGCGACGAACGTGTCGAGCGCGGCGGCGTGCAGCAGCCCGCCGGGCACCGGGTCGCGCAGGCCGGCCACCGCCAGCCGGGCCACCGGCAGCCCGCCGGGGCGGGAGGTCGCGGCCAGCACCAGGTTGCCGTACCTGCGGCCGCGCAGCATCCGCCGGTCGCCGACCACGCACACGTCGGCGAAGACCGCCCGCAACGTGGCCACCTGCACCCGGGTCCCGACCAGCGGCGGCAGGTCCGTGACGTTGACCAGGAACGACCCGTCGGGGCGCAGGACGCGGGCCACCTCGGCGGCGAACTCGACTGTGCGCACGTGCCGGGGCATCCGGGCCGCGCGGTAGATGTCGGCGATCACCAGGTCGTACCGGCCGTCCGGGGTGTCGGCCAGGGCGTCCCGGGCGTCGGCGACCTCCACCCGCACCTCCGGCGGCAGTGGCGGCAACTCCCGGGCCACCAGCTCGACCACCGCCGCGTCCCGCTCGACGACCCGTTGCGGTGAGCCGGGTCGGGTGGCGGCCAGCCAGCGGGGCAACGTCAACGCGCCGCCGCCCAGGTGCAGGACGGTCAGCGGGGCGCCGGCCGGGGCCGCCACCTCCACCGCCGAGGCGATCCTCCGGACGTACTCGAAGTGCAGGTGCCGGGGGTCCTCGACATCCACGTACGACTGCTCCACCCCGGCGGACAGCAGCGTCCGCCCGGTCCGGCGGACCGGGTCGGCGACCAGCTCCAGCCGGTCGGCGGCGCGGTTCATGTCCGGCACGCTAGCCGAGCCCCCGGTGCGCACGTTCCGGGGCCCGGCACAGCGGACGGGCCGACGGAGCGGGGTCGCCCCCGGTCCGCCGGCCCGCCGATGTGTGGTGGCTGGTCAGCCGCCGGCCATCCCCGCACCCACCTCGTCGATCGCGTCGTCGACCTGGCGGGCGAGGTCCACGTCGAGCGCGGTGACCCCGTTGGCCTGGCTGGTCCGCACTGTCAACACGGCGGCGGTGTCGCCTGGACGCCCGATGCTCGGGCCGCGGCCGTTGTCCTGGCGTAGCCGGTCGAGCCGGGCGAGCACCCGGTCCAGGTTGTCGGGCGGCAGGGCTACCACCCGGTAGAGGCCCTGGCTGTCGCCGGCCCAGTAGGGCAGGTCCTCCAGCGCCGCGTTGATCTCGTCGGCGTCCAGGGTGGGTGTGGTGGTGGAGGCGCCCACCAGGCCGCCGCCGGCCTCCGGCGGGTTCAGCAGGTCGCGCAACCCGTCGGGTACGTGCAACGACTCGACCAGGTCGCCGTCCTGCTCGGCGAGCGCGGCGATCGTCGCCTCGGCCTGGTAACGGGCCTGCTCCGGGGTGTTGCCGCTGATCCGGCCCACCTCGGCCAGGAAGCCCGGCAGGTCCTGGTGCCGTTCGATGCCGTCGACCGGCAGCACGTCATGCAGCGACGCTGGCACCGCGGCGAGCAGCCGCTGCCGCTCGGCGGCCTCCAGGGCGAACGCGAGGACGAGCACTGTCGCCTCGGTACCCACCTTGGCGGTCTTGAAGTCGACCCCGGCGCGACGCCGGACCTCGTCGACCAGGTCGTGGTAGCCCATGCTGTTCACGCCGGCCGCGCCGCTCGGCGGGGACGGTTGGGGTCTCGGGTTGTCGGCGCTACCGACCGGCGGCGGCGCCGGACCGCCACGCGTGGTGTCCGACTTGTGTGCTCCGGCCGCCGGTGGGCCGGCCCGCTTACCCGCGTCGAGGCTCGTGAGCTGCTTGGACGCGCTCAGGCTGGCGCCGATCTCGCTGGGCTGTCGATTCTGTTCCCGGGCCTGCCGGGCCAGTGCCCGGCGCCTCTGGTTGTCGCCCTCCATCTGCTTGCGCATGCTGGCATCCCTTCCGCTGGGGATCGTGGCTGCGCCAGTCGCCTTCCCGCCGCGCCCGAGAAGGAAACGGAGGCCGCCGGCCGGGTCGGACCGGCCTGCGTGACGCTTCATCCGGCGGGGGTGAGGGGTGCTCACCCGCACGGCCCGCACGATCGGGTCAGGACCGGAGTTCTTCCGAGGTACGCGGAAGGAAGGTCGTCATGAAGGAAGTTGTCGAGATCGTCCCCGCTCGACCCGGCTGGTACGCCCGCTGGCAGCTCACACCCGAGGTCACCAGGTGTTACCCGGTGAGCCTGTGGGCGCTGCTGGAGGAGGCCGACGGAACGGGCCGCGAGGTGATCGGGATGGACTGCATCGGTCAGTGGCCCGGCGCGGACGACAACGAGGCGGGTGGGCAGTTCGTCCGCTACCTGTACCAGACGCCCGATTCGGGGAAGCCCGAGGACGTGGACGCGGCTCCGATCGGCGAGCTGCGTGAGGACGGCCCCCGGCTCCAGCCGATGACGGCACCCTAGACATTCCTCCGGCCCCCGACCCCAGGTCCCAGGGTCGGGGGCCACCCCGTCTGTTCACGGGGTGGCCTGCGGGTCAGCCGATGGCGCGCACGTCGTCGTCGGCGTACGCCACGGTCAGCAACTCACTCAGACCGGTGCGGTCCAGCATCCGCTGAAGTTGAGGGCTGACCCCGGTCAGTCGCATCGCCCCGGCGGCGCGGTGCACCACCAGCAACGCACTGAGCCCGGACGAGTCGCACAGGGTCACCCCGGTCAGGTCGACCAGCACCGGGGCGTCATCGTCGCCGCGCAGCTCACTTGCCACGGCGATCAGCTCGGGCGCGCTGTCGTAGTCGAGCTCCCCGATCAGCCGGAGTCGGACGTTGCCGGCGGCGAGCCGGGTCGTCTCGATGGTCAACAGCTGGTCGGGCATCCCACCATTCTGCTTGCCGAGCGACAAAACGCAAAGCGGGGGCGGCGACGCGCCCCCGCTGTCGATCGTTCAAGACCCCCACCCCGGCGGCGCCCGCCACCCGCCGTGAGATGCCGCTATCCGGGTTCGGGCGTAGGGTGGCTGGAGAGTTTTGACAGTGGACGCCGGTTCCGGCACGGGTTCGGTGAACGACAAGGAGTGAGGCTCAGCTGGTGACTGCTTCCGACGTCAGGGACTGGGACCCGGGCGACGGACGGCTCTCCACGCCGAGCACGACACGACCCTCGGCGTGGTCCGCCGACGTTCGCCGTCCCACCGCGGCCCTGCCGCCGCTGGCCCCCGACCGGGGTCAGGCCACGCCCGACTGGCTAGAGGTCGTCGAGCACTTCCGCGAGGGCCTGGTGGTCTGCGACGCCGATGGCGTCGTGCGGCACGTCAGCCCGGTGGCCGAGCGGTTGCTGCCCGAGGTGACACCCGGCGAGCTGCTCAGCGCCGCCGGTGTGCCCGGGTTGAGCGAGGGCGTCCCCGGGGGCTTCACCCATCGCGGGCGCCGGCTCACCGCGCGCCAGGTGCCGCTCTCCGGCGACCGCTGCTGCTGGTACGTCGAGGACGTCACCGACAGCGTCAGCCGCGCCGACGCGCTGCTCGCCGAGCGTGCCCGCTCGGCCTTCCTGGCCGTGGTCGGCGACAAGCTGGGCAACCCCCTGCACCCCGACCGGGCGGCCGCCGCTGTCGTCCGACTCGCCGTGCCGACCCTGGCCGAGGTGGCGGTGCTGGTGCTCGCCCCGCGGGCCGGGCGCGCCCGCTGGTGGCGGGCCTCGCGTACCGACGACGAGGTGCCGAATGTGGACAGCGGCGTACTGGCCGGCGGCGAGCTGCCGACCGCCATCGCCGACGGGTTGACCGGAGCCGAGCCGCACGCTGTGGACTGGCTGGTCGAGCAGGCGGTCGACGCCGGCTGGCTACCGGGGCTGGCCGGCACCGAGAGCGCCGCCCGGGTCGTCCCGCTGCCGGGCCGCGACGCACCGGTCGGTGTGCTGCTGGTGGCCCGTCGCGCCACCCGCTGGTACGACGAGGACGACGTGGAGTTGGCCCGCGCGTTCGCCGCCCGCGCCGGCGCCGCGTTGACCACAGCGCTGCTCTACCGCGACCAGGCCGAGGTGGCCGACACCCTCCAGGCCAGCCTGCTGCCGGTCGAGCCGGTCGAGGCCGTCGGTGTGCAGTGGGGCACCGCGTACCGGCCCGCGCAGGCGGGGCTGCGCATCGGCGGCGACTTCTACGGTTCACACCGGCTCACCGACGGTGGTTCGGTGTTCTTCCTCGGCGACGTGTCGGGCAAGGGCGTCGAAGCCGCCGTCTTCACCGGCCAACTGCGCCAGTGCCTCCAGGCGCTGCACCGGTTGGAGTCGCACCCGGCGCGGTTGCTGCGGCTGCTCAACGACGCGTTGCTGGAGACGACCCAGGCGCACGGCCAGGGCCGCTTCGCCACGATCGTGCTCGGCGTGGCCCGCCCGGAGCGCGACGGTGGCCTCACCCTCGCCATGGCGGGCGGCGGGCACCTGCCACCACTGGTGCTGCGCGCCTCCGGCGAGGTCGAGACGGTGCCGTTGCGCGGCATGCTGATCGGAGTGGTGCCCGACCCCCGCGTCGGGGAGGTGACAGTGCGGCTGGCGCCGGGCGAAACCTGCCTGCTCTACAGCGACGGCGTTACCGAGGCCCGGGGCGGCCGACGCGGAGACGAGCAGTTCGGCGCCGAGCGACTGGTCACCGCGTTGACCGGCTGCCACCGGATGCCCGCGCCGGCCCTGGCCGAACGGGTCGAGCAGCTCACCTGCGACTGGCTGGCGCAGGGCGACCACGACGACATCGCCGTGCTGGCGCTACGGGCGGCCGGCCTGAGCGGGCGCGGGGCGCGGCACCTGCACTCGGTGCCCGCCGGCATCGACCAGACGGAGGAGACTGACGCGTGACCGCCGCCACGGCCACCACCGACCTGGGCGAGGCGTACTCCGGATACCTGGACCACCTCGCCGACGCCGACGAGTACGCCGCGACCGACCTGGCGATCGGCCTGCTCGACGCGGGCGTCCCGGCGGAGCGGGTGCTGCTCGACCTTGTCGCGCCCGCGCAGGCCGAGGTGGGTGAGCGGTGGGCGCGCAACGAGTGGAGCGTCGCCCAGGAGCACGCGGCCACCCACATCAGCGAACAGGTGGTGGGGGCGGTCTCCGCGCACGTCAAACCGCGGCCGACCGGCGGCCGGATCGTTGTCGCCTGCATGGACGGCGAGTGGCACGCGCTGCCGCCCCGACTGGTGGCGGAGGTGCTGCGGTTACGCGGGTGGCAGGTGACCTTCCTGGGCGCCAGCGTCCCGGCGGCGCACCTCGTGTCGTACCTGCACCGCTACGACGCGCACGCTGTCGCGCTGGCGTGCGCGTTACCGATGCGCCTGCCGTACGCCCACCGGATGATCGAGGCCTGCCGCCGCTCGGACGTGCCGGTGGTGGTCGGCGGGCGTGGGTTCGGCACGGACGGCCGGTGGGCGCGCCGGCTCGGGGTGGCCTGGGCGCCGGACGCGCCCTCGGCGGCCGAGCTGATCGCCGACGAGCGGGCGCTGCGCGGGGTGCCGCCGGCGCGGCTGGCCCACCTGGCCGACGACGAGTACGCCAGCCTGGTGCGCCGTCGCGGTGAGCTGATCGACAGCGCGTTGGCGGAGCTGCGGGAGCGGGTGCCGGCGGCGCGGGAGTACAGCGCCGCGCAGCTCGACGCGACAGTGAGCGACCTGGGCCACATAGTGGATTTCCTGGCCGCGGCGGTCTACGTCGACGACCCCTCGCTGTTCACCGAGTTCGTGCAGTGGCTGTCGGGGATTCTGCGCAGCCGTGGGGTGCCCGCCGGGGCGGTCGTCCTGCCGCTGGAGCACTACGCCGCAGCGCTGCGGGACTTCCCCCGGGCGGCGCGGGCGCTGGCGCTGGGATGTGCGGCGCTGCCCGGCGAGGCCCGCTGACCGACCCGCCGGCGGCAGCCGGATCGATCACCGCGCTCGGCGGCGGACGAGGCAGCTCTGCGTATACTTGCCGGACTGCAAACGTCCCACCCGAGGGTGGAGCGAGGGGGAGAACGGTGACGTTCAGCGTCAATCACGTCGAGCGCGACAGTGGTGGCGCCTGCCTGCGGCTCGTGGGCGAGCTGGACCTGAGCACCGCCCCCGAGCTGGCCGCCGCCATCGACCGGCTCACCGCGGCGGGCGAGACCCGGGTGCTGCTCGACCTGACCGACCTCACGTTCTGCGACTCCACCGGGATGGCCGTGTTCGTCCGGGGCGACAATCAGGCGGCGGCCGACGGGGGGTGGCTCCGGCTCACCGGTGCCAACGGGCGGGTCGAGCGCGTGCTGCGGGTGACCGGCCTCGCCGACGTGTTGCGCTACGAACCGGAGTCGGTCGACCCCGCGTCCCGCACTGCTTCCTGATGGGCTAGATTTCCCCGCCAGCATTTCCCCGCCAACGCGGTGACCGTCAGGGTCCCGTCCCCGCCGACTCCGAGGCAGGTAGTGATGGGCGCAGACAGCCCGCAGCCGGTACGCATCCTGGTGGTCGACGACGACCCGGGTGACGTGCTGATGATCGAGGAGGCACTGGCGGACTCCGACGTCGAGAAGATCATCGACGTGGTGAGTGACGGCGAGGAGGCGATGGAGTTCCTCCGCGCCGAGGGCCGGCACCAGCAGGCCCGCCGACCGGACGTGATCCTGCTGGATCTGAACATGCCGCGGATGGACGGTCGGCAGGTGCTCGGGGCGGTCAAGCAGGACGAGGATCTACGGACCATCCCGATCGTCGTGCTGACCACCTCCAACGCCGACACCGACATCGTCGGCAGCTACACGTTGCAGGCCAACGCGTACGTCACCAAGCCGATCGACCTGGACGACTTCAACGACGTGGTCCGCCGCATCGACGAGTTCTTCGGCCGGGTCGTCGTGCTGCCCAAGCGGGTCTGACGCCCGCGCCACCTGCGCGCATGCTGAACATTTTTCCCGAACCCCCTCGGCGCGAGCGGTCGCGGCCGAGGATCCAGGTGGGGAAGTAACAGCAGCTGCCTGGGGGGCGACAGTATGAGGTTCTCCGTCGTTGAGACCGGTTACGACCAGCGGCAGGTGGATTACTGCCTGGACGAGTTGGGGATCCGGTTGTCCCGGCTCGCCGCGCGGGCCGAGGGCGCGGCCGGAGCGGCCCGACAGTGGGACGAGATCCGCCAGGAGGCGGCCTGGCTCAGCGGGCTCCTGCAACGGCTCGACCTGAGCGACGCCGCCGCCACCCGGCATGCCGGTGACGCCGTGCGGCGCGAGGCGGCCGAGATCCGCGCCCGGGCCCGCGCCGAGCTGGACGAGGCCCGCGAGGAGGCACGGCGGGTGCGGGAGCGGGCATACGCGGAGGCCGTGCAGGCCCGACGCGACTTCGAGGCTGCGCTGGACGCCCGCCGACGGCGCGAGGTGCGGGTGGACGAGATCCTCAGCCAGGTGACTGTCGACCAGGTGCCCGCCGACACCCCCACCGCGGCCGCTGGGGTGCCGGGCAGTCGGGTCGGGGTTGGCGGCCTGGACGCGGGCGTGGAGCCTCCGCCCGGCCGTCGCTGAGACGCGTGGGCGTGGGTGCCCGGCTCAGGCGGTGAGCGCCGCCGCAACTGTGGTCGCCCGGTCCTCGTGCTGGGCGTACGCGTCCGGGTAGGCGGAGATCTGCACGGACTGCGCGGCGGCGGTGACGCTCATGTCCTGCCAGCCGGGGATCTCGTTGAGCGCCGTGTAGAAGGCCCGCGCGGCGTACGACGGGCGCATCAGCTGGGCCACAGTGCCCCAGCCGCTGCTGGGCCGCTGCTGGAACAGCCCGACCGAGTCGTGGTCGGAGCCGCTGCCCTGGTTCGGGTACTCCGCCGACTCCGGCAGGACGTCGCTGGCCAGGTTGTAGAGGTTGCTCTCCTGCATGGCGGTGGACAGTGCCACCACCAGGGCCCGACGCGGCATCTTCATCTCCAGGCCGACGTCCACGATGATCTTCGCGTTGTCCATCTGTGCCTGGTCGAGGCCGGCGACCGGCCGGGGGCGGCGGGGCTTGACCGGCTTCTTGGGCGCCTTGCGCACGGCGGTGGGAGTCGGCGTGGGCTTCGCCGTCGGGCTGGGCGGCAGGATCCGGGCGGGGGCGGCGTCACGGTCCAGCGACCGGGAGGCGCGTTCGTCGGCGATGGCGGCGCGGTCGGCCACCGCCTCGGCGAGCGGCTCGACAGTGCGGGGGGTGTCGTCGTGGTTGCCGCGCGCGGTGGCGACCGCGACGAGGCTGAGGCAGCACGTGACACCGGTGGCCAGCGCCACCCGCACCGGGGTCGAGCCCAGCAGGGCACGCCGCGACGGTTCGGCGGCGCGGTGACGGCCGATCGTCCGTTCGGTTGATGTGGCGTCGTCCGAAAGGGTCGTCGGGCGCGCTTCGGTCAGCTTCTGGTCGGAGGGGTCGTCGGGATGCACCTGACGAGGCTAAAGACCTGAATGCCCGATGCCACCAGCCCGTACGGTGGCATGCGCCACAATTTGCCCTGATCATGCCGACTTTAGCGCGCAAAACGTCAGCGAAGCTGATCAACCTCGCGCATCACTCCAGACGGTTATTCCCGACTTGCCGGCAGAATGCACCCACCCCGCCACCCTGCCGGCTGCGTCTCCGGCCACCTCCAGCACTCACCCGAACACCCGAGCCAAACCTCCACCAATCGGCCGCCCACCCCCGCCCCTCCCGCCCCCGCCCCACCGCGCCGATCTTGCATTTTCTGTCGCGACATAGAGGGGCATCCCCCCTGATATCGACAACCGAAACTGCAAGATCGGCGCGGTGGGGGGTGGGCGTGCGGGCGTGCGGGCGTGCGGTGGGGCGTGTGGGGCGTGTGGGTGGGCGGGGTGTGGCGTTAGTGTCGGCCGTTTTCGGCTGGGGTGACGGTTAGGCGGTGTCGGCTGGTGTCGCTGCTGGAGAACGGCCAGAGCCGGTCGGCGTACTCGACCAGGTCGGCCAGTTGCTCTCGGCTCAGACCGGCTGAGGAGATCTCCGCGTGCACGTCGGCCCGGTATCGACCGTCGTTGTCCCGTCCCAGCTTCGCCTCCGCCCGGACCTGCACGGTGTGCGCCTCGTCGGTGATCTCCCCGGCCACCTCCACTGCCGCGTGATGCAGGCAGGAGGCGAAGGCCGCGGCCAGCAACTGCTCCGGGGTCAACCCCGTGCAGTGCGGCGCCAGCGGTGAGGCCAGCGCGGTGGAGAGCCCGCCATCGTCGGTGCGTACGTGACCGCCCTCGGCGGTCGCTGTGGCCTCACGCAGCCAGGAACTCTGATCCGGCATCGCGTTTCTCCCGTCGCTCACCAGGCCGGCTACCCCTTCGCCGCCCGGCGAAACGCCGCCTGTGCTGCGGTCAGCGCCCGGCGGGCAGGTTCGGCTGGTCCACCAGCGCCACCGCCTCGGTGGCCTCCGCGGCGGCCCGTTCGGTCCACGGAGACGTCGGGGCCGGCCGGCGGGTCGTCGGGATCGTCATCGGCACATACACCCGGGCGTCCACCGCCTCGGCCAGCTGCAGCGCGGCGACCAGGCTGGTCGGACGCTGCTCGGGGTCGTCGGCGAGGCAGGAGTGGCACAGCTCGGCGACCTCCGGCGGGAGCCCGGCGATGTCGGGCAGCGGCTCCGGTGGCCGACGGCGGCGGACGTGCAGCAGCTCGCTGGCGGTCGCCGCGCGGTAGGGCAGGCGGGCGGTGAGGCTGTAGTAGAGCAGCACGCCGAGGGCGTACATGTCGGCGGCGGGGGTGGCCGGCGCCTCGTCCAGCTGTTCGGGCGCCAGGTACGCCGGGGTGCCGAGCACCATCCCGGTCGGCATCGGGTCCGGTTCCCCGGCGGCGATGGCGATGCCGAAGTCGAGCACCTTCACGCCGGCCGGGGTGAGCATGACGTTGGCGGGCTTGACGTCGCGGTGCACGATGCCCTCGGCGTGCGCGGCGGCCAGCGCGGCGGCGACCTCCGCGCAGACCCGCACCGCGATCTGCCAGTCCAGCGGCCCGGCGCGCAGGTGCACGGCGAGCGTCTCACCCTCGGCCAGTTCCATCACGATGTAGGGCACCGGTCGACCGGGCCACGTCGAGGAGGTGCCGAAGTCGTGCACTGTCGCCACGTTGGGGTGTTCCAGGCGGGCCGCGGACCGGGCCTCCGCGCGGATCCGGTCCACCGGGCCGTCCCGATCGTCGCGGCCGGGCGAGATGAGCTTCACCGCGACCGGCCGGTCCAGCACCTGGTCGTAGGCCCGCCACACCTCGGACATCCCGCCCACACCGATGCGCTGTTCGAGCCGGTACCGCCCGTCCAGCATCCGCATCGACAGCTCCTCGTCCTCGCCCCGTCGACGACGGGTGCTCAGGTGCCGGTACCCGAGCGCCGAGCTGGGCAAACCGGAGCCCGACTCGGGGCGGACGGGCCCCGCGCACCTCGCTGCGCCAGGGCTGCGGGTGCGGTAGCTTGCGAGCCAGAGCCGGTGTCACCGATTGTGCCGGCACGGTCACCCGAGGGGACGCCGCGATGAGCGAGGTCACCGTACGCTTCGTCGGCGGGCCCGCGGACGGCCTGGTCCGGCTGCTGCCGGCCGGGTCGGACGGCGCCCCACCCCAACGTTGGATCATGCGGCACCCGGACGGCACGGGCCCGGTGCAGCCCGGCCCCGACCACCTCTACGAACGCGATCGGCCCGACGAGGCCGGCGGCTGGAGCATGCGGTTCGTGCGCACCGACGCGTACGGGGTGTCCGAGTGATCACGAGGCGGGGCTGACCCGTGGTGTCGCCGGCGTCGCGTCGGCCCGGCCGCACAGCTCGCGCACAGCTTCCGCAGGGGCGCGGCACAGGCGTGGCGGCCACCATGGGGCCCATGGTCATGAACGGGCAGGCCGCGCCGAGCCGGATCGAGCTGCGTCGCCCCGACGGTGAACCCGTCCGGGTGCTGGTGGTCGACGACGAACCCACGCTCACCGACCTCCTGTCGATGGCCCTGCGCTACGAGGGCTGGCAGGTCCGCACCGCCGGCAACGGCATGGCGGCGTTGAGCACCGCCCGACAGTTCCAGCCGGACGCCGTGGTGCTCGACGTGATGCTGCCCGACCTGGACGGCTTCCAGGTGCTGCGTCGGCTGCGCGAGCACGCCCCCACAGTGCCGGTGCTCTTCCTGACCGCCCGCGACGCTGTCGAGGAACGCATCGCCGGGTTGACAGTCGGCGGCGACGACTACGTGACCAAGCCGTTCAGCCTGGAGGAGGTGATCGCCCGGCTGCGCGCGCTGCTGCGCCGCTCCGGGCTGGCGATCGCCGCCCGGGAGGAGGCGGTGCTGACTGTCGGTGACCTCAGTCTCGACGAGGACAGCCACGAGGTCCGCCGGGCCGGTCAGCTCGTCACCCTCACCGCTACCGAGTTCGAGCTGCTGCGGTACCTGATGCGCAACCCGCGTCGGGTGCTCAGCAAGGCGCAGATCCTCGACCGGGTGTGGAACTACGACTTCGGCGGCCAGGCCAACGTGGTGGAGCTGTACATCTCGTACCTGCGCAAGAAGATCGACGCCGGTCGGGCGCCGATGATCCACACGCTGCGCGGCGCGGGTTATGTCCTCAAACCCGCCGAGTAGGCGCCGCCCGCTGCGCGCCGCCCGTCGGTGGCTGGCCGGGCGCTCCCTGCGTACCCGACTGGTGTTCGCGCTGCTCGCGCTGCTGGCGTTGGTCAGCGTCGCCATCGGCGGCCTGACCACTGTGGCGCTGCGGCATTTCCTGATCGACCGGCTCGACGCCCAGTTGGCCCCCGCGACGGCCATGCGGGGCGACCGGCCGGGACGGCCGGCGTTTCCCGGCGACGGACCGGGCATCCCGCCCGGGTTGCCCTCCGGCGCGGTGGTCGCCGAGATCACCGATGGCCGGGTGACCAGCGCCCGGACCCTGACCAGGAGCGTCTCCAGCGCCGATCCGTTCCCCGACGAACAGTCCGTCGCGGTGGGGGAGGTCGCCGTGCTGGCGGACCTGCCGGTCGACGCCAGGCCGCGCACCGTCGACCTCGGCGATCGCGGTGACTACCGGGCCGTGGCCCGGCAGTACTGGGACGGCCGGGTACGCGTCGTCGCGATCCCCCTCTCCGGCGTCCAGGAGACCGTCTGGGCGCTCGTCGCCGCGCAGGCCGGGGTGGCAGCGGTCGGGCTGCTGCTCGCCGGTGTGGCGGGCGCGCTGATCGTGCGGGCGACCCTGCGACCGCTCAACCGGGTGGCCGCCACCGCGACCCGCGTCACCGAGCTGCCCCTGGACCGGGGGGAGGTGGCGCTCGCCGTCCGGGTCCCGGCCGCCGACACCGACCCGCGCACCGAGGTCGGTCAGGTCGGTGCGGCGCTGAACCGGATGCTGGGCCACGTCGCCGACGCGCTCACCGCCCGGCAGGCCAGCGAGACCCGGGTACGCCAGTTCGTCGCCGACGCCAGCCACGAACTGCGGACGCCTCTCGCGGCGATCCGCGGCTACGCCGAGGTGGCCCGGCGTGGCCGCGACGAGGTGCCCGCCGACGTGGCGCATGCCCTGCGTCGGGTGGAGTCGGAGAGCACCAGGATGACCAGCCTCGTCGACGACCTGCTGCTGCTGGCCCGCCTCGACACCGGCCGGCCGCTCGCTGTCGAACCGGTGGACCTGACCGCCCTGGTGGTGGACGCGGTCAGCGACGCGCACGTCGCCGGTCCCGAACACCGCTGGCAGCTCGAACTGCCCGAGGTGGCGATCCGGGTGCCCGGCGACGCCGCCCGGCTGCACCAGGTGGTGGCGAACCTGCTCACCAACGCCCGGGTGCACACCCCGCCCGGCAGCACTGTCACCACCACGCTGGCCGTCGACGCCGCCAGTGCCGTGCTGATCGTCGCCGACGACGGGCCTGGGGTGCCGGTGGAGCTGCAACCGGAGATGTTCGAGCGGTTCGCCCGGGGCGACAGCTCCCGCTCCCGCGCGCACGGCAGCACCGGCCTCGGTCTCGCGATCGTCGCGGCGGTGGTGGAGGCCCACCACGGCACGGTCGGGGTGGACAGCCGTCCAGGTCGGACACTGTTCACCGTCCGGTTGCCCAATCCCACAGCTGACGCATAGTTCGCGCACGGGGTCGCGCCAGTCGAGCCCTCAAGGCTGGCCGCATGGACAGAACCGAGACCCTGCTGACGGCACCCGCCGCACCCGAGCCGCCGACGGCCGCCCGCCCCGACGAGCACTCGCCGCCGACGCGCCGCTCGCCGGCCTGGGCCCGGCCCGCGCTGGTGATCCTGCTGCTCGTCACCGGCCTGCTCTACCTGTGGGGCCTGGGCGCGTCCGGCTGGGCGAACTCGTTCTACGCGGCGGCCGTGCAGGCCGGCTCGATGAGCTGGAAGGCGTTCCTCTACGGCTCGTCGGACGCCGCGAACTCCATCACCGTCGACAAGACACCCGCGTCGCTGTGGCTGATGGCAATGTCCGTGCGCGTCTTCGGGCTGAACAGCTGGGCGATGCTCGTGCCGCAGGCGCTCTGTGGGGTCGCCTCGGTCGGCGTGCTCCACGCGACGGTGAAGCGCTGGTACGGGCCGGCCGCCGGTCTGATCGCCGGGGCGGTCCTCGCCCTCACCCCGGTGGCGACGCTGATGTTCCGGTTCAACAATCCCGACGCGCTGCTGGTCCTGCTGCTGGTCGCCGGGGCGTACGCGACAGTGCGCGCGCTGGAGACGGCCAGCACCCGGTGGATCGTGCTGGTCGGTGTGCTGGTCGGCTTCGGCTTCCTCACCAAGATGTTGCAGGCGTTCCTGGTGGTTCCGGTCTTCGCTGGCGTGTACCTGCTGGCCGCGCCGACCGGGCTGTGGCGGCGGGTCCGGCAGTTGCTGCTGGCCGGGTTGGCGGTGGTGGTCTCCGCCGGCTGGTGGGTGGCGTTGGTCGAGCTGGTGCCGGCCGGCGCCCGCCCGTACATCGGCGGCTCGCAGGGCAACAGCATCCTGGAGTTGACCCTCGGCTACAACGGCCTCGGCCGGATCACCGGCGAGGAGGTCGGTAGCGTCGGCGGCGGTGGCGCACGACCGGGCGGCGGCGGTGGCCCGTTCTCCGGGCAGAACGGCGTGCTGCGGATGTTCGGGGGCGAGATCGGTGGTCAGATCTCCTGGCTGCTGCCGGCCGCGCTGATCCTGCTGGTGGTCGGCCTGCTGCTGGCCGGAAGGGCGGCCCGCACCGACCGAACCCGCGCCGGGCTGCTGCTCTGGGGCGGCTGGCTACTGGTCACCGGCCTGATCTTCAGCTTCATGTCCGGGATCTTCCACGCTTACTACACTGTGGCGCTCGCACCGGCGATCGGCGCGCTGGTCGGCATCGGTGTGACGCTGCTCTGGGGGCAACGCCGACCGCTGCCCGCGTCCGGGTCCGCCGAAGCTGCCGGGCCTCGTTGGCAGCGATGGCGTCCGCTGGCCGCCACGGCGACGCTCGCGGGCACACTCGCGGTCACCGTGTGGTGGGCGTGGGTGCTGCTCGGCCGCAGCCCCGACTGGTACCCGTGGCTGCGGCCCACGGTGCTCGTCGCGGGCTTGGTCGGGGCGGTGCTGCTCCTGCTGGTCACCCGACTGCCCCGCCGGCTGGTGCCAATGGTGCTGGGCCTTGGCGCGGCGGCTGCCCTCGCCGGCCCGGTGGCGTACGCGGTGCAGACCGCCGCGACCCCGCACACCGGGTCGATCCCGAGCGCCGGCCCGTCCGTGGCCGGCGGGTTCGGCCGGGGCGGTTTCCCCGGCGGGCAACCGCGCGGCGGCACGGAACTGCCGACCGCCGGTCAACTCCCCGGCGGCGGCCAATTCCCCGGCGGCGGCCAGAACGGCGGCGGCCAACTCCCAGGCGGCGGCCAGAACGGCCGTCAGGGGCCCGGCTTTTCCGCCGGTGGTCGTAACGGCGCACCCGGCTTCCCGGGCGGTGGTCAGGTTCCTGGCGGCCAGGGACGCCCGGCAGGTGGGGGAATGGGCGGGCTGCTCGACGCCCGTGAGCCCAGCGCCGCGCTCCGCGAGCTGCTGGAGCACGACAGCGCCGAGTACACCTGGGTGGCGGCGACCATCGGCTCGAACAACGCGTCCGGCTATCAGCTCGCCACCGGCGAACCGGTGATGCCAATCGGTGGCTTCAACGGCAGCGACCCGTCACCGACCCTCGCGCAGTTCCAGCGGTACGTCCGCGAGGGAAAGATCCACTACTTCGTCGGTGGCGGTGGCTTCCGGGCCAACGGCGGCAGCTCGGCCTCCCAGGAGATCGCCGCCTGGGTCGCGCAGACGTTCACGGCGCAGACCGTCGACGGGGTCACCGTCTACGACCTCAGCGCCGGTACGGAGGCGTCGTGACCGCGCTGGGCGGACCACGGGCCACCGTCCGGGCCCGACCCACGGCCGCCGTGCTGGACGTGGTGATCCCGGTCTACAACGAGGAGGTCGACCTCGGGTCGTGCGTACGGCGACTGCACGCCCATCTGAGCGCGAACTTCCCGTACCCGTTCCAGATCACCATCGCCGACAACGCCAGCGTCGACGACACCCTGAAGGTGGCCGACGGCCTCGCCGGCGAGCTGCCCGGCGTCGAGGTGCTGCACCTGGACGCCAAGGGGCGGGGGAGGGCACTCTCCGCCGCCTGGTCGGCGTCGTCCGCGCCGGTGCTGGCGTACATGGACGTGGACCTCTCCACCGACCTGGCGGCGCTGTTGCCACTGGTCGCGCCGCTCATCTCCGGTCACTCCGACCTGGCGATCGGCACCCGGCTGGCGCGTACCTCCCGGGTGGTGCGCGGCGCCAAGCGGGAGGTGATCTCGCGGGCCTACAACCTCCTGCTGCGCGGGGCGCTGGCGGCGCGGTTCTCCGACGCGCAGTGCGGGTTCAAGGCGATCCGCGCCGACGTGGCCGCGGAGCTGCTGCCGTTGGTACGCGACACCGGCTGGTTCTTCGACACCGAGCTGCTGGTGCTGGCCCAGCGGGCCGGGCTGCGCATCCACGAGGTGCCGGTGGACTGGGTCGACGACCCGGACAGCCGCGTCGACATCGTCGCCACCGTGCTGGCCGACCTGCGTGGCGTGGGCCGGCTGGGCCGGGCGCTGCTGACCGGCGCGCTGCCCCTGACCGACCTGCGCGCACAACTCGGCCGGGCGCCGCTCACCGCGCCGCGTGCCCAGCCCGGTCAGGTGCCGGTCGGGTTGCCCCGGCAGCTGGTCCGGTTCGCGGCGGTCGGGGTGGCGAGCACGCTCGCGTACCTGCTGCTGTTCGTGGCGACCCGGGGCATCCTCGGCGCGCAGCCGGCGAACCTGCTGGCGCTGCTGGTGACAGCGGTGGCGAACACGGCAGCGAACCGGCGGCTGACGTTCGGCATCAGCGGACGCCGGCACGCCGCCCGGCACCACGCGCAGGGGTTGCTGGCCTTCGCCCTCGGTCTGGCGTTGACAAGTGGCGCGTTGGCAGTGCTGCACGTCGTCTCCGCCGTACCGGCCCGGCCGGTGGAGCTGGCAGTGCTGGTGGCCGCGAACCTGGCCGCCACAGTGCTGCGGTTCGTGCTGCTGCGCCTGGGCATGCACCACCGGCGCAGCTGAGCGACCGACCGGTCAGCCGACCAGCATCTCGGTGAGGACCTCGACGACGCGGCGGGTGTGCCGCCCGTCGGGGTCCTCGTCGGTGTTCAGGTCGGTCACGCTCATCCCGAGCAGCCGGTCGGCGCGGGCCAACGGCGTGACCAGCGCGATCAGGTCGGCCCAGCGCGGCCCGTCCGGCTCGGGGTAGGTCACCGCGGGCAGGTCGCGCGGGTCCACCACGTCCAGGTCGAGGTGCAGCCACGCCGGTCCGTCGCCGTCGGCGGCCAGGCCCGCGCCGACCGTCGCCGCGCCACGCCGCAGCAGCTCGGCGGCGTTGACCTGGTGGATCGCCGGGTCGATCCGGGCCTCCTCGACCCGACTGCTCTCGTCGGTGGCCGGGCGGTGCCCGAGCAGGTGGACGCGGTTCGGCTCGATCAGCGCGCCGCCGGGGCCGACGGCGGCGGCGGGGCCGTTGCCGGTGACCACCGAGAGGTCCATGTCGGCGGCCTCACCGGTCGGCGAGGTCGTGCCGTCGAGGAAGTCCGGGTGGGCGTCGACGAACCACAGGTCGGTCGCCGGGGGCAGGGCCCGGCAGATGCCGGGCAGGATCGCGCAGTCGCCGCCGAGCACCAGTGGTCGGTGGCCGTCCGCGATCAGCGCGCCGATCCGCGCGGCGATGGCGCCGCCGGCCCGGACCAGGCCCGCCGCGCCGATCACCCCGCTGGCCGGGTCGCGGTTCGGGTCGCGCAACCGCGCCTCGTCGATCCGCCCGTCGTCGTCGGCGCCCAGGGCCTCGCGCAGGCCGGCCCGGCGCAGCGCGGCCGGGGCCCGCTCCTCGCCGCGCCCTGCCCCGGAGGAGTCCAGCGGCGCGTCCACGATCATCCAGCGCACGTCCGCAGCGTACCGGCGCGGCCGGCCGTCCCGGCCGCATTCTGTGGTGAGGCTGGGAGTACGCCGATGTGCCCGCGACGGCGAGGACGACCGGCGTACGGTGAGGGACAAGTCCGGCTTTCTGGGTCAAAAGCCTCATCGGTGTACGCCTGGGACGCCGGTGTCGAGGCGGCGAGGCAAGGAGCGATCGGTGGAACATCTGGCCTACCTGGACGCGGGGTCCGGCAGCCTGATCGTGCAGGCGGTCGTCGGCGGGGTGGCGGGCGCCGCGGTCGCCGCGAAACTCTACTGGCGACGGCTGGTCGACCGGTTCCGCCGGCAACCCACCGACCAGCGCTGAACGGGCCAGCCCCGACGATGGCGATCTCACCCACCGAGGTACGGCCCGAGCCGGCCTCCTTCCGCGACCCCGCCAACCGGGTCTTCCACGTCGGCGACGAGGTGCTGCGCGGGTTGGACCCCCAGGCCGCCGAGCACTGGCGGGCGCTGACTGGCAGCACGTTCTTCCCGGCGCTCGT
The DNA here is from genome assembly GCF_022229005.1 of Micromonospora trifolii. GTDB lineage: Bacteria > Actinomycetota > Actinomycetes > Mycobacteriales > Micromonosporaceae > Micromonospora > Micromonospora trifolii. Next base: position 93,358 of record NZ_JAKKFD010000021.1, read on the forward strand.
CGCCGCGCGCAAGGTCTGTGCCACCGAGGACGCCCCGCCCACCCTGGTGCCCGCCGCGACCGGAACACCGTGGGCCGCCGTGCTGCGCCACGAGCGCATCCCGTTCGTCTCCCACCCGTACGAGTGGTCGTTCAGCATGCTGCGCGACGCCGCCCTGCTGCACCTGGAGATCCTGACCGCCGCGCTCGGCGAGGGATTCACCACCAAGGACGGCTCGGCGTACAACCTCCAGTGGCGCGGCGCCCAACCGGTCTTCATCGACATCGGCTCCTTCGAGCCGGTCCGCGACGGCGAACCGTGGGCCGGCTACCGGCAGTTCTGCCAGACAGTGCTCTACCCGCTGATGCTCACCGCCCACCTGGGCGTCGACTTCCAACCGTGGCTGCGCGCCCGGGTCGACGGCATCGAGGCCGACGAGCTGCGGCCACTGTTCAACGGGGCCCGCCGGCTGCGCCCCGGCGTGCTGACCCACCTGCACCTGCACGGGGCCATGCAGCAGCGCAACGCCGCCGCCAGCACCACCGAGGTCCGCGACCAACTGCGGGCCGCCGGCTTCTCCCGGGACCTGCTGCTCGCCACCGTCCGCGGCATCGAGAAGCTGGTCCGCAAGCTGGACCGCCGCCCGCCCGAGAGCCACTGGTCGGACTACCAACGCACCTGCGGCTACTCGGCCCGCGACCGGGTGGCGAAGGAACAGTTCGTGGCCACAGCTGTGGCCGCCGGCACCCGCCCCCGCCTGGTGCTCGACCTCGGCGCCAACGACGGCCGCTACTCCCGGCTGGCGGCCGGGCACGCCGACTACGTGGTCGCCGTCGAGCAGGACCCGACAGTCGTCGACGAGCTGTACCGACAGCTGCGCTCCGAGGGGCAGCGCCGCATCCTGCCGCTGGTGCTGGACCTGGCCGACCCGTCGCCCGGTGGAGGCTGGCGGGGCGTCGAGCGGGCCGGCTTCGCCGAGCGGGCGTCCGCCGACGTGGTGCTCGCCCTGGCCGTCGTGCACCACCTGGCGATCGGGCGCAACGTGCCGCTGCCGGAGGTCATCGACTGGCTGGCCGGGCTGACCGCGCCGGGCGGCGCTGTGGTGGTGGAGTTCGTCCACCCGGACGACCCGATGGCGACCCGGCTGCTGGCCAACAAGCCCGCCGGTCTCTTCCCGGAATATCGACGCGACACCTTCGAGACGTTGCTCGCCGCCCGAGGACGGATCACCGACCGGCTGGAACTGCCCTCGGGCACCCGCACGCTCTACCGGACGGTGATGGGTGGCTGAACCGGCCTCCGTCGACCCGTCGGCCGCTCACCACCGGCCGCCCCCGACCCCCGGACGGTGGGACCGGGGTTGGCGAGGTGAGCTGGGCCGGCTGCTGGAGATCGTCGCGCTGGTCGGCCTCGTGGTCACCCAGCCGCTGCTGGACGTGCTCGGTCGCAGCCCCGACTTCTTCCTCTTCCATCGCGCCGACCCGGCCCAGATCCTGCTGCTGCTCGCTCTGGTGACGGTGCTCCCCACGGCCGCGGTGGCGCTGCTCGGCGCGCTCAGTCGACTGGCCGGCCGGACCGCCCGCGCCCTCACCCACACCGCGCTGGTCGGGCTGCTGGTCGCCGCCCTCGCCGTGCAGGTGGGCCGACACGTCACGCCGCTTCGGGGCGTACCCCTGCTGCTGGTGGCCCTGGTGGCCGGAGCCGCCGGCGCGGCCGCGCACCGGCGGTGGCGGGCGCCGGGCCGGGCGCTGCGACTGGCCGCCGCCGGCCCGGTGGCCTTCGTGGCGCTCTTCCTGCTCGCCTCACCGACCTCGGCGGTGGTCCTGCCGCGCGGCGACGGCGGCGCGGCCGGCACCGCGCAGGGCTCGGCCGTGCACCCGCCGGTGGTCATGCTGATCCTCGACGAGCTGCCGCTGGTCAGCCTGCTCGGCCCGGACGGGAAGATCGACGCCGGGCGGTACCCGCACTTCGCCGAGCTGGCCGGCGGCTCCACCTGGTACCGCAACTCCACCGGCGTCAGCGGGTGGACGCCCAACGCGCTGCCGGCGATGCTCACCGGCCGCTACCCGGCCAAGCCGGTCGCCCCGCACTACTCGCAGTACCCGGACAACATCTTCACCGCCTTCGGCGGTCTGTACGACATCCGCGCCGAGGAGAGCATCACCCGGCTCTGCCCACCCAGCCGCTGCGAGCAGCCGGTCACCCCGGAGCAGGGGCTCGGCGTGCTGGTCCGGGAGACCGGCAAGCTGCTCGGCCGGGTCGCCGGGCCGACGGAGAGCGCTGTCGACCCGGAAGACTCCTACCGCGAGCAGACCCGCGCCGAGGCCGGCCTGGACGCCGCCGAACCGGTGCCGGCCGACCCGAAGTTCCGCTGGGACAGCCTGGACGACAACCAACCGGCCCGGTTCACCAGCTTCCTGGCCGGGCTGAAGCCGACCACCCGGCCAACCCTGCACTTCCTGCACCTGCTGATGCCGCACTCACCGTGGGCGTACCTGCCGTCCGGGGCGCGCTACGACGCCCCCGAGGACCTGCCCAACGACGGCGCAGGGTGGGTCGACCTGGCCCGGCAGCGGCACCTCGCCCAGCTCGGCTACACCGACCGGCTGATCGGCGAGACGCTGCGGACGCTGCGCGCCAACGGCCTCTACGACCAGGCCCTCGTCGTGGTGACCGCCGACCACGGGGTCAGCTTCCGCCCCGGCGCCCAGGGCCGGGGCATGGACGCCATCAAGGCCGCCGCCGGCGAGGTGGCCTGGGTGCCGACGTTCGTCAAGGAACCCCGGCAGCAGACCGGCCGGGTGGACGACCGCAACTGGGAACACGTCGATCTGCTGCCCACCGTGGCCGACGAGGCCGGCGTCCGGCTGCCCTGGCCTGTCGACGGGCGCTCCGCCCGGCAGGCCCCCCGCACCGACGGTACGAAGCACTTCTACGACCGCCCCGGCGAACCGGTCACCTTCGGAGGTGGCGTGCCCGCCCCGCCACCCCTGCCGGCACCCCACCCCCTGGTCGGCACCGAGGTCCGCGCCGGCCCCGCCGCCGGCAGCGCCCGGGTCGCCGACCTGGCCGCGTTCACCGCCACGGACCCGGACACCGGCACCCTTCCGGCGCTGGTCTGGGGAGACGTCCCGGACCGGATCCCGGACGGCACACTGCTCGCCGTCGCCGTCAACGGCCGCATCGGAGCCGTCGTCCCGGTGGTGCCGGCCGACCCCGGCGGACGCCGGTTCGCCGCGCTGCTCGCCGACGACAAGCTGTTCCACGCCGGCACCAACCAGCTCGACGTCTTCCAGGTCGCGACGGACGGTACGCTGCGACGCCTCACCCTCTCCTGACCTGGCTTCCGGGTCCGGTCCGGTCCGGTCCCGTCTGGCGGGATGCCGGGTTTCCCGGCCGTCCGGTCGGGAATCGGGTGACGCATACCTCACCGCCGAACCACGGCGGGCGTTGTCCCCCAAGCCGCAATTACGGTAGAAGCGAAGGCAATTCAACGTAGATCTGCCGGCGAAGCGAGGAACCACATGACGGAAGTCAAGCTCGATCACCCCGGTGGGCAGCTGTCGATGCCGGTGCATCCTGCGGTCGAGGGCCCCGCCGGTATCGGGGTGAGCAAGCTGCTGAAGGAAACCGGGATGACCACGTACGACCCCGGTTTCGTCAACACCGCCGCTGCCTCATCCGCGATCACCTACATCGACGGCGACGCGGGCATCCTGCGTTACCGGGGGTACCCGATCGAGCAGCTGGCCGAGAAGTCCTCCTTCCTGGAGGTCTCCTACCTGCTCATCTACGGTGAGCTGCCGACCGAGCAGCAGCTGACCGAGTTCACCGAGTGGATTCGGCGGCACTCGCTGCTGCACGAGGAGATGCGCCGCTTCTTCGACGGCTTCCCCCGGGACGCCCACCCGATGGCGGTGCTCTCGTCCGCGGTGAGCGCCCTGTCCACCTTCTACCAGGACAGCCTGGACCCGTTCGACTCCGAGCACGTGGAGATCTCCACGGTCCGGCTGATGGCGAAGGTCCCCACCATCGCCTCGTACGCGTACAAGAAGTCCATCGGTCAGCCGCTGCTGTACCCGGACAACTCGCTCGGGTACGTGGACAACCTGCTGCGGATGACGTTCGGCGTGCCGGCGGAGCCGTACGAGGTCGACCCGGTCATGTCGAAGGTGCTGGACATGCTCTTCGTCCTGCACGCCGACCACGAGCAGAACTGCTCCACGTCGACGGTCCGCCTGGTCGGCTCCAGCAACGCCAACCTGTTCGCCTCGGTCTCGGCCGGCGTGAACGCGCTGTTCGGCCCGCTGCACGGCGGCGCCAACCAGGCGGTGCTGGAGATGCTCCAGCAGATCCACGCCGGCGACGGCGACGTCCGGTCCTTCGTCCGCAAGGTCAAGGACAAGCAGGACGGCGTCAAGCTGATGGGCTTCGGCCACCGGGTCTACAAGAACTACGACCCGCGGGCGGCGATCGTCAAGAAGGCCGCGCAGGACGTGCTGGGCCGGATGGCCAAGCCGGACCCGCTGCTGGACATCGCCATGGAGCTGGAGGAGATCGCCCTCGCCGACGACTTCTTCGTCTCCCGTCGGCTCTACCCGAACGTGGACTTCTACACCGGCCTGATCTACAAGGCCATGGGTTTCCCGACCAAGATGTTCACTGTGCTCTTCGCGCTCGGCCGGCTCCCCGGCTGGATCGCCCAGTGGCGCGAGATGATCAACGACCCGGAGACCAAGATCGGCCGTCCGCGGCAGGTCTACGTCGGCTCCGCCGAGCGGGACTACGTCCCCTTCGGCGAGCGCTGACCCGCTCCTCGCTGCACCAGCAGGCCGTCGACCCCTCCGGGTCGGCGGCCTGCCGCGTTCCCGCGCTGCCCCGCCCCGCCCCGTCCCGTCCCGCCACGCCCCGCCCCGCCCCGCCACGCCACGCCATGATCGACTCGGGTTCCTTGAAGGCGCGGGGTCCGTCGTGCAGGGACCCCCCGACTTTCAGGAAGCCGAGTCGATCAACCGAAAGTCGGGGCATCCCCAGCACCGGGACACCCCGACTTCAAGAAAACCGAGTCGATCAACCCCGCCCCAGTCCGGGGTCAGGCCCGAGTCCGGGGTCAGGCCCGAGTCCGGGGTCAGGCCCGAGTCCGGGGCCAGGCCCGAGTCCCGGCCGAGCCGGATTCGGGCCTGGACGACGAGGTCAGCGCAGGCCGGCGGCGGCGAGCAGGTTGCCCTCGGGGAGCGCCGGGAGGGCGCGGCCCTGCGACATCCGCTGCTCGGCGCGCTCGGCGGTGAATGCGGCCTCGTGGTGGATGGCGGCCGCGTAGCTGGCGGCGGTGTGCTGGGCGATCGCGGCCCAGCCGTACTGGTCGTGGACCATCCGGCGGGCGCGGCGGGCCATGACGCGGGAACGGTCGGCATCCGACAGCAGCGCGTCCACGGCGTCGGTGAGGCTGTCCGGGTCGTGCGGGCGGAAGGTCATCCCGGTGACGCCCGGCTCGACGATCTCGCCGAGGCCACCGGTGGCGGCGACGGCCAGGGGAGCACCGGCCGCGGCGCCCTCCAGGGCGACCATGCCGAACGGCTCGTAGATGCTCGGCACGGCGAAGCAGTCGGACGCGGCCATCAGCGCCGGCAGGTCGGTGCCGCCCAGGAAGCCCGGCATGGTGACCATGCCGCCGAGGCCGCGGCGGTGGACCTCGGCCTCCAGCTCGGCGCGGTACGGGCCGTCACCGGCGATCACGGCACGCAGCCCGGGGTGCCGCTCGCGCAGCCGGGGCAGCGCGGCGATCAGGTGCTGCACGCCCTTTTCGTACACGAGACGGCCGGCGAAGGTGACCAGCGGGCCGTTCCCGGCGAAGCGGGCGCGGGCGGCGGCCACGGCACGCGCGGGCACCCGCCAGCGGTGCGGTTCCACGCCGTTGGCGACCACGTCGACCCGCCCGGCCGGTACGCCGAACAGCGCGTTCACCTCGTCGCGCATGTAACCGGAGCAGACGATCACCCGGTTGGACTCGCTGCTGAGCCACTGCTCGACGCCGTGGATGGTGCGGTTCATCTCCTCCGGCAGCCAGCCCTGGTGCCGACCGGCCTCGGTGGCGTGGATCGTGCTGACCAGCGGGATGTCCAGGTGGTCGCGCAACGTCATAGCCGTGTGGGCGACGAGCCAATCGTGGGCGTGGATGACGTCGTAGGAGCCGGCCTGGGTGGCGCGCAGGGCGGTGCGGGTGAGGGTGTGGTTGAAGGCCATGGTCCAGGCCAGCAGTGAGCCGGTGGCGAGGGGGAAGGTGACCGGGTCTTCGGGGGCGCGCAGGATGCGTACGCCGTCGGCGTACTCCTCCAGGGGTGCGCCCTCGCTGTGGCGGGTGACGACGGTGACTTCGTGGCCGGCGGCGGCGAGGGCGACGGAGAGGGCGTGCACGTGTCGGCCGAGACCGCCGACGAGCACCGGCGGGTACTCCCAGGACAGCATGAGGATGCGGCGGGTCTGCGGGGGGACCCCGGGGCCGGACTGCGCCGGCACTGGCGTGCCGGGCTGCGCTGTGGGACCGGACTGCGCGGGGGGTCGGGAGGTCACTGTGGGCCGGTGGGCCCGGTCCTTGGTGGTGGCAGCGAACTGCTCGTCGACCCGCAGTGTCACATCAATCTCCGTCCATGCATGGGGGTACGCGCCGACATCAGTGGCGGCGGAGTGAGAGGTGTAAGGGGTGGCCGAAGGGCCTGGCGGGGCACGCGCGAACGCTTGTCCCCGGTCAAGGAAAGTCCATCGGACCCAAGAACGCACCTTGAAAAGGGTCATCGTGACGGAGGACACCCGATCGGTGTAGTGCGCATCAGACAGGTGGTTTCCGCTCACCGCCTGAAAGGATGGATTGGCGCGACCGGGCCGGGGGCACTACCTGCGTGCGCGCGGGCGATCTCGGCCGGTGCGCACATAACCATGGTCTAAGGAGCGACATGCAGGTCTGGCCGGGCGAGCGGTACCCCCTGGGCGCCACCTACGATGGGATGGGCACCAACTTCGCCATCTTCTCCGAGGTGGCCGAGCGGATCGAGCTGTGCCTCTTCGACGAGTGGGACACCGGCGCGGAGCGCCGCGTCGAGCTGCGCGAGGTGGACGCCTACGTGTGGCACGCGTACCTGCCGGGCATCGAGCCGGGCCAGCGCTACGGCTACCGGGTGCACGGCCCGTACGACCCGGCCAACGGGCTGCGGTGCAACCCGCACAAGCTGCTGATCGACCCGTACGCCAAGGCCATCGACGGTGACGTGCAGTGGGACCCGGCGGTCTACGACTACGACCTGGACGAGCCGGAGCGCATGTCGGAGACCGACTCGGCGCCGTTCATGCCGAAGTCGGTGGTGGTCAACCCGTACTTCGACTGGGGCAACGACAAGCCGCCGCGCACCCCTTACCACCACTCGGTGATCTACGAGGCGCACGTGCGCGGGCTGACAATGCGCCACCCGGACATCCCGGAGGAGCTGCGCGGCACGTACGCGGCCATCGCCTCCCCACCGATGATCGACTACCTGACCCGGCTCGGGGTGACGGCGATCGAACTGATGCCGGTGCACCAGTTCATCCACGACAACCGCCTCGTCGACCTGGGGTTGCGCAACTACTGGGGCTACAACACCATCGGCTTCTTCGCCCCGCACCACGGCTACTCCGCGCTGGGCCGCACCGGCCAGCAGGTGCAGGAGTTCCGGGGCATGGTCAAGGCGCTGCACGCGGCCGGCATCGAGGTCATCCTCGACGTCGTCTACAACCACACCGCCGAGGGCAACCACCTCGGCCCGACGCTGAGCTTCAAAGGCGTGGACGCCCCGAGCTACTACCGGCTCAGCGAGGAGGACCGCCGCTACTTCGTCGACTACACCGGCACCGGCAACAGCCTCAACGTGCGCAGCCCGCACTCGCTGCAACTGATCATGGATTCGCTGCGGTACTGGGTGACCGAGATGCACGTCGACGGCTTCCGGTTCGACCTGGCGGCCACCCTGGCCCGCGAGTTCTACGAGGTGGACCGGCTCTCCACGTTCTTCGAGGTGGTGCAGCAGGACCCGGTGGTCAGCCGGGTGAAGCTCATCGCCGAACCGTGGGACGTCGGCCCCGGCGGCTACCAGGTGGGCAACTTTCCGCCGCTGTGGACGGAGTGGAACGGCAAGTACCGCGACACGGTGCGGGACTTCTGGCGCGGTGAGCCGGCCACCCTCGCCGAGTTCGCGTCCCGGATCTCCGGCTCGGCCGACCTCTACCAGGACGACGGCCGCCGACCGTTCCACAGCATCAACTTCGTCACGGTGCACGACGGGTTCACCCTCAACGACCTGGTGTCCTACAACGACAAGCACAACGAGGCCAACGGCGAGGAAAATCGCGACGGCGAGAGCCACAACCGGTCGTGGAACTGCGGGGTCGAGGGCGACACCGACGACGAGGCGGTCCTCGCGCTGCGGGCCAAGCAGCGGCGTAACTTCCTGGCCACACTGATGCTGTCGCAGGGCGTGCCGATGATCGGCCACGGTGACGAGCTGGGCCGCACCCAGCACGGCAACAACAACGTCTACTGCCAGGACAGCGAGCTGGCCTGGGTCGACTGGGACAACGTCGACGAGCAGCTGCTGGAGTTCGTGCAGACGCTCACCGCGTTCCGCAAACGTCACCAGGTGTTCCGGCGTCGCCGCTTCTTCACCGGCCTGCCGGTGAACGGGCGCGGCATCGACGAGCCGCTGCCCGACCTGGCCTGGCACACCCCGGACGGGCGGGAGATGACCGGCGAGGACTGGGGCAACGACTTCGGCCGCTCGGTGGCGCTCTTCGTCAACGGCGAGGGCATCCGTGAACGCGGCCAGTACGGCCAGAAGCACCACGATGCGTCGTTCCTGCTCTGCTTCAACGCCCACGACGCGCCGCTGGACTTCACCATGCCCGGCAGCGAGTACGGCCAGAAGTGGGAACGGGTGATCAGCACCGCCGAACCCGAGCCGGGCGACGCCACGGTGATCAGCGCGGGCGGCACCATCCGGGTGCTGGACCGCTCCCTCGTCGTGCTGGAGAGGACGATCTGACATGCCGGCCACCCCTCCCAAGGCCACGTACCGGATCCAGGTCCGCCCCGGCTTCGACCTGGACGCCACCGCCGCGATCGTCGACTACCTGGACGACCTCGGCGTCAGCCACCTCTACAGCGCCCCGCTGCTGACCGCCACCCCCGGCTCCCAGCACGGCTACGACGTGGTCGACCACCGGGCCGTCAACCCGGAGCTGGGCGGGGAGGCCGCCCGGCAGCGGCTGCTGGCCGCGCTGCGCGACAAGCAGCTCGGCCTGGTCGTCGACATCGTGCCCAACCACGCCGGGGTCGCCGTCCCGGCCGCCAACCCCGCCTGGTGGGACGTGCTGCGCCGAGGGCGCGACTCGTCGTACGCCGACTGGTTCGACATCGACTGGGACCGGGGCCGGCTGCTGCTGCCGGTGCTGGCCGACGACCCGGCCGCTCTGGACGACCTCAAGGTGGTCGACGGGGAGCTGCGCTACCACGAGCACCGCTTCCCGCTCGCCGACGGCACCGGCGACGGCAACGCCCGCGAGGTGCACGACCGGCAGCACTACGAGCTGGTCTCCTGGCGGCGCGGTGACGCCGAGCTGACGTACCGCCGGTTCTTCGCCATCGCGGGCCTGGCGGGTCTGCGCGTGGAGGACCCGGCGGTCTTCGCCGCCACCCACGAGCTGATCCTGCGCTGGGCCGCCGCCGGGGAGGTCGACGGCATCCGCGTCGACCACCCGGACGGCCTGCGCGACCCGGCCGGCTACCTGGCCCGGTTGCGGGCCGCCGCACCCGACGCCTGGCTCGTGGTGGAGAAGATCCTGGAGTACGGCGAGGAACTGCCGGACTGGCCGGTGGACGGCACCACCGGCTACGACGCCATGGCCGCTGTCGGCGGACTTTTCGTCGACACCGACGCCGAGGGGGACTTCACCGCGCTGGACAACCGCCTCACCGGGCAGCACACCTCCTGGGAGGACCTGACCCACTCCACGAAGCTGGCCGCCGCCACCCAACTGCTCGCCGCCGAGCTGACCCGGCTGGCCGCCCTCGCCCCCGAGGTGCCCACCGAGCAGGCCCGCGCGGCGCTCGCCGAGCTGGCCACCGCGTTCGCCGTCTACCGGGGCTACCCACCGCACGGCGCCCGGCACCTCGCCGCCGCCCGCTCCGAGGCCGGCCGCCGCCGCCCCGACCTGGCCGGCGCCCTGGACGCTGTCACCCGCCGACTACGCAACCCCGACGACGAGCTGGGCATGCGGTTCCCGCAGCTCACCGGCGCGGTGATGGCCAAGGGCGTCGAGGACACCGCGTTCTACCGCTGGACCCGGTTCGTGGCGCTCAACGAGGTCGGCGACGACCCCTCCCACTTCGGGGTGCCGCCGGCGGAGTTCCACCGCTTCGCCGCGGCCCAACAGGTCCGCTGGCCGGCCAGCATGACCACCCTCTCCACCCACGACACCAAACGCGGCGAGGACGTCCGGGCCCGCCTCGCCGTGCTCAGCGAACTGCCGGGCCGCTGGGCCGAGCAGGTCAAGACCTGGATGGCGTACGCCCCGCTGCCCGACCCGGCCTTCGCCCACCTGCTCTGGCAGACCGCCGTCGGCGCCTGGCCGATCGAGCGGGAGCGGCTGCACGCGTACGTCGAGAAGGCCGCCCGGGAGGCCGGGGCCTCGACCAGTTGGGCGGACCCCGACGCGGCCTTCGAGCAGGCAGTGCACGCAGTGGTCGACCAGATGTACGACGACCCGAGCCTGCACGACGAGCTGAGCGAACTCGCCGCCGCCATCGCCCCGGCCGGCTGGTGCAACTCGCTCGGGCAGAAGCTGATCCAACTCACCATGCCCGGTGTGCCGGACACCTACCAGGGCACCGAGCTGTGGGACAACTCCCTCGTCGACCCGGACAACCGCCGCCCGGTCGACTTCGACGTACGCCGAGAGTTGCTGGCACGCATCGACGGCGGCTGGCGTCCCCCGGTCGAAACCGACGGAGCGGCGAAGCTGCTCGTCGTGTCGCGGACCCTGCGGTTGCGGCGGGCGCACCCGGAGCTGTTCACCACCTACCGGCCGGTGCCCGCGCACGGGCCGGTGGGCCGGCACGTGGTGGCCTTCGACCGGGGCGGCGCGATCGCCGTGGCGACCCGGCTGCCGCTGGGCCTGGCACGCGCCGGTGGGTGGTGTGACACAGCTCTGTCACTTCCCGTTCACGAGATGAAGGACCTGTTCACCGGCCGGGTCTACAGTGGCGGGGAGACCCCTCTGGACGACCTTCTGGCCGACTATCCCGTGGCTCTGCTGACTCCTTCCACCACTTCCGTGGAGGCTGCGTGATGACCGAATTCAGCGTGTGGGCGCCGGACGCCGAGCGGGTGCGGCTGCGCCTGGCCGGCGACACCGACCACGAGATGCGCGCCGCCGCCGACGGCTGGTGGCGGGTCGACGTGCCCGACGCCGGCCTCGACTACTCCTTTCTGCTGAACGACGACGAAACCCCACTGCCCGACCCCCGGTCACCGTGGCAACCTGCGGGAGTGCACGGGCCGAGCCGCCGCTACGACCACGCCGCCTTCGCGTGGTCCGACAGCGCGTGGACCGGCCGGCAACTGCCCGGCAGCATCCTCTACGAGCTGCACATCGGCACCTTCACTCCGGAAGGCACCTTCGACGCGGCCATCGACCGCCTCGACCACCTGGTGTCGCTGGGCGTCGACCTGATCGAGCTGCTCCCGGTCAACGCCTTCAACGGCGAACACAACTGGGGGTACGACGGCGTCTGCTGGTACGCCCCACACGAGCCCTACGGCGGCCCCGACGGCCTGAAACGGTTCGTCGACGCCGCCCACGCTCGCGGTCTGGGGGTGATCCTCGACGTTGTCTACAACCATTTCGGGCCCTCCGGGGCCTACGCGCCGCAGTTCGGGCCCTACCTCGCCGAGCAGAGCAACAGTTGGGGCCGCTCGATCAACCTGGACGGCCCGCACTCCGACGAGGTACGCCGCTACATCATCGACAGCGTGCTCATGTGGCTGCGCGACTACCACGTCGACGGGCTGCGTCTGGATGCTGTGCACGCGCTGCACGACTCGCGGGCCGTTCCCATCCTGGAAGAGCTGGCCGTCTCCGTCGAGTCGTTGTCGACGCACCTGGGGCGGCCGCTGTCGCTGATCGCCGAATCGGACCTCAACGACCCGCGGGTCATCACGCCGCGCGAGGCGGGTGGGTTCGGGCTGCACGCCCAGTGGAACGACGACGCGCACCACGCCCTGCACACGTTGCTGACGGGGGAGCGGCAGGGTTACTACGGGGACTTCGGGTCCCTGGAGACGTTGTCTGACGTGCTGACGGGCGGGTTCTTCCACGCCGGGACCTGGTCCAGCTTCCGGAACCGGCACCATGGGCGGCCTGTTGATCCTCGGGTGCCTGGGCATCGGTTCGTGGCCTACCTGCAGAACCATGACCAGATTGGGAACCGAGCTACCGGGGATCGGATCTCGGCTTCGCTGTCGCCTTCGCTGCTCCGCGTTGGGGCTACGTTGCTGTTGACGGCGCCGTTCACTCCCATGCTGTTCATGGGGGAGGAGTGGGCTGCCTCTACGCCCTGGCAGTTCTTCACCTCGCATCCGGAGCCGGAGTTGGCCTCAGCGGTGCGCACCGGGCGGCGGCGGGAGTTCGCCTCGCACGGGTGGCCTGAAGGGGACGTGCCCGACCCGCAGGACCCGGAGACGTTCGTGCGGTCGCGGTTGGACTGGGCGGAGCTGGACAAGCCTGAGCATGCTTCGATGTTGGCGTTTTACCAGCGGTTGATCGCTCTGCGACGGTCTCTTCCTGACCTCTCTGATCCTCGGCTGAACGCTGTTTCTGTGCAGCACGGGGACCAGTTTCTGGTGATGCGGCGGGGAGACACGCTGGTCGTGGCGAACCTGGCTGGGCGGGGGCAGGGAGTGTCGCTGCCTGGGGTGGCGCGGCGGGTGCTGCTGGCTACGGGGGAGGGGGTCACCGTGATGCGGGACCGGATCCAGTTGCCGGCGGAGACTGCGGCGATCGTGGCGCTCTGAGTGGGTGCGCCTTGGCCCGCTGCGGGGGAGTTGACGAGGGTGAACGCCGCCGCTCACGCCGGTCCATGCGTGATTCCCGATAGTTAGAGTTCAGGATCGACCGTGACCGCGGTTGTTGACAGCCTGCGGCATCTCGCAACCGCTATCGCAACAACGCCAGCCCTCCGAGGACTGGCGCGGAACACAATCACTCCGTTTGGACTTGCGGTAGCGGCTTGTGGGCGTCCTCGTCACCACTCCTCAGCGCTGCCGGGTCCTTCGACCCGTCTCTAAATTTGCAGACGGCGCGGTGTGGGTCAATGCGAAGGCCATTGGGCTGGGTTGGCCGGTCGTGGGCTAAGGGCGGAGTAGTCCTATGCCGCTACTGCCGGAGCACGTGGTAATGGGGGTTGCGTCCAAACAGTACTCTGGTGCGGAATCAAGTTGGCGCAGGATCGCGGCTGCCGAGGAGGATCGTTAAAATATGGAAGAACGATTGGTGCAAGTTTACAGATTCCTAGTCAAATATTGGAATGCCATCGTGGCTGGAACCGCGACTGTTGGTGTCATGGTGTTCACCTTTGCCCCGCCACTTCAGCGGTATGTCACATTCTTCTACTTGCTCGGGGCTAACGCTATAGTTTGGACCTTGATCGAGATCAAGGCCAGTATCCAGCCGAAAGTTCAGGATCGAAAGCTATTCTACAATATGCACTTGGCTCGACCCGGAATCGTGAGGGATATCGAGGCGGCTCTTGCTAAGACCGATCAAGGTGAGCCCTTAAAAGTCGCACTTCTTGCCGGCCGGATGCGCTCGATGTCAGATATCGTCCGTCAAGTCTATGAGGATCTCCGGATGGGCCGCGTCGAGGGCCACATCGACATCGCCATGTATTGCATGCATCCCGATTACGTCGCGAAACAGGTGCTGCCGGGGGGTGTGGATCCTGTCGCTCAAGAGCGAAGAAATAACGCCGCCTCGAATTCGGTCCGAAGCTTGACCACCGAAATGGCTGCGCTGACTGGCGTACTGAAGGGAAACTGTTCTCTGACCGTAACGGTAACATACTATACTGAAGACCCATACGTTTACGCATATGTCATTGGCGATAAGGTCGTCTATTGGGGGGCATTCACGTGGTCGTCTGAGCACTCCGACTTCCTCGGCCCTGAAAGCCCATGCTACCGCCTCTCTAAGACTGACCCGTGGTTCCCATCGATTCGAACCTGGATCGTATCGCGAATCGGGCTGTACGATGCTAAACGCATATCGGCCGAGACGTAACCAAGCTCGCCATGGAATGTCTGATTGATAGATATCACGGACCGTTGAAGAGTCCAGCTGGTGAAACCATTTGTGCCCGCGCCGCAGGCTGGATACGGGAGAGGGGTGGGTTCGAGATTGCAGGCTGCAAGTTCTCCGGACCTAGTCGGGCTGGCGTCGCTCCGCGCTGTCCTTGATATTTCCCCTGGTACTGAATTTGAGCATTTCCCAGTAGTGAGAACCAGAATATCTGCCCGAAGTGAGAGCCCTCGTAGACCCTGGTCGGGCGCTGAACAGTTATCTCCAGTGTAATCTGTCCGCAGAACCCGACATCAATTAAACCTGCTGTCACGTGGTTGGTTATGAATTTTCGGCCTATGGAACTGCGCCCCGTTACCAAAGACGCGTAAACGGAGGAACCGAAAACTTCTACCGTATGGCCCAGATAGCATTCGCCAGGTAGTAGTACGAGTCCTTCTGGCTCGATCGTCATCTCTTCAAACTCATCCTCTACTCGTAGATCGATCTCAGGTGAGACCAGCCGAGAGATGCTAGCGCCCAATCGGTAATTGTAAGAATTTGGGTTTATTGCGGCCGGATCGAACGGAGAAACGTAAATCTCGTGATCTTCGATCGCTGCGGCGATCGCGGTGCCGGAAAGCCATCCGCCAATGAAGCTTTCATTTAGCAACGTCCAACCCCAGTTCTTTGAGTAGATGACGGATCTCGGTCACCAAATCTCCAACGCCGCCCCTGTTTGAAATTACATACCGACACATGGATCTAGGAATGACTGCGTCGTGGGCGTGGTCGGTGACTTCAGCAGGTGTCGCGTCCATGCGTCGACGGCCATGGTCTCCCTCGATCCAGACGTAGGTGAATCCAAGTGTGTCCAGAGTGGGCTTTGAGCCGAGGCGGCAGTCATCATTAACGACTAGAGGAAAGCCTGAGCAACGGTCGACAGTCTCCTTGAAGATCCTGCTCAGGAATTGCGGCTCCCGCATGAAGAGTAGATCGCGGATGCTCTGTAGAAGAACGCCATCCTGCGTCCCGGTCACCGATGGTGACGGGCGCGCGAGGAGCCGGTATAGGAACTCCTCGACATCATGTAGTGGTTGTGCCACGGAGACAACTACGGCGCCTGGAGTCATCTTCTGCATAAGCCAAGCGGTGGTGGTCTTACCCGAACCGGTCGGCGCGACCAAGGCTAAGCGGACGATTGCATTTGACATGTCGACCATGCCTCCCATCTATGGATGGACATAGCTTAGCTCTTCATCGCAGATCGGAAAATGGTCGGACTTACCGGGTTCCATCTCGGCATCGGCGCTGGTAATCTTGCTGTCGTGCTGGGTGCCGATGCGGGCGAGCTTGGCCGTCGGCATCGCGTCACGTACGACGGCCTAGCTGACGAGTATGAGGTCAAGTCGGCGTATCACGTTGAAAACACCAGAACCCAGGTTGAGCGCGTTTCTTCGTTTGTTGCTGGAGAACGGCGCGTGCTGGACGTGGGTTGTGCGGTGGGTCTTGCGATGTCAATTATGACTGAACTGTGCCTGATCCCTACAGGGGTGGACATATCGGCACAAATGGCCTCGTATGCTCGCCGACGTAATCCAGGCCGAACAGTACTCATCGGCGACTTCCTCACGGCGAACTTCTCAAGCAAATTTGATGCCGTGTACGCCCAGTCGTTCATACACTTATTCCCAAAGCAAACGGCCATCCTTGCTATCGAACGAATGTGGCATTTGCTTGAAGATGGTGGCGTTCTATTCATATCGACCACGGTTGAGAGTAGCTCTAGTGAAGGATGGCTGGCGAAGAATGACTATGGTGGCCAGCCAGTCCGCTATCGTAAGTCTTGGCAGCGTGGCGAGTTCGTGGATGTTCTGTCGCGTGGCCGCTTCCGAATACTTCGCACTTGGGATCTGGTTGAC
Organism: Micromonospora trifolii; assembly: GCF_022229005.1. Lineage (GTDB taxonomy): Bacteria > Actinomycetota > Actinomycetes > Mycobacteriales > Micromonosporaceae > Micromonospora > Micromonospora trifolii. The sequence goes on from NZ_JAKKFD010000021.1 coordinate 109,617, forward strand.
CCATTTGGAAAGAATTGGATGATATACATTGCCCGCAAGGCTCCATCATAATCCACGAAAGTTCAAGCCAGTGAACGGGAGCGTGTAGAGGTCGGGGCTGGGGTTGGGAACGTTATTGCGTTGGCGGTAGCAGCGCTTGGAAATAAACGCCACCTTCGTCAATGCCGATAGGATTTCTAGGTCCGGCTCGGCGATGCCTTGAAGCGCACAGCGTGTTGGCGGAAATGGTCGTGGACGCGGACAGTATCGCGCCGGCCGAGGTTCGGTGTCGGCCTCTGGCGCGTACCGTGATCGCCGATGTTGCCCGCACGCAGCCGGCGCCGGCCGGCGTGGCGCGACTGGCGACGCTGGCCTCGGCACCAGCCTCGGGCCCAAGTGCCCGACGAGTTCCCTTTGGGATTACCGGGCGTCGCGCCGACGACGTGCGCGCTCGAACTCGGCGACGCCCGACATCCAGGGACCGTGCTGTTCGAGTGCGGCGCAGCCGCCGCGGACGAAGGCGCTCACCAGGTGCCGGTACCCGCCCATCCCGTCGACCAGGCTGTACTCGACCTGGTACTGCGGATCCGACCCGGCTTCCCCGTGTCGCACGGTCGTGATCCGGGCGATGGAGTCAGCGTAGAAGTGCAGCTGAATCCCCTCGCCCATCTCCTCGTCCTCGATGGTGAACACTTCGTTGTCCCCGGCAGAGCGATCGGCGACGAACTCCCAGAACTCGGCGGAGGCGGTGCGAGGACCGCCCCGTACCCACTTCTTCTCGCCGCCCTTGTCATCGGTGAACGACAGGACCGTCTTACCGTGGTCGCCGGCGGTCTCCTCGTCGTCCTCCACCGGTGTCCGCTGGGAGCGGTCCGCGGCCTCCGAGCACATCAGGAAGCTCACCGTCCGCACCGCGTCATCGACGAGTTCGGGGTACGCGCGGCGCACTGCCGCGTCGACCGTCGCCGCCATCCGATCCCAGTCGCGCTTGTCGGTGGCCCGTTTTCCCCGCCGCGGATCGAGGCCGATCCGCATCCCGGCGCACGCCTGCTCCGCGGTGGCGATCACGCGCATGACCTGGGGCAGCAGTGCGGGGTCGACGGCATCGGGGCTCCGCCGTGGAACCGTCGCGCCGTGCAGATACTGGCCCGTGTACCTCAGAATCTCAGTGTCGAGTGGCCCGAGGACTACTCCGCGCTCGCCGCGACGGCGGTTCGCGTGATACTCCTGGGCACGTTTCGCGTTCGACAGCTCCGTCGCCGTGCGCATCGCCTCGCAGACCTGGCCGCGCTCCAGCAGCTCGATGTCGGCGCCGTGGGCGACGAGACGACTCCTGTCCCACCGGATGCGCCGAAAGAGCGCGTCAACATCCGAGGGCGGGGAGAGCAGGATCGGGTCCAGGAGCGCGACGGCAGCGTCCTCGTCGAGCTGGCCCCGGGTTCCGGCGGCGTCGCACAGCGGAAGGACCGCACTCCACAGCAGCAAGTGTCTGGCCAGGTCCTCCCGGATCACCGCGAGGTGGGCTTCCCCGATCGGGAACGTGAACGTTCGAGGGTCGTGGTTGGCGTCGGCCCCGGCGGCGAGCATCAGCTTCAGCTCGCCGTCCTCGTGGATCACCTTCGGGATCCAGCCGTCGCCGCTGCGCGTGAAAACGATGTCTGTCATCTGTTCACAAACACCGTGCACATTCGACAGCAAGGCGTGGGTCGGTGCGCACCCAGACTTCGCCCCCGGCGGCCTCGGCCGGGGCGTCGACTCGTTCGAGACCGAGGAATTCGATCAACTGGAGCAGCTCGGCTCGTTCGGCTCGGTCCTCGTCGACATCATGCGAGTCGAAGAAGACGTAGTACTTGTCGCTCGGGTCGACGATGCCCGAATCCGCCCAGATCCGGGCGACTTCTTCGATTGCCGCTGCTTCCGTCGTGAACGTGGCGGCGCGAGCGGCACCCCGGGTCTCCGGTGACGCGTCGAGGTCGGCGAGGTCGGGGAACCACTGGCCGAAGTGGTCGAGACCGGCGTATCCGTTCTCGAAGAACAGCATCGCGCTCGGAAGGTAGCGGTTGCCCCTGTCGACCTGGAGGTGTTCCGACCGAGGTTGGTCAGCATCCTCGATTCGGGAGATCACACCTCGACCGGGCCTGAGTACCAAACTCTGCTTCGCCGCGTCGTCAGTGATGGTGTACGTGTCAGACTCTCGACCCCGGAAGAACGCAGAGAACGCGACGTAGGCCTCCTGGGGGTCACCCACCGAGACGTGTTGGTCGTTGCCATCACCGGCAGCGAAGACGAACAGCTTCGGTCCGGGACTGTAGGGGCGGGCCATGTGCGTCCTTCGTTCACGTGTGAAAGTTCCGCCAGCGTAGAGGATCGAGCCGACACGCCCGCGGCATCGGGCCGCGGTCGGGTTTCCGGGAACGTGAGATTCGGGCATGTACCTGGGCACTGCTGGAGGGGAGATACGGCAATGCTGGTAACTGGTTATCTCGGCGCGGTGCTCATCGGTGCCCTCGTCGGCCTGCTCGGCCGGCTCATCCTGCCGGGGCGGCAACGGATCGGCTTCTTCGCCACGTTCGTCATCGGCGTCGGCTCGGCCGTGCTGGGCACAGTGGTCGCCCGGGCGCTCGACATCGACGACGGAGCCGGCGTCAAGGTGTGGGTGCTGCGCTGGGACTGGGTCGTGCTCGCGATCCAGGTCGGCGTCGCGATCATCGCCGTGGCGCTGGCGAACATGCTCACCTTCACCCGGCTTGCCGGCGGCGACGACAAGCCCCGTCGGCGGGCCCGTCGCAGCCAGGCCAAGGGCTGACGGAATGGCGCCTACTCGCAGAAGACCCGGACTGTGGCATCGGGTGAATCCACCTCCACGGTGACCTCGTCGAGGTGCTCCACGAGCGCCTCCAACTGCTCGGGCTTGAGCTGCGTCAGGTCGATCGGCACACCCGAGTCGCTGAGTGAGGCGTTGGCCTTGACCAGGGCCTGTGGCGGGATCAGCGCCGCCAGCCGTACACCGGCCCGCAGCAGTTGTAGTGGCACCCGCACGTTGACCCGCGACCGCTCGCCGAGGTCGGTGGCGTCCACCAGCACCCGCAGGTACTTCACCTTGCCCTTCGGCCGGGCGTCGTGACTCGCCGTCGTCGGTGCCTGGTCCCGTTCGAGTGCGGCGATCAGCTGCTCCGCCTCCTCCGCGGTGATCTTGCCGGCGACCAGCAGGTCGAGGATGTCCTTGCGTTGTTCGGTCATTCGAACCTCTCCTTATCGGATAGCCACGAGCACGGCTGTGCGGCAGTGCTCGATGTCGAAGCGGGCGCCGGGTAGCGCGGAGATGACACGCCAAGCGGCGCCGAGTGCCCGCGCCACACCGATGCGGAACACGACGCAGGCCACGATCGCCGCCAGCACGACCAGGACCACGACCGGGAGGAGCACGAGCGCCACGGGGAGCACCGGAACCCAGACGCGGACGGGCCGGCGGTCCGGGCGGTTGACCTTCACGGTCACCAACTGCGGCATCACGCCTGGCCGTCCAGCTCGGCCAGCGCCTGCTGTGCGGTGATCTCACCGCGGCGCAACCGGTCGATGACGTCGGCTCGCGAGGGCGCCGGGTCGGTCTCGACGAAGTCGAGCATCTGCGTGATCCGGTTGAGTCGTGACTTGATCGTCGGGTAGCTCACGCCGAAGATGCGTTCCATCTCCTTGATCGAACCGTGGCAGCGCACGAAGGCCGTGACGAAGACCTGATCGTCGACGTTGAGCTGAGCCAGTTGCGGTGGCTCGAACTGGCCCTCGATCGCGACGCCGTTGCTCGCCAGGCGCACCCGCTCGACGACGAACGGCTGCCCCCGGGTCAGGCTGGTCAGCTCCTGCCAGTCCATCGCCTGCTCTGTCATACCTGAAGTTGTATCTTAAGAATCCCCAACTACCAAGATGTTGACCTTAACTTTCTTAAGTAGCGCTCGGTTGGGAGAAGCAGGAGTCGATCTGGCCGCCGGCCGGGGATCGCGAAACCGCGGCGGGACCCGAAGAGGTCCCGCCGCGGTCGAAGGGTGTTGCCTGGCGGGCGGGAGCGGGCAAACCCGACCCTCGCCCACGGCAAGCGGATCAGCACATCCTGATGTACCAGACCGGCGAGAAGTCCACGAGGACTTCACCGACGCCCTGATCGCCTACACCATTGTGGAAGCGGCCTCGCACGACGAGGCGGTTCAGATCTTCTCCGGGCACCCGCACCTGGGGCTGTTCGCCGGGAACTCGATCGCCGTCCTGGAGTGTCCGCCGCCGCCCAGCTGACACGCGCGCCGTTCAGGTCGTTGCTGTCCGGTCGAGGAGGAACCGCGTCGTGGCGTCGATGACGTCGTCGAAGTGCCCGCCGGTGCCGGGGTAGTGGAATCCGTGCTCGGCGTGCGCGTACTCCAGGAGCGTGCACTCGTTGCCGGCGCGGACCATCGCGTCCCGGAACTGCCGCACCGAGCCGATCGGCTCGACCTCGTCGCGGGTGCCGTGGTGGATCTGCGTCGGCGGACTGCCCGGCCGCACGAACTCGATCAACGAGTACTCGGTCAGTCTGTCAGCGGCGATGCCGACCTCCTGTGCGAGGCGGCGCTGCGCGTCCGGCTCGAAGGAGCCCAGATTCAGCCCCGCGGGGTTGAGGGCCACCAGGGCCGCGACGCCGAACTCCGTGCTGGACGGGGTCATCGCGGCCAGCATCGCGAGATGAGCGCCCGCTGAGCTGCCACCGGCGGCCAGGTGCGGCGCGTCGAGCCCGCGCGACGCTGCGAGCCGGCCGAACTGCTCGACAGCGCGCCGAACATCAATGAGGCAGTCGTCGATGCTGGCGGCGCCACGACCGAGCAGCCGGTAGCCGGCCGACATCGCAAGGATTTCCCGCGACGCCAGTGATCGGCAGTGCGGGGCGAACCCGTTGGGCGATCCCTCCCGCAGGGCGCCGCCATGGAACAGGATGATGCCAGCGCGTGGCGGCGTGCCCTCGGCCGGCTCGAAGACCAGCAGGGGCAGCTCGCTGCCGTCGGCGGCGCGGTAGGACGTCGAGAACTCCCGACCGGCCCTCGTCATGGCGGCATCCGACCATTGACGGTGTACGTCTGCAAGTTGCGGTGTCGTCCTGCCGTGAGTGCGGGGCGGTATGGCCACAGCGGACGCCGTTGGTCAGCGGGGGCGGCCCTGGCGGGGGACGGCTAGGCTGCCGGAGTACGCCGAGAGTCGGTCGTTTCACTGGGCTCACTCCTACGTGTGCTCGAAGTTGTCGTCGGCCAAACCACTGGGATGGCGGGCGCGTCGAACAGGCTCGTCAGGTGGTCAAGGAGTTGTCGTTCGAGCCTTACGCCGGGCGAGTGCGTCGCGGATGGCGAGAACGACGAGCGAGAGCGGCACGAACACCCAGAGCTGCAGCATTGTGTACCGGCGCAGCTCCCGATCGATGTCGACGCCTGCCAGTTCGGCTTCGAGGGCACCGGGTCGCATCAGCGCGAGCGCGTACAGGGACAGCGGCGTGTAGTTGAGACCTGCGCCGGTCAGCCACAGGCCGATCGCTCGGGTGCTGAGGCCGCTCGACGACGTCAGCAGCCAGATGCCCCACGTCACCATGAGAACCACGCCGACGAGGAACTCGGCCAGGATGATCCTCCGTCGACGCGTGGTTCCTCGGCTGCCGTACATGTCGATGGCCGCCAGGCGACGAACGTTCATCAGAACGATGGTGCCACCAGGGGACAACCCCGGGGTGGCGGCGGCACCGGCAGCACGACCCGATGATCCACTCGCGTTCACGGAGGTCGGGGTGTCCCGGCTCCACGGACACCCCGACTTCACGAAAACCGAGGCGATCTTCGCCGCCGCCGGGAAGACGGAACGGGGGCCACCGTCGCGGTTGGCATCGGCCGGGCACGCCCCTGCGCCTAAGCGGCCAGGATGGCCTTGAGCGCCGTGTCGAGTGCCTGGTCCGCTGGGACGGGTACGTCGGGAACCACTCCGACGCCTTCCCAGTTGGTGCCGGTGACGCTGTTGATGGTCCGGGCGGTCGGCACTGTCACGAGGATGTGTTCGGTGACCGGGTGGCGGGCTGTCGGGTGCGCGCCGCCGCGCGTCGTCTCACCGACGACGACGGCCCGGCCGTGCGCCTGAAGGGTGTACGCCACGTCCTCGCCGCCGGAGAACGTCGCCGCGCTGGTGAGCACGTAGACCGGGCGGTCCGCGTAGCGCGGCGCGGGCAGGTGCGCGGTCGTCCAGAACTGGCGGGTGGCACCGGTGGACCGCTCGTAGAAGTCGTTGAGGTGCACCTGGTCGTCGTCGAAGAAGTAGCTGCACCACATCGCGGCTCCCTCCGGTGTTCCGCCGAAGCAGGCGCGCAGGTCCAGCACGAGCGCGGAGCTGAGGGCGACCAGGTGCATGGCCGCCCCGATCGCCGCGGCGCCTTCGTCTGCGTACGCGATGCGCCGCACGTCGATGAGCCCGACGTTGCCGTTCAGGTGCTCGACCCGGCGGATTCCCTGGTTTTCCGCCCTGAGCAGCGCGAGGAACGCGGCGCGCCCGCCGTCTTCGTCGGCTGGATCCAGCGACTGCGGCTGGTCCGACCACAGCAGCCGCAAGTGTTTGTCCGGGCACACCTGCTGAAGGTGGACGGTCACCGTCTCGCAGAGCGCCGGCCCGTCCAGGTCGTCGTACTCGCCTGCCGCGAGACGGCGCCGGATCGCGGCGTCGATGTCAGTGACCTTCTCCGGGAAGACGTACCCGGCCTCGATCCGGTCCAGGGCCTGTCCGATGATCTGTTCGTTTGAGAGCACGGCGGGCGACGATAGACCGCAAACAGCCTCATGACCACCGAGTTTCCAGACGGGGATCAGGAGCGCGGCAGCATGCCCACGAGCGACGTGATGATGGCGACCCGCAGGGCTGTCCGTAGGTCGACGTGGTGGACCGCGAGCGCCGGCTCGGACTCGTAGACGGCGAGCAGGCTCGGCGGCGGCGAGGTGTAGGCGGACAGCGCGCCACCCAGGATCAGGGCGTTCAGGCAGAACAGCTCGGCGTTGTCGCCGGGGACGCCCCGGCCTTCACCAGATCCGCGTCGATGTCGTGCCGGGCGGGACCGCGGGGGACCTGGACAGGTCCCGCCGCGGCTCAACGACGTTGCTTAGTCCAGGCCCCAGGTGAACGCCTGGTTGTTCGAGGTCGTGTAGCAGGTGAACTGCATCATGTCGGCGCCGTTCTGCGTGGAGTTGCCCTCCACCGCCATGCACTTGCCGGTGCCACGGTTCTTCAGCTGGTAGTAGTCGGCGAACCCGGAGGTGAAGAGCTTGATCGGCAGCCACTGGTCGTTGAGGCGGGCGTCGCCGCACCCCTGCGTGACGATCTTCGCCCGCTCGGTGGTCACCGCGCCGCGGACGGCCATGCACTTTCCGCCGTTGCGGTAGGAGATCTGGTAGTAGCCCGAGCTGGTCGTGGTGAAGTTCCAGTTGCGGAGCGGTCCCCTGTCGCAGAGATGCTGATCGACCACGGTCCCGCTCGCCGACGCGTACGCCTCGGGGTGGATGCAGTAGTCGTTCGTGAATGGCTGGATCACCCACGGGCCGGTGGTGGCTGCCGCCGCCGGGCTGCCGGTGCCGACCAGCGTCGCCGCGATCATGGCGAGCGCCGCCACCAGGCCGGTGATCGTTCTGCGCTTCATGAGGAGCCTTTCCTTTGTCCAATATGGAGGCTGGGTAAGGCTAACGATCATGCTCGATGCGCGCCACCGTGGGCGGCGGGTGGGCGATCCGCTCGCGTCCACGGAAATCGGGGTGTCCCAGGAGCGCGAACACCCCGACTCCACGAAACTTGAGTCGATCTCTGCCCCGGGGCGTTGCTTACGACGGGGAGAACCAGGTGAAGGCTTGGTTGTTCGACGTCGTGTAGCAGGTGAACTGCATCATGTCGGCGCCGCTCTGCACCGAGTTGCCCTCCACTGCCATGCACTTGCCGGTGTTGCGGTTCTTCAACTGGTAGTAGTCGGAACCACCGGAGCCGAAGAGTTTGATTGGCAGCCACTGGTCGTTGAGGCGGGCGTCGCCGCACACCTGCGTAGCGATCTTCGCCCGCTCGGTGGTCACCGCGCCGCGGACGGCCATGCACCGTCCGCCGTTGCGGTAGGAGATGTGGTAGTAGCCCGAACTGGTCGTGGTGAAGATCCAGTTACGGCTCAGTCCGCCCTCGCAGAGGCGCTGTTCGACCACGACGTTGAGCGCCGACGAGTAGCCCGCCGGGTGGAGGCAGTAGAGGTTCGTGAAGGGCTGGACAATCCACGGGCCGGAGGAGGCCGCCGCCGCTGGACTGCCGGTGCCGATCAGCGTCGCCGCGATCATGGCGAACATCGCCACCAGGCTGGTCATCGTTCTGCGCTTCATGAGGGGCCTTTCCTTTGTCCAATATGGAGGCTGGGTAAGGCTAACGATCATGTTCGATGCCCGCCACTCGGGGCAGACCGAGATGCGCCGCCGCCCCCTCAGCGCCGCGACGGCTCAGGCAGGTTCTCGCGCGCCCACTCGGCGAACGTTGTGAGGGGAATGCCGAGGGCCCGCGCGTACTCCGGGCGAGCGGGTTGGCCGGCAACGTTCATCTGCTCGTGGGAAGTGCCGGCCCACTCCGGCATCCCGGCGGCGACCGCGTCCTCCTCGGTCATGTTCGGCGCGATCAGCTCGGCGCCCAGCGCGTCGGAGAGCGTCTTCGCGATCTCCGTCATCGTCAGGTGGTCGCTCGCCAGTTCCAGCTCGACTCGGTGGAACCGATGGGGATCGGCGATGGCCGCGGCGGCTGCGCGGCCGATGTCGTCGACCGCGACGAGGGAGAGTGAGGTCTGTGGCTTGATAACCGTCGCCAGGCCTCCGGCGACGCCCCGGGGGAGCAGGTAGGCCGCCGAGGGTAGGAGGTTGTCCATGAAGAAGCCCGGCTTGATGAGCGTCCAGTACGGGAAGCCCGCCTCGCGGACGCGATCCTGGATGCCGGCCTTGGCGGTGTAGTAGGGCTCCATGGCCGCCCACCGACCCTCGGTCCAGCCGGGCGTCCCGGTGTGCTGGCCGGCCCCGCTCACGGACGTGTGCACGAACTGCGGCACCTCGGCGGTCAGCGCGGCTGCGATCAGGTTGACGGCCTGCGCCAGCTCGCCGTCGAAGTCGATGCCGTTGTCAGTCATCGCGGGCATCTGCACCGAGAAGACGGCCCGTGCTCCGTGCGCGGCCCGGACCAGCGAGTCCCGATCGTCGAGGTCGCCGGTGACCAGTTCGGCGCCGAGGGCCTCGACCGCCCGTGCGCGGTCGGTCGCGGGATCGCGGACCAGAGCCCGGACGGGTGCGCCGGACGCGAGCAGGGCGCGAGCGGTGGCGCCGCCCTGCCTTCCCGTGGCGCCGGTGACCAAAACGGGTGCGGATTCAGTAGGCATGGAGGGTCTCCTGTCACGGGCGAAGCATAAACGGCGGGGCCCGCCGTTTATGCTTCGCTAAGATACGGCGGACCCCGCCACTTAGCAACCGTGAGGTGACGCCATGTCCAGCCAGCGAGCGGATGCCCGGCGCAACTACGCGCGCCTGCTGACCGTGGCCGAACAGGAGATCGCCGCCCACGGCGCCGACGCGTCCCTGGAGCAGATCGCCCGCATCGCCGGAGTCGGCTCGGGTACCGTGCGCCGACACTTCCCCAGCCGCCACGCGCTGCTGGACGCCGTCTTCCGTGGCGTGATCGAAAACCTCGGTGCCCGCGCCCGGGAGCTTTCCGGCGCCGCCGACGCGCGGGCCGCGCTGCTGGACTGGCTCGCCGCCGTCAACGGGAGCGTCGCCACCATCAGGGGCCTGGCCATCGCGCTGACCCGCGACTGCACGGCCAACCCCACCGAGGCTCACGAGCACTGCGCCTCCGCGCAGCTCACCGAGGCGGGCGACCCACTCGTTCGTCGCGCCGTGCAGGGCGGCGCGGTCGCGCCAGACGTGACCATCGCCGATCTGCTCGCGCTCATCACCGGCATCGCTCTGGCAACCGAGCACCACCAGGATCCCGCCGCCGCCGCGACCCGACTGCTCGACCTGGCGGTAGCGGGAATCAGCCCAGGGGCAGGGTAAGCGCGCCTGCCCCTACCCCGACCCCGCCCCTGGCTGATCATGGAGTTGTGGTGCTGGCTTGGGATGCATCGCGGCTTTTGTGGCCCACCACAACTCCATGATCGACCACGGCCAGGGCGGGCGGGCCGGCCGGCGGGGCGAGCGGGTGGTGGGCGTCAGGGGGTGGGGGGCTGGGGCGAGGGGGTGAACGGGGCCAGGAGCAGATCGGTGAGGCGCCGCCTGGCGTCCTCGTCGCCGCTCAACCGCAGTGCGCCCGACTCCAGCGCCGCGTCCATGGTGATCTCCTGGCCGCAGACGGCCCGGAGGGTGTCGAGGTCGGTGCTGAGCGTCGCGTCGGGGTCGGACGCGGTGCCCCGCCGGAGCTGCACCGTATCGCCGGCGACGTCGGCGAGGTACGTGTCGGAGTCGATGTGGAACGCGTAGCTGCCGGCGAGTGCCGGGGCTCGCGCCGGGTCGAACGCCGCCTTGATGCTCAGCAGCAGGGAGTCGACGCCGAGGGGGCCGTCGGGAGGCTGGGGGGACTGACTTCCCCAGCGTCCGAACTGAAGGAGGATCGGCTCCAGGGCGCGGCCCCATTCGGTCAGCTCGTAGAGGTGGACCCGCGTCGGCGGGCCCAGGTCCCGCCGGTGCACCACGCCGTGCTCGGTCAACTGGCGCAGCCGCTGGCTCAGCACGTTCGGGCTCACGCCCGGTAGTCCGCCGAGCAGGTCGTTGAACCGCCGAGGGCCGAGCAGAAGGTCGCGTACCACCAGCAGCGCCCACCGCTCGCCGATGATGTCCAGTCCACGCGCGACACCGCACGGATCTCCGTAACTACGCATGCCGCTCATGGCGCCCACTCTAGCTGGGTCCTAATTCAGGAGTATCACTTGTTCTTTAGGAGTTGGACCCCTAGCGTGGCTCACATGAGCCTGCCGCAAGGTGACGTCAAGCTGCTGGACACCCCGTTGGCCCGCCGTCTGCTCGCCGCGTCCCTGGTGGCACGCCTCGCCTACACCAGCAGGGACGGCACGCCGCGGCTGATCCCGGTGAACTTCCTGTGGACCGGCGACGAGCTGGTCGTCGGCGCGTTCGCCGGCACGTACAAGATCCGTGACCTGAGCGCCCGGCCGGACGTGGCGGTCTGCATCGACACCGCGGACGGGCTTCCGGAAGTGCTCATGCTGCGCGGCAGGGTCACCATGACCGAGGTCGCGGGTGTCCTGCCGGAGTACGCGACGATCCAGCGCGCGGGGATGGGCGACGAGATGGGCGACGCCTACCTGGCAGCGATCGATCAGCCGGGCCTGCGGATGGTCCGGATCGGCCTGCGCCCCGCCTGGGTCGGCGTCGTCGACTTCCAGGAGCGGTTCCCGGCTCGCACACCGCAACCCGTCCGAGCCGCGCTCGGCGGCGGCCACTGATCAGCACGCCAAGGACCCGGATCCTCGGGGCTCACCACACATAAGGGCGAGGACGACGTTGCGCAAGATCGTCGTGTCGATGTGGACCACGCTGGACGGATTCGTCGCCGGCCCCGACGACGAGATGGACTGGCTGCTGGTCGACGACCACCTGCAAAAATACGAGCGGGCCCTGGTGGACAACGCCGGCAGCCTGTTGCTGGGCCGGATCACGCACGCCGACTTCGCCGGCCACTGGCCGTCGACCGCCCAGAACCCCGACCAGCCGGACGACGTACGAGGGTATGCCCAACGCCTCGACGCGCTGGAGAAGATCGTCGTCTCCGCCTCGGGAAACACCGCCACCTGGACGAACACCCGGCGGCTCACCCGCCTGGACGCCGACGAGATCACCGAGATCAAGCGGGGGCCCGGCGGCGACATCGTGGTCTACGGCAGTCTCACAGTGATCCGGTCCCTCGCCGATCTCCGGCTCATCGACGAACTGCACCTCCTGGTGCACCCAGTGTTCCTTCGCCAGGGCAAGGCGTTGTTCGACGGTGGTCAGCCGCCGGCACGATTGGACCTGGTGTCCGCCGAACCCTTCGCCTCCGGTGTCGTCCTGCTGAGGTACCACCCGGCCTGACGAGCTCAGGTGGTGCGGTCGGGCACCACGCAGCCGTCCGGGGCGCACATTCCCTCGGCCGCACCGACAACCGGCAGCGGCTGCGGGGTCGGGTGGCTCTCGGCCCACGCCTTCTCGATGACCGTGAGCAGGTCGTCGAGGCCGATCGCCCCGGGGACGGCGAAGCGGCCGTCGAAGACGAGGAACGGCGCGCCGCGTGCCCCGAGTCGCTGTGCCTCGCGCTGGTCGGCCGCCACGCGGGCCCGGTAGCGGCGGCTTCGCAGGGCGTCGGCCGCCCCGGCGCTGTCCAGACCCACCTCGGCGGCGAAGTCGAGGACCTCCTCGACGGTCCACAGCTTGCGGGCCTGCCCGAAGTGCGCGCGGAACATCGCTGTCCAGATTTCGGTGCCGCGCCCCTGGTCGGTCGCGTACGCGAGCAGTTCGTGGGCGAAATCTGTCGGCCCGAGCGTGCGGTCCACGGCGTGGTAGGGGGTCAAACCCTCCGCCTCGGCCGCCTGCTCGATGGGCCGCAGGACCCGGTCGACTGTCGTCGCGGGAGCCCCCGCCATCGTGATCAGCTCCCGTTGGCTGACGCCCGCGCGGGGCAGGTCGGGATGCAGCTGGAATGACCTGTGGATCACCTGGACCTGTTCGCCGTACGGGAGCCGGTCCAGGGCATGGTGGAGCCGGTGGTCCATCAGCCCGCAGTACGGGCAGACGATGTCCGACCAGAACTCGATCTTCATGGTGCTCCTCCTCGATTCTCACTTCTTGTTCGTAGGGCCATGATGCGTCAGAATCGGAGAGCCACAAAAGGTACATTCATGTGCGTAGCGCGGGCTGCGCGGAGGGATGGCGGGCGGGGATGAGCGCAGGAGATCTTCGGCGCAGGCGCACCAACGTCCGGGGGAACGTCCGGGCCGCTCCGGGGCCCTGCGCGCACTGGAACGACGAGGACGCCGACTTCATCCGGGAGGTCCTCGACCTCGTCGGCGACAAGTGGAGCGTGCTGATCATCGGCACGCTCGCCGACGGCCCCGTCCGCTACTCGGACCTGGGCGACGCGATCCCCGGTATCTCCCAGCGCATGCTCACGCTGACCCTGAAACACCTCCAGCGCACCGGCCTCGTGACCCGGACGTCGTACCCCGAGGTGCCACCCCGCGTCGAATACGCCCTCACCGACCTGGGCACGTCACTGCTCTCCACAGTTCTGGCCCTGGCGGCGTGGTCCGCCGACCACCACGCCGAGATCCGCCGCCACCAGACGGCGTACGACACCCGCGCCGCGACCTGACCGACTCATGCTCCCAGTTGGGCGACGACCACCCGGGTCGCCTGGGCGATGAGGGCGTCGTCGGGGGTGGCGTCCTTCGTGTCGCGGCTGGACAGCACGGCGATCACGATCGGGGCCCGGTCGGGCGGCCAGAGCACCGCGATGTCGTTGCGGGTGCCGTACCCGCCGGTCCCGGTCTTGTCCCCGACCACCCAGCCGGCCGGCACCCCGGCGCGGACCAGCCCCGCGCCGGTGGTGTTGCCCCGCAGCCAGCCGCACAGCACGTCACGGTCCGCCGGTTCCAGGACGTCCCCCACTGTGTACGCCCGGAGGTCGCGCACCAGGGCCCGGGCGGTGCTGGTGTCCCGCTTGTCGCCGGGTGTTGCCTCGTTCAGCGCGGTCTCGTAGCGGGCGACGTCGGTGACCGTGTCGCCGACCGCGCGCAGCTTCGACTCGAACCCCGCCGGCCCGCCGAGGTGGCGCAGCAGCAGGTTGCCGGCCGTGTTGTCGCTGTAGCGCACCGCGGCGTCGGCGAGGGCGCGCAGGCGCATTCCCTCGCCGACGTGCTTCTCGGTGATGGGGGAGTGCGCCACCAGGTCCCGCGCCGAGTACCGCACCACCCCATCGAGTTGCGCGTCGGTGGTGCCGTCGAGCACCTCGGCCGCAGCGAGTGCCTTCCACGTCGAGGCGTACGCGAACCGATCGTCGGCGCGGTACTCCACGGTGCGGCCGGTGCCCGTGTCGACGGCGTAGATCCCCAGCCGCGCCCCGAACTGCTCCTCCAGCCGCCGGAACTCCTGATCGGCGGCCGGCGACGGGGCGAGCGACACCTGCGGGCTCGGCGTCGTCCGCGCCTCGGTGGCGTCGCCGCCGCCGTTGCACCCCGCCAACGACACCACTGTCGACGCCGTGGCCACCACGATCGCCAGCCGTCGGACCGAAACCGCCATCGTCGTTCCTCCTGAGGGTGCCGACGGTCAGGGCAGGATCTCGACGTACCCGTCACTGCCGTGCACGCGGATCCGCTGCCCGTCGCGAATCAGCCGGGTGGCGTCGAGCACGCTGACGACAGCCGGCAGGCCATACTCCCTCGCGATCACCGCGCCGTGCGTCATCAACCCGCCGACCTCCGTCACCAGACCGGCGATGCCGACGAACAGGGGCGTCCAGCTCGGGTCCGTGTGGGCCGTGACGAGGATGTCACCCGCCTCGAGGTCGGCCTGTGCCATGTCCAGGATGACGCGGGCCCGCCCTTCGACAGTCCCGGCGGACACCGGCACACCGGCCAGGGCGCCGGCCGGCACGTCGTCGCGTCGGTACGCGCCGGTGATCGCCTCGCCGTCGGAGGTCAACACCCGGGGTGGGGTGAGCGCCTGGTACGACCGGAACTCGTCCCGGCGTCGCCGGATCAGCTCGTCGTCCACCCGGTGCGAGCGCGCGACATCGTGGAACTCCTGGAACGTGAGGTAGAAGGCGTCTTCGGTCTCGGCGAGCACGCCGGCCCGCACCAGACGCTCGGCCTCCGCCAGCAGGGCCTGCTTGTAGGCGAAGTAGCGGCTGATGATGTCGTACTTCGGGTACTCCCGATAGCCGATGAAGGCCCGCACCCGGTCGATCATCCGCGCGGTCTCGTCGGCCTTCTGCTGCCCGTCCGGCAGCGCCCGCAGGCGCGTCAACACCTCCTGGGCCTGCTCCTGCGCCTGCTGTTGGCCCTGCTCGAAGCGCCGCTGGGCCGCGCCCGGCTCGAAGAGCTTGACGTTGTCCAGGAGCACGGGCACGAGCGTGCCGGGGCGTTCGCTCCACCGCGGCCTGGTGATGTCGATCTCGCCGACGCAGCGCATGCCGTACCGGTCGAGGTACGCCTCGATGGCGGCCCGCGCCTCGGCCCCGCCCGCGACCTTCGGCAGCTCGTCGAGGAAGTCGTCGTGCGCGACGTCCTGGAGCAACGCCACCACCTCCGGATGCGGACGGATCACGTCGGCGACGTCGAGCAGCGCCAGCCCCATCTCCGACGTGACGTTGCCGGGGGCGGACAGGGTGAGGGTGTCCGCGGCGTTCTTCTCGCCCAGCCACTCGTGCAGCCGGTCGTTGAGCCACCAGGTGGCCTCCATGCCGGCCATGATCGCCTGCATGTTCAGCGGATCACCGAGGACCCGCTTGTGTTCCTGGAAGGCCTCCACCAGGAAGTCGAACAGCGCCGGACCGGTCACCGTCGCGATATCGCGCCGCAGGGCGGCGATGGACGCCTCGCTGCGTTCGATCAGCTCGGCGACGACGGCCGGGTCGGTGTCGGCCGAGGTGGACGCGCCGCCGGTCGTCGGCCTACCCGGACCACCCTGGTCCGGGAGCGTCGGAATGAAGTCCCGGCGGTCGAGGAGGGTCTCCAGCGCGTCCTTCATGAGCGGATCGTCGCGCCCCGCCATCGTGAGGAAGCCGGCGCGGCTGGCGGGGGAGGCCAGCAACCGGGTGGCGTCGACGAACAACCTCCCGCCGGCCGCCAGCATCGGGGCCATGGCGGTCAGCTGCCACATGGAGAGCCCCAGCGGCCGCATCGCGTCGGTCATCATCTGCTGGTGGCCGACCGAGAGGTAGACGTGGTTCTCCTGGTCGTCGGCCGCCGGAATGGGAAACAGCGTGGTGATCGGCCGGCTCTGCACGATCTGGAAGTCGTCGTCGACCAGGCACCACTCGATGTCCTGCGGGCGGCCGAAGTGCGCCTCGATCCGTCGCCCCAGCCGGACGAGCCGCAGCACCTGGGCCTGCGTCAGCGCTGGCTGCTCCTGCCGCTGCCTGTCGATCGCCACTTCGCGCGTCCCGCCGCCCGGCAGCGCGGCGACCGCACGCTCCTTCGCGGCGACAGTGCCGGCGACGACCTCGCCATCGCGCACCGTGAAGATGTCCGGGTTCACCAGGCCGGACACCAGGGCTTCGCCGAGGCCGAAGCTGGCGTCCACTGTCGCGACCTTCCGGTTGCCAGTTACCGGGTCCGCCGTGAACAGGATGCCGGAGGCATCCGGAAAAACCATCCGCTGTACGACGACAGCCATCTGGACGGTGCGGTGGTCGATGCCGTTGCGCAGGCGGTAGATGACGGCCCGCTCGGTGAACAGCGACGCCCAGCACCGGCTGACGTGCCGCAGGACCGCCTCCGGTCCCACCACGTTCAGGTAGGTGTCCTGCTGGCCGGCGAAGGACGCCGTGGGCATGTCCTCGGCCGTCGCGCTGGAGCGCACGGCGTAGGCGGTCTGCTCGCCGAACCGGGCGAGCGCGCCGGTGATCGCGGCGGCCAGCTCGCCCGGGACCGCTGTCTCCTCGATGCTGCGGCGGATCTCCGCGCTGAGCGTGCGAATCTCCTCCCGGTCGTCCGGCCTCAGACGCGACAGCTGATCCAGCCGATCGTCGATCGACGGCGTCCGGGTCATGATCTGCCGGAAGGCGGCCGTCGTCACGCAGAACCCGGTCGGCACCCGGATGCCGTCGATCCGGGACAGCGCGCCCAGGTGCGCGGCCTTGCCGCCGACGAGCGACACCTGCGTCTCGTCGACCTCTCGAAGATCCACCAGCGGTGCCTGGTCGCCGCGGTCCCCGTTCATCGACAACACACCCACGTCGCGCCCCCGTTACCTCGTTTGTGCTGGTCCGGCCGCCGATTCTGCGCCACGACCGGGGTCTTGCCGCAAGCCCCCAGGTGCGGTATACGTTAGAAGTGGCAGGGAGAGTGATCTCCTTGCCGCTTGCTTTGTGTCGGGGTGGCCGGGCCACTCAGTCGTAGGGGAGTCGGCGCGGCTCGATTCTCAACCCTCGGCCCAGCTGCCAGGAGGCGGTCGGCCAGGCCGCGATGAACCCGGCTATCAGTCCGAGCTGACCGGCGAACCAGAACGTGGGGCTGTCGGGTCGCAGGGGTGGCTCCGGCAAGACCACACGATGCGCGAGGGTCAACCACGCGAACAGGGCCACCTCGAACGCGGTGATGGTCAGCAGCTCGATCCTGCCGACCTTCGACGCCGCGTGCCAGACCTTCGACAGGCTGCGGCCCGGCCCGGCGAAGTACCGGAAGAGCACGGCGATCGTCACCGCCATCAGGTAGTCGCCGGCGTAGTCGACCCACATCGGGTCCTCGGCCGGGTCGAATCTCACGGCGTACAGGGCGACCTCGGCGACGATGAAGCCGAGAGCGCAGTGGGCGCCGCAGCGGGACACGTGGGTGACGACGATGCCCCGGCGGGGCCGCCGCGGTTGACCCTCCTGCCGCCGTCGGGTGAACGACTCGGGCCTGCCCCAGTTCCAGTAGAGGCGGACGGCGGCGGGGCCGATGTAGAGGACGGTCACCAGCCAGACGATCTCCATGACCCGGACCGGCTGACGGTGTCCGCGCAGATAGGTGTCGGCCAGGACGACCGCGAAGCTGACGACACCGACCGCGAGCGAAGCCCACGAGAGCGCTACGAGCCAGGTAGGTTGCATCCTCGCCCCTTCCGCCAGCCGGGCGAGTCTTTCATGTCGTACTCGTTCGGATCGGCGGATCGGGCGTTCCCGCCTGCCGGCGCGGACGGATTCACCCTCCCCGGCCTCGCCTGGACGGTGGAGTGGTCCCAGCCAACTGCTGCACTACGGTGCGAGGGTGACGAGTGCCCCTCGCGAAGCGGAAGCGCGTGTCGGACCGGTCGGCGCGCTGCTCTCCCGGCTCCTGTTCCTGGCGATCTGCCTACCCGGACCGGTACTGCTCGTCGCCGCTGTGACGCTGGATCCGCCGCGATCGTCCACCGACTTCTGGGGTCTGCTGGTCGGTGGCGTCCTGGCGACGGCCATCGGTGTCGGGTTCGGCGTCTTCGGATGGCGGGTGGTGGGCCGCTCGCGCCGCGACTCGCGTCAACTGGCCGCCACCGGTGTGGCCGCGACGGCGGAGATCCTCGCGGTGGCGAACCACCTGGCGGGAGAGAACCCCGAGTTGGAACTCCGCCTGCGCATCAGCGGGCCGGGGTTCGCCACCTTCGAGGCGGACACGATCCGCGCGACCGACCCCGCCCTCGTGCCCGGCGCGGCGCTGGCCGCCGTGGTGGACCCCGCCGACCGCCTCTTCGCGATCATTTGAGCTTCCCCTCGCCCAGCATGATCGGCGGGTCGAAGTGGCATCGCCGCGCTGGCAGACTCTCGGGCATGGTCGACTGGTATACGCAGGCCGAAGTGGACGGCGACGTCGTCCGGATCTCGGAGCCGCACGTCAACGAACTGCTGTCGGCGAACTTCTGGTGGTTGCGGGGCGACGATCGGGACATCCTGATCGACGCCGGTCTCGGTGTCGTCGGCGTGCGGGAGGCGATTCCGGGCCTGTTCGAGCGCGATCCGATGGTCGTGCTCACCCACGCGCACCTGGATCACGTCGGTGGGGCGTCGGAGTTCGGGGACCGGGCCGCCCACCCCGCCGAGGCGGGAATCTTGGCGGCGGGCATACCGGCGAGCCTGTACGGCCCGGAACTCTTCGACAAGCTGGGCATCGACGCCGCCGGGGAAGTCGTCCCGGATCTCATGATCGACGTTCTGCCCGATCCCGCGTACGACCCGGCTGCCTACCGCGTCGCGCCGATGACCCTGCACCGCCTGCTCGACCACGGCGACCGGATCGACCTGGGCGGGCGGGTGCTGACCGTGCTGCACCTTCCCGGTCACACGCCGGGGAGCATCGCCCTGCTGGAGGAGCGCACCGGCACCCTGTACTCCGGCGACATCATCTACGAGGGTGCCCTGATCGACAGTCTGCCGAACTCCGACGTGGCCGCGTACCGGCGAAGCATGGAGTTTCTCGTCGACCTCGACGTGTCCGTCGTCCATCCCGGCCACGGGGACAGCTTCGACAAGTCACGGCTTCGCCAGTTGGCCGAGACCTACCTGCGCAAGACTGTCGCCAACGTTGCCGATGAGGAAAGCCGACATATAGCATAATTCGTGAGGTGCCTCCCCAAAGGGAAACCTCGCGGCTCACCCGTAGCCCGGGTCGGTTGCTGTCCTTCAGCGACGGTGTCTTCGCGATCGCCGTGACGCTTCTGGTGCTGGAGATCCAACCGCCCCACGACTTCGGGCGCCTCGTCCAGGGGCTCGGTGCGCTGTGGCCCTCGTATCTGGCGTACACGCTGAGCTTCCTGCTCATCGGGCAGGTGTGGGTGAATCACCACGTCATGTTCGACCGCGTCCGGCACGTCGACCGGTGGGTCCTGTTCCTCAACACGCTGCTCCTGATGGTCATCGCGTTCCTGCCGTTCTCCACGTCACTGCTCGCCGACGCGTTGCGGGCGGAGCAGGGGCTGCGCGCCTCGGTAGTCGTCTACGGCGGCACACTGTGGACGGCAGCGGCCCTCTTCAACATCGTGTGGGTGCACCTGCGCCGGGCCAAACTGCTGGACCCCGGCCTCGGTCCCTTCGGTGCGCGGGCCATCGGCCGCCGGTTCGCGCTCGCACTGGTCTGGATCGGCTCCGGCATCCTCGTCGGCGCGTTCGTACCGATCGCCGGCGTCGCCATCATCGCCGCGTTCCTGCCCGCCTACTACCTGCCCATCCGCGGCGAGTACGGCGAGGACGACACCCCCGCCGAGCAGCAAGCCCGGTAACTAGAGTCGCTGCCATGCGGATCACTATCGACGGCACCGACTTCCCAGGTCAGCGTCCCGGTGCGGAGGCCGACGCGCTGCGGCGGGGCAACGTGCACGTCGGGGTTCAGCGCAAGGCCGAGGTGGTCGATCAGGTGCCGGCCGACGCCGCCAGCGCCACCTGGTCCTTCGAGGTGTCCAGCCGCGAGATCGACGGAGCACTCGACGTCGGCGGCCCCTGGGTGCACGGCCGCCCCGGGGCGCGGTTTCTCTACCTGAGCTGGGGCGCGGTGACCCAGGACGGCTTCGCGATGTTCCGACGAGCGAAGTTGATGTTCACCGACGTGCCGACCGAGCTGCTGCGCGCCGCACACGAGGGCAACGCGACGCTGGTCGGCCGGGTCGGGTTGAGCGATGCCGCCGGTGGGCCGATCTGCGCTCGGGTGCACCCGCCCGCCATCGCCTGGGCGGTGGAGTGAATGCCTTCGAGAACTAGCTGCCGAAGTCGACGCCGCCGAGGGAGACGGAGCGGTATGCGGCGAGGTGTTCGGCCTGCGCGGTGATGGCCTTACGCGTGGCGTCCGACAGCCGGTGCCACGGCTGCACGGCGACAGCGAACGTCCTGCCGGACTTGCGGGGCCGCCAGGTGCCGACCAACTCGCCGTCGACCAGGACGGCGCCGGGGCGACCCAGAACCGGCCACAGCTCCTTGGCGTGGGCGGCGTCCGGCACCAGCGTTGCCCGGTCCTTGGCCTGCAGGAACAGGTCGAACGGGCCGAGCAGACGGGTGACCATGGCGTCAGCCGACTCCAGCGCCTCCTCGTCGGCGGCGAGCAGTGAGCGCACCTCGCGGTCGACAGTCACCTCGATCACATCGTCGGGCCAGCGCGCCTTCACGTCCTTCACCGGGGCGTCGAGATAGTCGGCCACCTGTTTCGGGGTCGCCGGACCGAGCAGGCGAAGATACCCGCGGATCAGGTCGAAGCGGTCGCCCGCAGCGGCTGCCTTCCTGAACCCGGTGATGCGCCGCAGGACCGGGGGCGAGGTGTCGAGCTGCAACTCCAGCCCGGCCCGCACGGCGGCGAGCCGGAACGGCATCTCGTAAACGTGCGTGGCGTCGCACGGCCGGCAGAACCGCAGATACGGCTCGGGCAGCATGGTGGCCAGCCGGCCGGAAACGACCCCCTTGACCGTCGGTGTGCTGACGATGGCCCGCATCCGGTCGGCAATCTCGTCCAGGCCCGCGAGGGTGTCGATGCCAGCGGCCTTCAACGGTTTCGCGGCGTCGTAGATGCGCTTGCCCGCGTCGGCCTCGGAGAAGGGCTCGACGGCGGACGCGACCTTCGCGACGTCGGCCCGGCGGTAGAGGTGAGGAGCACCCCGCACGGTCCACAACAGGACCAGATCCGTGTCGGACAACGCGGTCACGTCGACCCCGCGCACCGCCAGCGCCCACCGGCCGCCGTCCGGACCGGTGTTCTGCACGCCGAGGTCCAGGACGGCGGTGTCGGCGAGCGTGCCGTCGTCCCGGTCGAGCTGCTGGGCTCGGACCCGGAAGTTCATCACCTGGTGCCGATCGACCATGTCAGCACCCTAGTTGGGACGGCGCTCCCGGTGGGTCCAGGCGCGCAACGCCCATTCGGCGGGGCCGTAGCGGAACCGCCGCAGCCACCACGAGCTGACCACCAGTTGCACCGCGAAGATCACCAGTGCGATCAGCAGTGTCTGTGCCGGCGAGGTGCGGCCGACCAGGCCCCACCCGACGCCGGTGAAGACGAGCACGCACACGAGCGACTGGGCCAGGTAGTTCGTCAGGGCCATCCGCCCAGCGGGCGCGAACGCGTCCGCGACGCGCGGCCGCCGCGTGAACAGGCGCAGCAGGGTCGCGGCGTAGGCGGCGGCCAGGAACGGCGCGGTGACGATGCTGACCATCAGTCCGGTCAGGTTCGCCGTAGAACCACCGACCGCGAACACGACGGCGCCGGCCAGACCGATCGGATACCCCACCCTTTCGCATCGGTGCAGCAGGTCCTCGTGGGCGGGCACGGTGGCGAGGAGCCGGTGCTTGCCGGCGGCGAGGCCGACGAGGAACGCCGCGAACGCCAGCGGCCCCTGCACGGCGAGGCCGCCGATCATCGCCGGCATCGACCGCAGGTGCTCCAGGACGACATCGCCGAGGCCGCCGCCCAGGGCCAGCGTCGAACGGGCACCGGCGCTGACCGCTGTGGCCTCGTCCGGGACCAGCGTGGCACCGAGGACCGCGGCGATCCCGACCACGACGGCGATGCCGCCGATGATGGACGCCGCCGCGATCAGCGCGGTGCGAGGCGCGATCCGCCGGACCGCGAGCAGCACGAGACCGAGCAGCGCGTACGTGGTGAGGATGTCGCCGTGGAACAGCAGCACCGCGTGCAGCACACCGAGGACGAACAACCCGGAGAGCCGGCGCAGGAACGCCGGGCGGAAGGCCGAGCCGCGCCGCGCCGCGGAGTCGAGTTGCAGGGTGAAGCTGTAGCCGAACAGGAAGGCGAACAGCAGGTACGCCTTCATCGCGAACAACAGCTCCACAGCGCCGGCGATCAGCAGGTCGACGACGCCGCGCGTCGGATCGTCGACCAGGTGGAAGTCGTAGCCGGAGCTGAAGTACGCGATGTTCACCAGCAGGATGAGCAGCAGCGCGCTTCCCCGCAGCGCGTCCACGGCGGTGATGCGGGCGAGGGTGTCCCCGGGCGAGGGCTGTGGGTGGCCGTCGCCCGGTCGGTCGAGCCCTGTCACATTCATGGTGTCCAGCCTCCGGAGCGTGGCCCGCTGCCGTGAAGTGTTTTCGTCACACGGGCTGTCGTGATGAAAAGGCCCCATCCCCGGTCGGGGGGAGGCGATTCCCTCCGCGCGGCGATCCGCTCGTCCCGTCGTTCGGCCACGGTGATCTCAGAGGTGCCAACGCCCGCCGCTGATGGAGACGACGCCGTGACTCGAACACCACGTACGAAGCCAATGCCCGCCCCGCCACCGCCGCCATCCTGGGCCCGCCGAGCCGGTCACGTGGCGTGGATCGCCCCCGTACTGGGGTTCATCCCGCTGCACGTGCCATGGATCCTCGGCATCCCGCTGTTCGCCAATCCCGGTCCGTTCCGCGAGTGGTACCACGGTCGCGGGCCCGGGGTGGGGGACCACCCGGTCGACGGCTTCCTGGGCCTGCCGGCCGGTGCGTTCTACCTGGGCCTCCTGTGCGTGCTCGCCGGGCTCGGCGGCGTACTGGCGCTGGGGCTCATCCAGGACTGGGGCGTCGTCTTCCCCCGGTGGGTGCCGTGGCTGCGCGGACGCCGGGTGCCGCCGTGGTTGCCGCTGACGCCAACGGTGCTGGGATCCGCCCTGATGATCGGCTACTCGGCGACCCTGCCCTGGCAGTTCGCCGCGGACCTGCCGGAATCCAGCGCGGAGGACATCTTCACCCCGACCGGCGTCCTCATCGGTCTCCCGCTCCTGCTGGCCTGGGCGGTCGCGTTGCCGCTGGCCGGATGGTCCTACTACCGCCGTACCCGTGCACTGCGACGCGACCGGTGACGTTCGTCCGGCCCCATGAACGGCCGGCGCTGCCGTCGGTGCGGCCGGGGCTGGATTGCCGACGACTGGGCGCGGTCGTCACCTCAGAGGAGCAGGGCCACCCCGGTCAGCACCAGCCCGATTACGGCCATCACGATTCCGGTGAGCCGATATTCCGAAGTCCTGGCCGGATCGTATTTGACCAGGCCGAAGTGGCCCACCAGGCGGGCCATTCCAATGGGTCGCCATGCCAACAGCGCGCCGGCCACTACGGAGAACAATCCGACGATGAGAACGATGGTCATCGTCAGATGATAGCGCGACCCACGCCGAACTTCAGTGCGAGCAATAGTGCCGACTCGACGTACGTCGGCCGTTCACCACTGCGGAGCAGGCGTGTCTCAGCGGCGTCGACGCCGGTGCCGAGTCACAGCCCCGGCCACCGCCATCGACACCGCCACCACGGCGGCCACTGCCAGCACGATTGACGCTCCAGCCAGTCCCATAGGGACATCGTACGACGACGCGCAGCCGTTGTCTCGTCGGCGCCAGTGCGGTGTCGGACGGTCCTCAACGGTGAGATGAAATCCTCTCGGTGGGCTGGCGTGGCCGTCAAGGAATTCTTGACGGCCACGGCTCGGGGGCGTAGTCGTTGCATTCGTCAAGCGTCCTTTGACGCGAGTTCGAGTTCGCACGAACAATTTCACAATGGGGTTCCATCGCCGGCGTCGATGGTTACTTTGAGATTTCCATTGTTCGCACAAACGAAAGGGAGGACGAACAATGATCATCAATGGAATGACCGAGGCCTGGCAGCAGCGCACGGCTGGTGAGACCGCCGCGCTGCCCGCTGCTCCCGCGGGCGCGTCACCGCTGGACGAGGTGTACCTGGAGTCGATCGTCGGCGGAGCCGCCGACAGCCTCGACTTCTTTACCTTCGTGTGCAGCAGCAGCGTTCCCCCCTCCGTCGTCTGCCCGACGACGAGCAATCTCTGCGCCTGATCGGTCACATCTGACGCACAGCGCTGGGATCCGTCCCAGTGCACCGGCCGCCCGTCCCGGAACCGCTCGGGGCGGGCGGCCGTCCATCAGCCATCCAGGGAGGCCCCGATGTCGACCGATCTGAAGCGGCGCTGGTCCATGGTGCCGCCGTTCCGAACCCTTCCGGAAGACGCCCTGCGCACCCGCCTCTCGCTGCCGGTCGACGGCAGCCAGTCGGTGTCGGGGCTGGCCGGCGTCGACGACTCCGCGGGCCCGGTGGCCGCTCCGGCCTACTCCCACCACGAGCGACCACCCCGACGCCTGGACGAATCCCCCGTCGCGTGGCTGGCCGACGAACCAGTCCTCTGGCCACTGCTCCCGCTCTGGCCGCTGCTGGCTGACACCTACCAGGCGCTGACCGTGGTCGGCCGAGAGGTAGCCGGTCCGACCGCACCCGCGTTGGCAGATTCGTACCTGCGTAGCCTGCTCGGCGATGTACGGCGGTTGGCCTGCAGAGCCGCCGCGAACGACGCCGCACGACTGCCGGCGGCGGTCGAGCCGTCGGATCTCGGCCGCCGCAACGCCGAGGCGAAGACGGCCGAAGCGCTGGCCGTCCGCTACGCGGAACGGGCAGCGGCGGAGTTCTTCGCCGACCACCACCGCCCGCTGATTCACCAGATCGGTCATGTGTTGGCCGCCCACCGGACGGCGTTCGCGGAAATGCTCAAGCGACTACGCGCGGACTGGCCGACGATCCGCACGCTGGTCGAGGCCGACGAGCCCGCGCAGTTGCAGGTCGCACGGGTCGTCGGCGATCTGCACGAGCGTGGCGCGGTGGTGTTGCTCGGATTCGGGGGAGCATCGAAGCTCCTGTACAAACCACGCAGCCTGGCCCTGGAGTGCCGGCTTGCGGAGATGCTCCGCTGGCTGGACAGCCGCCAACCCGGGCTGGCACCGCGGGTTCCCAGATCGGTGGATCGTGGGGCGTACGGGTGGCAGGAGTTCGTCGAGTGGTCACCCGCCGATTCGGCTGCCGACGTGATCGACTTTTACCACAGATCCGGGGCGCTCGTCGCGTTGGCCTACCTGCTGCGGGCGACCGATCTGCACTACGAGAACGTGCTCTGCGACGGCCGCTCACCGGTTCTGGTCGACCCAGAATGCCTGTTCGGCTCCTCGTTTCGGACCCAGGCCGACGGGGTCGACGAGATGGCGGGAGTAAGAGCTGCCACCGTCCTCGATGCTGGCCTGCTGCCCGACCCCGGACAGCGCGGTGACCTGCCGACCGCGTTGGACCTGTCCATGCTCGGCGCGATCGGTGAACGGCGCCACCCTCGGCAGATCCGCGAGCTGCGGGTCGACGAACACGGTCAGAACGAGTTCGTGATGCGCTCGTTGCCGCAGGAGGACCCAACGCACATGCCGGTCCTCGACGGCGCGGTGGTGTCGGTCCTGGGCCACGAAGCCACAGTGGTCGACGGCTTCAGGCGCACGTACGACCTGTTCCTCAGCGACCGTGACCACCTGGAATCCCTGCTCGCCGGATTCGCCGAAGTCCGGGTCCGGCACATCGTGCGACCGACCTGGCAGTACGGCAAGATCCTGTTCGAGTTGGGTCATCCGGAGTCCGCCGCCTCGGCCGTCAAGCAGGAAGAGATCGTCAACACTCTCTGGCCGGCCAATGCCCACGAACGACCGCTTGCGCTACGGCTCTTCGAGCAGGAACGGCGAGGGCTTCTCCGCGGCTGCATCCCGACCTTCGAACGGCGAGCCGGCGAGGTCGGTCTGTGGTCGACTGGTCAGGTCGTCCATCCGGAGGCGTTGCCGGTCAGCGGGCTCGACCTGGTGCGCCAGCGTCTTCGTGCGCTCTCTCCCGCCGACGCGGACCTGCAGACGCGCATCGTGAGAGCCGCCCTGCGCCTCATCCAGATGCCAGCCGACGCCCGAGCGCGCCAGTCGTACCACCCGGTCGTCGCGGCCGTGCCGCACCACACCGCTGTGCTCCGTGCGGCGACCGACATCCGGGACTCGCTGACAGCGGAGATGGCCGACACTCGTGGCCGAGCGTGGTGGCTGAGCGGTGTCGAGGTCTCCGACGGCATGTTCGGCGTACGTCCGAGCCCGTTCGGTCTGTACGACGGCGCCGCAGGCATCGCTCTCTTCGCTGGCTACCTCGACATCGTCACCGGCTCACGTAGCCGGTTGGCTGAAGCTGCGACGTCAGCAATGCTGGCCGACGTCGATTCCCTGCTCAAGCACAGCACCTTGGAACAGGTGTCCCGGAATCGCCAGCTCGGTGTGCTGAACGGGGCATGGGGCGTGGTCTACGTCGCTGCCTGCCTCGGCCGCTCGGGCTGGGACGCGAGCCTGCTGCGCTGGGCCCGGGACATGGCCACCCGGCTCGCCTACGCCCCACCACCGATGTCGTCCTGGGATCTCGTTGGAGGTTCTGCCGGTATCGCGGCGACGGCGGCGGAGTTGGCCACGCATCTGGGTCAGGATGGGTATGGCACTGCAGCCCGCGCTGCGTTGGACGCTACCGCCGTGCAACTCGAACGGCTGCTGCGACATGGCGAAATCCAGTGCGGTGTCGCTCATGGCCTGTCGGGCGCCGCTCTCGCCTTCGCCCGGGCAGACCGGCTGCTTCCCGGCGAAGACTTCGCCCGTGCCGTCCGGGTGTGCCTCGACGCCGAACGATCTCAACGACGCCTCGACGCGGGAGGCTGGCACGATGCGCTGCTGGCGCGCGACGGTGCGCGACAGGAAACCAAACGGCAGAGCTGGTGCCGAGGCGGCGCAGGTATCGGGCTGATCCGTCTCGCCCTCGCCGATCTGGATGCCGAGGGTGCAACTGCCGGCGAACCGATCACCGGGGCCGAGGAGGACACGGACCTTGAGCTGGCTGTGAGGCTGACGATCGAGCACGGTTTCGGCCGTGACCAGAGCCTCTGCCACGGCGCCATGGGTTCCCTGGAACTGCTGCGTGCGGCTGGGCGACGGGCAGAGTACGACAAGTATCTCGGCGGAGTGTTGGCCGCCGGCCGGCGGGATGGTTGGAGAACCGGCCTGCCCCGCCCGGTGCCCGATCCCGGCCTCTTCACCGGGCTCGCCGGCGTCGGCTTCGGCTTGCTGCGGCACCTGGCGCCGGAGACCGTGCCACGAGTACTCACACTCAGCCTGCCGGGTAACAACGAAGCCGAGCGCTTCCCTTCGGATGGAGGGCAGGCGCGCGATGCGTGAGGTGACCGTCGATCCATATGAAGCGGTCGAGGAGTCGGCCATCGCGGTGGAGCGGGAGGCGCTGCGCGGGCTGGCGGCACAGCGTTCGATCGCACGCCTCTGGACGGCCCTGGCACTGTGGGTGCTGATCGCCGGCCTCGCGCTGGTGCTCGTCATCCGTTGGCTTGCGGGGTAGGGCAGCCATGACGAAACGGGTACAGACAATCCTGCAGATGTCGCAGGCGGACTGCGCCGCGGCGTGCCTGGCGATGGTCGGCAGTGCCCTCGGTCGCAGTGCCTCGACCGGGTTCTGGCAGCGAGCGCTCGGCAGTGGCCGCGACGGTACGTCCGTTGCGCGGCTGGTGACTGCGGCCACGGAACACGGCCTGGTCGCGCAGGCCTACGCGATCACCGATCTGCGTGCGGCGCTGAACACCACCGAGTTGCCGGCCGTGTTGCACCTCGACGGCAACCACTTCGTGGTTGTCACGGCGATGCGCCGCGGACGGGTCGAGATCGTCGATCCCAGTGAGGGTCGGCAGCGCTTGGAGCTCGACCAGCTGGGTCGGCGAATGTCCGGCCCACTTGTGGTGTTCCGGGCCGACCGGGGAGTCGTGGGGGAGAGGTCGGCGTGGACCGACATGACGCCACGACTGTCGCTGCGTGGTGTGATCCGGCGCAGCTCACGCGGATT
Organism: Micromonospora trifolii; assembly: GCF_022229005.1. Taxonomy (GTDB): domain Bacteria; phylum Actinomycetota; class Actinomycetes; order Mycobacteriales; family Micromonosporaceae; genus Micromonospora; species Micromonospora trifolii. Next base: position 137,994 of record NZ_JAKKFD010000021.1, read on the forward strand.
GCGAGTACAACTGTTGACGGCCACCGCGGTCATGGTCGGCGCGACACTGGGCCCGGCGTTGCTCACGCGCACAGCCGTGAACCAGGCGGTGAGCCCCGGTGAGATGTTGTCACCCTGGCTCGTGGTCACGGCGGCAGCCGGTTGCCTGGGCCTGCAGTTCCTCGGCACGCTGGTGCAATCCGGCCTGGTACTACGGCTACGCACCCGCATCGACACACGGTTGATGGCCGCCTTCGTGCACAACCTGCTCGGTAAGGATCTGGAGTTTCTGGAGCAGCGAGCAGCCGGGGACATCCTCTCTCGGATCTCCGCCAACGCGGCACTGCGCGACTCGCTGACCCTCCTGCTGCTCGCCGGCGGACTGCACCTCCCCTTGACTCTCATCTACCTCGCAGCCCTGTTGATCGTCTCACCGGCCCTCTCCGTCATCCCGGTGCTGGGCGCCGTCCTGCAGGTGGCCGCGGCCGTGGCGTTCGGTCGCCGAGTGGAGACGGCGCAGCGCGAGGCGCTGCGGGCCGACGCCGAACTCCAGATCAACTCCGTGGACGCGGTGAACAACTACGCGGTGATCAAAGCGATGCGGTTGGAGGACGGCGTCGCCAGCCGCTGGCTGCGGACCTTCGCGAACGCGACCTCCCGTGGCTTGAGGCGGGACTCGGAACTGCAATCACTGCAGGCCCTCACCGGGCTCGTGCAGTTCGCCGTGCCGGTGACCATCGTGCTGGCCGGCGTCTGGCTGTCGGTACGCGGCTCGGTGCAATTCGGCTCGGTGCTGGCCATGCTCACCGTTGCCGGAATCTTCCTGGCCACCCTCGGCCGGCTGGTGACGGGCGCGCAGGGGGTCTATCTGGTCCGCGGGCAACTGGAGCGGCTTGAGGACATCATCGACGGCACCTCGCACACGCCGACCCGACCCGCACACGTTCACGGCGCACCGGCGGTCGGCCCTCAGCAACCGGCCCGCGCGGACGTCCACCTGGATCGGGTGAGCTACCGATATCACCGCGATGGCGCCGACGTCGTGGATGAGGTGTCCCTGCACGTCCGCCCGGGTGAGTTGTTGGGCATCGGAGGGGCAACCGGGGGCGGCAAGACCACCCTGATCCATCTGCTGCTCGGGCTGTATCAGCCAGGTGCTGGAACGATCACACGGCGACGTGTCGACGTGAATGATCGCGTGCTGCCGGACGACGTGTCGTACGCCTATGTCCCCCAGGACCCGGAACTGTTCTCCGGCACGATCCGCGACAACGTTCTCGCCTGGCGAGCGGGCGTACCTGACCGCTCGGTGTGGGAGGCGCTGGAACTGGCGGCCGTCGTGCAGGACGTGAAGTCCATGCCGCTCGGCCTGGACACGCCGATCGGCAGCCGTGGCATGCATCTCTCCGGCGGCCAGCGCCAACGCCTGGCCCTTGCCCGAGCCTTCCTCGCACAGCCGGATCTGCTCGTGGCCGACGAGCCGACCAGCCATCTCGACCCCAGCACCGAGCAGGCGATACTCGCCGCGCTGCGTTCGATGCCCGGCACTCGGGTCGTCGTGGCGCATTCCCCGCAGGTGCTCGGCACCTGCGACCGAGCGTTCAGGATGACCGCGGGCAGCCTCGTTCCGCTGCTGGGAACTGAAGGCGACCTGCTGACCGTGAGCCGCGTCGACGCCGTCAACTGATCAGACCGGAGGTAATGCGCGTGATCAGCCAGCCATCCCGAGACACCAGCGGTCCCATCTTCATACTGTGCTTCGCCAGGTCCGGATCGACGCTGCTGCGCGTTCTGCTCAACGCTCACCCGGAGATCGCCAGCCCGCCGGAGACCAGTGTCGCCCGCGTGTGCGAGACCGCCGAACGTGCCTGGCGGCAGGTGACCATGGGGGGTGCACCAGGCCCGCTCACCCCGGAGGCGCTCAGCGAGATCCGTTCGGCGGCCGACCGGCCGATGCGCGCCTACGCCCGAGCGCACGGCAAGCGGGTGTGGTGCGACAAGTCCCTCGACAACGTCTGGCTGGCGCCCTTGTTGAGCGAGGTCTTTCCCGACGGGCGCTTCATCTGTCTGTTCCGGCACTGCCTCGACTTCGTGATGTCCGGGTTGGACGCCAGCCGGTGGGGTTTCGCCGCGTACGGTTTCGAGAAGTACGTTCAGAAGTCCCCTGGCAACACCGTGCACGCGCTCGTCCGGTACTGGTGTGACCACACCGAGGCGCTGCTGCGCTACCAGCAGAGCAACCCCACCGGCGCAGCGCGGATCCGGTACGAGGACCTGGCCCGAGACACGGACGGCGAGCTGCGTCGGGTGACCGGTTTCCTGGGCGTCGAGGACCGACCCGATCTGCCCCGGGCGGCCTTCAGCACTCATCATGACCTGGGAGCCGGAGACCACAAACTGCCCTTCACGGATCGGGTGAGTGACAGCAGCGTCGGCACCGGGCGTCGCGTACCGATTCACCTGATCCCGTCCGACCTCATGGATCGGATGAACGACTGCCTGCGTCAGCTCGACTACCCCGAGGTCGGGCCAGATTGGAACGCTCTCCCGAGCCGCGAGGGGCGCCGGCGCAGCCTGTCTGCTCCGGCCGGGCTGGCGGTGCTGAGCCAGGTGCTCGGCGGGCGAGTGCCTGTCGTTCACTCCTGCCCACACAACGAGCGGGCAATCCAGGATCAGATCCTGGTCACGTTGGAGGACGGGGAGCTGACCTGGCTGGTCGACCCCCGATCAGGGGCAGTGCTGACCTGCGACTCGACGTGCCTGCCTCCGAGCCGGCTACTGACCGACTCGGCCACCCTCAAGGGGATCGTCGCGGGCGAGCTGAACATCGGCGGCGTGCTACGCACCGGTGCGCTTCGCGCCGTAGGTGGGGTGTCCCGGGTCGCTGGCGCGGTGCTGGCGCTGCGCGACCTCAGCAGCACGGGGTCCTACGGCGAGGACGCGCCGAACCACGACCCGGGCCGCGCGATCGCGACGGTCGCGCGATGATCGGCACCGTCCTGGCCTGGTGCTTCCTGCTGCTCTTCTCGGCATACACGGCGGCCGCGATCGCCAGCTTCGCGCCACCTGTGGACCGCTGGATGCGCCGGCAACGGCTGGGTGCCGCCACGCTCCGCTCGGTTCTGCCCTTCTGGGGCCTGTTCGCACAGCGATTCGGCATGTTCGACCTCGACCTCTCGTACCGGCGTCTTCGCGGTCCGCTGGACGGCGCGCGAGCTCACCCGGAACCGGAGGCTTGGCTGCCCTTGACCGATAACCGCTGGCGCTGGTGGTGCTGGCTCTGGCGTCCCGGCCAACGCGCCGACCAGGCCAGCCAGATCCTGGCCTATCGGCTGATCAGTGGTGGTGCCGCCGCCAACCGGGACATGCGGGGGGACCCGGCCTACCAACGGATCACCGCGGTGGTGCGACGCACGACCAGCCGGCAGACCGCAGCGGGCCACGAGATGTCGCCGTCGGGGGACTACGTGGTGTTCCGGCTGGCCCTCTCCCGGGGCTACTGGACCACGGTGCCAACTCAGACGATCTTCGTGTCTGCTCCCGAGCCCGCGGGCGTCGGCCGACCGGCTCGGCCTGGGCTGGAGGCACGCCATGGACGCTGAGCTGTTCCTGGGTGAATCCACCGTAGCCACCACGTTCTCGCTGGCGGCCCGGGTCGCCGGGGTCGCACTGCTCGTCACCGGTCTGGAACTGGCCGCCGGACTGCCCGGACTCGCTCGGTGGCGCCGGCCGGGCCTCCCAGTCGGCCGACGGTGGATCACCGCCCACCAGATCCTCGCCACAGCGCTGGGTCTCCTTGGCGGCTGGTTCGTCGTCGATCCGCGCGTCTGCCTCAACGGTGGCGGGTTGGTGGCACTGCTGGTCGTCGGTTATCTGATGGTGGCCCTGCAGCCCTTGGGTGACGGGGCGGACGTGATGCTCGTGATCGTCCTCGCCGGGCTGGGCGTGCTGTCGCTGGTGCCCTCCCCAGCGTTGAGTAGGTGGGCGGCCTGGCTGGTCGCGGTGAACGTCTGTGTCGCTTACTGGTGGAGCGGAGTGGCGAAGCTGCGCATCCGCGCCTGGCGGCACGGTCGTCAGATCGCCCTGGCGGTGAACTCGCCGCGGTTCGGGTCACCGTGGGTCGCCTGGCGCTTCCTCAACCATGCCAAATTCACACAGCTCACGGCATGGGGCGTGATGACCCTGGAGGTTTCCTGCCCCGTCTTCTTTGTCCTCGGCGGATGGCCGTTGCTGGCCTGGGCTTTCTGCGCTGTCCTGATGCACGTCGGAGTCGCCCTCATCATGGGCCTGGGACGCTTCTTGTGGGCGTTCGGCGCGGGCCTGCTGAGCCTGGTCGCCGTGCGGTCAATGGTCTGAATGACCCCAGCTCTGGCGGTGCTGCACGGCGTCGCTGAACTGCGCGTGCGCGGCCTGCCGGCTGACACCGAGCAGCGCCCCGATCTCGCGCCACTTGACGCCGCTGGATCGCGCATGGGCCACCGCGCATTCCACCATTTCGGCCGAGCAGGCGTGCAGGGCCAGCGCCAGGTTCACCAGCGTTATGGCGTCGGTCTCGGTGCCTCGTTGGCTGGCGTCGGCGCAATCGTCGATTGTCGTTTGAGCCAACTGCTCCAGGTCCTGAGAAAGGCTGGCCAACTGATCGATGGGGGCCCCGTCCGGGGCAGAGGACGCAGGTGCCGGGTCTGCGATGGTGGGGCCGGTCGTGGTGGAATCGGCTCTCGGCCGTACCGTCCTGTTCTCCTCTGCCGGAACAGACTCTTCCCATGACGTGCGTAAGTGCATTACTGCCGTCTCCCATGGCTTACATGGAGACGCCGAACGCGACTGTCAATTGCCTCGCTCGGCTTGACAACACCGATGCGGCCCGAGCAACGTGCACCCAATGCTCGGCGAGCATCGCCGATGTCACTCTCCCCCGTGGACAGTTCGTTGACAACTCTATGACGGGCACGCGCAAATTAATATGACAGTCCTATGACAGTCACCCGCGCGTAACGGGCCGGGGCGTTTCGTACGCCAGTGCTGCGGATGCTGCAGCAGCGAGAACGGGTTGACCTTGACACAGTGGCAAGGTTTTCACTGGGGCGGAAAGGGGTGATTCCGATGACCACGCCGAAACAGGACATGAACGCGATGAGGGTGCTCCGCGGGCTGGAACACAGCGACCCGTCGGTGCGGCTGCGCGCGGCACTGACCGTCGGCACGACTCCTGACCCGCAGCTCATCGACACGCTCATCGAGCGCTGCGCGGTCGAGCCCGAATTCTCCGTACGCGAGATGCTCACCTGGGCGCTCCTGCGCCACCCACCCGAACTGACCGTCGCGAAGCTCACCGACGAGCTCCGCTCGGAGCGCGCTCAGGCCCGAAGTCAGGCGCTGCACACGCTGTCCAAGATCGGGGACCGACGAGCCTGGCCGGCGATCACCCGGGCGCTGCTGACCGACGCCGACGACGAGGTGGCGCGAAGCGCCTGGCGCGCAGCGGTCGTGCTCGTACCCCCCGGCGGAGAGCCCGAGTTGGCCGTGCTGTTGTCGACACAGTTCGGGCGGGGCGGGCGGGAGATGCAGTTGAGCCTGAGTCGGGCGCTCATCGCGCTCGGCGAGGTGGTCTTGCCGATCCTGCGCGCCGCGTTGGCGGATCTCGACCCGCGCGTACGCGCGCACGCGGTCGCCACACAACGGCTGATGCGGGATCCGGATGCCGGGTTCGAGTTCGCGATCGAGGCGGCGAAGCGTGTCGTCGCCCTCGGCCCGACGGGTGAGAAGGGGTGACGCCAGGTGTTGATCGGTGAGGTGGCGCGACGGTCCGGCGTCAGCGCCCGCATGCTCAGGCATTACGACGCGCTCGGGCTGATCCGGCCCACCGGTCGCACCGGTTCCGGCTATCGCGAGTACACCAGCGAGGACATCCGGCTGATCTTCCACGTCGAGAGCCTGCGGTCGTTGGGCCTGTCGCTACGCGACGTGCGCCGCGCGCTCGACGATCCCGGTTTCACGCCCGCCGAACTCGTCGACGACCTGATCCGGCGGACGCGACTCCGCATCGCGGATGAGATGGAGCTGCTCACCCGACTCCGCCGGATCGGTGCCGCGGACCCCGCCGACTGGGAGGACGTCCTTCAGGTCGTCACGCTCCTGCGGGCACTGGGGTCGGAGAGCGCGGGCACCCGCCAGCGCGCCGCCCTGTCCTCGGTCGGTGCGGGGCCGGTGCCGGTGGAGGCACTTGCCGAGGCGGTGCTGAGCGAGTCGGACCCGATCGTCGCCGGAGCCCTGCGCTGGGCGCTGGCGCAGTCCGGCGACGGCGGGGTGGCGGTGCTGGCCGAGGGCCTCGGCTCACCGGAAGCCGAGGTCCGCAAGCGTGCCGTCCAGTCCGTCGCCGAGATTCCGCACGCCGCGGCGACCGACGTGCTGCGGGACGCCCTCGCGCACCCCGACCTCGTGGTCCGCGGGTACGCGGCTCTGGCGCTCGGGGCACGCGGAGTGGCGGACGCGCTTCCCACGTTGATCGGTATGGTCGTGGAAGAGACCAAGGACGTGGACGCCGCCGACGCGTTGAGCCTGCTGGCGGCCGATCCCGCGCTGGCAGACCAGATCACGACCGGGCTCGTGGCCTGCCTCGGGCAGAGCGGCGTCGCACCGTCTGCCCGGAGACGGCTGACCGAGGCGTTGGCGGACATCCCGGGGAGCGCCGCCGCACGCGCCCTCACGGACCTGTCGCACGACGAGGACCGCGCCGTCGCACTGACGGCGACCTCCATTCTCGCCCTCTGCGACAACGGTTCACCATGACCGGACCTTGTGGAATCAGTCAGGATCGGTGAGCCGCCGAGGAAATTGATCATCGTTTGGGCATCGGCTATCGTGCCCGTCCGTGAAACCTTCCCGTGTTGCCTCAGCCGTGTTGATCCTTGCCGTTTCGACAGCCCTCGCCGCCTGTGGCGACACCGACAAGGCGACGACCGCCGGGTCCACCACGCCCGCTCCCACCTCCGCAGCCCCGTCCGCGGTGGCCACCTCCGCTGCCGCCCCTCCGGCCTCGTCGCCTGCGGCGGGCACCGCGAGCGACAAGGAACTCTGCGAGTCGGCGAAGAAGGCCAGCGACGAGATGAGGGTGGAGCTGGTGAAGGTCGCCACGGCCGGCGAGCCGTCGGCCGCGGACTTCCAGAAGATCCTGAGCGATCTGGACAAGAAGGTGACAGCGGTCGCCGCGAGCGGGGACGGCAAGCTGGCCGCTGCCCTGCGCACGTTCGGCGCCGAGGCGGCCAAGGCCGCGGCCGCGGCGGACCCGGCGACCGCCGCCGACAATCCGGTCTTCGAGAAGGCCGGCAAGGACATCTCCACCGCGTGCAAGGCATTCGGCGTCAACCTGGTTCTGTGACCAGCGTGCTGCGATGACGGACGGCCCCCACGCCTGAGCGTGGGGGCCGTCCGTCGACGACGGAGGCGGTGGTCAGCCGCCGGCGAAGGTCGTGTCGACGCCGCACTTGGCGTTCTGGTTGAGGCAGGACTTCACCAGGTCGCCGAGGCGCTCCGGCTCCCAGGCGTTCATGAAGTCGCCGTGCATGGATGAGGGCTTGCCGGAGGAGAGGCTGAGGCCGTCACCGCCCAGCGACTCGTAGTTGACCATGAAGGAGAGATCCGGCACGGCTACCGGGTACTTGCCGGTGCAGACGCCGTTCACCGGATCGCCCATGTGCGACTTGTGATCGGGGGAGTCGATGTTCTTGCCGTCCCAGCAGTCCTTGAACACGAGCTGGAAGATCAGGTTGCCGCCGGGGGCACACTTCGGCCAGTTGCCGTCGGCGCTGCGGCCGATCTCGGCGCTGCCCGCGCACCAGAACTGGTTGCTACCGGCGTTCTTCGGAGTGTCGACCTGCCGCTTGGCGTCGCCTTCGACCACCACCAGGCCCGGCGGGAAGGGCTTGACGGTCGACGGGTCCTTGACCCGCGAGCCGTAGTAGATGCGCATGCTCTTGATCGGCACGGCCTTGCCGTCCTTGCGCAGTTCCGGGGTCCAGTAGGCGCTCTTGTCCCCGGGGGCGTTGCAGGTGTTCGCCGCGGCGAACAACTTGTCCGTCGTGGTGAAGGCGTCGATCTTCGGGCCGAAGAAGGTGTGCATGTGCGAGGCGCCCGCGAGGCCCGGCAGGACGATCGGGTCGTCCGGAGCGGAATTCGCGACGCCGCAGTCGGTGTGGAACTCCGGCACCCGGGTGGTGCCCGGCGGAACCGCCTTCGGCTTGATGGCGTTGAAGGCGGCCAGTTCCTTGTTCCACTTGGCCTGGTCGACGGGCACCCAGCCGCCGGTCGGCGCGCTCGGCGGAACGGACGTCGACGGGGACGCTGTGGAACTCGGCGTGGCCGAAGGGGCGGCCGACGTGCTCGGCGTGGCCGGCGACGTGCCCGTCGCGGAGCCGAACGTGAACCAGTTCAGGTTCACGAAATCCGACTTCGAGGTGCTCTTCAGGACCGCGAAGACGGTCTGCGCGCCGGCCGGCACAGCAGACGCCTTCGCGGTGACGGTCGTCCACTTCTGCCAACCGCCGGTCTGGGCGATCGGGAAGCTGGCCAGCAGTTGACCGTCCTGCGCGCCGAGGCGCAATTCGACAGTGCCGCCGGCGGCGTTCTGCGAGGCGACCCGGGCCGCCAGGTCGACGCCCGCTACCGACACACCGTCGTAGCGCAGCCAGTCTCCGCCGGCCAGCCAGCCGACGTTCCGGCCGCCGTCGGCGTCGCCGGTGCCCTCGGTCTGCGCTCCGGACTGTGCCGCGAAGGCCTCTGCCTGCACCCGGCCGGGCACGGCGACCTCTTCGGCCTGGGCGCCGGCGATGTAGATGCCGCTGCCGGCCAGCGCGGCGACGACCGCGGACGCGAGCGTTATGCGAGTGACGCGACGACGCTTTCGCGCCCGATCCGGCGGTGCGACGTGCGCGGGGGGAGTCCGCATTACCAGTGGTTTCCTTCGAGTCGAGGGAAAAGCTCCTGTCAGAAGGAGTATGTGCACGTCAGGGGCCTTCATCAACTCGCGGGGAAAGAATTAAGGAGGCCGGTTGACAAGTGCCCTGGCAGCCAGCGCGGCGGCTCCGAATGACAATTTTTCGCTCGTACAGTCTTAAGTTTCTTTTAAGTTCCTCAGTCTCGTGCTGGCTCAATGATTACGACTTTTGCGTAACGAATCGTTGTCGAATTCTCGGCCTCAGTCGCCGACCGGTTCGACGCGGATGGTCGGCGACAGCGCGCGCAGGAAGTCGGGCGCGTCGAACATCTCGCCGGCGGATGCGACACCGCTGGTCCTGGTCTGACCATCGAGGACGCGCCGGACCGCCTCCACGGCCAGGGGCGCGCTCACGGCGTAGATGTCCCGGCCACTGGCCACGACGCGGCGGCGCGTGTCGCCGCGTCGCACGATGACGTCGACGGTGAACGTCTGCGCCGACCGGCCCCGCCCGTCGACAGCGACCGGCGCCGCCGCGGCGGCCAGGTCGGTGGCGGCGTCGACGGTCATGTAGGTGCGGACCTCGGGGATGGCCAGGTGACGGGGGATGGTGACGACGTCGGCCATGGTGAACTCCCCGAGGACGCTGCGTCGGCCCAGCGGTGCGGGGAAGTCCCAGTCCACCCTCGGCAGCTCCCCACCGGAGTGGTACTCCAGCCGGCCGCCGGTGTAGCGGACCCGACGGCCGGCGCGACGCTCGCGGGAGACGGTGCCCGCGGCGACCGTTCCGGCCGTCGGGTGCCAGCTGCTCAGTCCGTACGCGACGTGCGCCTCGTCGGCCGACGTCCAGTCGCCCATCGCCGTCGTCGCGAGCAGGTCACCGAGCCCGCCGAAGAAGGCCATTGCCGGGACCACGGCGACACCGGCCGCCCGGGCGCGCTCGCTGAAGTGCGCGAAGGTGTCGACGTTCGCCTCGATCTCGGCCGCCACGTCCACGTACGGGATCCCGGCGCGCAGCGCGGCCTCGATCACGCCGGGAGCGGTCGACGCGAACGGGCCGGCGCAGTTGATGACCGCGTCCATGCCGGTCAGCGCCGCGTCGAGCGAGGCCGGATCGTCGACCGACGCCACCCGGTGGGCGGGCCCGAACGCCGCCAACCGGCGCGGGTCGCGGCCCACCGCCAGCGCGTCGAACCCGCGTTCGCGCAGCTCCTCCATCACGAACCGTCCGGTGTGCCCGTATGCCCCGAACACCGCCACGCTGTGGCCCATCGCTGCCCCCTCGAAGATCGACTGGATCCAGCCTCCCGCAGCGGCCGGCGACCGACCAGTGTCGGGAACGCCAAACCCCGTACAGTTTCGGACATGGCCCTCGTCGCGATCGCCGCCACCGACGGCATGCTGCACTTCGAACTGGCGCTGGCCTGCGAGGTCTTCGCCCACGACCCCTCCGGCCTGGCCGACCCCTGGTACGACGTGGCGATCTGCGGCCCCGCCCCGGTGCGGATCGGACGCTTCCTGGTGGCGCCCGACGACGGGTTGGATCGCCTCGCCCGCGCCGACACCGTGATCATCCCGTCGATCGAGGAGGTCGACGGGGACGTACCCCCCGACCTGCTCGACGCGGTCCGCGCGGCCCACCGCGCCGGTGCCCGGATGGTCTCGCTGTGCACCGGCGCGTTCGTGCTGGCCGCCGCCGGGGTGCTCGACGGGCTGCGGGCCACCACGCACTGGGCGCACACCGAGGTGCTGGCCGCCCGCTATCCCCGGGTGCTGGTCGACCCGGACGTGCTCTACGTCGACAACGGCACAGTGCTCGCCTCTGCCGGCAAGGCCGCCGCGATCGACCTGTGCCTGCACCTGATCCGACGCGACCACGGCTCGACCGTCGCCAACGCCGTCGCCCGTCGCCTGGTCGTGCCACCGCACCGCGCCGGTGGTCAGGCCCAGTACGTCACCACCCCGGTGCCGGCCCGCGAGGACCACCCGCTCGCCACCCTGTTCCCCTGGACGCTGGCCCGCCTGGACCGGCCACTGACAGTCGAGGACCTGGCCCGGCAGGCGAACATGAGCTCACGCAACCTGGCCCGCCACTTCCGGTCGGTCACCGGCACCACCCCACTGCTGTGGCTGTCGACGCAGCGGATCCGCCGCGCCCAGGAGTTGTTGGAGAACACCGACGACAGCATCGACGCCATCGCCGAGGCGGCCGGCATGGGCACCGCCGCGACGCTGCGTCGGCACTTCCACCGCACCGTCGGCGTGCCTCCGGACGCGTACCGGCGCACCTTCCGGGCCACCGGGCCTGCCGTGGGTTGAGCCCTGACCGGGGTACGTGCGGAGGGCATCGCTCGTCGGCGTCGGGCAGAATGCCAAGTTCCTGCTCTGCCGGCGGTCGGGGGTCCGATGGGCTACAGCTTCGAACACGTTGATCTGCCCGAACCCGCCGCTACCGCGCGCGCCCACGCCGAAGCGTGCATGGACCTGAACGGGTCGTGCGGCAACTGGCCACAGTGCTACGACGAGTACTCGTCGCTCGCGGCCGCCTACCAGTTCGACCTGAACATCGCCGGCATGGGGTTCTGCCGGGAACGCATGCGGTGGGCCGGCATGACCTACCAGGCAACGCCGCAGCCCTTTCCGGACTGGCCGTTCGACAGCGTCGCCGACTGGCTCAACGACCAGCGCCGCCGCAACGCCTACAAGGAGGCCGAACGGGCGGCATCCGCGCAGACCAGCCCCGGCAAGGTGGGGATCCCCGAGTTCAAGTTGACGAGCAACGGCCCCTGGGTGGTGGGCGAGACCGAGATCGAGCAGGCGTTGATCCTCTACGACGCGTTGCCGACGAGCCTGCGCGCCGAGTGGGAGACCGACGCGCTGTGGGTGGCCTGGCTCGACTGGCTGCGGGAGACACGTACCCACGGCGGCTTCACAGTCAGTTGAGCGTCCCGCTAGCGCTGGTCGGGGCGTTGCCGGGCGAACGCGTCGCGCTTGCCCCAACGGCCGGGGATGTCCAGGAGCGCGATCCGCCCGAAGGTGGTGGGCAACGCCGGGTCCACGGCCAGGTGGTCATCGTGCGGGTTGATGCCGAGCATGGTGCGGATCAGCAGCATGGTGGCGCCGCTGGACCACGCCTGCGGACTGCCGGCGGTCGGGTACCGGATCGGGAACCGTGTGGTCTCGCGGTCGAACCCGCCGAACGCCTCGGGTAGCCGACCCTCGAAGTAGGTGGCGGCGGAGAGGATGCCCTCGGCGATGCGGGCCGCCTCGTTGCTGAACCCGTAGCGGCGCAGACCCCAGGCGATGAACGAGTTGTCGAACGGCCAGACCGTGCCGTTGTGGTAGCCGAGCGGGTTGTAGCGGCGCTGCCCCTCGGCGAACGTCCGCACCCCCCAGCCGGAGAACAGCGCAGGACCCATCAGGTGCTCGACCACCCGGGGAGCCCGCTCCGGTGGCACGATGCCGCTCCACAACAGGTGCCCGATGTTGGAGGACAGGCTGTCCACGGGAGTGCCGTCGTGGTCGAGCGCGAGGGCGTAGAAGCCGCGGTCCTCCAGCCAGAAGTCCCGGTTGAACCGCTCGTACAGGGCCGCCGCCTCGCTCTCCAGCCGATCGGCGAAGGCAGGATCACCCCAGAAGGTACGGGCCAGCCGTGCTCCTCGGATCTTCGCGTCGTAGGCGTACCCCTGGGTTTCGCAGGTGGCCCTCGGGAAGCCCGGCAGCCGGCCGTCGGCGTAGGAGATGCTGTCCCAGGAGTCCTTCCAGCACTGGTTGTCCAGCCCGGTGGCGCGGTTGCGTCGCTGGTACCAGACGTAGCCGGTGGAGGTCAGGTCCGCGTACCTGTCGATCCAGGCCAGGGCCGCGCGGGCCTCCTGCTCCAACTCTGTCACCAGCGCGGTGTCGCCGCTCCAGCGCTCGTACTCGTCGAGCAGCACCACGAACAGTGGTGAGGCGTCCACAGTGCCGTAGTAGGGGGAGTGTGGCTGCTCCTCGAACGCTGCCGACTCCCCGTAGCGCAACTCGTGCAGGATCCGGCCCGGGTCCTCCTCCAGCACGTCGTCGCTCCGGGCACCCTGCAGCGACGCGAGGATCCGCAGCGTCGGTGGGGTCAGCGACGGGGTGACCGGCAGGGTCTGCAAGCAGGTCAACAGGCTGTCGCGGCCGAACAGGGTCATGAACCAGGGCAGCCCGGCCGCGGGCACGCTCGCGCCGCTGAGAGAGAGCGGCGCGAAGCGCAGCGCCGCCAGGTCCACCAGGCTGCGGTGGTAGACCTGCTGGAGGCCGACGCTCTCGGTGTCCAGGGTCGGGGCCGCGGCGACCCACGCCTGCACGCTCCTCGGCAGGGTGGAGTCGTCCGGCCGTAGGGCGCGCAGGGCGGCGCGCAGGTCGACGCCGTCCGGACGCAACGCCAGCATGGCGGCCTGCAACCGGGTCGACCACTGCTGCCCGGGGCGCAGCCGGACCGCGAACCGGAGGCCGCCCCTGTCGAACTCCGCTGGCTCACTCGCCGACACGACGACCTCACGGCGGTAGGTGCCGCGCCGGTAGCCCAGCCGCAACTCGTTCGGGCCGACGTGCGTGTAGTGCTCGCCGCTCTTGTCGCCGATGTCGAACTTGATCTCGAAAATGTCGGCGAAGTCGGCCGCCACCTCCAGGCGCACGTCGAGCGTCATGTCCCGCTCGCCGTAATTGAAGATCGTCAGCGACTCGGTGAGGTCTGGGCCGATGCGCCGACGTCGAATGGCCGACACGTCGGCCTCCACGTAGTCCACCGCCGCGCCCGGCACCACGAAGAACGTGACCTCGAAGTACTGGCTGTCGTCCACCGACAGAGCTGTCATGCACTCGCCGTTGACGGTGAGCCGCCAGCGGGACAGGAATCGCGTGTCGGCGGCGAAGAGGCCGACCGGGGTGCTCGGGGAGGACGCCACGTCGCCGGCGGTGTCGGACACCATGAAGGTGTTCCCGTCGATGCACGCCACGGTGCCCGCGATGTCCCTCATCGGTCATGTCCCACTGTCGGGGTCGTCGCGCTGGAGCCGTCCGGGCTCTCGCGGAAACAGCCGCCCGATGCGCAACGCCAGGGCGAGGTCACCATCCACCATGATCTCGCCCCGGGTAATCGCGGCCAGCCCGTTCACCTCGCCTCGCGCCATCGCCTCCGCGACCTGCGCGGACACCTGGATCACAGTGGTGGCGGGGCCGCCGCTCCGGGTCACCCGCATCCGGCCATGATCGATGTCCAGCAGCCACTGCTCCAGGTGGCCGTCGTCGCGGATGTCGAATCGCACGCTGCCACAGACCTTGCTGAACCGCGGATCCTGGCCAGCGACCGTCAGCCGCTCGAAGAAGGCGCTGGTCGCCGACATCGCACCTCCTCGGGCGCTGGTAAGAGCGGATGCCGGCTACCCGGTGCCGCGCACTTCTAACGCCGGGCGGCGCCCTGGTCACGGTGCGAGCGAGAAGCGGGTCCAGGTGGTCGCGTCAGTGGTGACGAGGGCGCGACACTGACCGCACAAACGAGCCGGCCGTACTCCCGGGCGAGCGTGAAGTGCTTTCCGTCGTCCCGGCTGACCAGCAGCCGGGCGCGGCGGTCGAGTTCGGTGCCCTCACCGGGCGTGATCGCCAGCAGAGACCCGTCGGACCCCACAGTGAGGTCGTAGTGGGGCTGATCCGACAGCTCGGGCCAGAATCCGGGTCAGCCGAGGTTGAAGTCCACCACGACCGGCGTCCGTCGGACCCGCACGGGAGTCGCCGCGTCGAAGCCGGCGGCGTCGCGGTGCCAGACCGGCGGGGTGTACGCGCAGTCGCAGCGCAGCTTCACCCGCTGCCCCGGGAGCAGGCGCAGGGCGTACCCGGTGCCCACGTCCGCCACGCCGGCCAGGTCCCCGGTGGCCGCGTCGAACGCGATCACCTGGGCGTAGGTGAGCAACTCGTCGACCCGTACCGCCCCGGTGAGCGGCGTCCCGGCGGGCAGCGCCTGATTCAGGGTCGCCGTCTGCTGGGCCCGGACCCGCACCGGCCGCGCCTGCTGCCGACCGCCCACCCCGCCGGACCACACGGTGGCCAGCCCGGAGGCGGCGAACTGCACCGGCCAGTGGTACGGGCCGAGGCCGGTGATCGTGTAGCGGCCGTTCTCGTCGGTGGTCGGGCCGTGGTCGTCGTACTTCGGGTCCGGCACGTACGGCACCACCATGACCCGGGCGCGGGGGACCGGAGCGCCGGTCGCCGCGTCGGTCACCACCCCGACGACGGTGCCGGGCGGGTCGAGCCGGACGTCCGGCACGCCGGTCACCGCGCCGGCGCGCACCTGGACCACCCGGGCCCGCTCGCGCTCACCGGTGCCGCCGTGTCGGCCGACCCACTGCCAGCCGTGCGTCGTCGTGTCGTAGGGGCGCACCAGCAGCCGGTACCTCCCCGGGGCGACGTCGCCGGTCACCAGGACGCCCTGCTCGTCGGCGCAACCCCCGTACCGTCCGAGCTGGTCCTCGCCGAGGGTGACCGCCGCCAACGCCGCGGCGTCCACCGGGACGAGCGCGGCGCAGGCCCGGGGGACCGGTGCGCCGGTCGTCGCGTCGCGGACCACGGTGCGGACACCGCCGGGCGCGGGCGACGCGGGGGTACGTGCGGCGGCCGGCGGGGCGGCCTCCCCGACGAGCAGTGCGACGGCGATGGTGGCGGTCAGGTGGCGCAGCAGAGCGCGGCTCATGGGGGTGTCCTTTCGACGGCGCGGTGGTTGGGCCGACGGTAACGGCGTTCTAGTGATCCAAATCGGTCCATGTCGCGATGTCGACCCGTTGCCGTGGGCGTTCCCGCCCACACCGACCGCATCGGACGTTCTGCCCCGAACCCGGCGCATGTGGCACCGGTACGACATAGCGTCACGGGGGCGGGACCACCGCCGCCCCCGCCGGCGGACCGGCGGCGACGCCCACCGGAAGGAACCGGACATGAGTCATGTCGATGCTGTGCTCCTGCCGGAGCTGGACGGGCCGGTGCCCGCCACGCTGCCGAGCGCGCTCGGCCTGCTGAGCCTGGCCCTCGGAGTGGGCGCGCTGGTCGCACCAAGGCCCATCGCGCGGCTGACCGGGGTGGACGACTCCCCGGTCGCGCGGGCCGTGCTTCCGGCCATCGGCCTCCGCGAGCTGGGCAGCGCCGCCGGCCTGCTCAGCGGCCGCCGCCCGGCCGGCTGGGCCTGGAGCCGGGTGGCCGGCGACGCCATGGACCTCACACTGCTCGGGCGGGCCCTCGCCGACCGTGGCGGTGAACGCCGTCACCGGGTCGCGCTGACCACCCTCGCCATCGCCGGCATCACCGCCGTCGACGTGCTCGCCGCCGTACGCGTCGGCCGGGCTCGACGGGCCCGCGCCCGGGTGATCCGGATGCAGATCGCGGTGACGGTGAACCGGTCACCCGCCGAGGCGTACCGGTTCTGGCGGGACATGGAGAACCTGCCCCGGTTCATGGCGCACCTGGAGTCCGTCCGCGCCGACGACCTGCGCCGTTCGCACTGGATCGCCCGTGGTCCGGCCGGTCACCGCGTCGAGTGGGACGCCGAGATCATCGACGACCAGCCGAACAAGTCGATCACCTGGCGTTCGCTGCCGGGGACCCGGGTGCCCAACGCCGGGCGGGTCCGGTTCGTGCCCGCGCCCGGCGACCGGGGGACCGAGGTGCGGGTGGAGCTGCGCTACGCGCCGCCGGCCGGCGCGCTCGGCAGGGTGGTGGCGAAGCTCTTCGGCGAAGAACCCGAGCAGCAGGTCCGCGACGACCTGCGCCGGTTCAAGCAGGTCCTGGAGACCGGCGAGGTCGTCCGCTCCGAGGGCAGCCCCAACGGCATCTCCGTACGCCAACAGGCCATGCAGCGACCCGCCCAGCCGCTGCCGGCGTCCCGCCGCTGACCGCCCGAGCTCTCCGAAAGGGACCGAGAATGAAGGCCACCGCCTGGATGGGCGCCGACAGCGTCAAGGTCGTCGACGTACCCGACCCGAAGATCATGAACGCCCGGGACGCGATCGTCCGGATCAGCACCACAGCGATCTGCGGCTCCGACCTGCACCTCTACCACGGTTACATTCCCGCGATGCGCAAGGGCGACATCCTCGGCCACGAGTTCATGGGCGAGGTGGTCGAGGTGGGCCCGCAGGTGCGCAACCTCAAGCCGGGCGACCGGGTGGTGGTGCCGTTCCCCATCGCCTGCGGGCACTGCTCGTCCTGCCAGCGCGGCCTCTACTCGGTCTGCGAGAACTCCAACCCGAACGCCGGCATCGCCGAAAAGATCATGGGGCACTCGCCGGCCGGCATCTTCGGCTACTCGCACCTGCTCGGCGGGTACGCCGGCGGCCAGGCCGAGTACGCCAGGGTGCCGTTCGCCGACATCGGCCCGGTCAAGGTGCCCGACGAGATCAGTGACGACCAGGCGGTCATGCTGGCCGACGTGTTCCCGACCGGCTACATGGGCGCCGAGATGTGCGACATCAAACCGGGGCAGGTGATTGCCGTCTGGGGCGCCGGGCCGGTCGGATTGCTCGCCGCGGCCAGCGCCCGGTTGCTCGGCGCGGAGCGGGTGATCGTCATCGACCGGTTCCCGTACCGGCTGCGGCTGGCCGAGGAGCACATCGACGCCGAGACGATCAACTACGAGGAAGCCGACGTGCTGGACACCCTCAACGAGATGACCGCCGGTCGGGGCCCCGACGCGTGCATCGACGCGGTGGGCCTGGAGGGCCACCACGGCAACGCCGCCATGTACGCCTACGACCGGGCGAAGCAGGTCGCGCGGGTCGAGACGGAGCGGCCGTTCGCGCTGCGGCAGGCGATCCTCGCCTGCCGCTCCGGCGGGGTGGTCTCGGTCGTCGGCGCGTACGGCGGCTTCGTCGACAAGTTCCCGATGGGCGCGTTCATGAACCGGTCGCTGATCATGCGGACCGGTCAGTGCCACGTCCAGCGCTACACCCGACCGCTGCTGGAGCGCATCCAGCGCGGTGAGATCGACCCGAGCTTCATCGTCAGCCACCGCATGCCGCTGCGCGACGCCCCGAAGGGCTACAAGATCTTCCAGAAGAAGCAGGACGACTGTACGAAGGTGCTGCTCAAGGTCTGACTGGTGGATCCAGCTCTGCGGTGGGGAGTGCTTCGCGCGCTGCCTTTGGAGCTGATGTCGCAAACGATTCGGTCCGGCTGACTTGGCTGCCTCTGCCGGAGAGCCCGGCGGCTTGGACGGGGTGGGGCCGGGGGTGATGTCGTCGACGATTCAGCTCCACAGGAGCCGACCAGAGCCTCGGCTGTCAACGCTGGTCCCTCTGCGTGCGCACGGCGCCGTACCCGGCCTTGGCTCGACGCGAGTTAGCGTGACGCCATGGGAACTGGCGACATGTCGATGTCTGTCTCGGCCGATCTCACTGTCCGGCTACGGCCGGTTGCCGAGCCCGACCTGGCGATGTTCCGGCGGTTCTGCACCGAGCCGGGCCTGATCGGGCTGGACTGGGCCGGCTTCCGGGACGCCGGCGCGCCGGCACGGCGGTTCGCCGTCGACGGCTACCTCGGCGAGGACGACGGACGGCTCGTCGTCGAGGTCGAACAGCCCGGCTCAGCGCATCCAGGCCGGCACCCACCCCGAGAACGTCGCCGAGCAGCGGTCGTTGGAGAAGGCCGGCTTCCAGTTGGAAGGCGTCGTGCGGGCCAGCGAGTTCCGAGCTGGTCAGTGGCGCGACGGCTACCTCTACAGCCGGTTGCGCGACGACCCGTCGCCGTGGGATGCGGCGACGGGAGGCTAGCGCGGGCGGACTCCCGGCTCCACAGTGAGGGTCCCCGCTGCGGCGTCGATAGTGGCGCGTGAGCCCAGTGGAACGGTGAGCTGTCCGTTGCCGTGCCCCAGCCGTAGCCCGCCCAGGACCGGCACGCCAAGGTCGTACAGGCGGTCCTTGAGCACCGCCGCCGCGTCCCACTCGCCCGGCTCACCGACGCTGTTGGTGATCTGGCCGATCACCACCCCGGCGACCCTGGACAGCACGCCCACCCGGCGCAGTTCGGTCAGCATGCTGTCGATGCTGTACGGAGCCTCGTCCACGTCCTCGAAGAAGAGGATCGCGCCGTCGAACTTCGGGGAGTCCTCCGCGCCGAGCGAGGTGGAGATCAGCGTCAGGCAGCCGCCGAGCAGGGGCCCCGATGCTCGCCCCGGCACCACCACTGAAGCGGCTGTCTCGGCCGGGTCCCGGGAGATCGTGACGGGCGCGGTGCTCATCACCGCCCTGCGGAGCGCTTCGGCCGACTCGGGGCCGGTGCGGGCGTCACTCCAGTTGACCATGGGACCGTAGAAGGTGACCAGGCCGGTGTCGCGCCAGAGCTTGCCGTGGATGCTGGTGATGTCGCTGAAGCCGACGACCACCCGGGGGTCCCGGCGGAGAACGGAGACGTCGATCTGGTCGACGATCCGTTGGGTGCCGTAACCACCTCTGGCGGCGAAGACGGCACGGATGCCCGGGTCGGTGAGGGCGGCGTTCAGGTCGGCCAGCCGTTGCGCGTCGGTGCCGGCCAGATAGCCGTACTTGGTGAAGACGTGCGTGCCCAGCTCGACCTCCAGGCCCCAGCTGCGCAGGATCTCGATGCCGCGGGCCATGTTCGTGGGGTCCGGCGTGCTGCCTGGTGAGACGACCCGGACCCGGTCACCGGGTGCCAGCGCCGGTGCCCGCAGGACGCGCTTCGCGCCAACCGGCGCGGCCTGCGCGGACGCGGTCTCCGCCGAGCCGACGAGCGCAGCGCCTCCGGCCGCCGCCGCTCCCATCCGCAGCACGCCTCGACGGGACAGGGGCACCCGCGCGGGCCCCTTAATCGTGGCTGGGTCTGTTTCAGAAGTGGCCACCGGCGTCCCCTCATCGTGATCAGACGATGTACGAGCTGCCACAGCCTACGACATTCATCGATGTCGGGCGGGGTCCACAAGGGACGGAAGCCACTCCGGCGTGACGTGACTGCTTCGTGAGGTACCGCCCGCCGATGGCGGGGAGTCCGGATCCGCCCGTCACCCCGTTTGTGGCCAGGGAGCCTGGGAACTCGCCCCGTTCGTCAGCAGGCAGGCCTGAAGGCATGCCGACGAGACCGAAGGAGCGGGGCATGGAGTACGAGCAGATGATCGCCACGGTACGACAGCGCGCGGGCCTCGGTGAGAACGAAGCCGTGCGGTCCATACAGGCCGTCCTGTCGGTGCTCGGCGAGCGGCTCGCCGGACAGGAGGCGGACAATTTGGCGGCACAGCTACCGGAGCGGCTGGACGCGTCGGTCACCCGTAATCCGCAGGGCCGCCGGTGGGACATTGGTGAGTTCCTGAAGCACGTCGGCGACCGCGAACAGGTCGCGAACGCGGACCAGGTGCGTCAACACGCCCAGGCGGTGCTGCGTACCGTCGCCGAGGCGCTGAATGACGACGAGCGACACGACCTGCTCGCCCAGCTTCCCGGCGGCATCATCGACCTCTTCGGTGTGCCCACCCCGCGAGGCTGAGCCCCGCGCCGATCCGGCCAACCGGGGCGCTCACGGAATCGGCCACTCGTGCACCGGTCGGTTGCTGTGCATCAGGTCGACGTAGTGCCGGACCACCTCGCGCAGCGCCTCCGGCCGGTCCAGGTGGTCGGCCGACTCCAACCGGTGCAGCGTCTCCACCTGCCAGGTCGCGCCGTTGCGGCTGGTCAGGCAGCGCTGCTCGATGATGCCGAGCAACCGGTCACGCTCGCTGGGGTCGAGCCCCCACCGGTCCAGGCCGTGATGCGCCATCGGCAGCAACCGGCGCAACACCAACTCGGTGACGGGCAGGTAGCCGAGACCGGGCCAGAAGACCTGCGCGTCGATGCCGTGCCGGGCGCAGCTGGTGAAGTTCTCCTCGGCGGCGCTGAACGACATCTGTGACCACAGCGGCCGGTCCGACTCGGCGAGGGCGCGCACCAACCCGAAGTAGAAGGCGCCGTTGGCGATGGTGTCCAGCACTGTCGGACCGGCCGGCAGCACCCGATTTTCCACCCGGAGGTGCGGGCGACCCCGCGACACGTCGTACACCGGGCGGTTCCACCGGTAGACGGTGCCGTTGTGCAGGCGCAACTCGGCCAGATTGGGCACCTCGCCGGCCGCGAGGGCCTGCGCCGGGTCCTCCGGATCGCAGACCGGCAGCAGCGCCGGGAAGTAGCGCACGTTCTCCTCGAACAGGTCGAACACGCTGGTGATCCAGCGTTCGCCGAACCAGACCCGGGGGCGTACCCCCTGGGCTTTGATCTCTTCCGACCGGGTGTCGGTGGCCTGCTGGAACAGCGGGATACGGGTCTCGCGCCACAGCTCCCGGCCGAAGAAGAGCGGCGAGTTAGCGCCGACCGCGACCTGGATGCCGGCCACCGCCTGGGCGGCGTTCCAGTAGTCGGCGAACTGGGCCGGGCTGACCTGGAGGTGGAACTGGGTGCTGGTGCAGGCCGCCTCCGGGGTGATCGTGTCGGCGGTGACCGCCAGACGTTCCACCCCACTGATGGCGATCGGCAGATCCTCACCGCGGGCCGCGAAGATCTGCTCGTTGAGCAACTTGTAGCGGGGGTTGGCCGAGAGTGTCTCGGCGGTCAGGTGCTCGGGGCGCAGCGTCGGCAGGATGCCGATCATGACCATGTGCGCGCCGATCGCCCGGGCCTTCACCTCGGCGGCGTTGAGGCTGGCCCGCACGTACTCCTCGAAGTCGGCGGTGCCGGTGCCGGTCAGCCGGCGCGGCGGCACGTTGATCTCGACGTTGAACTGGCCCAGCTCGGTCTGGAAGCTCTCATCGGCGATGGCCGCCAGCACGTCCGCGTTGCGCATCGCCGGATTCGACGCCTCGTCGACCAGGTTCAGCTCGATCTCCACGCCGGTCATCGGCCGGTCGAGGTCGAAGCGGGACTCGCGCAGCATCTCGGCGAAGACATCGAGGCAGCGGCGGACCTTGTCGCGATAGCGGGCGCGATCCTCTCGACTGAAGGTTCGTACGCCGACGTCCTCGCCCATGGTCACCACCCCGTCACCGCTGGTCCCCCTAACCTCGCACGTGATCGGCGGGCGGGGGAAGACCCGAGGACCCTTTCCTACCCAACTGCCCACCCCGTTAGCCCAGCCGGAGCAGACCGATAGCATTGCGGCCCGAGAGGTGGTGGCGTGCGGATGCGCGAGAAGGTGACCCGGCTGTTCGTCGCGGCGGCGATCGCCGAGGCCTGCTCCTGGCTGGCCCTGCTGGTCGGCATGCTGGTCAAGTACGGTCCGCCGGACAACGAGCTGGGCGTCAAGATCTTCGGGCCGATCCACGGCGGCCTGTTCGTCGCGTACGTCCTGCTGGTGCTGGCCGTGGCCCGGCTGCACAGGTGGAGCCTGCTGGCCACGGCGGTGGCCCTGGCCAGCGCGGTGCCGCCGTTCGCCACCCTGGCCTTCGAGCGCTGGGCCCGCCGCCGGGGCATGCTCGGCGTCGACCGGCAACCGGCCCGCGAGCCCGCCCCGGTCGGCTGAGCCGCCGACCCGCCCGCGCACCCCGCCCCGCTGAGCTGAGCGGCCGGGCGGCCCGCGCGTCCGCCGGACCGGTCAGGTCAGCGCGGAGCAGGCCGCGATGCCGGCCAGCAGCAGCGTGCCCAGGAACGCCTGCAACAGCAGTGGCGGCCCGAGATGCGACCAGAGCGTCGCCGTGCGCGGGGTCAGCAACTGCCCGGTGGTGAGGTTGACGATCCGCTCGATCCGGGGCGGCAGCTCCGGGTCGCGTTGCGGGCGCAGTGTGAGTTGCACCTGATCGGCCGGGTGCAGGGCGCTCTGCGGCAGGTGACCGTGCAGCTCCACCTCGCAGAGCTGACCGGCGGTGTTGCGGAGCCGCACCGGGGTGACCAGGTATTCCGGGCCCTGCTTCAGCTCCTTCCAGCGACGGCGGGTGCCGCCACCGCCGAACGAGAAGAGCGAGCGCAGCAGCAGGGCGGGCAACCGGGCGAAGGCCGCTGCGGCGAGCACCGCCACCAGCACCGGCTGACCGATGCGTACCTCACGGGTGTAGCCGTCGAGCAGGCGGATCAGCCGCCCGGTGACGATTCGTTCCGTCGGGTGCACGATCCGTCGGGTATCGAGTCCGCTGTCCATTCCCACCACCGAGAGTCCGCTTGTGTTCACAGATCGTATCGACGTCCTCAGTTGAACGACGTGAATGAAACCTGGTCACGGGCTCACGGCCGCGAGGTGACATCCCCGGCGACCCGGGTAAGCGGGGGGCCGAGCTGGAAAGGGGTCGAGCATGCAGCTGTCCTTCCTGCGCCCGCTCTACGACCGTCCCGGGCCGTGGTGCTCGGTGTATCTGGACGCCTCCGCGGACACGGAGGACGCCAAACCCGCATTGGACCTGCGCTGGCGTGCCCTGGAACGCAGCCTGGCCGAACAGGGGGCGGACGAGGCGAACATCGCCGCGCTGGACCGGGTGGTCCGAGGTCACGATCCGATGGTCGGGGACTACGGCCTGGCACTGTTCGCCAGTCATGGCCACGTGGTGCTCTCCGAGTACCTGTCCGCGCCGCCACTGCGGGACCTGGCCAACGTCGGCCCGTTGCCGCACGTGATGCCGCTGCTCGCCCAGCGCGGCGAGCAGGTGGCCTGGGTACGTGTGGTCGCCGATCGGCTCGGCGCCGACGCGATGGCGGTCAGCGCCGGCGGGGTGCCCCGACGAGCGCACGTCGCCGGCCGGGACGAGTACCCGCTGCGGCGGACGAAGCCCGGCGGTTGGTCCCAGTCGCGCTACCAGCGGGCGGCGATGGAGGCGTGGCACCAGAACGCCGGCGACGTCACAGCGGCGACAGTGCAGCTGGCCGACCGGGTCGGCGCGGACGTGGTGGTGGTCGCCGGTGATGTCCGGGCCACCGGAATGATCGCCGCCCAGATGCCGGAGCGCTGGCAGGACCTGGTGGTCCGAACCGATGCCGGGTCGCGGGCCGGCGGCGCCGACCAGACGATGCTGGACGACCTCACCGTGCAGACCATCGCGGAGATCGCCGACCAGCGGATCAGCGACGCGCTGGACAAGTTCGGCGTGCAGGAGGACGTGGGCGGCGGCCTCGACGCGGTCGTCTCGGCCCTGCAACGCAACCAGGTGGACATGATGATCATCGTGGATGACCCGTCGGCCAACGGTGAGTTGTGGATCGGCGCGGAACCCACCGAGATCGCCGTCGACCCGGGGCAGTTGGCCGCCATGTCGGTGGCCGACCCGCAGCGGGTACGCGCCGACGCGGCGCTGGTCCGAGCGCTCGTCGGCACCGACGCGGCACTGACAGTGCTCGGCGCCGACGAGGCGCCCGATCTGACCGACGGCGTCGGCGCGGTGCTGCGCTACGTCGACCCCGGCACACCGGGGCGCGGCAATGGTTGACCGAACAGTCGCGGACATCGTGGTGGAGCGGCTGCTGGCCTGGCGGGTGCCCCGCGCCTTCGGGTACCCGGGCGAGGCGATCGCTCCACTGGTCGACGCGCTGGACCGCACCGGCGGCGAGCCGGCGTTCATCCCGGCCCGGCACGAGGAGACCGCCTCGTTCATGGCCACCGGGCACGCCAAGTTCACCGGCGGCATCGGGGTCTGCCTCGCCACCCAGGGGCCCAGCGCCGTCCAGCTGCTCAACGGGCTCTACGACGCCAAGCTGGACAGCAAGCCGGTGGTGGCCATCGTCGGGGAGGACATCTCCGGGCCACTCGGCGGAGCGCACCAGGAGATCGGGCTGAGCCGTCTCCTCGGGGACGTGTGCAACCAGTTCGTCCGGTACGGCCGCAGCCCCGACGAGGTGGGGGCGCTGCTGGACCAGGCGTTCCGGACGGCGGCGGCCACCCGCAGCCCGACGTGCGTGGTGCTGCCCCGACAGTTGCAGGAGGCGCTGGTGCCCGACCTGCAGTCGTACGGCGCCGGGGTGATCACGGCGACGCCCGGCGAGCCGCTGGCTCGGGTCCTGCCGCACGACGTGGACCTGGACGCCGCCGCGCAGCTGCTCAGCGGCGGCCAGCGGACCGCGATCCTGGTGGGCCAGGGTGGTCGGGACGCGGCCGCCGAGATCATCGAGATCGCCGACCGGCTGGGCGCCGGGGTGGCCACCTCGCTGCTCGGCAAGCCGGTGCTCGACGAGCGGCTGCCGTTCCACACCGGGGTGCTCGGCGAGGTCGGCACCCCGGCGGCGGCCGAGCTGATGGGTGGGTGCGACACGCTGCTGATGGTCGGCACCAACGACCCGTGGACCGACTACTTCCCGATGCCCGAGCAGGCGCGCACTGTGCAGATCGACATCGACGGCCGGCGGATCGGCACCCGGTACCCGGCCGACGTGCCGCTCGTCGGTGATGCCGCCGAGACGCTGCGGGCGCTGCTGAGCCGATTGCGCGGCCGGCCCGAACAGCAGTGGCGCGCGACTGTGGAGAGTTCGGTGGACCGGTGGCGGGAGGTCGCCGCCGAGCGGGCCGCCGCCGCAGCGGACCCGGTCAACCCGCAGCTCGTCCTTCAGGAGTTGTCCGCCCGGATGCCCGGCACCGGCGCGGTCGCCGTCGACGTCGGCTCGGTCCTCTACTGGTACGCCCGGCACCTGACCCTGCCGCCCGGGGTCAACGCGCAGCTGTGCGGCACCCTCGGCTCGATGGGCTGCGCGCTGCCGTACGCGGTGGCGGCCAAGCTCGCCGCCCCCGACCAGCCGGTGGTCGCGCTGGTCGGTGACGGGGCGATGCAGCTCAACGGGCTCGCCGAACTGATCACCGTCTCGCACCTCTGGCAGCAGTGGCGCGACCCGCGGCTGGTGGTGCTGGTGCTCAACAACCGGGACCAGAACGGCATGGGTGGCGGGCGACGGCCGTCGTCCGACCCGACCCACCGCCGCCCGGACGTGCCGTACGCCGGGTGGGCGCGGCTGCTGGGGCTGCACGGGGTGCGGGTGGACCGCCCGGAGCTGGTCGGCGCGGCCTGGGACGAGGCCCTCGCCGCGGACCGCCCCTGCGTACTGGAGGCCGTCGTCGACCCGGCGGTGTCGCTGGCGCCGCCGGAGCCCGCCTTCGCCGACCTTCGCGGCCTGTACGCCGAGGGCGCTCCGGCCCGGAAGGTCCGCGAGCAGGTGGAGGTCACCGCGAACGCCGACGACCTCGTTTAGCCACCCCGGACCAGGGCATCAGTAGCGGCCCGACGACGCTGGAGGTCCCATGTCCGAGCCCGCCGACCGCCGCTACGGTCCCGCGACAGTGCCGACGGCGCGGGGTCCGCTCTCCACAGCGGTCGTCGAGGCTCTGCGGCGCCCACCGCGCGACCTGCCGGCCGATCTCGGCGTCGACCTCGACCCGGCGGACCCGATCACCGACGAGGACCTTCAGCTCACGCTGTTCCTCTGCTACGAGCTGCACTACCGGGGTTGGCTCGGGGTGGACGAGTCGTGGGAGTGGCAGCCGACACTGCTGGCGCTGCGCGCCCGCTGCGAACGGGTCTTCGAGGCGGCGCTGCGCCGGCTGGTCGGCGCGCCGTCGGTGCCCGCCGCCGGGGTGGCGGCCGGCCTGGCCGAGCT
Source organism: Micromonospora trifolii (assembly GCF_022229005.1). Taxonomy (GTDB): domain Bacteria; phylum Actinomycetota; class Actinomycetes; order Mycobacteriales; family Micromonosporaceae; genus Micromonospora; species Micromonospora trifolii. The sequence continues at coordinate 164,445 of NZ_JAKKFD010000021.1, forward strand.
GGTCGCGGCCGACGACGGGCCGTCGCTGGCCGCGACGCTGCAACGCCGCGCCGACCTCACCCAGTTCCGCGAGTTCGTCGCCCACCGCTCCGTCTACCACCTGCGGGAGGCGGACCCGCACAGCTGGGCACTGCCCCGCCTCGGCGGCCCGGCCAAGGCCGCGCTGGTGGAGATCCAGACCGACGAGTACGGCAACGGGCGGCTGGACCGGATGCACGCCGAGCTGTTCCGAAGCACCCTCGACGGGTTGGGCCTGGACACCGGCTACGGCGCCCACATCGACGTGGCACCGGCGGTGACGTTGGCGACCAACAACCTGATGTCGCTGTTCGGGCTGCACCGACGGTTGCGCGGCGCGCTGCTCGGGCACCTGGCCGCGTTCGAGATGACCTCCTCGCTGCCGAACCGTCGCTACGGCAACGGGCTTCGCCGGCTCGGCTTCGACGAGGTGGCCACCCGCTTCTACGACGAGCACGTCGAGGCCGACGCGGTGCACGAGCAGATCGCCGCGCACGACCTGTGCGGCGGCCTGGTCCGCGTCGAGCCTGCCCTCGCCTCCGACGTGCTCTTCGGCGCGGCGGCCGGGCTCGCTGTGGACCGGCTGTTCGCCGCGCACCTGCTGGACAGCTGGGCCGCCGGCCGCAGCTCGCTGCGGACACCCGCCCCACCGGCCCTGCCACCCACAGTGCTGCCGACCGTCCCGCTCGCCTCGACGGCCGCCGTCCCACTCGCCGCCGGCTGAGACCCGACGGCGGGGTCAGCCCTCGCGGCTGGTGCCCGCGCGGAAGTTGATCGCCTTGTGGGTGCCGTCGCAGAACGGCTTGAGCGCCGACTTGCCGCACCGGCACAACGCCACGGTGCCCCGCCGCGCGTCGATGCGCTCGCCGTCCGGGGTGACCAACGCGAAGTCGCCGCGGACCAGCAGCGGTCCGTCCTCGTACGGGGTGATCGTGGCGGCGGCAGGCTCGCTGGTGTCGTCGGTGCGCATGGCCCCGGAAGTGCCCGTCCTGGCCCTGGCGAAACCCGAGCCGCCGAACGCCGGTGATGACCGGGGCACCCCGCTGACCAGCGGAATGTGCCGCCGGGTGGGTGATGCCCCGTTTGAACCCCATCGGGACGGGAAGCCGGGCCGCGTGGTGAGCGAACGAGGCAAGGTGGGGCCGGTGCACAAGGTGCACAAGGGGCTCACGGCCGATGGCGCCGGTCTTGCCGGCGACCGGGTCGTGGCCGCGGGCAGCTCCGCCCGGGTGCTGGTCGCCGCCACCGCCCGGGCACTGCGCGGGGTCGACTGCGCCGACCTCGGGCAGACCGGGCCGACGTCGCGGTTCCCCGGCGCACCCGAGCCGGTACGCCGTGCCGCTGTCACCCGCGCCGCCGGCCGGGTCGCCCTCACCATGGCCCAGATCGACGAGGTGGACGCCGCCCGTGTGGCCCGCTGGTTCGTCGACCAGTACCCCCGCCGGCGCTACCCCGGGGTGCTGATCGGCTCTCCGCACGGCGCGGCAGCGCACCTCGCGGTGGCCCTCGGCGTGCCATGGCTCCCGGCGGGCTTCGAGATGACAGTGCACTGGTCCGACGGCGGGGTGGACCGCCCGGCGGACGCCGCGGAGCATGGCGCGGCACTCGCCACCCGGTTGCTCGCCGGCAACGCCGACCTGCACCTGCGCCAGGTGCACTGCCCGGCCAGTCGTGGCGCCCTGACCGGGGCGACCGTGTCGCTGACCGCCGCGTGGAGGGCCCTACCGGCCGCGTACGCGCAGTTCCTGGCCGACCGGCTGGTGCCGGGTGCCCCCGTGCTGCTGGTCCGCGACGCGCGCACCTGGCCGGTGCTGGAGCGCGGACCGGGGCACAGCTTCCAGGTCGGCTGCCCGGGCAGCGGGCTGGACCCGGTGGACTTCCACCCGGACAGCCACGCGTTGCGGCAGGTGCTGCGCTCCGCCGGCGGCGACGCGACCCGGTGGGCGCCGCCGGAGGTGTCAGTACCGTCCGCGTACGCCGAGCACGGCGTCGACCCGGGCTTCGAGTTGGCCGCTGGGGACTGGTCCACCCGCCACCAGCACCCGCTGCACCGGGTGTTGGTACCCCGGCCGGCGGCGCTGAGCGCGGCAGTGGCCGACCTGTACCGACGGTGGCTGCGGCGCGCCGGCAAGACCGGTGACCGGTTGGTCGTGGAATGCGGTCGACTGCTCGACCCGTGGCAGGTGGTGCGGGCGGGGCTGGTGCCGTACTGGTGTGAGAACGCCACCCGCCGCAGTGTCGACGAGGCCGAGTGGTGGCTCGCCGGCAGCGAGGCGTTCAGCTCGGTGGACGTGTTGCCCGAGCCGCCCGGGGTGCGCTCGCCAGCGCTGGCCGGGCTGCCGCAGTGGCTGGCCGTCGCCGGATTCGGCCGGCGGCGTCGGGCGCTGGACCGCACCACCGCCCGGGGCTACCCGGTCACCTCGGTGCCCACCCGCCGAGCCACCGAGGTGCTGCGCGCCCAGCCGTACGACCTGCCCACGCCGCCCCCGCTGGGGGTCGCCGAGGCGCTGGCCATGCTCCGCGACAGCGGCGGCCACCAGGGGTTGTTGGTCTCCTGAGACGGAGCACGCCGAAACATCCTCGCGAACCCGGGGTCCCGTGATTGAGTACCTACGGAGCGGGAACATCGCTGGCTGCGACGGCCTGATTGCGCTGCGTAGAGGCGGTGTCGCCCGCTGGCATCCCAGTCACTGACCCACTTTCCGGCCCGGTGCGTGGCTCGACCACGCGCACGACCGGTTTCCCGATCCGGGCGGGGGACCTTCCTGAGGGAGGCGCGGATGTTCGGACAGACGAGCACGACCACGACCACACCACCACCCACCGAACGCGGTCTGGAGGATCTCGACGCGGCGGCGATGGCGTACGCGGCCCGGATCGCCGGGCTGCCGCCGGAGCGGCGGGGGGAGGCCCGGGACGACCTGGTGCGCTTCGCGCTGCCGTTCGCCGGCCGGCTGGCCCGCCGGTACCGGGGGCGGGGGGAGCCGCTGGAGGACCTGGAGCAGGTGGCCCGGCTGGGGCTGGTCAACGCCGTCGACCGCTATGACCCGGAACGGGGCTCGTTCACCGCGTACGCCGCGATCACCATCGTGGGCGAGATCAAACGGCACTTCCGGGACCGCACCTGGGGCGTCCACGTGCCCCGCCGGCTGCGGGACCTGATCCTCGAGGTGGGGCAGGCCACCGCCGCACTCACCAGCGAGCTGTCCCGGGCCCCGTCGGTGGCCGAGCTGTCGGCCCGGCTGGAGACCCCGCAGGAGGAGATCCTCGCCGCCCTGGAGTCGGCCGCCGGCTACAGTCCGGCCTCGCTGAACGCGCCGGTGGGTGGGGAGAGCTCCGCCGAGTTCGGAGACCTCGTCGGCGAGTCCGACAACGCGTTGGAGTCGGTCGACGACCGGGTGACGGTGAGCGGTCTGCTGCACCGACTGCCCTGGCGTGAGCGACGGATCCTCGCGATGCGCTTCTACGGCAACCAGACCCAGGCGGAGATCGCCGCCCGGTTCGGCATCTCGCAGATGCACGTGTCCCGGCTGCTGTCGCGGGCGCTCACCTGGTTGCGCCAGGCGATGCTCGCCGACGCGCCGCCGCCGTGGCAGAACGGCGCCGCCGAACCCGACCCGGGCAAGACCCGGATCTCGGTCAAGCAGGACGGCGACTCGGTGGTGGTCGAGGTCGGCGGCGAGATCGACCGTGACGGCGCGGACCAGCTGCGCCGGGCCATGCTGGAGGCGGTCACCGGCCAGCCCAGCGAGGTCGTCGTCGACCTGGTCGGCGCCGGTGGTTTCGACGCCGGTGGGATCGCCGCGCTGATGGCCGGCCGGGACGCGGCGGAGCGGACCGGGGTGCCGTTGCGGCTGACCCGGGTCCAGCCCGCGGTACGCCGCTCGCTCACCGCCGCCGGCCTGTCGCCGGCCAGGGACTGACCGCACACTGACGAACGAAGGGCCGACACCCCGCCGGGTGTCGGCCCTTCCGCGCGTACCCCTGGTCAGCGCTCGTCGGGGTTGCCGTCGCTGTGCGGGTGCCGCCAGCGCTCGTGCGGCTTCGGCGCGTCCTCGGCGTCCTGCGGCGGGTCGGACTGCTCGAAGCTCGGCCGGCGGACGCCCTCGGGCTCGGGCACGTCCACCGGCCGGGCGCCGGAGCGCGGCGCCGGCTGGTAGTCGACAGCGTCGCGGGCGCCGTGCGCGCCCTCGGCGGACGGCGACTCCGGGACGTGGTGCTCCGTCCGCAGCTCCTCGGCAAACTGCTGCGGCGGCTTGGTGGTGCGCTGCGGCAGGTCGCGGCCCAGGTCGGCGACGAGTGGGCCGTACTTCAGGTCGAAGGCGGGGCGCTCGGAGCGGATCCGGGGCATCCGGTCGAAGTTGCGCAGCGGCGGCGGGCAGCTGGTGGCCCATTCGAGGGAGTTGCCGAAGCCCCAGGGGTCGTCCACCGTCACCACCGCCCCGTAGCGCCAGGACTTCCAGGCGTTGTAGATGAAGAAGAGGGTGGACAGGCCGAGGATGAACGCGAAGATGCTGGAGATCGTGTTCAGGGTGGTGAAGCCGTCGGTGGGCAGGTAGTCGGCGTACCGGCGGGGCATGCCCTCGGCGCCCAGCCAGTGGTGCACCAGGAAGGTGCCGTGGAAGCCGATGAACATGGTCCAGAAGTGCGCCTTGCCGAGCCGCTCGTCGAGCAGTCGCCCGGTCATCTTCGGCCACCAGAAGTAGTAGCCGCCGAAGAGGGCGAAGACCACAGTGCCGAACACCACGTAGTGGAAGTGCGCCACCACGAAGTAGCTGTCGTGGGTGTGCCAGTCGACCGGCGGGCTGGCCAACAGGACGCCGGTGAGGCCGCCGAGCAGGAAGGTGACCAGGAAGCCGATGGCGAACAGCATCGGCGTCTCGAAGGTGAGCTGGCCCTTCCACATGGTGCCGATCCAGTTGAAGAACTTCACACCGGTGGGCACCGCGATCAGGTAGCTCAGGATGCTGAAGAACGGCAGCAGCACCTGGCCGGTGGCGAACATGTGGTGCGCCCAGACCGTCATGGACAGCACGGTGATGGCGATGGTGGCCAGCACGATGCCGGTGTAGCCGAAGAGCGGCTTGCGGGAGAAGACCGGAATGATCTCGGTGATGATGCCGAAGAACGGCAACGCGATGATGTAGACCTCGGGATGGCCGAAGAACCAGAACAGGTGCTGCCAGAGCATCGGGCCACCGGTGGCCGCGTCGTACACGTGCGCGTTGAGCAACCGGTCGGCCGAGAGCGCCAGCAGCGCGGCGGCCAGCAGCGGGAAGACCAGGATCACCAGCACGCTGGTGAACAGCATGTTCCAGGTGAAGATCGGCATCCGGAACATGGTCATGCCGGGCGCGCGCAGGGTGAGGATCGTGGTGATCAGGTTGACCGCGCCGAGGATGGTGCCGAGCCCGGAGACGACCAGCCCGAGCACCCACATGTTCGCGCCCACACCGGGGCTGTTCTCGACGCTGCTGAGCGGGCTGTACGCGGTCCAGCCGAAGTCCGCCGAGCCACCCGGGGCGAGGAAGCCACCGACCACCATGAGGCCGCCGAAGAGGTACAGCCAGTAGGCGAGCGCGTTGAGGCGGGGGAACGACACGTCCGGTGCGCCGATCTGGATCGGCACTATGTAGTTGGCGAACCCGAACGCGCCGGGCGTGGCGAACAGCAGCAGCATCACCGCGCCGTGAGAGGTGAAGAGCTGGTTGTACTGCTCGGAGGAGAGGAACTGCATCCCCGGGCGGGCCAGCTCGGCGCGCATCAGCATCGCCTGGAGCCCGGCCAGCAGGAAGAACCCGAAGGAGGTCAGCAGATACAGCAGGCCGATCTGCTTGTGGTCGGTAGTGGCGAGGAACTTGATCAGGGAGTTGCCGGGGACCGGCGCTCGTACCGCTCCCGGGAACCCCCCGAAACGGGCCGGTGCCAGGATCGCCGGGCCCCGATCGCGACCGGGTTCCGTGGTTACCCGCTTGGGCATGGCTGCTCACCCCGTCGTGACGGCAGAAAGGACGGGCGTGCCTACCCGGCCCTCGCACCACTTAACCAGGCCAGAGCGGTAATTTCGGTCAGAACGCTGGTACCGGGCGCAAGCGCCTCGAACGCTCAGGTTGCCGGCAGCATCGCCCAGACGGCCTTGCCCGGCCCCGCCGGCACGCTGCCCCACCGCTGGGTCAGCTCCCGGACCAGCATCAACCCCCGCCCACCCTCGGCGTGCAGGTCCGTCCCGCCCGCCCGGGCCTGGGCGCTGCTGCCGTCCACCACCGCCAGGTGCAGATACGGCCGGCGCAGGGTCACCGTCACCTGCATCGGCGTGCCGGCGTGGCGCACCACGTTGCCGACCAGCTCACTGAGCACCAACGCGGCCGGGCCGGACGCGTCGGGCAGGTTCCACCGCGCACACGCCTCGGTGACCAGCTCCCGGGCCCGCCGGCAGGCCCCGGCGACCGGCTCCAGCCGGGCCCGCATTCGCAACGTGGACGTCGTGCCGGCCAACCGGGTCGCCTCCGCGCAGTCCGCGGAGACCGGGAGCACTCGGCACGTTGTCGACTCGGCCAGCCATCGTGCGGCGATCGGCGACGGGGAGCAGAGCAGCACCGGCACTGCCGGCCACTCCTCGGCCCGGCGGGCGGTCGCGGCGAACACGGACAGCGCCAACCGGTCCTCCACGTTCACCCCGGCCATGTCGACCACCAGGGCCTCCGGCTGATCGACGAGCGCGTCGCTGAGCGCCTGGTGCACCGAGCGCATCGTGCCCAGGTGCAGCGGGCCGGCGAGCCGGACGACCGCCACCGGTGCCGTGGTGCGCACCTCGCAGGTGATCCGGCTGGACATCGGGCGCCTCAATTCGCTGCTGGGTCGGGATCTGCCAACTACCCGAGGCCGTTCCCGATCAAACCGGACCCCACGGCGGGGCGAGGCAGGTCACGTCCCGCAACCCCAGGTCAGCGACGGGGCCGACCGGTCAGGACGCCCAGCGCGACCAGGCCGACGCCGAGCCCCAGGTGCAGCCAGCCGTCGGCGTCGTTGACGGGCAGCACGTTCGCCCCGGTGTCGTGGTCCACCGCCAGCCCGTAGAGCCAGAGCACCAGGTAGACCGCGCCGCCGCCGATCAGGAACGCCCGAGCGCCGGTGACCGTCCGGGCCAACAGCAGACCCACCACCCCGTACGCCAGGTGCACCAGGTTGTGCAGCACCGACACCTGGAAGACACCGAACAGGTACGCGCCCGAGTCGTGGCCGGCGAAGCGCAGCGTGTCCATCCCGGTGGTGATCCCCGGCACGAAGCCGAGCACGCCGACCAGCAGGAACAGCACCCCCGCCGTGGCCGCCGCGCGACGGACCGGCGGTTTGCCGTCGGCCGGGTTGGGTCGGGCCCGGGAGTGCGCCATCGGTCCGACCATTCCCGGCTCCTCGTCGTGCGGCGGGCATGAGCGCTGCCGGCTACCCGCTGGCGCGACCGGCAAACCGGCCGGCCCCGCCGTCGGTCAGGCCGGCAGCAACCTCGGCGCGCTCGCCGACTGCCGGACCCGCTCGTACAGCTCGACGTAACGCTGCGCCATCACCGCGGGCGTGAAGCGCTGCGCGGCCACCCGCCGGCACTCGTCGGGGTCGAGCAACTCGGCGGCGAGGACGAGGTCGTCCAGTTCCTCCTCGTCGGTGGTGAGCAGCCCGGTCCGGCCGTGCTCGATCAGCTCCGGCAGGCAACCCCGGGCGGTGGCCACCACCGGCGTGCCCAGGGCGAGCGACTCGACGACCGCCGTGCCGCCCGGCTCCTCCCACCGCAGCGGGAACAGCGACGCGCGGGCGCTGGCGAGCAGGTCGTCGCGCTCCTGGCCGGCCACGGTGCCGACCCAGCGGACCAGGTCACCGTCGACGTGCGGTGCCACCTCGTCGAGGAAGAACCGCACGTCCGGGTTCTGTCGGGCCTCGTCGCCGGCCGCGGCCAGGTCGGCCGGCCGATGGTACGGGCCCACGGGCCCGGCCAGCACCAGCGGAACACCGACCCGGTGCGCGAGCCGGGCACCCACGTCCTGGCCCTTGCCCGGGTTGATCCGGCCCAGGATGAGCAGGTGCTCGCCCTTGTCCGGAAGGGGCTGCCGGTCGGCGTCGACGGCGAGCGGCGTGGACAGGTGCACGTGCCCCACCGAGTGCTCCCGCAGCGCCAGCGGGGCGCGGGCCAGCTGCGACGCGGAGACACCGTTGACCCGGACCCGGTCGCCGCCGTCCAGGCTGCCGTAGAGAGCCGGGTGCTTGGCCAGGTCCCAGTGAAGGGTGTGCAGGGTCGGCGGACCGGCCGGCCCCATCGCGGCGAGGGTGGCCAGACCGACCGCCTCGACGTGATCGTGCACCAGGTCGATGTCGTCGCGGGAGTGCAGCTCCCGGACCACGCCAGCCAGGTGCGCCTGGGCGATCCCGCAGACCTGGTTGTACGGCCGCTGCAACGCGGCGAACTGCCCGTCGGCGAAAACCGAGATCTGCTCGTCCACCGGCAGCGTGCTGCTGCCCACCGAGGCGAGCACCACCCGTACGCCGAGTCGCCGCAGCTCCGGCACCAGCGTGGCGATGACGTTCTCGATGCCGCCGTACCCGGGCGGTGGCACCGACAGCCACGGGCCGGCGTTCATCAGCACGGTGAGGCTCGTCGGGCTCACGCGGCGGCCACCCGGCGGCGCGGCACCCGGTGGCGCAGTTCGGCCAACGGCGGGCGCTCCTCGATCGACACGTCGCTGACCACGATCTCGCGGTCCAGGTTCGGCAGGGTGTCCGAGCCACCGCGACGGAACTGGGTCAGCAACGCCTCCGGCGAAAACCCGGGGGTCGCCCAGCCGCGCCGTTGCAGCCGGGACCAGGCGGTCAACATGATCTGCGCGGACATCCGGCCCAGGGCGGCGGTGTCCTGATGGCGGTGCTTGCGCTCACCGAGGTCGACCTGCGCGAGCGCGTCCAGGCCGACCAGGTCGAGCAGGTCGATCATCATGGCCGTCTCCACCCCGTAGCCGGAGACGAACGGCACCTGGGCCAGCACGTCCCGGCGGGCCGCGTACTCGCCGGCGAGCGGCTGCACGAAGCCGGCCAGCTCCGGCCAGAAGAGGTTGAGCAGCGGCCGGGCCATCAACTCGGTCACCCGCCCCCCGCCGTCCTGCTCCACGCTGGCGGTGCCCACCAGGGGTCGGTGGTAGAAGCCCTTCACGAAGTCGACCGACGGGTCGGTCAACAGCGGGCCGAGCAGCCCGCTCACGAAGTGCGGCCGGAACTCCCGCAGGTCGGCGTCGATGAACGCCACCACGTCGCCCTCGGCGGCGGCCAGCCCGGCCCAGAGCGCGTCGCCCTTGCCGGTGAGCCGGGGCAGCCCCCGGGTCATCGCGTCCTGACTGACCACCTCCGCGCCGGCGGCGCGGGCCACCTGCGCGGTCCGGTCCGTCGAGCGGGAATCCACAACGATCAGCTCGTCGACCAGGGCCACCCGATCCATCAGGTGCTCCCGGATGGTCGACACGATCGCGCCGACGGTGGCCTCCTCGTTGCGCGCCGGCAGCACCACGCTGACCCGGGTCTCACCTTTGGCACGCATCAGCCGACGGGTCGGCCAGTCGGCCGCCGACGTCGTCCGGTACGTGGCCCATGCCTCCACCACCGGCGACACGCTCGATGTCATATCCCGCACGGGCACCCCTCCGTTCGTGCGTGGAAAAACCGAATTTGGTTATTCCCATTCCTCACCACGCGCTAACCGCTTTCTCGGCAACAGCTTGATCACAACGGTGACATCTCCGCGTTCCCGGGGGATGAACGTTTGATTGCGCACATGCCAGGGGACTGCTCCCATCGCTCATGAAAGGTCTTCAAAGGGGTGCCGAATGCAGGAATGCCGGGTGGGTCTGATCGGAGCCGGGGGAGTGGCACAACGTCACGCCCGGGTGCTGGCCGGCTTCGACGACGTCGAACTGGTCGGCGTCACGGACGTCGCGCCGGAGGCCGCGGCCGCGCTGGCCGCACAGCACGGCGGGCGGGCCTGCGCCGACGTCGCCGAGCTGCTGGCCACCGAGCTGGACGCCGTGTACGTCTGCGTGCCACCGTTCGCCCACGGTCCCGCCGAGGAGGCGGTGATCGAGGCGGGGGTGCCGATGTTCGTGGAGAAGCCCGTCGCTGTCGACCTGAGCACCGCCGAGCGGATCGCCGACCTGGTCGCGCGGCGTGGGCTGCGCACCGCCGTCGGCCACCACTGGCGCTACCTGAGCCTGCTCGACCAGGCCCGCGACCTGCTCGCCGACCGTCCGGTGCGGATGGTCAGCGGCGCCTGGCTGGACAAGGTGCCCCCGGTGGCGTGGTGGTCGCGGCGGGACCGCTCCGGCGGGCCGGTGGTCGAGCAGGCCGCCCACGTGCTCGACCTGATCCGTGTGCTGGCCGGCGAGGTGACCGAGGTCACCGCGTACGGCAACGGCACCCCACCGCCGGTCGACGGCGCCGACATCGACTCGGTGACCACCGCCGCGCTGCGCTTCGCCGACGGCGCGGTCGGCACGCTCAGCGCCGCCTGCGTCCTCGGCTGGAAGCACCGCGCCGGCCTGGAGATCCTCGCCGACGGGCTGGCCCTCGCCATCACCGAGGAGGGGCTGTCGATCCGCGACGCCGACGGCGAACGACACGTCCCCGCCGACCCGGAAGCGGCCCGGGTGGCGGTGGACCGCGCCTTCGTCGACGCCGTCCGTGGCATCGGCGACGACGTGCGCGTCCCGTACGCCGAGGCCCTCGCGACCCAGCGCCTGGCCCTCGCGGTGGCCGACTCGGCCCGGACCGGCACCACAGTGCGGCTCGCCACCGCGACCGCCCCGGCGGTGCTCGGCAGCGGGGTGACAGTCGATGCGTGACAAGGTCGTGGTGGTCACCGGCCCCGGCCGGGTCGACCTCATCGAGCAGGACGCCGCCCCGCTGCGCCCCGGCACGTTCCGGGTCGAGACGCTGTTCAGCGGTGTCTCCGCCGGCACCGAGCTGAGCTACGTCAAGGGCACGAACCCCTACCTGAACGTCACCTGGAACGCCGACCTGGGGCTGTTCCAACCGGGTGCGGCCAGCACGCCCTACCCGGTCACCCGACTCGGCTACATGCAGGTCGGCCGGGTGGTGGAGAGCGAAACGCCGGCCATCGAGGTGGGCACTGTCGGCGCGATGACGTACGGGCACCGCACCGGCTGGCTGGCCGACCCGGTCGCCGAACGGTTCGTGGCGCTGCCCGACGACCTGGACCCGCTGCTCGGCGTCTACGTCGCCCACATGGGCCCGATCTGCGCCAACGGTCTGCTGCACGCCGCCGCCGACCTGCACGGCACCGACGTCCGGACGCTCGGCGACGGGGTACGCGGCCGACGGGTAGCCGTCGTCGGCGCCGGTGTCGTGGCGCTGCTGACGGCGTTGTTCGCCCGCCGCAACGGCGCCGCGTCGGTGGTGGTGCTCGACCCCACCCCGCACCGCCGCCAGGTCGCCGAGGCGCTCGGTCTGGAAACCCTCGACCCCGACGCGGACGACCCGGCCGTGGTGCTCAAGACCCGCTGGGCGCACACCGCCGGCGACCGGGGCGCCGACGTGGTGTTCCAGTGCCGGGGGCAGGCGTGGGCGCTGCACCTCGCCCTGCGGCTGCTGCGGCCCCAGGGCACCGTGATCGACCTCGCCTTCTACCAGGGCGGCGCGGACGCGGTCCGCCTCGGTGAGGAGTTCCACCACAACGGCCTGTCGCTGCGCTGCGCCCAGATCGGCCGGGTGCCGCGGGGGCTCGCGCCCACCTGGGACCGCGAACGGCTCTCCGCCGAGACCGTCGACCTGCTCAGGACGTACGGCGACGCGATCCGCAAGCACCTCGTCTCGGCGGTGGTGCCGTTCGACGAGGCGCCCGCCCTCCTCACCGACCTGGCCGACCGTCGCCGCCAGGAGCTTCAGGTGGTGCTCGCCACCTGACCCGCCTTCGCCGCGTGCCCGGGGCGGCTACCGTTCGCGACATGAGCACCGTGCAGGACCGGCCGGTTCCCGGCGACACCTCGACCGACCGGCCGGTCGACGGCAGCCCGACGGGCCGGCCGGTCGGCCTGGCCGCGTTGCTGCCGTACCTGCGGGAGCACCGCGGCACCCTGGTCGTGGTGGGCGCGCTGTCGCTGATCGGCTCGGCGGCGTCGCTGGCACAGCCGCTGCTGACCCGGTCGGTGCTCGAGCGGATCGGCGCCGAGCAGAGCGTGTCCCGGCTGGTGGCGGTGCTGGTGGCCCTCGTGGTGCTCGGCGCGGCGATCGGCGGGCTGCGCGACTACCTGCTGCAACGCACCGCCGAGGGAGTGGTGCTGGGCACCCGGCGCCGGCTCGCCGGTCACCTGCTGCGGCTGACCATCGCCGAGTACGACCGCCGACGTACCGGCGACCTGCTCTCCCGGGTCGGCTCGGACACCACGCTGCTGCGGGCGGTCGTCACCTCCGGGCTCTTCGAGACGGTCACCGGGGCGGTGACGGTGGTCGGCGCCGGCACGGCCATGGTGCTGCTCGACCCGCTGCTGTTCGGCGTCACCCTGCTCGGCGTGGCGCTGGGGCTGGTCTTCGCCGCCACCTTCGCCCGCCGGGTCCGGGCGCTGGCCCGGGTCGCCCAGGAGCGGATCGGCGAGATGACCTCCGCGGTGGAGCGGGCCATTTCGGCGGCCCGGACCATCCGGGCCAGCCGCGCCGAGACCCGGGAGACGGAGGCCGTCACCGGTAGCGCGCGGGAGGCGTACGAGGCGGGGCTGCGGGTGGCCCGGGTGCAGGCGCTGGTCGGCCCGATCGGCTCGGTCACCGTGCAGGGCGCGTTCCTGCTGGTGCTCGGCATCGGTGGGGCGCGGGTAGCCGCCGGGGCGATCTCCGTCGGCGACCTGGTCGCGTTCGTCATGTACCTGTTCCTGCTGGCGCTGCCGCTGGGTCAGGTGCTGCGGGCCTACACCCAGTTGCAGTCCGGCCTGGGCGCCCTCCAGCGGATCGAGGAGATCCTGGCCGTACCCGCCGAGGGCGCGGACGACCGGCCGGCGACGGCCGCCGCGACGGCGACCCCGCGCCGGTCGACCCCGATGATCGAGTTCGACCGGGTGGGCTTCGGCTACCCGGGCGGCGAGCCGGTGCTGCACGAGGTCAGTTTCGCGGTCCCCGCCGGCACCCGGACCGCCCTGGTCGGCCCGTCCGGCGCCGGGAAGTCCACACTGCTGGCCCTGGTCGAGCGCTTCTACGAGGTGAGCGCCGGCGCGATCCGACTCGACGGCACCGACGTACGGGACCTGCCCCGCGACGCGCTGCGGGCCCGGCTCGGCTACGTCGAGCAGGAGGCCCCCGTGCTGGCCGGCACGCTGCGGGAGAACCTGCTGATCACCACCCCGGACGCCACCGACGACCGGTTGCGCGACGTCCTGGACGAGGTCAACCTGGGCCACCTGGCGCAGCGCACCCCGCTGGGCCTCGACGTGCAGGTGGGGGAGGGCGGCGTGCTGCTCTCCGGAGGTGAGCGGCAGCGGCTGGCCATCGCCCGCGCGCTGCTCGCCGGCCCGCCCGTGCTGCTGCTCGACGAGCCGACCAGCAACCTCGACTCCCGCAACGAGGTCGCGCTGCGCCGCGCCATCGACGCCGTGGCCGTCCGCCGGACCCTGTTGATCGTGGCGCACCGGCTCGCCACAGTTGTCGACGCCGACCAGATCGTCGTCCTCGACGGCGGCCGGGTGGCGGCCGTGGGCACCCACGCCGAACTGACCGCCACCGACCCGCTGTACCGGGAACTCGCCAGCCACCAGCTGCTGGTCGGCTGACTGCGCCCCAGGAAGGCAGACTTGCCGGGCGGCCGGGCCGCGCGTGCCGCCCGGAATCGCGTACCGTTGCCGCTCATGGGTGTGTCGCAACGGTTCAAGAGCAAGTTCCGGCGGTTCCTCCAGCGCCCCGGCTCGACCGTGGATCTTGCTCCGCTGGAGAAACTGCTCCCGGCGATCGAGGCGCGCGAGGCTGACCTCACCGCGCTCGACGACGCCGAGCTGACCGCGGCCGCTGGCGCCGCCGCCGGCTACGAGGAGATCTGCGCCGTCGGCCGCGAGGCCGCCCGCCGTGGCCTCGACCAGCGGCCGTACGACGTGCAGCTGCTCGGCGCGATGTCGCTGCTCTCCGGCAAGGTCGCCGAGATGGCCACCGGTGAGGGCAAGACACTGACCGCCACGATCGCCGCGTACGGGCACGTCCGGCTCGGCAACGGCCCGGTGCACGTGCTCACCATCAACGACTACCTGGCCCGCCGCGACGCTCAGTGGATGGAGCCGGTCTACACCCTGCTCGGCCTGACCGTCGGCTGGGTCAACGAGGCCTCCACCCCGCAGGAGCGGCGCGACGCGTACGGCTGCGACGTCACCTACGTCTCCGTCAGCGAGGCGGGCTTCGACTACCTGCGCGACCAGCTGGTCACCGACGTGGAAGACCGGGTGCAGCCCGCGCTGACCACCGCCATCGTCGACGAGGCCGACTCGATCATGATCGACGAGGCCCGGGTGCCGATGGTCCTGGCCGGCGCGGTGCCGGGCGAGCAGGACCCGGTGCACGCCGCTGCCGCGCTGGTCCGTGGCCTGCGCAAGGTCAAGCACTACACGGTCGCCGAGGACGGGCGGAGCGTGGCGTTCACCTCCGCCGGCCTGGCCGCCATCGAGGCCAAGCTCGGCATCGACCTGTACGACGAGGAGCACGTCGCGCAGCTCTCCGCTGTCAACGTGGCGCTGCACGCGCACGCCCTGCTGCACCGTGACGTGGACTACATCGTCCGGGACGGCTCGGTCGAGCTGGTCGACGAGATGCGCGGCCGGGTGGCCCAGCGCCGCCGCTGGCCGGACGGCCTCCAGGCCGCTGTCGAGGCCAAGGAGGGGCTGGACGCCACCGCCGAGGGCGAGGTGCTCGGCACCATCGCCATGCAGGCGTACATCGCGCTCTACCCGAAGGTCTGCGGGATGACCGCCACGGCGGTGCTGGTCGGCGACCAGCTGCGGGAGTTCTTCGGTCTCGAGGTCGCGGTGATCCCGCCCAACACCCCGTGCATCCGCGAGGACGAGCCGGACCGCATCTACGCCACCCGGGCCGAGAAGGACGAGGCGCTGATCGACGAGATCCAGCGCTGGCACGCCAAGGGGCGGCCGATGCTGATCGGCACCCTGGACGTCAAGGAGTCCGAGGGGTTGGCCGCCGGTCTCAACGCCGCCGGGGTGCCCTGCGTCGTGCTGAACGCCAAGAACGACGACGAGGAGGCGGCGATCATCGCCGAGGCCGGCGCGTACGGCGCGGTGACCGTCTCCACCCAGATGGCCGGTCGCGGCGTCGACATCCGGCTCGGTGGCAGCGACCAGAGTGACCAGGAGCGGGTCGCCGAGCTGGGCGGCCTCTACGTGATCGGCAGCGGCCGGCACGACAGCCGCCGGGTGGACGACCAGTTGCGTGGTCGCGCCGGGCGGCAGGGCGACCCGGGCGGCTCGGTCTTCCTCGTCAGCCTGGAGGACGACCTGGTCGTCCGGCACGCCGCCGACTCGGTGCCGGCGTCGCCGCGGATGAACGCCGACGGCCTGGTGACCGACGAGCAGGTCGACTACGCGGTGGAGCACGCCCAGCGGGTCGCCGAGGGCGTCAACCACGAGATCCACCGCAACACCTGGCGCTACAGCGTGGTGATCGAGCAGCAGCGCAAGGCCCTCGCCGCGCGCCGCGAACGGCTGCTGACCAGCGACGTGGCCGCCGTCATGCTGCTGGAGAAGGAGCCCGAGAAGGCCGGCGAGATGGACGAGGACCTGCTCGCCCGTGCCGCCCGGTCGATCGCGCTCTTCCACCTGGACCGGCTCTGGGCCGAGCACCTGGCCGAGCTGTCGGAGGTCCGCGAGGGCGTGCACCTGCGCGCGCTGGGCCGGCTCGACCCGCTGGACGAGTTCCACCGGGCCGCCGTGCCGGCGTTCAACGACCTGATCCCGGAGATCGAGGCCCGCACCATCGCCACCTTCACCGAGACCGAATTCGATGAGGACTGGCAGCCCGACGACGGCACCCTGGTCCGGCCCACCGCGACCTGGACGTACCTGGTGCACGACAACCCGTTCGGGTCCGAGCTCGACCGACTGATCGCGTCGATCGGGCGGCGGCTCAGCGGCGCCTCGCGCTGACGTACCGGCCGTCGGGGCCCCGATCGCGCCTCCGCGCGCGACCGGGGCCCCGATTTACGCCGTTTCGACCCAGGTTTCCCAGGGTAGTAGGGCTGGTCGGTCGAGTCGGGAAGAGAGCAGACGATGACACAGGTGACGATGCTGACCGGACAGGCGCGCGACGGCACGGAGGCTGCGAACCGGTGAACCTCGACACGCGGGAACCGGTGGTGCAGACCCTCGGCGTCCTGGAAGCAGCAGCACTGTTACGGGAGCTGACCGCCGGGCTGATCGCCCTGACCGACTTTGACGAGGCGCTGCTGGCCCTGGTCCGGGTCACCCGGGACGCCGTCGCCGGGGTGCGATGGTGCGGATTCACCGCCCTGCGGGCCGGCGAGCCGGCCGGGGTGGCCGCCTCGGACGAGGGGCTGGCCGGGCTGGACGACCTGCGACACGGGCCGGACACGCCGGCGATGAGCGCGATCCACCGCCGCGAGATGATCCTCGCCGCCGACCTGGCCGTTGAGCCCCGCTGGCCGGCCTGGACGGCGCACGCCCACGACCTCGGCGTCCGCGGGGTGATCTCCGCGCCGGTCGACATCGACGACCAGGTGATCGGGGCGATCAACCTGTACGCCGCCGCGCCGGACCTGCTGACCCCGCAACACCAGCTGACCGCCATGCTGCTCGCCGAGCACGCCGGTCTGCTGCTCGCCGCCGTTCGCGACCGCGGCCGACAGCTCACCCTCGCCGGTGAACGGGACGCCTCACTCCTGCAGGACGGGGTGGTGGGCCAGGCCGTCGGCGTGATCATGACGCAGCGCGGGTGTCTGCCGGCCGAAGCCCTCGACGTGCTGCGTACCGCCGCCTCGTCGCTGGACATCCCGCTGCGCGAGGTGGCCGAGCGTCTGGTCCGAACGGTCTCCCGCCAACGCGACAACTGACCCCGGCGGCTCAGGCCGCTCGGGCCCGTGTCGGCCGGGGTGATCGACTCGGGTTCCTGGAACTCGGGGTGTAACAGGCCGGTGGACGCCCCGACTTCCTGAAACCCGAGTCGATCACCCGCCGGTCTGGCCGTTCGGCCTCGGTGATCGGCGGCCACGGTGCCCGTTCTCCCTGCTGCCGGCGAGTCGGGCGGCATCGTTTCGCCTCGACCGGCCCCGGGTAGCACTCTGGTTCAGGTGAGCTGCGCCGACCCGGGGGAGGACCGATGCAGAGCCGGCTACGGGTGCAGGGGCAGCCGATCCAACCGATGCTGGTGACGTTTCCGCTCGGGCTCTTCGTCAGCGCCACCGTCTTCGACCTCACCGATGTGATCGGCGGCCCTGCGTTCCTCGGCGAGGTCGGCTACTGGACCGGCGTCGCCGCCCTCGTCGCCGCCGCGCTGACCGCCGTGGCCGGCATGGTCGACCTGTGGGACGTGCCGGGCGACCGTACCCGCCGCACCGCCGTCGCCTTCAACCTGGTGAACGCGGTGATGGCCGCGATGTTCCTGCTCACCTGCCTGGTCCGGTCACACTCCCCGCAGCGCGGCGCGTCGGTCGCGATCCTGGTCACCGAGCTGGTCGCGCTGGCCGTCGGCGGGGTCGGTGTGCACCTGGGCGCCCGGCTGATGCGTCAGTTCGACAGCGGCCGCGCCGAGCCAGACGGCCTCGACGCGCTCGCCGGCTCCACCGGCGAGATCGCCCGCCCCTGACCCGCCGGGCCCGTCCCTGAGCCGACCTGCCCGCCGGGCCCGTCCCTGAGCCGACCTGCCCGCCGGGCTCGTCCCTGAGCCGACCTGTCCGATGGGTTCGCCTCTGAGCCGACCCGCCGGGCCAGTCACGCTCGACCCGCGAGTCGGGCGCTCGGCCGGCCGGCGGGCCTGGCGCGCGGGGCCGGCATCCGCGCGACTGGTCGGTCTACCATCCCCGGATGACCTCCTCACTGGACACGCTGCCGAAGATCGGCGCGCCCGCCACCCGGGCCCTGCACGGTGCCGGCTACACCGCGCTGCGCCAGCTCGCTGGCGTCCCCCGGGCGGATCTGGGCAAGCTGCACGGCATGGGCCCGAAGGCGATCGGAATCCTCCAGGCCGCCCTCGAGGAGCACGGGCTCGGCCTCGGCTGAGATCCACCACCCGCGCCCCGGCCGGGCGGCGGCAAATCAGTTGCCGGCCGGGTGACCGGCCGCGAGGCTGACCGGCATGACCCCTGAGCGTGACGCCGAGGACCTGATCGCGGACGCCGCCGCCGCGCCGGTCGATGGTTGGGGCTTCGGCTGGCTGGCCGGCCGGGCCACCGAGGAGCGTCCGCCCTGGGGTTACGCCCGGCTGGTCGCCGACCGGATGACGCACGCCGACGCGGCTCTCGACGTGGACACCGGCGGCGGTGAGGTGCTCGCCGAGGTGCCGCGTCCACCGAAGCTGCTGACGGCGACCGAGGCGTGGCCGCCGAACGTGGAGGTCGCCCGACGCACCCTGCGTCGGGTCGGCGCGTCGGTGGTCGCGGTCGCGCCGG
The DNA here is from genome assembly GCF_022229005.1 of Micromonospora trifolii. Classification (GTDB taxonomy): domain Bacteria; phylum Actinomycetota; class Actinomycetes; order Mycobacteriales; family Micromonosporaceae; genus Micromonospora; species Micromonospora trifolii. The sequence goes on from NZ_JAKKFD010000021.1 coordinate 183,109, forward strand.
ACGGGCCGCTGCCGTTTCGCGACGCCTCGTTCGACCTGGTGGTCAGTCGGCATCCGGTACGTACTGACTGGGTTCAGACGGCGCGGGTGCTGCGGCCGGGCGGGACGTTCCTGTCGCAGCAGATCGGGGCCGGCACGATGCGGGAGCTGAGTGAGGCGATCCTCGGGCCGTTGCCGCCGCCGACCCAGCGGCACCCCGAGCACGCGGTCGCCGCCGCCGAAGCCGCCGGCCTGCGGGTGGTCGACCTGCGTCGGGCCACCCTGCGGGCGACCTTCGCCGACATCGGCGCGGTGGTCTGGTTCCTGCGCAAGGTGATCTGGACGGTGCCCGGGTTCACTGTCGAGCGCTACCGCGCACCACTGCGCGGCCTGCACCACCGCATCGTCGACGAGGGCCCCTTCGTCGCCCACGCCCAACGCTTCCTCATCGAGGCCACCCGCCCCTGACGGACACAGCCACCCGCCGATCTTGCACTTTCGGCACCCGCGAAAGCCGTACACCGGGGCAATTCGCACACACAAACTGCAAGATCGACGAGGTGGGGGCGAGGGCTAGGGCTAGGGCGGGAATGGCGTTAGTGGGGGTGGGTCTGGTGGTGGGTGGCTAGCACGTCGGCGCCGAAGTCACTGGCGGGGCGGCGCAGCACCGTGTGTGCGTGGTTGCCGTCCGCCGTGGTGTTGTCGTACTCGATCAGCAGGTCGTCGCCCTGCACCCGGTAGTAGTGACGCCGGCCGGGGTGGGTCGGGCCGGCCCAGGCGAAGTGCAGCGGGCCGGCGTCCAGTCGGGCCGCCTCCCGGATGGCCAGCTCGGGCGGCAGCCGGTCGAGGTAGAGGGCGACCACCTGGTCGAGCAGCGCGCGGCCGGTCGGTCCCAGGCGCTCCGCCGGTACGCCGAGTGGTTCCAGTGGCGCGTCGACCCGCCCACGGGTGGCGCTGATGATGTCCGCCGGCGCCTCGTCGGCGATGATCGCGGCGGCCCGCTCGGCCGGGCCCAGCGCGTCGAGCAGGGCGCGGGCCAGGTCCTCCTCGACACCGAGTGGCCGGGAGACCGGCCGGCCGGCGTAGCGGACCGCTGCCGGGTTGGCGCCGAAGAAGATCGGCGCGGGGGAGACCTGACCGTCCACCACTGTCATGTTGACCGACAGGTGGTGCCCTTCGAGCCGCCACGCCCAGCGGTCGTCGCGCGCCGGGTCGCCGAACACGGCCACCCAGTAGTCGGCGCTGTGCCGCCCGCGCTGCCAGCCCTCGGCCCGGTCCAGCACCTCCTCCAGCGAGATGATCGCCATCGCCTGTGCGTACGCCGAGGGGCTGAGCGCGGTGGCCAGCAACCGGTGCGCGGCCTTGCGGGCGGTGACGTCGAGCTCGGCGAGGCAGACGCCCGGTCGGGGTCGGGGCCGGTACTCCAGCCAGCGTCGGGCCGCCTCGTCGTCGAACGAGTGCACGGCGCTCTCACGGGCGGCGGGGTCGAGCGCGGTCAGCAGCGCGGTGCCGGCGGCCCGCATCTGCTCCGGCAGAGGATCTTCCACCGACCCTGTATACCGGCCGTCCGTGCCGGTGTCAGCCGACGCGCAGCAGCTCCGTCATCTCCGGCAGGTCGAAGAAGCTGGCGGTCTCGATCGCCGACGGGTTGCCGTGTGCAGGGTCCGCGCCGGCGGCGAGGAGCGCGCGGACCGCTTCGGTGCTGCTGCGGAAGACCGCCGCGGCCAACGCGGTCTGACCCCGGTCGTTGGCCCGGGTGTGGTCGGCGCCGCGGCTGAGCAGGGCGGCCACAGTGTCCGGGTGGGAATGGTACGCGGCCAGGATGAGCAGCGTGTCGCCCTTGTCGTTGGTGAGGTTGACCGGCAGGCCGGCGTCGATCTGCGCCGCCAGCTCGTCGGTGGCGCCGGCTCGGGCCAGGTCGAACATCCGGTGTGCGAACGCCAGCGTCTCGGCGTCGAGGTCCTCGGTCACCGCTCCAGATTAGTCGGAAGGGTCCTGATAGGTTGCTCGGCCGGCGCGCTGGGGGAGGGGTCCGATGGATGAGACGGTGTACGTGGGCAACGCGGGCGTCGACGGCGCCACCAACGCGGGTTGGCTGCTCGGGCACTTCGCGCCGTCGGGGGAGATCCGGCACAGCACCGACGTCGAGGTGAAGTGGGGCGTGCACCCGCCCGGGGAGGCCCGTTCGCGGTGGGCGACCGGCGAGGTGCGCACCACTCTGCTCGTACTCGTCGAGGGGTGTTTCCGGGTGGAGTTGCCGGACCGGACGGTACGGCTGGCCGTGCCGGGCGACTACGTGGTGTGGGCTCGTGGGGTCGACCACTCCTGGTTCGCCGAGCGCTCGTCGGTGGTGTTGACAGTGCGGTGGCCCTCGCTGCCGGGCTACCGCGCGGACCCGCCGGTGCTGCGCTGATTCACCCGTGCGGGTGACCCGTGTCCCACCAGGCGGAATTACCTACTAAACCTATAGGCTTTGCCGTCTAGAGTACGAGAGCACCCCGCCGAACGACCCGCGAGGAACCGCCATGACGCACCACCGCCCGGAGCCCGACCTGCTCACCGTTGCCGCCGGGTGGGCCGACCCGGGCGGTTGGCCGGTCGCGCTGCGCTTCGATCCCGCCGAGCGCTGGTACGCCCGCCTCGCCGTCAGCGACGAGCACGAGGTGTGGGCGCTGAGCTGGCTGCCCGGGCAGGGCACCGACCTGCACGACCACGGCGGCTCCTCCGGAGCGTTCCGGGTGGTCAGCGGCGCGCTCACCGAGGAGACGGTCAGCGCCGGTCGACTGCGCCCCCGACTGCTGCCGGCCGGCACGGGCCGCCGCTTCGGCCCCCGGCACGTGCACCAGGTGACCAACCAGGGCTCGGCGCCGGCGGTCAGCGTGCACGTCTACCGGCCGGCGCTGCTGCGGATGACCCGCTATCACCTCCTCGACGGGCGGCTGCGGGTCGCCGAGGTCGCCGAGGCCGGCCGGTCCTGGTAGCCCGCGCGCACCGAGAACCCCTGTCACCGGAAGGAATCCGAGAATGCAGATAACCGCCGAGCACTGTCCCGCCCCCGTGCCGCCACCGGGCTCCCGGGGCATCGACGAGATCCTGGCCGCCGCGCGGACCCGGCTGCGCCGGCTGGACCCGGAGCGGGCCCACCTGGCGTACCGGAGCGGAGCGTTGCTGGTCGACATCCGCCCGGCCGCGCAGCGGGCCGCGCACGGCGTGGTGCCGGGCTCGCTCATCGTCGAACGCAACGTGCTGGAGTGGCGCTTCGACCCCCGCTGCCCGGCCCGCCTGCCGCAGGCCGTCGACTACGACGTGCCGTTGGTGATCCTCTGCCAGGAGGGCTACACCTCGTCGCTGGCCGCCGCCGCGTTGCAGGACGTCGGCCTGCACCGGGCCACCGACGTGGTCGGTGGCTTCGCGGCCTGGCGGATCGCCGGCCTGCCGGCCCTCGGCCCGACCCCACTGCACCACCCCTCTCCCCTCGCGTCCCCGGTCAACGCCGGCTGGGCGCGCCACTGACCGTCACGCCACACCCGGCGTGGCGGGCGTACCGCCACTCAGGAGGCACCATGTCCGTCGTCGCCATCCCCACGCGCCGCCACCCCGGTGTGCGTCCGCCGGCCCGTCCGCGCACCGGCCCCACCCTGACCATCACCCTCGACCTCGTCCCCGGGCCGTTGAGCCCCCGGCTGGCCCGGCTGGTGCAGCTGCTCGGCGAGCTGGCCGAATCGGGGGAGGGTCAACTGCGTGCGGTGGAGGACGCCACGTCGGGGCCGCGACCGGCCCCGCGCCCCGCCGCCCCGCCCGCCGAGGCGGACCACGTCCGCATCCTGGCCGGCTCGCGGATGGTCCGCCAGGGCGACCGGGTCATCGCCCTGACCCGCATCGAGTACGAGCTGCTGCTGTTCCTGGCCGAGCGGCCCCGCCGGGTGTTCACCCGCCTGCAACTGCTCTCCAGCGTCTGGGGTTACGAGCACGCGGTGGCCCGGACGGTGGACGTGCACGTCCGCCGGCTGCGCGCCAAGCTGGCCGGCTCGGAGGTGGTCACCACCGTCTACGGCGTCGGTTACCGACTGGCCGACGAGGCCCCGATCAGCGTGGATCACAGCAGCTGAGCCCTGGTCCGGCGGCGATGTGACCGCCTGGTGAACCGGTCGGGGACCCCCGTAACGGGGCATCTCGACGACTCTGCTGTAATCATCAGGCCTCGTACGCAGAGCGAGCATCTGGCTCCGATGTGTTCGTCAATTGTCACATTCATGCAACGCAGCCGCCTCTTGACCCTCGCCCAGGCGCCGGGAAGCATCGATGAAGCGGCGTCCCGGGCCGTGGGGAGATACCCGGACCAGCCCAAGGAGGACCATGTCGGTCAGCCCCGCCTCGTCGCGCGCCGGATGGCATACGTCCCAACCCGCGGTGCCCGGGCGACCTCCCGGCGGGCAGCGTCGCCCGGCGAACACCGCCGCGCCCGTGCTCACCGTGACGCTGTCCATCCCGCTCGCCTGTGAGGAGTCGCTGACCCCGGCGGCACGTCGGCTGTTGGAGGCCGCTCGCGAGATGCTGGAGCGGGGCGAAGGCGTGATCATCGGCTCGGTTCCGGCCGAACGCCGCCCCGACCAGACGCCCGCCAGCCGGTCGCCGGCCCGCCCGATCAGCCCGACCATTCCCGCCCTGCACATCCTCGCCTCGTCGCGCTCGGTGCTGCGCGACGAGGAGCCGCTGCCGCTGACCCGGCTGGAGTTCGACCTGCTCCTGCACCTGGTCGCCCACCCGCGCCGGGTGTTCACCCGGCTGCAACTGCTCAACGCCGTCTGGGGCTACGAGCACGCCGGCGTACGCACCGTCGACGTGCACGTGCGTCGACTGCGCGGCAAGGTCGGCGTGGACGTCCCGCTGGTCACCACCGTCTACGGCGTGGGCTACCGACTGGCCGACGACGCCCGGGTGACCATCGACCGCAGCGGCTGACCGGCGGCACCGACGTACCCGGCGCGGGGCAGGATGGTCCGGTGCGCATCCGCCCCATCTCGCCCGACCTGCTCGTCACCGAGCTGACCGCCCGGCTGGCCGACGCGGCGACCCGTGCCGCCAGCGCCGCCGCCGGGCCCGCGCGGCTGCGGGTGGCAGTGGACGGCGCCCCCGCCGCCGGCGCCGACGACCTGGCCGCGGCGCTGGTCGACCCGCTGCGCGCCCAGGGCCACCCGGTGCTGCACGTCCGCGCCACCGACTTCCTCCGCCCCGCGTCGCTGCGCTTCGAGTTGGGGCGCACCAACCCGGACTCCTTCTACGAGGCCTGGGTCGACGAGGCCGGGCTGCACCGGGAGGTGCTCGACCCGGCCGGTCCCGGCGGCAGCGGCCGGCTGCTCCCGTCGCTGTGGGACGCCGACGCCGACCGGGCCAGCCGCGCCCGCTACGTCGACCTGGCACCCGGCGGCGTCGTCCTGGTCAGCGGCTCGCTGCTGCTCGGCGGCGGCCTGCCCTTCGACGTGACAGTCCACCTGGAGCTGTCCCCGGCAGCGCTGCGCCGGCGCACCGAGCCGGCCCAGCAGTGGGCGCTGCCGGCCTTCGACAGGTACGCCGAGGAGGTCGTTCCGGCGAGCTTCGCCGACGTCGTGGTACGCGCCGACGACCCCCGCCGACCGGCGCTCGTCGAGCCCGGCGGCAACGACTGACAACAACCGAGAATTTGTCGGTTTGCACGGTGGATCCGGCGGGTACTCGCCCGGCTCACAGAGCGCGGGTGACCGCCCGCGCACCGAACGCGACAGTGACCGGGGCCCCACGCCGCCGGCACCCGGTTCACCTTGAGCCACAGGCCCAGGAAAGGCAGGCAGCGATGCTCGTCCACGACACGGTCGGTACGACCCGGTCCCAGACGGAGATCGATCAGATCCGACAGTCGCTCCAGGCGCGCTACGACGAGCTGACCTCGGAGTACGACCAGGCGGTGCTCCAGAGCCAGGTTCTGCGGCTGGTGGAGGTCGGCGACACCGCCGGCGACGACCAGGCCGACAGCGGCACCAAGACGGCCGAGCGGGACACCGCCCAGTCCCTGTTGCGCACCATCCTGGACCGCCGCGCCCAGTACGAGCACGCCCTCGGCCGGCTCGAAGAGGGCACCTACGGTTGGTGCGAGGGCTGCTCGGCGGCGATCCCGGTGGAGCGGTTGGAGATCTTCCCGGCGGCCACCACCTGTGTGACGTGCAAGCAGACGCGCGAGCGGCGGGCGGCCTGAGCCACTCCAGCAGTTGCCGGTCGGTCCGCGACGCGATGGACTTCCACAATGGGTGAGATCCTCGTGGGCACCGCGTCCTGGACCGACCGCACTCTGCTGGACTCGGGGTGGTACCCGCAGACCGCCGACACCCCGGAGAAGCGGCTGGCCTACTACGCCCGGCAGTTCCCGCTGGTCGAGGTGGACGCCACCTACTACTCGCCGCCCGCCGAGGCGACCGCGCGGCTGTGGGCCGAGCGCACCCCGGCCGGCTTCACCTTCAACATCAAGGCGTTCAGCCTGCTGACCGGGCACCCCACCCGGGTCAGCGCGCTCTACAAGGACCTGCGCCCGGAGACCGACAAGAAGAACGTCTACCCCGACGACCTGCCCGCGCAGTCGTACGAGGAGGTGTGGACGCGGTTCCTGTCCGCGCTGGACCCGCTGGTCGAGGCCGGCAAGCTGGGCGCGCTGCTGTTCCAGTTCCCACCCTGGTTCACCATCAAGCGGGCCAACAAGCAGTACCTGCTGGAGGTGGCGAAGCGCTGCGCGCCGCTGCGCCCGGTGTACGAGTTCCGGCACGCCTCCTGGTTCGACGGCGACAACGCCGACGAGACCCTGGCCTTCCTGCGCGAGCACAAACTGCCCTACGTCTGCGTGGACATGCCGCAGGGCCACCGCTCGTCGCTGCCCCCGGTGCTGGCCGCCACGGCGGACCTCGCGGTCGTGCGCTTCCACGGACACAGCGACAAGTGGACCAGCAAGGACATCCACGAGAAGTTCGGCTACCACTACTCCAAGCGGGAGTTGGCCGACTGGGCGCCGAAGCTGCGCGAGCTGGCCGACGAAGCGGGGCAGACCCACGTGCTCATGAACAACTGCTACCGCGACTACGCGCAGACCAACGCGAAGACCCTCGCGGGTCTCCTCGACGCCGGCTGACCTCACCCGATCCGGGTGGGGCCGCCTCACCCGCCCTCCGGGAAGGGTGGACGCGGTGGGTTCGGCCGCCCCGTGGACGGCCGACGCCGGAGACGACACGGAGGTGACGGGGATGACGGTTCGAGTGGTGACGGATCGACGGCGTGGTGCCGTACTGCACGTGGTCGGCACTGCCGACAACGCCCGGCGGGCTCCGCAGGGCAGCCCGGTGCGCGCCAGAGGTGGCCCGGTGGGGCCGCCGCGCCGCGCCGACGACCGACGGTGGGACGTCACGGAACGGGGGTCGACCGATGGCTGACTCGATGATCTCAGCGTTCGAGTCCTCGCTGGACAAGACGAACCTCATTCTCAAGGACATCGAGAACGCCTACGGCTGGCCGAAGGATCGGCGCAACCAGTCCTACGCGGCCCTGCGCACTGTGCTGCACCTGCTGCGCGACCGGCTGCCGGTGGACGAGAGCGTGGAGTTCGCCCAGCAGTTGCCGGTGCTGGTGCGGGGCATCTACTTCGACGGCTGGGTGCCGTCCGACGTGCCGATCAAGCTCAACCGTGACGACTTCCTCTACGAGGTCCGGCAGGGCTTCCCGTACGACGCGGAGGGTGGTCCGGAGCGGGTGACGCAGGTGGTGCTGGACACGCTGCGCCGCCACGTCACCCAGGGTGAGTGGCAGGACGTGAAGGACACCATGCCGAAGGACCTCGCGACGATGATGCCGTGACGGCCTGACGCCGCGAGCCCGTCCGACAGTTGTCGGGCGGGCTCAGTCGTCGGCGGCCTCGGCGGTGGTGGGCACCCGCGACACCGGGTGTCCGGCCTGCCGGGCCAGCGCGGCGAACGCCAGAGCGTCCACGATCGCGGCGCCGCCCGGATCGTTGTTGAAGTAGACGTACGTCGGCTCGTCCGCGCCGAAGGCGTCGGTCAGCCGACCCACCCAGGACCGCAGCGCGGCCCGACCGTAGCGGGGCCAGGGCCGCGCCCGCCCCTCGTGCAGCCGCAGGTAGCCGAAGTCGGTGGTGCGCCAGCGGGGAGCGACCGGGCGCCCGAGTCGGTCCGCCCAGACCAGCGCGGCCCGACGCCGTTCCAGCACCGCCCGGGTGGCGTCGGTCCACCAGGAGGGGTGCCGGGGTTCGACCGCGACCCGCACCTGCGCCGGGAACAGCCGCAGCGTCGCGTCCAGCGCCTCGACGTCCGCCCGCAGGTTCGGTGGCAGTTGCAGCAGCACCGGGCCGAGCCGGTCACCGAGCGCCGTGGCGCGGCCGAGGAACCGGGCCACCGGCTCCTCCGGGTCACGCAGCCGCTTGATGTGGGTGAGGTAGCGGCTCATCTTCACCGCCACGCAGAAGTCCGCCGGGGTGCGCGCCCGCCAGGCGGCGAAGGTGTCCCGTCCGGGCAGCCGGTAGAAGGCGTTGTTGACCTCCACCGTGGCGAATCCGGCCGCGAAGTGCTCCAGCCAGAGCCGCTGCGGCAGCCGCTGCGGATAGAAGCGGCCGCGCCAGTCCCGGTACTGCCAGCCGGACGTGCCCACCAGGATCACCACCCCATCCTGGCACTCTCCGCCGCCGCTCGCGAACTGCTCGTGTCGCCCCGGTTCGGCGTCTACGGTGAGGGTTAGAGAAGATCGCGCGTGGGGTACCACCCGCAGCATGACGGACCCCGGCGTACGGCGGGGCGGCACACCCGAGGGAGTACCGATGGCACTCAACGATGACGACATGCAGACCACCGGCGGCGGCGGCGCGGAGGGTCCGGCCGACGGCGGCGCGACCCCCGGTCAGCACGACGGTGGCGCCGATGGCGGCGCGGAAGGCCCCGCCGACGGCGGTGCCACCCCGGGTCAGCACGACGGTGGCGCTGACGGCAGCGCGGAAGGCCCCGCCGACGGCGGTGCCACCCCGGGTCAGCACGACGGTGGCGCCGATGGCGGCGCGGAAGGCCCCGCCGACGGTGGCGCCACCCCGGGCCAGCAGGACGGTGGCGCTGACGGCAGCGCCCGGTAGCGGCACGCCATGACCTACCTCGACCCGCCGGGCGGCCACGACGGCCGCCCGGCGGTTCCGTCCGCCGAGGCCACCGCGGCGCTGGCCCGCTGCGTCTCGGTCGAACCGGCCAAGTTCGCCGCCGCGCACTGGGGGCACACCCCGCTGCTGTCCCGCGCCGCCGAACTGCCCGACCCGGCCGGCTTCACCGACCTGCTCAGCCCCGCCGACGCCGACGAGCTGCTGAGCCGGCGCGGTCTGCGTACCCCGTTCCTGCGCGTCGCCAGGGACGGCCAGTTGGTCGCGGCGTCGCGCTGGACCGGCGGCGGCGGCGCGGGCGCCGAGATCGGCGACCAGGTGCTCGACGAGCGGGTCCTGGAGCAGTACGCGGCGGGGGCCACCCTGGTGTTGCAGGGTCTGCACCGGATCTGGCCGCCGCTCGTCGACTTCGCCCGCGACCTGGGCCTCGCGCTCAACCAGCCGTTGCAGATCAACGCCTACCTGACCCCGGCCGGCAGCCAGGGCTTCGCCACCCACTACGACACCCACGACGTGTTCGTGCTCCAGGTCGACGGCCGCAAGCACTGGCGGATCCACCCACCGGTGCTGCCCGACCCGCTGGAGAAGCAGCCGTGGGGTGGGCGCGCCGACGAGGTCGGTGCCACCGCGCAGGGTCCGGCCGCGTTGGACGTGGTGCTCGCCCCCGGCGACGCCCTCTACCTGCCCCGGGGGTGGCTGCACAGCGCGCAGGCACAGGACGCCAGCTCGCTGCACCTGACAGTGGGCATCCGCGCGCTCACCCGCTACGCCCTGGTCGAGGAGCTGTTGGCGCTGGCCGCCGAGGATCAGCGGTTGCGGGCCAGCCTGCCGTTCGGCACCGACGTCGCCGACCCGGACGCCATCGAACCGGAGCTGACCGAGACCGTGGAGGCGTTGCGGGACTGGCTGCTGCGCGCCGACCCGGGCGCCGTCGCCGCGCGACTGCGGCAGCGGGCCTGGCCGGCCGCTCGCCCGGCGCCGATCCGACCGCTCGCCCAGGCCGACGCGCTGGCCACCCTGGACGCCGACTCCCGGGTCACAGTGCGGCCCGGCCTGCGCTGGCAGTTGGTGCCGCACGACGCGGACACTGTGGCGCTGCGGCTCTTCGACCGCACCATCACCCTGCCGGGGAGCTGCGAGCCGGCCGCCCGTGCAATGCTCGACGGCACTGTCACCCGGGTCGGCGACCTGCCGGGGCTGCCCGACGACGCCGACCGGGTCACCCTGGCCCGCCGGCTGCTCCGCGAGGCCGTGCTCGTCCCGGCCTGAGCCCGGTCGGCGCTGATCGACTCGGTTTTCAGGAAGCCGCGGTGTCCGCGAGGCCGGGAACGCGCGGTTTCCAGGAAGCCGAGTCGATCACGGCCCGGCGCACGGCCCGGCGCATGGCCCGGCGCATGGCCCGGCGCGCAGCCCGGCGCACGGCCCGGCGCACGGCCCGGCGCACGGCTGGGGGCCGCGCCGCGCGGGGTCAGCGGCCGAGGATCAGCAGCAGCACGGTGGTCAGCAGACCGGCGCCGAGGACCACGGTGATCGGTCGGGGGCCGAGCACCGCGTGTCGGCGGTCGGCCAGCACCCGGGCCGGCACCAGGCCGACCAGGGGCCCGAGCAGCGTCACCACCAGCGCCAGCACCGGCAGGCCGACCGCCAGGTCGCCGCCGTACCCGACGCCGAGCGCCCGGGCACCGGCACCCAGCGCGTACGCCAGCACACCGCCGGCCACCCCGCAGAGCGCCAGCAGCGGGTTGACCGAGCCCGGCAACTCGCCCGGCTGCCCGGCCCGGTCGAGCAGGTCACGGGCCTTGGCGAGCAGCAGCACCGGGTCGGTGGCCCCGACGCCGTTCGCCGGGGCGGGCGGGCCACCGAGGCGGCGGGCGCCGAGGCGCGAGCGGACCTGCTGCCACAGGTGGGCCACCTCGGCGTCGACCCGTTCCTGCTGCTCACGGGCGGCGACCAGCTCCTCCTCGGCGCTCTGGAGCTGCTCGGCCGCGTCGGCGACGGCCCGCTCGGCGGCAGCGCACTGCCGCTCGTGCCAGGTGTGCGCCTCGGCGCGCTGCTCGCGCATCCGCGCGGTGAGGTCGGCCAGCCGCCGCAACTGCGCCGCGTACGTCTCGCTGGTCACCGGTTCGTTCATCGTGTGGGTCCATACGGGATGATCACCTGTCCGGTGCGGTGGACCGCCCGGTCGAAGAAGAGCCCCCGCCAGGGGCGGGGATACCAGTCCGGGCCGCCGGTGCCCGGGTACAGCGACGAGCCCAGCTCGCCGCCGTGCGCGTCCAGGGCCACCCAGGCGCCGATCTGGTCGGTACGGGCGGCCGGCCCACCGAGATCGGCGCGCATCCGGGCCACACCCCGCCACCAGGCCAGCACGTGCGTGCGTCGTTCCGGCCCGTCGTGCATGATCCGGCGCAGCTGCTCCAGGCCGGTACGCCGACCCGCGCGGGCGGCCAGCGCACCCGCTGCCGCGTCGACAGCGAACAGCAGCAGGTAGTGCGGGCTCCCCGGGCCGCTGAGCCCGTCGGCCGTCTCGGCCATCAACTCGCCGACGGTCTCCTCGTCGTACCAGGCGGCGTCGTCGGCCAGGTCGTCGTAGAGGGCGCGGGCGATCGGGTCGGCGTCCGGGTCGAGGCAGGCGATGGAGAACCGTGCGGTGCCCGGCGGGTGCTGGCGGGCCAGCGACCGGGCCGCCGCGTCCAGCACCGCGCACGCCTCGTCCACGCGGGTGCCGAGCACCGCGAGGTTGCGGCCCGGGGCGCGCGGCAGCCGCAGCGACGCCGAGCGGGACTGCACGTCGATGATCTCCCCGAGCAGCGCCACCGGGTTGCGCGGCGCGGTCCCGTCCGGGGGTACGGCGAGCGCCCGGAAGTCCGGGGCGTCCGCCAGCCGGGGGATCGCGTCGCCGTCGAAGAGCCGGGCGGGCGCCGCGTCGGGGGCGCGCATCCGCCACAGCCGGTGCTGCAACCCGCTCCACGTCTCCCAGTCGCTGGCCGACGGGATGCGGGCGACCTCGTTGCCCTCCACCATGCCCGACTCGGCGTTGACGACAGCGTGCCAGCGCGGCAGCGACTGCGCCGCGTCGTTGCGCTCGGCGAGGATGCGCAGCGCCTTGGGCAACGCGATGCGCAGGGTGAACTGGGCGACCAGCGCGGGGCGGCCCCACAGCGCCTCGATGCCCCGCACGTCCTGCGAGGCCAGGACCAGGTGGATGCCCTGGGACCGGCCGCGGCGGGCCAGATCCTCCAGCAGGTCGGCCGCCTCCCGGGCGACCACGTCCCGGCCGGCCAGCAACATCTGGAACTCGTCCACCACGGCGACGATGCGTGGCCAGTGCCCGGTCGGGTCGACCGCCCGCAGTTCGGCCAGCTTGGTCACCTCGTGTTTCTTGGCTGCGTCGGCGCGTCGGCGCAGCTCCTCGGTGAGGAAGCGCAGCAGCGCCAACCCGAACTCCCGGTCGGTGTTGACGTTGATGCCGACCAGCCGCATGTGCGGCAGCCAACTCGGGTCGCGCCGGCCCTGCGCGAACCGCGCGAAGGAGACCCCCTCCTTGAAGTCCAGCAGGTAGAACTCCAGCTCGGCGGGGGAGTAGCGGGCGGCAAGGGCGCCGATCCACGCGAAGATCAGGTTGGTCTTGCCGGTGCCGGACGGCCCGCCGATCAGCGCGTGCGGTGGATAGTCGCCCAGCGTCAACCGCACCGGCCGGCCCTGTGGGCCCTCACCGATCGGCGCGGTCAGCCCGTCGGCGGAGTCCTCGCGCCACATCAGCTCGGGCGGGGGCAGCAGGTCGGTGAAGGGAGTCGGCGGGGGGCCCGCGTTCACCCGGGCGGCGACGTCCCGGCAGGTCTCGGTGACCAGCGACGCCGGTGGCGGTGGGTCCAGCCGGACCGGCAGCCCGGCCGAGCCGCCGATCCGCGCGCCGGAGACCCCGGCCACCACCCGGGTCACCGTCGGATCCTCCGGCAACGGCACACCGAGCACCACCAGGTGTACGCCGCAGGCCGCGCCCGCCCGCACCACCCGGTCCAGTTGCCCGCGCTCGTGCCGGTTGAGCTCCTCACCACCGAGCAGCACCGCCACCCGCCACGGCTCGGGTCGCCGGCCGGTCGCCGCCGCCAGTTCGCGCAGCGACGCGTACTCGCCGGCGAGGACCGTCTCGTTGATCCGGCGGATCTGCTCCACCAGGTCGTCGAGCAGCGGGCCCAGCCCGCCCGGGCCGACGAAGGTGAGCAGCCCCGCCGTGCCCAACGGGGCGAACCCGGCCAGCCCGCCGCCGAGCTGATCCGGGTCGTACCCGATCAGTCGTACCGCCCCGGGGTCGGCGCGGCCGGCGGCCCGCAGCAGCAACGCGGACACCACAGCGTCGCAGCCGGCGCGGTCGTCTCCGGAGAGGTGGACGTGCCCGGCGTCGAGCAGCGGCACCAGCGCGGGCACCGGGTCGACGCCGTCGATCCGGACCGTGCCGACCCGCAGCGCACCGGGCGGCTCGGCCCGGCGCGCGGGCGTCGGCGTCCATCCGGCCCAGTCGGCTCCCGCGCAGCCGGGCGCCTCCTGGCGGGCCGCGTCGGCAGCCAGCCGGGCCAGCTCGGCGATCCGGGTGGAGTAGCGGCCGTCGATCTCGGCGATACGGCGGTCTCGTTGGGCGCCCACCCGCGCCGGTACGGCGGCGGCCGCCCGCTGCACGCGGGCCAGTCGTTCCCGCCCGGCGGTCAGGTCGGCCTGGGCGGCGGACAGCCGGGTACGGGTGGCGCCCAACGCCTCGGCGAGGGTGTCCCGGACCCGGCTGGCCAGCTGACCGCGCCGGTCAGCCATCGGAGCCCCGACGCGTCGGCGCGTCCCGCCAGGGGCTGCCCGAGCGCGGGGGCAGCCCACCGGGGCGCGGCAGCGGCCCATCCGCGCGCGGCGGCAGGCCACCGGAGCGCTGCGCTGCGGCGCTGCCCGGCCGCTGGGCCGCACCGCCGGCGCGGGGAACCGCGCCCGGTCGCCCGGTCCCGCCCGGTTGCTGCGCACCCGCCGGTTGCCCGGCCCGCGCCGATTGCCCCGCGCCCGCCGGTTCTCTGGCGCCCGCCGGTTCTCTCGCACCGCCGGCCGGCAGGTCCCGGCCGAGGCGGGCGAGTAGCAGCCCGGTCGCCACCCCGGCGGTCACCGCGGAGTCGGCGGCGTGCGGTGGCTCCCCGGAGGCGCGCGGCGGCGGCATCCGGCACATCCGGGTCAGCAGCGTCTCCAGCACCGGCGGCGGCAGCCCGGGCAGCAGGTCGCGGACCCGCCCGTCCAACTCGCCGCGCAGCCGCCCGAGGTCGGTGGCGCGCGGCGGGTGCCCGAGCAGCTCACCGGCCAGCTCACGCAGCAGCGGCGGCGCCAGCGCGGCCATGCCCAGCCCCACGTCGGCCGGGGCCCGGCGCAGCTCCTTGCGGAGCCGGTCCCGGTCGCCGGAGCGGACACCACCCACCACCCGGCGCAGCAACTCCTGGGAGTCGTCCACCCGCTCGTCGGGCTCGTCGTCGGCGCCCTCGCGCCCGCCGGTCAGCTCGGCCACCCGCACCGACCACCAGCGGCGCATCCGCACCTGCTCGGCCGGCTCCGGCGTGACCGCGGTGTCCCCGGACGCCGGTGGTGTGTCGTGTCGGGGAGCGCGTTGTTCAGGGCGGGGCACCGGGGCGCCGTCCGCGCCGAGCCCGATCGCCGTCAGGTAGGACGACAGCTGTTCCTGTGCCACCCGCAGCGCGTAGCCGGCGCTCTCGGCGTGCTCGGTGGCGGCGGACAGCTCGGGCACCCCCATCGGGTTGGCCGACTCCTGTCGGACCCAGCGCAGGCGCTCCGCGGCCAGGCCGAACTTCTCCAGCGCCTGCCCGAGCAGGGCCACCGGGAACTCTTCGGTGGCGGCACGGACCTGCCCGCCGACGTCCTCGATGATGGACATGGCGGCCTACAGGGTGGAGACGTAGAGCTGCGCCTGCTCCACCGCGACAAGTGTCGCGGCGAGACACTCCTCCAGCTCCTGGCTGGCCTGGGTCAGCGACGCCTGGGCCGCCTCCACCGTCTCGTGCCCGCTGCCCTCCAGCGCCCCGGCCAGTGTCTGCTGCGCCTCGGACAGTTTTTCGCCGGCCGCCTGCACGGCTGTCTGCCCGTCCCCGATCTGTTGGAGGGCGACATCGATGGCAGCCTTCAGCTCGGCGACGCTCGCCACGGCGGAACCTCCTGGGGGCGGGGAGATCTCCATTAGAGCCTATCGGCGGTTCCTAAAGAACATCCGCCCTGTCGGTGTTCCTGCCCGCCTGTCCGGAAGGCCCTCGCAAGTGCCGGGAGTCCGATCTGTGGGAGTCCCAGTGCGAGAATTTCTCAGTTGCTGGTCGGGTTCTCCCGGAGCCACCGCGGGCCGTACACCTCGGCGCCCAGCGCCGTCACCCGCCCGCGCAACTCCCGGTCGGCGGTGACCACCAGCCGCCGACGCCGCGGCGCGCCCTCCACCAGCTCGACCACGGTGTCGTCGCCGGAGCCGGCGGCGGAGACCACCCGGACGCCCTCGGTGCCCGGCACGTCCCGCGCGGCCCCCTCGACCACCAGGACCACCTCCACCGGGGCGGTCAGCCGGGCCGGCAACCCGACGCTCGCCACCGGGGCGAGCGAGTCGCGCAACCGGGCCGCGGCCCCGGCACGGTCACGCCACCAGCCGTTCGGGCGCGAGCCCACCACGTTGGCGCCATCCACGATCAGCAGCGGGGTCTCATCCATTCCGTCAGCCTGCCACCATCGGCCGGCCCTGACCCGACGCCACTCCCGGAATGCCGGTCCTCCGCCACCTGCGGCGTTTGTCGGGCCGCGCGCCGGGTAGCCCCTGCCGACCGTGCCGCGCCCTACTGCGGAGGACAGACATGATGGGACCCGGTGACACCGGCTCCGACCCGTGGGACGAATTCCTGGCCAGATACTTCGGTCGGGGCGAGGGAGGACGCCGACCGCCGCACCGGGTCGACATCACCCGCCTGATGACGGCCGACGCCCGGGAGATGCTGGCCGACGCGGCCCGGCGGGCCGCGCAACGCCACAGCAGCGACCTGGACACCGACCACCTGCTCTGGGCGGCGCTGCAACGCGAACCGCTTCGTGACCTGGTACGCCGGGCCGGCGCCGACCCGGACACCCTGCTCAACGCCCTCGGCGGGAAGGGCGACGGCGCGCCGCGCGGCGAGGTGCCGCCCAACCTGTCGTTGACCCCGGCGGCCAAGCGGGCGCTGCTCGACGCCCACCAGTTGTCCCGGGCGATGGGCGCCAACTACATCGGCCCCGAGCACATCCTGATGGCGTTGCCGCTCAACCCGGAGTCGCCGGCCGGTCGGATGCTCGCCGCCGGCCGGATCCAACCCGAGTCGTTGCAGGCCGCCAACGCCGAGCGCGGGCCGATGACCGGGCCCAAGCCCGATCGCGGCACGCCCACCCTGGACCAGTACGGGCAGGACCTCACCGAACTGGCGCGGATGGACCAGATCGACCCGGTGGTCGGACGCGCCGACGAAATCGAGCAGGCCATCGAGATCCTGTCCCGGCGTACCAAGAACAACCCGGTGCTGATCGGTGAGGCGGGCGTCGGCAAGACCGCCATCGTCGAGGGGCTGGCCGAACGGATCTGCGACGGCGACGTGCCGCAGACCCTGCTCGGCAAACGGGTCGTCCAACTCGACCTGGCCGGCCTGGTCGCCGGCACCCGTTACCGGGGCGACTTCGAGGAACGGCTAAAGAAGGTGATCGACGAAATCCGGGCGCACCGGGACGAGCTGATCATCTTCATGGACGAGATCCACACGCTGGTCGGCGCCGGTGGCGCCGGCAGCGAGGGCGGAATGGACGCGTCCAACATGCTCAAACCCGCCCTCGCCCGGGGCGAGCTGCGGGTGATCGGCGCGACGACGCTGGACGAGTACCGCAAGAGCATCGAGAAGGACGCCGCCCTGGCCCGGCGCTTCCAGCCGGTGCTGGTGCCCGAGCCCAGCGTCGACGACACCATCGCCATCCTGCGCGGGCTGCGCGACCGGTACGAGGCCCACCACCAGGTGCGCTTCACCGACGAGGCGCTGGTCTCGGCCGCCGAGCTGTCCGACCGGTACGTCACCGACCGGTTCCTGCCGGACAAGGCGATCGACCTCATCGACCAGGCCGGCGCCCGGGTGCGGTTGCGGACCCGCACCCCCGCGTCCGACGTGCGGGAGCTGGAGCAGGAACTCGACGAGGTACGCCGGGACAAGGAACAGGCCGTCACCGACGAGCAGTACGAGCGGGCCTCCGCGCTGCGGGACCGGATCTCCGAGTTGGAGGAGGACATCCGACGCGCGAACGGCGAGGACGGCTCGTCCGGATCCCAGGTGCCCGAGGTGGGCCCCAAGGAGATCGCCGAGGTGGTCTCCCGGGCCACCGGCATCCCGGTCAGCCAGCTCACCGAGGAGGAGCGCGACCGACTGCTGCGCCTGGAGGGTCACCTGCACCAGAAGGTGGTCGGTCAGGACGACGCGGTCACCGCTGTCGCCGAGGCCGTGCGCCGTTCCCGTGCCGGGCTGGCCGACCCGGAGCGACCGATGGGCAGCTTCCTCTTCCTCGGCCCGACCGGCGTCGGCAAGACCGAGTTGGCGCGGGCCCTGGCCGAGGCGTTGTTCGGCGAGGCGGACCGGATGGTCCGGGTGGACATGAGCGAGTTCCAGGAGCGGCACACCGTCAGCCGGTTGGTCGGCGCTCCGCCCGGATACGTCGGTTACGAGGAGGCCGGTCAGCTCACCGAGGCGGTGCGTCGCCGCCCGTACGCGGTGGTGCTGCTCGACGAGATCGAGAAGGCCCACCCGGACGTGTTCAACATCCTGCTCCAGGTGCTCGACGACGGGCGGCTCACCGACAGCCAGGGTCGCACTGTGAACTTCAAGAACACCGTCCTGATCATGACGAGCAACCTCGGCTCCGAGCTGATCACCGGCGCCCAGCGCTCGGTCGGCTTCGGCACCGGGGACGTGGGCAGCGAGCAGGAGAGCAACGAGCTGCGGGAAAGGCTCATGCGCCGCCTCCAGGAGAACTTCCGCCCGGAGTTCCTCAACCGCATCGACGAGGTGATCATCTTCCGCCGGCTGGAGGCCGAGCAGCTGCGCGACATCACCGCGCTGCTGCTGGAGGAGACCCGCCGCCGGATGCACGCCCAGGACCTCCAGGTCGAGTTCACCACCGCCGGCATCGACTGGCTCGCCGAGCACGGCTACCAGCCGGAGTTCGGCGCCCGCCCGCTGCGGCGGGTGATCCAGCGGGAGGTGGACAACCACCTGTCCCGGATGCTGCTGGAGTCGGCGATCTCGCCGGGGCAGAAGGTCACTGTGGACGTCCGCGACGGCGCTCTCACCTTCGACGTGACAGCGGGCGAGCGGGGGTACACCGCCGCCACGACAACACACCCGCGATGAGCGGGTCGGCGCGAAGGGACGACCACGAGGACCCGCACCAGCCCGCGGAGTCCGGGAAACCCCGGGACGAGGACGACCATCCCGACCCGATCCTGGCGCCGCCCACCGCCAACCCCCGCCGCACGCGGGTGCCCGCGGAGGGCCTGCATCCGAAGACCGACCAGGACGACCCGGAGACGTCCGGGCCGCCGCCCGGAGAGGAGACCTGATGGTACGCGAAGCGCGGCTCGACCCCGAGGTGGAAGTGCTCTGGGAGGACTTCCACGCCGAGGTCAACGTCCCGTCCGAGCAGCTGCGGACCTGGCTGCTGACCCGGGGTTCGGGGGAGGAGTCGTTCAGCCCGAACCCGAACCTGGACCTGCCCCAGCCCGGCCGGGAGATCCTCAAGGTGCTCAACAAGCGCAAGGTGGACCTCACCCCGGAGGACATCGAGGTGATGCGGGAGGCGGTCGAGCGGATCCGCGAGCTGATGGACGCCAAGCCGTCGCGCGGCAACGCCGACGACAGCTGGCGGCACTCCCTGCTGGACCTGGGTCACGACCCGCTCGTCGAACTCTGAGCGAGGTTCACCCGCGACGGTGCCGTCCCGAACCCGGGACGGCACCGTCGCGGCGCACTACTGGCCCTGGTCGGGCTCCAGGCTTGCGATGGTCAGGCCCGCCGCGTCGGCGGCGGCGTCCCGGTCGCCGCGGGTCTGGTCCTCCCGGGTGAGCAGGTTCGCGTACTCGGTCACGTCGGCCGGATCGGGCACCGTCGGCAGGCGGCGCAGGAACGCCTCCACCTCGCGGGTGGCGGCGGTGTGCGCGGCAGCCGCCTGGCGCAGCAGTTCGCGGTCGTCGGCGGGCGGGTAGAGGTCGGTCATGTCCGCCAGATACCCGGCCCACGGCGGTTCGCACCGCCAGCGGCCGGGAATACCGGCAGCTCAGCCCGGCCGGACCCCGGTGGGCTGCCGGACGCCGAAACCCGGGTTGCGGGGCAGCCAGGCCAGGTACGCCGGATGCGGCGCCAACGAGTCGACGTACGCCGCCTTGGCCGTCTCCAGCACCAGCTCCGCGCCCTGGGCGGCGGGGGAGTCCGGATGCCAGCCGAGCAGCAGCCGCCAGCGCAGCGGCGTCCCGGCGAGTTGACGGGTGACCAGACCGCTCACCGGGCGGAACGTCGCCTGGCACAGGGCCACCGCCACGCCGGCCTCCACCAGGTCGACGCAGCCGCGGATGTCGGTCTCGTACACCTTGCGGGGGGTGAAGCCGGCGCGGGCGCAGGCGGCGGCGAAGCAGTCGGCGAAGCAGCCGTCGCCCGGCGCGGCGACCCACTGCTCGTGGCGCAGGTCGGCCAGGCGCACCTCGTCCTGCGCCGCGAGGGGATGAGTCTCCGGCAGCAGCACCAGCACCGGGTCGACGGCCACCTCCTGCCAGCTCAACCCGAACCCGGCCGACGGGCTGGCGTCGCCGCACACACCGGCCAGCGCGAAGTCCAGTCGACCGCCGGCCACCAACTGCGCCAACTCGTCGACCGACCAGGACGCGTACGTGGTGATCTGGGCGGGCGGCTGCTCGGCCGCCAACCGGTGCACCAGCCGACCCAGGATCGGGCTGTTCACCCCGCCGAAGCGGTAGGACGGCAACGTGTCGCCCGCCCCGGCCAGTCGAGCGGCCTCGTCCTGCAGGCCCTTCATCGCCGGCAGCAGCACCCGGGCGCGGGCCAGCACCAGCTCACCGAGCGCGGTGGGCCGAGCCCCGCGCCGGTCCCGGTCGAACAGCGGGCCGCCCAGCGTCCGTTCGATGCGTTGGAGCTGGGCGGTGAGCGCCGGTTGGGCCAGGCCGAGCGCCGAGGCCGCCTTCGTCACACTTCCCGTCTCCGCGATCGCGCAGACCACCCGCAGGTGACGCAGCTCCAGGTTCATAGGGTGACGGTAGGACTACGCGTCTGCTGGCGGAATAGCCCAAGCGGATCGGTGATAATGAATGCATTGCCGGTGGTCGCCGGGTCACCGGTCGCGCGGTGGCTCCGGCAGGTCCGCCAGGTACGTCGGCCGGCGGGTCACCGCGTCGAGGACCTTGTCCACCACGCCGACCGCCGGCTCCACGATCCGGTTCCACGGAGGGGTGGCCGGCGTGCCCGGGTGCGGTCGGGTCGGAGCGGCCTCCTCGGCGATCTCCAACCGGTTGCCGAGCCGGATCAGCTCCTCCTCGGTCGCGACAGCGCGCAGCTCGGTGACCAGCGCACCCACCCCGTCGACGTGCCGGCGGACCCGCTCGGCGACACCGGTCAGCGCCTCGTCCGTCAGCCCCTTCAGGGCGCTCAGCAGGGCCGCATCGGCGTTGATCTCCGCGTCCACCCGCTCGGTGGCCGCCGGCAGCGCCGCGCGGACCGCCGGCAGCAGGTACTGCTCCTCGGCGGACAGGTGCCGCGACAGCGCGGCGGTCAGCACCGCCAGCCCCTCCTGCGGCGTGGTGCCCGGGCCGGAAAGCTGGTCCAGTAGCGCCAGCAGCTGCTTGTGCTCCCGGTCGACGATGTCGGCGATGCTGCGACCAGCGGGTCGGTAGCCCTCCTCGGGTGCGGGCGCGGGCGGCAGCGGCGGCAGGGGAACAGCGGACATGGTGCCCTCCTCGACTGGCGGGCGGAAGCTCCGGCAGGGACGTACGGTCGTGGGCGGCGGTACCCGAACGCGGCCACGGCGAAACCGAGCCGTCGATGCGTCCCCCCGCGCCGGCCTGTCGAGCAGCCCGGGCTGGTATGAAGAGGCGATGACGAGCGATGCCGCCTCCGCCCGACCCGACCCCACCGCAGAGGTCGTGGACCTCTGCCGCGACCTGCTGCGCATCGACACCACCAACACGGGTGACAACGACACCAGCGTCGGCGAGCGCCGCGCGGCCGAGTACGTGGCGGAGAAGCTCGCCGAGGTGGGCGTGGAGTCCGTCCTGCACGAGTCCGCTCCGGGCCGGGCGAACGTGGTGGCCCGCATCCCGGGCACCGACCCGAGCCGGGGCGCGCTGCTGGTGCACGGCCACCTGGACGTGGTGCCCGCCGACGCCGACGAGTGGTCGGTGGACCCGTTCTCCGGCGAGCTGCGCGACGGCTACCTCTGGGGCCGGGGCGCGATCGACATGAAGGACTTCGACGCGATGGTGCTCGCCGTGGTGCGGCACTGGCAGCGCACCGGCGTGCGCCCCCCGCGCGACATCGTGCTGGCGTACACCGCCGACGAGGAGGCGGGCAGCGACTACGGCGCGCGTTTCCTGGTCGACAACCACCGGGGCCTCTTCGACGGCTGCACCGAGGCGATCGGTGAGGTCGGTGGCTTCTCCTACTCGGTCAACGACAACCAGCGGCTCTACCTCATCGAGACCGCCGAGAAGGGCATCGACTGGCTGCGGCTGCACGCCAAGGGCCGCCCCGGGCACGGCTCGATGATGCACGACGACAACGCCGTCACCGCGCTCGCCGAGGCGGTCGCCCGGATCGGCCGGCACCGCTTCCCGGTGGTCGTCACCGACACCGTGCGGGCCTTCCTGACCGAGGTCTCCGACCTGCTCGGCATCGAGTTGGACCCGGACGACCCGGAGACGGCCATCGCGAAGCTCGGCCCCATCGCCAACATCATCGGCGCGACCATCCGCAACACCGCCAACCCGACCCGGTTGAGCGCCGGCTACAAGGACAACGTCATCCCCGGCCGGGCCACCGCCACCATCGACTGCCGCAGCCTGCCCGGCCAGTCCGAGCTGCTGGAGCGACAGCTGCGCGAGCTGGTCGGCCCGGACATCGCGATCGAGTACGTCCAGCGGCAGCCGGCGCTGGAGACCACCTTCGACGGTGACCTGGTCGAGGCCATGTCGGCGGCCCTGCGCGCTGAGGACCCGGGGGCGCGGCCCGTCCCGTACATGCTCTCCGGTGGCACCGACGCCAAGGCGTTCTCGCAGCTCGGCATCCGCTGCTTCGGGTTCGCCCCGCTGCGGCTGCCCGCCGACCTGAACTTCTCGGCGTTGTTCCACGGCATCGACGAGCGCGTTCCGGTCGACGGACTACAGTTCGGCGTGCGGGTTCTCGACCGGTTCCTCCGCACCTCCTAGTCGTGTCCGGCGGTGCCCGCCGGCGCGCAACCTCCCCATCGTGAAGGGACTGCCCCACATGACCGACCAGCATGGTGAGCTGGACGCCGCTCTCGAGCGGGTGATCGAAGCGGCCCGCCACCACCTGGCCGCCGTACGCGCCGCACAGGGCCGCGTCGACGACGACGACGTCTGGCAGGCGTACGTGGCGTTGAACAACGCCTCCTTCGCGTACGACGAGCGACTGCTCGACGCCTTCGGCGAGGTGACGCCGTGGGATGTCGACTCGATCGACCCGGACGAGGCCGACGAGCGTTTCGGCGGCGGCGAGGGAGCCGAGGCCAGCGACCCGCACCCCCGGGTGATCTCGGTGCGTCAGCGTCGTGACTACCGGGTGCCGAGCGTCGCCGCGCTGCTGCGGGTGGCCGAGGCGGCCCGCCGCGAGGGCACCCCGGAGGACGACGAGCCCGCGCCGGTGGAGGGCGTCGGCGAGGCGGTGCTGGAGCTGCTGCAGAGCGGTGACGGCTCGCTCGGCGCGCTGGACGTCCCCGAGCTGGAACCGCTCGACGGGGTGGTCATGGTCAGCGAGGTGGGCACCCCTGTCGACCTGGAGTCGTTCGACGACGACGACGCGGTCGGCCCGTTCCAGCCGGCTGCCGACGACCGGCTGGTCGGTCGGCTCGACGAGCACCCGTTCCTGGAGCTCGACGACGACCACGACCACGCCGGGCACCAGCACTAGGCCGGGTGCCGCCCGGGGCCGACTCCGGCCTCGGGCGGCACCGCCCGGTCGTCAGTACGACAGACCCGGCTGCGGCTGGTTGACCCGCCGACGACGCAGCACCACCTGCCGCGTGCCGTCCCGGTACAGCCGCACCCGGGCCAACTCCCATCCGGAGAACTCCGCCTGGATCGCCAACTGCGCCGCGGCGGTCAACCGGTCGACGTTCGGCGGCAGCCGCAGTGGCGCGTACTCGTAGTCCATGTCCTCCATGCTGCCCAGCCCAGCGGCCGTTCGCCACCCCCTCCGGAGTGACCAACGACGCCACCGTCCCGCCGCGTCCCCCGTGCCCCCGTCGCGCCCCGTCGCGCCGATCTTGCGGTTTCTGTCGCCGAAATGAGTGGCATGCCCCTTATGTCGCGACAGCAAGTGCAAGATCGCGGGAGAAAGGGCGGGGCGTCGTCGCGGCCCGGCTGGGTAGGGCGTCAGGCTGTGGGGACGTTTGCTGTCAGCAGGGCGGCTAGGGCTGGCGCGGCCAGGGCGACCGCTCGGGCGCTGCCCGGGTCGACAGCCAGCCCCCAGGACTTGTCCGGCCAGTCCTCGAACAGTTCGGCGCAGGGCAGCGCGACGAACGGCACCCCGTCCCCGGTGAACGCGGTGAGCGCGCCCGGCGAGGTGAAGACCGGCAGCAGCGGCGCGCCGGTCGCGTCGCCGACCACCGTCCACGGAAAGTCGGCATCCGGCGTCGGTTCCCCGGAGAGGGGGACGCACACGGTGGCGCCGGCCAGCACTCCGAGGTAGCCGGGCAGGTCACGCCGGTCGACGGCCGCCGCGAGCACCGCCACCACCGCCGGCTCCGCGTCCACGGCTGGCGCCGATCCAGGTCGCGCAGCCGGCACCGCCGGCCCAGGATGCGCAGCCGGCACCGCCGGCCCAGGCCGAGCAGCCGGCACCGCCGGTCCAGGGCGCGCGGCCGGCACCGCCGCCGGGCCGGGGCGCGCGGCCGGCGGCAGCGCCCGGCAGGAGAGCGTGCCGGGCTCGTCGGTCAACACCTCGGCGGCGGTACGGGTCACGAACACACTGAGCCGCTCCACCTGCTCCGGAGTGCGCGCCGCCTCGTACCACCAGCCCTCGTCGGCGGTCGGGCGGTGCCAGCCGAGCGCGGCCAGGCGTGCCTCGTCGTGGCCGGGGCAGATCACCCGCACCACCTGGCGGCGCACCAGCAGCCGGATCTCGCGCGGACCGGCGGAGAGCTCCAGGTCGGTGTCCCGGTCGCAGCGGGCGACGGTGTCCCGCAGCCGAGCGGCGATCTCCGGCCAGGTCGGCGACGGCGACGTCACGCCGGCGCGCCCGGCAGGCGGTCGTCCAGCCGCCCGAGCTTGGCCACGGTCTCCTCCAGCCGGCCCAGCGCCGAGAAGTCCCCCGGCGTGCCGAACAGGTCGCCGAGCCCCGCGCCGAGCGCGACGTCCAACCCCTCGGTGTGCTCGTCGACGTGCCCGGAGGCGACCTCGCGAGCCCGCCGGTACGCGTCGAGCACCAGCTCGGCCACCCCCTCCGTGCCGATCCGCAGGGCGGCGGGCGCGAGGGTGAGCCCGATCAGCGCGCCGGTGGCGTCGACTGTCGCCGAGACCAGCCCGCTCTCGTCGGCCGCGGTGCCGGACAGCTCGGCCAGGTCGTCGCGGAGGCCCGCGAACCGGCGTTCGATGTCGGCGATCCGCCCGGCGAGCGCGTCGAACGCGGACGTCGGGTCCGTCATGAGATTCCTCCCCGTGGATCGTGCGACCGGGTGGTGCCCGGTGGCCGGGAGATCGTATCGTCGGTGCGCTCGACTCATGGGGGAGGAACGGCATGCCACCGGATATCGATGTCGACGTGCAGGCGGTCCGTCGACTGGAGACGGCCGCCAAGCAGGTCGCCAGCTCGCTGGCCGCGCTGGAGGGGCAGATCGTCTCGGCCGGCGACGTGCCGTCGGACGCCTTCGGCCACCTGCCGTTCGCCAGCGACATGCTCCGCGACAAGTACGCCGAGCAGGTCACCGGCGGCAAGGAGTTGTTCGCCGCGGCGAACGCCGCGTTCGGCCGGGTCGCCACGGCGCTGGCCGACACGGCCGAGGCGTACGAGCACAACGAACGGGACCTCGACGCCGGGTTCAAGGCCATCCAGTCGGGGTTGCCCGGATGAGCGGCCCGGCCGGCAGCGCCGTCCAACTGTGGAACGGCCTGGACAGCGCGCTCTCCGGGGTGCAGGACGCCGTCGACAGTGTCTGCCGGACCCTGGCGTGGCCACTGATCCAACTCGTCGACCTGGTCGACGGCGAGCCCGCCGTGCTGCGCGCGAAGGCCGCCGAGTGGGACGCGCTGGCCGCGCAGGTGCGCGACCTGGCCCAGGGGCACCGCGGCACCCGGGAGTCCTCGCAGGCCGGCTGGCGCTCACCGTCCGGTGTGGCGTACGGCCAGCGGTTGGCAGAGGTGGAGCAGCAGCTCCTCGACGTCGCCGAGCAGTTCGCCGCGACCGCGGAGTACCTGCGCAGCGTCGCCGACGGCCTGCAGACCGTCCACGACGTGCTGGTGGACCTCTGCGTGGAGTTCGTGAACTTCCTCCTGGTGACGCTGGTGACGGCGTTGCTGATGGCGCCGGTGACCATGGGCGCGTCCTGGGCTGCCGGCGTGGGCGTGGCCGTCACCAGGGGCCTGATCGTGGTCACCCGGATGTTGAAGGTCATCCGGCCGCTCGCCGTGCACCTGCAGAAGGTCATCCGGCTGCTGCAACGGGTCATGCTGTACCTGCGCAAGCTGCGCACCCACCTGGACAAGCTGGTCGACATGCAGAAGGCGCTGCGCACCGGCAAGAAGTACGCCGACAAGCGCCGCGCCGCCGGCAAGCTCGACAAGTGGCACCACAAGTTCCTCGACCCGTCCAAGGGCACCTACAAGCTGGGCAAGTCCGGTTCCCCGTTCGACATGGGCGCCCTCGACCGGGCCGCCGCGCTGCGGGCGCACGGGGTCGCCGACGGGGCCCGGGTGATCGCCCGGGACTGGGCGACCCACCTGCCGTGGAACGTGCCGAACTCCGTCGTCCACGGTGTCACCTGGGGGACTGTGGCGTTGACCAGCGGGCTCTCCGTGCCGGGCAGCGAACAGGTCGGTGACCAGATCGACCAGGCGGTGCAGGGCGGCGCGGACTGGATCGACCAGAATGTCTTCGGGCAGCCGCCGGCAGGTCAGCCGGCGGGCCGCTAGGAGGCGACGGGTGATGTCAGGGGAGCGGGGTCGGCTGGGCCGGTTCACCGACGCGGTGCTCGGCGGCGCGCGGGCCGCCCGGGACAAGGCCCGCGAGCTGCGGGACGAGTTCCGCACCAGCGACGAGCCGGAGCGCGCCCTGGTGGCGCCGCTGCTGGCCGGGCAGGACCTCCGCTACGTGGGGCTCGGGCCGGTGCGCCTGTCGCAGACCCACCAGGCCGGTCGGCAGCTCGCCGACGAGGTCGGCGCCGAGTTGGCCGACGCGCTCGACCCGAAGGTGCTGTTCGGGCTGCTCAACATCGTCAACCCGGTGGTCTGGGTCGACGCGGTGCTGGCGCCGGTGCGGCTGGCCGCGGGTGTGCTGCTGCTGCCGGGCAAGGCGGGCGCCATCGCCGCCGGGGTGCCGGAGTTGGCCGCGCCGGAGCCGAGCCTGCCCCACCAACCCGCGCAGCGGGAGCCGATCCCACTGACCGAGGAGCAGGAGGCGTTCCGCGCGCTGTTCCGGCTGAGCCTGTACCGTCCGCTGGCCGACCAGCTCGCCGAGATCGCCTACCGCCGCCGGTACGTCTTCAGCGGCGACCTCGCCACCCTCGCCGGCAGCCTGCTGCTCTTCCTGGAGCGCTACAGCGGCACCCCGCTGGCGGTGACCGACACCCACCTGCACCTGCTGCGGATGGGCCCCCGCCCGGACGCCGACCGGCCCGACCGCCGTCAGCCGCGGGTGCTGTGGAGTGTGCGCCGCGACCGGGTGGCCCGGGTCGACTCCGAGCGTGGGGCGAGCGGCCTGGTGCAGCTCACCTCCACCATCGTCTTCGACGACGGCTCGTGGGTCCGGCTCACCCAGCCCGCGCTGCGCGACGACCAGTCGCGCTTCCTGACCGCCATCCAGGACCTGCCCGGACAGCGCCCGACGCCGTGACCCGGGGCGCCGCTCAACGGTGACCCGGCCAGCGGGTCAGCAGCAGGCCGGCGTGCCGGCCAGCCGTGCCCGGTGCGCCGGTCAGCCGTCGCGTTCGGGGTAGCCGACCGGCACCGCGGACACGTCGTCCAGCGCTGTGGTGATCTCCTCGGGCAGGGTGATCCGTTCCACAGCGAGCGCGCCGAGCAGCTGCCCGACCGTGCGGGCACCGAGGATCGGCGCGGTCACGCCCGGCCGGTCCCGGATCCAGGCCAACGCCACCTCCAGCGGCGACACCCCCAGCCCACCGGCCGCTGTCGCCACCGCCTCCACGATGCTGGAGCAGCGCGGCTCCAGGTACGTCGAGACGAACCGTTCGAAGTGCGGCGACGCGGCCCGGGAGTCGGCCGGGCGGCCGTGCCGGTACTTGCCGGTGAGCACGCCCCGGCCCAGCGGCGACCAGGGCAGCACGCCGAGGCCGAGCGCGTCGCACGCGGGCAGCACCTCCCGCTCCACCCCGCGCTCCAGCAGCGAGTACTCCACCTGGGACGCGACCACTGGCGCCCGCCCCGGCCAGGCGGTCTGCCAGGCGGCGGCCCGCGCGGTCTGCCAGCCGGAGAAGTTCGACACGCCGACGTAGCGGACCTTGCCGCTGGCCACCGCGTGGTCCAGGGCGGCCAGGGTCTCCTCCAGCGGGGTGTCCGGGTCGTACCCGTGCACCTGGAACAGGTCGACGTGGTCGGTGCCGAGCCGGCGCAGCGACGCGTCCAACGTGCGCAGCAGATGCCCCCGGGAGCCGTCCCGACGGCGGCCACTGCCGGGGCGCAAACCGGCCTTGGTGGCGATCAGCAGATCCTCGCGGGGCACGAGGGAACCCAGCAGCGAGCCGATCACCGACTCGGCGTCGCCGTCGCCGTACACGTCGGCGGTGTCGATCAGGTTGCCGCCCGCGTCGAGGTAACTCTTCAGCTGAGCGGCCGCATCGTCGGCGTCGGTGTCCCGGCCCCAGGTCATGGTGCCGAGCGCGAGCCGCGAAACCGCCAGCCCGCTTCGGCCGAGCGGTCGCTGTTGCATGGGTGAACCTTATTTCGAACCTGCCGCCACCGATATCCTCGCTCCCGTATCTCTGCCGGTTCTGCCGGTTCCGCCGCCCCGGGCTGCCCCGATGGAGGGGGGACCAAAGGTGTCGAGCCGGTGATCGAGTCCGTTATCGGCATTGCGTAACCTGGGGCGACCTGTGCCACGGATGGGGGAGGACCAGTGCGACTCGGGCTCAGTCTCGGATACCAGACGGCGTGGAGCACACCGGCCGACCACCTGGCGCTGGCCCAGGAGGCGGACCGGCTGGGCTATTCGGTGGTGTGGGCGGCGGAGGCATACGGCTCCGACTCGCCCAGCATGCTCGCCTGGATGGCCGGGCAGACCGAACGGATCGACGTCGGCGCCGCGGTGATGCAGATCCCCGCCCGTACGCCGGCGGCCACCGCCATGACCGCCGCCACGATCGACGCGCTCTCCGGCGGCCGGTTCCGGCTCGGCCTGGGTGTCTCCGGCCCGCAGGTGTCCGAGGGCTGGCACGGCGTGCGTTTCGCCAAGCCGCTCGCCCGGACCCGCGAGTTCGTCGACATCGTCAAGCTGGCCATCGCCCGCAAGGAGGTGGCGTACGACGGCGAGCACTACACGCTGCCGCTGCCGGACGGCCCGGGCAAGGCCCTGCGTCTGGGCTTCCACCCACCCCGCGAGCACATACCGATCTACCTCGCCGCTGTCGGCCCGAAGAACCTGGAGCTGGCCGGCGAGATCGCCGACGGCTGGCTGGCAGTGTTCTACGCCCCGGAGTTCGCCGAGGAGCAGCTGGCCTCGGTGCGCGCCGGGCGGGCCAAGGTCGGCAAGGAGCTGGCCGGGTTCGACGTGGTGCCGTCGGTGCCCGTGGTGATCGGCGACGACGTGGCCTCCTGCGCCGAACTCGTCCGCTGGTACGCCGCGCTCTACGTGGGCGGCATGGGCAGCCGGCAGCAGAACTTCTACAACCAGCTCGCCACCCGGATGGGCTACGGCGACGCCGCCCGCGAGGTGCAGGACCTGTACCTGGCCAAGCGGCAGCGCGACGCCGCCGCCGCCGTACCCATGGAGTTCATCGACCGCACCTCGCTGCTCGGCCCGAAGGAGCGCATCGCCGAGCGGATGCGGGAGTATGCGGCGGCCGGCGTCACCACGCTGTCGGTGACCCTCTTCGTTGCCGACCGGGACAGCGGTGTGCAGACCCTGCGTACCGTCGCCGAGGCTCTCGACCTCTCGGGAGTCGGCGAGTGACCTGGGTCGAGGCCATCGTCCTGGGCATCGTCCAGGGACTGACCGAGTTCCTTCCGGTCAGCTCGTCGGGGCATCTGCGGATCACCTCGGCGATCTTCTTCGACCGGGACGCCGGCGCGTCGTTCACAGCGGTCACCCAGCTCGGCACCGAAGCGGCCGTGCTGATCTACTTCGCCAAGGACATCTGGCGGATCACCCGGACCTGGCTGGTGGGCATCCGGGACAAGTCGGTCCGCTCCAGCCTCGACTACCGCATGGGCTGGTACGTGATCGTCGGCTCGATCCCGATCGGGCTGTTCGGTTTCGTGTTCAAGGACCAGATCAAGACCGCCGGGCGCAACCTGTGGGTGGTGGCGACCACGCTGATCGTGTTCGCCTTCGTGTTGGCCTTCGCCGAGTACTGGGGGCGGCAGACCCGCACCCTGGAGAACTTCCGGATGAAGGACGGCATCGTGATGGGCTTCGCCCAGGCCATGGCGCTGGTCCCCGGGGTGTCCCGCTCCGGCGGCACGCTCACCGCCGGCCTGCTGCTCAACCTGACCCGGGAGGCGGCGGCACGGTACTCGTTCCTGCTGGCCATCCCGGCGGTGGTGATGTCCGGCGTGTTCAGTCTCGGGGACGTCTTCGAACCGTCCGCCCCGGGCACGTCGGTGCCCACAGTGGCTCAGACGATCGTGGCCACCCTCATCGCGTTCGGCATCGGGTACGCGGCCATCGCCTGGCTGCTGCGTTACGTCGCCCACCACACCCTGTACGTCTTCGTGCTGTACCGGGTCGCGCTGGGCACCCTGGTCCTGGCCCTGCTGCTGACCGGCACCATCGACGCCACCTGAGCCGATCTGTCGACGGCCCGGCTCGGGGGCCAGGTCATAGGGTGGTCCCGTGGCGACCCTTCTTCTTCTGCGACACGGCCGAC
>NZ_JAKKFD010000022.1 GCF_022229005.1 Micromonospora trifolii
GCGGAGGTCGGCTCGTCGAAGAGCATCAGCTTCGGCTCCATCGACAGCGACCGGGCGATCGCGGCCCGCTGCTGCTGCCCACCGGAGAGCTGCGCCGGGAAGGCGTCGGCCTTGTCGGTCAGCCCGACGCGCTCCAGGTTGGCCCGCGCGATCCGCTCGGCCTCGGCCCGGCCTCGGCGGAGCACCCGGCGCTGGGCGATCGTGAGGTTGTTCAGGACGGTCAGGTGCGGAAACAGGTTGAACGACTGGAAGACCATGCCGATGCCGCGACGGACCGCGTCGATCTCGACGTCCGGGTCGGTCATCTCGACCCCGTTCACCCAGATCTTGCCGGCCGTCGGCTCCTCCAGCAGGTCGACGCAGCGCAGCAGTGTCGACTTGCCGGAGCCGGACGGCCCGATGACGCAGACCACCTCGCCCTGGCCGACCTCGAAGTCGATGCCCTTGAGCACCTTGAGCGGCCCGAAGGACTTGTGCAGGTCGCGGATCTCCACGGCGGGGCGGGATGGGGTGGTCGTCATCGGGGTCACCGGGCCTTGGCGTAGCGGAGTTCGAGGCGTCGTACCACCTGCGACAGCGGCAGGGTGATCACCAGGTAGGCGAGACCGGCCACCAGCAGCGGGGTCGCGTTCACCCGGTCGTTGAGCATGTCCCGACCGAACTTGGTGATCTCGATCGTCTGCGCCGTCACCCCGAGCACGTAAGCCAGCGACGAGTCCTTGGTGAGCAGGATGAGCTCGTTCGTCAGCGGCGGGATCACGATCCGGAACGCCTGCGGGATGACGATCGTGCGCATGGCGGTGAAGTGCGACATGCCGAGGGTCCGCGCCGCCTCCATCTGCCCCTTCGGCACGGCCTGGATGCCGGCCCGGATCGTCTCCGCCATGTACGCCGCGGCAGTCAATCCGAGGCCGATGGCGATCGAACCGAACACCCCGCCCGGAATCTCGCGCTCCGGGAAGGCGATCGGGATGCCGTACCCGACGAGGAAGAGCACCAGCAGCGCGGGCAGACCCCGGAACAGCTCGATGTACGCCGTCGCCACCCAACGGTACGGCGCCACCCGCGACAGTCGCATCAACGCCAGGATGGTGCCGAACACGAGACCGAAGGCGAACGCGCCCAGCGTGTAGAGGACGGTGTTGCGCAGCGCGACGGTGATGATCGTCGGGAACATCGACTTGATGATGTCGACGCGGAAGAACGCGTCGGCCAACCTGTCCCAGTCCGCGGCGACGAGCACCGTCGCGATGATGGCGATGAAGACCAGGTACTGGAGCCCGAGGGACAGCCGCTCCCGCTGGCGGCGTCGCAGCTTCACGTTCGCTCGTTGCCTTCCCGGAGGTTACCGACGTCGGAGGGCGCGCGGGACGCGCGCCCTCCGGTACTGCGTGGCGCTCAGGCGCTCGGCCGCTGTGCGGCTCAGGCGCTCGGCTGCTTGCCGATCCACTTCTCGTAGATCGTGTTGTACGTGCCGTCCTGCTTGGCCTTGGCCAGCACCTCGTTGATCTTCTTGAGCAACTCCGGGTTGGCGTCCTTCTTCACGGGGAAGCCGTACTGCTCGCCGGTGTCGAACTCGGCGGCCACCTCGAACCCGCCCGGGTTCTTCTTCAGGTACTCGGTCCAGACCGGCAGGTCGTTGATGGCGGCCTCGACCTGGCCGTTGGCGACGGCCTGCTGGAGGGCGGCGAGGTCCTCGAACTCGACGAGCTTCAGGCCCTTCTCCGCCTCGAGCTTCTTGGCGTAGTCACGACCCGTGGTGGCCGCCTGGACGCCGAGCTTCTTGCCCTTGAGGTCGTCGAGCGACTTGTACGTCTTGCCGGTCTTCACCAGCATCGCCTGGGTGGCGTCGAAGTAGGGATCGGAGAAGTCGATCACCTTCCGCCGCTCCTCGGTGATGGTCATGCCGGCGGCGGCCGCGTCGCACTTGCCGGTGTTGAGGTCCTGGCCGGACTTGATCCCCTCGAACGGGGTGTCGATGATCGTCTGCTCGACGCCGAGTTCCTTGGCGACCAGGTCCATGATCTCGACGTCGAAGCCGGTCACCTTGCCGCTGGCGTCCTTGGACTGGAACGGCGGGTACGGCAGGTGGGTGCAGACGGTCAGCTTGCCCGCCGCGACCAGCTTGACGCCGCTCGCCTGGACCTCGCTGTCGTCCTTCTTCGCGCAACCCGCGGTCAGCGCGAGGGCGGCGACGGCCACGACGAGGCCGGCCTGACGGACGGCGCTTGGGAACCTCACGGCTGTGTCCCTCCGATTCGGCTTCCATTGCATAGAAAGCCAATCTGGTTCATAGACTTTGCGAAAGCGACCGTACCCGATCCGGCACGTCGCCCCCAGATCACGCCGTGACCGTCCGGCCGACCCGTCCCGGCGAATCCCGCCGGCAAATCCGACACTTGCCCCGCAAGGTGCCTCAGCCGCCGGTTCCCTCGGCCGCCCCGTCCGGGGTGAGAGCCCCTTCGTGGGGGTCTGTGTCCAGGAACACGTGCTGGTGGCCCTGGCCGGAATCGACGCTGATCTGATCGAGCTGGGTCGCCGCGACCGACCAGATCGTCGCGGCCTCGGCCGCCTGCCGCGCTGTGACGTCCAGCAGGGCCGCCCGTTGCGCGGCCGGAACACCGGCCGCCAGCGCGTAGGCGTCGACGGCCAGCGACGCCTGCTGGACCGCTCCGCGCAACCCTCCGCGCGCCACGTTGGTGGCGGTGGTCCCCGAGGGCGGGTCGGCGAACGGCTCCGCCGCCTGGCGCATGACCCCCTGCCACTGGCGCGCCCGGGCCGGGTCCGGCGCACGACCGGCGGCCGTCTCCGTCTTGATGGCGGCCAGCACCGGGGCGACCTGGTCGCGGACGCCTCGGGCCGTCTCGATCAGCTCCACGATCTGCTGAGCGTCCCGCTTCGCGTCGGCCTGCTTGATGCTCGCGATGGTCGCCTCGGTCGCGTCCGGACGGCCCAACTGGTAGCCGATCAACCCACCCAGCAACGCGGTGACCAGTGCGATCACGCCCGCGACGGCCGCGAAGCGCACTGTGCGGCGGTGACCCACATCGGCCTTGTCCAACTGGTAGGAGGGTCGGCCGGTACGGCGCGCCATCGCATCTCCTCACATCGATGGTGTGGGGCCAAAGATTAGCCGCCCCCGAGACGTCCGTCGATAGTGCCGATCCGTGCGGCCGCTGGCCGTCTACACCCTCGCGTGACGAGTTGACCGCTTTGGGAGCTTTGTGCCGTTTTGGTGCTTATCGTGATCCTTGCGCCGCTGGCACCGGCCCACGACAACCAACCGCGTTGCACCGAGGAGGACAAATTGAGTGAACCGACAGGGCTGGCAGTGCAGAGATCGAGCGGTCGAGGCCGCCGCCGCAAGCTGAAGGCCATCCTGGCCGGCGGGATCGTCCTCGGCCTCGGCGCGACGATCACCCTCGCCGCCTGGAACGACTCGGAGTACGCCACGGGCACGTTCACGGCGGGCACGTTCAGCATGGAGGGCAGCACCAACGGCACCACCTACGCCGAGCACCCCACCGCCGGCACGGCGGCCGCGTTGACCTTCAGCACCGGCTTCGGCGACATCAGCCCCGGTGACGTGGTCGCGGCACCGTTCGCCGTCCGGCTGACCGCGGCCACGACGTACGACGCGACAGTCACTGTGGCGTCGGCCAGCCCCGCTCCACCCGCCTTCGTCGGGCTCACCTACGGGATCGCGACCGTGCCCGCTTTCGCCGACTGCAGCGCGACACCCACCACCCCGACCTGGATCGTGGTTCAGGGCACTCCGCTCAACTCGGTGGCCGGCGCGGTGCCGTTCAACCTGACGCAGGGCACCCCTCCCACGACGCCCGGCGCTCCGGTGAACCTCTGCTTCGTCGTAACGGCGGGGGGCACTCTGGTGCAGGGCACGTCGGTCACGGAAACCTGGCAGCTCCTGGCCGAGTCCGTCTAGGTGGTGGCCGTGGTCAACCGTCGGACGCCGGCCGGAACACCACGGCTTCGCCGGACCCGTGCCGTACTCGCTGGCGCCCTCGTTCTCGGCCTGGGAACGACGTCCACGCTCGCCGCGTGGACCGACAGCGAGTACGGCACCGGGTCGTTCGGCGCGAGCGTCTTCGGCACCGAGTCGCAGACCGCCTCCAGTAGTTGGGCCAGCCACACCCCGGTGGCGAACGCCGCGACGCTGGCGTTCAACGCGACGGCGATGTCCCCTTCGGTGTCGTTCTACGCCTTCCTCGACATCCGGACGACCTCGACGACGAACGTCGGTGGCGCTGTCGCGCTGACGAGTTCGTCGAACAACTCCGGTGCCCTGCTGCCCGCACTCGAGTACCGGGCGGTGCGGACCGCCACCACCAGCACCACGTGCGCCGCCGCCGCCTTCTCCGGTTCACCCACCTGGATCGTCGGGCCCAGCTACTCGGCCATCACCGCGGTACCCGGCTCGCCGGTGTCGTCCCCCATCACCGTGCCGAGCGGCGCGACGCCGCAGCTGCGGTTCTGCTTCGAGGTCCGGGTCCAGTCCGGCGCCAGCAACGCGTACCAGGGCACGACCGGCGTCGTCACCTGGGAATTCACTGCCACGTCTACGTAAAGGATCTTCAGATGGTGGGACGCGAACGTCGACGGCACAGCACCCTCGCCCGGGTCGGTGACCTGGTGCTGACAGTGCTCGCCGTCGGTGGGACGGCGTGCGTCGTCCTCGTCCCGCTGGCCTTCTTCTTCGACATCTCGCTCATCCTGTTCAAGACCGGGTCGATGAGTCCGACCATTCCCGCCGGATCACTGGCCGTGGTGCGGGAGATCCCCGCATCCGAGGTCCACGTGGGAGACGTCGTCACCGTCGACCGCACGCCGCTGCCACCGATCACCCACCGCGTCGTCGACGTCGCCAACGGCGGCGGGCCGACTCGCCTGCTCACGCTGCGGGGGGACGCGAACGAGTCCAACGACGCCGCGCCGCACGCGGTGAGCCACGTCCGGCTCGTGGAGTGGTCGGTGCCCAGGCTCGGGTACGCGGTGCGAGCCGTCTCCAACGTGTACGCCACGAGTTTGATCACGATCGGGGCCGCCGCGATCGTGACCTGGGCGTTCTGGCCGCGCGGGGGCGCGCCGGGGACCCGGCGACGCGGCTCGTGGCGTCGCCGGGGGCCGGGTTCGGCGGTGCCGGACGAGGCAGGGGCAGCGCCGGAGGCCGGCACCCAGCCCAGCGGTACGGGAGCGCGCGGCGACTCGACACTGGGGCGCATGCTGCTCGTGCTGGCGGTGCTGCCGGGCGTCGCCGCCGCGGTACTGGCGGCACCGGGCCAGGCCCGCGCGGACACCACCGACGAGGTCATTCGGAGCAGATATCTCACCCTGGTCTCGATCGGCGACAACGATCGCATGACGAACCTGGCGCCGGACCAGCCCGTGCCCTGGCAGGTGGGCGTCTCGGCACACGCGAAGCAGCCCGGCGAGGTGACCATCTCGCTGTCGGCGCAGGGCCCCCTCACCGTCCGGCCGGACGGCCTCCAGGTGATGGTCGCCATCTGCGCCATCCGCTGGGTGCAGGGTGCCTGCCCCGCCGGCCAGGGCGAGCAGGTCCTCGTCGACGGTCCCGCCACCAGGGTGGCCGCACACCCGATCACCATCAGTTCGATGCGGGCCGACCAGCAGCGGTGGGTACTCGTCACCGCCAGCCTGCTCGCCAACTCGGTGGCCTCGGGGTCGGCGGACCTGATCGTCACGGCGACCGGATTCGGCGACAGCGCGTCGGCGGGCGGCACTGTCGGCCCGCTTCCCCGCACCGGCACCAACCTGTGGACACCGGTGTTCGCCGGCGGCGGCGCGCTCTTCACCGGCCTGCTGCTCATGCTCGCCACGCGCCGGCACCGGATCAGTGTGGGGCGGTCGTGAGGCGTACGCGCATCCCCACTCTGCCGGCCCGGCAGCGAACCGCCCACGTCCGGCGACGCTGGCTCGCGGGTGCCGCGGCCCTGCTGCTCGCCGGCACCGCCGTCGTGCTCCCACCGCCACAGTCGACGCTGGCCGCCTGGACCGACACCGAGTACGGCCGCGGTTCCCTCCAGGCCGGCACTGTCAACCCGCCGACGAACCTTCAGTGCACAGCGGGCGTGCTCACCCCGCCGACCTTCACCTGGACCCTGCCGGTCGGCGGCCTGACCCGCAGCGGCTTCACCTGGTCGCTGGCGGGCGGCTTCACCGGCGGCGGAACCCTCGGTGCCAGCGCCACCTCGGTCACCATCCCCGGCGGACTGCTGAGCATCGGAAGCGGCACCTTCCGCCTGGTGGCGAACGGCCCCGGCGGCTGGACGTCGACCCAGGTCACCGGAACTGTCGGCATGCTCACGGCGATCCTCTACTCCTGCAGCGTGCCGTAGACCGGGTAGCCCCACTCGGCCAGCGGCTTCTCCAGCACCCGCTCGATCGCGGTGAGCTGCGCCGGGCTGAGTTCGTCGCGGTACGCCTCCGCCCGGCCCACTGTGAAGTCGTACCGGGAGAAGCCCTTCTCGAAGGCGGTCGACCAACTCAGCCCGAGGAAGTCGAGCATCCGGCCGACCTGCTCGCGCGGCTGCTCGACCAGGTCCTCGTAGCGCACGTCCAGCCACTGGTCGGCCGGGTGACACAGCCGGGCCTGCGCGAAGGCGTCCATCAGCATCTTCCAGCCCAACGCGGCAAGCACCTGGAAGGAGCGCCCGGACTCGATCCACTCCTCCCGCAGGTCGGACGGGAGCGGCCCGTAGATCCAGTTGTCCGGCCCGCGCCAGCCGTCCCACCAGCCCATCTGGAGCCACGAGTTGGCCACCGCCCGGCCGTCGCGCACCACGTTGACCACCCGCAGCTCCGGGTACGCGGCGCGCAGCAGGCCGGTCCGCGGCCACCCGGTGACGTGCTGCGCCAACTGCTGACAGCCCTGCCGCGCGATCCGCTCGTCGAAGAAGGCCCGCAGCCGCCGGGCCACGAACGGGGTCAGATCCTCGGCCACCAGGTCCCGGCACGGTCGGGAGAAGCCGGCCAACACCTGCCGGTCGAGCAGGTGGTACGCCTCCGACGGCGCCACCCGGAGCCGCCCCCGCTCCAGCAACCGTCGACTGTGCCGCAGCGAGGTCATCCCCGCCGGGCGCGGCGCCGAGCGCCGGTAGAGCGCGCCGTTGAACCTGCCCTTGGGGTTGAGCCGGGCCAGCTTGTCGTCCAGACCGGAGACGAAGCCGACCGCGGGGTGCCGGGAGAGCAGCTCCTGGACCAGCGTCGAACCGCACCGACCGGTGCCCACCACCAGTGAGAGCATCGTTCAGCCTTCCTGCCGGGTGGCGGGTGACGGGGAGACGGCCGGGTCCGCGGCGAGGCGGGCGGCGGGAGAGGTGACCCTCGGGCGGCGCAACGGATAGCCGAACCGGGTCAGGGCCACGGCGGTCAGCCCGGTCACCACTGCGTACGCGCGGGCGGGGAGCCCGGTCAGCCACTCGGTGTCGGCGACCACGTCGACCAGCCCGGTGCGGTGCCGCGACGGGTTGCCGGCCACCGAGTGGGTGGGGGCCAGCCGCACCGTGGCCGGTGCCGGAAACGGAAGCTCGTCGGGGACAGTGCCGACGAAGCCGGCGATCCGGGCGGTGACGCCGGCCGGGTCGGCCACGAAGTCCTCGTACCGCACCCGCAGGTAACGGCCCGGCGCACGGCGGCGATCGCCCCACAGTCGTACTGTCGCGGTGTTCCAGACCAGCCAGAGCAGCGCGGCCTTGCCCACCGGTGGACGGCTCATCAGCTGGTCGTCGGCGCGGTCGTCCAGCGGGCGTCGGCGACGCCAGGAGTACGCGGTGGCGCGCGGGTCGCGCACCACGTGCAGGACGTACAGGTCGATGCCGGGCAGGCTGCCGAGCAGCGCCCCGTACGGGGGCAGCTTGGAGGAGTCGACGATGACGCCGTCGGACCGGCCGGCCAGGGCGTGCTCGGCGATCGAGGCGTAGAGCCTTGCCAGCTGCGTGTCGTCGGGGTGGCCCGCGACCGGCGGCTGCCCCCGACGCTGGCGGCGCAGCAGTGCGGGCAACCCCCGCAGCCGCAGCCGATGGGCCAACCGGGCGGCGATCCCGGCCGGGTCGGCGTCGGTCAGGTCGGCGCGCACCCGGGCCCAGAGGAGGCAGTCGGCGACCGGGGAACCGCAGCCGCACTGCCGGTTCTCCAGGATGCCGCGCCGCCACAGATATCGCAGCTCGCCCGCCGCGAAGAAGCCCGGCAACTGTCCCAGGACCGTGGTGACCAGAGTGCTGCCACTGCGACCGCTGCCGGCGAGGTAGAGCACCCGCACCGGGCTCACCGGGCCGCTCCCCCACCGGCGGTGGCCCGGCCGGCCCGCCGCCGCGGCGGCAGCGCCTCGGCGGCCTCCGCGTACAGCCCACGGATGCGGTCCAGGTGCCGGTCCGGGGCGAACTGGGCGGCGATCTTCGCCCGGCCGGCCCGGCCCATCCGGTACGCCCGCTCCGGGTCGCCCACGAGGTCGTTGAGCGCGTCGCCGAGGGCCGTCGGCGCGTCCGCGGCGACGACGCGGCCGTCCACCTCCGGCTCGACCAGCTCGGGTAGCCCGCCCAGGTCGGTGGCGACCACCGGCACCCCGCAGGCGAACGCCTCCAGCACCGCCATCGGTTGGTTCTCGTGCCACCGGGACGGGACGGCGACCACCGCCGCCGACCGGATCAGCTCGTGCAGGCGCGCCTTGTCGAGACGGCCGTGGAACCGGACCCGGCCGGGCACCCGCCGTGCGGCCAGGGCCTCCAACTCCGGGCGGGCCGGGCCGTCACCGGCGACGTCCACGCTGATCCCGTCCGGCAGCGCGGCAGCCGCC
Organism: Micromonospora trifolii; assembly: GCF_022229005.1. Lineage (GTDB taxonomy): Bacteria > Actinomycetota > Actinomycetes > Mycobacteriales > Micromonosporaceae > Micromonospora > Micromonospora trifolii. Next base: position 8,831 of record NZ_JAKKFD010000022.1, read on the forward strand.
TCGATCAGCACGTCGACACCCTTCTCCGGCGCCAACCGGCCGGCGAAGACGACACCGCCGCCCGGCGCCTGCTTGGCCGTCACGCCGGTCAGGTCGACGAAGTGGTTGACCACCCGCAACCGGTCCGGGTAGACGCCCGCGCGGCGCATCACGTCGGCCAGGAACACGCTCGGGCTGACGAAGAGCTGCACCGGGTCGTACGCGTCGAGCCGCCGGTGCAACCAGGACTCGACAGCGAGCAGCCCGCTGCGCGACAGCGATCCGTCCTTGCAGCGGCGACGGGCCGCCTGCAACGGGCCACCGGTGACGCACGCCTGGCAGGGGCGGCCCCGGTCCAGCAGTTGGTAGCTCGGGCAGGCGAGCTTGTAGTCGTGCATGGTCAGCACACACGGCACACCGGCGGCGCGGGCCGCGGCGAGCACCGACGGGGAGAGCTGGTGGTAGATGTTGTGCAGGTGCAGCACGTCCGGCCGGAAATCGTCGATCACCCGGGCCAGGCCGCGGCGGCTCGTCGGCGACCACAGCATCCGGCCGACGGCCACCGCGCGGGGTCGCACCCCGCTCGGCGCCGGCTCCAACTCCACTTCGGACGGGAACCGCGCGGCGTACGGCAGCGGTGACTCGTTCTCCGCGTGGCTCATGCCGAAGTAGGCGACAGTGTCGCCGGCAACCCGTTGCAGGTCGGCGAGATCGAGCAGATACCCCTCCGCGCCACCACGGCGGTAGAGGAACTTGTTCACATGCAGCACGCGCATCGACTCGCCCTGCTCACATCGATCGGGCGAACCGGGCCCGGAGGTGATGACCGGGGTCTGCCCGCCCCGGCCAGGGCCCACGGTATGCAGGGCGGGTCGGCGAGTCCAGCTCACGTTTGGCATGTGGCTGAACGGGTGATCTTCGTCTGCCCGTGCGGTCCGCGGCCTGGCCTCCCGCCGTGATCTCCCGATAGCCTGGCTGCCGCCGGTCGCACCCGCTCTGGTTTCGGGCCGGGCCGGTGCCCGACGAGGAGGACCGTGGCAGCCGACGACGAGGTCTCCGCGCTCGCGTACACCGCGCGCCGGGTCCGGCGGCATCTGCGCTGGGCGCGCACCGAGGGGATCGGACGGCTGATCGAGGAGGACCGCCTCAACCCGGTCGACCGGGTCGGCACGGCCCTGGCGAAGCGACGCTGGCGACGGCGGGCCGGCCGGACGCCCGGCTCGGCGATGCCGGTCTACCTGGTCGGTCTGCAACGCTCCGGCACGAACATGCTGGTCCGGGGCCTGGACGCCGCCGCGGAGGTCGAGGTCCGCAACGAGAACGACAGCGCCCTCTTCCACCGCTTCCACCTGCGCCCGGACCCGGTGCTGACCGCCGCCCTCCACCGCAGCCGGCACGCGTACGTCCTGGTCAAGCCGCTCTGCGAGAGCCACCGCGTAGACGAGTTGCTGGCCCTGCCGGGGCTGACGCCCGGGCGGGCGCTCTGGGTCTACCGCGACGTCGACGACCGCGCCCGCTCCGAGGTCGCCAAGTTCGGTGACGCCAACCTGCGGGCCCTGCGGGCGATCGCCGACGGCAGCATCGGCCGACGGTGGCAGGGGCAACGCCTCGACGCCGACACCATCGAGCTGATCCGGGCCCACGACCCGCAGCTGTTGGATCCGCACAGCGGCGCGGCGCTGTTCTGGTACGTCCGCAACTCGCTGTTCTTCCAGCTCGGCCTGGACCGGCGGGCCGACGTGCTGCTCTGCCGCTACGACAGCCTGGTCGCGGAGCCCGCCGCGCAGCTCCGACGGCTCTGCGCCTTCCTCGACTTCCCCTACCATCCCCGGCTGCACGCGCACATCGCCCCACGCGCGTCGCACGGCGCGGCGGGCGACCGACGGCTACCGATCGATCCGCGCGTCCGGGCCCGCTGCGACGAGCTGACCGACCGGCTCGATCGCGCCGCGGCCGACGCCCGATCCGAGACGACGAAGGCGGTCGACAGTGGCTGAGACCGAAACCCGTACCGCGCCGATCTTCCTGGTCGGCTGCCAACGGTCGGGCACCACGATGATGCGCCTCGTCCTGGACTCGCACTCGCGGATCAGCTGCGGCCCGGAGACCCGGTTCCTGCCGGACCTGCGACGGATCGTCGGCCGGGACTGGGAACGACTGGCCCGCTTCGGTTTCCCGCGCGAGGACTGGCTGCGACGGATCCGGGACTTCTTCGGCGGCGTGCACGCCGACTACGCCACCGCGCGGGGCAAGACCCGGTGGGCCGACAAGACGCCGCTGTACGCCATGTCGCTCGACTTCGTCACCGAGGTCTTCCCGGACGCCCAGATCGTGCACCTCATCCGGGACGGACGCGACGTGGTGGTCTCGCACCGCAAACGGTTCGGCTACTGGTCCGCTGTGAAGTGCGTGGTGAAGTGGCCGCGCTACATCCGCGCCGCGCGGGCCGTCGGCGCCACATTGCCGGCGGACCGTTACTACGAGCTGCGGTACGAGCAGGCGGTCAGCGAGCCGGAGAAGGCGATGCGGGGCCTGTTCGAGTTCCTCGGCGAACAGTGGGAGGACGGCATCCTCGACTACGACAGCAAGCAGCACGACGTGGCCCAGAAGTACACCACCGAGGCGGAGCGGCGACGCGCGGCGGTGGGCGACACCGCGGCGATCTACGGCTCCCGGGTGGGCAGCCACCGCCGCGAACTCGACCCGTTCCTCCGCCTGCTGGTCTGGGTCTTCTCCGGTCCGACCCTGCGCGCGCTGGGCTACCGGTGACCCGCCCCGGCCGGCTGCGCGCGGTCGCCACCGCCGTCGCCGTCACGCTCCTGCTCACCACCGGCTGCACCGCCGGCGACGACGATCCGCCACCGGCCGCCACCCCCTCCGCGACGGCGGCACCCTCGGCCACCAGCACCGTGGAAGGGGTGAGCAACCCGTTCGGCGCGCACTGGGACTGGTCGCGGTACCAGCAGTTCGGGCCGTACCTGCGCCGGCTCGCCGGTTCGGCGACGTACGAGGAAATCTCCTGGTGCGAGATCGAACGGACCTCGGGGCAGGCCGACTGGGCCGGGCTGGACGAGATCGCCTCGCGCAGCCGCGAGCTGGGCATCACACTGCACCTGAAGATCCGCACCGGCGTGTGCTGGGCGACCGGTGGCACCGCCCGCTACACCCGGGGCGCGGCGAACAAGACCGAGTCGGCGATGCCCACCGACCTCGGCGCGTACCAGCGGTTCGTCCGCTCGGTGGTGCAGCGCTACGGCCCGTACGGGGTGCGGGAGTACGCCATCGAGAACGAGGTCAACGCGCCGAGCTACTGGTCCGGCAGTCCCGAGGATTACGCGCGGCTGGTCCGGGCCGCCGCCGAGACGATCCGCGCGACCGACCCGAAGGCGCTGGTGGTCGACTCCGGCATCAGCAGCGTCGCGTACGGCATGGGTGTCGCCGACCGGCTGGTGGGCGACGGTCGGATGCCCGAGGCGATCGCCGCGTACCAGGCGTACTTCCAACGTCGGGTCGGCACCCGGGGGCAGCAGATCCCGGCGGTGACCGGGGAGGCGCAACTGCGCCGGGCGCTCGACACCGAGACCAACAAACGCAGCCTGCGTTTCCTCGCGGTGACCGAGTCGCTGCTGACCGACCGCACCGTCGATGTCCGGCAGGTGCACTTCTACGAGCACTTCAGCGGGGTGGCCCCGCTGCTGGACTATCTGCGCGCCACCACACCGCCGCGTATGCCGATCCAGGCGTGGGAGGTCGGGCAGTTCTGGCGCGACGGCGACGGTGACCCGGCCAGCCGGGCCGCGGAGATGGTCAAGACGGTCAGCCTGCTGGTAGCCGGCGGGATCGGCGAGATCAGTTGGTTGCCGTTGGCGTACAACCCGAACAACGCGGCCGGCAGCGAGGTCCGCTACGGCCTGCTCGACCCGGACGGCACCGAACGGGACGCCGGCCGGATGATGGCCGCCCTGGCCGACGCGGCCCGGGACGCCACAGTCACGCCGCTGCCCGCCTCGGTCGCCGGCCGGCTGAACGGGGTCGCGTTCGTCCGGGGCGGGTCGAGCACGCTGGTGCTCTGGTCGGCGTCGAAGACGCCGGTGACCGTACCGGCGGCACCGGGAGGACGAACCGGGGCGGTGGGTTCCCCGCTGGGCGCGGCCGGCGACGGCACCACGGTGACCGACGTCCCCGTCCTGCTCCGCGCCGACCAGCCGGTGGACCGGATCCTCGCCACCGTCCGCTAGCCGGGCCAGGGTTCGGGCCAGTCGAGCAGGGCGGCCAGGCGGGCGTTGTGCGGCGCGAAGTGCTCCCCCAGCCGGTCCCGTAGGGCCGGGGTCAGCTCGGAGAAGCCCGGGTCGACGCGACGGGTGTGCCGGGTGAACGACTCGGGAGTGAAGGCCGGCAGTCCGAGGAAGCGCAGGATGTCGGCGTACGTGCCGGCCGGGTCGGCCTGGAGGTCCTCGGTGCGGGCCAGGTGGATCCGCTCCCGGGGGACGTGCGCGAACCACAGTTGCAGTTGCTCCGCGTAGCGGCCCCGGGCCGCGTACGAATAGTTGCGCAGCGCCCGGTGCGCGGCGGGGCTGTCCGGGCCGCCCCGCGTCGCCCGGGCCAGCCGCTCCTCCTCCGCGTCCAGTGCGTCGGCGAAGGAGAGCGGCTCGGCGCCGTACGAGCGGGTGTGCAGGTAGTGCGAGTAGGCCCGCTGCACCGGGTCACGCAGCAGTGCGACGAATCGAGCCTGCGGCAGTGTCGCCGCGACCCGGGCCGGCACGCTCGGGTGGAACAGGTAGTAGGGGCTCGCCTCGAAGGTGCGCTCGCCCGGTGCGAGGTGCGGGAAGTGTCCCCGGTACCACCGGACCCCCCGACGGTGGTGGACGCTGAAGTACTGCAACTCCTTGCCGCTGGCCGCCCGGACCTGGGGATGCGCGGCGAGGTGGTGGTAGAGCGAGGTGGTGCCGCAGCGCTGCCCGCCGATCACCAGGAAGTCGGGCAACGGTCCACTGTCGCCCGGGTTCGCCGCGCGCCCCCACGCCCGTGCCGCGCGTACGCCCCGGCGCAGCCGGTCGGTGACCTGACGCCGCGCCACCCCGGTCACGAGCCGACCCTGGCGGTCGGGCCGGGGACGGCGGCGGCGCGTCGACCACCTCGGCGGGTCACCGAGCGCAACACCATGACGTCCTCCCGACTGAGCCCGAGGGCGAGCACCACGGCGAGGTACGCCACCACGATCGCGGCCAGACCGACAGCGAGCTGCGCGGTCCAGCCCTCGATGAGCCACCGCACACCGAACCCGATGCCCATCGCGACCAGCGCGGCGGCCAGGCCCTTGACCATGCCCACCGTCACCGGCACGGTGTGCACCTGCGCGCGCACCTGCCAGACCCGGGCGACGTTCACCGCCGCCAACGACACCGCCCAGGCCACCGCCGCGCCGAGAATGCCGTACGCCGGGATGAGCCAGAGGTTGAGCAGGACGTTGAGCAGCAGGGCCGCGAGGTTGTCCATCATGTTGACCGAGACCCGGCCGGACATGTTCAGCAGCGTCCCGCAGGGCCCGGTCGCCGCGTTGACGAGCTGGCCGAGCGCCAGCACCACTGTCACCGCCGCGCCGCCGGCCAGACCCGGCCCGCCGACCAGGCGCAGCAACTGCTCCGGGAAGACCAGCAACGCCACGAAGGCCGGCAGCGACAGCCGGAGCACCCAGCCGGTGGCGACCCGGTAGATCCGGCGTACCTCGTCGAGCCGGCCCTGGTGGTAGAGGTGCGCCAGGTGCGGACCGAACGAGGCGTTGACCGGCGCCAGCACGAACACCGCGATCGTCACCAACCGGGTCGCCACGTGGTAGACGCCGATCGCGTCGGGACCGTAGTCGAAGAAGCCGAGCAGCAACGCGTCCACCCAGATCAGCCCGGTGGACGACAGCGAGGAGACCCAGCTGACAGTGGAGAACCGGAACAGTTCGCCCGGCCGGTACGCGGGCCGGGCGGCGGGCACCCGGCGCACCATCCGGGCGAGCGCGACGAGGGCGAGCCCGGCCGCGCTCCAGCTCGCCACCACCAGTGCCCAGAACGCGCCGGTCAGGCCGGCCCCGAGGGCGAGCGCCACCGCGGTGAGCACCAGCCGGGCGGCCGGCTCGTAGACCTGGCCGATGAGCGCGTAGGCCCGTTGCGTGCGCCACCCCCGGGTGGCCGCGAGCGCGGCCTCACAGACGGTCGCGGCGGGCAGACACAGCGCCGCCAATCGGAGCCCGGTGGTGAGCTGCCTGTCGTGCAGGGCGTCGGCGAGCCACGGCGCGCCGACCGCCAGACAGAGGGCGATCACTGTGGACGCCACGGCCGAGATGCCGATCCCGAGCCGGATCGCGCCCCGGAGGGCGGCCGGCTCGTCGTCGGCGAGATGCACCGCCACGAACCGGGTCAGCCCGGCCCGGAAACCGGAGAGCGAGAGCAGCCCCAGCAGCGACAGCACGGCGTAGACCTGGGCGTACCGGCCGAGTTCGCGTACACCCAGGGCCCGGGCCAGCAACAGCATGACCAGGAAGAGCGCCACCTGGCTGAGCACGGCGCTGCCCAGGTTCAGCACACCACCGCGGGCCATGCCGCGTACCTGCTGGTCGCCGGCCTCCGGCGCGGCCGGCGGCCGGCCGGTCACCTCGCGCATCCGGCGGCCCGTTCTCCGACGGTCACGGCCGTGCCGCGGTCACGGTCTCCGCCGGCACCGAGGGGGCCGCGGCGGTCGCCGCCGCCGGCCGGGCGGCGGCACGACCCCGGGAGAGCAGTTCGAGTACGCCCACCAGCAGCACCCCGAGCAGCAGACCGGCGCCGCCCACCGGCAGGGCGGTGCGCACCAGCTCGGTCATCCGGCTCACCTCGTGCGCCTCGCCGATGCTGGTCACCTGCTTGGGATCGGCGGCCTGGGCCTGCGCCCGCGCCGCCTGCAACCCCTCCCGTGCCTGGGACAGGGCGTTGGTCGCCGCGTCCCGCTGGGCGAGCAGGGCCTGGTAGTCGGGGAGCTTCGGCCCCAGCTCGTCGAGCTTCTTCTGGGCGGCGGTGATGGCGGCGGTCGCCGCAGCGACGCCCCGGCCGTTGCCGACCGCCTGCATGGAGAGCTGCTGCTGGCGCAGGCTGGTCAGCTCGCCCAGCGTCGCCTGGTAGATCCGGTCCGGCTGGGAGACCTTGTTCGCCTTCTCCCACTCACCGATCGCCTTGGTCGCTGCTGTGACGTCGGCGTTGGCCGCCTCGACCTCGCCGGTGGCGATGCCGACCTGGGAGGAGAAGAGGAAGGCCAGCGCCCGGGTGGTGGTAGCGGTCAGCACCGGGGCGACAGTCGCCCGGTCGCCGGCGGTGTACGTCACCTCCAACTGGCTGCTCGCGCCGACCTGGGTGACGGCGATCCCGTCGCGCAGCCGCTCCGGCGCCACCCCGGTGTCGGCGGCCACGTCGGCGAGCACGCGGGGCGAGGTGACCGCCGCGCCGAACGCCGCGACGAACTGGTTAGCCGCCTGCGTACCGGTGTACTGCGTCCCGGCCGCACCGCCGACCAGGGCCGGCGCCGCCACGTACGCGGTCCCCCCGAACTGCTGTGGCGCGAACAGGACGATGGCGGCCGCGGCCCCGGTGGCGAGCACCGGCACCCCCACGAGTACCCAGAGGCGCCGCCGGGCGACCCGCAGGTAGTCGACGATCTCCACTTTTTCCCCAATGCTGTCGTTCAGTCAAACCGGGACGGACGTGCCTCGTGGCTGCTCGCCGGTCAGGTTCGGAGCCGGTTGGCGGGCGATCACACTGGCAGCCGCGGCGAACGCGACGAAGTACCAGAGGGTGACCACGTTGGAAATGACGTTGGAGGCGGCGCTGACCGCCACGAACGCGGCGGCGCAGCCGGTGAACCCGACCGCGACGCCACGCTCGAAGCTGCCCGGAGGCGCGCGCCGCAGCGCGGTCCGGGCGGTGCGCAGGAAGGCGAACAGCATCAGCAGGTACGCCCCGAGACCGAGCAGCCCGGTCTCCACGTACGCCCGCAGGAAGTCGTTGTGCGGCTTCTTCGCCTCGCCGGTCTCGCGCTGGGTCATGTTCGGCCCGATGCCGGTCACCGGGTTCCGGTCGGCGAGCGTGACGATCTCGGTCCAGTAGCCGATACGCCACGCCAGGGTGTTTCCGGTCGGGTCTCCACCGACCGCCCGCGACGTACCGAGTTGGGCGAAGCGTTCGCCGACGGCGGGCACCAGTGCCACCCCGGCGACCGCCACCACGCAGAGGGTGACCAGCATCCGCTTGCTGCGGTGCAGCGCGGCGACCACCACCAGGCCGATCGCCGCGCCGAGCAGGGCACTGCGGGTGTTGGTGAGCAGCAGGAACAGCAGCGAGAGCGCGAGCAGCACCGCGAGGGACGCCCGCAGTCGACGATCCAGGAAGCGGTACACCGCGAACCCGAAGATCACCATGAACATCAGGTAGCGGCCGAAGGTTGTCGACTGGCTGAACGTGCCGCTGATCCGGGTGAAGTCTCCCTTCACCTCGGCCGGCGGGTTGCCGAGCAGCGACAGCACGACTGTGTAGCCCAGCGCCAGCACCAGCGAGGCGTAGCAGGCGAGCAGGACCCGACGGATCGACGCGGTGTCCGGCATGAGCTGTTCCAGCACCACGAACATCACCACCACGGTGAGGATCCGCAGCGCCTCCAACAGGCTGTTCGCCGGCCGGCTGGCACCGAGGGCGCTGACCACGCTGCTGGCGCCGACGAGCAGCATGGCCCAGCTGAGCGGGGAGCCCCGCAGCCGCCCGTGTCGGCTCAGCTGTGCGGCCAGCCAGAGCCCGGCGGCGAGGAGGAACAGCACCGCGAGCAGTGTGGAGGGGTCGACCGCCCGGGCCGTCCCGGTGGAGTCGGTCTGGCCGGCGCTCGGGCCGGTCAGTTTGAACAGGTCGACGCAGGAGCGCACCGCGAGCATCAGCAGCACGTACCCGGCGAACCGGGTCAGTGCGAGGACGGCCACCGCGATGCCCGCGACCGCAGCGAGCGGCAGGACCATGCCCCTACGGTCACCGGCCGCCATCGAGATACCCGCGACCACCGCCACCACCGCGGCGGCCAGCGCCGCGCCGCCGGTGAGCAGGCGGGTCGGGTCGAGCCGCCTGGTCATGAGCGGAGTGACCTGCTGCGTGTGTTGTTCCACTGATCCCACTGAACTGAATCGGCGCTGCCCGGCCGCTGCCGGGCGCGGCCCACCGATGTCCTCCCGGCACAAGATCGGTTCAATCTAGTCCTGTCACACCGACGGCAGAAGGGGCCGTTGCACCGACTGCGCCGTCCCCCGGGGGGCTGAACCGACACTGCCCCGGCGACCGTCCGGTCAGTCGGCGGCCCCCATCGGTCGTGCCCTGGCCCGTCGGCCGGGCTCCGGAGCCAGCCGGAGATAGAGCTGCTCCAACTCGCGGGCGGCGGTGTCCCAGCTGTACCGGCCGGTGATCCGCTCGCCCAGCGCCACGGCGCCGGCCCGTTCAGCCGGCAGGTCGGCGAGCAGCGACGTCAACACCCGGACCAGGTCGTCCTCGTCGCCGTCGCGGAACAACCGCCCGCCGGCGGTGTCGGACCTGAGCACCTCCACGTGCGGCGCGATGTCGCTCGCGACCACCGGCAGCCCGTACGCGGCCGCTTCCAGCAACGTCAACGGCAGTCCCTCCAACCGGGACGGTTGAACGAAGCCGGCGGCACCGGTGTACAGCTCGGCGAGCAGGTCGCCATAGGCGAACCCGGTGAAGACGATCCGGTCGTCCGCCCCGGCTTCCCGGCGCAGCCGGTCCACGAAGTCGTCGGTGAACGACGACCCGCCGACGATCGCCAGGCGCATCGGGGTCTCGGTGCGGCGGAAGGCCCGGATCAGCAGGTCGGCCGCCTTCTCCGGAACCAGCCGACCGACCAGCAGCAGGTAGCCGCCGGGGGTCAGCTCGAACCGGTCCTGGATCTGACGGGTCCGCGCCGGTCGGGCCGGGTTCACGCCGTTCGGGATGTAGGTCGTCGGGCGGCCGAACCGGGCGCCGTAGTGGGCGGCGAGCCCCTGGGAGACCGCCACCCGCTGGTGCGGGACGTACCCGCTGAACCAGTGGGCGCTGCCCAGCACCGCCCGCGCGGGGAGCCCCCACTTGCCCCGCTGGTTGTCGAGCCCGTGCACGGTCAGCACCACGCGGGCCCGGGACAGGGCCCGCGGAAGTGGGGCGACCAGGGCCGGCCCGAGCCCGTGGTAGTGCACGATGTCGGGCCGGGCGGTCATCGCCGCGATGGTCGAGGTCGCCGCGTGCACGATGGCGTCGAGGTGCTTGCTCGCGATCGTGTGGGTCTGGCGCAGCCGCACGCCCCGGTAGCCGTCGGCGGGTGTCTCACCGTAGCTCCGGCGGCAGTAGACGGTGACCTCGTGGCCGTAGCTGGCGAGCCGGCTGGCCATCTCCTCCACGTGCCGTTCGATCCCGCCGTAGGTCGCCGGCATCCCCTTCTGGCCGATCATCGCGATCCGCAGCGGACGCCAGGCGGTGCCGGTGTCGGCGACGCCCGCTCGGGACTGCCGGGCGGGGACCACCCGCTGCCGGGGTATCGCAGGGCTTGCGGCGTGCTGGTCCACGTCCTCGGCCTGCAGGTCGGGATGGGCCACGTTGACTCCCTGCGTGACTAGGTCCGCGCCCGCCGCCCGGGCAGGGTCAACACCTTGCCATGGATGGGCCCGTCCGCCAGCTGATCAATGAGACAGGAAAATCATCCATGGGATTCGTCGCTAAGGGAATGGCACCGGGGTGACATCGAGGTGGACGGCGCTGGTGCCGCGTCGAACGGCACGCAAAGGGCGACGAGCCCCGGTCGATCACTGGGATCGGCCGGGGCTCGTCGGTGGTACCTGTCAGGCGAGATCGAACCGGTCGAGCTCCATGACCTTGGTCCAGGCGGCCACGAAGTCGGCCACGAACTTGTCGCGGGCATCCTGGCTGGCGTAGACCTCGGCGAGGGCGCGCAGCTGCGAGTTGGACCCGAAGATGAGGTCGACCGCGCTGGCGGTCCACTTCACCTCATCGGTGGCCAGGTCGCGGATCTCGTACACGTGCTCGTCGGACTTCGACGCGCTCCACCGGGTGCCCGGGGAGAGCAGGTTGGCGAAGAAGTCGTTGGTGAGCACGCCCGGCCGGTCGGTGAGCACACCGTGCTTGCTGCCGCCGACGTTGGCACCGAGGGAGCGCAGGCCGCCGATGAGGACGGTCATCTCGGGCGCGGTCAGGTTGAGCATGTAGGCACGGTCGATGAGCAGCACCTCCGGCTGGGTCTTCTCGCCGGCGCGCAGGTAGTTGCGGAAACCGTCGGCGCGCGGCTCCATGACCCGGAAGGAGTCGGTGTCGGTCTGCTCCTGGGTCGCGTCGGTGCGGCCCGGCCGGAACGGCACCGTCACCTCGACGCCGGCGTCCCGCGCCGCCTTCTCGACGGCGGCCGAACCGGCCAGCACGATCAGGTCGGCGAGCGAGATGCTCGCCCCGCCGGCGGAGTTGAACTCCTGCTGGATGCCCTCAAGGGTGGCCAGGACGGCGGCCAGCTGCTCGGGCTGGTTGACCTCCCAGCTGCGCTGCGGCTCGAGGCGAATGCGCGCCCCGTTGGCGCCGCCGCGCTTGTCGGTGTGCCGGAAGCTCGCGGCCGAGGCCCAGGCGGTGGAGACCAGCTGGTCGATCGTGAGACCGGACTCCAGGACCTTCGCCTTGAGGGCGGTGACGTCGGCGTCGCCCACCAGCTCGTGGTCGACGGCCGGCACCGGGTCCTGCCAGAGCTGCGGCTCGGCCACCCACGGCCCGAGGAAGCGCTCGATCGGGCCCATGTCGCGGTGCAGCAGCTTGTACCACGCCTTGGCGAAGGCCAGCGCGAACTGGTCGGGGTTCTCCAGGAAGCGGCGGGAGATCTTCTCGTACGCCGGGTCGACGCGCAGCGACAGGTCGGTCGTGAGCATCGTCGGCCGGTGCTTCTTCGCCGCGTCGAAGGGGTCCGGGATGATCGCCTCGGCGTCCTTGGCGACCCACTGCTTCGCGCCGCCCGGGCTGGTGGTGAGCTCCCACTCGTAGCCGAACAGGATCTCGAAGAAGCGGTTGCTCCACTGCGTCGGCACGTCGGTCCACGTCACCTCGAGACCACTGGTGATCGTGTCGGCGCCCTTGCCGCTGCCGTGGGTGCTCAGCCAACCCAGGCCCTGCGCCTCCAGCGGAGCGCCCTCGGGCTCCGGGCCCACGTGGGTGTCGGCGACACCGGCACCGTGGGTCTTACCGAAGGTGTGACCACCAGCGATGAGAGCGACAGTCTCCTCGTCGTTCATCGCCATCCGGCCGAAGGTCTCGCGGATGAAGTGCGCCGCCGCGGCCGGGTCCGCGTTACCGCGCGGGCCCTCCGGGTTGACGTAGATGAGCCCCATCTCGGTCGAGCCGACGCCGGCCGCCATCTCCTTCTCGGAGGCGTAGCGCTCGTCGCCCAGCCAGGTGTCCTCCGGACCCCAGAAGATCTCCTCGGGCTCCCAGACGTCCTCGCGACCGAAGCCGAAGCCGAAGGTCTTGAAGCCCATCGACTCCAGGGCGACGTTGCCGGCGAGCACGAGCAGGTCGGCCCAGGAGATCTGCTGGCCGTACTTCTGCTTGACCGGCCAGAGCAGCCGGCGGGCCTTGTCCAGGTTGGCGTTGTCCGGCCAGCTGTTGAGCGGCGCGAACCGCTGCCCACCGTCGCCGGCGCCGCCGCGACCGTCCTCGATGCGGTACGTGCCGGCGGCGTGCCAGCTCATCCGGATCATCAGGCCGCCGTAGTGGCCGAAGTCGGCCGGCCACCAGTCCTGCGAGGTGGTGAGGACCTCGACGATGTCGCGCTTGAGCGCCTCGACGTCGAGCTTCGCGAACTCCTTGGCGTAGCTGAAGTTCTCGCCCAGCGGGTTGCCCTTGGACGAGTGGGCGTGCAGCACCGAGAGGTCGAGCTGGTTGGGCCACCAGTCCCGGTTGGTACGCGGACGACCACCGGTCTTCGGGGTCGGCGAGTCGATCGCCGGGTTCTCACTCTCGCTGCCGTGCGCGGTCACCGAGTCGTGCGCGACCGGGCAGCCGGCCGCCGCCTTCTGGTCCACGCCCTGCGCACTGACGGGGCCGTTGTCCTGGGTGTCGCTCATGTACTTCCTTCCGAGCTTGCGGATCTCTGGGGCGTGCGTGCGGTCGCGCAGTCGGGGCAGGTGCCCCAGTAGACGACCTCCGCCTCGTCGACCGTGAAACCGTGGTCGCCCGAGGCGGTGAGACAGGGGGCGTGACCGACGGCGCAGTCGACGTCGGCGATGGCGCCGCAGGAGCGGCACACGACATGGTGGTGGTTGTCCGCGATCCGGGACTCGTAGCGGGCGGTCGCCCCGGCCGGCTGGATGCGCCGCACCAGGCCGGCGTCGGTGAGCACGCGCAGCACGTCGTACACCGCCTGGTGGGAGACAGTGGGTTGCTCCGCGCGGACCAGCGCGATCACCGCGTCGGTGCCGACGTGCGGGTGGTCGCGCAGCGCCGCGAGCACCGCCAACCGGGGCCGGGTCACGCGCAACGAGACAGCCCGCAGCTGCGCCTCGAAGTCGGACATCACGGGTACGAACATTAGCTCACTATTTTGGAACGAATCAAGTTTTGCGTCGCCCGAGGTACCCCAACGGCGGACGATTCACCCGAGGTTAACCTGCGGGAGGAAAAAAACCGGACAGCCATGTCGAGAAGTCCCGGCCGGCTCCGTCCCCGCAGTGAACGCGATCACGATGGGTCGCAGCCAGCACCGAGGAGCATCACGATGGCCAAGTACCTGCTGCTCAAGCACTACCGGGGCGCCCCGACCGCTGTGAACGACGTGCCCATGGACCAGTGGACGCCGGCGGAGATCTCGGCCCACATCCAGTACATGCGCGACTTCGCGGCCCGACTCGAGGGCACCGGAGAGTTCGTCGACGCCCAGGCACTCGCCCCGGAGGGGACGTTCGTCCGGTACGACGGTGAGGGCCGCCCGCCGGTCACCGACGGCCCCTTCGTCGAGACCAAGGATCTCATCGCCGGCTGGATGGTGATCGACGTCGACAGCCACGACCGGGCCGTCGAGCTGGCCGGGGAACTGTCGGCCGCGCCCGGGGCAGGCGGGAAGTCGATCCACGAGTGGCTGGAGCTGCGCCCGTTCCTGAGCGAGCCCCCCACCATCACGGAGTGACGGCCGCGATGGACGAGACGCTGCTGCGCAGCCTCACGCCGAGCGTCCTCGGGATCCTCGTCCGCCGCGGAGTCGACTTCGCGGCGGCCGAGGACGCCGTGCAGGACGCCCTGGTGGAGGCGGTCCGGGTCTGGCCGGCCGACCCGCCGCGCGACCCGTTGGGCTGGCTGACCACTGTGGCGTGGCGACGGTTCCTCGACGCCGCCCGGGCCGACACCGCTCGACGTCGGCGCGAGGATCTCGTCGAGGAGGAGCCGGAGCCCGGGCCGGCCCCCACCGTGGACGACACGCTCCAGCTCTACTTCCTGTGCGCCCACCCGTCGCTGACGCCGTCGTCAGCGGTCGCCCTCACGCTGCGCGCCGTCGGTGGGTTGACCACCCGGCAGATCGCCCACGCCTACCTGGTGCCCGAGGCGACAATGGCGCAGCGCATCAGCCGGGCCAAGCGCACCGTCTCCGGGCTGCGGTTGGACCGACCCGGTGACGTCGCCACCGTGCTGCGCGTCCTCTACCTGGTCTTCAACGAGGGCTACTCCGGTGACGTGGACCTCGCCGCCGAGGCCATCCGGCTCACCCGGCAGCTCGCGGTCACGATCGACCACCCCGAGGTGGCAGGGCTGCTCGCCCTCATGCTGTTGCACCACGCCCGACGTGCCGCCCGGACCGCGCCCGACGGGAGCCTGGTGCCGCTCGCCGAGCAGGACCGCAGCCGCTGGGACACCCGGTCGATCGCCGAGGGCGTCGAGATTCTCCAGGCGGCCCTGCCCCGCGACCAACTGGGCGAGTTCCAGGCCCAGGCCGCCATCGCGGCGCTGCACGCGGACGCGCCGACCGCCGCCGAGACCGACTGGGTGCAGATCGTGGAGTGGTACGACGAACTCGCGCGCCTGACCGGGAACCCCATCGTCCGACTCAACCGCGCGGTGGCGGTCGGCGAGGCCGACGGTCCCCGCGCCGGTCTGAGGGCGCTCGCGGCGGTGGACGACGCACTGCCCCGCTACACGGCGGTGGCCGCGTACCTGCACGAGCGCGACGGCGCTCTGGCGACGGCGGCGCGGCTGTACGCCGAGGCCGCCCAGCAGGCCACCAACCTCGCCGAACGCGAGCACCTGACCCGCCAGGCCGCCCGGCTCAACGCCCTGCGTCGTCGCTGACCGATCGGGCAACGGGAGCCGCCGCCCGTGCCGCTGGCGACGGCCGGGGCACCTGGTCCGGAAAGTCTCCGGAACTTTCGGCGGCCCCCACCCCGGCCGGTGTGCGGCTGTTGCGACGCTCCGGTGACCGCCCTGAACTCTGATCGACTACTGACCTGGATGGATGCCGCTCCGGCAACGACAGCGGTGTTGCCACGTTGTTTCCGGAATTTGTTGACAAGGAGACGGCTGGGTTAATACGGTCGCCATCGACGGCGCTCGATTGTCGTCAGCACCAGCCACCACGACCCACTTCTCCGGTCGTCGTGCAGGACGACCGTCCCACCACCACCGAGCGGTACGACGCCGTGGCCGTTACCCGACCACCGGCAGCCTGCCGAGGCGTACCGCGCCGCTGGCCCCCGCCAGCCGTCAGAGGAGGCAACAGTTCCATGACCGACACCAGCCACACCAAACCGAGAGGCCGCGGCCGCATGCGGCTGCTCCTGGGCGCCGCATGCGCCGCCGTCGTGGCCGTCGCCGGCACGATGACGGCCACCAACGCGTACGCCGAGGCCGACCGGACCCTCACGTCGAACCTCACCGGCACGCACAACGGGTACTACTTCTCGTTCTGGAAGGACAGCGGCAACGCCAGCATGACGCTGCGCGCCGACGGCCGATACACCAGCAGTTGGGACCGGAGCACCAACAACTGGGTCGGCGGCAAGGGTTGGGCCACCGGCAACCGGCGGACGGTCACCTACTCGGGCAGCTACAACCCGGGCAACAACAACACCTACCTCGCCCTGTACGGATGGACACGCAGCCCGCTCATCGAGTACTACGTGGTGGAGAACTTCGGCAGCTACAACCCGAGCAGCGGCGCCACCCGGATGGGCACAGTCACCACTGACGGCGGCACCTACGACATCCTCCGCAGCCAGCGGGTCAACGCCCCGTCGATCGACGGCAACCAGACGTTCTACCAGTTCTGGAGCGTTCGCCAGCAGAAGCGCTCGAGTGGCACCATCACCACCGCCAACCACTTCGACGCCTGGGCCCGGGCCGGCCTGAACCTCGGCACCAACCACAGCTACCAGGTCATGGCCACCGAGGGTTACCAGAGCAGCGGAAGCTCCGACATCACCGTCCGGGAGGGCAGCGGCGGCGGCAACCCGACCACCCCGCCCCCCACCGGCAATCCGGGGACCGGAAACTGCAACGCGACGATCTCCGCCGGCCAGCAGTGGGGTGACCGGTTCAACCTCAACGTCGCGGTCACCGGCACCAACAACTGGGTCGTCAGCCTCGGCCTCGGTGGCGGCCAGAGCGTTCAGAACAGTTGGAACGCCGCCGTCAACGGCAACAGTGGCACCGTCACCGCGACGCCCAACGGCAACGGCAACAACTTCGGCCTAACGATCATGGCCAACGGCAACTGGAACTGGCCGACGGTCACCTGCCGCACCAGTTGACCCCGATCAGCTCCTGACACATCGCAGCACTGGCGTGGCGGCCGAGGCCGCCACGCCAGTGCTGCGTCGTGCGGGCACCTCCCGTCCACCACGGCGTTCACGACGGCGTCGCCGCGGTCTCTCCTTCGGCCGTCGAATCCTCCGCCGACGGTTTCGAGGTTGGGTCCGCCGCCGGGTTTTCCGTCGTCCCCTCGGTCGGTGCCGCTGTCGTACCGCCCGTCGGGGCTGCAGTCGGGGCTTGTGTCGGCTCCGCAGGAGCGCTCTCGGACGCGGTGGGGCCGGGCGCATCAGTTGTGCTTCCACCGGACGGCGTCGAAGGGTTCACCGTCCCCTCACCCGCGCCCCGGGTGGGCGTCGGGGTCGGGGTCGGGGAGCCGGGCGCTCGGACCGGTAGGCCCGCAGAACCGCGGGTGTCTGGTTCACCGCCACCGACGCCGGGGCCCGGTTCCCGCTGCGTCGACCCCGTTGGCGACACCGCGGGCGGCACCCCGGGAGGCGTCGACGGTCCCCCGGTCCGGCCGGACATGATCCCGATGGGATCGGCGAGCAGCAGGACGAAAGCCGCGGCGGCCAACGATCCGAGAAGCACCGCGAGCGCTCCGGGCCCAGAACGGACCGCCCGGCTCACCGTGCCACCGGGCGCCGACCGCCGGGCAGCTGTGACCTCGGTCCGCACCCCGATCCCGGTCGCCCCGCTCGCAATGGACAGCAGGTGGTCGGACGGGTCCGCGACTGTCTGCGCCGCACTGGCCATGGCCGCTGCCGTCGGGAAGCGGTCGGCCGGCTCCTTGGCCATCGCTGTGGCGACCACAGCCCGGACCGCCGCCGGAACGTCTTCGGGCAGCGGCGACGGTTCCTCCTCGAGATGCCGCAGCGCCACCGCGACGGCGTTCTCGCCCTGGTGCGGCGGCCGACCGGCGAGGCAGTGGTAGACGACAGCCCCCAGCGCGTAGATGTCGATCGCCGGTGTGGTCTCGTTTCTCGCGACCTGCTCGGGTGCCATGTACAGGGCGGTACCGACGATCTGGTTCGTTCCGGTCAGGCTCGCCGCTTCCTGCGTCACCGCAACACCAAAATCGACGAGTACGACGTGCCCGTCCGGCTCGATGATCAGATTGCTGGGTTTGACGTCACGGTGGACGACACCGGCGTCATGCGCGGCTTGCAGGGCACTGGCGGTCTGCGCGGCGATCGACATCGTCTCGGCCACGTCCAGTCGGCCGACCTCGGCGATCCGCTCCGACAACGGCTGCCCCTGCACGCATTCCATCACGATGTACGCGAGGACCGGCGCCCCGGGTCGGGACACCTCACCGTAGTCGTAGACCTGGGCGACACCTGGGTGACGCAGGGCCGCCATGGCCCGCGCCTCGCGCCGGAACCGCTCACCGAAGCCGCCGTCGGTAACCAACCGAGGGTGCAGCATCTTGACCGCCACGCAACGGTCGAGGGTTTCGTCGACCGCCCGCCACACGTCACCCATTCCGCCGCTGGCGATGCTTTCGACCAGGCGGTAACGGTCTCCGACGACTTGCCCCACATTCGCCATAGCTTTCGGTACCCCGGACTCCCCGATCTCAAGCACGGCGAGGCTGGTCATCGCCGCGCGGCGCACCGCAGGAGTGACCCGCCCCGCCGTTGCCGGCGGGGCGGGCTCGGCCGACTACGACCCGGTCAGCTGTTCAGCCTGGCGATCAGAGCGGTGGCCATGCCCTGCTCGCCTCGGGCGTTGGGATGGAACGGCGCGGCCGAGTTCTGCGGCACCAGGCCCTCGATCCACCGGGTGCCGCTGCCCTTGCACGCGTCGCGGCCGATCGACGGGGTGTAGACATCGGCGTAGGTGGCGCCGTTGGCGCTCGCGGCGCTGGCCAGCATCGCGTTGAGCGACTTCTCGACGCCCCGCAGGTACGGCACGTCCTGGTAGGCGATCGGCACGACCGGCCAGCAGCCGTAGCCGCTGTCCGGCAGGATCGCCGGATAGCCGAGCACCACGACCCGCGCGCCCGGTGCGGCCTGCCGGACCGCCTGGAGCACGGCGGTGACCTTCGGCGTGGCGGCGACGATCCGGGCCTGCAACTGGTCGACACCTCCGGCGGTGTACCGGTTCTTGCACGGAGATCCGAGCGGGCTGCTGACGCTCGCCTCCGCACAGTCGCCGATGATGCCGGAGAAGCCGATGTCGTTGCCGCCGATCTGCACAGTCACCAGCGACGTGTTCGACGTGACCGCGTTGAGCTGCGGCGGCAACGTGATGCCCAGTTGGCCGCTACCGCCGTAGAGGATGTCGTCGGTGGTGGCGCCGGAGCAGCTCACGTCGGCGAACGACGACGAGCCGGCGGACGCCGCCACCAGCGACGGGTAGTTGCGGTTGGACCGTAGGCAGTTGAGGTCGACCTGGCTCGGGATCAGCGGGCCTGCTGTGTACGAGTCGCCCAGCGCGACGTAGCGGCCGGTGGGCACAGCCGCGCTGGCGGGGGTGGCGACGGTGAGCAGCACGCCGGCGGTGGCGAGGGCGAGTACTGCCAACCGGGTGGCTGCCCGCAGGCGGGGCAGGCGGGGACGGGTCATGGCGCCTCCCAGGAGGGATCAGGGTGGTGGTGCCCGAGATCCTGTCCCCGCCGACGTCAACCGTCAATATCGATAGACCTCACTAAATGCCGGCCCGAAGTGTGGGATGAATCGGTGGTGGTCAATCGAGCGGCGCATACCACCGGGCACCGGTGACCCGGATCCGGCGGGACTGCCTGCGGTTCCACTCCACATCCATGCCGTGCTTGCGAAGCACCGGAAACGCGACCTCGTCCAGCAGTCGTTCCAGGTCGGCCTGGTAGCTGGCCTGCTGCTCGGCCTCCGACAACCCCGCGTAGGCGACCTCGTCGAAGTCGGCCGAGGGATAGACGCCGTAGCCGAGGTAGACCTCACCGTCCTCACTTGCGAGCAGCGACTCGGTGTCCTGCTGGTGGTACCAGAGAAACCCGCGCCAGTGCCGAGAGTCGTCCCGCTCGTCGTGGATCTCGGCGCTCGCGCAGGTGCCACAGCAGCTGAAGTTCTCCCGGGCCAGCACCCCCAGCTCGTTGAGCTCGACGAAAGCACGGATGAGGTTGCCGCGCACCTCACCCCACTCGCGCTGCTGCTCCCGCCGAAGCGCCAACGCCGTCTCGTGCGCCGCCCTGAGCTCGTCGTCAGTGGCGCCGCAGCGCTCGTCGGCGTCGTCGAAGAAGTCGACGAACTCGTCCGCGTCGGCCTCACCCCGCACGACCCAGGCCCACAGCTCGTCCTCGACGGCGGTGCGGCCCGGCTCCGGAATCCGATCGGTGAGGAACCTGACGCCCGCCGGGCGATCGTTGTACGTCCACTCAGTCACGACGAGATCTTCACATGGGCCTGTGACGGCCTCGGACCGAGAACGGCCGGCGCGGCGGCCACCCCCAGAGGCGCCCTAGTTGCCGGCCGGCACCTGGTCCGTGACCTCGTCGTAGCCGACCGGCTTCGGTGCCGTACCCGGCGCGTAGATCACGCGGAGGACACCGGTCGGGAACGCCTCCGACGCCACCAGTCGCAGGTGGTACGCCTCGTCGCCCTCGTCGAACAGCTTGCGGCCCTTGCGGGCGGCCACCGGATGCACCAGCAGACGCAGCTCGTCGACCAGGCCCGCGGCGAGCAGTTGCTGCACCACCGAGATCGACCCGGGGATGAGGATTCCCCGGACCCCGGCATCGGCCTTGAGCGCGGCGACGGCGTCGAGGAGGTCCCCGTCGATCAGCTCGGAGTTGCGCCAGGAGAACTCCGGCGACTGGCGCGAGACGACGACCTTGCGCATGTCGCCGAGTTGCTTGGCGAACGGCGCGTCGTCGCCACCCGCGGCCTCCCGGCCGGGCCAGGCCCCGGCGAAGCTGTCGTACGTCTCGCGGCCGATGAGCAGCACGTCCGCGGCGGCGTAGTCCTCGGTGACGGCGCGGCCCATGTTCTCGTCGAAGTACGGGAAGTGCCAGTCAGGGTCGATCTCGGCCACGCCGTCGGCCGAGATGAACAGCGTGGAGATGACAGTTGCCATCGCGGGTGATCCCTTCGAGTCGGGTGATGTCGGTGGTTCGACCGGCGCATCGTCCCAAACTCGTCAGCCGCAGGCGGCCCCGATGATGCGTGTCGTATCCCCTCTTTGTTGCTTGATCGACTCGCGTTCAAGGAAGTCGCGGCCTCCGGACGACCGGGATACCGCGACTTCCATGAACCCGAGTGGCGTGGTGCGGGTCAGGCGAGCGTGATCAGACCGGGCGCTGCAGGGTCAGCAGACCCGGCCGGTACGGCAGGAGGCCGTAGTCGCCGCCGGAGCTGGGGGAACGACCCTGGTAGAGCAGTTGCAGGTTGCAGGGGTTGACGGTCATCGTCTGGTCGGCGTTGGTGCGCAGCAGCTCGCCGTGGCTGATGTCGTTGGTCCAGGTGGCACCGCTGTTGGCCTTGCCGGCGAACGGGTTGCTCTCGCTGGTGGCCTGCGGCGTCCACGAGCCACCCAGGCTGGTGGCCGTGAACGAGCGGAAGTAGCGGCCCTGCGAGCCGATCGCCTCGACGATCATGAGGTAGCGGGTCTGGCCCTGGAGCTTGTAGACCTGAACGGCCTCGAACAGGTTGTTCGTCGAGTCGCTCATGATGGTCGTGTAGTTGGTGCCGAAGCTGCCCGGGAAGTTGCCGATCGGCATGCTGGCCCGGTAGATCTTGCCGTTGTCGCCGGCGAAGAACAGGTACATGTTCTGGTCGTCACCGATGACCGCCTGGTCGATCGGGCCGGTGCCCGAGCCGGTGATGCTTCCGCTGAACAGCGTCTGCGCCGCCGACCAACCGTTCGGGTTGGTCGGATTGGTCGAGGTCCGGTACGAGAACGCGGGCCCACCCCACTGGTAGGTGAGCACCCAGATGTTCTTCGGCGCGAAGAAGAACAACGACGGCGCGACGGTCGCGTTGTTCATCGTGTTCTGGCTGGCCGAGGCCATCTGCGAGTAGTTCGTGAAGAGGCCGAAGTTCATCGAGCCCCACCGGGTGCCGTTGTCGTGGGTGGTGGCGTAGACGAGTTGCTGGCCGTTGTAGGGGGCGACGGTGAAGTCCTTCAGCGACACCCAGCCCGACTTCGGCTGCGCCAGTGCTCCCGTGGAGGACCACCGGTACGTCGACGGAAGGTTGCACGTCGGCGGATCGGTCGGTGGGTCGGTCGGCGGATCGGTCGGCGGGTCGGTCGGCGGGTCGGTCGGCGTCGTGCCACCGGTGCAGGTGACACCGTTGAGGGCGAAGCTCGTCGGCGCTGGATTGCTGCTCGTCCACGACCCGTTGAACCCGAACGACACCGAGCCGTTGGTCGGGATCGCGGCGTTGTAGCTCACGTTCTTCGCCGTCACCGCGGACCCGCTCTGCGTCAGCGACGTGTTCCAGGCCTGCGTCACCGTTTGTCCGGCGCCGTATGACCAGGTCAACGTCCAGCTGCTCAGCGGATCACCCAGGTTCGTGACCGCCACGCTGGCGCCGAAGCCGCCCTGCCACTGGGACGACACCGTGTAGTTCACCGAACAACCCTGAGCCGCGGCGCCGGCCGGCAGCGCCGCGACAACTGTCGACGACACGAGTAAGCCGACGCCGGCCGCAACCAGACCGACATTGGTGGCTCTGGATCTGGTCATATAGCACCCTCCTCGCGGGACGGCGGCCCATGCATTGGTGGTGGTCGCTGCTCAGTGACTGATTGTGAGCGTTAACAGGCCGCGTCAAGTATGGTACGGAAGCGCTCCCATGCACTCAACAGTATCTATCTCTGCTTCTCGCCTACGTCGATTTTCCCGGTCAGGCTGGCCCGGCGGCGGCCCTCCTCAGACGACGGTGAGGGCGAGGACACCGAACTGGTTGCTCCGCTGCACGTAGTGCGGCAGGTAGAGCTTCCACGTCACGCTCAGCTCGCGCCCGGCCCGCATCGAAGCCGGCACCTCGGCGACCATTTCGAACACGACGCTGCCGCCGGCGGGGATCTGCGGAAGCGCGCGGCAGTTTAACCGGTACAGCTGGGCCGAGTTCACCGCGTCGTTCGTCGCGTCGCCGAGAGAAAACAGTTCCATCAGGTAGCCCGGGCAGGGGTCCAGCGCGAGGGGGCCGTCGGTTGGGTTGCCCAGCGTCACCCGGAAGGTGAGCCGCGACCCGGCCACAGCCGTCGTCGGCCCCTGGACAGCGACGGTGAGCTGGTCGAGCGGCGAGGACGGAGGCTTCGACACCGTGACCGGCTCGGTGAACCCGCTCGCGGACAGCGTCCCCCGCGCGCGGGGGTGGACCCCCTCCCCCTGCGGACAGCCGGGACGCTCGTCGGCGGTGACCGCCGCGCGCAACGTGCCGCCGTCGTGCGGCAGCTCGATCGCGAGCTCCAACGACCCCTTCACTGGCTGACAGAACGGCCCAGACCAGTCCAGGCGCAGGCTGGCGTGGCCGCCGGCCGGGACGGCGACCACCCGGGTGCGGCCCTCCTCGTTGATGCCGTGGGTGTACAGCATCGGAATCTCGCGGCCGCCAGCGAGCATGGTCGTGGGCACCTCACCCTGAAGGGTGCACTCGACAGTCGACGAGTTCCGCACGTCCACTTCGCCGATGAGCTTGCCGATGGCGGCGTCGAAGCCCCGGGGCGTCTCACCGCCGGTGCCGGGCCGCGTCCAGTTGGTGAGCCGGCCGGTCAACTGCTCCGCCCGGCACGGCCCGCTGCCGGTGGCCGGCTTTCTCGGCGCAGCAGGGCGGCCGTTGAGGTCCTCGTCGGTGATCTTCAGGTCGGCCCAGGGCACGCTGCCGTCGGCGAGCAACTCGGTGGGCGCCGCCTGCGCGACCGTCGGGTCCGAGCGACCCGGCTGGGCGTTCGGGTCGGCGCACGCCACCGCCAGGGTGAGGACGATCAGCAGTGGCACCAGTAGTCGACGCATGCCGTCATCCTCACCCGAACGATCCGCCCGAACCTGAGTAGCCGTGCTCAGCGACGATCAGTCTCCGGTGGGCCCGGGGCCCTCGGCGATCGCGACGGGGGTGCCGAGCTCGACGGTACGGGAGACAGTGCACAACCGGTCGTGCGACTGCTGCAACGACCGGGGCAGCGCCGCACGGGCAGCGTCGCCGTCCGCGCCCTCCGGGAACGTCACTGTGAACTCGACCCGCAGGTTCCGCATCCGGTTTCCGCCGGCCTCGTCCCGGATCTTGTCACCGGTGACGGCGACGGCGAACTCGGTCGGCTCGGCGCGACGGCTGGTGATGTGGTCCACGTCCACAGCGGTGCACCCGCCGATGGCGGCCAGCAGCAACTCCACCGGTGTGAAACTGCCGTCCTCGCCCGTGCCCATCGACACCGACCCGCCACGGGAGTTTCGCACGACGTAGTTGCCCAGGCTGGTGCGCTCGATCGCCACCGAACGGAAGGTGTCCTCAGTCATGCCAGAAAACTACCGGCATCCCCGATCACGAGTACATGAGATGCAGCGTCATCCCGGCGTCGGCGTGCGCCAGGTTGTGGCAGTGGTTGGCCCACATTCCCGGGTTGTCGGCGCGGAACGCCACCTCCCACACCTCGCCCGGACGGACGTCGAACGAGTCCAGCCACAACGGGCTTCCGGCCGCCGGCTTCCCGTCGCGGGTCAGCACCAGGACGTGGTGGCCGTGCAGGTGCCACGGGTGCACGACCTGCGACCGGTTGACGATCGTGAACCGTACGACGTCGCCCAGGCGTACGACCTGCTGTGGGATGTCCGGATCGGCCGCGCCGTTGACGGTGTGGGCGTAGCGCGGTAGCAGTCTGCGCAGGTCGAGGCCACGATCGAGGACGAGTGTGAACGTCTTGTCGGTCCGGGACCAGGGCACCGGAGCGGTCGCGCCGTAGTCGAGCGGATCGAGCACCGGCCAGGCGCCGGTTGCCGTCGGCACCGGGCCGGTCGAGTAGACCGCCCGTCCGTCGACGAACAGCGCCACCGGGGTCGCCGGAGCGTCGAAGACCATGTCGTAGCGGCCCCCGGCCGGGATCAGCACGGCGGTGTCCACCAGCGGCGTCGGGCCCCGCAGGTCGACGCCGTCGATCGCGGCCACCCGGAACGGGGTGCCGGCCACTGCGTACCGGTGCGTCGTGCTGTCGGTGTTGATCAACCGCAACCGCACTGGCACGCCGGGCTCGACCCGCTCAACTCGCGGCGCGGGCAACTGACGGCCTGCCAGGGTGTGCACCGGCACTGTGACGTCGAGGCCGGTCGCCGGACCCGGTCGCACCACCAACACCCCGTACAGGCCCATCCGCACGCCGACATCGGAGGCTGAGTGCGTGTGGTACCAGTACGTTCCGACCTGATCGGCGCGGAACCGGTAGACGAACTCCTGCCCGGGCCGCACCGCCGCCTGCGTCACCCCGGGTACCCCGTCCTGGTCGTTGGGCACGTCGTACCCGTGCCAGTGCACTGTGACGCCGCGCTCGATGTCCCGGTTGCGCAGCGTCACCTCCAGGACGTCGCCGACGGTGGCGGTCAACTCCGGTCCGGGGACCTGCCCGTTGAACGCCCAGGCGGCGACGTTCCGCCCGCCCGCGTCGACAGTGGCGGTCCCGGCGGTCAGTGTGAACCGCCGGGTGGGTTCGTCGGCGATCCGGGCCGCCGGAGGACCATGACCATGCGGTACGGCGGGCGCGGCACCCGGGGCGACGGTCAGCCCGGTTCCGGTCAGCAGCGCCGCGACCGCCACCACGAGGGCCACCCGGGACACCGTCCGGGACGGGCGCGCACCGAGCGCACGCGCCGAGATCGCCGTGGCCGCCACGACGCCGGCGACCGCGAGCAGTCCCGCCCCGGCCGACGCCGGATAGCCGTGCAGGATGGTCACGAGCAGGGCGCTGCTCGTGGCGTACCCGGCGAAGAGCAGCGGAAGCGCGACGGCCCGGATGTCGCCCGGGGCCCGCAGCAACCGCGGACCGGCGACGCCCACCGCCGCGAGTGACAGCGGGCCGGCGATGAGGATCTTCTCCGCGGCGAACCACCAGCCGGCGCGGGCGAGGGCGGTGATCGTGATCGCGCGGGCGAGCGTGGCGAGCAGCGCGACGGCCGTCAGTCCCAGTGCGAGCGGGCGGCGGCGGGCGGCGGACGCAGCACCGCCGCCCAGCCAGCCTGCGGTCGCGAGGACAGCGATCACGAGGTCGGCCACGAGCAGCGACCCGGTGGTCATGCCGGCTCTCCTTCCCGGGTGACCAGCCGAGCCGCGTCGGCGGGAACCGGGTCGGCCAGCTCGCGCGCCGCCCGATGGACGCCGACCACGACGTGCACCGCGATGATTCCGTTGAGCGCGTGCAACCCGCCGATCGTCAGGCCCAGTGGGGTGCTGACACCCGACGCGTCAGTGGAGGCCTCGGCCAGCATGGCGATGAGCGGCTGAAGCAGGACGAGGCCGATCGGCAGGATCGCCAGTCCGATGAGCTTTCCCGGCGCCTTCGCCAGCGCGGCGAACACTGCGGTGAGCAGTGTGAGGATCGGGATGATCGCCATGCCGTTGACGCTGTGCAGCGCGTACGCGTCCTCGCCGGCGGGTCTGGTGAACCCGCCCACGGCGGCGAGAACGAACTGCACTGCGAACGCGACGAGCAGCAGGGCGCTGACGACGACGAGAGCCTTGCGCATGGGTTACCTCCTAGAGGTGCGCCGAGGCGAGGGCCTGGGCGACGTGATCGGTGGCCGTGATCGCCCCGTACGCGACCACCCGCACGAGGTCGGCGTCGGCGGGGTGGGAGAGCCGCCAGAGAGCGACGTCGCCCGGGCTGATCGCGGCCGGCGCGAACGCCGCCAGCAACGCGATCCGCGTCCCGATGCGGTCCGTGCCCGGGACGTCGCGGACCAGGTCGACGGCCCAGTCCGCGGGCCGGGCCGGGAACCGCCCGTCCTCCCACCGCACGGTGGCCGTGACGGTCTGGCGCGCCACGTCGCCCAGCAGGGCTTCCCCACCCCGGGTGGCGGCGTTCCGCAGCGACGCGTAGGCGACGCCCACCGGGCTGTCCCCCGCCCAGGCGGGAGGTGATGCCGTCGCGGCGGCGTCCAGGAGCGGGAGGCTTCGGCCGGGCTCCTTCGGCTCCCGGGCCGCCTTGGCGTAGAGCCGTCCCCCGACCGAGCGCACCAGTGGGGAGCGTTGCAGGCCGGCGGGGAGCAGATCGGGGTCGAGCAGCGCGGAGACGACCCGGTTGACGAAGTGGAAGGCGAGCAGGGTGCCGGTGATCTCCGGGCCGTAGGAGCTGGTCCAGTCGGCGGCTCTGGGGCTGCGGCTCGCCTGCGCCCAGCGGACGAGCTGGGCGTGCCTCGGCTCGGGGGGCGTCTCGCCCCGGACGACGGCCTCGGCCAGCTTCGGTGCGCCCAGCGCGTGCAGCAGCAGCACGTGGGCGTCGACGCAGAACTGACAGTGGTTGGCCCGGGACACCGTGGCCGCGACGAGTTCGCGGTCGACCCGGGACGCGTCCCCGGCGAGTAGCGCCTCCCGCATCAGCGCCCAGGTCGCGGCCAGCACCTCCGGCACGGCCGAGAGCGCCTGGAAGGTCGGCAATGGGCCGAGAAAGTCGTCGCGCGACTGTTGGTAGACGGCCGCGGTGCGGCCGGTGGCCGCCCTCGGCGGTGCGGGGGCGAAGAAGCGGTATGTCATGGGCTCGATGCTCGCGGCGCCCGGCTGGGAAAACGTCGTGCGGCCGCAGACACTTGTCCCACCGCTTCTACCGCGTCCGTGGTACGCCGCAGGTACCACGCGCGCGGGATGCTCCACCGACGATCGCCGTTCTACAGTGCGACCATGCGCCGTGACCTCCCGTATGCCCTCGGCGGTCTCGCCCTCGGCGTCCTCCTGCTCGGCAACGCCGTGCTCACCCCGGACGCCGCGACGGTCGAGGCGCTCGACGTCGCCCTGGTCCTGGCCACTGTGGTGGCCCTGGCGGCGTGCCGCCGCTATCCGGTGGTGGCGCTGGGCGTGGTCACCGTCGCCATGCTGGCCGTTCACGTCCGGGTGCACCCGGGGGTGTCCGCCGCGTTCCCGGTGCTCTGCGCGGTCTACGTCAGCGCCTGGCAGGGACACCGGTCGGCCGCCGCCGTGGCGAGCCTCGCCTTCCTCGGTAGCTTCCTGGCCCGCGACGTCTCGATGGCGCCGGCAGACCGGCCAGGCCAGCTCGTCGCCGAGCGGACGGCACTGCTGCTCGGCTGGTTCGTGGCGGCCAACGTCGCCGGCCTCGTCGCGCGGCAGCGCCGGGCGTACCTGGAGCAGGTCGAGCAGCGGGCGATCGAGGCCGAACGTACCCGCGAGGAGATGGCGTTGCGGCGCGCCGGGGAGGAGCGCCTGCGCATCGCCCGCGACCTGCACGACTCCCTGACCCACAGCATCTCCGTGATCAAGGTGCAGGCGGGGATCGCCGTGCACCTGGCCCGCAAACACGGCGAGGAGCCGTCGACCACTCTGCTGGCGATCCAGGAGGCCAGCGGCGCCGCGATGCGGGAACTCCGCACGACCCTCGACGTCCTGCGCGCACCCACCGACGGCGATCGGGTCGGGTTGGCCCGGGTGGACGAGCTGGCCGAGCGCACCCGGGCGGTCGGCGTACCGGTGCAGGTGACAGTCACCGGCCAACGTTGGGACCTGCCCGATGAGGTCGACCAGGCCGGGTTCCGGGTCATCCAGGAGGCACTCACCAACGTGGCCCGCCACGCCGGCCCCGCGACCGCGCACATCGAGGTGGAGTACGCCCCGGCGGAGCTGACCGTCGCGGTCACCGACGACGGTCAGGCGTCACCGGCCGAGCCACTGACCCCTGGCGTGGGCCTGCGCGGCATGCGGGAGCGGGTCAGCGCCCTGGGCGGCACGCTGCGGACCGCCGCGCACGACGACCACGGGTTCACCGTCCGGGCCACCTTCCCGTTGGACGGCCCGCGATGACCGCCCGCCGCGGCGAGGAGCCGCGATGATCCGGGTGCTGCTCGCCGACGACCAGGCGCTGATGCGAGCCGGCTTCCGGGCACTGCTCGACGCCGAGGACCACCTGGAGGTCGTCGGCGAGGCGACCGACGGCACCTCGGCCGTCCACCTGTCGCGGTGTCTGCGCCCGGACGTCGTCCTGATGGACGTGCAGATGCCGGGCCTCGACGGCATCGAGGCCACCCGGCGCATCGCCGCCGACCCCGACCTCGCCGCGATCCGCGTTCTCATCCTCACCAACTACGGGCTCGACTCCTACGTGTTCGCCGCCCTCCGCGCGGGCGCCAGCGGCTTCCTCCTCAAGGACGCCGACCCCGCCGACCTGCTGCACGCCGTCACCGTCGTCGCACGCGGTGACGCGCTGCTCGCGCCGACCGTCACCCGCACACTGATCAGTGAGTTCGTGGCCGGCCCACCGCCGACCGTGCCGACGGCCGGACGCGACGTGCTGACCGCCCGGGAGCAGGAGATCGTCGAGCTGGTCGCCCGGGGGCTGACCAACGACGAGATCGCCGCCCGCATGGTGATCAGTCCGCTGACCGCCAAGACACACGTCAACCGGGCGATGACGAAGCTGCACTGCCGCGACCGGGCCCAGCTGGTCGTGTGGGCGTACGAGTCGGGGCTGATCACGCCCCGTCGGCGGTGATCGCCGTCTGCGGGAGCGGAGTCGATCGGCCCCCTTGGGAACATGAGGGAGGGTCGACGCACTAGCATTGCCGCCGTCCGCGACGGCTCTGCTGAATCGAGGCGACATGCGTTGGCTCCGTCGATTGCTGGGCGGTAAGCGAGTCCAGCTCGACCCGGGACGCCAGCAGGCGCTGCTGCACGACGTCCAGTCCCGGTACGGCCCCCACGCGCGGATCCGGTTCACCGAGCAGGTCGAGGCGCTCACCGATTCGCTCGACAGTGACGACGGCCTGGTGGTGGCGAGCCGGATCGTGAGTCAGGTCGCCGATGAGGCCCACGTGGACCTCCAGGCCCAGGCCCAGGAGATCCACCGACGGACGGGCCGGCGGCTCCTGGTGCACCGCCGTAACTACCGGCCTCTGTGGAAGGAGGCGGGCCCGGCCCTTCGCTGGCCGCTGTTCGCGCTGCCGTGCGGCTTCCACCCGTACGCGCAGGTGGCCGCCGCCGTCACGGTGCTCGGCAGCCAGGCGCGCCGGCTCGACCGGGTGACCGACCCGAACCCGCTGGTGACCCGCGTGTTCGAGGTGCTCGACCTGACCACGACGGGCTGGGAGTACGGCCGGGTGCGGGTGGACACCGACGCCGCCACCCTGGCCGATCGACTGATCGTCAGTGCCGGGCAGGTCCTCGCGGCCATGGACGACCCGCCGCGACTGCCGCCAGCGGTCCGGGAGCTGATGCGTCGCAACAACACCGTCGCCGTGCACGATCCGGCCGGCCCACGGGCGGTCGGCGGGATCAACCTGGGCGCGCGGATGCGCGAGGAGTTCCTGGTCTGAGCGCCCTCGGGCGCTACCGTGCATCGTCCACGCCAAGGGCGAACACGACGGGACCGAGGATCACCCGATGGCCCCCACAAGCACAGTGAACGGTGGCCCGGCTGAGCCGCACCTGCCGAACGCCTGACGCTCGGTCGGCGGTGGGCCCCGGTCGCACCGGGACCCGCCGCCGCCGGTCTGTCCTGAGGAATGTCCTATCGCGTGCCGATGGTGACGGCGCGCCCGCCGGGCCGGTACAGCAGCAGATGGTCCGCGCTGCCGGTATGCCCGAAGTCATAGGCGACGATCCGGTCCTGGGCATTGCGCAGGTCGAACCAGCCGACGCTGCCGACGCCCTGGTGGGCGACGTGGACCGCCGAGTACGTGTCGGTGGGATCGTGCCGCACCACGTCCAGGTAGCCGGTGCCGGGCCGGTAGACGACGAGGTGGTCGGCCATGCCGGTGTGGGCGTAGTCGAAGGCGACGATGCGGTCCCGCCGGTCGGCGAGGTCGTAGCCGGCGATGCCGCTCGACGAGATCAGGTGCGGCCAGAAGGTGTTGCCGGCCCCGTGCCCGACGATGGTGACGAGCCGGGCGCCGGGGCGGTACAGCAGCAGGGCGTCCTGCTTGCCGGTGTGCGCATAATCGTAGGCGATGACCTGGTCGTCCGGGCTGGTCAGGGCAAAGCCGTCGATGCCCTGATGCGAACCGAGGACCGTCGTGAACGGCCCCGCGGCGCTGTGCTGCAGGATGAACAGCACGTTGTCGCCGGGCCGGTACGCCACAAGGTGGTCGAGCTTGCCGGTGTGCTCGTAGTCGTAGGCCACGAGCCGGTCCTTCGTCGACGCCAGGTCGTAGCCGCCGATGCCGCTGGTCGAGGTGTACACCGGCCAGAAGCTGCCGTCCGACGCGTGGCCGACGACGTGCACAATGCCCGTCCCCGGCCGGTACAGCACCAGGTAGTCCTGCCGGCCGGTGTGCGCGAAGTCGTAGCTGATGATCTGGTCGTTGGCGTTGCTCAGATCGAAGCCGCCGATCCCGTTCGTGGACCTGAACACCGTCTCGAAGCTGGGCCGCTCGGTGCCGACCGTCGTCTTTCGCCGCAGCACGTACACGATCCCGGTGCCCGGCCGGTAGACCAGCAGGTGGTCGAGCTTGCCGGTGTGCTCGTAGTCGAACGGCACCACCCGGTCTCGGGGATCGGACAGGTCGTACCCGCCGATCCCGCTCTGCGACTTGTACGGCACCCGCAGGTCGGGGTTGGTGAACGCCAGGCTCAGGTCGTCGTAGAGCGCCAGGTCCTTCTTGACGAAGCCCTTCTCCTCGACGATGCCGTACGGGTTCTTCTCGGAGTCGCGGTACGAGAACAGGACGAGCGGGCCGGTGTAGTCCTGCGCCTGCCACATCCGGACGCCCTTGACCAACTGGTCCCGTTTCTCCGACCACCACCAGGCGGGATTGGGGGTGATCAGCCCGTAGCCCCACTCGGTGCCCCAGATCTTCTTGCCCGCGTCGTCCCTTCGCACCATCACGTCGCGGAGCGCAGCGAGCTCACCACAGATCTGCCCGGGCGTGTCATCGGCCGGCGGTCCGAACAGGTTCTCCCAGGGCGCGCCACACTTCGGCGTGTCCGGGGCTTCGTTCATCTCGGAGTACGGATGATGGGCGACCGCATCGAACGTGTCCTTGTAACCGTGGGCGTACCCCCAGTCCAGCCACGCCGACGGCGACCTCGCCGCGTCGCCGTGAATCGCGCCGAGCCCCGCCGACCCGCCGGCCAGCACATAACATTGGCCGCACGTGGTGTGGATCTCCGTGGACGCGATCTTGACCAGCTCCCAGTACCGGGCCAGTGTCGCGGTCGCGTCGGCGGCCGTGTCGTAGATCCCGTCCCCCGGCCGGATGACGCCGTCGTCGCCGTACACGCCGTCGTACTTGCCGAAGCCGTCGATGTTCGGCTCGTTCCAGATCTCGAAGGCGTCGACGATGGGCGGGGTGCCGGGCGGCGAACCCGGCGGCGGCCCGTAGTGCTGCACCGTCAGGTCCACGAGCGTCTTCCAGGCCTCGCTGTCCGTCGGCAGCCAGGTCTCCGGCGGGTCCTGGGTCGGGTTGGCCGTCCAGATGTGGCCGCCGTTGAGCCAGCTGGGCGAGCCGAACAGGGTCACGAGCGGTCGCATGCCTTTGCGGTGCGCCTCCATCACCGACTTGTCGAGGTGGCTGAAGTCCATGGTGATGGCACCCGTGGCGTCATCTTTCGACGCGTACGTGTGAAAGTCGGTCCATGCCCTGATGATCGGCGTGCGGCCCGGGACGAACCCCTGGATGCGGTCCAGATGGTCGCCAATCCCGCCCGGGGTTTTGAAGTCGAAGCCGACCTCGGAGAAGCCGACGTCACGGTTGCTGTAGGGGTAGCGCGACGGCGCCGGGTCAGCGGACGCTGGGGCGGCGGCGACGAAGACCGTGGCCGCCAGCGCCATGAGGGCCGCCGCCGACAGGGAGACCAGGCGTTGTGCTCGGATCATGGGTGACCGTTCCGCCTTCCGCTCAGAGCGCGCCGTGAAACGGTCGCTCATACACGCGGACCCGGGGCGGACAGGCTTGTCGCCATGCAACGAACCCGCGACGCCCCGTGTTGACACCCCGCGTGTCAACCGCCGCGCGAGGAATCTAACCGATGTAGATGGTGGGTGTTGCCCGCTTGCGCCGTGGGTGCCGGCGGTTGTCGACCGGGCCACGCCGAGGGGGGATTTGGTGCGGCTGGCTTATTAGGCCATCACGCGCGAACCGGACCGCCGCGGTTGCGCACTCGCCGGGGTGGTTCGCCGTCGGATACGCAACCCGGCCCTCAAGACGTACAGCTCGCGCTTGGCCGTAGCCAGCCCCTTCGTGTCGAGCACGTACCCGGTGATCCAGATCCAGTCGTTGTACGGGTCGGTCTCGCCGATCGACACCAGACGCAGCATCAGGGCCCGATCGCCCGAGAACTGCACCGAGCAGGCCGCCCCGATCAGCACGACGTCGCCCGCCTTCATGCCAGCCACCCGAGGAATCTGCGGTACACGGCGTCAGCGGGAGCCCAGGACATGTCCTGCGTAGCCGCCACCAGGTGCGACCCCATGTAGATCCGAAGGGTTCCCGGCGACTTGGCGTACTCCCCCAGCAGCTCAACCCGGCGTGTGGCACAGGGCCAAGGCCGGTCGCACGCCTCGCACAGCCACAGTGGAAGCACCGGCCCGTGTGTGGTCATCAGCTCTCACCCGGCCAGTGACCCCGGTTGATCGGGATCTTGTGTCTGATCCGACACGGCAGCTCGTTCCCGCACGTGCAGACGTTCCGCCACTTGATCCACGACCACACCGGCTTATGCCTACGAGCCAGGGTCAAAGCTACGGCCGCCAAATACTCCACGAAAGTGACGCGTCGGGTCATTCACCCATCGCATCACGGGGAGCTGTACGAGGGCAACCCCTGAAGGGGTTGTCTCACCCAGTTCATGCTGGTGCAACCCCCAAGGCTTCTACCGTCACAACGTGGAGTTGCTTGGGCTGGATGAGATCCGCGACTTGCTTGGCGGGATCAGCAAGCAGCGCGCCACGATCATCGTGGGCCGCAAGGGATTCCCTGATCCGCTCGCCACCTTGAGCATGGGCCGCGTCTGGGATGGCAAGGCCGTTCGAGCTTGGATCGCCAAGAACCGGCCTGGCCCGACCGACGAGGACTGACGCCAACTCGGACCAGAACGCAGAGCACCCCGGGACGAGAAAGTCTTACGGAAGCCCCGCCTGTCTTCAGGTGACTGTAATCAATCTCTGGCATCGGTTGATCCCGGCGTCGGTCTTCGTGCCACGACAGGACAACTGCGCGCAACCGCTTGCCGGCCCGCAGACCGCCGCTCGACCATGTGCGGATGGGGCCGGAGCGTCGGGTGATCATCGGAGTCGACGTGGGCACCACCGCCGTGCGGGCTGTCGCGTTCGCTCTGGACGGCTCCGCACGACACGTCGCGACGCGGGAGTACCCACTGCTCGAGCCGATGCCCGGCTGGCGGGTGCAGGAGCCGGACGTGCTGATGGCGGCCACAGTGGCGGCGATGTCCGCGTGTGTGGCCGGCGCCGCCGGGGTGGAGGTGGTCGCCGTTGCGCTGAGCTCCGCCAGGTACGGCCTGATCGGGCTGGACGCGGCCATGACGCCGGTGACGCCGCTGCTGACCCGGCGGGACACGCGGTCGTCGGAGGCGGCCCGTGAGTTGCGGTCGTCCGGCCAGAGCCGGGAGCTGCACCGGTTGACGGGCACACCCGTGCACCCGATGAACCCGCTCTGCAAGCTCCTGTGGTTCGCCCGCCACGAGCCGTACCTCTGCACGGCGACGCGGTGGTGGATCGGCCTCAAGGACTATGTGGTCCATCGGCTCACCGGAATGTTGGTGACCGAGTTGTCCTCGGCCTCCGGCACCGGGATGTTCGACGTGCACCGTCGGGGCTGGAGTCCCGCCGTACTCGATCTCGCCGGGGTGTCCGCGAGTCAGCTTCCCCCGGTGCTGCCCACGACGGCGGTGTTGCGGTTGTCGCCGACGGCCGGGCGCGCGGTGGGCCTGCCCTCCGGCACACCGGTCGTGGTCGGCGCGGGGAACGGTCCGTTGCGGAGTCTGGGCGCAGCGGCGATCGACCCCGCCGTCGGTGGGCTGACGCTCGGCGCCGCCGGGGCCCTGCGGACTGTCGTCGAGGCACCCCTCACCGACCCGGCGGAGGCGTTCTCCTGCGGCGCGTTGACCGACGACGCGTGGGTTGTCGGCGGCGCGGTCAGCAACGGCGGCAACGTCGTACGGTGGGCGGGACGTGTCCTCGGTGACGACAGTGCCGCGCCCGCGCTGCTGGATCTCGCCGAGCGGATCGCGCCGGGCAGCGACGGTCTCGTGATGCTGCCCTACCTGCGGGCCGACGAGGCCCCGCCGCAGGGCTGCGCTCCGCCGGGCGCGTTCCTGGGACTGCGCGGTGAGCACTCGCGCGGCCACCTGGTCCGGGCCGCCGTGGAGGGCGTCTGCCTGCAACTCGGTGGTGTCCGTGACCGTCTGGCCGGGCTGACGCCGATCGGCAGCGTCCGCCTGGCCGGCGGCACCTTCCGGTCTCCGCTGTGGCGCGAGGTGATGGCGGCGGTCCTGGACTGCCCGGTGCGCGTCGCGGGTGGCGCCGACCACGTCACCCTCGGCGCGGCGGCGCTCGGGCTCTTCGCGATCGGCCACACCTCCGATCTCCAGGAGGCGGTCACCCAGCTCGATCCCGGGGTCGCCGGCGGCGAGCCGGTAGCTGTCGACCCGGCTCTCGCCGCGGCCTATCGCGGTCTGCGGACGAGCCTGCCCGCGCTCCTCACTGTCGCGGGTCGCCTGGGTGAGATCCTCGACGAGGCGGCCAGCGCCGGCCTCAGTGCTCCGGCTCGTCCTTGACCTGCGCCACGAGCTGGGTCGGGTTGACGTAGCGCAGCGCGACGACGAGCAGGACCAGCATCATCGAGGTGTAGATGACCGCCATGGCGTCGACCGACTGCTGGGCCCTGATCCCGGACGCGGACATCGAGTAGTAGAGCGCCACCACCAGGGTCTGCGAGTCCGGCCCCGCGGTCAGGAAGGTCAGCTCGAACATGCCCACGGTCCGGACCAGCACGAGGATCGCGGAGGCGAGGATGCCCGGCACGAGCAACGGCGTGAGGACCCGGAGGAACACCGTGCGCAGGCCCGCGCCGCACATGCGGGCCGCGCTCTCGATCCTCGGGTCGATCTGCTCGATGAACGGGGTCATGGTCAGGATGACGAAGGGCACCGACGGCACGAGGTTGGCGAGCACCACCCCGGACATGTGCCCGGCCAGGCCGAACTTGTAGAGGACTGTCGCCAGCGGGATGCCGTAGGTGATCGGGGGCATCAGGATGGGCAGCAGGAACACGAGGAAGATCAGCCGTTTGCCCGGGAACGAGCGCCGCGCGAGGGCGTAGGCGGCTGGCACGCCGATCACCAGCGAGAGGCCCACGACGAGGACGGAGACCTCCAGTGTCACGACGATGACCTGGAGGAGCGCGAATTCGTCCCAGGCCCGGGCGTACCAGTCGGTGGTGTAGCCGTCCGGGAGCCAGGTGTCGAACCAGCGCCGGCCGAACGAGCTGACCAGGACCGACGCCACGACGCCCAGCAGGTTGAGGAAGAAGAAGACGACGACGCCCCAGACGATCCAGGCGGCCGGCCGCGCGGCGATGCGCCGCCGCCGGTCGGTGCTGGTGGCGGGGTGCCGCGCCGGTGGGGCGTGGGTGGTCGTTGCCATCAGCCCTTGCCTCCGGTGGAGCCGGTGTAGAAGCGGCCACGAGCGGCCAGCACCACAGCGATGATGACCAGCTCGACGAAGCCCATGATCATGGCGATCGCCGACGCGTACGGGTAGTCGTACTGCTCGTAGGCCGCCTGGTAGGCGGCGAGGGAGATCACCCGGGTCTCACCGGCCGGGTTGCCGACCAGAACCGCCGACGGGAACACGCTGAACGCCAGGACGAACGTCAGGCAGAAGGTCGTGGCGAGACCGGGCATCAGCAGCGGCAGGGTGATCCGGGTGAACCGACGACGCCAGTCCGCGCCCAGCGTCGCGGCCGCCCGTTCCAGGGTCGGGTCGATGCCGGACAGGTACGACAGCACCAGCAGGAACGCGAACGGAAAGCCGGTGATCACCAGCGAGAAGAACACGCCCCAGTAGTTGTGGGTCAGCCGCACCGGCTCGTCGACGAGGTTGCTGGCCAGCAGGATCCGGTTGAACCAGCCGGTCGGGCCGAGGAAGTTCAGCAACCCCTGCGCGGTGAGGACCGTGCCGAGCGTGATCGGCACGACCAGCAGCGTGGTGACCAGCCGCTTGCCCCGGAACCGGCCGCGCATCCGGTAGGCGATCGGCACCGCGGCGAGGACGTTCAGGAGAGCGGCGGGCAACGCGATCCGCAGCGTGATCCAGATCGTGCCCCGCTCGTAGGAGTCGGAGAAGAAGCGAACGTAGTCGCTGAACGGCCCGCCAGTGGTCGGCTGGAACGAGAGCGTCAGCCCGTAGAAGAACGGGTAGAGAAACAGGGCGATGACGAACACCAGGGCCGGGACCAGCAGCCAGAGCTGACGATCGACGCCCCGCTCGGCGAGGCGGTGCCGCCAGTGCGTCAGTGGCCTCCCCGGCCCGGGGCCACTCACCGCGTCGCCGCCGAGGCGTCCGTGAGGCGGTCGGGCTGCGCCGACGCGTCGGCGGGATAGACGAGCAGCCGCCGCGGGTCGACGGCGAGCTTGACCTGGTCGCCCGGCGCGATCCGCTGCTCGGTCCGCAGGTGCAGCAGCAGCCCGGTGTCGGTGCGGGCCTCGGCCGCCAACTCGCGACCCTGGTACTCCACCACCTCGACCGTCGCCGACATGGCGTTGCGGGTCTCGCCGGGCCCGTCGACGCGGATGTCCTCGGGGCGTACCGCGACCACGACCTCGGCTCGGGTCTGGAGGCCCCCCACCACCTCGCCGAGCAGGCGATGGCCGGACGACTCGACGGTGGCCCGGGCGCCGTCCAGTTGCTCCACCCGCCCCCGCCACAGATTGCGGTAGCCCATGAAGTCGGCGACGTGCCAGTTCGCCGGCCGGGTGTGCAGCTCACGCGGCGAGCCGATCTGCTGCACCCGCCCCTCGCGCAGCACCACCAATCGGTCGGCCAGGGACAGCGCCTCCTCCTGGTCGTGGGTCACGTAGACGGTGGTGAGCCCCAGCGACTGGTGCAGCCGACGGATCTCGGTCCGCATCTCCAGGCGCAGCTTGGCGTCGAGGTTGCTCAACGGCTCGTCCATCAACACCAGGGACGGCTCGAACACCACGGCGCGGGCGATGGCGACGCGTTGCTGCTGGCCGCCCGAGAGCTGACCGGGCAGCTTGTCGACGTGGTCCTCCAGTCGCACCAGCCGCACCGCCTCCTCCGTACGCCGGCGCGTCTCCTCCTTGGGCAGCCGCCGCATCCGCAGCCCGAAGGCGATGTTCGCCCGGACCGTCAGGTGCGGAAAGAGGGCGTAGCTCTGGAACACCATGCCGAAGCCGCGCCGCTCCGGTGGCAGCGTGTCGATGCGACGCTCGTCCTGCCAGATGCTCCCCGCCGTCAACGGCAGCAGCCCGGCCAGGCAGTTCAACGCCGTCGACTTGCCGCAGCCGGACGGGCCGAGCAGGGCGATGAACTCCCCCGCCTCGATCGTCAGGTCCAGCTCGGTGAGCGCGGCCTGGCCGCCGAACCGGCGGGACACCCCGTCCAGCCGCAGCTGGGTGAAGGCGCTCATCCCTGCTTGACCTTGCCGCCGCCGATCTCGCGGTCCCAGCGGCTGAACGCCGCCACCAGGCTCTTCGCGTCGAGCGGGACCTCGGTCGGGTTTCCGGCGATCAGCGCGTCGTACTCGGGGCGACCGAACTCCCGAATCGCGTCCTGGCTCTTCTGCGGCGCCGACGAGAGCTGGACCTCCTTGATCGCCGGGCCCGGGTAGAAGTACCCCTCGTCGTACGCCTTCGCCTGCTGCTCAGGGGTGAGCATGAACGCCAGCAGGGCCAGCACCGCGGCCTGGGTGTCTGTCGACACGCCCTTGGGCAGGACGGCGTAGTGCGCGTCGGTGACCCAGTGGAAGCCGTCGATCGGGGTGATCCTGGCCTCCTTGGGCACCGTGCCGAGCACCCGGGGGTTGATGTCCCAACCGGTCGTGCTGACGATCAGGTGCGCGGTGCCGTTGGCGAGGTTCTTCATCGTCTCGGTGGTGCCGGAGGGGTAGTAGTCGACGTACTGGCCCAACTCCTTGAGGAAGGCCCACGTCTTGTCCCAGCCCGCTGTGGGGTCCTTGGGGTTCGTGTCACCCAGGATGTAGGGCAGGCCCATCAGGAACGTTCGGCCCGGGCCGGAGTTGGCCGGGCGGGCGTACTGGAATTTCCTGGGGTTGGCTCTGGCCCAGGCGAGCAGCGCGTCCGCGCTGGTGGGTGGCGTCGCCAGGCGGGACGGCAGATATTCGAGCAGCGGACCTGACGGGTAGTAGGTGACGGTGACGCCCGCGTTGCCGGCGAGCTTCTGCATCGCGGCGGCCGGCTCCAGGTAGTTGCTCATGCCGCCGAGGCGGTCCTGGAAGGTCGGCAGCACGTCGATCCACAGCCCCTGCTCGATCCCGGCGGCCAGGCCGTCGACGCCGGTCAGCACGAGACCGATGTCCACCCGGTCCGCCCCCTGCTGGGCCTTGATCTTCCCGGCCAGTTCGGGCGCCGGCGCCTTCGAGTAGGTCACCCGGGAGATCACGTCGGGGTTCTTCGAGACGAACTCGTCGATCATCCCCTGGGTCAGCTGGAGGTTGCCCGCCACGTCGAGGACGTTGAGCGTGACGGCCTTACCGGGCCGCTGTGGCACCTCGCCGGTGCTGTCGCCAGTGGAGTCGCCGGGGGCCTCGGGTGCCCCACACCCGACCGCGCCCACCAGGAGCGACGATGCCGTGACCAGGAGAGCGCCGCGCCGCGAGATACCCATGAGCCGTTCCCTCCGCCAGGTGTCATCACTGCTGATTGAGGCAGCCGGCGCGCCGCGGCGGCAACGGGTTGCCATGTATTGCCTCGCGCGAATGCGATCGGGCTGCTGGATTGTTGCGGGGGCATTGCCGAGTATTCACCGCCGCCATAGCATGATCACGGCGAGTAGCCGGGAGGAGCATGAAGATGCCCGACCAGACCAGGCCGCCGGGACAGCGAGTCACGATCTACGACGTCGCCCTCGAGGCGGACGTCTCACCGTCCACCGTGTCCCGCGCCTTCTCCCGACCGAGTCGCGTCAACTCCGAGACCGCCGAACGGATCCGGCAGGTCGCCGGCCGGCTGGGCTACCGGACCAACCCCCTCGCTCGCGCGCTCACCACGTCCCGCACGCAGATGATCGCCCTGGTCATCGCCGACATCACCAACCCGGTGTACGCCGAGATCGTGCGCGGCGCGCAGGAGGTGGCGGCCGACGGCGAATACACCACGGTGCTGATCGACGCCCAGGAGTCCGACCGGTTGGAACGGGCGGCTGTCGAACGCACCATGTCGACGGTCGACGGCATCGTGCTGGCCAGCAGCCGAATGTCCGACTCGGCCATCCGGATGGT
This sequence comes from Micromonospora trifolii, assembly GCF_022229005.1. Classification (GTDB taxonomy): domain Bacteria; phylum Actinomycetota; class Actinomycetes; order Mycobacteriales; family Micromonosporaceae; genus Micromonospora; species Micromonospora trifolii. The sequence continues at coordinate 49,199 of NZ_JAKKFD010000022.1, forward strand.
CGCCAAGCAGCGGCCGGTGGTGGTCCTCAACCGCGCTCTCGCCGACGTGCCGTGCGTCGTCACGGACGACCCCCGTGGGGTGCGACGGGCCGCCGAGCACCTGGGTGAGCTGGGGCACGACCACATCACCTACGTCGCGGGGCCGCAAGCGTCCTGGCCCAACGGCGTGCGCTGGCGCTCGCTGCTCGAGGCGGGCATGGAGCTGGAGATCAAGGTTCGCCAGATCGGGCCGTTCAGCCCCACGATGGCCGGCGGTGAGCGGGCCGCACAGGAACTGTGCGCCCGTCCCGCGACGGCGGTCCTGGCCTTCAACGACCAGATGGCCATCGGGATCATCCGCGGTCTCAGCCGGATGGGCGTCAACGTTCCGGGCGACGTCAGCGTCGTGGGCTTCGACAACATCCTCGCCGCCGACATCGTCACGCCACGGCTCACCACTGTCGCGGCACCGCTCTACGCGGAGGGCTCGGCCGCTACCCGGCACCTGCTCACGATGATCGAGGGGGCGCCCGGGCACACCGGCCGGCCGATGGTCCTGCCGGTACGCCTCGTGGTCCGCGACTCGACGGCCGCGCGCAACCCGAGCCCCGGTCGGGCCCGACCATCGTGGGTACGGCAGCGGCCCGTTCCCGGCCCGGCGGCCCACCTGCCGTGAGGGCGGCACGGCCCCGCGACAAGAAACGACAACTCGTTGCCGAGGCGGAGCGACGCCCGGAAGGATCGACGCACATCCATCCAGCAACGTCGTTGCGCTCGCCGGACGGGCCGAACGGCGTCCGCAGCGGACGAACGAGGAGATGGCGATGAACCGAGCTTCGGTGCCCCGGCTACGGCGAACACTCATCGTGCTGGGCACGGCACTGGCCACCGTCGCGGCCACCCTCACCGTCGCCACCACCACGCCGGTCGCCGCGGCCCCGTCGCCGGACGACTACAACGGCTCCGACCTGTGGCTGCGGTACGTGCCGGTCGACGACGCGAAGCTGCTGCGCGACTACCGCCGCACGGCCACGGCGATCGTGGTCGAGAACGCCGACACCACGAAGGTCCACCGGCACACGACGGACCTCGCCATGGCCCCCGGCTCCAGCGAGAAGCTCGTCGAGACGACGCTGGGCGCCGCCCGCGACGAACTGGTCCGCGGCCTGGGCGGGCTGCTCGGTCAGCCCACCCCCGAGGCGACCGTCGACGGCGGCACGGTCCCCGACGGCGCGATCGTGGTGGGCACGCCGGCGAGTTCGCCGCTGGTGGGCCGCACCATCGCGACCCGCGACCTGGCCACCGTGGGCGACGAGGGTTACCTCGTCCGTTCGGTGTCGAAGGGCAGGTCACGGTTCACCGTCATCGCCGGCAACACCGACCTCGGCGCGCTGTACGGCACCTTCGCCTTCCTCCGGCTGCTACAGACCCAGAAACCCATCGACCACCTCCGTGTCGCCGAGTCACCGAAGATCAAGCATCGGTTGCTGAACAACTGGGAGACCGAGCGTCTCTACGCCGGCAACAACCCCTCCGGAATCGGCGGGCTGAACGGGGAGAGCGGGGCGATCTTCAACTTCGCCGCGACCGGTGCCAGCGCCGGCCGGAACCTGCCGGTCATCCTCGACCGCTACCTCGTCATGGCCCGCGCGTTGGCGTCGCTGGGCATCAACGGCATCACCATCAACAACGTCAACGCCGACAACGCGTACCTGACGAGCGCCCGCATCGCCCAGGAGGCCGCCCTGGCCGACGCGCTGCGTCCGTACGGCATCAGGCTGGGCCTGTCGATCCGCTACACAGCGCCCACCGACAGCCGGTTCGCGCCGGACACGCTCACCAACGCCCAGCTCGATCCGTACGGCGCCGATTTCCGGGGCTGGTGGCACCGCCGGGCCCAGCAGATCCAGACCGCGATCCCGGACTTCATGGGCCTCACCGTCAAGGCCAACTCCGAGGGACAGCCGGGGCCACAGGACTTCGGGTACGACCACGGTGACGGCGCCAACGCCATCGCCGCCGCTGTGGCGCCGCTCGGGATGACAGTGCACTGGCGGACGTTCGTCTACAACGCCGAGGTCGACAACGACCGGCTCAAGCGGGCCTACCTGGAGTTCGGGCCGATCGACGACGAGGTCCAGCCGGACGGCAGCCGGGGACGCTTCGCCGACAACGTGTTCCTCCAGACCAAGAACGGGCCACTGGACTTCCAGGCCCGGGAGCCCATCCACCCGATGTTCGGCCGGATGGAGAACACCAACCAGGCCCTGGAACTCCAGATCACGCAGGAGTACACCGGCCAGAACTGGATGCTGGCCTACCTCGGCCCGATGTACGAGGAGATCCTCAAGACCGACACGTACGCCACCGACGCGAACGGGAAGCTGCTCAAGAAGCGCCTGGTCGGCAACATCGTCGACGGGACCGCCCAACACCACCCGGACACCGCCATCGTGGGTGTCGCCAACCTCGGCAACGCCGACAACTTGACCGGGCACCACTTCGCCCAGGCGAACCTGTTCGCCTTCGGACGCCAGGCGTGGGACTGGACGCTCGACTCGACGGACATCGCGACCGACTGGACGCGGATGACCTGGAGCAACGACCGGCGCGTCGTCGACACCATCCGCACGATGATGATGGGGTCGTGGGAGTCGCTGGTCAGCTACCAGACGCCGCTGGGCATCGGCCACCAGTTCGCCGAGGGCGTCCACTACCGCCCCGACCCCGCCGACTGGGCGGGCCGCGACGACTGGAGCCCGATCTACTACAACAAGGCCGACAGCGTCGGTCTGGGCTTCGACCGCTCCCCCACCGGCAGCAACCTGGCCGCCCAGTACTTCCCCCGCTTGCAACAGCGCTACGGGAACATCAACTCGGTCCCGGAGAACCTGCTGATGTGGTTCCACCACGTGCCGTGGGGCCATCGGATGGACAGCGGCCGGACCTTCTGGGACGAGCTGGTCTACCGCTACCAGATGGGCGTGCAGTACGTGACCTGGATGCGGGAGACCTGGGACGCGCTCCAACCCGACATCGACGCACGCCGGTTCGCCGAGGTACGCGCCAAACTGGCGGTGCACGAGGCGGACGCCGCCGACTGGCGGGACACCTCGGTGAACTACTGGAAGGAGTTCAGCGGGCGGGACATCCCGGTCGACGACGCGCCACTGTCGGCGACGATCGTCGTCAACGGGAAGAGGTTCGGCGGCTTCAACCTGTCGGACACCTCGTACACCATTCCGGTGCCCGCTGGGGCGTCGCCGACCATCACCAAGGTGCGGACGGCCGACCGGAAGGCCCGCTACGAGATCATCTCCCAGGCCGCCGGCGTACCCGGTCAGGCCGTCGTCAAGGTCACGACGGAGAGCTTCTTCGGCCCCCTGGTGAAGAACTACGTCTTCAACCTGGTGCCCGACACGACGCTGACGGCCCTGCGCGTCGACGGCAAGCGCCTGGCGTCCTTCACGCCGACAGTGCTGCGCTACAACGCCCTCGCCCCGGCCGGCACCACGACCGTGCCGACGGTCACCGCCAGCGCCGCCGACCCCGCCGCCACTGTCGTAGTCGAGCAGGCGACCGGCCCGACCGGGCAGGCGCGCGTCACCGTCACCAACGGCGGAGCCTCGTCGACCTACACAGTGGACCTGAACACCACAGTCACCGGCAGCGACGAGTTCGGCTCGACCCAACTCGGCCCGCAGTGGCAGTGGGTCCGGCCGGACGAGAGCAACCGACGTCTGGCCGACGGGTCCCTGGTCGTCACCGCGCAGCAGGGCGACCTCCAGGGCAACGCCAACACCGCGCGGAACCTGGCCCTCCAGGACGTCGACGGCGACTGGACGGCCGAGTCCAGGATCGTCTTCTCCCGCCCACTCGCATCCAACAACGAGCAGGGCGGTGTGCTCGCGTACGCGGACGACAACAACTACGTGAAGCTCGCCTGGGAGATGGGCAACGCGACCGCCGCCGTCAACAAGACCCGGATCGTCTTCCTGCGCGAGCAGAACGGCACCGCGTCCACCCTGGAGATCACCGGTGCCGACGCCCAGCGGATCGTCGGGGCCGACGGCGCCATCTGGCTGCGACTGACCAAGATCGGGGACAGCTACCGCGCCTACTACTCCACCGAGGGAAGCGTCTACCGCTACCTCGGCTCCCACACGCTGAACGTCGAGCCGACGAAGGCCGGGCTACTGGCCTTCAACCGGGCCGGCACCTCCACCGACCTCGACGTCGCCTTCGACTACTTCCGGATCGAGAGCCGAGGCGAGCGCATCCGCTAGTGCTGTGACCGAAACGGTGGCCGGGTCCGGTGGCACGCCGGACCCGGCCACCGTGCGGCTCGATGGATTGCACCGACAGCCGCGACCGGGCCCGTCCCCAGGTGGGACGGGCCCGGTCACGCTCCCCCGAGCAGGATCAGCTGCCGTCAGCCCCCGATCGCGATGGCGAAGACGTGCATGGTCGGCACGTTCGTCGCGGGCCGGGCGCTGATGTTGGGCAACACGACCGAGGCCACCGCCTTGCTCTGCAACGCGACACCCACGTAGTAGACGCAGGCGGCGGTGGCCTGGCGGCCGTTGTTGGGCCGGTTCTGGTACGCGGACACGATGGCCGCGGTGCCCCCGGAGTGCGGCCCGCCGTACCAGTCGGGCGTGCTCAACGTGAACGTCTGGCGGGTGCCGTCGGCGTACACCACAGTGCCGGTCCCCGACACCGCGCCGTAGGTGCCGGTCAGCAGGAAGCCGAGCGTGCTGCCGGTGCCGGTCACACCGATCGTCTGGCCCGAGGCGATGGCGTTGTCGGCGGCCCCGGAGCTGACGTTGGGCCAGCGGAAGTTGACCCCGTTGCGGCTCACCGTGCCGCCCGGGCTCGCACCGGCCTGCGCCAGGGCCTGCGCGGAGAGCGAGGCCCCGCCGCCGTCGAAGTTGCCGACGTTGGTGTTGCTGTCGCTGGTGATGCCGACGTTGCTGAAGCTCTGCTCCAGCGTCGGTGTGGCGGCGCCGGAACTGGTGACCCGGTAGGTGCGTCCGGCCTGCACTGTGACGTCGATCAGGTCGGACTCGATCCGGGTGGTCCGGGCCGCCGTACCGTCGGCGGTGTCGACGACAGTGACGGTGCCGGTCAGGATCCGGGAGCGCAGGCGGACGGTGCCGGCCCGGTCCGGTCGGATGAGGATCTCGGTGGCCAGACCGCTCGCCCAGGTGATGCCGACCGTGTGCCCACCCCGACCGCGCAGGCCGGTCACCCGCCCGCTGGGCCAGGCCGGCGGCAGCGCGGGCAGGACGTGCAGCTCGCCGGTGTGGCTCTGCAACAACATCTCGGCGATGCCGGCGGTGGCGCCGAAGTTGCCGTCGATCTGGAACGGCGGGTGCAGGTCGAACATGTTGGGCGCGAGTCGCGCGGTGGTGGCGAGGTAGCGGATCAGGTCGTGGGCCCGCTTGCCCTCCTCCATCCGCGCCCAGAAGTTGATTTTCCAGGCCAGTGACCAGCCCGTGCCGTCGTCACCGCGCAGCGCCAGGGTCCGCCGGGCGGCCTCGAACAGCTGCGGGGTGCCGCGCTTGGTGATCTGGTTGCTGGGGGCCAGCCCGTACAGGTGCGAGATGTGCCGGTGGTTGGGCTCGGTCTCCACCCAGTCGTAGAGCCACTCCATGATGTTGCCGCGTGAACCGATCTTCATGGGTGGGAGCCGGTCCCGGGTGGCGCGAACCTGCGCCCGGAAGGTGCTGTCCACGTCGAGGATCTCGCTGGCCCGGGCGCACGCGTCGAACAGGTCCCGCAGGATCTGGTTGTCCATCGTGGGGCCGGCGCACACGCTGGCGTTCGAGTGGTGGCTGAGCTCCGGTGAGTTCGACGGGTTGGTCACCAGGTAACCGAGGGTCGGCTCGGTCACCAGGGTGTTGAGGAAGAACTGCGCGGCGCCCTTCATGGCCGGGTAGTTCGTCCGCAGGAACTCGATGTCGCCGTTGAACAGGTAGTGATCCCAGATCAACGTGGACAACCAGGCGCCACCGGTCTGCCACATGCCCCAGAACGCGCCGTCCACCACGGCGGTGGCCCGCCAGGCGTCGGTGTTGTGGTGGGTGACCCAGCCACCGGCCCCGTACTGCACCTGGGCGGTCCGCGCTCCGGCCACGGCAAGATCCCTGACCATGTCGAAGACCGGGCCGTGGCACTCGGCCAGGTTGGTGGTGTTGGCCGGCCAGTAGTTCATCGGCAGGTTGGCGTTGATCGTGTACTTCGAGTCCCAGGAGGGGGCCAGCGAGTCGTTCCAGATGCCCTGGAGGTTGGCCGGCTGGGTGCCGGGCCGCGAGGACGAGATCAGCAGGTAGCGCCCGTACTGGAACAGCAACGCCGAGAACTGCGGGTCGTTGACGCTGTTGTGTTGGGCGATCCGGACGTCCGTCGTCTGGTCGGCCGCGGACGTGCGGCCCAGATCGAGAGTGACCCGGCCGAACAACGCCTGGTAGTCGGCCACGTGCCGGCTGCGCAGCTGGTCGTAGCTGCTCGCCCGCGCGGCGGTGAGACGCTGCCGGGCGATGCCCTGGTAGTCGCCGCCGACGTTGCGGTAGTTGACGTAGCTGGAGCCGATGGAGATCAGCAGGGTCACGCTGTTGGCGTTCGTCACCCGTAGGGTGCCGCCGGAGCTGGACACGCTTCCGCCGCTGACTGTCGCGTTGGCCAGGGCCAGGAAACGGACCGCGCCGGTGACGCCCTCCATGTTTCCGGAGACGCCGTCGAGGCCGATGGTGGTGCCGTCCGGGCTGGACACCGTTGTGCGCTGCGGGCTGTCGAAGGTGGCGGTGAAACTGATCGAGCCGGTCCGGTCGGCGGTCAGGCGGATCGCGATTACCTGGTCGGGTGCGCTGGCGAACACCTCCCGCTGGTGACGGACGCCGTTCAGCACGTACGTCGTCGTGACCGTGGCGGTGGTGAGGTCGAGCGTCCGGTTGTGCTGCGAGGCTCCGCTGGCGGATCCGAAGGCGAGCCGGAGGTTCCCGACGGTCTGGTAGGCCAACTGGCCGCCGGGGTTACCCATCATGGTCTGGTTGATCAGATCCTGGGCCTGGGTCCACTGGTTCGCGTTGACCAGCCGGCGGATCTCCGCGAGCGCACCCGCGCCCCTGGGGTTGCTGGGATCGTGCGGGCCACCGGCCCAGACGGTGTCCTCATTGAGCTGAAGTCGCTCGGTGTCCACGTTGCCGAAGACCATGGCGCCGAGGCGGCCGTTGCCGATTGGCAGCGCCCGCAGCCAGTCGGTCCCGGCCCCTTCGTCGTACCAGAGGGCGAGGTCCCCGGCGGCCAACACCTGCGGCGGCGCCGCCGAGTCCGCTCGTGCCACGGCGGTCCACGGCACCGGCAGGAGAGCACCACCCGCGCCGGCCGCGCCGACCTTGAGGGCCTGCCGTCGGGTCAGGTCTGACATCGATCCTCCAAACGGTGGCCAGTCCGGCCACCCCGAAGCGTGACAACTATGGGACTCGACATGGGGATCCGCTTGGTGGGGCCAACCGGGACCCTGCCTGAGCAGGCCGACGTCGGGCCTTGGTGCGCCAGACATCTGATGTGTTTCGGGAAGGTTACTCCGGGGCCACAGAATAGGCAACGGTCGATCGATGGGTGGGCACTGCGGCCCACCGGCCGGTCAGCAAGACGCATGGGTGGGTGAGCAGCGGCGCACCGACCCGGCACCACACGGCGATCCGCCAGAATCAGCCCGACGATCACCCAGCCGGATGGACATACATCAGATGTACGGGGGCGGAAGGCCGAGTCAGCCACGCACCAGCTCCGACATGCGCGCAGAAGCGGCAGCGCAACCCCGGTGGGTCCAAGGACGTGTACTGGGAAATCCCGATCGATGTTCCACCGGAGGAACGATGAACCTGACCGCGCTCCGCGCTCTCCTGCCCGTCGCCGCGCTGGCCGGCCTGGCGGCCTGCACCACCCCGTCCCCCACTCCCGCCGCCCAGCCGAGCACCACGCCGCCGGCCAGCGCCGCACCCGCCTCGCCCGCGATGCCACCCACCGCCGTCAGCCCCTCACCGACCCGCAGCACGTCGTCCGGCACCACCCCGGCCGCCTGTCCGGTGAGCGCGGCGACCCTGCAGGCCGCATCGGGATTGCCCAACACCCACCGGATCGACCCGGATCAGATCAGCTGCGCGAGGCGGTGGGCCACGGCCGGCGTGCTCGCCGTCGACCCCGGCATGCAGGGCGACGGTGTGCTGCTGTTCACGCACTCGGACGGCAGGTGGCAGAAGCTGGCCGAAGGCAGCGCACTCGAGTGCACCCCGTTCGGCATTCCGCCCGAGATCGGCGACCAGGTCGGCTGTCGCGACCACTGAGCAGCGGCCCCCGTCCGCAATCGGGTTGTTCTCTGCCGGCGCACGGGTGACCATGGGCGGCATGGCGGGAGCTCGGAGGTGAGGTCGCCTCTGCAAGGTGGGCTACCGCCCGGCGGCGCTGTGGTGGTCGGGGCCGTCGTGGAGATCGCCTGCGACGAGTCGGGATTCTCGGGTACGAACCTGCTGCACTCGAGCGCCCCGGTGATCACGCACGCGAGCGTCGACCTGGCCGTCGACGAGGCGGTAGCGCTCATCACCGCCCTGCGGTCCGGCTTCCGGTTCGCACCACACGAGCTCAAGTCCGGCCGGTTCCTGCGCGGCTCGGGTGCGCAGCAGGCACTGGCGTGGTTCCTGGCGGCGCTGGCCGGCCGCGCGCACGTCCACCTCATCGACAAGGAGTTCTTCCTCGTCACCCGAATCGTGGACTTCCTGCTGACCGAGCCGTCGTACGCGGCGGGCACCCGCCTGGCCCGCGAGCACCATCCGGCGGCTCTCGCCCTCTACGAGGCCGGGCGCTCGGCCGGCGGCGACTGGGCCGCCTTCCTGTCGGCCTTCGTCGACCTGGTTCGGATGAAGCGGCGACTTCCGGTCGAGCAGACCGTGCAGCGGTTCTTCCAGGCCCGGGACGCGCTGCGGCGACACGGCCTCGGCACGGTGGCCGCCGCCGTCCTCGACGGGCTCGGCCCGAGCCACGTACGCGCCGTGGTGGCACGGCTCGACGTCGACGACCGCACGGTCCCTCCCCCGCTGGAACCGCTGCTGCCGGCGCTGGCGGAGACGGTCCTGTCCTGGAGCGGCGGCCAGCGGCAGGTGCTGGTGACCCACGACGAGCAGAGCGCCCTGACCGCCGACCGGCTGACCCGCCTGCAACGGGTGTTGGCCGACGACGGCCATCCACCGTCGGCCGGCGTCGACCGGGCCAAGGCGTTGCCGAACGGGGTGTCGCCCCTGGCGGGGCTGGTGATGGTCGACTCCCGCGACGATCCGCGCGTGCAGGTCGCGGATCTCCTCGCCGGAGTGGCCCGGCGGATGCCCGACATCATCGACGACGCGCTCCGTCAGCCGCCGCCCGCTCCCGCACTGTGACGGGCAGCCGGGTCACGATCGGCGCGGGCTCGGAGGGCTTGCGTGGTCGCCGGGTCAGCAGGAAAGAACGCCTCGACGGCCAGCCCGGCGACTGTGACATCCCGCGGCGTACCGAAGAGGGTCGTGGTGCTGACGAAGGACAACTCCTGGTCGCCGCGCCGGTACCGCAGCGGGACGAGAACACGGGAGAGGGCATCGCCGACCGGTGTCGTGGCGACGTCGCCACCGGGATAGCCGCGAAGCTCCTCGTGCAGGTCGTACAGGATCGGGTCGTTGGTTGACGTCGCCTGCTGGTGCAGCCGTTTCAGCAGGTGGGCACGCCACTCGGCCAGGTTGACGATGCGCGGTGCCAGACCGTCGGGGTGCAGGCTGAGGCGTAGCACGTTGATCGGTGGGGTCAGCAGGTGCGACGGTGCGTCCATGGTGAACAGGGCGACGGCAGGGTTGGCGTCGACGAGGTGCCAGTGCTGGTCCACGAGCAGCGCGGGGTACGGGTGGTGACCGTCGAGGATCTGCCGTACGGCGGCACGTACCGGTGCCAGCTCGGGGTCGCTCAGCTCGTGGCGCGGGTAGGCGGGCGCATAGCCACCGGCCAGCAGCATCGTGTTGCGCTCGGCCAGCGGCATCTCCAGGTGTTCGGCCAGCCGCAGGATGAGGTCGGGGCTCGGCCGGGACCGCCCGGTCTCGACGAAGCTCAGATGCCGGGTCGACACTCCCGCCTCGATCGACAGGTCGAGCTGGCTCATTCCGCGAGTTCGGCGCCAGTCACGCAGCAGCTCTCCCACTGGTCGCCCCGGCCGGGTCGAGATCATCACTCACCGACCCTAATTCCGCGCCGGAACCCGGGCCATTACCTGGGAGGTAATCGACAGCCCACCAGGACAGCGGAAATAGTTCTTCCGGCACGACCGATCCGGCGGCACGGCGCGGTGGCCCACGCCCCCGCCGCCGACGCGACCCCGGGCAGAAGACCAGACGCAAAGGACGGGCAATCATGACCGCGTACGCACTCGCACATCTCCGCAAGGCACCCGTGCACGCCGAGGTGCTGACGTACCTGGAGCGAATCGACGCCACCCTCGCGCCCTTCGCGGGCCGGTTCCTCGTCCACGGCGGCGCCATCGACGTCCTGGAGGGCGACTGGCCCGGCGACGTGGTCGTCATCGAGTTTCCCGATCTGGCCCAGGCCCGCTCCTGGTACCAGTCCAGCGCCTATCAGGAGATCAAGCCCCTGCGGACGAGGCACCTCACCGGCGAGGTGATTCTCGTCGAGGGAGTCGAGCCCGGCCACGACTCGTCGCGGATGGCCGCGGCCATCCGCCGCGCCACCGATCGGTAGCCCCCGACGCACGTGCGCCGTCCCGAAGAGCCGGACGGCTCGCCGTCCTCAAGGCACCCGGACCCAGGTCAGCCACGCCCGAGGAGTTCGCCGCCGGATCTCGTGCAGCTGGCCGACCAGCCGTATCGTGAGACACGGGGACGACGATCCGCCGTCTTCGATTGAACGCCACAGGTGGTGGTCGAGGAGGACGAGATGATTGGTCTGGCGACCGTCGGCGCAATCGTGGGTGTCCTGCTCGTCGGTCTCGTGGTCCTGGTCCGTAAGCCGGCCAACACCCGGTCGGTGCTCAGATGGTCGGCCCTGGCGATCACCGCGCTGGTGGCCGCCGTGCTGGCTCCCTTCACGGTGGACGACTCGGGCACAGCGGCCAGCTATCTGCTCGGCGTTCCCGTCGTCGCGGCGCTGCTGCCCGTTCTCGCGCAACGGGTCGGTCGGCTGACCACGGTCGCCGATCTGGTGGCCGCGCTCGTCCTCACCGGATGGGGTCTGCTGCTCGGGCTGGGCATCGGTGTCGCGTTCCTGCCAGCGGTGATACTTCTGGTCGCCAGCGCCGCGGGCACCTGGGCGCCGCGACCGTCCACAGCCACGTGACGTTCCTCAGCGCGTGCACCGCCACACCAGCGGCCGGTATGCCTGCTTCTCGTAGACGGCCCCGACGACAGTCAGACCGTCGTCGCTGATCCCCTCGGCCGTGTAGATGCCCGCCTCGGTCGCCCGGACCTCGGGTCGGCCCGGCAACCGGCGGGAGGTGCCGTCCGGGGCCACCACCAGCGGCGCACCGTCGGCGACCAGCACATCACCATTGCCGGCGATGCCGTTCGCCCCCGGGAAGGGCAACAGGCTCACCGCCCCGGTGGTGAGGTTCCACCGCACCGGCAGCATCTGCACGGCGCTGCCGGTGCGGGCGCCCGGGACCATACCGATCGCCCATTCGCCCTGTGCCGATTCGACCGACGCCCGCGGGTAGCCGTCGGGCACCGCCAGTGCCGCCGCGACGCCCTGCGGTGACCACCGGTAGGGCCGTTCGCCCATGGTGCCGACGATCGTGCCGTCCTCGGTGATGCCGGTGGCGGACGACCCCCGCTGGCCGATCAGCCGGTACTTCTCGGGGTGGTCCGTCGACCACAGCACAGCCTGGTGTGAGTCGTCGGACCGGCGGGCGGTGCCGACAATGTCGCCCCGGCCATTGACGGCGTGCACGAGCACCGCGTCGTAGCCGGGCGGGGTGGCCAGGACGTGTAGCTTCCCGTTCCGGTACAACCAGCCGGTGCCGTCGCCGTCGGTGCCGACCACATAGCCACGGGTGTTGACCGCTGCCGGCTGCCGCGCGGCAGCCGGCAGGACCACCGGCGTGCCGTCGGTCCACAGCACGACCCGCCCGTCCTCCTGCCCGGTGCCGATGTCGCCGACGATGTGCCGTCCGGTGGGGTCGACCCGGTTGGCAACCGCTACCGGACCCTCGATCGGCTGCGGCAGCCACGACGCCTGGCAGGTGACCGGTGGGCGCGGGGCGGCCGAGCCGGTTTCGGCCGGTGACACCGCGAGCGCTGGCACGGTCGGAGCCGGCGGGCTGGCGGTCCCGCCTACCTGGACGGCACTAACGACACCGACCCCGGCCAGCACCGTCAGCGCGGCGATCCCGCCGACGCGCCGACGCTGACGGCGTCGCCGGCCGTCGCGGACCGCCCGGCGCAGGTCGACCCGCGACTCCGGTACCGGCACCGACCGCAGCAGCTCGGCGATCCGCTGATCGTCTTCCGTGGTCATCTCGGACTCCTCACTGACATCTCGGTGACGTCGAGCACCTGGCGGACGGCCGCCAACGCCCGAGCGGTCTGCGACTTCACGTTGCCTTCGGAGCAGCCCATCGCGGCGGCCGTGTCGGTCAGCGACAGGTCGCACAGGAACCGCAGGACCAGCACTGTGCGCTGGCCGCGCGGGAGGCGGGCGAGCGCGGCGAGCAGGCTGTCCCGCTCGGCCAGGTCGTCGTGCGGCGTCACCGGCGAACGCTCCGGCTCTGGCACCGACCCCAGCAGCCGAACCTTCGCCCAGCTCAACCGCTTCTCGTCGACGAGCTTGTGCACCAGCATCCGATGTACGTACGCGTCGACGTTGTCGGCCCGGCTGACCCGGCGCCAGTTCACGTAGAGCGCCGTGACCGTCTGCTGCACCACGTCGTCGGCCAGATGGGCGTCACCGCACATCAGGAACGCGGTCCGATGCAGGCTCGGCAGTCGCGCGGAGACGTACTCCACGAACTCACCCTCGGCATCCACCATCGAGGCTCCCTCCTCCGCAAGGTCGACGGGACCGGACGGCATTCAGGTTGCGTCCGCGTCGAAGAACGCTGGGAAGCCCTACTGCGCGGCCGGGCCGGGGGGTCCCGCCCGGCCGCGTCAGCGAACGGATCAGCGGGTCAGGCGGCCAGTGCGGTAGCGAGTCGGCGAGCTTCGGTCGCCAACCGATTCGTGCCGCCACGGGCCACCACGTCCGCCAGCCCCAACACCTCGATGGGCACTCCGGTGGCCCTGGCTGTCTCGGCTCCCAGGGCCAGCAGGTCGGGCGTGCCGCGAGGCGGGGTCGGTGCCGCCAGCATCGGTGGCAGCGCGGCGGCGAGCAACCGCCATACGCTCAGTCGGGCCCCGGCGGCGATCGCGTCGCGCAGCGGTGTGACCACCCTGCTCAGCGTCACCTGGCCGTCAGCCGCCAGCGCGCCCAACTGAGCGCCAACGCCCGGAGGATCGAGGTCACCCGCGGCCGCCAGCATCAGCAGGGCGTCCAGGGCGGCCACCCGGTCCACCTCGTGCCGGGCGCACAGACCGTAGGCCAGCGCCAGGTCGAGCGCCGGGCCGCCCGCGCCGGCGCATTCGGCGAGTAGCGGTAGGATCGTTGCGCCATCCTGGAGGTCCTGCTGCGCCGCGCTGGCGAACTTGGGCAGCAGGTGGGCGGCGACCAACCCCCGGTGCCCTGGCAGCAGCGCCGGCCACAGGTTGCTCGAGTCGCCCGGCCCTCGTCCGATGGGTTGCGCGCGGACGGTGAGTAGCCCGAGCGGGTCCGCCACGCCTTCGGGCGGGCTGGTGGTGACGAGGGTGCGCCGCACGGGCAGTTGGTCGTAGCCGTAGTCGTAGGTGTGCCTGCGCTCGCGCCGGTCGATCGTGACCACCTGGTGGACGGTTGCCGGTAGGGCGTCGCCGCGCAGCCAGCCGGCCAGGTCGTCGCCGGCGGAGGTGCCGAGCGCGGCGGCCCGGCTCGCCAGCGCCTCGTCCACGCCGACGGGCAGTCGCAGCAGGGCCTGGGTGAGATCCCATCGCCACACCGGGCGGTCACCGAGGGCGGCCAACCGTTCGTAGAGCGCTGTGGGGTCGAGGGCTCCGGTGGCGCAGGTCGGGGCGGCCAGCAGCCCGGGGTCGTCCCGCCCGTCCAGGCGCTGCCCGATCTCCGCGAGCCGGGCGCTGTAGATCAGCGTGAGGGCGGACTGGTGGGGCGGGTCGACGGCCGACCGGCCGCGGAACGGGCGCAACGGCCGGGACAGTAACTGGCTGAGGATGCTGGACCACTGGTCGCGGCGGCTGGCCGCCTCGGGCGGGGCGGCGGCGGCCAGCAGGACGCCGTTGAGTTGGACCGTCACGTTGAACTGGGACCACATGTGGTCCCAGGAACCCACCTGGCCCCGCCGCAGCACCGGCAGGAGGGCGGCTCCCACTCGGTCCCGTTCGGTGGTGGTCAACCGGACCAGCCCGTCGAGGACCCGCTCCAGGGTCGCCGCGGGCCAGCGCGGGGTGAGCAGCCCGAAGACCTCCTCGACCAGCTCGTCGACGTCGGTGATCGGCGGTGCGGCGAGCGCGGGCGACACCGGCGGGGGCAGCTCGTCGCCGGTCACCTTCACTGTGAGCGTGGCGACCGGTCGGTGGCCGTACCGCTGTGCCAACGCCGTCGCGCGGTCGCGCAGGTCGGCGGCCGGGTGCTCGGCGCCCGAGGCGAGGACCTCGGCGAAGTCGGCTGCCCGCTCGGGGTGCTGCCGGGCCAGTCGGTCCAGCCACGACAGTTGAGCCCGCACCAGCGCCTTCTCCGGCCGACCCAGCACGACCCGTGAGGTGTCCAGCAACGACTCGAACTCCACCTGCCCGCCGGCGTCGCGTAGCGCCCGCTGCGCGACGCCGGCCACCGGTCCGGGCCCGTCGGCCAGCAACCGCAGGTACCCGCTCGCCCGCGCGGCCACCTCGTCCGGGCCGGGTCGAAGCGCTTCGTGCAGCGCGAGGAACGGACGCAGCGCGCCCGGCCGGTCGCCGCGCAGCAGCCGGCCCAGCACCCCGTCCACCAGCATGGCCCGGTCGAGCCGCCCCTCCGTCGCCAGCGCTGCCAACGTCGCGGGCACCGCCCGCCCGCCGCCGCTGAACCCCAGGTCGACGCCGGCCCCGTCGACCTCGAACAGGCGCGGCAACAGCACGTCCAGGAACGGGTCGGCGCGTAGCCGGTCGACCAGCGGCGTCTGGCGCTGCTCGTCGGGCGACCGTTGCCACCACATCGACTGCGCCCAGCCGACGACGAACGCGTCCCCGGTCGGCGGCGGCACCTTCTCGGCCAGCAGCAGCTCGGCGATGAAGTGCCAGCCGTCCCACGCTCGACTACGCGGCAGCCGCTCGGCCAGCCGGTACGCCAGGTCGGCCAGCCAGGGAACGCCCCGCTGTCGCGCTGCGGCGACCACCGGCTCGGGGTCGGCATCCGCCAACATGACCGACCGCCGACCGAGCAGGGCCGCTGCCTTGGTCGCGGTGCTCAGCGTGCCCACGGCGGCCACCGCCAGCGCGGTCGCCGTGGCGCCCCACCACATGTCGTCCCGCCGACGGACGTGCGCGGTCAGTTCGTCACCGAGCGCCCGTCGAGCCGGGTCGTCCAGGGTGTGCAGCATCGCCCCGACGCTCGTCACGTCACCACGGCCCAGTGCCCTGAAGAAGTCCGTCACACAGTCACCTCCGCGAGCATGGACACCGCGAGGGCATGCTTGCACGGGCCGCGCTGCCCCCGGTACTTCGCCCACCACCGACAGGTGCAGGTGAGGTTCCCGTCGGGGAGCCGGCGAACGCGGTACTCGTCGTCGTCGCTGCATACCGTGGCGTGATCGCCGTCGCGGCGGACCGCGCCCTGCTCGACCAGCGTGCGCGCGCCGACCAGCCGGGGGTTGTCCCGTTCCGCCCGGCCGGCGTCGTGCGGCATGACCCGGTGGAAGTATCCGGCGTCGGCGACGTCGTAGCCGACCCGTCCGGCGGTGCCGAGCTGGGCCAGGGCCGCGCGGACCCGGTCGTCGGACAGGCCGGTCGCGTCGGCCAGCGCGGCGACGTCGATGGTCGGGTCCCAGGAGAGCAGGGCGCCGACCAGTTCCGCGTCGTCGATCACCTCGTCACCGGCGAGGGCGAGCAACGCGGCGCCCTCGCCGGAGAAGCCCCGGTACGGCTCGGGTGAGAGGGTCAGCGACAGCCGCAGCGACCCGGTGTCCAGTTCCCAGGTGCTCGGCACTGCCGGGGAGCCGGCGCGCACCGCCGGCCCGTACACCCGCAGGGTGCGGGCGTGCCGGAGCAGCCCGCGCAGCGCCGCGAGCCGGCCCGCGCCGGCCAGGCAGACCGCCCCCGGCGTCGGGCGCGAGGTGAGTCGGAGGGTACGACCGGCCGGCACCGCCCACAGCACCGAGCGGTCGCTGCTCCCGGGTAGCCGGCGCAGGAACGCCGTGGCCTCGGCGGCGGGCACCTCGGCGCGGGGCTCGAACCCGGCGGTGAGCACGTGCACCTCGGCGAAACCGCGCATCCAACGCCCCGGCAGCGGGACCTTCCGCTCCACCACAGCGCCCTCCATGGTGGAGACGGTGAGGTCGTCCGGGCCGACGGCCAGGTGCAGTGGCTCGATCCCACCCACCCGGGCCAGGGCTTCGCGCAGCGGTGGGTTGACGTCGACGTTTGTGGTGCCGTGCCCGGCGATCTCACCGTCGAAGCCGGCCGGGACCACGTCCATCCGGGCGTACACCCCGCAACAGCCGGAGAAGGACTCGAAGCGCAGCCGCTCCCGGCTGCCGGTCACCACCGGATCGAGGCTCGCCGGGCTGACCGGCTGGTGGTAACGGGTGCGGGCCACCTCGGCCACGGCCAGCAGCCCGGCCGCCGCGGCCGCCGGGGTGGTGAGAAACCCGGAGAAGAAGCGCGGATTGGCCGCCGGGCCGCCGCTGGTCTGGAGGTCGAGACCGGCGGCACGCAGAGTGGACGGCTGGAGATATCGGTACGTCTGGACGGCGTTCACGGGCACACCGTAGAGCCACCGACCGACACCCGTGCCGGTCTCAGCCGACGGCGCTGGTCATCCGGCGTACCGCCTCGGTGATGATCTCCGGCGCGGTGGCCAGGTTCAATCGGACGTGCCCGACGCCGCCGGTGCCGAACGCCAGGCCGGAGTTGGCCGCTACCCGGCCACGGTCGAGGAACACTGTGGCCGGGTCGTCGCCGAGGCCCAGGGCGCGGCAGTCCAGCCAGGCCAGATAGGTGGCCTGACCAGGTTGGTAGCGGATGGCCGGCAGGTGCTCGGCGAGCAGCGCGGCAAGGAGCCGACGATTGTCGTCCAGGCCGGTCAACACCGCGTCGAGCCACTCGCCGCCGTCGCGGAAGGCAGCGGTGTGGGCGATCACGCCGAGGTGGCTGGTGCTGACGCTGACCCCGAACGGGACGCGGGCGAGGTCCTCGGCCGCCGCCGGGCCGGCGACGAGGAGCCCACCGCGCAGGCCGGCCAGGTTCCACCCCTTGGAGGCGGACATCAGCGACAGGCCGTTCTCCGCGCCGGGCACCGAGAGGTACGGCACGAAGCGCGCTTCCGCAGCCACCACCGGAGCGTGGATCTCGTCGGCGACCACCCGCACCCCGTGCCGCTGGGCCAGACCGGCGACGGCTGTCAGCTCGGCGGCGCTGTGCACGACGCCGGTCGGGTTGTGCGGGTTGCAGAGCAGGTACGCCGCCGGCCGACCGCCGGCGCGCACCCGCCGGAACGCATCCTCCAGCGTGCCGAGGTCGATCCGCAGGTCCTCGCCGAGCGGCGCCTCCACGATCCTGCGGTCGGCGTGCGCCACGGACTCGTAGAACGGCGGGTAGACCGGGCAGTTGACGATCACCGCGTCCCCCGGTCCGGTGACCAGTCGCAGCGCCTCGACGACGCCGTGCATGACGTCGGGAACCAGCGCGGTGCGCTCGACGGCCAGCCCGTCCCAACCCCACCGCCGCGCGGCGAACTCGGCCACTGCCCGCGGGTACGCCGTGCCGGCGGTGTAGCCGGTGTCGCCGCGCGCGACGGCGTCGGTGATCGCCCGTGCGACCGGCTCGGCAAGCGGCACGTCCATTTCGGCCACCCAGAGCGGCAGCACGTCGTCGGGGTACTCCCGCCACTTGAGGCTCGTCCGCTGCCGGAGCTGGTCGATCGTGAGCTGACGGAGGGGATTGACGGCGGTTGGGGCACCACTGAGCAGGCCAGTCATGACCCGAGCCTATTCCCCGCGTCCGCCCCGGCGACCCGGGCCCACCGTTGATATGTCCACTGTGGTCGTACCGGAAGGATTTCCCGACGCTCTTTGGCATTGACCAGCGTCTTTTCGTTCGGGCCTCGCACCGTTTCGGATTCGACGGCGAAAGATTGCTGCGGGTCACTGGTTCATAACCTAGGCTCCGGAATGTCCACATCGACGGCCCGCCCTCACGCCGTGCCAGCCACCGACCTCGCACGCCGGCCATCGCAACCCTCGACGCCGATAGGAGTATTCGATGACCTGGCGTCCCACCATTGCCGCACTGGCCGGCCTGTGCCTGGCGGTCAGCGCCACCCCGTTGCCCGCCGGTGCTGCCGCCTACGCTGCGCATGTCAGCGCTCATGCCGCGCTGGCCGGTCCGCCCGGCGCACCGCCCGGGGTCTGCCCGACAGGGGCCAGTTACGGCTCACCGCTGCCGGCCAGCACTGTGACGGCCCCGCGAATCCAGGGCGGGTTCACCTTCCTCGAAGGGCCGGTCTGGGTCGCCGACGGCGGTTACCTGCTGCTGTCCGACATGACCGCCGGCACCGGGCCGTACAACGTCCAGCCGTCGACGATCCGCCGGTTCACGCCGCCGGCGACCTTCGACACGTTCATCGCCAACGGCGGCAGCAACGGCCTGGCACTCAGCGCCGACGGCCAGCAGCTCGTCGCGGCCACCCACGACCAGCGCAGCGTGTCCGCGTACCGGCTGAGCGACCGGGCCCGCAGCCCCGTAGCGGCGAACTACCAGGGCAGGGCGTTCAATTCGCCGAACGACGTCGCGGTCCGATCCGACGGCGTCGTCTACTTCACCGACCCCAACTTCCAGCGCGGCAACCGCCCGGACCAGATGAGCGGGCGTACCAGCGTCTTCCGCGTCTCCAACGGGCAGGTGTCGCTCGTCGACGACCGGTTGCGCCAGCCCAACGGCATCTCGCTCTCGCCGGACGGGTCCGCGCTGTACGTGGGCGCCTACTCCGAGAACAAGATCTACAAGTACGCGGTCCAGCCCGACGGCAGCATCGGCGCCCGCAGCGTCTTCGTGAACTACATCGGCGGCCCGGACGGCGGCACGATCGACTGCGCCGGCAACGTGTACTGGACCTCGGGCGGGGACTCCCTGGTCCACGTCTACTCCCCCACGGGCAACCAGCTCGGCACGATCCGGTCCGGCGGCTCCGGCACGACAAATGTGGCGTTCGGCGGCCCCGACCGGCAGACCCTCTTTGTCACGTCGGGTCGGTGGGGCGACTCCGGGCTCTACAGCGTGCGGCTCAACGTCCCCGGATACCCGTACTGACCACGGCACCTCGGACAGGGACCTGAGACACCGTACGTTCCGGCCCCGCGTCCCGCGACCTTCGTAGGCCCAGCAGAGCGGTGAGTGAAAGGGCTCAGCCTGGCCACTCACCGCTCGGGGCAGCCGGCGCGGCCGCTCCTCCCTCGGCGGTCGCGTCGGATGGTGACCGCTCAGTCGGGTCGCCGGCCTTCGCAGAATCAGGCGCAGAAGCTGGTCAACCGCCGATAAACCGTGGCTCTACCACCTCGTCCGACCATGGCTGGAGACCGAGCGACCTGTCTCGGCCAAGGGATGGAGACGAGCGATGAATCGTGTGGCGGTACGTGCCTGGACAGACCCGGTCTACCGATCCGGGCTCAGCGACGCCGAACGCGCCGACCTACCTGACAACCCGGCGGGCCTGATCGAGCCGTCCGACGAGGACGCCTTCGGTGCCGGGGCAGCCGCCACCCTGGGCCTCTTCAGCTTCGGCTGCTGCATGGGCTGGACCCTGCTCCCGGACTGGTTCTGCTCCTGATCTGTCGCTGCCAGGACCGTCGTCATTACCCGACGTCGACCGCAATGACGACATTCGAGAGAGGGAGCGACAATGGGCACCTATTCGCTGCTACTGCCATTCATGCCACAACGGCCGAAGCAGTTGGTGCCGTTCGCGGCGCTCGTGCAGCGGACGGCAGCGCAGCGGCTCTGGCAGGGACAGAGCCTGACCATAGAACCGCACCAGGGCTTCGCGTACGCGGCCGGCGCTGGCTTCCCGGTGCCGGCCGGGATCGGCGTCTCGCTCATGGCGCTGCGCCACCCGTACGAGGCGGCGATGGCGGCACGATCGCTCGCGCTGGTGACAGGCCAGTCGGTGGTGGCGGGGTTCGGGCCTGGATCCGGCTCGTTCCAGCAAGCCATGCTCGGCGCGGCGTATGCCAGCCCGTTGACCGCCGCTCGTGACTACGTCACAGCCGTCCGACTGGCGCTGGGTAGCGGGCTCGTGCAGATGGCCGGCGTCTCATCACCGGCTGTGGAGGTCGGGCTTGGGGTATTACGACCCGGCATGGCGCGGCTGGCGGGGGAGGTGGCCGACGTGGCAATCACCTGGCTGACTCCTGCGGCGTACCTGCGGCAGGTCATCATGCCCGCGCTTCACGAAGGAGCGGTCCTGGCGGGCCGCCCAATGCCGCGCGTCACCGCCATTGTTCCGATGGCGCTGGCCGCCGCCGACCGGGAACCGGCGGAGTTGCTTCTGGCCGGCAGCCGCGCGCACCTACAGGCTCCGCACTATCTGGACATGTTGCGCCGGGCTGGCGCCGCCTTCGCGACGGGAGACAGTCCCGAGGTCGTCGCGAAGGCGGCCCTTGCCTGCGGCGCGTTCCTCAGCGGAACACCTGAGGATCTCTGCGCCCTGATCGCCGACTACCACGACGTCGGCGTGGACGAGGTGGTCATCAGCGTGACCGGAGTCTGCGTCCAGTACGGCATCAGGGCCGGGCTGACCGAGTTGACGGCAATCATCAGGGCACTCGGGTGAGTTCGTTCAACCGGCTGTGGTGCGGGCGGTCAGCCGTGGCGTCTGGCGCCGCACCAGTTCGGCGTATCGCCCCTCGAGCGCCATCAGTTCGTCGTGGTTGCCGCGCTCGACGATGTCACCCAGGCGGAGCACCACGATCTCGTCGGCGTCGCTGATCGTGCTCACTCGGTGCGCGATGACGATCCTGGTACAACCCAGCGCGGACAGCTCCGCTGAGATCGCCGCTTCGGTCAGCGTGTCCAGGTGGCTGGTCGCCTCGTCCAGTACCAGCACGTTGGTCCGCGACAGCAGCGCCCGGGCGATGGCCAGCCGTTGACGCTGTCCGCCCGACATGGCGCCGCCGGCCTCACCGACGTTGGTGCTCAGCCCCATCGGCATCCGCTCCAGGTCCGCCAGGAACTGCACCTTGCGCAGCGCCTCGCGCAGCTCGTCGTCGCTGACGCCGGCCCGGCCCAGGGTCAGGTTGTCGCGGATGGAGCCGCCGAAGACGTACGGGAACTGCGTGACCACGCCGAAGCGTTGGCGCAGCGGCTCGAGTTCGTACTCGTCCAGCGGCAGCCCGTCCACCAACACCTCGCCGTCGGTGGGTCTTAGCAGCCCGGTGAGCAGCCGTACCAGGGTGGTCTTGCCGGAGCCGGTGGCACCGACGATAGCCACCTTGGCGCCCGCGGGCACGCGCAGGTTGATGTCGTTCAGCACGGCCGGGCTGCCGAGGTCGTACCGGAAGCCCACGCCCACGAGTTCGAGCTCGCCGCGCAGCTCCGCCGGTCGTGCGGCCGTCGGGCGGGCCGGCTCGGGCTCCTCGTTCAACACGTCGTAGATGCGCTCCAGATGCGAGCCGATCGTCTGCAGGTAACGCAGCGCGCCCATTATCTGGGCGACGGGGGCGAGAAGCAGCCCCGCGATGACGTTCAGGCCCAGCATCGTGCCCAGGGTCATCCGCCCGTTGGTCACCTGCACGATGCCGAAGACCAGCAGGGTCAACGGCGCGGCCACCTGGAACATGCCCATGGCCGTCTGGTTGACCACGTCCAGCCGCCGACGTTCGTACCCGGCCTGCACCGATTCGGTGAACCGCTCCACCCATCGCCGTAGCGCCCAGTTGGACAGCCCGGAGCTCTTCAGGAACTCCGCACCGGCCAACGCATCGATGGCACTGCTCTGTGCCTTCGCGCTGGCGGCCAGCTCGCGCTGCGCCCGCTCGTGCATCCGCCGCACGGTGGCGACCACGATGGCGAGCTGCGCGGCCGCAAGCACAGCCACCACCGCCGCGTGGCCCGGGCTCACCGCGACCAGGAGCACGGTGTACCCCGCCACGAAGAACGTGTCGAGAACCAGCGAGACGAGTTGCGAGGTGAGCATCTCCCGGACAGCCATGTTGCTGCCCAGACGGGCCATCAGGTCGCCGGCGCCGCGCATCTGGAAGTACGCGTACGGAAGGCTCAGCAGGTGGGTCATGAACCGCTCGCCCAGTGCTCCGTCCAGCCGCCGTTGCAGGACCAGCAGTGCCAGCCCCCGGGAGAGCGACGCGAGCCCATGTACGACCACGTACGCGGCGATGCCCAGGGTGAACAGCATGAGTGTGTCGGCGCCCTGACCGATGAGGACGTCCACCCCGTACTTGGTGGCCATCGCCGAGGCCAGGCCGAGCACCTGGACCACCGCGGAGAGCGCGACAGCCAGCACCATGAACAGCGGTGCGAGGCGGATCAGGTCACGCAGGAAGCGCAGTGTGAGGCGGTCGCGCAGTGGCGTACGGCGGCGCGGCGTCGAGTCGCCGGAGGTGAACTCCAGCACCGTGCCAGAAAAGTCCTCATAGAACTCTTCGTGGCTCAGCCAACGGCGGCCGCTCGCCGGGTCCACCATCCGGATCCGGCCGGGTCGGACCTTTTCCAGCACCGTGAAGTGGTCCTGGCGCCAGTGCGCGATCGCCGGCAGGCGCACCTCGGCGAGGTTGTCCGGACTGACCCGCAGCCCACGGGCGGCGAGGCCGTAGACCCGCGCGACCTCGATGATGCGCTGCGCATTCGTGCCGTCCCTGCCGATGCCGAAGTGCCGACGCAACTCCCGCACCGGCGTCGACTGGCCCAGCCCGCCGAGCACCATCGCCAGGCAGCTCGGGCCGCACTCGGTCGAGCTCATCTGGAGAATCACCGGAACGCGGGTCACGTTGTCTCCTCAACAATGTTGTCGACGATCGGAGTGGCCTGGAGCAGCAGCAGGTTCGGTGTGTGATCCGGCTGTCCTGCCCGCAGCAGGCCGTAGCCGATGCCGGCGGCACCCATGAGCAGCCCGGGTACGTGAAGACCGTGCGGCACGCCGCAGCGCTCGTTGCCGGCGAGAACGACCTCGGCGGTCGATCGCGCCGCCCGGCCGGCCAATTGGACAAGCGTGCGGTCACCGGTGACCCGCCCGGCGGTGAGCAATGTCTCGGCCAGGCCGAGGTCGCCATGGCAGAGGCAGTCGCTGCCGATGCCGGTGAGCGTGTCGCCGTCGATCAGGTCCCGCCGTACCGCCGCGACCGCCGCCGCCAGGTCGGCGCGCCCCACTGCGAGGTCGATGCCGCCGAGCATCCCGGCTCGGGCCAGCGCGATTCCAGCCGCGCCGTGGCACCAGGCGTTCATGAACGTGCCCTCCGGGGTGGAGTCGCGGTGGTCGGGCCAGTTCCCGGCGGCGGCGTCGTACTGCGCGTGCTCGTACCGCACCGCCCGCGCTGCCGCGTCGAGGAACCGTGCCTCCCCGGTCACCCGCCCAATTTCGGCAAGCGCGTAGGCGATCCCGGAGACGCCGTGTGAGAAGCCGAGCAGTGGTGACCGGGCACCGAGCGCGGTGCGCCAGGCCAGTCCGGGCCCGTCCGCCACGGCGGTGGCCAGCAGTCGCTCACCCGCCGCGCGCAGAGCCGTGAGCGTCCGGTCGTCGGGTTGCACGTCGTGCAGGGCGCGCAGAGCGAGCGCCGCACCCGCCGTGCCGACCAGCACGTCGAGACGCGTGTCGGTGGTCACGCGTCGGCTGACCTCGGGTACCAGCCGTTGTGCGTGTGCCAGCAGCTCCGGCGCGTCCCAGAGGGCGCCCAGGTGGGTCAGCGTGTGGATGTAGCCACCCAACTCGCTGAAGCCGCCGAGGCCCAGTAGATCCCGGTCCCGCTCAGGCCAGTCGAGCAGCGTGTCCACATGATTGGTCAGCATCTCGGCGACGGCCTCTGCGGTAGGCCGGAACCTCGACAGGCCGGACTGCGCGCCGAGCTGGCCCAGGAAGACGGCGATCCCGGCGAGCCCGCTGAAGTTCTCGTAGCCGGTTGGCATGACGCCCCAGTGACGATCGGTGATCATCGCCAGGGTGAGCCACAGCGGACGCCGGCCGGGGTTGTCGATGGCGGTCTCCAGCAGCCGGTCACCGAGGCGGGTTGCGGCGCGCACCGCGAGCGCCGGGTCGATCTCCTCGGTCGGCAGCGGTCGTACCCGTGGCCGTGCTTCCCGTTGCCCGTCACCGAGGCGCAGCGCGGCGAGCGACGCGGACACCGCCCAGCTCTGCCGCCCCAGGTCGGCTTCGGACAACGTGGCGATCCGCTCGCGGACCAGGTCGAGACCGGAGCGCGGGAAACAGTCGGGCACCATGACGCCGTGCTCGTCGTGCAGGTCCCGAGAATCGGGCCGGGTCCAGAAGAACGGAATGTCGCGTCGGGTCAGTTGGCGCGCCTCGCTTGCCGCGATCGGGGCGCTTGCGACAAGCTCCGGGTGGCGGGTACGGATGATCTCGAAGAGGCACTCCCGGTCGAGCGCGTCACCGAGCACCGCCGGGTGCCAGGACTCCTGGAGGATCCGGCCGTACACCGCGGTCGGTAGCACCACGACGCGGGTCTCGTCGGTCGCGAACGCAGCGACCGGCCCGGCGTCGGCGCCCAACTCGTCGCGGTGGGCCAGCAACAGGCGATAGCACGCCTGGAAGCCGGCGAGCAGCTCGTCCTGGTAATCCACGGGGTCCACGGCAGCGCCGTTGAGCTTCGCCAGGTTCAGCGCCGCGGGCAGCTCTGCCCTCGCCCGGGTCCGCCGCATCCGGTCCGTGCCGGTGTCCAGCCACTGCGGTACCTTCATCGGCGTCAGTTGCCCGTCGCCACCAGCCAGGCCGGATATCTCGGTGGTCAGCACCTCGTCGCCGTCTTGGCGGATCAACCGCTGAGGGAGCAGACCGACCGACAACACCCAGTCTTCCAGCAGGTCCATGGCCTCCGGGGGCACCGCCACGCGGCGGGTGCGTACGGCCGGCACCGGCTGCTGGAATGTGGCCTCCAGGTCGACGACGGCGGGGTGCTCACCCGCCGCGATCACGTTTTCGAGATGCATGTCGGAGGCGCGCAGGGCGTACAGAAGACTGAGGTAGACGCCGTGTCGCCAGTAGAAGCGACGTAGCTGCGCCTCGTCGGTGCAGCCGCGTGCGGTGACGAACTCGACCCAGCCGTAGCCGAGTCGCTCGAGGATGGACAGCCGCCGGAGCGGATGTGCCAGGCCCTTATCGTTGAGCCAGTCGACCAGCTCGTAGAAGTGCGTCTCGACGGCGAGGCCACGGGGCTTGTACACCACACTCGCGCCGTCAGAGAACGTCAGGATTGCCACGCTGCGCCCGCCACGATGCGTGTCGCCCGCGCCGGTACGGAGCTCCGCCACGTCGTGCAGCGAATCCGCTGTCACGCCGAACGACGCGCGCAGCGCCGGCAGGTCGGCGAGCAGCCGGCCGGCCAGTTCACGTCGTACCGCAAGCCAGGTGGCCAGCTCGTCGACCAGCTCGCGGGCCAGGGTGGGGTGCTCCGCGAGGATGCCGAGCGCGAAGCCCGGCTCCCGCAGCCGCGCCGCGAAGGCGCTGAAGCGTTCCGCCGGGGTGTCACCGGACAGGGTGCCGGCGGCCCGGCGCAGATGGAGCGCGAGGACCGGTGCCACCATCGCCAGCAGCAGCTCGTACGCCGGCCGGAGCAACGGGTGCGACGGTGAGATGCCGTCCTGTTGGCCGAAGTCCCGGGCGAGCCGGTTCACCTCGTCCCGGAGCTTGCGCTGGTGCCACACGGCGAGCGGATGGACCAGGGCCAGCAGGCCGCCCGCCGGCCCGAGCCCCGCGAGCAGTTCGTCATCGATCGGCGACGGCTCGGCCCCGTACCCCGCCCATGCGACTGCCACCGCGTTCAACCACTCCGGAGGCTGTGGTATCCGCTTCCGCAGGTCTTCGGGAGACTCGCCGAGCAGCAGCCGCAGTTCCTGTTCGCCCACGCCGGCCTCGTGCCACCGCGACAGATCGGGACGCAGGCCACCGGTCACTGCCGTACCGCTCTGCCAGCCGGCCAGCCGGCGCGCCCCTAGGGACAATGATTCGTCGGTGCCGGAATCCGGCGGGGGTAGCCGCTCCCGCATCGGTAGCCCGGCCCACCAGGCCGAGCTGGCCAGTGGATCGGCGGCGGGGCGGGCGGGAACGCTCGTTGCGATGTTGCCATGGACCATCACACTGCTCCGATCAACTTTTTGCGGCAATGGGACTGGGTGAGTGGGTGGGCGGGCGCGCGCACCCGCCCACCCGTCGAACGACCCACGCGAGCGGGCCATCCGGTAGCGCTGGCTAGCAGCAGCCTGTGCTCACCACGCCGCAGGTGCCGCAAACGCTCTTGACCGCTGTGGACAGCCAGACGGTGATCAAGATGCTCGTGACAAAGCAAGCGCCGCCGGTTCCACCGGCGTGCTCCTGGTTTTCCAGGTCGGTCAGGTCCATATCACCGAGCGGGTCATCCAACAGATCCTGTTGCTCCATAATTTCTCACCTCCATTCGCTCCCGAGAGGACGTACGTCGCTGTTCTGGCCGAGCAAATACAGCCTGCCCCGCCTCCGTTTATCGGCTGCCGATCGGTGTCAGCGCGGCGGTCGATCGCCGGTAGCGCGGAAGCAGCGGAGGCTCTGAACCTCCTTGACAGGTCCTGGCCAGCGGGCCGAATGTGGGTACGCCACCGTTGTCCGGTGGCCGGTTCCTGGCCGAGCCGAATTGCTGTCAATCCGTCGCCTGTTCTGAGCGCGCACCGACTCCACGGCAATTGGCATAAGCCAATCGTGGGCATCTCTATGACGACAACCCGATTGGAGAATTGATGAGTGGCGCCACGAGGGCGTGGAAAGACCCGGTTTTCCGGGCCGCGCTCGGCGATGACGGGCTCGCGGAAGTGCCGGCTCACCCGGCCGGTTCGGTCGAGTTCGACGAAATGATCATGGGTATCCGGGGCGCCGGCAGCCAGGCCAACCTGACCGTTGGTTGCTGCGCGTCGAACCTGCCGATCACGTTCCGCACCTGCCTCTCCTGCTACGCGTGGACGTGCCGGACGTGCTGGACCTGCGAGTGCTGAGAAGGAGTGACATGAACAGCACCATTCGTGCGTGGAAGGACCCGGCGTTCCGGGTCAGCCTCGGCGACGAGGCGCTGGCCACGCTGCCGGACAGCCCGGCGGGCGTGGTGGGCGACCTGGACTCCGGACTGTCCGACATGGTCGGCGCGGACCACCGCCCGTTCACGTTCCACAGCTGCTTCACCTGCGCGTGGGGCAGCATCGGCTGCATGAACACCTGCTGGGTCATGACCGCGGGCTGCGCCAGCGGCAGCTGCTGACGACCGCACTGCACCTCTTATCGCAATTCAGCTGTTCCGCATCACGGGGCGGGCGCCGTGGCGCCCGCCCCACCGGATGCCCGGCCTTCCCGGCCGACGCGGGCGCTGCCCGGCGCACAGACCACACACCGAAGGCGGAGTCATGTTTGACGAAATCCTCAACGCGCCCGACTGGTGGCGCGGCCTCACCCGCACGGAACGGGGCGACGGCCCGCCGCGCCTCACCGCCGGGCAACTCGACTACGGTCGCCGCCGACGGGAGGCCTGGCGCGGCGGCCACATCCTGCGCGGCAAGGACATTCCCCTGGATCGGTGGGATCGGCTGGGGATCAACGACGAACGGGTGATCGAGATGCTCGGCGAACCGGCCGAGTCGCTGGCCGGACGGCTGCCCATGCCCGCCTGGCTGGGGACGATCACCGACGCGTGGCAGCGGTTCTCCACTGTGCGCCTGGAGGACCTGGAGCTGGACGACCACCGCGGCCACCGCCACGACGCGCAGGACCACGCGTCCGACCACGGAGAAATCGGGCCGGTGGGCAACGAGATGTTCCTCGCTCTCATCGCGCCGCTGCTGGCCTGGGCTCGCGAAGAGCTGCGGGAACGAGTCGAGGCGTTGCTGCCCGTACCGGCAGGCGGCGACCGCCTGCCCCCCGGCCATGCGCTGTTCCGCCCGCCGGTCGACCGACTCACTCACATGATCGTCTCGGTGATGATTTTGGAGGTGAACGTCGCCCGGATCGAGGGCAGGTTGCCCGGCGCCACGCCGCGCGAGCGCATGGAGGCGTTCATAACCCAGATCCGCGACCCGGAGGCGGCACTGCACATCCTCGCGGAGTATCCGGTCCTCGCCCGAGAACTGGTGACCTACCTGCGCACGACGGTCGACGTGCGGGCCCGCATCATCGAGCGGTTGCTGGCCGACCTGCCCTCGCTGCGCGCGACGTTCGGAGCGTCGTGGCAGGGTCTGGGTGACCTCGCCGACATCAGCTTCGGGGCCGGCGACACCCACCGCGGCGGCCAGGCCGTGGCCATCCTCACGTTCACCGACGGGCGGCGGCTGGTCTACAAGCCGCGCAGCCTCGCCGTCGAGGTGCACTTCAATGAACTCCTCGACTGGCTCAACCGGCACGGCCTGAGCCATCCACTCCGGCTGTTGCAGGTCCTGGACCGCGGTGCGTACGGCTGGGTCGAACATGTGGACGTCGCGTCGTGCACGGACGAGGCTCAGGTGGGCCGCTTCTTCTGGCGGCAGGGCGCACACCTGGCCGTGTTCTACGCGCTGTGCGGCTCCGACATGCACCTGGAGAACGTCATCGCCGCCGGAGAGCACCCGGTGCTCGTGGACCTCGAAGCGATCTTCCAGGTCCGCCCGGGTTTCGCCGATGACCGGCCGGCCGGTCTCGCTCTCGGCGAGGCCCCCGGGGTCATCGACGAATCGGTGCTGCGAATCGGCCTGCTGCCGGAGCGGATCATCACCGCGGACGACGAGGGCATCTACGACGCCGAGGTGAGCGGGCTGGCCGGCGGCGGCGGGCAGATGTCGCCGGCCCGGCTGCAGACGTACGTCGACTCCGGCACCGACGAGATCCGGATCGTGCGCGACCGGCGGGAGATGCGGGAGACCGAGAATCGGGTACGGCTGGACGGCCGGCCGATCAGCGCCCTGCTGTACACCGAGGTGCTCGCCGACGGCTTCGCCGAATGCTACCGCCTCATCCTGGCCCACCGTGACGCGCTGCTCGCCCCGGACGGGGTGATCGCCGCGTTCCGCGACGACGAGGTCCGCTTCATCCCCCGACCGACGATGACCTATGCCCGGGTGCAGGTCGAGTCGTACCACCCGGACCTGCTACGCGACATGCTCGACCGCGAGATCTTCTCCGAGGTGCTCTCGTCCTGGTTCGCGGACCTGCCCGAGCGGGATCGGTTGCTCGCCAGCGAGCAGCGCCAGCTCGCCGCCCAGGACGTACCGTGCTTCCACACCACGCCCAGCTCGACCAACCTGTTCGACGAACTCGGCGTGGTGACGCACGGGTTCCTCGACTCCACCGGCCTGAGCGAGGTACGGCGGCGGATCGACCGGATTTCCGAGGACGACCTGCGGCGCCAGCTGTGGTGCATCCGGGCATCGATGTCGGGACTCACCGTGGGGTCGCTGCCCGCGGCACCGGCCGAGCCGCAACCGTTGCCCAGCACGCCGCTGGACACCGACCTCGCCGTCCGAGCCGCCGTGTCCGTCGCCGACATGCTGTTGACGGCCGCGCTGTCCAGTGATGGCGAGGCCCCGTCCTGGCTGTCGGTCAACTTCGTCGCCGAGCGTTTCTGGACGGTCGGGCACGCCGGCATCGACCTGTACAGCGGGGTTCCCGGCGTCGCGCTGTTCCTCGCCCAGCTCGGCTCGGTCACCGGGGAAACCCGGTTCCGCCAGCCGGCACAGCAGATCGCCGAGCAACTCGCCGACGCGGTTCAGCAACTGTCCACCGGCGACGACCACAAGCGGCTGCCGATTGGTGGCTTCGGCGAACTCGGCGGGTTGGTCTACGTGCTGAGCCAGCTCGCCGACCTGTGGCGGGAGCCGGCACTCGCCGAGGCGGCGCACCTGGCGGCGACGATGTGCTACGAGCGGTTCGCCGACGACGAGGCCCTCGATGTCATCGGCGGTACTGCCGGCGCGGCGTTGGCGATCCTCGCGCTACACGGCAGCAATCCGGACGACCGCACCGCGGCGGCCATCGCCGCCGCCGGCGCCAGGCTGAGCGAGCGGGCGGTCAAGGTGCCCGGGGGGATCGCCTGGCGGATCGGCATGGAGCGAGATCGGGAGCTGCTCGGCTTCTCGCACGGGGCAAGCGGAATGGGGTACACCCTGGCGCGGATCGGCGAGGTCACCGGCGACGACCGGATGGCCGAGCTGTGCGGGCAGGCACTGCACTTCGAGCGCCATCACCTGTCGCGGGAGCGGGCAAACTGGCCGGACGTACGCTCGACCAGCGAGGCGGACGCGTTCATGGACACCTGGTGCCACGGCGCCGGTGGGATCGGATTGGCCAGGGCGGCGCTGCTGCGGCTGCCGACGATGGCCCCGTGGCGCGACCTCATCCACGAGGACCTGGGCATCGCGGTCGGCCGGGTCCGGGACGACCTGATGGTGCACGGCCGGTACGTCGGCATCGGCAACGACTCCATCTGCCACGGCGACCTTGGCCTGGTGGAAACGCTGTTGAGCGCGGGCGCCGTGCTGGGTGACGGGAACCTGACGACGACCGCGCTCCAGTGCACCCGGCTGATCGCCGAACAGGTGCTGGCCGGGGCCCCGCGCCCAGGGGTGCCGCAGGGCATCACCACGCCTGGGCTGATGATGGGCCTGGCCGGCATCGGGTACGGGTTGCTTCGCGCCGCACTGCCGGACCAGGTGCCGAACGTCCTGCTGTTGGAGGGTGCGGGCACAGGTGCGGGCACGGGTGCGAGGCCGGCGCTGGCCGGGCTGGCGACCAGCCGGACGTAACCGCGCCGCTGCGCACCGGTGGCTGGCGAACGCCGCCGGTGCGCAGCAGCGATCCCCGTCGCGCATCGGACCGCAGGACTATCGCAAGATTTCCGCGAGGTGGATGGGTGACTCTCGTCGAGATACACATCGGCGAGGAGGGACAGTGTGGAGACAAACGCGCGCTACCGGATCCTGGGACCGGTCGAGGTGCGGCAGGGTGACGCCTGGGTGAGCATTGCACCGGCCAAGTGGCGGGCCCTGCTCGCCGTGCTGCTGATCAATGCGGGGAGCGTCGTCCCGACTGACGAGCTGGAGCGCCAGCTCTGGCCGCAGAGCTCACCGGCCGCAGCCCGCCGGCTGGTGCAGCACTATGTATGCCGGTTACGGCGGCTGCTCGGCGACGAGCAGGACAGGCGCGTGCTGCGTACCCGCCCGACCGGTTACCAGCTGCTGGTCGGCCCCGGCGAGCTCGACGCCGATCAGTTCACCGCGTGCGCCGCGGAGGGGCACCGCGCGCTGGCCGGGGGCCGGTACGCCGAGGCCGCCGAGCGTCTGCGGGCGGCGCTCTCGGCGTGGCGTGCTGCCACCGCCCTGGCCGACGTGACTGGCGTACCCTCCGTCGAGGTCGCGGCGGCCGGTCTCGACGAACGCCGGCTGACCGCGACCGAGGGGTGGCTGCGCGCCAGCCTGGCGAGCGGACCGGTTGAAGCGGTCATACCCGAACTGCAGGCGCTGGTGGTGGCGCACCCCCTGCGCGAGCGGATGCGCGAGTTGCTGATGGTCGCGCTGTACCGGGCCGGCCGCCGCTGCGATGCGTTGGCGACTGGCCGCGACCTCCGGATGGTGTTACGCGAGGAGCACGGCCTCGATCCTGACGACGCTGTGCAACGGGTGGAACGGATGATCCTGCGCGGTGAGTCCTTCGAAGTCGCGCTGGGTACGACCGGGCGAGTTGGCTGAACGGTTGACCGCTGACCCCGGGGCCTGTAGCTCACTTGACGGCGGCCATGAGCACCTTGCGTTCTCTCATCAACCACGCAAGCGCGTCGTCCGCGTCGAGGTGGGCCTCGGGCGTGACGTTCGCGCTCGGCGGGTCCAGGGAGATGGGGTTCGCCATGGGGTAGAGCACCCTGACGGCGGCGTGTGTGCTGTGCAGGTAGTGCTCCTTCATCCGGCCAATCGCTGCCCGCCGCCGATGTTCGGGTTCCACCTTGACCACAAGCTCCGAGGCGTAGCTCCGCACAAGGTCGTGTAGGGCGTACCGACCGGGCTCGGGCTCCCTGATCAGGTGTGCTCGGGCCACCTCGGCCAGCAGCGACCGGACTTCACCGACCGGGAGGCCGGCGAGGCTGGCCGCAGCCGGGGCGGCGACGTCCGGCCCCGGGTGCAGCCCCAACAGCCGGAACAGTCGTCTCGCCGCCGCGCCGAGCGCCTGGTATGAGGACGAGAACACCCTGCGTAGATCACTGGCGGCGTCGTCTCCCGAGAACGCGTCCAACGAGTTCTTGTCGTCCTGCAACTCGCTCGCCAACTCGACCAGCCGGAACGTGGGATGGATTCGCGCCCGTGCGGCTGCGACGGCCAATGCGAGCGGGAGCCCGGCACATCTGGCGGCGATCTCGCCAACCGCATGTGGTTCGGTGGACGTACGGGCCGAGTCGAGTCGGTTGATTAGCATCTGCCGTGCCTCCGGTGCCGGAATCACGTCCAGAACGAGCGGGACTGCCCCCTCGACCGCCACCAGACCCGCGAGTTGGTTTCGGCTCGTCACGACCACTACGCAGCCCGGCGTACCGGGAAGCAGCGGGCGGACCTGTTCAGCATCGCGGGCGTTGTCCAGCACTATCAACAGTGACCGTCCGCCGACGAGGCTGCGGTACAGCACCGCCTGGGCCGCCGGGTCTGCCGGGATCCGTTCGGTCGGCACCTCAAGCACGTCCAGGAACAGCCGCACCGCCTGATCCGCCCGCATCGGTGGGTCGGACGGGTCGAACCCTCGTAGGTTGACATACAGCTGACCGGCGGGAAACCGGGCCTTCATCCGGTGCGCCCAATGCACCACCAGGCCGGTCTTGCCCACTCCCGCCATGCCGGACACGGCAGCGATCGCATTCCTGCTGCCCTGTGTGCCGGCAGCCAGTTTGTCGAGCCAGGCGAGTTCGTCGGTGCGCCCGGCGAAACCGGGCACGTCCACGGGAAGCAGCGCGGGTCGGACGCTGCGCGCTTCAGTCCTCCGAGTCGGCTCAGGAAGTTCTCCCCGCAGGATCGCCTGATGAGTCTCTCGTAGCTCTGTTCCGGGCTCGACGCCGAGCGTCTCGACCAGGCGATCGCGGGTTAGGGCAAAGTGGTCGAGGGCGT
Source organism: Micromonospora trifolii (assembly GCF_022229005.1). GTDB lineage: Bacteria > Actinomycetota > Actinomycetes > Mycobacteriales > Micromonosporaceae > Micromonospora > Micromonospora trifolii. Next base: position 82,786 of record NZ_JAKKFD010000022.1, read on the forward strand.
TCGCGGTTTGGCCAACGGCGTGTAACGCCCGCATCAACACCTCCGTCATCGGCTCGACCAGCGGATGCTGCTGCAGCATCTCGCGTAGCGGCTCGATCACCACAGCCGGGTCGCCGGCAAGGAGTTCGGCTTGGGCCCAGGCGATGGCCGCCGCCAGGCGTTGCTGCTGCCACCCATCGCGCATCCGCGCGACCCACTCCCCTCTCAAGCCGGCCAGCGGCTCCCCGCCCCACAAGGCCAAAGCCTCACGCAGTACCGCGACCCGTTCCCCAGCAGCGCAATCCGGGGCCCGACTCCGATCCACCAAGCGCCGGAAACGGTGCACGTCAACCGACTCGGGGCTGACATCCAACACGTATCCGCCGGACCGACGCAGGATGGCCGCCGGCGCCCCGGAGTGCTCTGTCGCCCTGGCCAGCACCGCTCGGGACCGCGCCACGTGCGTGTACAGGTCGTCGCGTGCTCGCTTCGGCGGCGTCAGACCCCAAACCCTGTCTATGAGGGTGTCATGGCTGACCACCCGACCGGCGTCGACCAACAACGCCCCGAGAGCGAGTTGGACGCGAGGCTGCCCGGGATCCACCTGCCGTCCGCCGGCACACACCTGCAACGGGCCCAACAGCCGGAACTTCAGCACCATAGGAACCTGAACATTCGACTCCTCCTGACGATCCTCGAGACAGGTTGGGATCCGCGGGAGCGCTGATTCCGCGGCAAATGCGGAACGTCAGCGTCCGCTCGAGGGCCGCGCAGACCTGCCGTGATTTCGATTAGAGCATCGAGGAGACTCGTCGCAGTCGGGTTCCTTGTTCGGGCCTATTCGAGTTCCTTGTTCGGGGCTATTCGACTTTCCTGTTCGGAGCTATGCGAGGTTGTTCGGGACACCTCACGCGCCGATTTATCCGCCAGCGGTCGCGGCGATGAACACCACCGCCCCGACCACCACCAGCGCGGCGGCCAGGAAGGTCTGCCGGCGGGCCCGGCGCAACGTCTCCCGGACCTGCCAGGCGTGCGCGGTAACGAGCAGCCAGCGCAGGTACGGGTCGGTCCGGGCAATGTTGCGACGCGCGGTGGCGAGCCCCGCCTGGAGGGCGGCCCGCTCCTGCGGTGGAGCCGTCAGCAGGCGGCCGGTGATGGCGGCGGCGATCCGGCGGTGCCGCAGCAGACCGTCGACGTCACCGGCGTACCCGCCGAAGTGATGCCACGACTCGGCCTCCAGCCGTTCGCGCAGCCCGCGCAGCTCCGGGCTGGTCAGCGTCGCCGGCGTGGTCATCGGCGGGACGAGCACCTCGCTGGTCCGCCAGATCGCCCAGGCCACGCCGAGCAGCGTCACCAGCAGACCGCCGCCCGCCCACGCCGCGTGAACCCAGTCGGTGACCTTCGCGGCGGCGATCAGCGGGCCACCGCCGAGCAGCAGCGCGCCGACCGCGCCGGCCGAGGAGATGATCCACCGTGCCGCGGCCCGGCTGTCCGCTACCGAGTCCAACGGGGACGGCAGCGCGTCCAGCCCGCCGCCGCTCGTCGGCGACTCCCCGGTCATCGGGAGTCGTCGCGGAAGACGACACCCAGCGGGCCGTGCTCGTCGTCGGGCAGATCGGTGTACGGCACCCAGCGTTGGCCGTCGAAGAACTCCAGCTCACCGCTGTCGTTGATCCGCACGGCGTTGACTTGCGCGAGCTCCTCAGGATCGTCAGCCATGGATACAGTATCGGTCAGTCCGGCAATCCGCCCCGGCGTCGGGTCGTCCGCCGGGCGACCGCAGGGGGCGTCCGTGATCCGGTTGACCGTCAGCGCGACCGACGTGGTCCTGGCCGTTCGGGGCGACCGGCGCCGGCACCCGGTGGGTCCGGCCGATCAACGCACCGCCGACCTGCTCTGGCGGCTGCGCGGCGGCCCCTCGGTGGAGCTGTCGTACGAGGTGGGCGTCGCGCTCGGCCGCCGCTTCCTCGACGCCCCCGGCCCGGCCCTGCGCGCTGAGCTGGCCCGGCCCGGCCGGCACCGGCTCGGCATCGAGGTCGTCGACCCGGCCCTGGCCGATCTGCCCTGGGAGACCCTGGTGCTGCCCGGCGAGGAGCTGCCGCTGGCGCTGCGCCCCGACGTCGACGTCTGCCGGACCGGTCCCGACACGCCGGCACCCACGGTCCGGGTGGACGGCCCGCTGCGGATGCTCGCGGCGATCGCGAGCCCGGACGACTCCGCCCAGCCGCTGCTGGACCACGAACGGGAACTCGGTCGGATCCTCGGCGCTGTGGAACCCGGGCACCGGCACGGGGTGCGGGTGCGTGTCCTGGAGTGGGGCAGCGCCGCCGCGATCCGGGCCGCCCTCGCCGAGGAGCCGTTCCACGTCCTGCACGTCTCCAGTCACGCGCGCCCCGGCGCGCTGCTGCTGGAGACCCCCACCGGCACTGAGGATCGCGTGGACGCCGCGCGGTTCCTGGCCGAGGTGCTGCCGCCGGGCCGGACCGTGCCGTTGATCGTGCTGGCCGGCTGCTCCACAGCCCGGCAGGATCAACGGGAGCTGCCCGGGCTGGCCGGCGCGCTGCTGGCCCACGGTGCGCCGTCGGTGCTGGCGATGAACGGAACGGTCAGCGACGGATACACCATCGAGTTCTGTGCTCGGCTCTATGAGCGGTTGGCCGCCCGCGGCGAGCCGGAGCTGCTGGCGGAGGTTTCCGCCGTACGCCGCGAGCTGGCCCCGACCGCCGCCGAGTGGTGGATGCCCACGCTGTTCCTGGCCGACCCGGGGCTGCGACTGGCCGGCGGGCGGGACGGCGCTGCCGTCGCCGCGCCGCCCGGTGAGTCGATCGTCGGGGATGGCGTGGTGCGCGCACCCACTGACTTCGTGGGCCGCCGGGAGATCCTGCGCCGGCTGTCCCGGGGGAAGCTGCGGGTGCTCGTCCACGGCATCGGCGGGATCGGCAAGACGAGTCTCGCCGCAGAGCTCGGGCAGCGGTTCCGCGACGCGGGCGGCATCGTCGTGGCGACCCACGGCGACGCCACAGTCGACGGGATCCTCGACGAGCTGCGCCGCCAGGTGGAGGGCCGATGCGCGGGGGCGGCCCCGGAGGCCCCGGTGCGGCGATGGCTCGTCGCCCTCGCCGAGCCGGGCCAGGACTGGCGGCGACGGCTGGACGCGATCGGCGCCGACGGCCCGCCGCTGCTGCTCGTCCTCGACAACGCCGAGGACGCCCTGGACGCCGAGCACCGGTTGGCCGACGCGGACCTGGCTGCGTTCCTCGCCGCCTGGGCGTCCCGCCACGAGCTGGTCGTGACCAGCCGGTACCCGTTCCCCATCGTCGGTCTCGAAACCTGTCACCTCGGTCCGCTCTCCTGGCAGGAGACCCGCAAGCTGCTCTGGCGGCTGCCGGGCGTCGGCCAGTTGGCGCCGGCGGAACAGCAGCGGATGTGGCACCGACTGGGTGGCCACCCGCGCGCGCTGGAATACCTCGACGGCCTGCTGCGCGGTGGCAGCGCCCGATCCGATGAGGTGGCCGACCGGCTGGCCGCTGCCGGCGGTGGCCGGGACGCCGGGCCGGCGGAGGTCGGCGCGCCGCTGGCCGAGGCCGGCGCGCTGGCCGCCGAGGATGTGCTGCTGCCCCGGCTGCTCGCCCGCCTGGAGGCCGTTCCGGCGGCCCGTCGGTTGCTGCTCGGCGTGGCGGTGTACCGCACCCCGGTAGACCGGACCGGTCTCGCCTGGCAGCTCGCCGATCCGGCGGACGGCGGCGACCCACCACTGGAGCCCACGGGGCTGGACGAGTCGGTCGAGACGCTGTCCCAGCTGGGGCTGCTCGCCCCGGTGACCGGGGGCCACCTGGTGCACCGGTGGACGGCGGCGAGCCTGCTGCGGATCGCCGGCCGTGACGCGGTGGTGGACGCGCATCGCCGGGCGGGTCGTTACTGGGGCTGGCGGGCCCGGTCCAGCAGCGACCAGCACGACTTCATCCGCCGGGCGGTCGAGGCGCGGTACCACCACCTGGCCGCCGGTGACACCGACGAGGTCGTCGCCTATTCCGAGCTGGCCTGCCAGGAGTTGCACGCGGCCGGGCACTGGGCCTGGGAGGAGAAGATCTGGCGGGAGCTGCTGCCGATGGCATCTCCGGGCTCCGCGCGCTCGGCGAGCTTCCTGAAGGGGCTCGGCGACGTGCACCTGAGCCGGGGCGAGTACCCGCAGGCGACGCAGCGCTACGAGGCGGCGCTGGCCGTCTACCGGGATCTCGGCGACGACAGCGGGGTCGGCAAACTCCTGCACCAGTTGGGCCTGGTCGCCGACAACCGCGGTGACCAGTCGACCGCGGACCGGCTGTTCCAGGAGGCGTTGACGATTTTGAGCCGGCTCGACGACCGCTCGGCGGTCTCCCGAACGCTGCACCAGCTCGCCGGCATCGCCCGCGGCAACGGCGACGCGGAGCTGGCCATGTCGCGTTACCTGGAGGAGCTGGCGATCGCCCGCGACCTCGACGACCTGGACGGGATCGCGGCGAGTCACCACCAGATCGGCGTACTCGCCTTCGAGGCCCGGGACCTCGTGAAGGCGGAGCAGTGCATCCAGGTGTCGATCACCACCTACGGACGGTTGGGTGTCCGGGTCCAACAGGGCAGCGGGCTGGTGATGCTCGCTCGGATCGCCCTCGCACAGTTCGCGTACGAGACCGCCGAGGCCTGGGTCCGTGCCGCCCTGAAGATCTTCGAGGAGGTCGGCAGCAACGGTCACATCGCCGAGTGCACGTTGCTGCTCGGTCACCTTGCCCGCGACCTCGACGACCTCGAATTCGCCGAGAGCTGCTTCGCCCGCGCCCGGACGATCGTCGCGGCCCTCGGCGAGGACCCGCTGCTGCGCCGCTGCGACGAACTGCTCGGCGGTGTCCGGACCGTCCTCGGCCGGGCCGCCGAGGCGGTGCCGCACACCCTGAGCGCGATCGGCGGGGACGACCAGCCGCCGCTCCAGTCGGCCCTGGAGTGGCTGGCCGTGCAGCGCCTGGAACTGGGCGCGCAAGCCTTCGCCGCCCTGCTGGCCCGGCACCTCGACCGGCGGCAGGCGGCGCAGCGGGCCCAGTGGGTCGAGGCGTACCTGCGGTTCCGGTTCGACGGTTCCCACCCGACGCCGCTCGGCAGTGGGTACGTCCTGCTCGCCATCGCCGCCGCCCAGGCGGGTGAGTACGGCACCGCCCGGATGTGCCTGCTGCGGGCGTTGCCGATCTGCGCCGCCGCCGGCTACCGGGCGGGGGTCGCCAAGTGCCACGAGGACCTCGGCCGGGTGGCCCTGGAGACCCGCCGGTTGGCCGAGGCCCGGTCTCGCTACGAGCAGGCGCTGGAGGTCTACCGCGTGCTGCGCCACGAAACCAACCAGGCCATCGTCCTGCACCAGCTCGGTCGGGTCTGCGAGGAGCAGGAGGATCTCGCCGGCGCGGACGGGTTCTACCGTCGCTCCATCGCGATCAAGAAGCGGCTCGGGAACCTGTCGGGCGTCTCCAACAGCACCTTCCACCTGGGCCGGGTCGCCGGCCTGCGCGGCGACCGGTCCCTGGCCGAGCGGTGCTACCGGACCTGCCTGCGGATCGACCGCGAGCAGGGCAACTGGGAGGAGGTGGCACTGGACCAGGTGGCGCTCGGGCAGCTGCGCGTCGAGCAGGGCCATCCGGCGGAGGGCATCCCGCTGATCGTCGAGGCACTGAGCATCGACCGGCAGATCGGGTCGACGAACGCGGCGCTCGACCTCAACGCGCTGCGCGAACTGCGGGCCGGGCTCGGCGACGAGGCGTTCACGGCCATCCTCACCGACGCCTTCGGCCCGGCCCGCGCCGTCGAGGTGCTCGACCTGATCGCGGTGCTACCGACCACTGCCGAGCCGACCTGAACCCACCCGGCCGTTACGTCGACGCGGCGGTCGGCTAGTCGGTCAGGCCGATCCGATGCAGGGTGACGACGTGTCCGGGCGCTGCGGCGGTCAGGGTGTCCCCGGTGCAGCTGTAGGCCGCGGGCAGGGCGTAGTCGTCGACGTTGTCGGTGCCCAGCGTGATGGTGCCGCGCCGCGCGCCGCCGACGCTGCCGGTGAGGGTGGCGGAGACGCTGTCGGCAGCGAAGGTGAGCTGACCGTTTGTTGCGGTGAAGCGCCACCGGATGATGCCGGCGCTGAGATAGGCGATGTGCTCCTGCGGCGCGGTCTCGGACCGGGCCGTGCTGTCGCCGAGATGCAGCGTCGCGGTGCCCTGTCGGGTGAACGACCAGACCGCGCCGGAGCTGGCGAAGATGGCAGCGTCGGTGGTGCTGATCGCCTGTAGCTGCCGCCTGGACCGCTCGACCCAGTAGCCGGGCAGGCATCCGTCGACGGCGGCGGACGTCGCGCCGTCGGTTTCCGCCGGGAGGAGCAGAACCTTCAGCCGGGGTAGCTCAGTCACGGCGAACACGGCGCCGACGATCAGCACGGCCAGCACCGCCACGAGCCTGCGGGCGCGTGCCCCGGCGGTCGACGGCCCGTCGGCGGGCGGCGCAGCCTCGTCCGGTGCGGGTCGTCGTGGCCGCCGTGCCCGCCACACCGCGCCGGCGCCGGCGGCGATCAGCACGACCGGCACCGCCACGATCCCGGCCCAGGCCAGCACGGTGTCCAGGTACAGGGTGTGGTCCTCGATGGGGGCGCCACTCACGCCGCACGTGAGCCCGTCGGCGTAGATGTCCAGGCAGCGGGCCTCGGTCTTGAGGAGATAGAGACCGGGTGCCGCGGTGGTCACCGTGACCAGCGCGGCCAGCGTGACGAGCGCGGGCCGCATGCGTTCACTGCGGAAGGCCACAGTCGCTGTCGCCAGCAGCACCGCCGCGGCGGTGGCCAGCCCATAGCTGTAGATCAGGACAAGGGTGAACGAGGCCGACCCGCCGAGATGGAAGTCTTCGGTGGGATGCCGGACGGCATCGGGCAGCGACCACTGCGCGGCGAACGGAAGCGCCACGGCGACCAGAAGTGCTCCGGCCCCCGCGACGATTCCGGTGACGAGGGTGGGGCGCAGCCACCCGAGGGCGACCCGCGCGGCCAGCAGTGGTGCACACGCGAGGGCGACGAGGGCGAGACCGAGGGGCAGGTTGCTGAGGGAGACCACGGGCAGGTAGGTCGTCGAGATCACCCGGGCCAGGTCGCGGTACCAGGCGATGTCCGACCCGTAGGTGGGCGCAGGGCCGAGCCGGACGGCTGTCAGCTGCTCGCTGCCCACCAGCCAGAAGAAGAGAAACACCGCACCGATCAGCACGAACAGCACGGTCAGGACCTGTGTGGACAGGGTGGCCCGGTCCGGCCGCCACGAGGCTCGGTGGGCCGAGGTGAACCAGACGTGCAGCAGGCAGGCGCCCAGGCACAACAGGGCGGCGGCGGCGAAGGAGCCGTCCGCGCCGGCCATTCCCTCGCCGCCGGTGAAGGCGGACAGGGCGGAGACCGCGGATCCGGCACTCACGCTGAGCCCGAGCAGGGCCGGCACACCCCAGTAGTGTCCGATGGTGGGAACCGCCGAGTGCGCCCGTGCGACGGCACGCCGCGCGCATGCCGCGAGAAACAGGGCCAGAGCGGCGGCCACCAGAGCACACACGAGTACGGAGCCCACTGTCGCGCCCACAGCGGCGGGCACCGAGTACAGGAGGTTTGTCAGCGCGAGGCCCACGGCGAGACCGAAGACCACGACGTCAGTGGCGCCGGTCCGCAACAACAGCAACGGATCGACGACAGCGGCCCGCCGCAGACCCGGAGCGGGGTGCGTGCCGTGCCAGAGGAGCCGGTGACGGGGCCGCAGCGGTAGCACGTCGATCGCCGCCAGCACGGCCGAACGGCTCCCGGCCGCAGCGGCAGCGACGTCGGCGTAGTGCTCCCGGGTGCGTAACACCGAGTTACGGGCCAGGTAGACCATCGCGGTGAGCAGGGCGACGGACCCGAGCACGGCGGCCAACTGCCACCCGCTGTTCAACCCCGCACCGATCATCGTCAGCGGCAGCACGGGCGCGAGCAGGGACAGCAGGAGCAGCGGCAGAGCCGTGCCGACGAAGACCCACCACACGGCGATGGTCAGGTAGGTGATGCCGACGTCGCGGTTGCGCAGGTGCGCCAGTTCGTGCAGGACGACGGCGCGGAAGCGTGGCCGGTCGGTCGCCAGGAGCACCCGCAGGCCGACATCGAGCCGGATCCGAGGGCTCCACGGCAGGCCGTACGCCTGCCCGCTCTGCCCGTACGAGTAGGGGGCCAGCAGCCACTGTGGCCGTCGCCGCAGCGGAAACCGGTCGAGGAGGTCGGCGAGTTCGTCCCGCAGCACCGGATCGGCATCCGCGTCGAGCCTCTCCAGCCGGCCCCGGCGTCGTATCCACCAGGGGTGCAGCCCGTAGACCAGCAGGACGAGCCCGACCTGCGCCGTGAGGGCCCAGCCCACCCAGGTGGCCTGGGCCAGCGTGGCCGGCGCGGTGCAGTCCACGAACGCGTCGACGGTCGCTTCGTCCCGGGCCAGGTTGTCGACGAGCGTCGTGGGCGCCGAGCCGGCCGGGCCGCGGAGGACCGGCCCGCACTGCTCCAACACGGTGCGGTGCGATTGCGAGTGCGGTGGGATCGCCAGGTAGACGATCGCGAGGATGACCGCGCTGGTCGCCAACGCGGCAGTAATGAGCAGCAGGAACCGCAGGTGCGTCCCGGACGGCGCGGCGAGGACGCGTTCGGTGTCGTCGTGGCGACGCTGGGGTGGATCGAGGATGGTGGTCATGCCTGCGGGCCCTCGCCGAGTCTGCCCCGACCCACTACCGCGTCCGCCAGCAGAACTGCCCGGCTGGCCGGGAGCTTGCCGGGGCCGGTCAGCACCTGCGTGACGAGCTGATGCACGTGATTCCATTGCCCGACAGTCAGTGTCAGCGGAGTCGAGTCGCCTGGCTGCTCCATATTCGGCGACGCCGCCTGGTCGCCGAATATCTGCCGCGCCGCCTCACCCGACCAGCTGATCCCCCGGCGAGTGGCATCTTCGACGAGGTACGCCCACACCACCCGCGCCGTCTCCAGCATGAGGGGGGTCAACAACAGCACCGCCTCGGCCGCCCCGAACTCCAATGGACCACCCGGACGCGCGCCGGCGAGTGCTCGGCGTCGGTCACGGAAGAAGGCGGACGCCAGCACCGGGAACAGTGCCTTTTCGGCGTCGACAGACGGCTCGACCATAGTGGCGCGGTCCACCATCAGCCGGGCGAGATCGGTCACGGCTTTTTCGTTCTCGGCAGACCGCACCGGTTCCTCATTCCGTCCGGGCGTCACGACATCGGCGTCACGCCATTCTTCCCCCGCCAGCCACCGTAGTGATTATCGCGCCGCAATCCGCCGCGTAGATGTGTCAAATTAATGGCGCTCACGCAGGAAGCCTTTGCCTATGTGATTTGTATTCGCTTTTGCCGGCGTGATGAGAGTGTTCGGGGCCTGCCAGCGACCCCGCATCAACTCCGCGCGACACTCACGGCCACCCGTACACTCGGCTGATGGCGGACCGCCCGTGGCACCGGGGTTGACAGACCGATGAGGGCGTCGAGCGCAGGCACCGTGATCTTCGATTTCGACGGTGTACTGCTGCGCGGGGACGCATTCGGGCTGTTCCTGCGACGCACCGCTTTCACTGGTGCTCGGCTGCCGCTGGCGGTCGCCGCGCTCGTACTCCTCGCGCCCGCCGCCACCATCCCCGCCTGCCGGGCGTGGGCGGCGCGGTGGGTGAGCCGGATCGGCTTGCTGGGCCGGAACGCGGACGAGTTGCGGGCGGAGCTGGAACGCTTCGGTGCCGACCTCGGTGGAGAGCCGGGGCGGATCATCGCGCCCGGTCTGCGGATGATCCGTACCCACCTTGCCGAGGGCGATCGGGTCATCGTGGTGACCGCGTGCGAGCACACCCTGGCCCGTGCGGCGCTCGACGCGATCGGCCTCGCCGGGGTCGAGCTCGTGGCCTCGCGCATTCGCGGGCCGAGGCTGATCGTGCACAACCACGGGGTGACCAAGATGGCGCAGCTCGCCGCCCAGGGGGTGAGGCCGCCGTGGCGGGTGGCCTACAGCGACTCGCTGTCGGATCTGCCCATCCTTCGCGCCGCCGAGCAGCCCGTGCTGGTCAATGGGAACGCGCGTCAGGTCGCCCGGGCGCGCCGGCTACTGGGCGTCGGGCTGACCACCGTCACCTGGACGGGTGGCCGGGGCCCGGGGGACATCTGACACCGTGAGCCGTCACTGTCGCTGGGCCGCTGGCAGACAACGTCATCTGCCAGAACGGCCCAGCGACCCCCCACCAACAAGCGACGGCCGGGCAGGGGCGGTCTGCCGCCACCGACCCAACACGCGAGCCAAACCGCGGAAGGAGCCCCCGTTGTGCTCCCCACGGAGCTGACCCCTCCCACCGATGGCCCCCCGGGTTCGGCCGGCCGGACCACAGGCTCATCCGGCGCGTAACGGGTGTTGAGCCGATTGCGGTCGCACTCAACGCCCGTTGCTCCAAACAGGAGCGAGCATACGCTCACGTTCCGTGCACATGTCAACATCTGTTTTGCCGCACCGCACATCTGCGACACTGTCGTTTAGCGGCTGGAGGGTGAAGAGTCATGGTTGACGATTGGCACGCAGAGCAGGAGCTGCCACCCCTCGACACGCTGGCCGCGAGGCTGGAGTACCTGTTCGACAAGATCCGCCCGACGCCCGACGAACTCAGCGTCTCCGACGAGCCCGGGCGCAGGTACACCAACAGGGAGATCGCCGACAAGATCAACGAGGCGGCCGCCGAGACGGGCGTGACGATCAGCGCCGCCTACATCGGAGAGTTGCGCCGCGGTGTGGCCAGCGATCCCCGTACCTCACACGTCCGCGCCCTGGCTGCCGCCTTCGGGGTCAACTCGGGCTACTTCGTCGACGACGCGGCAGCACGACGAACAGCGGACCAGCTCACGCTGCTCAACGAGCTACGCCAGATGGATGTCAAGCAGGTGGCGTTGCGCCAGGTGCTCGCCGACAACGGGCTCTCCGCGACGGACACGCAGCTCATCGAGCAGATGGTGGCCCGATTGCGAGCCGTGGCGGCCGGCACTGGCACGACCAGTTCCGCGTCGGTCGATCGCGGTTAGCCGTGCAGATCCTTCGGTGGCAGTACACCGACGAGCAGGAGACCGCTGACGTGAAGATGCACCGACTACGCAGGCGCTGCGAGCAAATGGTTGCCGAGCTTGAGGTGCCCGAACCCTTCGACATCCAGAAGCTCTGCGACGCCCTCGGCGAGCGGCGCGGCCGACCCATCCACCTGGTGCCGATCAAGCTGCCGGCCCACACCGTGTGCGGGATGTGCGTGCCGACCGGCGACTTCGACGCCATCTTCTTCGAGCAGGACACCTCGCCGCTGCACCAGATGCTGATCATCGGCCACGAGTTGGGTCACCTGCTCGCCGGCCACCAGGCCACCGAGGTGCTGGACGCGGACGCCTCCCGGCTGCTGCTACCGGATCTCGACCCGCAGCTGGTCCAGCGCAGTCTCGGTCGCAGCAACTACGCCGCAGCCGAGGAACGCGAAGCTGAGATGATCGGTTCCCTGCTCCTGCGGCCGGTCCGCGGCAGCCGCAGCGACGGGGACGACGCGCCGCTGACCGGCCAGGACGTCGAGCTGTACGGCCGGCTGCGGCACTCACTCGAACATCCCCACTGGTAGCGGCGCGATGGACACCGTCCTCTACGCCGTCTGCGCCGTGGCCGGCTGGATCGCCCTCGGATACATGGTGCGACTCCAGCGCCGGCACCCCAGCCACGCCCGCCGTGCGATCTGCTTCGGTCTCGGCGCGTTCGCGGCCGGGATCACGGTCGCCATCCCACCCATCGCGACCGCGATCGACCAGATGTCGGGGCTACCCAACCTGGCCAAGGTCCTGGCCCACGCCGGCGCGCTGACCATCTCGGCGAACGCCGAGATCATGCTCCTGCACTTCGCGCTTCCCCCGGCGACAGCCACCGCCCGGGCCCGCAAGTGGATCTGGGTCACGGCCTGCGCGTTCCTCGTCATGGTCGGCCTGTTCGCCTACACCCTCACCTACGACGACCCGGTGCTCCTGACTGTCGAGTACGCGACGGACCCCGTCGTCACCGCCTACCTGCTGATCTTCCTGTCGCTCGGCTTCTTCGCCTACTGCTTCGACATCGCCCGGCTGTGCTGGGGCTTCGCGAAGATCTGCGGGCGACCCTGGTTACGCCGTGGCCTGCGCATCACAGCGGTCGGCGCCGCCTTCGCGCTGCTCTACAGCACCAACAAGATCGGCTATCTCGTCGCCTACTGGGCCGGCTACCAACCGGCCGGGGAACGACAGATCGCCGCGGTGCTGGTGACCATCGGCGCTCTGCTCATCACGATCGGCCTCACCATGCCGGCGTGGGGGCCCACCCTGAAGATCACGCGACGGTGGGAGGACTACCACTCCTACCGGCGGCTCGAACCACTCTGGCGTGACCTCGTCGCGGCATTCCCCGAACTCGAACTCGAACCCGCCCTGCGCCGACGCCGCACGGCCGTCCGCGACACCGACTACGCGCTGACCCGCCGGGTGGCCGAGATCCGGGACGGCCGGCTGGCGCTGCGCCCGTACCTGGAGATCGGTGTGACGGCCCTGGCAGCACAGTTCGCCGAGCAGGCCGGGCTGACCGCCGAGGAGCGACAGGCGTCCATTGAGGCCGCCCACCTGGCCTGTGCCCTTCGTCGCCGCGACGCCGGCCTGGTGGCCACAGCCCCGCAACCGGCCGACCAACTGCACCGCCCGGACGGCGGCTATGCCGGTGAGGTGGCCTGGCTGACGCTCGTCACCGAGGTCTACGCCCGCTCGCCGGTGGTGGCGCGGACGATCGCCGCGACCGGAGAACTCACCGCCCCGGGCACCCCACATCACAGCGCTGGAGACGCCCGCCGATGAGAGGCCGCTACGACAACCTGACCCGTACCCGTGCTCTCGACCCCGAGCGCGACTACCTGCACATCTACCAGACGATGCTGCGCTACGAGTTTCCGTGGGACATGAAGCTCGGGCTCAACCTCGCCTTCAACAGGTCGTTCTCCATCCCCGCCATCGCCGCGGTGCACACCGCCACGGGCGAGCTGACCGAACGCACCCAGAAACGGATCGACGACACCGGCCTGCTGATGTACGAGATGGTGCTCAACGGCTTCGAACAGCCCCGGGGCCGCGACGCGTTGCGGCGCGTCAACCAGATCCACCGCCCGTACGACATCAGCAACGACGACTTCCGCTACGTCCTCGGCTGCCTGGTCGTGATCCCCACCCGCTGGTTGCAGGAGTACGGCTGGCGCCAACCCTGCTGCCACGAACGTCACGCCACGTACCTGTTCTACCGGGAACTGGGTCGACGGATGGGCATCACCGACATCCCCGGGTCGTACCACGAGTTCGAGACCTGGTTCGACGCGCACGACGCAGCTCACCTTCAGCCCAACGACGACGCGGCGGCCATCGAACGCGCCACCCGCATGCTGATGCTCACCCGGATCCCCCGGGTCCTCGCGCCACTGGGAAACGCACTGGTCAGCGCCCTGTACGACGCGCCGCTGCGGCGCGCAACGCGGGTCGGCACGCCGGCCTGGCCGGTCCGGGCGGGGTTGCACCTGGCCCTGCGGACGCGCTCGTGGTCGCAGCGGTGGTTCGGGGCGCCCCGGACGACCGCGTTGTTCGCCGACGGGATCACGGCGAAGAGCTACCCCGACGGGTACGAGATCAGCCAGCTCGGCCCACACCAGGACCGCGGGCGCGAGTAGCACCTCGGTAGCGCTGGCGTCGTCGGCTCGTGACCGCTCCGATCGCCTCAGCCCGGCGAGATCGGCAGCACCGCGATGAAGCGGCACGCGAGTGGGGCCGGCCCGCCGACCGTCCGTTCGGGACAGTCGGCGGACCGGCTCTCAGCGCACGTCGGTGGTGGTCCAGCGTGGGGAGGCGTTGGTGACCGGAACGGTGTCACCGACCAGCGTGGTCACCGCCTGGGCGTCCCGCCGCGCGCTGGTGCCGACCCAGAGTTCGACGTCGCCGGGCTCCACGACGCGGGTGAACGTGCGGTCGGAGAAGGCCAGGCGGGTGGTGGGCACCGTCAGCTCGACAGTGACGGACTGGCCCGGTTCGAGGTGGACTCGCCGGTAGCCGAGCAGCTGCGCCACCGGCCGGGTCACCGAGGCGACCACGTCGCGACCGTAGAGCTGGACCACGTCGTCGCCAGCGACCGTACCGGTGTTCGTCACCCGCACGGTCACCCCTACCGACCCGTCGACGGGCACCGTGGTCGGCACGGTGAGATCGCCGTACGCGAACGTCGTGTAGGACAGGCCGTGCCCGAACGGCGCCACGGGCGTCGCCAGCAGATTGGTCCCCGCGTTCCCCGCGCCGAGGGTGGGGTGCAGGTAGGAGTACGGCTGCGCGCCGGCCGACCCGGGCAGGGTGACCGGCAGCCGACCCGACGGGTTGACCCGCCCGGAGAGCACTCCCGCGATCGCCCCGGCGCCCTCCTCACCCGGGAAGAACGCCTGCACCACCGCCGCGCAGCGTGGGAGCGCCCAGCCGATCGCGTACGGCCGGCCGGTGAGCAGCACGAGGACGACAGGGGTGCCGGTCGCCAGCACCGCCTCGACCAGTTCGCGCTGGACGCCGGGCAGTTCCAGGTCGTCCCGGTCGCAGCCTTCGCCGACCGTGCCGCGTCCGAAGAGGCCGGCGTGGTCGCCCACGACCAGGACGGCGACGTCCGCGTCGGAGGCCGTGGCGACAGCCTCGTCGAAGCCGGAACGGTCGTCGGTGTCCACGTCGCAGCCGCGTGCCCAGCTGACGAGATCGCCGCCGAACTCGGCGCGCACGGCGTCAAGCACGGTCGGCACCTCGATGCCGGTCTCCACGCCGGGGTGCTGGACGAGGACGTGGTTGAGGAACGAGTAGCACCCGAAGAGCGCACTCTGCCGGTCAGCGTTCGGGCCGATGAGGGCCACCCGTCGCTCCGCCGGCAGCGGCAGTACGTCCCGGTTGGCCACCAGGACGAGCGATTCCTCGGCGAGCCGGCGGGCGATCGCGCGGTGCTCGGGCGAGTCGAGGTCGATCGTCTGGGGCGGCTCGCCGCTGAAGGTCGCGTCGAGCAGACCCAGGTCCTGCTTTTGGCGCAGCACCCGCAGCACCGCGCGGTCGATGAGCGCCTCGTCGAGCTTGCCCGCCCGCACCGACTCCCCCAGGGTCAGATAGGCGTCGCCGGTCGGCAGTTCGACGTCGAGGCCGGCGGTCAACGCCTGCCCGGCCGCGTCCGCGTGATCGCTCGCCACGTGGTGCAGCAGGTTCAGGAACGCCACCCCGTAGTAGTCGGCCACCACAGTGCCGTCGAAGCCCCACCGGTCCCGCAGGATGCCGGTCAGCATGGTCGGGTCAGCGGCGACGGGCATCCCGTCGATCTCGGTGTACGAGTGCATGACACTGCGAGCGTCACCGTCGATGACCGCCATCTCGAACGGCGGGAGCAGTACGTCGGCCAGTTCCCGGCGGCCGATGTGCACCGGACCGAAGTTGCGCCCGGCGCGCGAGGCGGAGTAGCCGGCGAAGTGCTTGAGGGTGGCGTGCACCCCCTGCGACTGGAGGCCGCGCACGTACGACGTGCCGATGGTGCCGACCAGGTACGGGTCCTCGGCGATGCACTCGTCCACCCGGCCCCAGCGGGGGTCACGGATCACGTCGAGCACCGGAGAGAGCCCCTGGTGCACGCCCAGGGCCCGCATCGAGGCGCCGATCGCCGCGGCCATCTCGGTAACCAGGTCGGGGTCGAACGCGGCGCCCCAGGCCAGCGGGGTGGGGAAGGTGGCCGCCTTCCACGCCGACAGCCCGGTGAGGCACTCCTCGTGGACGATCGCCGGGATGCCGAGCCGGGTCCCGGTGATCAGGTCCCGTTGGAACTTCCACAACCAGGCCGCGTGTTCGGCCGCGTCCACGGGGCGGGTGCCGTAGGTGCGGGTGAGGTGACCGAGCCCGTGCCGGGAGAACTCCTCGAGCTTGGCGTTCCCGCCGAACTCTCCCTGCAGCGGTGCGACCGCCTCGCCGTCTTCCTTCTCCCAGAAGCCGACGAGCTGGGCGATCTTCTCCTCGATCGTCATTCGGCCGAGGAGATCGCGCAGGCGGGCCTCGCCTTCGCGCCCGTCCGGTCGGCCGTGCTCCGGACCTGACTGAGCCGGCGCCGGCCCGCCCACTGTCGTGTGGACCTGAGTCATGCTGTGCCTTCCTGTGGTTGTGCTCGTACCGCTGCCGCTCAGCCCTTGACCGCACCCTGCAGGCCACCGACGATCTGCTTCTCCGCGAGCGTGAAGAAGAGCAGTGCCGGCAGCATCGCCAGCGAGGTGAAGGCGAGTACGCCTGCCGTGTCGGTGGTGTACTGGCTGGAGAAGTTCTGCACGCCCAGCGGCAGGGTGTGCAGGTTGACGTCGCTGAGCACGAGCAGCGGCAGCAGGAACGAGTTCCAGCTCGCCACGAACGCCAGGACGCCAACGGTGACGAGCGCGGGCCGCGACAGCGGCATCGCGACGCGCCAGAGGAAGCCGAGCCGACTGGCACCGTCGATGGCGGCGGCGTCCTCCAACTCTCTCGGGATGGCCGAGAGGAAGGGACGCAGGATCACGATCGTCAGTGGCAGTGAGAAGGCGACCTGCGGCAGGATCACCGCGTAGTAGGAGTTGATCAGGTTCAGGTCACGCAGCATGAGGTAGAGCGGCAGGATCGCCGCTCCGGCCGGAAACAGCAGGCCGAGGGTGAAGAAGGTGTAGAGCCCTTCCCGCCCTCGGAAGCTGTAGCGGGCGAGCACGAACGCGGCGGCCAGTCCGAGCACGACCACTGCCAGCGTGGTGCCCAGGGCGATGACCGCGCTGTTGAACGCCTGTTGCCAGAAGTTGCTCTGGGTCAGCACCCTGGCGTAGTTGTCCCAGACGAACGGGTCGGGCAGGCCGGCCGGGTCCGCGACGATCTGCGGTGTGGTGCGGAAACCGCCGATGACCACGTAGAGGACCGGGGCGATCGACACCGCCGCGATCGCGAGGGCGAGCGCGTAGGTGAGCGGCGTGCCATAGGAAACCTGACGGCGCCCGGTGGACGGGGGGAGAACCGAGTTCACGGCCATCGTCACTTCGCCCTTCCGGTGATGGCGCCCTCGATGTCGCGGCGGAGCAGGAACCGCTGGAACAGCAGCGCCGCCACGAAGGAGATGACGAACAGGATTACCGCCACGGCGTTGCCGTAGCCCCACAGCCGGGCGAAGAACCCGTTGTCGACCATGTACGTCGCCATGGTCGCCGATGCGCCGAGAGACCGCACCGCGGGCACCGAGGTCACCCAGATCATGTCGAAGATCTGCAGCGAGCCGATCATGGAAAGGAACATCCAGATCCGGATCGTCGGCCCGAGCAGCGGGATCGTGACGTGCCGTTGGATCTGCCACCAGCTCGCGCCGTCGATGGCGGCCGCCTCGGTCAGCTCGTCCGGCACATTGGACAGTCCGGCGAGGAGCAGGATGATGGCGAAGCCGACGTACTTCCAGGTCAGGACGGCCAGCAGGGTCCAGATGACCACATCCAGGTCCGCCAGCCAGGCCTGCACCAGGCCGCCCATTCCGAGGGAACGCAGCAGCGCGTCGACAGTGCCGTCGCCGGTCAGCAGCAGCTTCCACATGATGCCGACGGTGACCTCGGCCAGCACGTACGGCACGAACACCAGCAGGCGGAACACGGCCCGCCCACGGAAGCGACGGTTGAGCAGCAGGGCGACGCCCAGGGCGATCGGGCCCTGGATCAGCAGCGACCCGAACACGATGATGGCGTTGTTTCGCAACGCGTCGAGGAAGATCGGGTCCTGGAAGGCGAGGGTGTAGTTCCGCAGGCCGACGAACTCGGTGGGAGGCCCGACGCCGCGCCACCGGAACAGGCTGTAGTAGACCGCGAAGCCCATCGGGACCAGCACGAACATCACGTAGATCAGAACGGCCGGCGTGGTGAGCCCGATGATCTCGTACCACTTGCGGCGGTTGTCGGCTCGGCGGGCGGAATCGCGCCCGGCCCTGTGGGGGCCCGCCGGCGACGCGGAAGCGCCGCCGGCGGGCATACGGATCTGGTTGGCGGAGGTCACTTGCTTGCGGCCGCCTTCATTGCCGAGACGACCTTCTCAGGCGTCCCGTTGCCGGCGAAGATGGCGACGATCGCGTCGTTCATCGCGTTGCCGACCGTGCTGCCGTACGCCGTGTCCAGCCAGAGCTGGACGTAGCTCGCCCCGGAGGTGGCCTCCAGGATGGACTTCAGCGCGGGGTCCTTCACGGCGTCCGCCGCGCCCTTGGCCACAGGCAGGCCGGTGCCGGTCTCGGCGTAGCCCTTCTGCACCTCGGGGCTCACGATGTACTTGAGGAACTCGACGCACTCGGCCGGGGCGTTCTTGGCGCAGGAGAACCCGTCGCCACCGCCGAGAGCCGCCTTCGGGTCGCCCGGGGAGCCGGAGATCGCCGGCACCGGGAACCAGCCGAGGAACGACGCGAGCTTCGCCTTGTCCGTGGTGACGGTGTCCAGCGTGCCGCGGTTCCAGTCACCCATGAGCTCCATCGCGGCCTTGCCGTTGGCGAGCATGCCGTTGGCGCTGGTCGGGTCGTTCTGGCCCGGCGTGGCGATGAAGTTGGGCTGGAACGGCTTGGTGTCGATGAACGTCTTCAGGTCCTGGCCGGCCTTCACGAAGCACGGGTCGTCGAAGCTCTTCTCCGCCGACGCCTTCTTGAGGGCGTCGACCGAGCAGGCGCGCAGCGCCATGTTGTACCACCAGTGCGCGGCCGGCCACTTGTCACCGGCGCCCACGGCGATCGGAATGACGTTGGTCGCCTTGAGCTTGGTGACCGCGGTGTTGAGCTCCTCGAAGGTGGTCGGCGGAGCCGCGATGCCCGCCGCGGCGAACATCTCCTTGTTGTACCAGATGCCCTCGATGCCCATCCGGAACGGCAGGCCGTACTGCTTGCCCTTGACCTGCCAGATCTCCGCGGCGCTGCCGATGTCGGCGACCTCGGCCTTGGTCTGGTCGGTGATCTCCTTGAGGTAGTCGGCCTCCACCTGCTCGCTCATCTCGCCGCCGCCCCAGGCCTGGAAGATGTCCGGCGGGTCGCTGCTCAGCAGCGCGGCAGGGAGCCGGGTGCGCTGGAGCTGGTTTGTCTCGATCGCCTCGATCTCGATCTTGACAGTGGGGTGAAGTGCGGAGAAGTCCTTGGCGACCTTCTCCCAGTAGGTCTTGCCGGGCCCGTCCTGTGAGGCGTTGTGCCACCAGCTCAGGGTCACCGGGTCCTTGTACAGCTCGCTCTGAGGGGCCGCCTCTTCGCCGCCGCCGGAACACCCGGCGAGGACGACAACACTTGTCATTAACAGTGCCAGGACGGCACTCGCACGCCGCTTCGTTGCCATCGATGTCTCCTCGACTAGTCAGTCGCGGTACTCGGCCTGCGGCGAAGTTTTACAGTCATGTAACTTGATGTCAATCGGTATCGATAACGTTTTCGAGTCGCCGACGACGCACCCTCGGCGGGGCCCTATCATCATCGACGTGGTGTTTCAGCAGCGCGTCAAGATGTCGGATGTGGCACGTACCGCCGGCGTCTCGGTCGCGACCGTGTCGAAGGTTGTCAACGGCCGCTACGGCGTGGCCCAGGCAACCGTGGAGCGCGTCCAGCAGGTCATCCACGAGCTCGGCTACGAGGCGAGCCTGGGGGCGCAGAGCCTGCGCAGCCACCGCACCAACGTGCTCGGCATCCTGGTCGCCGAGTTCGAGCCGTTCTCGACCGAACTGCTCAAGGGCGCGTCGCAGGAGGTCGCCGGGAGCGGTTACCAGCTGCTGGCCTACTCCAGCGGTGACGGCGAGGGCGCCGCCGTGGGGTGGGAGCGGCGCTCACTCGCCCGGCTCTCCGGCACTCTCATCGACGGCGCCGTGATCGTCACGCCGACAGTGGTCGAGACCGAACACAGCTTCCACGTCGTGGCCGTCGACCCACACACCGGGCCGTCCGACCTTCCCACAGTCGACTCGGACAACTTCGCCGGCGCCGTGCTGGCGACCAACTACCTGCTGTCCCTCGGCCACAAGCGGATCGGGCACATCAGTGGACGCACCGACCTGAAGTCTGCGCAGCTGCGCGAGGCCGGCTTCCGCAGTGCGATGGCCGACGCCGGCGTGCCCGTGGACGAGCGGCTCGTGCGCGTCGGTGGGTTCCGGATCGAGAGCGCCGCCGGCACGGCCGCGGAGCTCCTCGCCCTCACCGACCGGCCGAGCGCGATCTTCGCGGGTAACGACCTCTCCGCGATCTCCACGATGACAGTCGCCCGCGACATGGGGCTGTCGGTGCCCGACGACCTGTCGGTGATCGGCTTCGACAACGTGCCGGAGTCGGCGCTGGTCAACCCGCCGCTGACGACCATCATGCAGCCGCTGCAACGGATGGGCGCCGAGGCGTTGCGCCTGCTCATCGACCTGATCGCCGGTGTCGAGCGCGACACCCACATCCGGCTCCCCACCGAGCTGGTCATCCGATCCTCCTGCCGCCCGCCCCACTGACCTCCGGTGCCGACCACGGCTCCGACGCGGACGCGGCTGTTGCCGTGGCACGTGGGCGCACGCGACAGGGTGGCGGAACGTGAATCTCACCTAAGTCGGCGATTCTCCCCCTAGGTTCGATGCGCAGGACGCAGCCGAACCGGGGAGAGACGTGGACAGCTATCCGGCGATCGAGGATCACGGGCTCATCGGCGACCTGCAGACCGCCGCGCTGGTGACGTGTGACGGGACGGTCGACTGGTTCTGCGCGCCGCGGTTCGACTCGCCGAGCATCTTCGCCGCCCTGCTGGACAAGGAGAAGGGCGGCTACTTCCAGATCGCACCGCACGACGTGCGGTACGTGACCAAGCAGCTCTACCTCCCCGGCACACCCATCCTGATCACCCGGTTCATCAGCGCCGACGGGGTGGCCGAGGTGATGGACTTCATGCCGGTCACCGGCGAGCGGGCCACCGACGCGCATCGACTGGTCCGCACCGTCACCATGGTCCGCGGCAGCATGCGCTTCCGGGTGGAGTGCCGGCCGCGCTTCAACTACGCCCGCGACGAGCATCAGCTGGAGCGCCACCCCAACGGTTACGTCTTCCGTAGCCGGTCGGCGGCGCTGACGTTCAACCCGGTCGACCCGGTGCGGCGGTTGATCTCCGAACAGGGTGACGTCCACCTCGAGGGCGGCGACCTGGTCGCGTACGGCACGCTGAACGAGGGCGACACCGGCGGGGTGGTCCTGGAGACGGGTGGGACCGAGCCGCGCATCTTCGCGCCGGAAGAGATCCAGGGCATGTTCGAGTGGACCCGGGACTACTGGCGGCGCTGGCTCGAACGTTCCCGCTACACCGGCCGCTGGCGGGAGATGGTCGAGCGCTCGGCCATCACGCTCAAACTCATGACGTACGCGCCGACCGGCGCGATGATCGCCGCGCCCACCGCCGCGCTGCCCGAACTGGTCGGCGGGACGCGCAACTGGGACTACCGCTACACCTGGGTACGCGACACGTCGTTCTCGGTGCACGCGCTGCTCGGCCTCGGCTTCACCGAGGAGGTCAGCCGGTACATGAACTGGCTGGACGAGCGGATCCGCGAGGCCGGCGACCACCAGGACCCACTGAAGATCATGTACCGGGTGGACGGCTCCTCCGACCTGCACGAGGAGGTGCTGGACCACCTGGAGGGCTACCGCGGCTCCCGTCCGGTACGGATCGGCAACGGTGCCGCCGACCAGCTCCAGCTCGACATCCACGGCGAGGCGCTCTACGCCATGCACCTCGCCGACGAGCAGGGCATCCGCGTCTCGCACCAGGTGTGGAAGAGCACCGTCCGCCTCGTCGACTGGCTCTGCCACAACTGGGACCAACCCGACGCCGGCATCTGGGAGAGCCGCCACCACCCCCGCAACTACACCTTCGGTCGGGTGATGTCCTGGGTCGCGCTGGACCGGGCCATCCGGCTGGCCACCCGCACCGGCCGCCCCGGAGACATGACCTGCTGGACCGAGCAACGCAACCGCATCTACAACCAGGTCATGGAGCGCGGATACGACCGGGCCCGCGGCACCTTCGTGCAGGCGTACGACGAGAACGTGCTGGACGCGGCGCTGCTCGCCATGCCGGCGGTCGGCTTCGTCACGCCGAGCGACCCACTGTGGCAGTCCACCTTGCAGGCGATCGAGCGCGAACTGGTCTCCGACAGCCTGGTCCACAGGTACGACCCGGTCCACTCCCCCGACGGTCTCCCCGGCCACGAGGGCACCTTCAACATGTGCACCTTCTGGTACGTGGAGGCGCTGGCCCGTGCCGGCCGTCTCGACGACGCCCGACTCACGTTCGAGAAGATGTTCACCTTCAGCAACCACCTCGGCCTCTATGCCGAGGAGATCGCCGCGACCGGGGAGCAGATCGGCAACTATCCCCAGGCGTTCAGCCATCTCTCACTGATCAACTCTGCGCTGACGCTCAACGACCTGCTCGACACCGAGGCCGATGCCCGCCGGCGCCGGTAGCGCCAGCAGGTTCGGGTCAACCGCCGCCGGCGCAGAGCCGACGGCGGGAAGAGCTTGACGTGCCTGCGTCCATCGCGCATGGTCGATAGACATCGACCATCTCGAATGTATGAACGCGGGGAGAACCGATGAAGGCCTTCATCACCACCGTCTCGGCTGCGGCCCTACTGCTCCTGGCCACGGGCGGCGCATCCCACGGGCAGCCGGCGGCCGACCCGCCCTGCTCCGGGCAGGTCCACCCGAACCCGGGGTTCGAGCGCGGCACCACCGGCTGGACGGCCGGCCCTCGCATCGTCGTGTTCGGTGACGCGACCCGGGCCGCGCACACCGGCCACGCGTACGCCACCTTCGCCGGGCTGGACGTGACCCGCGCCGATCTGCTGCGCACCACAGTCACAGTGCCGGCCAACTGCGACCTGACGGTCCGCTTCTGGGTGCGGACCACCACCACGGAAACCAGCCGCGGCGACTACCTGAACGTCGGACTGGCGGTCACCGGAATACCCCCGAAGACGAGGTTCTCGCTGGCCTTCGACGGCGGGGCGCCGTGGCGGCAGTACGTCATGTCGAGCGGCACCGCGACGACCGAACGCACCGCGACGGTCAGCTTCCTCGCCAGCGAGACGGCCGGCAACGGCGCCACGACCTTCGACGTCGACGACACGTCCTTCACGTTGAGCTGACCTGGGCAGGGGACCAGTCCACCGTCTCGAGAGCGCTGTGACTCTTGACCGCCTCGACCAGTTGCTCGGACCCGCTGACCTTGGTGCCGAACAGGTCCCAGTCCGTCCAGATGAACCAGGACCGGTCCGTGGGCCACAGATTCGTCGGTGAGAACGGGTAGGGCCCTCCACGTTCTTCGATCAGTTCGGGGACTGCCGACAACGGTCCCCGCCACACGTGCTGGTCGTCGAAGTCACCGGCCGGCAAGGACGCGTAGAAGGCGACGCAGTCGGTCCCGGGGCCGTCGACCGACAAACGGCTCACGGTCTCCAGTAGGGCGTCAAGGCTCTCCTCGTCGAGGGACCCTTCGGGCGGTGGCTGGACGGCGACCGGCCAACTGCGGTGCGGGAACCAGCGGTGGCATGGCGGGTAACTCCGATTCGACGCCTGCCCCTCGGTGAGATGCTGCGACCAGAGCGCCCGTCGCCAAGGGCTTCCCGGCCGGACAACGAAACCCAGGGGAATACCGGTGTCGGTGGTGTCCTCGTCGAGGTTTATGCCTCCGATGATCTCCGGCGCGAGGTCGCCGGATTCGAGCCGGTGGCGATGCAGCTCGTCGTGAGTACCCAGACCCGCAAGGCCGGGATTCTCGTACATGGCATGAAGAACCCAGGTCGACGATTGCCAACCAACGGCGTCGTAGCCGGTGGTCGCCTCCCGAACAGGACGGTCTGCAAGCCAGGTCAGCAGCGCCGCCGGAGCCTCAACGCGTTTCATCGCCACGCCGTCATCGTGCCGCACCCGGGCCCCGAGCCATCAGGGCACCCGCACTGCTCGGAACGCCCCCGCAGAACAGAGAAAGACTGAACTGTCAATATGCGAATCGGGATTGCGAGGTCACAAGCAACCCCGGAACTGCAAGGCATTGAGATTCCGATCTCTGCCGGCGAATCTTATGGCCGGTGAGGGAAACGAACTCTATGCTTGCCGCCGAATGCGCTGCGGCTCGTCCGAGCCGAGGGTTACCCCGATACAAGGATTTGCGAATGCACCGGAAGTCTGCTCTGAGCAACGGCACTGCTGACGTCGGCGAAGGGGCACCTGACGGCCACCTGCCGGCCGCTACCGCAGAGGGTGCCGCGCGCCGATCCGCGGTCGCCGAGGAACAGGCATTTCTGGATTTGGCCACGGCCCGGCGCGGCAGGCTGGCCGATCACCTGCAGGTCGAGCTTTCGACAGAGGCAGTGGACGCGTTGGAACGGGCCCGGCAGCGCATGCTCCGGCAGCAGTACGACGAGCTGCGGCGAGCAGAGGAAGGGTTGGTCTTCGGCCGCCTCGACGGCCTTGATGGCACAGTGCGCCACGTGGGCCGTATCGGTCTCCGTAACGAGGGCGAGGGCGCTGAGCCACTGCTGGTGGACTGGCGCGCGCCCGCAGCGCGGCCCTTCTACACCGCGACGGCTGTCGACCCACAGGGCCAGGCACGGCGCCGGCACATCCGTACGACGGGATCGGCCGTCGTCGGCGTGGACGACGAACCTCTGGACGGGTCCACAACTGCGGAACTCGTCGGGGAAGGCGCTCTACTGGCCGCCCTCGACCAGCGGCGCACCGGTCACATGTCGACGGCGATCTCCACCCTGCAACGCGAGCAGGACGACATCATTCGGGCTGAGGCGACCGGTCCGCTGGTCGTCCAGGGCGGTCCCGGCACGGGCAAGACCGTGGTTGCCCTGCATCGCGTCGCGTACCTGCTGTTCACCCACCGAAAGCTGGCCGACCAGGCGGTCCTGGTTCTGGGCCCCTCGCCGCGGTTCCTCCAGTACATCGCCCAGGTGCTGCCCGCGCTCGGTGAGACCGCCGTCGTCTCGGCGACCTGCGACACCCTGCTGGCCGACGCCCACGTGGGCCGCGACGAGAGCCGGCTTCTCGCCGAGATCAAGGGCCGCGCCCTCTGGCAGCCCGCGCTCGAAGGCTACGTCGCGTCGCTGCTCCCCCGGCCGCGCGAGCTGAAGCTGCGCTGGGAGGGCGATTTCTACGTCATCCCGGCCGCAACTGTGGCGCAGGCGCTCGCCTCGGCGGTGCAGGGACGCCCGTACCACCGCGCCCGGGCGGCGTTCGCCGAGCAACTGCACCACCTCCTGGCCGATGTCGTCGCCGAGCAGCGCGAGGCGCTGATGGAGGAGATGGAGGAGGGCTTCGAGGACATCCTCGCCCGCGTCGACAGGGGCATGGGGCAGGACCACCCCTCCACCCGGACGTCCACCGGCAGCGACATCGACGGTCTGCTCTCCGAGGAGGAAGTCGAGCAGCTTCGTAGTCGTATCGCCGAGAACGCCACCATCGCCCGGTTCATCGAGGCGTGGTGGCCCACCCTCGACCCCGAAACCCTGTTGGGTGACTTCCTGACCGACAGCACCCTGCTGGCCCGGTTCGCCCCGCAGCTGTCCCCCGAGGAGATCGCCGCCGTCGCGGCCGAGCCCACCCCGTGGGCATCAAGCGACATCCCGCTGCTCGATGCCCTCGCCGACCTGCTCGGCGAGGTCGACACCCCGCAACCGCAGGGCGAGTTCCTCGCCGAACGCGCACGTCGTCAGCGCGGCTGGGTGTACGGCCACGTGGTCGTCGATGAGGCGCAGGAACTGTCCGATATGCAGTGGCAGATGGTTCTCCGACGTTGTCCCAGTCGCTCCATCACCGCAGTCGGCGACATCGACCAGGCCGAGGCAGCCCACCGGCACACGACGTGGGCACAAGCGGTGGAGTCTGCCTTCGGAGACCGCTGGACCGGCGCGGAACTCACCATCTGCTACCGGACCCCGCGCGAGGTCATGGACCTCACCGAGCCGGTCCTGAAGAAGGCTGGCAGCCACAACACGCCGCCACGAGCAGTACGCGCCTCCGGCATCGCCCCCTGGGAGCTCGCGATCACACCCGCTGAGCTCGCGGGCGCCGCCGTGGAAGCGGTGCGGCAGTTGCAGCAGCGGTGGCACGGCGGCACTGTCGGCATCATCGCCCCCGCGGACCGCGTCGCCACACTCCAAGCCGTGCTGAGTGACGTGCCAGTGCTCACCGCAACCCAGTCCAAGGGACTGGAATGGGACGCGACGCTCCTCGTCGACCCTCAGGGCATCGCCGCCGAACCGCGCGGCTGGAACGGCCTCTATGTCGCGCTCACCCGATGCACCCAGGAACTCGGACAGCTGACACTCACGCAGCATTCGCCGCGCCCGTGAGACCCGGACAGGCCCGCTCAGCCTCGCAGGTTGGGACGAGGTCAGTGCGATCCGTCCAGGAACCCCCGTACGACGACGTCACCGCCGGTCGCCGGTGTCATCCCGCCTCAGTGATCATTGACCGGTGATGACCCCTGCGGCGGCGCCGGCCGACTCCGGTGCGTTCTCGTTGGCCGTTCCGCCACTGTTCGCCGCCTTGGCTCCGGCGCGGAGCATCCTCATCGCCGGCGCGGGCGGCGGTTTCGACGTCTACGCGGGCCTGCCCCTGGCGATCGCCCTGTGGCACGCCGGCGCGCAGGTGCACCTGGCCAGCCTCTCCTTTTCGGAACTCGAGTTGATCGACCGGGACGCGTGGGTGGTGGAGAACCTCGCAGCGGTTCAGCCGGACACCACCAGCCCCGACTGGTACTTCCCCGAGCGGACGCTCGCCCGATGGCTGGCGGCTCAGCAACTGCCGTCGACGGTGTACGCGTTTCCGCCGCTCGGTGTCCAGCCGTTGCGGACCGCGTACCGGCATCTGGTGGAAGACCTCGACATCGACGCGGTGGTGCTGGTCGACGGCGGCACCGATGTGCTGCTGCGTGGCGACGAGAGCAACCTCGGCACTCCGGTGGAGGACATGACCAGCCTGGCCGCCGTGGCCGCGCTGGACGTACCGGTCAAGCTGGTGACCAGCCTGGGCTTCGGCATCGACGCCTACGACGGCGTCAACCATGTCGAGGTGCTGGAGAACCTGGCCGCGCTCGACCGCGACGGTGGTTACCTCGGCGCCCTGTCCATCCCCGGTTCCAGCCGGGAGGCGAAGCTCTACCGCGCTGCCGTCGCTGACGCCCAGGCCGCTACCCCGCAGCGGCCGAGCATCGTTCAGGGACAGATCGCCGCCGCCACCAACGGCGAGTTCGGGGACGTCCGATTCAGCCGACGCACCGGCAGTGGCGATCTGTTCGTCAACCCGCTGATGGCGATCTACTTCACAGTCGATCTCGACAAACTCGCGGCCCGATGCCTCTACCTCGACCGCATAGAGAACACCATCGGTAGACGGCAGGTCATCACACGCATCCAAGCGTTCCGCGACGAGCAACTGCGCTCGCGCATCCCCCGCGCCTTCCCGCACTGATCCGGCACCGCGCATATCCGGCCAGCACACGGCGCGGTGTCACTCGATTAGACGGCGGCTGTCCGACTCACCGAAGGATCACCGCAGGCTTCGGACGCTCAAGCCCTCGTCAAGCGTGACGGCTCTTGGACATCTGCATCGAGCGTGTGGTGGCGCGGGCGGCGGTGTCGATGAGGTCTGCGACCGGGCCGGGTTGCGAGACCGCCACAGCGTGGGAGGCGGCGATCTCAACCGCCGTGGACCCCGCCCGGTCGGCCAGGAAGCGCTGCAGGTCTGGAGGAATGCCCTGGTCCTGGGTGGTGATCAGGGTCCAGGAGGGGATCGTCTTCCAGGCGGCCTTGGTCACGCCCTCCTCTTGGGCGCTCGCCGAGGCGGGTCGCTGCGTCGCCGCCATGATTGTGGCGGTTTCGGGGTCGACATCGGCGGCGAACACCTCGGGGAACTTGTCCTGCAGGAGGTACTGATCCATCGTCGTGCCACCGTCATCGGAGGGGATCGGCACCATGCTGATGCTGGAGGGGAGCTGACTTCCGGGGTACCTGCCGACCAACTCGATCACACTCTCGCCTACGTCCGGGCTCACGCTGGCGACGTACACCAGGGCCTTGACGTTGCTGGCACCGTCCGCGGCCTCGGTCATGACCAGCCCGCCGTAGGAATGGGCGGCCATCACGACCGGTCCGGGCAGGCTGTCCAAAAGAGCCCGAACGTACGCGGCGTCCTTCTGCACACCGCGCAGCGGGTTGGCGACCGCAATGACCGGATAACCCCGACGCTTGAGGTTGGCAATCACCCCATTCCAACTCGACGAGCCGGCGAATGCGCCGTGAATCAGCACAACTGTCGGCATCCCTGCCTCCTGGGCAGACATGTCAGGAGCAGCGCTCATCTGGAGTCCTTTCAAGAGGCTCCGCCGGCGATCCCGGCTCCGGTACCTTGCAGCACCCAGAATCCAGCATTGATCAGGCCACTGTCTGCGAGATCGAGAATGAAGCGCCGCGCCGAACGTCGGAGCGAAATGCCTGACAGGAACCAATCAGACCGAACGTTCTATCGCTAAGATGGTGGGATGGCGAGCGACGAACGTAGTGCCCGGCCCTCTGAGGCACGCCTCAAGCTTCTGCGCACGGCGACCAGGATCTTCTATGCGGAGGGTATTCACGCCGTCGGCGTCGACCGGATCATCGCCGAGGCGAAGGTGACCAGGGCTACCTTCTACCGCCACTTCCCCAGCAAGGACGACCTCATCCTGGCCTACCTGCGTGAGGTCCATCGGCTGGAGCGCGGCATGGTCGACGAGGCACTCGCCGCCAACCGCTCGCCGGTCGATCCGCTCCTGGCCATCGCCAATTCCATCGCTCAGAACATCCAGTCCCCCGGGTTCCGCGGATGCGCGTTCCTGAACGCAGCGGCGGAATATCCCGACACGAACCATCCCGTGCACCAGGAACTCACGGCCCACCGACAATGGTTCCTGGACACCATCACCACGCTCATGGCGCAGGTCCACGAAGGAACGGCAGATCCCGCGGCGCGCCACTTCGTCATGCTCCGAGACGGCGCCATGGCGGCCGGATGCCTCTCCGACCCCACATTGGTGTCCGAGACCTTCCTGCGCGGTATCGAAGGACTTCTCAGGATCAACTCGGAACGTCAGTCGACTGAGGCGGCCCGTTAGCCGCAGCGCGACCGCCCCGCAGGGCCTCGTGCCGGGCCACCCCCGGACGAGCGGACTCGACCGGGGGTGGGGCGGACGGCCGCACGGCTCGGGTCAGCGGCCGTACGCCTCCAGCAGGCGCAGCCAGACCTCGCTGACTGTCGGGTACGCGGGCACGGCGTGCCACAACCGCTCCAGTGGGACCTCCCCGACGATGGCGATCGTCGCGGCATGGATCAGTTCCGCGACGTCCGGGCCGACGAGGGTGAGGCCGACGATTACCCGACGGTCCTCGTCCACGACCATCCGGGCATGCCCCTGGTAGCCGTCGGCGTGCAGCGCGGACCCGGCGACGGCGGCCAGGTCGTAGTCGACGACCCGGATGCGCAGTCCGGCGGCCTCGGCGGCGGCCGCGGTCAGCCCCACCGACGCGACCTCCGGATCGGTGAAGACGACCTGCGGCACCGCGCGCTCGTCAGCGGTGGCGACGTGCCGACCCCACGGGCGGTCGTCTGCCGCTTCGCCCCTGGCCCTCGCCACGATCACGTCGCCCACCGCGCGAGCCTGGTACTTGCCCTGATGGGTCAGGAGCACACGCCGGTTGACGTCCCCGGCCGCGTACAGCCATCCGTCGCCGATCAACGCACCGGCACCGTCGATGACCCGCAGGGTGTCGTCGACAGTGAGCCAGGCGCCCGGCTTCAGGCCGATCCGGTCGAGGCCGACGTCGTGCGTGTTCGGCGTACGGCCGATCGCGACGAGGATCTCGTCGGCCTCGACCTGTCCGCCGTCGGTAAGCGTGACGTGCACAGGGCCGTCGCCGTCGCGGCTCACCGACGCGGCCTCGGCACCGAGGTGGACCGACACACCAGCTTCCCGCAGAGACTGCGTGACCCGCTCGCCGACGAACGGCTCCGCCTGGGTGAGCACTCCGTCGCGCACGAGCACCGTCACCGCCGATCCGAGGCCGGCGTACGTGGTCGCCATCTCTGTGGCCACCACGCCACCGCCGATGATGGCGAGCCGGCCGGGCACCTCGCTCGCGGCGGCTGCCTCACGGCTGGTCCACGGTGCCGCCTCGCGCAGACCCGCGACGTCCGGCACCAGTGCGCTACTTCCGGTCGCGATGACCACCGCGTGTCGGGCGGTGAGCGAGGTGGTGGCGCCGTCCGCGCCGGTCACCTCGACGACCCGGTCGGAGCCGATCCGCCCCTGGCCCCGATACAGGGCGATCCCCGCAGAGTTCAGCCAGGACACCTGCCCGTCGTCCTTCCAGTGCGAAGCGAAGGAGTCCCGGCGACGCAGCACGGCCGCCGCGTCCAACTCGCCGGTCACCGCCTCGCGGGCTCCGGGCAGCTGACGAGCCGCCCGGAGCGCGCTCTGGCTGCGCAGCAACGCCTTGGTCGGCATGCAGGCCCAGTACGAGCACTCACCACCCACCAGTTCCCGCTCGACGATCGCGGCGGTCAGGCCGCCCTGCACGACGCGGTCGGCGACGTTCTCCCCCACCGGCCCCGCGCCGATGACGATGACGTCGTACATGGCGTTCTGCACGTCAGTTTCCCTTCGCTGCGCGGCCGAGGCGGATGGCCGCGATGAGGAAGAAGATGGCGCCGGGGATGGCGTAGCCGATCGCGTTGGTCAGCGCAGGGTTGTCCGCGGAGGCGGCCGCGAAGAACGATCCACCGGCGATGACGGAGATGCCGCCGCTAATGATCATCGGCCACTGGCCACCCATCCTGCGGCGGGTGACGCCCACGATCAGCTGAACCAGCCCGGCCACGACCGCCCAGGCGCCCCAGACGCGCAGGACCGCCGGGATGCCGGAAGCGCCGGCGATGCCCAGGCCCACCGCGGCGAGCAGGCTGATCGCGACGTTCACATACAGCAGGGTGGGCGATCCGGTGGCCCGCGACGCGCGGACATCGACGATGGCGGCGGCCACGTCGAACAGGGGGTAGATCACGAGCAGGGCGGCGGTGAGGGGGTTGAGGTGCTTGGCCAGGGGGAACGTCACGGCAGCCCAGACGATCGCGAAGGCGAAGCGACCGAAGTACAGCCGCCGCAGGGCGGCGGCCGTCGTCGAGATGCCGGGAACGGCAACGGTGGTCATGGTCATCCTCTCGGTGTTTCCGGAGCGAAGGGACGCCCAGCGGGGATACGGGCCGCCGCCGGGACGGGACGGCGGTGCTACTCGATGTTCGAGAACAGCCCCGTGATCTCCACTTGAGCGCCCTGGAGCCCACCGAAGACGGCACCGGCAGCGGGCGTCGCCACTGCGGCAGAGGCGTCCTCGTAGCTGGCGAAGTACAGGTCGAGCGTCCGATACGCCGGGGTGGGCGTGCCGTCCTCCTTCGGCCACACCTTGGCCGACTCGACCCGCTGAAGCTTCGGGAACGTCTCCGCGGCCCGGCGTACGTCGGCGTAGACCTTCTCGAACTCGTCGGGGTTCGCGGGACTACCGATGACAAGGGTGATCTTGGTGGGCACGGCGCTCTCCTTCAGGCACAACCACACACCTGACCAGTGCCAGGTGGAACGAACGTTCTGTCTGTGAGAACCGTACTGGCTCAGACCCCCAGCGTCAAGACCGACCGTTCTATCTACCGACAAGCGATCGTGGTCCGATACGCGGGTGAGAAGCACCGGCTGGACATCAGCCGGCGCGCCGCGTGCCTCGTTGGGCGGTTACGCGGCGAAACGGGTTGATCGCGGCGATCGACCGGTCCGAGTCCGCTTCGGTCGCACCGGGACGGGACGCGGGAGTCCCGCTGCGTCACGCCTCGGAGTCGCGATCTCCGGACGCCTCTTGTCCGATCGGCGAGGCGGGAACCTCCTGCGACTGGCCCCGCCTTCGCAGCGCGCCGAGGAGCGCGACCACTGCCAGCACGGCGGCCACCACGCTCAGCCCGACCATCGGCGCCCAACGTGTCAACACCGGCGTGACCAGCACCAGGGCGGCCAAGCCGATGATCTGGGGTCGGGAGGCCTTACCGAAGATCTCGTACTCCAGCCGCATACGGGCGACGAGGAAGAGCATCGGGCCGCCCACCACGAACAGCAGCCAGCTGGGCCGCGGCTGCCCGAACGGATGATCGATCACCAGTTCGTAGCCGACCGCCGTGACGAGCACGCTGAGCACGATCAACAGATGCGTCCGCTCCGATAACGCGCCCAGCCGGCCGGGCATACCCGCCCGGCCGAACGCCTCCGTCAACAGCAGACCGGCGCGGTAGAAGTAGATCCGCCAGAGCAGCGCGCTGGTGGCGAACGCGACCGTGAAGGCGGCAGCCCGCCCTGCGGAATAGTCCGCGCCGCTGAAGACCACGCCGATGACCAGAATCGACTCACCGAGCGCGATGAGGAACATCTGCTGATAGCGGTCGGCGAGATGGGTCCCCGCGATCCGCCACCGACCTACCTTCGAGACCCCGAGCCACGGCAGCGGCCAGCCCAATGTCCAGGCGAGGTAGTCGACAGCGAGGGCGACAATCCACAGCGGCAGGCGGAGGTGATCCGGGCCCAACGCGCCGGTCAGCCACAGCGGCGCGCTCGCCAAGGCCCACACGACAAGCCGGAACGGCACCAGCCGTCGCGGATGTCCACGCAGCGCCACGGCGACCACGAGCGGCCGCACCACCATCACCATCAGGTACGCGACAGCGAACGGCAGCGCACGCTCCTCCATGGCGCGCGGCAGCGTCACCGCCATGATCAGGCTGGCGAACATGGTGCCGACCACGACGGCCTGAATGATCGGCTGCTCCGGTTCGTACCGGCTGGTGATCCAGGCGGTGTGCGACCAGATCAACCAGAGCGCCAGAAAAAGCAGCAGGGTACGCCCGAACCCCATGACGAGCGCCCAGCCGGTGTCATCACCCAACCCGGCGAATCGTTGCGAGACCCGGGTGAGGGCCACAACGAAGGCCAGATCGAAGAACAACTCCAGGAACGTCGCCCGACCCGAACTCGTTGGAGGGCGCAGCAGCTCAGCACCCCGCCCCGCCGCCATCGTCAGCCTCCGTCCGCCCCCCGCTACCAACGAGCCGGCCGCCAATGGAGTTGCGTCAGCCTCACCTGGTGTCTGACGTGGCACCGCACGCTGCTGTCAGCGAGGCGCAGATCCTGCGGCTGAGCGCCGTTGACGTGTACCTGTCGCCGGAGGGTTGTAGTCACCGGTCATGGCACGAACGCGGATGGCAGGCCGAGTTCGGCCCGGGCAACCTCGATGAATCGGCGCTCGGCCTCCCACAGGGCGTCGAACCGATCGGCGGGCAACGCCTCAGCGTCGCTACCCGCCCGTGTGGCAGCCAGGAGCCGGGCCTGGCGCACCAGCTCCGACGAACCGCTCACCACCTCGACCTGACCGGCCACCAGCCGAAGCGCGGTCTTCGTGCTCTCCAGTCGCTCCCGGTAGCGACTGCCCTCGTCGTCGAAGAACGGCATGAGATCACCCGGATCACGCGGGCGCGGCACCGCGGTGATGCGGGCGGTCGGGTTGAGGACGTAGGCCACGTACTCCCGGACCGCGCCGATGAAGTCGGTGTACGCGTTCAGCCGGATGTCCCGCCACTGTCGATCCTGGTCGCGCCGCCACAGTCGGTCCTGAGCCCGGACGGTGAGCCATCCGCCGATCAGGACCGCCAGCATCGTCGTCGTCGCGGTGACACCCACCTGGATCAGACTCACCGGCACCACCGTTCGTATCGATCGGTGGCTCACCCTACCGCCCGTTGTCATTCGCTCCGGACGTCGCGCGACAGCTCGGGTTCGGTCCGTGCCCGCGAGGTGGCAAGAGTTGGATATTGACTAGAGCCAATGTATCGTGGGAACGCTCCCAGACCGCGTCCACCACCCACCTGCTCGAGGAG
The DNA here is from genome assembly GCF_022229005.1 of Micromonospora trifolii. Taxonomy (GTDB): domain Bacteria; phylum Actinomycetota; class Actinomycetes; order Mycobacteriales; family Micromonosporaceae; genus Micromonospora; species Micromonospora trifolii. Next base: position 116,915 of record NZ_JAKKFD010000022.1, read on the forward strand.
CTGAACATGTCACGACGACGTCGTCGCCCGGCCGCCATGCTGGCCGGGTTGCTTGCTCTGGCCTTGGCCGCGTCCCTGTCGCCAACGGCGCCGGTAACCGGCACCGCCGCGGCCAGCCCATCCAAACCCCGCGCTGTGCCACTCGCCGAGCTGACAGTGGTTTCCGAACGTGTGGCTTTCGGTCTGCAGCGTCCGATCGCGATCACCGGGCTGCCGGACGGCCGGATGCTGATCGCGGAGAAGAACGGCACTGTCCGCTCCTACCACCCCGACACCGGCCTGGCTCCCGACCCGGTGATCGACCTGAGCGCCCGGATCGACACGTCGGACAACGAGCGCGGCCTCCTCGGCATCACTCCGGCGCCGAACTTCGCGCGGACCGGGATGCTCTACGTGGCCTACACGAGCCTGCCGGCCGGCGCGCTGACCCTGGCGCGAGTGCCCATCAACGCTCCTGATCGGGTGCAGGTGCTGCTCACCCAGGAGCACGCCGAGTACGGCAACCACAACGGCGGCCAGGTGGCGTTCGGTCGCGACGGCTACCTCTACTGGTCCCTCGGCGACGGTGGCTACGCGAACGACCCCTACAAGAGCGGCCAGAACCTCGGCACCCTGCTCGGCAAGATTCTGCGGATCGACGTCAACCGCAGCTGCGGGGGAAAGCCCTACTGCGTGCCCTACGACAACCCGTTCGTCCGCACGGCGGGCGCACGGCCGGAAATCTGGGTCTACGGGCTGCGCAACCCGTGGAAGTTCTCCATCGACCCGGCCGACAACTCGCTGTGGATCGGTGACGTCGGCCAGGGCCTGATCGAGGAGATCAACCACGTCCGCCCGTCCCAGCGTGGCGCGAACCTCGGCTGGTCCTGTCGAGAGGGCACGCCGGTCTTCGACGAGACGCAGTGCCGGCCGGGCGTGCGGCTCACCGACCCAATCGTCGAGTACGACCACTACATGACGGAGAACTGCTCCATCATCGGCGGCCTGGTGTACCGGGGATCCGTCACCCCGGAGGCGCGGGGCACCTACATCGCTAGCGACTACTGCTCGACCCGCGCTTTCGCCGTGCGTCAGAAGTCCACGGGTGGCTACGAGTCCGTTGAGATCGGCACCTTCCCCACCCAGCCGACGGCGTTCGGCGCCGACGTGAACGGCGAGCTGTACGTGCTCAGTGACCTCCCGGGATGGCTGAGCAAGGTGCGGTTCGAGCGGGTCCAGCCGACCCCCACCGGCGGGGCGACGATCCGCTGAACCTCGGGACACGCCCTTGACACCAGCACTACCTCTGGGGACGGCCGCGTTCGGCGGCCGTCCCCGGACTGTTGCCGGCTGCGATCGTCCGCCTTCGACAGTGGGCTACCACCGACGCGTTCGGCCCGCCTCGGCTTAGAAGAGGGTCGGTTGCGCCGGATGAACGAACTCTCGATCGGGCTGACGGCGTATCCGCTCAGAGTTGGTCGTGCTCCACCGACTCGTAGGGTCGGGCTCAAGGTGCGGCTGCTCGAGGCATCCGTTGAGCCACCCGTCGAGCCAATCCACAAGCGAAATCCCTTCCGAGTAGAACGAGTGTTCGCCGAGCCCCGAGTTCGGGTCAAAGCCCCACATCATCGCTCCCCGGCCTGCGCAATCGACATACGAGTAGATCGCACATCCCCAATGGGCGATCGGCAGCAAGCCGGCGGGTTCCCGAGGGTTGAGCCGATCAATCGCCGTACGTCCGAGATCGTCCGTGCAACCGCCAGCGACGCCCAGCACGGGACCGAAGCCGCCATTGGCGACCTCCAAGTAGATGCGTCGAAGCAGAGGCGGCAGCGGATGCCCAAGCGCCTGCTCAGCGTCGTTTACAGCTTGAACGGAAGCAGGTTCAAGCGGCGGCAGCGGGTCGACGGCGTCGGCTGCCAGCGCGGCAAGGTGCTCCTGCGATCCACGTGCCACCAGCCACCGGGTGCCCTCGGGCATGGGATCCAGCACCCACACGCCGTTCGCGTCAGGGCGGCCAGGGCGGATGTACACGTCATCGCTGTAGTCACGAGCTGCCACGCGAGCGGCGATGCGCCGCAATACTTCATCGTCGCGCATCCGCCCAGTATCGTGCGCCGGTCGGCCCGGTTGGTGCCCGCCCGAGGCCGCCAGCATGCCGAGGGAGGCAACCAGCGACCTATCCAAGAGACGAGTCCATGACCGACGCGCACAGCTCTTCCCACGATGGACGCGTCCGCGGCAACTCCGTTCTTCAACTCCGTGGGACCTGTGCGCCCTAAGCAGATCGCCATGAACCCTCATAGGTGACCGTTAATCGGATTGACGTACCACTTGATGGTATTGATAACTTATTGAATGGGCATCTAGGATGTCTTCCATGACGCACCGTGATCCGTTCGGCCGGTCCCAAGGTCTCGCCGAACAGAGGGCGCTCTGGCGCAGGCAGGCCAGCGCGATCCCGGGTCTGCTCGGCGGTAAGGCGGTGTGGCTCCCGCTGGTCCTCGAGCTCGTCAGGCAGGTCGGTGAGGGGCACGCGGTCGGCCTCGACACCAAGCCTGAGTTGTCGTTCGACATCGGGAGCATCGAACGGCGCCAAGGTGGCGCCGCCCCCAGACTGGAGCCTGCGGCGTGGCGCGAATACTACGGCTTCCTTCGCGGCCTCAAACTCGTCGAAAACACCAGCGACGAGCTTCGCCTCACTGCGGCCGGGTTGAAACTCCAGTCCGATCCGACGCCCGCACGTCTGGCCACGATCCTGGCCGATCGCATCAGGCTATTCGCAGAGGTCCTGTCGCTGATCGCCGAGGAACCGCTCACCATCGACGAGGTCGATGAGCGCATCCGAGCGCGCTACAAGCAGCCCTGGAAGAGCAAGGGAAACACTCGCATCCGGATGGACTGGCAGGAGGTCCTCGGCCTGATCGAGGCAATTGGCAGCCGGCGGTGGGGCATCACCCAGGCTGGGCGGACCGTGCTTGCGGATCGTCTGCTGGTGGGGCCGGACGCCTTCGATGAAGCACCGGTGAGCGTGGTTGAGGTTCCTGAGGCCCCGGCCGAGATTGCTGGTCTTCTGGAGGAGTTCTCGACGTCGGCCCGCACCCACGAGTCGCGCAACACCTACAACATCTGGGTTCCGAGCCCATCGTCGAATCCCAACAAGGTTGAGAACCTCAGAACCATCATGAACGCGGCTCTGGGAAGGGTGGAGCGAAGAGAGCTTTTCTCGTTCATCAGCGAGACGTTCGACCTGAGGAGCAGCAGCGTGGAGTCGATGCTGCCGTTCCTGCGGGCGTCGGGGCTTCTCGTCGAGGTGGGCCGGGGGGTTTTTGAGGCCACGCCGGCAGCGAGGGCCTGGGTCGAGTCAGGCGAAGACCTGAACTTTGTAAGGATTCTGCATGCGAACATGCGGTTCGTCGGCGAAATGATCCGCACGGTCGAGAACGACGTCACCCGGAACGACATGTATTCCGAAGCTGCCAGATTCGGCTTGAATATCGACAAGTGCCGGTGGATCGCCAGCTTCCTGCTGAACACCGGACTGATAGAGGAGCCGCGCTACGGTAGTCTCCGGGCCACGCCACGAGGGACTGCGCTCGCGGCCCAGCTGCCTCTGGCCGACATCCCCAGTGCCCCGCAGGAGCGTTCAGCTGAGATCCAGGACGCTCGGTTGATACCGGCAAGTGCCCAGCCCTTTGAGGTGAAGCAAAACCTGGTCCACCTCTCCCGGGAACCCCTGGCAGGAGGCGAAGGTGCCGGCCGGGCTTTCGAGAAGGCCATCTGTGACACCTTCCTCGCCATGGGCTTCGAGGCCCGGATGATCGGCGGATCCGGCGACACGGACATCCTTGTCCAGTGGCGCAACGCCGACGATTCACGGTCGACGGCGATCATCGAGGCGAAGGCGCGATCGTCTGGCCATGTCACCCATACCGACGTCAGCGATGTGGCGATCGAGACCCACAAGGGGCGCCATCATGCCAGCGGCATCGCGATCGTCGGCCCGGGTTTCACCGGTGACACCATCAAGAATATGGCGTCGCAGAAGAAGTGGGTGCTGCTGGACGCCGACCGGTTGGAAACGCTGGCGGAGGCCGCGATCGCCCTGGGGCTCCGGCCTTACGAGATAGGACAGCTGTTCCTCGTTCCGAATGGACTCTCAGATGTCGACGACCTGATCGCGGACCGCCGCCGGGAGTTGGAGATTGTGTCGTTCCTCCTCAGCAAGCTCGCCGAGGAGGAGAGCGACGCGGGCGAGCCAATTTCCGCCCGAGACATCTCCCGGGACGGACGCAGAACGGAGCTCCGCCCGAGCGTCGAAGAGATCGTCAATGCGATCGACCTCATGTCAGGCTTGCACGCCGGCGCCCTGCAGCTGGTGGACGCGGCCGACGACCCGAAGTTTGCTACGTACGTTCTCGGCGATGCTCTGGCGGGAGCAAGGCGCCTCCGCGCACTAGCCGACGCCATTGACCGCCGACACCGCGAAGCCCAATAGACCCTGCGGTCAATTTTTCCCGGCTCCTCTCCGGGCTGGTGGAACAGCCCGTGATCGAAGCGTACGAGAAGGCCGGCCCGACCCATGGCAGACGAATAAGCTGGTCCAACGGTTGACCTGGTGCCCGGAGGGGCTGCGCGGCACACCCCAGCTGCGAATACGAACAACGGTGGGCTCGCAGCCAGATCTCCGCCGTAGGTACTGTGCGGAAGTGACAAGGAGCGAGCGGATCGCGGACCAGTTGGACCGGCACTGGCACAAGAACCTGCGGCCGCGGTTGCACGGTCTTGCCGATGAGGAGTACTTCTGGGAGCCGGTGCGCGGCTGCTGGAGCATCCGCCCACGTGGCACGTCGGCCGCACCGATGTCGGCAGGTTCAGGGGAATGGACGATGGACTGCGGGTCTCATGACCCGGAGCCGGCGCCGGTGACGACGATTGCCTGGCGGCTGGCGCACATCATCGTCTCCTGCCTGGGCTATCGGGTTGGATGGCACTTCGGCGGCCAGGACGTCGACGACCAGACGTTCGCCTACGCGGGGACCGCTGACGAGGCGCTGAAACAGCTCGATGAGATGTATGGACGATGGAACGCCGGGGTCCGCGAGCTCTCGGACGCCGACCTGGAGAATCCGCCCACTGCGGGTCCCGAGCGGTTTCCCATGGAGGGCATCGTCCTGCACGTCAACAGGGAGTTGATCCATCACGGTGCCGAGATTTCCCTGCTGCGCGACCTCTACCGCTGGCAGGACGGGGCCGTACCGCACCTTTGAGTTTCTGGTGAGCCGGCGGTCGAGCACCTGCCATCTCTGATGGAAGCTGGTGGACCGCCCATGGGCCTAACGATCAGCCGACCCTTCGGGAGCCCTGGCACCCACGACAGCGACACGGCAACGCTCACCTACCGTCCGCCCGGGACAGGAACGATCTCTTCGCCCTCATCTCGGCGGACAGCTAAGGACGCCTGTCCTGCACTGGCCGGGGGGCGTGCCCACTGCGCGTCATCGCAATCTCGAATCCCGGGCCGCCACGTCCACCACGATCACGGTAGCGCTTCGCGTCCGTCCTTCTGATGAGGGGATCAGCATGCCTGCCGCCTGGTCGGGACGGCCCTTCTTCAAGAGGGCACTCCAGACGTCGGTGCGGGAGCAGGTTCCCCAGACACCACTGCTACAGATGAGGTAGCGATCTCCAGCCGACACCTCGTGCACCGAACATGCCGCCTCGATCGGCTGACCATTCAACACGCGGGACGGAACCCACCGATTGTCGTTCGCATAGACGAACTCGGGGCTGATCCGACGATCGTCGACGAGTCGTTGTGCCTCGGTCTCGTCCCTAGTGAGCTGGGTAAGTTGGCCGCCTCGGAGGCGATACACCCGGACATCGCCCACATGAACCACGCCGACCTTGTTGGCTGAGAAGAGCAGGGCGCCAACGGTGACCGCCGCCCCATTCAGCGCAGCGTCCTTCCGGACCGCTCGCAGCAGCGCGCCGTTGGCTGCCTCGATCGCCTCTCGTAAGTGCTGTTTCAGGTCGCGAGGCGCGGCCCGTTCGAGCCCTGCCATCGCATCGACCACGGCACGGCTCGTAATTTCCGCACCCGACACGCTGACTCGCCCATCCCCAACCGCGAACATCGTCGCACCGGCGTACCAGGCCGGGGCCTCCTCCGTCGCGGGGCCGGCGCCGCTCCGCCCGGCGCTGACGATGGTGAACGACGAGTCCACCTGCGGCCCCACCGCCTTGGGGATCCGGGTCGAGGTCGGGCCGAGGCCCCAGCGCAGCGACTCGTCCAGCAGGAATATTGCGTCGTCGACCGTGAACGACGACGCGGGCACGAGGACACCAGTCAGGATGCGATTGGTACTGCCCGTGGGAGGCGTGGGTGCCTCGATACGGAAGGCGAGCGTCTCATTGCCCATCCTTACCAGCAGGTCACCCTGCTCGGAGGCATGCAGGCCCTGCACCGGGGCGGCCACGTCCATCTCGTCGATAACGGTGCCGTGGATGTCCCAAGCGCGTACCGTCCCGTCCGTGTCCCCCGTAAAGAACACGAGCGCTTCGTTGACGAGACCGACCGCGGCGGACATCACCGGCGCATCGTGCCGGAGGCGAGGGCCCTCGACGCCCCGGTAGTAGATCACTGCTTCCTCCGGCTCGTCTGCCAAGCGCACGATGCGAGCCGGTTCATCATCGACGCTGAAGCACTCCGCTAGCTCAGCAACGAAGTCAATGGTGGCGAGGCGGGTGCCGGTGTCGAGGTCCCAGATGCCGCCGGTCCCGGCGTCCCCCACGGCGACCACCGAATGCCAACCCGCCATACGGCCAAGGGTAAGCACACGATTCTGGTCGCTGACCGGTACCGGACGATGAGTGTGCTCGCCGGTCAGTGGATGGACGAGAAGAATGCCATCGGCACCGGAACTGACGACGACCTTTCTTGCCCCAACGTCGCCGATGCAGAGGCCGGTGACTGCCCCCTCATGCACGCTTGGTTCAAGCCCAAGCAGGAGGCCAGTCCGCAGGTCGCGCAGGGCGATGCTGCCGTCACCGGTTCCGAGGGCCGCGTATGAGCCACCCTCGTCCACCGCCGTAGCCACGGCGGTGACCGTACGGCCCGTCGTGTCCGTGTGTATCCACGCCGGTTGCCAGAAGACGTGGGCACCGGGAACGTCCAGGATCTGCCGCAGATGCTGGGTCTGGTTGCGGCGAACCGCGGCCAGTGCCAGCGCTTGGCGCCGACGGACGGCGTCGCCCGTCGGCAGGTCCGACACTGTCCGGTAGATCGCGAGCAGCTCCAGCTTCGCGGCGTCAGTTGGGGACAGCGCCTCCGCCTCGGCCAGCACCACGGTCGGATCGGCGGCCATCAGGTATCCGATGTCCGCCATGAGTTCCGGGAGCCGGTCCGCCAGTACGGCGTGGGTGGCGGCATGACGGAGCAGGTAAGGCTCAGCGACCTCCCAATGCCAGTCGGCGGAGGCTTCCCCGCCGACCAGTTGGTCGGCCAGCGCATTGAGCAGGCCGCCCCAGACAGTCCGTACCTCGCACTGTTGTTGAAGATGGTCGGCGAGGCCCTGGTGGAAAAGTCGGTACAGGGTCGCGCCGTCGACCTCGGCACTGATCCGCAGGTAGAACCGTACGGTGTCCAGCGCGGCGAGGATCTCCTCGGCCTCGGGGGCAGGTTTGTCTGCTATAGCGGCAGCCACGTGGGCCAGTATTCGGACCGGCATCCCATCGCCCTTGGCGTGGGCCAGCGCCACTAGCACCGGTTGGACCCACGGCCCGGCAGCGCGCGTGCGCAGGTCGAGATCCAAGAGCTCGGGAAGGGTACGCGGGACGCTCCTGCCGAGCTGCTTCGCCGCGTCCTTATCGCCGATCGGCTCGTCGTAGGTGCTCAGGATGTGGGCCGCGAACAGACCCGCGACGAGGAATGCGCCCCACTCTCGATTGACGGCGTCGCCGATCAACGCATCCGCGACCTCCCAGGCGATTTGTTGCGCGTGGCCCACGTAGTCGCCCTGGTCCCAACGCTGGTCCGTGACGAGGAGGTTGTAGACGTAGCCACGTATGTCGGCGCGGAGTCGCCTCGGCTCGACCTGGTCGAGGTCCAGCACGAAACCGCTGTCGGAGTTGGCGGCGGCGAAGAGTGAGGCGAACTCCGGCAGGGGGCGCGTTCCAACCAGGATCCGCACGAGGATGCCGTCGGGACGGTTCACCCGGCTCAGGGGCAGCAGGAATTCGTCCATGATGGCGAGCTTGTCCGGCGCCTCGTCCAGTCCGTCAATGATCATCAGCGGGGCGTCGGGCATCGCAGCGACCGCCGAGACAACCTCGCCGATCGACGGCTGCCGGACGTCCGGGAGAAGTTTGAGCTGTCGCGCCACCGAGGTGACGACCTGGGACAGGGAGCGCTCGCGCGCGCTTATCGCAGCCATGTGGTGGTTCGGATACGGAGCCCGCTCAGCATGCTCCCACACCTCCCGGGTGGGCTCCCGCAACTCCGGGTGCGCCGCACAGACCAGGAGACCGATCAGGGCAGACTTTCCTGCCCCTGGTCCACCCGTGACAACACAGAGCCCGGTGCCGCCCGGGATATCTATCCACGGCACGAGAAACCTCAACTCCCGTGACCGGCCGCTGAAGCAGCCGATAAGCCGGTCGGCGGTGAGCACGCCGTATCCGGCCGCCCGGGAGAGGAAGTGAACGGCGTCCAAGGCCTCGTCGACGTCGTCGAAGAACGGAAGCAGTGCAATGTCCACTCGGTTTCGGACTTGCTGGCGGTGGCCGCTCGCGTACGCCCGGTTCGGGAAGAATGGAAGCTGCGGTGGCGGAGAGCTGATGTCGACACGGTTGGCGGTGACCCGCTGCCCCAGAGCGCCGGCTCGGCCGGCACGTCGGGTCACCTCACGACGGATTTCCCGCGCCATCGTTTCCAGGGGCGCATACGGCACCGACTGGTCGAGGTCGAGCCGGCCATCGGCGAGCTTGAGCAGGACCTCGGCGACGGCGTCACTGAACCGTCCCTCGAATGCTCGCTGCCGCGGCCCACACGCCGCGATCACCCAAGCACGGGTGCGCTCGTCGCTCTGCCTAGCCTGCCAGTGCAGTCGGGCGGCCATGCCGGCGTGGCAGAGGTCAAGGAGGAGAAGGGTATGAGGACCTGAGGGGGGCTCGTGGTCGCTGACCTGGCGCAGCCACCACTCCACGTTGGACTCGCTGTGGTGACGGCCGTCCGCCCCGACCACGTACAGTGCGTCGTTCGAGGTGATGCCGTGGCTGTAGACATGCACGATAAGCACGTCATTCGAGTCGAGCGACTGCATCGCCCCTCGCACTGCGCCACCAATCTCTGCGGCGCTGTGCGCACCGACCATAGGTGCACACTCGTAGCCCAGTTTGACCAGCGTGTCGGTCACGGCATGGACGCGTAGGCCCACCTCCGGCAGCTCCTCAAACGCGTCCGGGTGCGGCTCCTCGCCCTCTGGTGTCTGCGCCAACACTCCGATGCTGAGCGCCACCCGTCGCCGAGTCATGCCAGCCGTCCGATCTCCTCGGCGGTGACGGCTGCGGCCAGGTACCTCGAGGCGCGATGGAACTCGAAGAGCCCGAGGTTCACCTCGTGGTGTGCGTCGACGTCGAATACATCGCCCAGGCGTGGCGGGGCTGCCACGAAATCGCCGATGTCGGCAATGTTCACCCAGCGTCGGACCTGCGGGGGGCGGCGTACCAACGGCGGCCGGATCTTGTGGAACACGACGTTCGGTAGCCCGAGCGGGGAGCCGAGGGTGATTAACAGGTCCACGTCCAGCTCTGGATTCGCGCATAGCGTCTCAAAGGCGACCACCGAGCCGAGCGAGTGAGCGACCAACACGTGGGGTCGATGCTCGGCCAGCACTGTCGCCAGTCGGTCCTGCGCGTTCTGCCGGCCAGGACCATCGAGGTAGGCGGGCACCTCCCGCAGGAAGCGATCGACGAACCGATCGACGGTCTCATACGCCAGCCCGTAACGTCGACTAATCCAGCTGATGATCTGGCGTACCGGCACCGTAGCGACGCCCTCCGCCACTTCGTGCGGCGCGCCGAGCGCTAGAACCCACTCCGCCAGCTCGTGTTGCGCGCCGAACGGCAGGTTATCCGCGTTTCCTCCCTGGGGGGTGTCGCCGGTGATGCAGTCGGCGTAATAGGCCACCTGTACGGCCATTGGCACATGAGCCATCGAGGAGGTCAGGGCCGCACTCCAGATCGCCGTGAGATTGGCGGCTGCCAGCGAGACGCTTCGCTTCCGGTCGAAGTTGAAGATGCCGTGTACTCCGACAACCCGCAGCATCCAAACAGTCTATCCGCTGTGGACATTGGAGCCGGAGGACAGAATCCCGACATTGGTCTAGAGCTAGACCGCGATCATCGTCGAATGACGACCAGCGCGTCCGCGCAGCCAGTCCGTCCGTCCATCCGTCGTCTGCGCATGCCTCCGGACTTTGCGGCCCGCATGACTGGTGAGCGCCTGCCCACCCCTGCCTGCTGTTGCTCATGGGCCTGCGGCTCGCGCAGTTGTCGGGCTGCGGTGGCCGGATGTCGACTTCGAAACCAGCACGATCGCCGGCGACAGCACCCGAACCCTCGTCGACGGCGAGATCGGGGAATGGCTGTCGCAGCAGTCAGTGACCTCCCTCCCGGAGGAGGAAGCACGACAGCAGTTGCCGGAACTCGTGCGGGTGCTCGATCGCCGGCACGTGGCCGCACCGGCCGAAGACGTGCAGACGGACATCGGCCAGGTGTGCGAGCAGGGGCTGCGCTGCCGTTCCGAGCGGGGTGACTCGGTCCTCGGCGCCGTGGACGAGCAGCACGGGCGCGCGCACCGCTGCCAGCGTCTGCGCCGAGAGGGTGAGGTCGTCGACCCATCGTGCCCTGGGTGGAGGGAACAACGACGCGAATGCGGTTTCCCCCGCTCGCATAGCAGCCGCACGGGCCTCGACGGCCGAATCGGTCACGAGCGCCTGGTCGAGGACGAGGCGGCTCAGCATGTCCCGTGCTCCGAGCGGGCCGGCGGGGGCGGCCCAGAGCGCGTCGAGGTCGGCGGACAGCGGCGCCCCGGGGGCGCCCATCGTCGAGACCGCCACGACACGGGTGACCTGCTGGGGGCGCGCGGCCGCCAACGCCAGCGCCACGGCACCGCCCATGGAGTGACCCACCACGGCGTAGTCCTCGATACCGAGAGCATCCATCAGACCCGCGGCCTGCCCTGTCCACAGCCGGAGCCCACCGCTGGCGCCCGCGGGGACAGGTGTGCGGCCGAACCCCGCCTGGTCCGGAGCCACCAGGTGCAAGGACGTGCCCAGCGCTTCCGCCGTCGCCGCCCAGGCTCCGGACCCGGTCGTGCCGGGTCCGGAGCCGTGCAGCATCAGCACCGCAGGCCCGGTGCCGCTCTCCAGGACGTGGACGGGGGAACCGTCCACTGTGACGATTCGAGTTGCCGTCACCGGGGCAGGCCAGGCGTGCTCATGCCGATGCGGGGTTGACCGACTTCGAGAAGACGTCCATCATCGCCCTGCCGAATTGCGGCATGTCGGGCCATCCCCGGCAGGAGACGAGGTTGCCGTCCACGACGTCGGGAGCGTCGATGACCGTCGCGCCCGCGTTCTCCATGTCACCGGTGATGGGCGGGAAGCACGCCGTCTTCCGACCCTTCAGCAGCCCGTAGACCGCTGGCACCTGCGCGCCGTGGCACACCAGCGCGATAGGGAGGTTGCGCGCGAAGAAGTGCTCGGTGATGCGCCTGACGTCAGCGTCGACCCGGATCCACTCGGGGGCACGTCCCCCGGGGATGATCAGGGCGTCGTAGCGCTCCACGTCGACCTCGGCCCAGGGGACGTCGACCGGCAGCTTCCGGCCGTCCTTCTCCACGTAGGCGTCGGAGTTGGGGTCGAACTCGTGGATGACCAGTTGCACGTCACGCAACGTCCGTGACGAGACGTCGACGTCCCAGCCGCCCTCCTGCACGCGGTAGTAGGGATACATGGTGTCGAGCTCCTCGGCGGCGTCGCCGGTCAGGAGCAGCGCTCTGGGCACCTGCTTCTCCTCGCATCTGGGGGGCGGGTGAGGTGGATCCAATCCGATCCGATCAGGATTGAGTTAGCATTCCTGGGCCCAGCGTGCCCGTCAAGCCTCTACCGCCATTCCGGCCGCGTCCTCGATCTCGTCGAACAATCGTCGGAAACGCTCGCCCGATCGCAGGATGTGCCGACGCATCGCGTAGGCGGCGGCGTCGGGGTCACGCGCGGCGATCGCTGCCACAACTTCCTCATGCTCGGCCATGGCCAGGTGAGTGACCTGGGTGTCGTGGTGAAGCCGGAACAGGTGCACGTGGCTGTGCAGCCGAGCAAGCGCCTCTCGGATGACCTGGTTCTCCGCGCTCAGGGCGACGAGATCGTGAAAAGCGGCGTCGCGCAGCCCGAAGGCGCCATAGGCCGTGGGCCCGCTGCCCCCCTCCAGCTCGGCCATCTCCTCCAGCATCCGTCGCAGACCGGCCACCTGCTCCGAGGTTGCGCGTTCGGCGGATCTGCGCGCCGCCGCCGGCTCGAGGAGCAGGCGGACCTCAAGCATGTCCTCGAATCGGTGACGGGTGATCTGGGGAGGGATGCGGTAACCGGCATGGGGCACGCGCACGACCAGGCCCTCTGCCTCCATGCGGTTCAGAGCGTCTCGGATCGGCGTCTGCGAGACCCCCAGCTCTCGCGCCAGGACGTCGATCGTGACGCGGGAGCCGGGCTCGATCCGCAGCGACATCAGCTGTCCGAGCAGCGTGTCGTACACCTCGTCGGCGAGCCGGCCGCCCGATCTTCCCGGCGGCGTTGCGCCCGTCACGGCCCTGCGGCCCCGCGCGATCATCGCTTCGTCGTCCATCGTGACGTGAGGTCCTTTCTTGCACCTTCGGGAACCTGTTGACATCAGTCACAAGGCTGCGACATGCTGACGCCCCCAACTGGATCGTATAGGAAAAGTGACGGATGCCTGGCATCCAGCACCATCGCGGCACCGCCAGCGATCGCTCTACTTCGATCACCTGGAGCTCCCATGAGCGTGCACTGCGGCGTACTCGTGACGCCGGTCCGTGGGTCGGCTCCCGCGTCAGCCTTGCGACAGGCCTGAACAACCCAGCAACTGCTCGGCGAGGCACATAGCGAGGCTCTAGAAGTCCCCACCCAGAAAGCAGGCAGAACTATGCGGCATCCACAGCGAACAGGACGAATATCCGCTTCCCGTCGGAAGGTGCAGTTGGCGACGATGGCCATGCTGCTGGTGGCCACGACCGCGGCGGCGTGCGGCGATGGCAAGGACGACGGTGAGAAGGCGAGCGCACCCAAGGCGCCGGCGACCATCCCGGAACTCACCAAGGACCCGCTGACCCTCAGCTTCATCTGGTTCGACTGGCCGCCCGCCAAGGCGCTGGAAGCCTTCGCGAACGCGGAGTACAAGAAGGAACGGCCGAACGCGACCATCAAGGTCAACACCGTGCCGAACGCGAACTGGCACGACGCGATGTTCACCCAGTTCGCCGCGCGCAAGACGGACTTCGACATCGCGATCCTGGACTCGCAACACATCGGTGAGGCCGTGACGAACGGCAACATCCTCGATCTCACCGACTTCGTCAAGGAGAACATCGACGTCGCGGCGTACAACCCGTACCTCCTGGCGGCATACGGCCAATTCCCCCAGGCGGAGACCGGCAAGCGCGACGAGAACGCCAGCCTGTACGGACTGCCGCTGCTCGGCGACACCTGGACGATGATCTACCGCAAGGACCTGATCGGCGACAAGCCGCCGCAGACCTGGGACCAGATGATCGCAGCCGCCGAGAAGTGCCAGGCGAACAACCCTGGCGTCAGCGGGCTGGCCTTCCACCAGGCCAACGGCTCCGACGCCGCGGCCGTCACCTACAACACCGTCAACGGCGTCTACGGCGGCAACCTCTGGGATTCCAAGAACCGCAAGATCGATGGCGTCATCAACGACGCCGCGGGCCAGGAGGCGATGGACGTCCTGGTCAACAAGATGAAGCCGCTGACCGCCAAGGGATCCGGCAACTGGTTCATCGACGAGGTGAACGCGGCGGTCGCCCAGGGCAAGGCCTGCATCGCGTTCAACTGGATCGCCGCGAGCGGCGGCCTGCTCGATCCGAAGCAGTCGACGCTCGGCACCACGCGGGAGCAGATTCTCGACAAGCTGGGCTTTGCCACCCTGCCGAGCCAGAAGACGAACCTGGTCCCTCTCGGCGGTATGGGGATGCACGTGTCGGCCTACTCCGCCACGGCGAACCAGGCGGAAGCCCTGAACTTCATGGAGTGGTTCGAGCGGGCTGACGTCCAGAAGAAGTGGGCCGCGGCTGGTGGCGTGCCATCGCGTACGGACGCCCTGGAGTCGCCCGAGTTCCTCAATGCCGGGCCGTTCAACCGGGTGTACACCGACTCGGTTCCGCGGATGCGGGACATGTGGAACGTGCCCGAGTACGCACGCCTCGTCGACATCGAGAACACCAACGTGAACGCCGCTCTCAATGGCGCGAAGAAGCCGAAGGATGCGCTCGACGACATCGCCAAGGAGCAGCAGGGCGTGCTCGACTCGAGCAACCGCAAGGGTGGCGGCGGACTGTGAGTGACCCCGTCCCTTCGACGACCGACGGTTCCGGGCAGGTGGCGTCCGCGAGGCCGCCTGCCCGGGGTCGGTCCCCTCGGCTGAGCGACCGCGGGCTCGCCGTGGCCTTCATCTCCCCCGCGATGCTGCTGTTGCTCGCCATGTCGGTGTTTCCGTTGCTGTGGGCGTTGTACCTGTCTTTCACCGACTACTCGGCCACCCGCGGGGGGCCCGCCAATTTCATCGGGTTCGGGAACTACACCGCCATCCTGACGTCGGCGCAGGTCCACACGAGGGCCCTGACGACGGTGATCTACGTGGTCGGCGCTGTCGGCCTGCAGACCGTGCTCGGATTCGGCATCGCCTACCTGATCTCCCGGCGCACCCGGGGCCGAGGAGTGCTGACCACGCTCTTCCTGGTCCCGATGATGCTGTCGCCGGTCGTGGTCGGGCTGTTCTGGCGGTTCATGCTCGACGCGCAGTTCGGTGTGGTCAACAGCATGCTCGGCTCACTCGGCCTGGGGCAGGTGGAGTGGCTCACTCGCCAGCGAACGGCACTGCTCTCCCTGATCGTTGTCGACACCTGGCAGTGGACGCCGTTCATCATGCTCATCGCGCTCGCGGGCCTTACCGCGGTGCCCAAGTACCTGTACGAGGCCGCCTCGATCGACCGGGCGTCCGAGTGGTTCAAGTTCCGCACCATCACCCTTCCGCTGGTGTGGCCACTGCTCCTCATTGCCGTGATGTTCCGGGCCATCGAGGCGTTCCGGCTGTTCGACCTCGTCTACATCCTCACCAACGGGGGCCCGGGCGTCTCCACCGAGACGTTGTCGTTCCACATCTACAAGGTCGCGTTCCTGGGCTTCAACACGGGAACCGCCTCGGCGTACGGGATTCTCATGGTCCTCGTCGTCATCGTCCTCACGCAGCTCTACCTGCGCTATCTGAACAAGCTCAAGGAGGGCTGATGGCCGTCTCCGTCGACGAGGCCGTGTCCACGGGTCCTGCCCGGGATCACACGCCCCCCGCGCGCCGCCTGGGCGGCCGAGGCCGCTCGGTGCTGGAGGTCACGCTGCTGACCGTGCTGGCCGTCGTGATGCTCTTTCCGGTGCTGTGGATGATCGAGACGTCCATCAAGGAGAACCGGGACGTCTACGCCATCCCGGCCAAGCTCTTCGACTTCAAAGTCACCCTGGCCCACTACAAGGACGTGTTCGTCGACCCCGACGGTGGTCGCTCGGCACTGTCCGTCTCGTTCCTCAACTCCGTCGTGGTCGCCGGAGTCTCCACGGTGCTGGCCACCGTGCTGGGGGTCCCCGCGGCCTGGGCCTACTCACGCTTCGCCGTGAAGGCCAAGAAGGACCAACTGTTCTTCATCCTGTCCACGCGCTTCATGCCGCCCGTGGTGGTCGTGATCCCGATCTTCCTCATGTACCGCCAGGTCGGACTCATCGACAACAAACTCGGCCTGATCCTCATCTACGCCGCGTTCAACGTCCCTTTCACGATCTGGATGATGAAGGGGTTCGTCGACGAGGTGCCCGCGGAGTACGAGGATGCCGCCATGCTCGACGGTTACACCCGCTTGCAGGCGTTCCGGCGGTTCACCCTTCCCCTGCTCATGCCCGGCATCGCCGCGACGGCGGTCTTCGCCCTCATCTTCTCGTGGAACGAGTTCGTGTTCGCCACCTTCCTCACCTCCAGCGACAGCGTCCGGACGGCCCCACCCGCCATCGCCGGCCTCATCGGCGGCACCACCACGGACTGGGGTCTCGTGGCCGCCGCCTCAGTGGTGTTCGCCCTACCGGTGCTCGTCTTCGCGTACCTGGTGCGCAAGCACCTCATCGCCGGTGTGACGCTCGGGGCGGTGCGACGCTGATGGCGGGCATCGAGGTGACCGCGCTGCACAAGCGCTACCCGGACGGAACTGTGGCGGTTGAACACGTGGACCTGTCCATCGGCGACGGCGAGCTGTTCGTGATGCTCGGCCCATCGGGTTGCGGCAAGACGACCACGCTGCGGGCCATTGCCGGCCTGGAGAGGCAGACGACGGGCGACATTCGCATCGGCGACACGCTGGTCAACGACCTGCCGCCCGCCGAGCGCGACATCGCCATGGTGTTCCAGTTCTACGCTCTCTACCCGCATTTGAAGACCCGCGACAACCTGGCGTTCCCGCTGCGGGCCGAGGGACTGCCCAAGCCGGAGGTGCACGAGCGGGTCGAGGAGGCCGCCCGGCTGATGCGGCTTGGTCCGCTCCTGGACCGGCGACCGCGCCAGCTGTCCGGCGGGGAGCAGCAGCGCGTCGCGCTCGCTCGCGCCCTGGTGCGACGACCGCGCGCCTTCCTCATGGACGAACCTCTCACCAATCTGGACGCGGAGCTGAGGGCGGACATGCGCACCGAGATCAAGCACCTGCAGGGCGAGCTGGGGGCGACGATGGTCTACGTCACCCACGACCAGGTCGAGGCGATGTCGCTCGGTCACCGAATCGCCATCCTCAACAAGGGCCGCGTCGAGCAGATCGGCACGCCGCTGGAGGTCTACGACCGTCCCGCGAGTCTCTTCTGCGCCGCTTTCATCGGCTCCCCGCCGATGAACCTGATCGAGGTGGAGGTGGCCGACGGGAAGCTGCGCGGTGAGGGCGGACTGGCCCTCGCGCCACCGCCAGGCCTGTCGCGCGACCGTCGCCTCATCGCCGGCGTCCGGCCGGAGGCGCTGGAAGTCACCGCACCAGGGGAGGACCGTTCGGTCCCGGCCCGCGTGGTCTCGGCGGAGTGGCTGGGCGACGAAATCATCTACGTGGTCGACCACGGCGGCCAGCGCGACGTACGGGTTCGGATGCCGCCGACTGTCCGCTTCGCGGCTGACGCAACGGTCGGATTGCGGCACACCGGCGGAACCCCGGCGGTCTACGACGTGAGCACGGAAGAGCTGGTGGCCTGATGGGAACCGTGGCAGCGCACGGGCTGCGCAAGTCCTTCGGGAAAGTCCAGGCCCTGGACGGGGTGACGCTGGACGTGCCGGACGGCTCGTTCTTCGTCGTACTCGGGCCTTCCGGGGCAGGCAAGACGACGACCCTGCGGGCGATCGCCGGCCTTGACAAGCTTGACGCCGGGTCCGTGCATCTGGACGGCAGGGACGCGACCGGTGACACGCCGGCCGCCCGTGACCTGGCCATGGTCTTCCAGAGCTACGCCCTCTACCCGCGACACACCGTGTACGAGAACATCGCGTCGCCGCTGCGGGCACGCCGCTGCTCGTCGAGTGAGATCGCCGCGGCCGTCGAGCAGATGTCGAGCCTGCTGCACATCGAACGTCTGCTGCAGCGTCGTCCCGCGCAGTTGTCGGGCGGTGAGATGCAACGTGTCGCCCTGGCCCGGGCGCTGGTCCGTCGCCCGCGCGCGTTCCTCATGGACGAACCGCTGACGAACCTCGACCTCAAGCTGCGCGTCGAGATGCGCACCGAGCTCACCCGCATCCACCGGAGCCTCGGAGCGACGTTCGTCTACGTGACGAATGACCAGGTCGAGGCCCTGTCCATGGCCGACCAGGTCGCGATCCTCAAGGAGGGGAAGGTGCAACAGGTCGGGACGCCGACCGAGGTGTACGAGCGTCCCGCCAACCAGTGGGTCGCCGGATTCGTCGGGAGCCCGCCCATCAGCCTGCTCGCTTGCCGCGCCGAGGGAGATCGTCTGGTCGGTGCGGCAGGCTGGACGCTGCCGCGGCCCCACTGGACCACGGCCGAGGACGGTCAAGGGCTGCTGCTGGGCCTGCGGGCGGAGGACCTGTCCGTCGAACAGCGTGGGAACGCGTCGTTGTCGGGTGAGCTCTACGGGCTTGAGCCGCTCGGTGACCGAACGGTGGTCGACGTCCGAGTGGGCACGGAGATCCTCAAGGTCAAGGCACGACCCACAGTCACCGGTACGCCGGGCGAGCGGCTGCTCGTCACTGTCGACCTGGATCGTGCGCACCTGTTCGACGCGGGCACTGGGCTGTCGCTGTCCGAGGCGGGGCGGTAACGGCGCCCCGGCGACGACGGCGACATGCGCCCGCACCTGGCAATCGAGCCTCGGTGGGCCGCCACCAGCGAGCGGGGCCTGACGACGCTGAGACGACAGTGGCCCGACAAGGCGATCGGTGGCGCGGGGCGACGCCCCGGCGACCTCGCCCCGACGAGGGCGTGTAACCCGTCCGTCTACGCGCGCAGCGCGATCGCTGAGGCACGCCGGACATCACGAAGAAGATCACAGGAGGCGACGCGATGAGTGACCCGATGAACGTGCTGGCCCCCGAGCACCGGCGGCTGCGGATCGGCGACGCCTGGCGTGACGCCGCAAGCGGAGCCACCTTTGCCGTCGAGGACCCGGCCACCGGCAAGACCATCGCCGAGGTGGCGGACGCCGACGTCGTTGACGGGCTCGCAGCCCTGGACGCGGCCAGCACGGCGATGGCGCAGTGGGCGGCGACTCCGCCGCGGAAACGGTCAGAGTTGTTGACCGCGACGTACCGGGCACTGACCGAGCGATCCGAGGAGGTTGCTCGGCTGATAACGCTCGAGATGGGCAAGCCGCTCGCCGAGGCTCGGGGTGAGGTGGCCTACGGCGCCGAGTTCTTCCGTTGGTTCGCCGAGGAGGCGGTGCGCGTCGAGGGTCGCTACAGCATCGCTCCCGCCGGCGGATATCGCATTCTCACCGTGCCGAAGCCGGTCGGACCGTGCGTCTTCGTGACGCCCTGGAATTTTCCGTTGGCCATGGGTGCCCGCAAGATCGCTCCCGCGCTGGCCGCAGGCTGCACGACGATCACCAAACCAGCAGGCCAGACGCCACTCACCATGCTGTTCCTGGCCCGCATCATGGAGGAGGTCGGCGTTCCCCCGGGCGTCGTCAACGTGGTGACCACCAAGCGTTCCGGCGAGGTGGTCTCCGCACTGCTGGCCGACGGTCGGACCCGCAAGCTCTCGTTCACCGGGTCGACCGAGGTCGGGCGCGTACTGCTACGACAGGCCGCGGACAACGTGCTGCGGACGTCCATGGAACTGGGCGGCAACGCGGCCCTGATCGTGTGTGCCGACGCTGACCTGGACGTCGCGCTCGACGGTGCCATGGTGGCCAAGATGCGCAACATCGGGGAGTCCTGCATCGCGGCCAACCGGATCTACGTCGAGGAGCCGGTACGCGAGGAGTTCGCGGCGCGCTTCGCCGAGCGGATGGGCGCGCTGTCGGTGGGCCATGGTCTCGACGACGGCGTGAACGTCGGGGCGTTGATCGACGAGCCTTCTGTCGCCAAGATCGACGAGCTGGTCGCCGACGCGGTCGATCGCGGCGCCCGGGTCCTGGTGGGCGGCGAGCGTCCGGATGGCCCGGGCCACTTCTACCCGCCCACGGTTCTCGTCGACGTGCCCGAAGATGCGCACATGCTGAAGGCGGAGATCTTCGGCCCGGTTGCGCCGATCATCTCGTTCACGTCCGACGACGAGGTGATGGCCAAGGCCAACGACACCGAGCACGGCCTGGCCGGGTACGTCTTCACCCGTGACCTCCAGCGGGCGCTCCGGTTCGCCGAGGGGCTGGATACGGGGATGCTCGGCATCAACCGCGGTCTGATATCGGATCCGTCAGCTCCGTTCGGAGGCGTGAAGCAGTCCGGGATCGGCAAGGAGGGGTCGCACGAGGGCATCCTCGAATACCTCGACCTCACCTACGTGGCGATCGACCTACCGTGACAAGCCTGCCGCTCCGGGCGCCCAGCACGCGCGCCCGCGCCACCCGGGCGGCCAGCCTCGCCGACGCCGTCCCGGTCTCGCAGGTGACCTGGACGTCCGCCCAGCCCATCGTCGCCGACGTTCCGGAGAGGCACTGACATGCTCGAGACCGTCCGCGGACCACGCCAGCTGATAGTGGGCGAAGGGGTCGCGCAGAACATCCCCCGAGTGGTGGCCGAGAGTGGCTCGCGAGTCCTCATCGTGACCGACCAGGTTCTCCTCGGGCAGCCGGGCGTGGCCGAGATCGTGGCCGCCGTGCGGGAGAAGGTCAGTGTCGTCGAGGTGTTCTCCGACGCGACCCCAGACGTGCCACTCGCCGATGTCGCACTGGCCGTCTCGGCCGCCGCCGAGGTGGACGCCAACGTGATCCTCGCCATCGGCGGTGGCACGGTGATCGACCTCGCCAAAATCGTCGGCGTCATCCGGCGCCACGGTGGGACACCGCGCGACTATTACGGCGAGTCGAAGGTGCCGGGGCCGACGATTCCTCTCGTCGCGGTCCCGACGACGTCAGGCACCGGCTCCGAGCTCACACCCGTCTCGGTGTTGACCGACCCGGACCGCGAGCTGAAGGTGGGGGTTTCCAGCGTCCATATCGTCCCCGACTTCGCCATCGTCGACCCCGAACTGACCTACACCTGCCCGGCGACCGTCACCGCCCACTCCGGCATCGACGCTTTCTGTCACGCCGTCGAGAGCTACACCGCGCGCCCCCGGGCCCACGGACCGCGCGACCCGGTGGAGCAGGTGTTCCTCGGCCGCAACCCGATCACCGACCACTACGCGCTGCTGGCCGCCGAGCGGATCGCCCGTAGCTTGCGTCGTGCTGTCAGGGACGGAGGCGACACGGACGCGCGCGCGGACATGTCCTACGGGTCCATGCTCGCCGGGCTCGCCTTCTCCCACGCGGGCAACGCGGCCCCGCACGCCCTCCAGTACCCCATCGGCGCGGCCACGCACACGCCGCACGGCGTGGGCGTCGGGCTGCTACTGCCCTACGCGCTGGACGCGGCCAGGGATGCCATTGGCGACCGGTTGTCGATCCTCGCCCGGGTGTGCGGGCTCGACGTGGCCGACGCCTCCGATGCCGAGGCCACAGACACGTTCCTCACCTGGCTCGACGGGCTCCTCTCCGACATCGGCATCCCCCGCACCTTGGCGGACATCGGCGTGGCCCGCGCCGACCTCCCCCGCTTCGCGGAGATGGCCAGTGGCGTCACCCGCTTGATCCAGAACCACCCAGGCCCGACCGACACCGCCAGCCTGACCGCGATCCTCGAAGCGGCCTGGACCGGGGGCCGGACCCGACACGTCCTGACTCCGAGCAGAGACAGTGACCGGCCCTTCACCTGACGACGATTGCCCTGCCCACCGAGGGTGAGCCGTTCAGTTCGATGCTGTGTCGGTGGGGTGACGCGATCTATTGCCTCACCATCGGCGATGCATTTTTCAGCGTCGGCAAGAGCTGCAACAGCGTAGGGTCGGCGTGCAGTGAAGGACCTCGCGCCCGCCGCGGGTCTTTCGTCACCTGCACGCCGCGATCAGGCGAGTACCACGCTGCACGTTCACCGACCTGCTCCAGGAGGTTCGAACATGTCCAAGGACTCGACGAGCAAGGCGAACGTCAAGAAGAAGGGTAAGACGATCAAGGAGAAGCAGACTGCGAAGCGCCTGAAGCGCGACGAGCAGAACGGCAAATCCTCAAACATCGTGCCCACCGGGCGCTGACGCCGGCAACATCGCCAATTGTCCACATGCGGCGATGAAGGTGGGGGCTGACGATCGTCGGATCCCCACCTGCCGCTGCTGCCTTGAAGCCGACGCCCTGCCGTCACCGCGCAACGCCCATGGGCCTGCCAGGGCGGTACAGCCCTTGATATTCATCACGATGGCCGGGGCAAGTCCAGCGCGGACAGGGAACTCCGGGCCTCGTCGGCGAGGTTCCTGTTCCCCAGCCTTTCGTATTCGTCGATCGCGGCCCGGAGCGCCTGGACCGCCTCGTCCCGACGACCCTGAGCGGCAGCGACTGATCCGAGGGCTTGGTGCGCCGCGCCCACCCCGGCGCCATGTCGGATCCGCAGGAAGATCCCCAGCATGGCGCGGAAGTCCTTCTCGGCGTCCCGGTGCCGGTCGTCCTCCACCGCGAGCCAGCCACGCTCGTGGAGGCAGTATCCGCGGAGGAACGCGTCGTCCAGCCGGTCGGCGATGCTGAAGGCCCGCGTCGTCAGGGCAGACGCCTCCGTCGGGTGGCCAGCGAGCTTGTGTCCTGCAGCCAACCCCAGGAGCACGTAGCCGTGCACAGCCGTCTCCGGCGCCGAGAGGAGCGCCGCCGCTCGTTCCAGTATGGGAATGCTGCGCTCTGGACGACGAAGAGTGTTGTAGAGGACGCCCAGGGCGGAGCGAACCTCGATCTCCTCCTCGACCGCGTGCGATCGGTGGAACAGTCGCAGGGCCCGGAGCAGCTGCCCCTCCGCCTCATCCGGGCGGCCGTGCGCCCGCAGCGCCTCACCCAACCGGCGCGTGGTCTGTGCCAGCTCCCCAGAGTCGTCAAGTCGCTCGGCGACTGCGACGGCCTCCCGCGCTGTGCTCAGCTCACGCTCGACCTCGCCGGCCAGCCCGTAGGAATGCGACACCCATCGCAATGCCCGCACCCTTCTCCGGTCATCGGCTGCCGCCCGCTCTACCGACCGCCACAGCTGTAGCCGATAAGTGTGGTCGTCGGCTGCGGTCAGCAGCGGGTGCACCGCCTCCACCAGTGCCCACGCCTGATCGGTGAGTCCCTCCGCGACCGCGGTGCGCAGCACGGCCAGGATGTTGTCGCGTTCGTACGCGACATCGCCGCCGGATACGGCCAGGTCCCGCAGCCAGTCCAGCTGCCGCATCAGGCAGGCAACACGGTCGCCGGGCGTCTCTTCCCGCTCCAGCATCTCGGCGGCGAACAACCGCAGGAGGTCGTGCAGCCGATAACTCGACGGTGTCGGCGCCTCGATCAGGAAGGCGTCCACCAGCCGGTCCAGGGCATCCTGCACGACGCGTCGATCAAGTCCGCACCGACGGGCTGCCGACTCCGCGCCGAACACCACACCTGGATGCGCCCCGGCTCGCCGGAACACCAGCCGGTCCACGTCGCTCAACTCGTCGTACGTGGACAGGAAGGTAGACCTGATTGCCCGGTCGCCCAGCTGCAACTCGTCGAGCCGACGGTCCTCGTCCGCCAAGCGGTCGGCGAGGGCGGACGGAGTCCAGCTGGGTCGGACCCGGAGCCGAGATCCGACGATGCGCACCGCAAGCGGTAGCCCCGCGCAGATCTCGACCAGCCGTCGTGCCCCTGAGGGGTCGGCTGCGACCCGGTCCGCGCCGATCGTGGCGGTCAACAACTTCAGTGCCTGCCCGGGCGATAGCGCGTCGAGGGTCAGGACCGCGGCTCCCGGCAGATCGGCGATGAGCCGGCGACTCGTGACCAGGGTGAGACAACCCGCTCCCGCCGGGATCAGCGGTCGCACCTGCGCCGCGTCGACGGCATCGTCGAGCAGGACGAGAAGCCGTCGATCGGCGACCGCCGACCGGAAGCGCGAGGACAACTCGTCGAGCGTGCCCCGCCGTTCCTCAGCATCGCGGCCGACCGCCCTGAGCAACCGGATCAGGGCGTCCTGTGGTGACACGGCAATGCCGCTGGCGCCGCCCAGGGCAACGTACAACTGGCCGTCCGGGAAATGCTCACGGACCCCATGGGCGTACGACAGTGCCAGCGCCGACTTTCCCGTGCCCCCCGCCGCGGAGACAACGACGAGCTGCGCTCCCGCCCCGACCAACTCCTCGACAGCAGCCAGCTCCGCCTCGCGGCCGACGAGTCGGGGCGCGACCGGAAGTTCACTCTGCGGAGCCGGGTCGCCCACAGGTGGGGGAACCGCTGACGCCGAAGGCTGGCTGGCCTGTCCCAGCCGGTGCTGCCACAGGGCGAGACCGACCCCGGTGAGGGCCAGGACGGCGACCGTGGGCCAGGCCAGCCATCCGTACGCCGCGACCGGCTCGGGCAGTTCACCACCTGTCGCGACGTTGACCACGACAGCCAGCACGACCGAAAGCAGACTCGATACCGTCACCAGCAGCAGAGCCACAAGCCGGCCAGGATCTCCGTCTCGGGCGACCCGACGCGGGCCACCACGCCCTCTGATGCCACTCAACCGACAGCCACCCTCGCCACGTCGAGGAACGCCGGGCGGTTCGCTTCGAGATGGTCCCGGACGCTTTCCCCGTCCGGCAGCCTCTCAGCCGTCACCTCGATGAACCTCTCAGGTGGGGCGAGCCGCTCCGCCAGAGCCAGACCCCGCCGCCGCTCCTCGGCCCGCTCCGCCGATCGCTGGGACTCTTGCTGCACGCCGAAGGACAGGGCGCCACCGAGGACCACGCCGCCCAGCGAGACCATCGACACCCAGAGATCGCTCGGCATGCGGCCATGATGCCAGTTCCGCTCCACGCGGAACTTCCACTGCAAGGCAGCCACCGCTCCGCGGCACGGAAGGTGAACGACGCAGAACGCCGTCGGCGAGGTCGAGCGGCGGGGATGCCGATGGGCCGCCAAGGCGCAGAGCGCGCATCGGCGGCCCACCGTCTCAGCCGTTGTCGATCAGGCTGGCGATCTCGTTGTAGATCAGGTGCGCCTTCGCGCCCTGGTTCGACGGACAACCGCCGAGGTGGTGCAGGGCGATCACGCGGTGGCTGGCGTTCAGCACGGGTGAACCCGAGTTGCCGCCGGAGGTGTCACAGCTGTAACTGATGTTCCAGGTGTTGTAGTTCGCGTTCCGCACGGCGCAGGTCGCACCGTTCTGGGTGTCCTCGTAGATCGACAGCCTCTTCGCGGTGCCGTCGCCGTGCCCGGGGACATAGATCCGGGTGCCGTTGCTGGTGGCGGTTGTTGCCAGGTACAGCGTGCCGAATCCCTGGATGGCGGCGAAGTTGTTGACCGAGAACAGGGTGTAGTCCAGCTGGTTGGAGCCGCCGCTGCTCACCCTGTAGAGGGTGGCACCACTGACCTTGGTGCCGGCACCGGGATTCGCGCCGCCGCAGGTGGCGCACTGGTAGTTGAACTGCATCTCGCTGCCGCTCACGGCGGACTGCGTCGAGAAGCAGTGCTTGTTCGTCAGCATCCGGTTGGTGTTGCCGACCCGCCAGGTGGTGCACAGTCCACCGCCGCTGATCAACAGCCGCGCCACCGCCCTGCCGCGGGCGTACTCGGTGGGGTGGCTGTTCTGGTAGCAGACCACGTCCCGGCGCGCGTCGGTGCTGCACACGGACTGGGTGGAGAAGTTGTGCGCGGCGATCTCCGTGCGGTCGTATCCGCGCCAGAACCGGTCGATGGTTGCGGCGCTGCCACGTGCGGGGCGGCTGCTGTGCAGTGTCACCACGGCGGTGTCGCCCTCCACGGACATCGCCCAGAAACCCGGCTGTCCGTCGGTGGTGTAGTCCGAACCGGTCGACCGGTTCAGGTGGCGGTCGTACCGGTAGCTCTCCTTGCCGTCGCGGCTCGACACGGTGACGTAGTCGCCCTGAGCCAGTCGCAGCGAGCTGAAGTGCACCTTGACGTACGTGGCACCGGGGTGCTGAATGATCTGCGTTCCGCCGTTGGGGGCGTAGGACACGGAGCTGTCGACGGTGCGGAGTTCACCGATCGTGGTCACACCCTCTGCCGAAAACTGGTTCGATTCCGGCGCACGCTCGGATTGTGGCGTGAGAGGGGCAACCGAGTACGCCTCGGCGGCGGGTACCGACAGCAGGCTCAGCCCAAGTGTGCAGGCAGCGAGCGCGACCGCCCCCGTTCGTAGGCGTCGTAGGGCATGTGTCATCTGTCGCTCCTTCTCAGGAATCAGCACCGAGACGTGCCTTCGGCCTTCATACCTGAGATCGGGCAAGACATGTAATCCCATCTATGTCATAGCTGCCCGCCACGCCACTTCATCCGCCTCATTTCCATGGGATGCGCCCCGATGTGGAGGGTTTTCGGGAAACGACCCAAAACTCCATAATTCTTGACCGCCGTTGACCTTCGACGCCCGTGTGATCGGGCACGCGAGGGGCACGGGCCAGCTGGGGCGCCGGGTAGGGTGCCGTTGCGAAGATCCCACGAAGCCCGCCGCGGCTTGTCGGCAGGGTTTTGGCCGCGGGGAGGATGCATGACGACGCAGCGCACGGTTTTGGTGATCCCGGGCAGCAGTGGCTGCTGGCACTTTCCCCACCAGTTCTTCGCTGCCAATGCGGCGCAGATGCGCGGTGCACAGATGCACTACGTGTCATGGAGCGGCGAGGTGCCACCCCAGCCGGAGGCGCGGGGACCGTGGGCAGTGGAGCAAATAACGGCGGCGCTTCGTGGATTGCCCAACCCGCTGATCATCGCCTACTCCCTCGGCACCCTCTCCGCAGACCTTGCTGCCGACCATGAACTGCCGGCGATCTGGATCGCGCCGTTGCTGCACCGCTCAGAGGTGGTCGAGGGTCTTCGCCGGGCCGGCGCTCCCTGCCTTCTGATCGGGGGCACGGCGGACAGCAGCTGGCGTCCCAAGCTCGCTCGCGACCTGTCACCGCATGTGTTCGAAGTAGAGGGTGCTGATCACGGGCTTCGCGTCCCGGGGCCACTTGCCGGGTCTGCGGCGGTGCTTGGTGAGATGGCTACGGCGGTAGAGGACTTCCTTGACCGGGTTCTCTGGCCGGCGCCATCCCAGGTCCGTTGACCGGCGAATTATGCGATCAGATTGCCCGCTCCGACAACCTGGGCACGTGCGTGTCCAGCAGCGGAAACACCTCTCGACATCTCACAGCGGTCCCCCACCGTCCGTCATCCTCTTGCGGACTCGATGCAGCCGGCCAGCGCGACCCCGTGTTCACGCCTGCCTGTCGGATCGCATCGTGGTCGGCGATCGCGTAGCGCCCGCAGAACACCGCCACAGGTCGGCCAACATGTGAGCAGCGGCGGGCGGATGCGCCTTGTAAGGTCCGCTGTCGTGGGCATTGACGCGGCCGCTCGTTTTAAGCGGATGCCTCCTGTGGCGCGCCGTAGGCGGCTCCCGGTCGCCGCAGCTCTGGCTGTCGCACTGTGCGCCGGGTATCTGTGGGCCACCATGGGCCATCGCCTCGAGCACGGCAGCTCGTGGTGGCACGGGGCTGACGCGGAGTCCCGCACGGAAGGGCAGCGGACGGAGCTGCGGTTCCCCTTCAACCCCGGAGGGCACCTCACGTTCGGCGCGTCCATCCGCAATCCCGGTCCGTGGCCGGTGACGATCACGGGCATCAATGACCGCCCAGCGGATCAGCAAGTATTCAAGGTCGCCCGCCTGGCGGCAAACCATGCCGACGAGGCCACCGACGTCGTGTTCGACCCGGCTGCGGCAGAGCCGTTTCGGTCGATACGGGTGGCGGCGGGCTCGGAACTGCCGGTCTTCGTCACGATCACGATCCCGGACGTGGAGTTTGCCACCGGATCATCGCTGTTCTTCGACGATCTCGCGGTCGACTACGAGGTACTCGGCCTGCCTCGTCACCAGAGGGTGCCGATGGGCTTCCGCCTGTCGGTCACCGGCACGTCGTGACTGCCTGACGGCCGTGGGCATATCCCTCGTGATGATCTTCCCAGCCGCGCTGATTCTCTTGGCTGCGGTCGCGGATCCGCGGCGGGCACCGCGGCGGGCACGTGTGTCGGTGCTCGTCGGCGTGTTACTGGCAATCGTTGCCGGCGTGGTGCTGGCCGGGGGAATCTACCCGGCGCTGACGTCCCCGCCGGTCGGGTTCATTGTCCACACCAGTTCCGAGTTCACGGCGACCGAGCCGACGTTTGAACGCGTCGTCCAACGTGCCCCCAGCGGCTATGGCGTGGAAGATGGCGTGCGCGTCGACGCTGCGGGCGACGGTGACGGCCCCACCATCACCATCCAGTTCCGCTCCAACCTTTCCGCAGACGGGCAGGAGCGGCTCCGGCGACACCTGGCGGAGGTGCCCGGTGTGACGAAGGTCTGCTCGTGGTACCGAGACAACCACCTACGCTCCCGGTGCTAGCTGCAGCCAACGCACACGCTCCTGACTCGTAGGGGCCCCGGGTTGTCTGGGGCCTCGGCAACGCCATAGGGCTCAGGAGCAGAAAGACGCAGCGGACCAGGCTCACGTCACTGATCTCCTCGTCGGGCAGTCGTCAGACCGTCCGGCCTCCTCGGAAGGGGCCAAGGTTGTTCGTCCGGTAGGGCGCTCCACCTTGTCCCCGTTCGAGATGGTCGATGACGTCCTCGCCATGACCGGCACGACACAGACCCGGATCCGGGACCTGCCGTCACGCGTCGTGGTGTACCTGCTGCTGGCCGCCGGCCTGTTCGCCGAGGCCGGCTACCGCCAGGTCTGGGCCAGACTCGTCTCCGGCCTCGGCGGTCCCGCCGTGGCCGCTCAGACGTCATCGGCTCTGGCCCAGGCCCGCCGCCGGATCGGCGTCAAGCCGTTGGCTGCCCTGTTCACCCTGATCGCTGGCCCTGCCGCAGCAGCCGGACGGTGGCGGGGATCCGGCGCTGCGGGTAGATTCGGAACATGTCTTCCACATCTGTCACGGATTTGGAAGGGCTGCGCGCGCTGGCTCATCCCACGCGGCTCCGGATCCTGGATCTGCTCCGCGTCCACGACCGGCTGACCGCCTCGGAATGCGCGGCGCAGCTCAAACTCTCTCCCAAGTCCTGCTCGTACCACTTGCACGTGCTCGCCAAACAGGGCCTAGTGGAGCAGAGCTCTCCACTTGCCGAAGACACCCGGCAGCGACCCTGGCAACGCCGCTTCGACGAGGTACGGATGCCCCTGCCAGGACAGACCGGTGGCGCAGACTCCGACAGCGCCCGCACAGACGCGATCGGCGCCGCGGCCCGGCACGACCTCAGGCTCTTCCTGAGCTTCCTGGCGTCACCGCAGGCAGGGAGCGACGACTGGGCATCGAGCACCACCGTGTACACCCGGACCGCCCTCATGACACCCGCCGAACTCAAAGCCTGGGGCGAGGCGGTCGAGGAAATCACCCGCGGCCACGTGGAGAAGGCGGGCCGGACGCGCCGCGACGGACGCGGCCCGGTCCGGCTGGCCGTGCGCGGCTTCGCTCAGACCGCACCAGGGACGGAGCCTGCCGAATGACCGGTAGCGAGACGACGGGCCTGCGCCGCTACGCCGGAGTGGTCGCGAACCGGCAGATTCTGGCGGCCCTGATCGGCGCACTCGTCGCACGGCTAGCCCAGACGATGTCACCGCTGCTCATCCTGCTGCTGGCCAACCAGCGGTACGGCGGGTTCGCCATTGCGGGCGCGGCCACCGCCACCTACGGACTCTGCGCGAGCCTGAGCGGGCCGCTGATCGCCCGGCTGGCCGAGCGCTACGGCAATGTCGTCCTACTGGTCGCCGGGATCCTGAGCAGCACCGGCCTGTTAGTCGTCGTCCTGCCGTGGCAGTCGTGGAACTTCTGGGCCGGTGTCGTGCTGGCCGGTGCGGCGATCCCGCCGTTGAGCGCAACGCTGCGAGCCACGATCGCGACTGCCATCGAGGACCCGCAGGAACGCATCGCCGCGTACGGCCTGGACACCGTGGGCACTGAAGTGCTGTTCGTACTGGGGCCTGCCCTCGTCGGGCTGGTCGTGGCCTTGAGCAGCCCGACGGCTGCCCTGGCCGGAACCGCGCTACTCCCGGTTGCCGGTGCCACGACCCTGCTGATCCAGCAGCGTCGCGTCCCGTCGTCGGAGTCGTCGCCGGACGCGCCGGAGCAGGCTGCGGACCGCCGGATGCTGATCCGGCTTTCCCCGTGGCTGGGCGTGGCGGCGGTCCAGATGGCCGCGATCGGCCTTGTGGAGGTCGCGCTGATCGCGGTCGCGGTCACGTTCAGCTCCTCGGCCGCCGGCGGGGCAGTGCTCGCGACATGGGCGGCGGGCAGTGTCGTGGGTGGATTGTGGTACGGGTCGCGGTCGTGGCGCGTGCCGGTGCGCCGGCAGGTACGGCTACTGCTGCTCGGCAGCGCTGTCGGGTTCGCCCTGCTGCTCGCCGCCCGGTCCGCTCCCGCCCTGTACCCGCTGGCGTTCCTCGCCGGCGTGTTCATCACCCCGGCGGCCGCGGCCCTGCTGACCGATCTGAGCGAGAACCTGACGGGCGGGCATCGGCTGACCGCGTTCGCTTGGCTGGCGTCCGCGAACGGGCTGGCCGGATCCTTGGCCTACGCCGCGGGCGGAGTGCTGGTCGCCGGCGCTGGGCCGTGGGCGACGATCGCCGTCGCCGCCACCCTTCCCGCGCTCGCGGCACTACTGTTCCGTAGCCGTGGTGCAAGTCCTGGCCTTCCATAGTGGACCCTCATAGTTGCGCCGCAACGCCCCGTCGTAGCCCAGCCAGGGCAACGCGCACAGACCGCCGCGCCGAGCACGTTGCGGCCCGTCCGGAACGTGCGCAGGAACGCCCCGTCAGCGGCATGAGCGTGCACCCGATCATGAAGTCGCACCAGGGCCGGCGGCGGTCCAGACCGTCCGGGAGGGGTGCTTGTTGGTGAGCGACGGTGAGGTACGCGAGCTGGACCTGGCCTCCCTCGCCTCCGTGCGGACCTTCGCGGCGAAGCTGGCTGGCGACCACCCGGCGATCGACCTGCTGGTCAACAACGCCGGCGTGGTGCTGCTTGGCCCACGTCGCACCTCCGCCGACGGATTCGAGCTGCACCTCGCCACCAACATGCTGGGCCACTTCGTACTGACCGGCCTGCTGCTCGGCAACCTGGCCGCGGCGCGGGAAGCCCGAGTGGTCAGTCTCAGCTCGATCACCCACAGGAACGCGCACCTGGACTTCAATGACCTGATGTTCGAACACGACTATCGGGCAACCACCGCCTACGGCCGGTCCAAGCTCGCCACCACGATCTTCGGCATCGAACTGGACCGCCGCCTGCGCGCCGCCGGAACGCCGATCGTCAGCGCCCTGGCCCACCCCGGTCTCACCCGCACCAACCTGACTCCGCGTGCCTGGGAACACCGTGGCCGATTCGGGCGTCTGAGCTCAGGCATCCGTAAGAGCACGGCCCGCGGGCACCACGGAGGCGACGGTTCTAATCCTGGCTTCAGGTTGATCGGTAAGGATGAGCGGCAAAACATCGACTGGAAGGGGGCGGGCCGGCGTGCGGATCCTGATCGCGGATGATGACGGGGCCATCCGTGAGTCGCTGGAGCGGGTGCTCCAGGTCGAGGGTTACGACACCAGCACCGCCGCCAACGGTCTCGCCGTGCTCGACGGGGTCGGTGGGGCGGGCGCTGACACACTGGATCTGCTGATCCTCGACGTGATGATGCCTCGCCTCGGCGGGTTGGAGACCTGCCGGCGGTTGCGGGCCGCGGGTCGGGATCTGCCGGTGCTGATGCTGACCGCCCGTGATCAGGTCTCCGACCGGGTCGCCGGGCTCGACGCTGGCGCTGACGACTACCTGCCCAAGCCGTTCGCCATCGAGGAGTTGCTGGCCCGGGTGCGCGCCCTGCTGCGCCGGCGCACGCCGGCCGACGGGGAGTCGCAGATCCTGTCGTTCGCCGACGTCCGGGTCGATCCCGACAGGTTCGAGGCGTGGCGTGGCGGGCGGCCGCTGCGCTTGACCCGGACCGAGTTCTCCCTGCTGGAGGTTCTCGTGCGCAACGCGACCCGGGTCTTGACCCGCGACGCGCTGTTCGAGGCGATCTGGGGCTTCGACATGAGCGCCACCGCCAACAACCTCCAGGTGTACGTGAGCTACCTGCGCCGCAAGATGGAGGCCGAGGGTGAGCCGCGATTGATCTACACGCTGCGCGGCCTGGGATACACGTTGCGGGAGACTCCTCCGTGAGCAGGCCCGCCGGCCGGGAACCGCGCCGGCTGACCCGATGGTGGCGCCGGCGGTCCCTACGGACCAGGCTGACGGTGATCGCGGCGACGGCCATCGCGGTCAGCGTGTTCGTGGCCTTCCAGGTGGCCAGCGAGCTCATGGACTGGGAGCTGCAGGACACCGCCGAGGATCAGCTGCGCGCCGACTCCCGCGTCCTGGCGACGGACGCGGAGCACGCCGGTCTGGCGCAGGTCCAGCTACCGCCGTATCCCGGGTCCGGTCGGCTGGTACGGGTCATCCTGCCCGACGGCTCGACCCGGACGCCGGTCGGCCAACCCGCGCTGCCTCCGGTCAGCGGGCGCGCCGGGCGCGTGGCGCAGGGCGCGTCGACCGACCTGATGGAATCGAACGACAGCGACGAGGACGGCTACCGCATTTACACGCTGCGGGCGGGCGACGGCGCGGTCCAGGTGGCCCGCGTGGCCGACGACAGCCCGATCAACCGGTTCGGGTTCGGGATGTTGCTGATCGGGCTGCTCTGCGTGGTTGGCGGCGCCCTTGTCGGGCGGACCGTGGCGCGGGCCGGGCTGGCACCGATCGACCGGCTGACTGCCGCAGCGGTACGTGTCGCGCACACCCGGGTCCTCGACGCCGACATCCCGGATGAGGGCGGTGGGGAGATCCGCAGGCTGATCCAGTCGATCAACGAGATGCTCGCCGCGCTCCGGGACTCCCGGCAGGCCCAGCGGCTGCTCGCCGAGGACGCCGCCCACGAGCTCAAGACCCCGCTCACCAGCCTGCGCCTCAACGTCGAACTGCTGATCCGGCTCGATCGGCGCGGCACCCTGGACAGCGCACTGCCGGCGGAGAGCCGGACCCGGTTACTCAACGATCTCGGCGCCCAGGTGGCCGAGTTGAGCACCCTTGCTGCCGAGCTGACCGAGGTGGCGCGCGGTGACGTCAGCGACGAGAGCACCGAGCTGCTCGACCTCGCCGATGTGGTGGTGGCCGCCGCGACCCGGGCGCGTTCCCGCGTGCCTGACATCGAGGTCGCGCTCGACGTGACCTCCGTCTGGGTGAGCGGGCGTCCCGCTGCGCTCCAGCGGGCGGTGCTCAACCTCATCGACAACGCCGGCAAGTGGTCCCCCGCGGACCAGCCGGTCCAGGTCCGTTTGCGTACCGAGGGCGCGTCCGCGGTGCTCGAGGTCGACGACGCCGGGCCGGGCATCGACGCGGTCGACGTACCGCGGGTGTTCGACCGGTTCTACCGCGCCGACAGCGCCCGGGGGTTGCCGGGATCCGGTCTGGGACTGTCGATCGTGCAGCGGGTCGCCGACGCCCACGGCGGCCGGGCCGCTGTCGCCCGTTCCACACGCGGTGGCGCTCTGCTTCGGGTCGACCTTCCGGCCACGGCCCCGCCCGCCCCGATCGCGCACCGCACCGCCGGGGAGGACACCGCGGCGCGCTGACCCCGTCGCGGCGGTGCGGCGCAGGACAAGAGACGGCCGCCTTCGGGCATGACCCCGCGCCGTTCACCTTGGGGGCCGGACATCGCGGTGCCCGACCCCAGGCCCGGAGGGTGGCGGCTGTCGGGTCCACAAAGGACACGGGACGGGCTGGATGCCCGTCCCGGACCTCGTCCGTGCCGCCGCGCTCAGCGTCGCGGCGCGGGCTCCTCCTCGTCGGCGGGCGTGTGTCGACCGATCGGCGGCCCTGCCGCTGGACGGGACAGCCGGCTCGGCCACCAGATCCGCCGGCCGATCAGGAGGGTGAGGGCGGGCACCAGGACCGACCGCACCAGCAGGGCGTCGAGCAGCACGCCGAAGGCGACCAGGAACCCGACCTCGATCAGCATCACCAGCGGAAGTGTGGCGAGGACCGCGAACGTGGCCGCCAGGACCAGCCCGGCCGAGGTGATGACGCCACCGGTGGCCGACAGGGCCTTCAGCATGCCCTCTCGGGTGCCGAGCCGCACGGTCTCCTCCCGGGCCCGGCTGGCCAGGAAGATGTTGTAGTCGACGCCGAGCGCCACCAGGAACAGGAATGCCAGCAGCGGCACCGAATAGTCGATACCGTTGAACCCGAGGATCGTGTCGAAGACGAACACGCTGCCGCCGAAGGCCGCCGCGAACGAGACGACCACAGTCGCCATCAGCACCAGCGGGGCCACGATCGCGCGCAGCAGCAACCCGAGGACGATCAGGACGACGGCGAGCACCAGCGGGATCACCCACTTCTCGTCGCGGCTGGTGGTCACCTCGGTGTCGAGGTTCTCCGCGCTCGGCCCGCCGACGATCGCCTCCGCCCCGTTCACCGCGTGTACAGCGGTGCGCACCCGCTTGATCGTGTCGTACTCCGCGGGGGTGTCCGGCGCGTCGGTCGGGAACACGGAGATGTCGGCCCAGCCTCC
The DNA here is from genome assembly GCF_022229005.1 of Micromonospora trifolii. Classification (GTDB taxonomy): domain Bacteria; phylum Actinomycetota; class Actinomycetes; order Mycobacteriales; family Micromonosporaceae; genus Micromonospora; species Micromonospora trifolii. The sequence continues at coordinate 151,526 of NZ_JAKKFD010000022.1, forward strand.
GACGGTCTGGCCCGGGACGGCCTCTGCCACGCCGGGAGTGCGCTTGACGATGTCGACCACCCGCTCTTGGTACGCCGGCCGCGTATAGATCGTCATCGGCTGGCCGCCGAGCTCCGGGAAGTGCTGGCGGAGGACGGTGAAGCCGGTGACGGACTCCGGCGCGGACAGGAACTGGTCCTGCTCTCGCAACGCGCCGGTGTTACCCGTCAGACCGATGGCGAGCACGCCGAGGACTCCGAGTGAGCTGAGTGTCGCCACCCACCGTCGGCGACTGATGGCGATGCCGAGCCGTCCCCACAACCCCGGCTTGTCCTGCACGGCGGTGCTGAACCGCGGGATGGCCGGCCAGAAGATCCGCCTGCCGAGCACTACGAGCACCGCCGGGAACAGCGTCAGCATGGCCACCAGCGCGCACAGGATGCCGGCCGCGCCGATCGGGCCCAACCCGCTGGTGCTGTTCAGGTCCGCGACGAGCAGGCAGAGCAGGCCGGCGATCACGGTGGCTGCGGACGCGACGATGGCCGGCGCCGCGCCGCGTAGCGCGTGGACCATCGCGACCCGGACGTTCTCGTGGTGGTGCAGTGCCTCCCGATATCGAGCGATGAGCAACAGCGCGTAGTCCGTGCCGACGCCGAATACCAGGATCGTCAGCAGCGCCGAGTTCTGGTCGTTGACCACGATGCCGAAGCTTTTGACGAGCAGGTAGACGGTCGCCATCGCGGTCAGTGCGGCCGCGCCCACGGCCACGAGCGGAATGAACCACAACACCGGGCTTCGGTAGGTGAGGATGAGCAGGAGCGTGACGACGACGACGGTGGTGAGGAAGACCTGCAGGTCGATGCCGTCGAAGACAGCGTCCATATCGCCGTCGATCGCGGCCGGGCCGGTCACGTCGAGTTCCAGGCCGGTGGGGCGGTCCTTCGCGGCGTCACGCAACGGGCCGACGATGGCCTCCGGCGCGCCGTAGGTCGTGCTCACGTCGAGGGTGAACATCATCGCCTTGCCGTCGGTGGAGAGTCTCGTCGCCGGGCCCTCGTCGTCCTCGCCGGCCGCCGCCTTCGGCGGGTACCGCTCGGCAAGGGCGTCGTAATGGCGCTCGACCGTTGCGCGGTCGGTGTCGGTCATGCCGCCGGCGCGGTGGTACACGAAGACGAACGTGTTGTCCTCGCCGCCGGGGAGACTGTCCTCCAGCACCGCCACCTTGGTGGACTCGGCGCTGGCCGGCAGGGTGTCCACGGCTCTGTCGGTGGTGACCGAGCTCAACTTTCCGCTCAACGGCACCATGACCGCCGCCAGCGCCAGCCACAAGCCGATCACCAGCCACGGCACCCACCGGCCCGCCAACCGACCGGGCGGCGCCTCCCTGGGCCGCGCTGCGTTGACTGACATCAATAGCCTCCTGACGGGTTGCATCGCTTGTCTGAGGCCAACTTCGTACCGAGCGAATCTGAGACGACCGTTAAACCGGTGATCAGACCGTCCCGTGGGTCCGGAACCCGGGCGAGGGCCTGTGGCAACCCTGGCGGGTCCTGTTCCGACAGCGGCAGAATTCGCCGCTGCACCGATCGCGACTCCTGCCTGACAAGGCGCCTCTGACAAGCAGCGCAAGGCCCGGCCACCGAAGCGACATCGGTCGATGCATTGACTCTGTGCGCCGCCCTGCTCATGATTTACTCCGGCGGTTCAAAAGTGAGGGTGGATGTGATGACGCAGGGAGAGCCACCGGCAGAAGGCCCCACATCAGCCGTCGCTCCAAGCGAGCTTGGACAAACTGGCCGACTCGCGCGCGCCGGTCGAGGCACGAGGGACTGGCTGACACGTAGGGCCCATTGGCGGGAACTGAGTATCGCGAGCCTCGGTTCGGTGCTCCTCGCTGTCGCGATGATCTGGCTGATTCCGCCGTACGTGGTTCGCATGAGGACTGCCGGCGCCAGGACTGTGCCGATCGCCGACCCGGCCCACACCATCGTCGGTGACCTGGGTGACCCGACGGCCCAAGCATGGCTGGTGGGATGGGGTGGCCACGCACTCACCCACGGTCTGCGTGGCCTGTGGGATACCAACGCTTTCTATCCCGACCCGTACGGCCTAGCCCTGAACGACAGCCTGCTCGGCTATGCCCCGGCAGGGCTGATAGGCAACGGTGTGGTCGGCGCCGTGCTGCGCTACAACGTCCTGTTCGTGCTGGCTTTCGCGCTCGCCTTCCTCGGCGGCTACGCGCTCCTGCGCCAGCTTGGCGCGAACAAGGTCGCCGCCGCGGTAGCCGGGGCCGCCCTCGCCTACGCGCCCTGGCGCTACGGCCACGACGGCCATTTGAATATTCTGTCCACCGGTGGCATCACTCTGGCCCTGGCGATGCTGGCGCGCGGCCACGGACTCTCGTTCACCCGCGGCTACCGTGCCGAACGAGTCCGGCCGGGCTGGGCGTTCGCTGGCTGGCTGGTTGCGGCCTGGCAGGTCAGCCTGGGCTTCGGCGTGGGGCTGGGATTCGTATACGTCCTCGCCGCCCTCTGCCTGATCACACTGACAGCCTGGCTGATCCATCGCCCACGCCTCAGCCGCCGGCTGATCGTCGGTGATCTGATCGGCGGGCTGGTCTTCACCGCGGTGACCGGATACTTCGCGTACGCGTACAAACACGTGCGCGAGCTCAACCCAGATGTCACCCGGGACTGGGACTACGTCGCGCATTTCTCCCCGACACTGCGCGGGCTTCTCGTGGCGCCGCAGTCCTCGCTGACCTGGGGCACCCTGCACACCGACGCCCGCACCGCTCTCGGTGACGTACCGACTGAGAAAGTGCTGCTATGCGGGTATGCACTGTATCTACTGGCCTTCGCCGGCCTGTTCCTATCCCGCTGGTCACCGGCGCAACGGCTTCTGCTGCTGTTTGGGGCGGTCGTCGGAGTGTTGCTCGCGCTGGGCACGAACGGGCCGATCTACCGCCTGCTCTACCTCTACGTGCCCGGGTTCGATGGATCCCGTACACCAGGCCGCTTGATCTTGTGGCCCACTCTCTGCCTGGCCATCCTCGCGGCTGGCCTGGTTACCCACCTGGCCGAGGTGGCTCGCAGGGGCGCCGAGCCGAAATGGTCGGTGAGAGAGGCACGTCTGCTGACCGTTCCGTTGCTGGTCCTCGTGCTAGCTGAGGGCCTACCTGACCTGGGCCACCCCCAAACCCCAGCCGCACCGGCCGCGATGGCGCTAGCCTCCGCGCACGCTCCCATCCTGGTATTGCCGTCCAACGACAGTATCGACCTCCACGTTCTACTGTGGTCGACCGACGGTTTTCCCACCATGGTCAACGGTGCGGCCAGCTACACCACACCCAACCGTCAGGGGATCCGCGACGTCATGGCGACCTTCCCCAGCGAGCCGGCCCTGGATCGGTTGCACCAGCTCGGCATCCGCAGCGTCGTCCTGCTGCGCGACCGGGTCCAAGGCACCCCGTACCAACCACTGCTTGACATCCCCGACGTACCCGGCATCACCCGCCATGACGTCGGGCCAGACGTGGTTTACACCATCGACACCAACACCAAGAACCCCTGACGAACGATGATGGGCGTGTCCTCGGGACACGAGCATCGTTCTGCCTGAACGTGAGCAGGGGTGAGCAGCCGCCGTGGATCGTCCGTGGCACGGTTGATCGACGCGGCACCGGCCACCGCCGCTCGTCATGGCGATGGCCGGGACTGACCAGGGCGCAGGGACCTTCGAAGGCCCCTGCGCCCCATCGATGCGCCGGTCTACCCGATCAGCTGTAGACCTCGAACTCGAACAGCGAGTAGCCCCAGGCCGTGGCGCGGGTCGTGCCGTTGATCCGCACATATCGGCCGGTGGCGGCCAACGCGGTGATGTCGTCCACGGCGCCGTCGCCACCGGCGATCGTCCGGGCTGTGGTCCAGGTTGTCCCGTTGGCCGACGTCTGGATCTGGTACCCCGAGCCGTACGCCCCCTCCCAGGTCAACTTGACCCGGTTGACGGGGTACGACTGACCGAGATCCACCTGGATCCACTGCGGGTCGGCGAAGGCACTCGCCCACCTGCTGGTCAGCGAACCGTCCACCGCGGCGGAGGCCGGGTAGGCGACCGCCTCGGTGCTCGACGCGGTCGCCGGCTTGTTCAACGCCAGGTTGCCCGCAGGCGGCTGTGTGACGCCGCCCCCGTAGACCTCGAACTCGAACAGCGAATATCCGTAGGCGGTGGCGCGGGCCGTACCGTTGATCCGCACGTAACGACCCGTGGCGGCCAGCGCGGTGTTGTCGTCCACTCCACCGTCGCCGCCGGTCACCGTCCGGACCGTGGTCCACGTCGTCCCGTTGGCCGACGTCTGGATCTGGTACCCCGAACCGTACGCCGCTTCCCAGCTCAGCCTGACCCGGTCGATGGAGGTCGACTGGCCGAGGTCCACCTGGATCCACTGCGGATCGCTGAAGGCGCTCGCCCACCTGGTGGTCAGCGAACCGTCGACCGCAGCCGAGGCCGGGAATGTGCCCGACTCCGTGCTCGACGCCGTCACCGGCTTGTTCAACGCCAGATTCCCCGACGGCGGTTGCGTGGTGCCGGAGGTGAACGTGAAGTCGTCGATGTCGAACAGCGATCCCGCGCCTCCGGTGAACACCAGGTACAGCTGGTGCGTTCCGGCCGGTGGGCTGATCGTCCCGGTGACGTCGGCCCACGTCTCCCAGCCACCGGTCGGGGCGACCTGCACCGTGCCGGCCACCGGGCCGGTCGGTGAGTCGACCCGCACGGTCAGCGTGCCACCGACGCCGGCCGAGGCGACCCGCGCCCTGATACCGGTGACGCCGGCCAGGTTGTACGGCGTGAAGGAAATCCAGTCACCGTTCTCGATGTACCCGATGGCGTTGCCGCCGTGGGCGCTGGGCTTTGCGGCGAGCTGGACGCCGTTCATGGTGCCGAAGTGCTCGGCCTGCCGGGTCCGCGGCTGCAGCACGTGCTGGTCCTGGACCGCGACCCCGCTGACCGGGGTGTAGACCGCGGCGAGCACCCCGAAGATGTTCGCCGACGCGTCATGTTCACCATCCACAGTGGTCTGGATCGACCCGGTGCAGCCGTTCTTGCTGGTGATCGGGTGACCGTGACTGTCGTGGCCGAGGATGTAGTTGAGCTGGACCCGGTTGCAGTCGATGGTGCCGGCGTTCGGATCGGTGACCCTCACCTCGTACGGCACCAGGTCGCCGAACTGGAACACCGATCCGTCGGCGGGTGTGATCAATTGGATGGAGGGTCGGCCGACCCCGATGACCGTACTGGCCGTCGAGGTTCTGCCGCCGGGGTCCCGTACCGTCAGCGTCGCGGTGTACTCGCCGTTCGCCGGGTAGGTGAACGTCGGGTTCGCCGCCGTCGAGTCGGTGCTGCCGTTACTGGTGAAGTCCCAGGCGTACGTGATCGGGTCGCCGTCCGGGTCGTTGCTACCCGCCGAGCTGAACTGCACGGCCAGCGGCGCCGCGCCGGAGGACGGGGTGGCGCTGATCTGCGCGATCGGTGCCCGGTTGCCGCCGGTGTTGTACTCGATCCGGTAGAGGGCCGAGTTGGCGTCGCCGCCGAACCAGGTGGTGCCGTAGTCGAGCACGTACAGGGCGCCGTCAGGCCCGAACTCCATGTCCATGATCGCGGTCCCGGACCACGGGATCGGCTCGATCGCGCCGGCCGTGCCGTTGGCGTTCAGGGTGACCGCCTTGATCCAGCGACTGGTGAACTCCCCGAGGAAGACCTTCCCGTTGTACGACGCCGGGAACTTCACGTCGGAGGCCAGCGCCGGGTTGAAGTTGTAGACCGGACCGCCCATGGGCCCGCCCCCACCCAACTCGGGCCGCCAGGGCCCCTGCCCGCCGTAGGGCAGCCATGCCGCCTGCGACGGCGGCAGCGTGGTGATGCCGGTGTTGTTCCGGGAGTTGTTCGTCGGCCCACCGGCACAGTTGTACGGGCCGGACGACGGCCCGCTGGGGAACGTGAACTCCTGGTAGGGGGTGTTGTAGTTGGAGCAGTACGGCCAGCCGTAGAAGCCCGGCTGGGTGATCCGCTCGAACGAGACGGTGCCCGCCGGCCCGCGCTGCGGGTCGGCAGAGCCGGCGTCGGGGCCGTAGTCACCGAGGTAGACGACCCCCGTCGCCTTGTCCACGCTCATCCGGAACGGGTTGCGGAAGCCCATGGCGTACACCTCGGGCCTGGTGTTCGCCGTGCCCGGGGCGAACATGTTGCCGGCCGGGACGGTGTAGCCGCCCGTCGCACCCGGCTTGATCCGCAGCACCTTGCCGCGCAGGTCGTTGCTGTTGGCCGAGGTGCGCTGCGCGTCGTAGGCGGGGTTGCGGTCGGCCCGCTCGTCGAGCGGCGCGGAACCGGCCGAATCGAACGGGTTGGTGTCGTCACCGGTGGACAGGTACAGGTTGCCGGCGGCGTCGAAGTCGATGTCACCGCCGACGTGGCAGCACAGCCCACGGCTGGTCGGCACGTCGAGGATCGTCACCAGCGAGGCCGGGTCGATTGTGTTGTCGTCCCGCACGGTGAGCCGGGCCAGCTTGTTGGAGCCGTTGAACGGGGCGAACTGCGCCGCCGTGCCGGTGGACGGAGCGTCGCCGCCCGGCGTGCTGAGCGGCGGCGCGTAGTAGACGTACACCCAGCGGTTGCTGGCGAAGTTCGGGTCGGCCTTGATGCTCTGCAGACCCTCCTCGTCGTGGCTGTAGACCGGCAGCGTCAGGGCGATCTTGGTGTTGCCGTTGACGTCGGTGTACCGGATGACGCCGTTCCGCGAGGTGTGCAGCACACCCCGGTTGGGCAGTACGGTGAGGCCCATCGGTTCACCGGTCTCCGCCACGCCCTTGGCCAGGTTCACCTGGTTGAACGTGCCGACGGGAGCCTGCACCGAGCAGTTGCCGATGTTCTGCGCGGCGTACCTGATGCCGCCGAGCAGGTGGGTGCGGAAGTTGGCCTCGGTGTAGCTCTCCTGGGTATGGCCGAGGCCGGTGTACCAGGAGCGGCCGCCGTCGTAGGGCCGGCACCACGAGATCGGGTGGTCGCCGTTCATGGTGCCGCCGGTGTACGTGGCCTCGTTGAGATTCGCGAGGACGTGCACCTGCGAGCGGGGGTTGGTGCGGTAGTTGTACAACTCGTCGGTGCGGTTCCAGTTCACCGGGATGCCCGCGTTCGAAGGGTGGGCGGTGTCCTCGATGCGGACGGTGGCCGGCTGGATCGCGGGGTGGCTGGAGAAGTAGGCGCCGACGAGGTTGCCGTACCAGGGCCAGTCGTATTCGGTGTCGGAGGCCGCGTGCACGCCGACATAGCCGCCGCCGGCGCGGATGTAGCGCTCGAACGCGGCCTGCTGGGTCGAGTCGAGCACGTCGGCGGTCGTGGACAGCCAGATGACCGCTCTGAACCTGGCCAGGTTCGTGTCGGTGAACTGGGCGGCGTCCTCGGTCGCCTCGACCGTGAAGTTGCCCTGCGTGCCCAGTTGCTGGATCGCACTGATCCCTGCGGGGATCGCGTCATGCCGGAACCCCGCGGTCTTGCTGAAGACCAGCACCGAGAAGTCGGCCGCGAATGCCGGGGCGACGTTGACGCCCACCCCGGCCAGTACAAGAGCGACGATTAGCAGCACTCTGCGAATCATGATCGGTTGGTTACCTCTCGTGAGGAAGCAGCCGAAACGTGCGCCGATCACGTCTCGAACGTGGCCGCGGTAGGCGGCCACGCGGGTAGGTCCCGGGACGCGCATGGCGGTGCCGCGTCTGTCCCGGCGGTGGAGGGTCGTCGGCACGTCGCGCCTCGGTGAAGGTCGCGCGGTGCCGTGATGGTGGATGGGGGTGGGGGCGGGTGGACGTGGGCGGCTGTGTTGACGGTGCCTGGTCAGGGGTGCAGAGCCGTCATCTTCTTGACCTCTATCCTCGGGAGAGCGCTCTCTCACTGAGGTTTGGAAAAGCTAACAGATTCGTCATCGCCCAACAACGGTTTCATCGACGGCCGTGAAATCCGACTGCCGAAGTCCGCCCCGGTCGGGTAGGTGGCGGCGATGAGATGACGCACGCGCTCGGGCGCGAAGAGATCGAGACCGACTGTTTCTCGACAGACCGGATCCGGTCGTCGCCGTTGCCCTGCGGGGCGAGGGCGTGACGGAGATGCCCGGCAGCAGGCCACTGGCGCTCGAGCGACCGGGGACCGACCACGGGAGGCGGCAGAAACCCGCACCCGCCCTGCCCAACCCCTTGACCCCCAGGCAACCAACACAACTGCCCGACCTGCTCCCCTACGGCAGATGAGCGGCGAGAGCAGTCCTCCGGCGTCCACGACTGTCCGCCGATGTCGGTACCGGTCGTCACTCAGTTCGACTCCCGTGCATCCGGGATAGCCTCCCCGCATGCGTCACCTCACCCGGCCGTTCGCTCTCGGCGCACTCGCTCGCAGGAAAGGCGTTGAGCAGTTCGTCGGACCCCTCACCCTGGGGCGCGAGCGAGGCATCCGCTGGGTTGCGGTCTGGCCGTGGCAGGACGGCTACAACGTGTCCGTCCATGACGTACAGGACCTGGATGACGAGAACTACCGCGACTTGTCCGTGTTCCCGCCCCTCGACCCCGAAGACGAAGACGACACGGGCTACGGCCGCGTGATCGGCCACTTTCAAGAGCCGGCCGCGGCACTGTGGCTGGCAGAGCAGGAAACCGGGGCGTACCCGAATCTGTGGGTCAACCATGGGGTTGCCGGGGATGACTATGCGGACTTCGTCTTGGCGAGGCGAGTTCGGCAGCAGCCCTGACCGCTACTGATGCCTGGTGTTGGCCTTCGCGTCGGGCACGGAACGGGCACGACGGAGGCTGGGAGGGAACATGGAAATCACTTCTGGCGGTACGCCCGGGCCGCGTCTTGCCGACCACCTAGCCGTTCTCGGCAACAACCTCTATGGCCGCATCCCCCATGCCCCGAGGGCGAAGGTCTTGGCTGAAATGTTCGTACGTGCAGGCTGGCGTGCCCGTGCAAGCTCGTGGACTGAGTATGAGGTCGAGCACGAGTGGGTGTGCATCGAACTGGTTGAGTCGTCACCCGATGAACGCCTTCTCAGCGGCGTCGTTGATCCATCCCGCGTAGACGAACTCGGTGCCGTCCTCGCCGGTCTTGGCCTGCGCTACTCGATCGAACTGTGGAGCGACGACCAAACAAGTCCTCTGCGAGAACTCGCCGGATGACTCGCTCGGTGCGAAGGAACGATCGGCCGTCGACAAGCTGCGCCAGCAGTAGGGCTTAGCTGGCTGGGCGGTCCAACGGGGGCCATGGATGTCTGCCGTCGCTCGCGCCCGTCGCTCCAGATGAACTGGCGGCCACTGCGGCCGGGTTGAGCGCGCACTATCCAGGGTAGGGCCAGCGGTGCTCACGCAGCAGTTGCGTCGAACCGTCGGCCTCGATTACCCAGGTACACGGCTCACACAGCGCGTCATCCAGACTGGCGATCTCTCGACCGGCCGGATCTCGGGCCACCAGCCGCATGAACCGCCCGCAACTGCCTCGCAGCGGGATCAATGCCGAGCTCGTGGCAGACACGCTGTGGGTGATGGGGACGCCGCCTGTCACCTCAACCGCCAGCTTGCTCTCCAGATGATTCTCCACAACAAACGTTTCCGCACTGTAGTCACGATCCATCAGCGGAACGCCGAACTGTCGCACCCAGCCAACGGCACAGGCGCCAACCACCACCACGACGGTGATGAGCACGGTCAGAACCTACCACCAGCGACGATGCCGGCCAGGCTTCAGGGGCGTTGGTGGTGTCGTCATCGTCTCTCCCGCCGGGCACCGGGAACGGTCGCCAGCTGCGATCCCTCCTCGGCCGGGGACCAGGTCAGCCTCGGCGACGCACCAATGTCCCGGCCATCGACGGCGAGTATCGCGGTGAACGGCGTACCCTGCGCTTTCCCGTCTGGCGTGCCGGGCTTGCCGAACGCGTACAACGGTGTGTCCACGCTGGTCACGGCCGTTAGCGCGGCGGCCCGCGAGGTGGTCACGTTCGACCTACTCCGCAAACGAATACTCCTACCCAGCTAACCCACACCATCACAAGATCAACGACAGAAGCGCTTGCCATACAAAGCCGCATCGAGGTCAGCCGCCCCCTGATCGGCTGTCTTGACCACCGGCCGACGGTTCCGGTTGATGGCATTGCGTGACGAGCGGCCATCCAGCAACGGGCGGCACAGCTTCGACTTCTCTCGAATCGAGTGAGTTCTAGTCCACGGTGTCAAGGTTCGGAGCCTTCGGGCCAGCCGGCGACCCTAAAGCGCGCGTAGCCGCCCCCGCTCGCAGCGCCGCCAGTGGCGATAGTCTGAGATCACTCCGGATGGCATCGACGAAGTCGTCATACGCCACCAGGGCCGGCTCCCGGTACGTCGACCACTGCTCGTCAGGGATTCCCTCTTCTGCCGCCCGGGTACCCAACTTGCTCAACTGGTGGTCAACGGACAAGGCACAGGCCGCCGCCCGTTCGGAACCGTGCAGCCAAAGCGTGGCTAAACAACGGTTCCAGTCGGTACGCAGCTTGCTGGCCTCGGCACGTCTTTCGTCGTGCTCCGATCCTGGGCCGGGTGCGCGACCCAGCTCACGGATCGCCTCCCGATACCGGTAGAACTCCCCGGCCACAGCCTGGTAACTCTGCATCCGCTGGTCCCGACGCCAGCGCAGCGACTCCGAGCGGGCGTCCCAAAACCGCCCCAGGACAATTCCGATCAATCCAGATAGCGCTGCCAGCAGGGCAACCTGCACGCGTTCCCCCATGCTCAGTCACTGACAAAACGTTGGTCTTCGCCCCTCGATTCTTGCCTACACATCTTGGTCTGTCAGTCCCGGTCATACCCTTGGCCCCGCTCCGCTGGCGGGTACGCGTTCTCGTGCCGCAGACAACGCGCGGGTTGGCTCGCCACTCCCCGTTTGGTAGGCACGACGTCAACTACGCTCGGTAAGCGAAGGTAGCGGAAGTCGGTGTGGGTCGGCCCCTGGTCGGCGGCGCGAGCGGCCTGCGAAGCGAGCCGCCTTGATCCCGTACAGAAAATTCTCACACGAGCTGAGAATCAACGTGTGTAATCCGCCAGCTGATGTGCGACAGATCCGGCAAGCCAGGGGCAACAGGCTGGCCGCCGACACAGCGTCCTGTCGTGTCGAATCGAGGGCGTGTCTGCGGGACACCCATCGACCACGTCATGCGTTGCTGCCCGGTGTCATTCCACGGGGGCTCGCGGCGTTGAGAACACGCTCCCACTCGCCTATCAGTGTGACCTCAAGCCCAGAGTCCATCTGACCAGACTCGACCATGCCTAGAAGTTCGCCGGCGTACTCAGCCTGGAATGAGGCACCATACTCATCCGAGATACGACAGACTTCGCCGAGCAGCTCCTTGACCTCCTCAAGATGCGCCCTGTCCACCTGAGGATCGATCTGCTCTCCCCAAGGGGGCAGAGCTGTATAAAGCATCAGCCCGAACCCCACCCAGTGAGAGCCGTGCTCATCTGACTGGTCGAGGAAGACCGGCGGACCGAGGACCCAGGCCCGCCGGCCAGCAAGCCTTTCGATCGACGCTTGCATCGCGCTGACGATTGATGCGGATACCTCGCCTTCGAGCGCGACCACGAGTCGATCGATGGGATGGTTTTCTCGCATGAAGCACCTCCAGGTATGCCAGCTGCTGTAGTCGATCCGAAGCGGCAGTGCCGGAGGTCGTTGAGGGCGGGGGCGATGGCCTTGGACGCGGTGCCGTCGTCGGATCCAGTTGCACCGAGATCATGACAGACGTGGGCTGCCTCGGATTCGAAGCGTCACGCGCTGACCGCAGCACGGATCTGCCGCCGTCCGTGCGCGCTTCTTCGGTTCCCATCGGTGGGTTGAGATCAACGCGGGAGGCGGTAGGTGTTCCAGTCGGCTGGCCCACGAGGCTGTTGCGCCGAGTTGCTGATGCGAGCATGGGCGTCGGCTTCTAGGATCCTGCCGCAAGAAGGACGGCTGCACCTGCCGGGCCTCGGTGTGCCACCCGTTCGGCCGGACCTGCCCCCACGGTGTCGAGCTGCGCTGCGGCCAGCGCCACAAGGCCGCAGACACCCACCTCGGGCAGCCGTTGTGCCTGGACTGCTACGACCACACCGGCCAGGTCGTCTGGAACCACGAAGCACCCGAGCTGTGGCGCCGCACCATCCAACAAGCCGACCGGGAGCTACGCCGCCTCGGCCGCACCCACGGCGTCGACCTACGCCGCCGCTACATCAAGGTCTACGAATTTCAGGTACGCGGCGTCATCCACTACCACGCCCTCATCCGCCTCGACGGCTACAACCCCGACTGCCCTGGGGCGATCGTGCGCCCGCCGGCCGCCATCGCCCGGCAGATGTTCGCCGACGCCGTGGAAGCCGCCTTCCTCAAGACGGCCTACACCTCCGCCCCGCACCCCGCCAACGGCGGGCAGGGCTGGCACATCGCGTGGGGTGACAAGGGCTTGGATCTCAAGCACGTCAACGCGCCCGGCACTGAGGTCAACCTCGCCCAGATCACCGGCTACATCGCCATGTACGTCACCAAGAGCACCGAGGTAACCGGCCTGCGCCTGCGCCGCGTTGACGACCTCTCCGTTGAGATTCACGGCGGCCCCGGCACGCGCCTCGGCCGACTGATCCGCGCGTGCTGGGACATCGGTGAGCACCCCGACTACGCCCGGCTTCGCCGCTGGACGCACCAGTTCGGCTACGGCGGACACATCGCCACCAAGAGCCGCGCCTGCACTTCGCTGCTGTACAAGATCAAAAATGGCCACCCGGAAGAATCCGGATGGCCTCTGACCTGCGTCGGGACGGCCGGATTCGAACCGACGACCCCTTGACCCCCAGGGCGCCTCGCCACACGCCCACGCACGTCACACACGCCATCCCCCACGATAAGACTGTGCAGTCGACGGCATACCGGCCGCCGCCACGCACACCGTGTGGTCCCCATCTGGTCCCCAGGCGCTGGCCTTTACTCGTCTAGGGCTGGACGTCGTTGGAAAGGTTGATCCGGATCTCCGTGTTGCGGTACCGAGCGCGAGCGAAAGCGGCCGCCATAGGCGCGTTGGCCATGTCGGTGGTGGCGGTGATACGCGCCTCCCCGTTTGCCGCGTGAAGGCGGGTGATCTCGGCGAGCACCTCGTCCACGTAGCCGCGCCCGCGGAACTCCGGCACCACACCGAGATAGCCGACGTTCACGCTGTACGGGGTCGCGGAGGGAATCGCCATGCCCGCCACCTCGCCCTGGCGCGTGTAGGCAATCCGCCACCACTCCCGCTTGCCCGGCGCCCTGAGATAGAAGTCCATCTCCTCTCGTGCGGTCGCGTCCACGCCCTTGGCGGTCAGGTTCGCACGAGTCTGGGCGTCCAGGCTGCCCTCGGCGATTCGCCTGAACGCGGCGAGGAAATCCTCGTCAGAGGCCTCGGCGAACCGCAGCCTGCCGGCCACAGAGGGCACCCCGTCGGCGGGCGCCCACTCGAACTGCAGCCGCTCCACCTCCCGGGTGAGGCCCGCCGCGTGCGCCGCCGCCCGCCGCCACTCCACGGCTGCCGAGGTGGCCGGATCGTCGCGCCAGCCACCGGTCACCTTGATCGCATACTGAACCGACGCCGGGAACCCGGCCAGCGCGGCCCCGATCAGCTCGCCAGCGACGGCGGCACGGTCGTCCACGGCAGGATCCACGTCGAGGCAGTCGAGCGCGACCGGATGCGGGCTGCCCTTCGGCCCCCACCACAATGCCCGTCCCACGACCTGGCCGTCGCGCTCAGCAATCCATGTCCACTCCGGCCGGTACATGCCCTCAGCCAAGTCGCTCAGGTAACGGTCGGCGGGGATCCACCCAACGGGCTCGGTCACGATCCACGAGGTCACACGGTCGACGTCTGCGGGGGCGGTCGGGCGGTAGGAGATCACGTGCAGAGGCTAGCGAAGCTTGCACCATCTCTGGCAGGGGCCGAGGCTGCCTTGACGGCGCGAAGAAAACGATTCGGTAGGGCAACAGGGCTGGTCACCTGGCTTGACTAGCGGTCAAGGAGCGCTGCCGGACGGCGCACTTGACCGGCGTGGTCCCCAGAAAGCCAGAAAGGCTGGCCCGATGTTTCGGACCAGCCTTTCTGACCTGCGGTTTCATTCTGTCGGGACGGCCGGATTCGAACCGACGACCCCTTGACCCCCAGTCAAGTGCGCTACCAAGCTGCGCCACGTCCCGCCCCCGCGTGGTTTCCCCCGCGGCAGCCGGTACAGCTTAGCGCAGCAGCTCCGGCCCGTCCGCACAGGCCCCACCGGCATCGCGACGCAGCCGAACCACCCCACAAGGAGCCACCGCACAACCCCTAAAGCGTCCTAGGAGGGTGGGTGAATGGACGGACGGACAGAAATGCCGGATGGGCAGGATCGCCCATCCGGCATTCGGCAGAACTGGACCGGGTCAGCCGTGCGCCTTGCCTCGGCCGCCGGGGCCGAGCTTCTTGCGCGGGCGGACCGAGATCTCGATCGGGCTGCCCTCGTACCCGAATTCCTCGCGGAGCTTGCGCTCGACGAAGCGCTGGTAACCGGCGTCCAGCGGGCCCGTGGTGAAGAGCACGAACCGTGGCGGCGCCACACCAGCTTGCGTCGCGAACAGGATCCTCGGCGCCCGCCCACCACGCACCGGGTGCGGGGTGGCCTGCACCAGCGCGGTCAGCCACTGGTTGAGGTGCGCGGTCCGCACGCGGGTTTCCCAGCTGGCCAGCGCCTTGTTCAGGGCGGGGGCCAGCTTGTCCACGGCACGGCCGGTCATCGCCGACAGGTTCAGCCGGATCGCCCAGGGGATGCGGCGCAGCTCCCGGTCGATCTCCTTGTCCAGGTAGTACCGACGGTCGGCGTCGACCAGGTCCCACTTGTTGAACGCGATGACCAGCGCCCGGCCCGACTCGGTCACCATCGACAGGATCCGTTGGTCCTGCTCGCTGATCGGCTCGCTGGAGTCCAGCAGCACCACGGCCACCTCGGCGGCCTCGATCGCGCCGGCGGTACGCAGGCTGGCGTAGTACTCGGTGCCGCTGGCCTTGCCGACCCGCTTGCGCAGCCCGGCCGTGTCGACCAGCTGCCAGGTCTGACCGCCGATCTCGACCAGGCTGTCCACCGGGTCCACAGTGGTGCCCGCCACCGAGTCGACGACCGCCCGCTCCTCGCCGGAGAACCGGTTGAGCAGACTGGACTTGCCGACGTTCGGCCGCCCGACCAGCGCCACCCGGCGCGGTCCACGCGGACGGTTCTCCAGGATCGTCGGCGCCTCCGGCAGCGCGGCGAGGATGGCGTCCAGCAGGTCGCCGGAGCCGCGTCCGTGCAGCGCGGACACCGGGAACGGTTCACCGAGGCCGAGCGACCACAGCGAGGTGGCCTCCATCTCGATGGAGTTGTTGTCGGCCTTGTTGGCCACCAGGATCACCGGCTTGGCACTGCGCCGCAGCATCTTCACCGCGGCCTCGTCCACGTCGGTGGAGCCCACCATCGCGTCGACCACGAAGAGCACCACGTCGGCGGTGACGACTGCCGTCTCGGCCTGCGCCGCGATGGCCGCGGCCCGGTCCTTCGCGTCCGGTTCCCAACCGCCGGTGTCCACCACTGTGAACGCCCGGCCGTTCCACTGCGCGTCGTAGGGAACCCGGTCGCGGGTCACGCCAGGAACGTCCTCGACGACCGCCTGCCGGCGGCCGATGATCCGGTTGACAAGCGTCGACTTGCCCACGTTGGGGCGGCCGACAACGGCCACCACCGGCTGCGGGCCGCTCGGTTCCTCGACGACGACCTCGGGCTCACGCAGCTCGACCCAGCCACCACCATCGCTACTCATGCCACTCCTCCGCTTCGCTGCGAAGCGTCATGAGACACAACCGCACTGAGCCCGATGATTCGCTCGCTCCGCTCGCTCATGCCACGCCCCGCTCGGTGAGCAGCTCGCGCAGCCGCGCCACGACCTCGTCGATGCCCAGATCGGTGGTGTCCAGCACCACCGCGTCGGGCGCCTGGGCCAGCGGGTTGACCTTGCGGGTCGAGTCGAGCCGGTCCCGCCGGGCCAGATCGGCGGCCGTGGCCGCCACGTCGGCGGCGTCCTCGGCGCTGCGCCGGGCGGCACGGGCCGCCTCGGAGGCGGTCAGGAAGACCTTCAGGTCGGCGTCCGGCGCCACGACCGAGCCGATGTCGCGACCCTCGACCACCATCCGACCAGCGTTGGCGATCATCTCGCGCTGCCGGGTGACGAGCAGCTCACGGACAGCCGGCACGGCGGCGACGGCGGAAACCGCGCCGGTCACCTCGGTGCCACGGATGTCGGCGTCAACGCCCACACCGTCGATGGTCACCGCGTACCCCTGCGGGTGGGTGCCGATGCGCAGGTTGACCTCGCCGGCGACCTTTGCCACCGACGCGGCGTCGGTGAGATCCACGCCGGAGCGCAGCACCGCCCACGTGATCGCCCGGTACATCGCCCCGGTGTCCAGGTAACGCGCACCGATGCTCACGGCGAGCCGCCGCGACACGGTGGACTTACCCGAACCGGACGGCCCGTCCACAGCGACCACACATCGCCCGGCCCGTACGTTTTCCTCCACCGTGTCCTCCTCAGCCCGTACCTCACGGATCGCCCGGTGATCTGGCGCCGCAAGCGGTTTGTCAATCGTCATCAATCATGCCCGGGGCCCCTAGCGGACCCGCGCGCGACGCCGCCGGAGGCGACCCACGCCACCCGGACGGCCGCGTCCCGGCCATCGGTGGAGCCTACCGGCTGCCGTACCCCGAACTCGGGGGTCAGTCACCCACCACGTTGAACAGGGCGGCGACCTCGGCGTTGGTCAGCCGCCGGATCCGCCCGGTCCGCAGGTCACCGAGCCGGATCGGGCCGATCGAGGTACGCACCAGCCGGGTGACCGGGTGACCTACCTCGTCCATCAGCCGCCGGACGATGTGCTTGCGGCCCTCGTGCAGGCTCAGCTCCACCTGGGCGCTTTTGCCCAGGGTGTCCACCACCTTGAACGAGTCGACCTTGACCGGCCCGTCCTCCAGCTCGACGCCGGCCAGCAGCCGCTTGCTCAGGTTGCGCGGGATCGGCCCGACCACCTCGGCGAGGTAGGTCTTCAGCACCTGGTACGAGGGGTGCATGAGCTTGTGGGCGAGGGTGCCGTCGTTGGTGAGCAACAGCAGGCCCTCGCTGTCCGCGTCGAGCCGCCCGACGTGGTAGACCCGCTGCTCCAGCCGCGCGCCGATGAAGTCGGCCAGCTCGTTGCGTCCCTTTTCGTCCGCCATGGTGGTAACCACCCCACGCGGCTTGTTCATCGCCACGTAGACCAGGCGAACGTCGACCTGGAGACGCTCCCCGTCCACGTGGATCACGGAGGTGGCCGGGTCGACCTTGTCGCCGAGCTTGGCGACCCGCCCGTCCACCGTGACCCGGCGGCGGAAGATCAGGTCTTCGCAGGCACGCCGGGAACCCACGCCGGCGGCGGCGAGCACCTTCTGCAGGCGCTCAGCCCCCTCGTAGACGGGCGCGTCGGCTTTGGGGGAACGGTTATCGGGTCGCATCAGCAAGCTCTTCTACGTCGTCGGGCAGGAAGGGTGCGAGGGGCGGCAGCTCGTCGACGGTGTTCAGCCCGAGCTTCTCCAGGAACAACGTGGTGGTCCGGTAGAGGAACGCCCCGCTGTCCTGTTCGGTGCCGCACTCCTCGATGAGGCCACGGGTGACCAGCGTACGGATGACCCCGTCGCAGTTCACACCCCGGATGGCTGAGATTCGCGAACGGGTCACCGGCTGCTTGTACGCAACCACGGCGAGCGTCTCCAGCGCCGCCTGGGTCAGCCGCACGGACTGCCCGTCCAACACGAACCGCTCAACGTACGTAGCGTATTCCGGCCGGGTGTACAGCCGCCACCCGCCGGCCGCCCGCCGCAACTCGAACCCGTGCCCGGCCGCTGTGTAACCGGCGGCGATCTCGTCGAGCATCGGCCCGACCCGTTCGGCGGGCTGCTCCAGCACCTGGGCCAGCACCAGCTCGCTGACCGGCTCGTCGACGACCAGCAGGATCGCCTCCAACGCGCCGCGCAGCTCGGCGTCGGACAGCTCGGGCGCGGGCTCCGGCGCGACAGTCGCCCGCCGCCGCCCCGCCAACTGCCGCCGGGGTACGTCCCCAGCGCCACCCGACTCGCCCACCGTGGTCTCCGTCACCCCGCCGAGGTCCGGTCCCGCCGAGCCCACCTCGTCCGCAGCCGCCTCACCGCGATGTGGCTGACCCGGGCCCACCTCGACCGGGCCGGGTCCATCCGGGTCAGCCTGCGCCGAGTCCGACGCGACCACGTTCGGCTCGACGGAAGTGGCGGCGGCGCCGGGCTCCGGTCGGGGCGGTGCCGCTTCGGGTTCTTCGGTGTCCGGTGCCGTGGCTGACTCGTCCGGCGACGCGGGGAGGTCGGCGGCGGCGGGCGGGCGGGGGCGGTCCCACGGGGGGACCCAGGCGGCGGCCTGGTCGGCCAGCGAGTCCCGACGTTGCTCGTCACTCATCCCGCGCACCCTCCGTCGTTCCCGTCCCGTCCGGCCCGCCGGCCTCCCCCGTCGACGCACGGTCAGCCCCCGCCGGCCCAGGCTCAATCGCCACCAGCGCGGGCCCAATCCCCAAAGGCTCAGACCCCGAAGGCTCAGACCCCGAAGGCTCAGGCCCAGCCTCCAGGTCGGCCGGGGTTCCGGCGTACTCGTCGACGTGCAGCTCGGTGTCGCCGTCGACCGGGCCGGTCCAGCGCACTGTCAGCTCCTCCAGGGCCTGCTCCTGCACGAAGGAGACCAGGCCCTCCCGGTACAACTCCAACAGCGCGAGGAACCGGGCCACCACCTCCAGGGTGGCCTCGCAGTCCGCGCAGAGCAGTGAGAACGTGGCGATGCCGGCCCGGCGCAGCCGGGCGGTGAGGATCGCCGCGTGTTCCCGGACACTGACCCGGACCATGTGCACGTGGGCGATGGAGACCTCCGGCACCGGCTTCGGGGTCATCGCCCTCACGGCCAGCTTCAGCAGCCGCTGGGGGCCGATGCCGAGCACCAGGTCGGGCAGCGCCTCGGCGTAGCGGGCCTCCAGGCTGACGGCGCGTGGATAGCGTCGGCCGCCGACGGCCTCCAACTCGGCGATGTGCGCCGCCGCCTCCTTGTACGCCTTGTACTGCAACAGCCGGGCGAAGAGCAGGTCCCGTGCCTCCAGCAGGGCGAGGTCGGCCTCGTCCTCGACCTCGGCGGCGGGCAGCAGCCGGGCAGCCTTCAGGTCGAGCAGGGTCGCGGCGATGAGGAGGAACTCGCTGGCCTCGTCCAGGTCCCAGTCGTCGCCCATTGCCCTGATGTAGGCGATGAACTCGTCGGTGACCGTGTGCAGGGCCACCTCGGTGACGTCGAGTTTGTGCTTGCCGATCAGTTGCAGCAGCAGGTCGAACGGACCGGTGAAGTTGGCCAGCCGGACCGTGAACCCGGCGGGCTGCACACCGTCGACCACGGCCGCAGCGGCGGTCTCGGGTGGGTCGAGGGGTGGCGCGGTCACCGGACGACCGTAGTCCACGAGGCGGGCACCGGGCGTTCCGGCTACCGCTCCGACTGGGCGGCGATCACCTCGCGGGCCAGCTGACGGTAGTTACGTGCCCCGGAGGAGGCCGGGTCCATCGTGGTGATGGGGGCACCGGCCACGGTGGACTCGGGGAACTTCACCGTCTTGGTGATGACCGTCTGGTAGACCTTGTCGCCGAACGCCTCCACCACCCGCTGGAGGACCTGGCGGCAGTGCGTGGTGCGGCTGTCGTACATGGTGGCGAGGATGCCTTCGAGCTCCAGGTCGAAGTTGAGCCGCTCGCGCACCTTGTCGATGGTGTCGAGCAGCAGTGCCACACCGCGCAGGCTGAAGAACTCGCACTCCAGCGGGATGAGCACGCCGTGCGCGACAGTCAACGCGTTGATCGCCAGCAGGCCGAGTGACGGCTGGCAGTCGATCAGGATGTAGTCGTACTCCTTGCGGACCGTGCGCAGGACCCGGGCCAGGGCCATCTCCCGGGCGACCTCGTTGACGAGCTGGATCTCGGCCGCGGAGAGGTCGATGTTGGCCGGCAGCAGGTGCAGGCCCGCCACGTCGGTCTTGATGACGACGTCCTCGGCGAGGATGTCGTCCTGCATGAGCAGGTTGTAGATGGACAGGTCGAGGTTGTGCGGGTTGACGCCCAGCCCCACCGAGAGCGCGCCCTGCGGGTCGAAGTCGACGAGCAGCACCTTGCGGCCGTACTCGGCGAGAGCGGCGCCCAGGTTGATGGTGGTGGTGGTCTTACCGACGCCACCCTTCTGGTTGGCCATCGCGATGATGCGCGCGGGGCCGTGCCGGTCGGTGGGCATCGGCTCGGGGATGGGCTTGCGCATCGTGTAGGCAGCCGGGTCCGCAGGACCCAGGTCCGCGCCGAGCGTGGCCTGCTGCTCGCGAAGCTCCGACGTCCAGGTCTCGGCACGCTCACCGTTGCCAGCCATGTGCTCGTTGCCCCCTCCCGACGACCCACCCGGCGTCGGAGCCGTCCGACGTCCTTCGCGGCGCCGCTGCGCACCCCGGTCGTGTCGCTCCAGGAGGTCCGCGCCGATGCCGACTGTACGCCACCGACCAGCAGGGGGTTCGGCACCGGCCCGGCGTGTCGGCGTCGACCGCTACCGGTTCAGCCCAGGGCGCGCGGATGCGCGGTGGCGTACACCTCGCGCAACCGCTCCACGGTGACCAACGTGTAGACCTGGGTGGTGGTCACCGACGCGTGGCCGAGCAGCTCCTGGACCACCCGAACGTCGGCGCCGCCGTCGAGCAGATGGGTGGCGTAGGAGTGGCGCAGGGTGTGCGGGGAGACGGCGGCGGGCCCGTCGACGGGCAGCCCGGCCCGGTCGGCGGCGCGGCGCAGGATGCCCCACGCGCCCTGGCGGGACAGCGCGCCACCGCGGGCGTTGAGGAACACCGCCGGGGTGCCGCGGCCGGCGGCGGCCAGCCCGGGGCGGGCCCGGACCAGGTAGGCGCGGACGGCGTGGACGGCAGACCCG